>CAWFGM010000040.1:0-78957 GCA_963815175.1 uncultured Acidobacteriaceae bacterium
AGCAACAACCGGATTGTGGCTTTCATCTGCATGCCAAAACTTCTACCTCGATGGTATCTTCGAACCGGGCACGCCCGCGAGCCCTTCGCTATTGATCATCCAACACACCGGTCGAGAGCGCTCGCAGTGAAGTTCAGCGATTCGCTCCCAGAGCCGCCTGCTCGCCCGGCTTCTCCCCCCGCATCTGCTGCTGCCGCAGAGTTTCCAAATACTGTTGCTCGTATCCAGTCCGGGCGAATCCGTCGGTAAGCGGCGCAGTCACTACCGGAGCCTTATCTCCCGCCATCAGCGGTTCGGTCGGCCCCGGGGGAGCGACCGGGAGCCGCTCAGCAATCAACTGCATCGCGCGAGCGATGGGAATGCGCACTTTGCCGCTGGAGCGATCGATCCAGCTGTAGTGGTCGAGCAGGAGATCTTCCCTGGAATGCATTTCCGCAGTTTCCTCGTTGCCGTTGTCGGTTTGCAGCCGCGGCGTGGGAAAGCGCTGCACCATCTCATTCAACTGCCGTTGCTCCATTACGGCATTCGATGTCAGATCTTGACGCTTGCCGCCAGGCTGAGAGCCGATCATGTTCCATTTGTTTGGCGGACCATCGCTCTTCAGAATGGCGGTGTTAATGACTTTGCCCATACCAAAACAAAAGATGAAGAACACTCCGACGAAAGCGCCCAGCGACGCGAGAAAAACCACGATGCCGTTGACATTGACGTCCGTGATCTCGTAACCGACAGATTCACTTAGCGATCTTTGCGGTTCATTGGGATCATGTGCTGGGGGATCATGCGTGGGCATGTTCGGCCTCCAAAATCTCTTCCAGGTGAGGATCGTTGGTCTGGATCAACGGCCGCTTCTCCAGCTGGCCAAAATAGAACCACATCCATATTGCGATCACGACCACGGGCACAGTCATGTATTCCAGAATGCCGAAGCTGAAGTGCAGGTTGCGCCGGGCGTCGGCGAAGTTCGGTTCAATCAGCCAGAACGTGTCCCAGCAGCGGGCGAAGATCATTATCTTGCACACCAGGATCAGGCGCTCCTTGTTGCGCTTGAGGTCAGCCGAGAGCAGCAGCGTAAAGGGGATGAGCCAATGAAATACGAAATCCAGCGAAGCAATCCAGCCCCAGCCGCCGCGAATGCGGTCGAGATACCAGGGAATCTCATCCGGCAGGTTACCCGACCAGATGATGAGAAATTGGGAGAAGGCGAGGTAGATATTCAGCATGACGAAGGCGAATGCCAGTTTGCCCAGGTCGTGCTGCTCGGTTTTGCGGAGCACAGTTTTCATCGGTTCCGCTTGGGAAAGCCGAAGAACCGTGATGATGGCGAGGGCGAGAACGGCGTATCCCTGCGCAACCAGGAACATGAGGCCGTAAATCGACGAGTACCAGGTTGGGTCTAGCGACATGACCCAGTCGATTGCACCAACGGACATGGTGATGGAGTAGACAAGGACGCCGAAGCCGCTCAGATTCTCCAGCCTTACCTGCCAGAAGCGAACGTTGGGATGGGTGTCGGCATCGCGTTGCAGACCCCACTTATTCAGCAAGTGCGTGAAGATGAACCAAATCGCGAAGAGAACTGCGGCCTGTATCCAGACGCTGGGAATACTCAGCATGGGGTGCTTATAAGCGATCGCGCGCGCCTGATCGTGGGTGATCAGATGCTGGCGCAACGCCTCCGCGGGGTTGCTGTATTTTGCCCACAGATACAGCGTCTTCATGAAGAAGCCTATGGGGAGGAACAGAACGATCACCAGAGGAAGGCAGCGTGACATCGCCTCCAGCGGACGGCGCACCAGCAAGCCCCATTTGCCGCCGGTCAGGTATTGGACCATCAGCATCGCGAGGCCACCCACGGTGAAGCCCCAACAGATGATGAAACCGAGCAGATAGGAGCGCAGCAGATGATTGATTCCGTCGTGGTCAACCGTCGCCGCCAGCAGCGCCAGCACAATGGACAACACGGCGAAGATAGCGCCGACGACCAGCGCCCGGCGTCGCCACTGATTAAGCAGCAACGGAGCGTTCAGCTCGGCGGGTAGCGCATTTGCGTGGTGTTCGTGAGCCATATCTTTTACCTGGTCACCGGTTTCAAGCCCTTGGGCTTCACTGCATTGCCATTGGTGGCGGCACCGCCGCCGGGCTGACTCATCGCCGGAATCGCGCTGTCTCCGGTGGCCGGCGCCATTCCCGGCGTTCCTTGGCTGATATCGGGCGGCAGTGCGGAAACCGCCGTCGCCGTAGGCAGCGACCACGGCTGGGCAAATGAGGCGGGCAATCCTTCCCGTTCGGCGATGTCCTTAAGATTCTCTACCTGGACGCCGGCGGGAACTTCAGATTCATTGGCGTTTTGGCTGATTTGCAGCGCCCTGATATAGGCTGCCACGGCCCAACGGTCAACCGGTGTGAGCTGTGCGGAATAATCCGGCATGGCTCCGTACCCGTTAGTCATAACGTAGAAATAGTGGCCCAATGGTTCGGCCAGAATGCGCGCAGAGTGGAAGTTGCCGGCCGGCTTATACCCGCGCTGCACGATCATTCCCGCGCCGTTACCCACCCGGGAGTGGCAGGGCGAGCAATAGATATTGAACCGCTCCTGGCCCCGGGCCAGCACCTGCATAGAGACCGGGAAGGGCATCAAGTCGGCTGCCTTGCCATCAATCAGGCCGGTATAGAAATACCGGTCCTCGTCCAACTGGCCGCGAGCAACGGTGTGCGCAACCTGGGGGCGTACGGAGCGCCCATCCGTAAAGAATGTGGTACTGCGCTGGGGAACGAACTTGGGCTGGTCCTGCATGTCCTGGCGACAGCCCACGCCGAAACAGGCGGCGGCAGCCAAGCCTATAGCAAACGCAACGCGAACCGGGACGGATTCGGTTTTTTGGATTAATACTCCACCTCCACCACCGAAACCGGTCCGAAGCCTTCCAGAAAACTGCGTGCTTCCAGCAGCTCGAACTTGGGATCGTTGGCTTCCAGACAAAGAAAGAATTTATCTGTTGTTGCCCCATTACGGAAATTGGGGGCGTTGAAGAGCGGGTGATAAAGGGTCGGAAAGCCACACATGGCGAGCATGCCAAAGGCGGCAGAGAGACCCGCCCAGAGGATGGTCCACTCGTAAGCCGGAATGACAAAGGCCGGCCAGGAAAAGAGGGGACGCCCGGCGACGTTTAACGGATAGGCGAAGACCGCAACCCAGGTTTCGAACAGGAACATAGCCGCCAAACCCATCAAGCCGCCAATCAGGCAGATGAGGGGCACGTAGTTGCGGTGGAAGCCGATCGCCTCGGCTGCCTCTTCTACCGGATAAGGGGTATAGCAATCCATCCGGCGCCAGCCCGAGTCATAGGCGGTCTTCGCAGCGACCACCAACTCGCTGGGGGTATCGAATTCCGCCAACAATCCGTAGATCCCTTCGCGCACAGGCATCAGTCACCCGCCTCCAGCGGTTCCGGTTCCGGCCTCACCTTGGCTTGAGGCAGCATCATGCGTATCTCAGACATGGGAATCATGGGTAGCGCACGAATGAAGAGAAAGAAGAGAGCGGTAAACAAGCCCAGGGTGCCGACAAAGGTGGCATAGTCCCACCGGGTTGCCTTGTAAGTTCCCCAGGAAGAAGGCAAGAAGTCACGATAAAGGCTGGTCACAATGATAACGAAGCGCTCGAACCACATGCCGGTATTGATGATGAGCGACATAATGAACATTTTGCCTGGGCTAACCCGGAGGCGGCGGAGCCACAACAGCTGCGGCAAAGCGATGTTGCAGGTAATCAGAACCCAGTAGGCCCAGCCCATAGGTCCGAACATGCGGTTCCACATCATGAACCATTCCCAATGACTGGCGGAGTACCAGGCCATGAATACTTCCGTACCGTAGCCATAGGCGACAATCAGGCCGGTAGCCAGCATCACCTTGCCCATATTGTCGATGTGGCGGATGGTGATGAGGCCTTCCAGGTGGTAAAACTTGCGGATCGGAATGGCCAGCGTGATCACCATGGCGAAGCCCGAATAGATGGCGCCGGCGACAAAATAGGGCGGGAATATGGTGGTGTGCCAACCGGGCAGGACGGCGACCGCAAAATCGAAACTGATGACGCTGTGGACCGATAAAACCAGGGGAGTGGCTAAACCGGCCAGAAGCAGGGAAGCCGTCTCGTAGCGCATCCAGTGCCTCACTGAGCCGCGCCAGCCGAGAGAGAGGATGCCGTAAATGTATTGCGCCAGCTTGCTCTTGGCGTTATCCCGCATCGTTCCCAGGTCAGGGACCATGCCGATGTACCAGAAGACCACCGAGATAGTGGCGTAGGTGGAAACGGCGAAGACGTCCCATAGCAGGGGGGAACGGAACTGAGGCCATACGTCCATTGTGTTGGGGTAAGGCAGCAACCAATACCCCAGCCAGGGACGGCCAACGTGGATGAGCGGGAACATGCCGGCGCAGACCACGGCGAAGATAGTCATGGCCTCGGCGAAGCGATTGATCGAATTACGCCACTGTTGCTTGAAGAGCAGCAGAATAGCCGAGATGAGCGTGCCGGCGTGACCGATACCGATCCACCAGACAAAATTGATGATGGCGAATCCCCAACCGACCGGGATGTCGAGGCCCCAGATGCCGACGCCCTTCAGGAATAGCCAGCTGACCGCAGTGAGCAGCATGATGACGATGCTGCCCGCCACCATAAAGCCGAAGAACCAGCCCAGAGGGGTGTGCGGAGTGAGCACGATGCGCGCAATAACATCCGTGACCGACCTAAAGGTGTATCCGGGCGCGATGACCCGGAATTCGCCTGTCTTCGGGTCCAACTGCGGATCATCTACCGGTAATTCTGGTTTGGTCGCCATGCTGCGCTAACCTCTCAACTTTTTTCGGGCGCGTGCTCAGTCCGCGCCTCGGCCAAATCCGGATTCGGGTTTAAGACTTCTGCGATGTAGGTGGTGCGGGGACGAATGTTGATGTCCGCCAATACCCCGTAGTTGCGCTGCTGGTCTTTGACCTTTCTCACCTTGCTGGCGCGGTCGTTGATATTGCCGAAGACGATTGCGCCGGTGGGGCAGGCCTGCTGGCAGGCAGTCACAACCTCGCCATCGCGAATCTCGCGATTTTCCTTATCGGCCGCGATCTTGGCGGCGACAATTCTTTGCGTGCAGTAGCTGCACTTCTCCATCACCCCGCGACTGCGTACGGTCACGTCGGGATTGCGCATCAGCTTTAGGCTTTCCGTCTCAAAATCGGAGAAGAGCAGGAAGTTGAAGCGGCGCACCTTGTAGGGGCAGTTGTTGGAGCAGTAGCGAACGCCCACACAGCGGTTGTAGATCATGATGTTGAGGCCTTCAGGGGAGTGCACCGTGGCTCCCACCGGGCAGACCTGCTCGCAGGGCGCGTTCTCGCATTGCTGGCAGGTCATAGGCTGAAAGTGTGCTTTGGGCGCATCCAGATCGCCTTCGAAATAAGTATCGATGCGGATCCACTGCATGATGCGGCCGTCCTTGGTATTGTGCTTGCCCACCACGGCGATATTGTTCTCGGCATAGCAACTGACAATGCAGGCATTGCACCCGACGCAGGAGTTCTGGTCGATGGCCATCCCCCAGGCGTTCTTGTCGTAGCGCCAGTTGCTGAACATGGTTGTGTCGGCATCCGGATCTTCGGGGACCCACTCCTCCTCATGGGCGAAGTTGGGGTTCTGCTTGAACTCGTCCAGGGTGGCGTAGCGGACGATGCCGCGCGTCAGAGCCTCGTTGCCTTCGAGCGAGTGGGTGCCCGAGCCATCTCCACCAGCGAGGACCGAACGATGATCGGTGTAGTGACTCTTGGTTACGCAGAACTCATAAGTTTGTCCGGTCTTCTTGATCGTCGCGCCGGAGGCAAACAGCAGAGCATTGGAAGTGCGTACCGCGTAGGCATTGAAGCCCAGTCCGCCGGCGACTCGGCCGCCGTTGCGGCGCCCATAGCCAAGCGGGAGCGTGACCGAACCGTCGGGGTGGCCGGGAACTGCGAATACCGGCGCCATCACCGTATTGCCGTTGGACTCGATGGCGATCACGTCCGACTCCACCAGTCCGAATTTCCCCAGGGTGCGATAGCTCATCATCGCGACGTTGTCCCAGGAGATGCTGGTAACCGGCTTCGGCACTTCCTGCAGCCAGCCGACATTGGCATAGCGCCCGTCGTAGATGTGGGGATCGGCACGGAAGATCACCTCGACCGTTCCGTCCTGATCACTGGAGGCCGCGACCGGGAGAGCGCCTATTTTGGCCGAAACCGTCTTGGGCTGGTAGGCCGATCCCGGCACCATGCCGTCGTGTAGTACTTTGCGCCAGGCAAGTTCCGTGTCGCCCGTTCCCAGATTTGCCTGCCACGTTTTGCGGACGGCATCGTAGGGAGAGGTATCGGGGTCCTCGAGCATGGACTGAATGACTTCATGCGCCGACTTGCCGCCGTACAGCGGGTCGATCATGGGCTGCAGCACCGTAGCGGTCCCGTCATAAGCGCGCGCGTCAGACCAGTTTTCCAGATAATGCGTCCCGTTGATGTGCCATTCCGTAGCTACCCCGGTTTCGTTTAGATGGGAGCCGAGATGGGCTGTCGTCTTGACGTGGGCCAAGGCCTCTTCAAAATGCAGGTCCACGGGCGCGGTATATACCGGGTTGGCATTCAGAATTACCAGCCAGTCCACCTTACCCGCCCGCATGTCGTTGACCAAAGTGACGATATCCTGCCCCTGGATCGACGGCATAGGGTTCACTGTCTCGGTATAAACCACGGTCTTGCCAACGTTTCCCAGCGCCTGGTTGATGGCGATGGCGGCCAGATGCACGGCTGGCGCCTGCTGCTCCCCGGGGATCACGACACATTTGCCGGCGTTGGCTTTCAAATCGGCGGCCACCGCGGAGAGAAATGTGGCTGCCGGTCCGGCAGGAGGAGCAGGTGAACCGGAGGCGCCCGCTCCGACTGCAGAGGCCAGCGCGGCCGCAAACGAAGCGATTTCCCCAGCTTTAAGCGCCAGACGATGCTCGGCCTTGAAGCCGGTAGTGCTGGGCGTGCTCTCCACTGCGTACAGCCTATTCATGGTAAGGACGCCATCCAGCAGCTTGCGCCGGCTGGCGTAGTCGGCCGCCAGGCGGAGAAAACCTGGATGGGTGATGCCGGAAAGAAAATCGGCATCCAGGGAGACGATCACATCAGCGTCCTGCAAGCGATATTGGGCGTCGTAGTAGTCACCGAATGCAGTCTTCGAAGCCGAATAAGCTGAGTCACGGTTGATCGGGTCCCACTGCAGCCACTTGGCATTGGGATAGGTCTTCTGCGCCGTCTTCCATTGCGTTGCCAGAGTGGGCGAGGTCACGGTGTCGCTCAGGATGTAGAGCCCGGTCCCTCCACTTGCCTTCTTGTCTGACAGCATGGCCCGGAACTCGGCGAGAAACGCCGCGAACTGCCGAACCTCACCGCGACAGATCACTCTCTGCGAGCGGTCCGGATCGTATAAATCAAGTAACGTGCCTTGGGTGAGTGGATCGGAAGTGCCTCGGTTGACGGGATGATCCGGATTTCCATCCAGCTTGATTGGCCGGTAGGCGTCGCTCTTAACCAGTAGGGGCACCGCACCCGTATTAAAGGGAAAGGCGGTGGCAAAATACACCGGCCGTCCCAGCACCAGGTCTTCCGGTTCCTTGACGTAAGGATAGATAGGCTCGTCCGGTTGCTTGGTACAGCCGGCCAGCCCGGCGAGCGCCAGCGAGGCGCCCATTACCTTGAGGAACCCGCGCCGCGAGACCGGGTCGACCCATTCCGCAGCTTGCTGCGGAAACTCACGCTGCAACGCCTCGCGGAAGGCGGGGGTATCGGCCAACTCGTCCAAGCTGCGCCAATACTTTTTTCCCGTTTGGCCAGCGAGCTTGGCCCTGGCGGCCTCGATTGTCAATGCCTGATTATTTTGGCCCTGGCCGTTGCCGGTTTCATTTGCCATGTTCGCTTCACGTCTTCCCTGATCAAGAGGCTGAGCGTTCTTTAAGTTTTGCTCACCGGATTTGGCAGCGCCCACTGTCTTGCTCATCGGTGGCACGTCTCGCAGCTGCTCAGTTCCTGGGGCGTGCGAATGTGGTACTGCTGGATCAGATACTTGCCCAGCGAGTCCTGATCCGTCAGCTTGACATAGTGCAACGTCGCAGGAACGGCTGCAGCCGGCGCATCGCTGACGGCTTGCCCGTGCATTCCATCGGGCAGCATATCGAGCGAGGCCACCTGTGGATTCGCCTGACTGGGGTCAATGGTGGTGCAGCTAACCGTCTGCGCAGTGGGGACGCCATCTTTGAGGCCCGAACTGCCGCACCACACGGGGTTCTGCGATGTGGGAGCCTCCCACGCCATGTTGTAAATCTCGGTGGTAGGGCGCAGGTTCTTGCCCGGGTTGCGGTGGCAGTTCAGACACCATGACATCTGAAGCGTGTTCTCCTGGTACATCAACGGCATCAGATCCACACGTCCGTGGCAGGAAGAACAGCCGATTCCCTTGTTCACGTGGATTTCATGATTGAAGTAAACAAAGTCGGGCAGATCATGGATTTTGATCCACGGGATGGATTCCCCCGTAGCCCAACTGGTCCGTACCGGCTGCAGAAGGGCTGCATTGGTCCAGATCTGCGCGTGGCAATTCATGCACGTCTTGGTCGGGGGTATGCCCGCGTAGCTGGACTTCTCCACCGAGGTGTGACAGTACTGGCACTGTAATCCAAGGCCCATGACGTGATGCTTATGACTAAACGGTACCGGCTGTTCTGCGCGCTGTCCTTGCTTGGTGACCCACGGAGAGCCCTGCAATTGATCGAGAGTGACTCCCAGTGCGATGACGATCAACCCTGTCAGGACCAGGCTCGCGCGGGCAAGCGCGTTGGAACTCCGGTCAAAAATCTGCGCCATTGGATCGGTCCCTGCTTCCTCAGATTACGTGTTGTTGAGAAGGTTCCGCTATGAACTCTGGTCTGTGACTGGATCCGGGACGACCGCGGGAGCACCTCCCCGGATCATGCCTGGAAAGTTGAATATAGCAGCAAACCTCGGGGGGTAGGCAACCCCCGGGAGCCGGTAGAAGAAATTTATGGGTGTGACGAAAGCACCAATAGGGGAAAGAAGCCCGTAGCAACTACGCGTGGTGTTTGCATCTACGGTACTCTCTGCTGCGCAAATGTCGTGGGCTGACCGGCCATGCACCCCTAAATTCGCCTCTCGCCGGCGGAGCGAATCTGAACAACGGCCAAACCGAAGTTAGACTGTTTCGATGGACAACGGCTTGCGCCCGGTTCGCTACAACACAGCGCTTGCGCTCGCACATTTGGCCGACACCGACGCCAAGCTGGGAGTGCTGATCGAACGTGTTGGACCCTTCGCTCTGCGGGTAAAGAGCACGCACTCGCCCTTTGAAGCGCTACTCGAGGCCATTTTGCACCAGCAACTGCATGCGAATGCCGCGAAAGCCATCCTGCGACGTTTACTGGCTGGATTCGGCGATCTGCATCCGCAGCCGGAGCAGTTGCTTGCTGCCCCGGAGGAGATGCTGCGCGGGGCAGGCCTCTCAAAATCAAAGCTCCTCTCCCTGCGCGATCTGGCCGCCAAGACCCTGGACGGCACAGTACCCTCTCTGGCCGCCATCCGCCGCTTGCCTGACGACGTGATCATCGAGCGGTTAAGCAGCGTGCGCGGAATCGGACCCTGGACCGCGGAGATGTTGCTCATCTTTCGCCTGGGGCGACCCGATGTCTTTCCCGGAACGGATTACGGGATCCGCAAAGGATATCTGCTTACCTTTGGCAAGACCAAAGCGGGAACGCCAATCACGGCGGATATGCTGCCTAAGCCCGAAGAGATGCAACGCCGGGCAGCGCGCTGGAGGCCGTGGCGTTCGGTAGCCAGCTGGTACCTGTGGCGGGCCTGCGAGTTGCCTCCCATGCCACCCGCCGGGCAAATCCAGCTATCATAACTGCATGTCAGACCATTCGACGCCGGCGGAACGCTACATCTGCATTCACGGCCATTTTTATCAGCCGCCGCGAGAGAACCCCTGGTTAGAAACCGTCGAGACCGAAGATTCGGCCGCGCCCTACCACGATTGGAATGAACGGATCACCGCTGAATGCTACGCGCCTAACGGGGCTTCGCGCATTGTCAACGGCGAGAACCAGATCATCCGCATCATGAACAATTATTCGCGGATCAGTTTCAACTTCGGGCCGACACTGCTGTCCTGGCTGGAAGAAAATGCGCCCCGCACGTATCGCATGATTCGCGACGCCGACCGGCAAAGCATGCTGCGCTACGATGGCCACGGATCGGCATTGGCTCAGGTCTACAACCATGTCATCATGCCCCTGGCCATTACGCGGGACCGTGTTACGCAGATCCGCTGGGGCATCGCCGACTTTCAGCATCGCTTCGGGCGCGCTCCCGAAGGCATGTGGCTTTCGGAAACCGCGGTCGATACCGAAACGCTGGACTTGTTGGCGCAAAATGGCATCCTGTTCACGATTCTTGCGCCACACCAGTGCGCCCGGGTACGTGAGCGCGCAGAGAGCACCATGCAACCCGCTCTCCCCAGACTGGATGGCGCGGGCGCTCGCTGGATAGAGACGCCTAATGCTTCGGTAAATCCCAACCATCCTTACCTGGTGCAGCTGAAGGAAGGACGCAGCATCACCGTCTTTTTCTACAACGGCCCAGTTTCACGTTCCATCGCCTTTGAAGGAATGCTCAACAATGGCGAAACATTTGCGTGGCGTCTCGCGCGGGGCCTCGACCCCAGCCTCGCCGAACCGCAAGTGGTCCATGTGGCCACTGATGGAGAAAGTTACGGCCACCACCATCGCCACGGAGAGATGGCGCTCTCCTACGCCTTGCGGTTCATTGAAGACAAGAAGCTGGCGAAATTAACGAATTATGGTCAGTTCCTGGCGCAATTCCCGCCCAGGTGGGAGGCGGAGATCGTCGAGGATACCTCGTGGAGTTGCGCCCACGGCGTCGAACGCTGGCGTTCTGACTGCGGCTGCAACGGCGGCCGCCAAGGCTGGAACCAGCGATGGCGCGCGCCGCTGCGCGAAGCTCTCGACTGGCTGCGGGATACGGTAACCCCGCTCAGCGAAAACGCGACCCATGGACTGCTGAAAGATGTGTGGAGCGCTCGCGACGCTTACATCCCGGTCATACTCGCCGCGGGGACGCCTGGGGCTGACGAGGCGATAGACCAGTTCTTCGCTGCCCACGCGCAGCGAGTTCTCTCCACCGAGGAACGGACTTTGATCCTCAAGCTGATGGAGATGCAGCGCCACACGCAGTTGATGTACACCAGCTGTGGCTGGTTCTTCGACGACATCTCGGGTATCGAGACGGTTCAGATCATGGCTTACGCGGCGCGCGCTCTGCGCCTGGCCGCCGACATCTTCGGTCTCAACTGCGCATTACTCGAGTGGCAGTTTGTGGAGCGGCTGCGTCATGCCAAGAGCAACAGTCCGCCGTGGAAAGACGGCGGCGATATTTACCGGCACCTGGTCAAACCGATGGAAGTCAACCTGGAGCAGGTGGCGGCGCACTATGCTATTTCCTCAGTTTTTGGCAGCTATCCGGAAGAGACCATTCTCTTTTGCTATACCATCCGCCGCCTGGACTACGAAAACGTAACCTCGGGCCGCGCACGCCTCGCCATTGGCCGTTGCCGCATCACCTCCAACCTCACCGAAGAGGCGGAAGAGGTTTCCTTTGCTGCGCTGCATTTCGGCGATCACAACGTGACCGCCGCGGTGGAGCGCTCAACCCCACAAGATCTCTCCGCCTTCAACGACCTGAAACAAAAGTGCAGCGCCGCCGTCACGCAGGCGAATTTGCCCGAAGTCGTTCGCCTGATCGATAGCTTCTTCGGCGGAAGTCCGTACTCGCTCGCTTCTCTTTTCAAAGACGACCAGCGGCGCATTCTGCGCTTCATCCTGAATGCCACACTCAGCGAGGTGGAAGACAGCCTGGTCAAGATTTACGAGGAGCATGCCTCGCTGCTGCACTTTTTAAATGCTTCCGGACTTCCCAAACCGCCGGCCCTTACCATGGCTGCCGGTTTCGCAATCAATGCCGGCCTGCGGCGAGCGCTGGAAGACGAACCCATCGACCTGGCGCGCGTCCGCTCCCTGATTTCTCTGGCTAAATCCGATGGGGTTGTACTGGAAACCCACGCGCTCCGCTACCTGACTGATCAACACATGAAGCGGGCGATGGTCCAGCTCCATGCCAAACCGCTGGAGCCCGGCGGCCTCGACCACGCGCTCACCCTAGCTCGTACGCTGCGCGAGCTGCCTTTCGAGCTCAATCTATGGCAGGCGCAAAACATCTGGTACGACACGCTGACCAAATCCAACCGCTTCCTGCTGGGCCTGGAGGCCTCGGCTGCAGAGGCCTGGAGGACGAGCTTCCTCGAATTGGGCCGTCAGCTCTCGATCGCGGTGGAGCAATTAGTGGTGGAAGAAGGGTCACTGCGCGCGGGATGGCTTCGGTGGAACATCCCGGCCCTGAAACCTTGGCCCTTAGTCAACTTCAGCTCTGCCTGAGTCCTGCACATTGCTACAAGAGCTAGCTTCGCCAGCGGAGGGTGACCGGGCCATCCATCGGGTGCTGCATCGGCCGGCCGGTTTCATCAGCCTCGAGCCGCGCCCGCTTCAGTGCGAAATACCACTTTGCCGGACGATCGGCATCGTCGATCAGCATCAGGCCGGGATTGAACTTGAGTCCCTCGGCCTGCTGCACCATGGTGAGCTGGTCCTGGCGGACGAAGCGCTCGCCAAAGAATTTGGCCACGGCGGTCACGAAGGGCACACCGTAGAAAACGTTCCAGGCACCATACACATCGATGCGGGAATTTCCCGGAGTGGTGGGCGTCACGGTGGTCAGGCTGGCGAACCACTTTTTTCCGCAGCGAAGGGTCTCATAGCGCCGGTTGGGGAGCACGAAGTCGATCGTGGTCTCGATGGGCTCGCCATAGACGCCGAGCAACTTGTAGGGCGCGCTGTTGGCCGAAGGCGTGTGCGCCGACATGCGAAAGCCCTGCGGGATGGGCTCGAAATGCTTTTCTTTTTCGTGGATGCTGTGCCGGGACCGCCACCACCAAGCCTGATGCACGAATGGCCCGTGCGCCGGATCCATCAGCCCGATGATGCCGTGATCGACATTGCAAGGCAGATCCGCCGTCAGATGCGCGCTGCGATAGCGGTCGCTGAATTTTGGCAATTCCGGCACCGGGGGCAGAGCGTCCCTGGCCTCCATCCGGACCCGGCCGCTGCCCGGTTTGGGCACGTAGACCCAGGCGTATCCGTCTCTCTCCTGGCAGGGAAATGCGGTGGCATAGATGCGGCGGGGATAGGAGTCCTGGCTGGTGAGCGAAGGGATCTCCATGCACTGGCCGGACTCCGGCTCGAAGACCCAGCCGTGATATTTGCAGGTGACCGCGCTGCCATCGAACCATCCGCAGGAGAGCGGGATGCCGCGATGGGGGCAGCTGTCGCGCATGGCGAAGATGCTGCCGTCCTCTTTGCGGCCCAGCACCAGGGGGATTCCCAGGAGCATGGCGGTTGCCATCTTCCGTCCCCGCAGCGCGCCGCTGCGCATGGCCGGGTACCAGTCGTTGTAGATGAGGGACGTGTCGGGGCCCAGCAAATCGCTCGCCGGAAAAATCGCCGGTCCTCTTCCCGCTGCTGTATCAGGCGCCATCGCTCGCGATCCCGAAGAACCTGCATTTACTATAGCGCCACGGGCTAAGCACAGCGATCGCCCGAAAGCAGGCGGGCAGACATTTTCAGCAAGTTCGTAGCTTCCTGGAGCCGCATCATCGCAGCGAATTTCACGCACCGTTCGCAGGAAAATGCTCCTCACCCTTGCCGCTCTCTGGCTTCTGCTCTACGCGAGCTTTACGCTCTTCCGTCCGCCGCTGCTGGATGATGCGGACTCCGTGCACGCCGAAGTGGCGCGGGAAATGGTCGCGCGCCATGACTGGATTACCCTCTACGCCAACGGCATCCGCTATCTCGAAAAGGCTCCGCTGATGTACTGGAGCATGGCCGCCAGCTTCACCCTCTTTGGGCCCCAGGATTGGGCCGCGCGGCTGCCCCTGGCTATCGCTACGCTGGCTCTGTTTCTGGTCGGTCTACTCGGCGGACGCCGCTTATTCGTTCCGCCATCGCCGGCTTCTATGCGGCACTGATCCTGCTCACTTCCTTCGGCATTTTCATTTACACCCGCATCCTCATTCCCGATGTGATCGTCTGCCTGTGGCTTGTCGCTCGCCATGCTGATGTTCTGGATCTCGCTTGAGCAGCCACAGCCTTCGCGCGCGACCGCGTGGGGCTTCGCTGCCGCCTGTGCTCTCAACGTGCTCACCAAGGGCCTCATCGGAATTGTTTTCCCCTTGGCGATTGTCTTTATCTTCCTGTTGCTCAATCGGAACCTGGGCCACCTGCGGCGCTGGCATCCTTTTTCCAGCCTGCTGATCTTTCTGCTGATCGCGCTGCCGTGGCATATCGCTGCAGGGATGGCCAATCCATCGCAGGCAACCTCGGGCACATGCCGCATGGGAAACGTGCATGGGTTCTTCTGGTTTTATTTCGTCAACGAGCAGGTGCTGCGCTATCTCAACCGGCGGGTTCCGCGGGACTACGACACCGTGCCGCTGCTGCTCTTCTGGGGGTTGCTTGGGGTTTGGCTGATGCCGTGGATCGCGTTTGTGTTCAAGGCGCTCGTTCCGGTGCGGATGAGGTCTCGTGCGCCGCGTCCGCTCCCGGCACGATCAGGCCTGGAACCTGCTTGGCATATGGGCCGCATTCGTCATGGTCTTTTTCAGCTTCTCTACTCGCCAGGAATACTATGCACTGCCCGCGTTGCCGCCCCTCGCCCTGATGATCGGCGGCTGGCTGAACCGAGAAGAGAAATGCTCAGCCCGCGACCCGCGCCGCATCGCCGGACGCCGCATCGCCGTCGTCCTGTTTTTGCTGGGAGCGACTGGTCGGGTTGCTCGCCGCGCTACCTGGCTATACGCGCCCGTCCCCCGGCCCCGGGCGTGGATATTTCCACGCTGCTTACGCAAAATCCGGGAGACTACGCGCTCTCACTGGGTCATTTTCTCGATCTGAGCACGCGGGCTATGGGCGCCTTCCGCGTGCCCTTGATTCTGACTGCGATTGCGTTGCTGTTGGGGACCTTTGCCAATATGATCCTGCGCTCCATCAACATGATCCGTCTGGGAAACTACGCGCTGGTGGCCATGATGGTGGTGATCCTGATCGCGGCGCACATGGCGCTGGTCACTTTCTCGCCCGTGCTCTCTTCAAAGGCTCTCGCCGATGCGATTGGGCCGCGGTTGCAGCCCGGCGACGTGGTGGAGATCAATGGCGAATACGAGGCAGGCTCGACGCTGGGCTTTTACTTGCGCCGCCAGGTCCGGATTCTCAATGGCCGTTCTTCCGATCTCTGGTACGGTTCGTTTTTCAGCGATGCTCCGCGGATATTCGACGACGAGGCTTCGTTTCGGCGGCTGTGGAGTGGGCCAAAACGAATTTTTCTGTGGACTCCGCTGGATCAGGTTCCCGCGCTGCCGGGACCGGCTTATGCGATTGCGCAAAGCGGAGGAAAAGAGATCCTTAGCAATCAGCCTTAGACCTTCGAACGCGCAAAATCTATTGCGTTGCGACGCATCGTTGGCAATGAGTGGAACTGCACTTCCCCGGGCGGGATGACAATGGAGGGGTGCTTCCATAGAAAATTTGCGAGTGGATGAAATAGCCACAGGGGCTGCTTCCCCCTCGACGCGATTCTGGACGCAGCCGCTAAACCGCGGTGAGCCGGCTCATCTTGCCGTCCTTCAAGGAGAAATGCTGGCCCCGCCAGGCTACAGTGTTTCCGGCGAAGCTCCAGATCCAGATCCCCAGTGCCACCACGTCGCGCGGCGGCCAGCAGCCACAGATCGCGCAGCACCTGACGATCGCCCAGCACACCCACACCTACTGCCAAGGCCAGCGCCACCCTGCGCCAACAAGCGTCAGGCTAAGCAGCGCAATGCTGCTGAGGCTGGCGCCCGAGGCAATCAGATTGCACAACGCCCAGGGCAATCCGTAGGTAAAGACCATGCCGGTGTAGCCCAGCTTTCTGGAAAACCGCGTGCTGCGGCTCCAGCGAATCTGGTGGGCCAGAAACTGACGGAAGCGATACGCGGGCAGAAAGGTCTCGACCACCTCGCCGCTCAAAACAACTTCAAATCCACTCCGCCAAACCCGCGCTCCCAGCTCGTAATCGTCCGCCAGGTAGTCAACCAGCGGCTCCAGGCCGCCGATAGCCTCCAACGCCTGGCGAGAGACGGCCAGGGTCGAGCCCAGGCCAAAGCGAATTCCGTCTTCGATCTGCCGTGCGGTCAGCACCCCGGCAATAAAGTCCGTGGCAATCCCCAGCGCTTCCATGCGCGAGCCGATGGTGCCGTGCGCCTGGCCCCGGTAGAGCGCCGTCACCAGGCCTACCCGGCCGCCGCGCCGCTTGGGCAGGTGGAAACAGCCCATGATCCGCCGCAGGTAATGGGGAGAAACCTTAATGTCACTGTCGTTGATCAGAATGTAGTCGTACTGCGCGCTGCCCAGCATCTGCACCAGGTTGCTCACCTTGCCGTTGGTGCCCAGCAATTGCGGGCACAACACCAGGCGGATCGTCCGCTGGGGAAACTCCGCCTTGCAGCTTTTCAATGGCCGCCACGGCCGGATCGGCCATGCTGCTTACCCCAAACAGAATCTCGTAAGGACCCTGATATTGCTGCAGGCAGTGGCTGGCGAAGCTGGCATACATCTCCGGGTCAAGACCCTTTACCGGCTTCAGTATGCTGACTCCCGGCTGAAAATCCGGCAACGGCCGGCGCAACTGATGCTGGAAGGCGCGCGCACTCCACAGCGCCAGCAGGTAATAACCCAGGCCGGCGAGGCTAGAGAATGGTGGTAACGGCAGCGACAACGATTGGCAACATGAGGGCGACTTTAGTTTAGCCGACCGCCAATACTACTCGTAGCGCAGGGCGACGATGGGATCGAGCGATGCTGCCTTCCAGGCGGGATAGATACCGAAGAGAAGCCCAATGCCACAGGAAACGATAAACGCAGTCGTGGACCAGGCGAAGGACATGGAGGCCGGCAGCACCTGAGCCCAGGATCAGCTTGAGCAACAGGGTGAGCAGACCGCCCACCAGGATGCCGATCACTCCGCCCAGGCGCACACAGCGTAACCGCTTCGAGCGTGAATTGAAACATGATGTTTTTTCGCGTCGCGCCCAGCGCCTTGCGGACGCCAATCTCTCGCGTTCGTTCGGTGACGCTCACCAGCATGATGTTCATCACCCCCACGCCGCCGACCATCAGACCCACGCTGGCGACTCCCACCAGGAAGATGAACAGGCCGCCGGTGAGCTGGTTCCAAAGCACCAGCAGGGCGTCGGAGCTGAAGATGGCGAAATTGTCCGGTTGGTCGGAACGCACCTTACGCCGCCGGCGAAGCAGCTCGCGGATCTCGTCTTCGACCGCGATCTTGTTCTTGACATCGTCGTACTTGACGCTGATCCAGTGATCCAGGATCTCGGGATGAATCTTGTGAAAGGTCAACGTCGGAAAATGGGCGGAGTTATCCTCGGGATTTTTGCCCCCGCCAAAGACCTGCTTCTGGGGCGCGAAAACGCCCACTACGGTGAACAAGTCCCCGTCGATCTGCACTTCCTTGCCTACAGCAGGGTCGTTGCCGAAGAGTTCCTCGGCCGTGTCGGAGCCCAGAACCACCACATTGGCTCCGCGCTGCGCCTCCTGAGGGGTAAAGTAGCGTCCCTGGGCGAGATCGAGATCGTAGACGTTGGGTTCGTCCTCCGATTCGCCTTGCAGGGTGGTGTTTTGTACTTTGTGGCTCCCGTACTTGACGGAGAAACTGCCCTGCGAGCCTTCGGGCGTGCGGTATTGCTGCGATGCATCGACGGCGACCACGTGGGGCAGCACTTTCATGGCCTCGCCGTCCTCATAGGTCAATTGCTTTCTGGCCAGCATCTCCGCGTGGGCCGTGAGCCGAAGACGGGAAAGCGAAAGACCCAGTACACATTGGATCCCAGCGACTTGATCAGGCCGTTGACGTTGCCCGTCAGCCCGTTGATGACCGAGGAGATGAGAATGACCGTGGTGACGCCGATCATGATGCCAAGCATGGTCAGGCCGGAGCGCAGCTTGTTGGTGCGCAGCGTGTCCATGGCCATCCCGATGGCTTCGTTGGTATCCGAGCCGCATGCGTCACCTCTTATAGCTCCGAGCGCAAAGCCACGATGGGATCGAGCAGGGAGGCTTTGCGCGCCGGATAGACTCCGAAAAAAATACCAACTGCCGTGGCCACAAAGAGGCCCAGAGCTACCGACCATAGCTCAATCTCAGAAGGAAAGCCGATGATCAGGGTAATGGCTTTGGCAAAGGCTACCCCGGCAATAACGCCGATCAGTCCGCCGACCAGCGACATGGTGGCCGATTCGATCAGGAATTGCAGCATGCACATCGCCTCGCCGCGCGCCCAGCGCCTTGCGCACGCCAATCTCCCGCGTCCGCTCGGTCACGCTCACCAGCATGATGTTCATGATGACGATGCCGCCGACCACCAGCGAAATGGCGGCAAGGGAAACAAAGACCGCGGAGAAACTGGAGCTGATGCTCTGCCAGATGCCGACGAACGTGCTGTTGGTATCGGTCGAGAAGCTGTCTTCTGCTCCAGGCAGATCGTGGCGGTGGGAGCGCAGAATCGTGCGCACTTCACCCACGGCCAGTTCCAGCGGGTCGCCCACTCCGTTGGCGCGGGCATAAATGGTCAGGCTGCGATTCGATCCGTAGGCGTTGAGGAAAGTGGTCAGCGGGATCGCCACCCAGTCATCCTGGCTCTGCCCCAGCGTCTTGCCCTTGCGCTCGCCTACACCGATCACCGTGTATTGGCTGCCGTCGACCCGGATCTCTTTGCCGATGGGATCGATCGACCCCATCTGATTGTCGACAATGTCAGGGCCAATGATGGCTACCCTGCTGTTGTGCTCCTCATCGACGGGCACAAAGCCGCGGCCGCGATCGATGTTCATGTTGTAGATGGGAGGCATGGTCCAGGTCCATCCGCGAACGCTGGTGTCGGTGCTGGAGTGGCTGTTGTAGACCACTTTGCCGGTAGTGCTGGCCATGGCCCCGGTGCTGGCGCAGTCCTTGCACTTCGCGGCTACTTCGCGGTAGTCGTCGATCTTGAGATCTTTGCGCTTTTGATATTTGTTGAACTCCGCGTCGCTGAAGATGACGGAAGGTTGTTTGGAGGCGGTGAAGACATCCGCTCCGTAGCCATAGACCTTGGTGGCGACAAATTTGTTGGCGCCGTTGACCAGCGTGATCACCATGATGACCGCGGCCACGCCGATCATCACTCCCATCAGGGTGAGGATCGAGCGCAGTTTGTTCGCCCAGAGGGATTGCAGTGCGATTTTGATCGCTTCGGTGAATTCCATGGCGGAGTCAGAGAGTGATACGAGTTTAGACGGTTTCGTGGTTCCCGCCTGGGATAAAAGCGGAGACGGAGCATGAGATGGCAGCGGAGGCCCCGCATCTCGGTTAGAGGTGCGGGGCCGCGTTTGCAAGTGGCCTGTAAGCCGAATTCTGTCGAGGACGATCATTCCTCTAGGCGACGCATTACTGCGCCGCTCAAGCGACCTACCCGGAGGTTTCCCACCGTCCCGGCAAGCCGGGATCGGAACCCTGGTGAGCGCGCCGGGCCAGCACGCATCCGTGCCTGGGTCTGGCCAGCGGATTCCCTCCCTATTTGGTCTTGCTCCGTGTGGGGTTTACCCTGCCACCGCCTTTACAGACGGCGCGGTGCGCTCTTACCGCACCTTTTCACCCTTACCCCGGGCGATGAAGCCCGCGGCGGTATGTTCTCTGTGGCACTGGCCGTCTTTGAGCCTTGACGCTCAAATCCCGGACGTTATCCGGCACACTGCCCTGCGGAGTTCGGACTTTCCTCTCCCGAAGCACGCGAGCGCTTCGGCAGCGACCGCCCGGCGCACCTGCAACTCCCATGCTAGTCCATCTTGCGGCGTTTGTAAGCGTCCACAGGTTAGTTGCGTGATGACGAGCGTTATCTGCGGCTGGGTCGGAGGCGTGACGGTAACGGAGCCGGTGGAGGATTGCGCGTCCACAGTGACGGTGTAGCTGCCGATCGGGCGTTCCCGTGTTTCCCGGCGGCCCGTGATTCAGATATTTGTAGCGCTGCGCAGCAGGCAGTCATGCCCATGGCCCCGGCAAGTGCCAACAACTCCCACCGCCAGATTGCGCCAGGCTCGGCGCTTGCAAGTACCCAGGCCGGCGAAACCAAACAATGCCGGGAAAATAAAGGCATAACGCTGCATCCCGCCGTCCCCTGCGTTGCCGGCTCTGGGTTCGGTGAGGGGGTAAGGGTTTGGATTTGCATCACACTGGTTCCGGGGGTGCAGGTCTGGACGCCGGCGGTATTCGTGGTGCAACTCGCCTGCACGTTCAAGGGGGTGAAGTTGCAGGTCGTGTTCACCGGGAGCCCGGAACAAGAAAGGCTGACGTAGGCATTGAAGCCATTGACCGGGGTGACCGTCACTACACTGCTGACAAAGCCGCCGACCGCGGTGGAAAGCGAGGTGGGAGTGGCCGCCACAGTGAATCCTGCGACCGTTGATACGTTGGCCTGCACCTGGGCGGGCGTTGAGCGCGAATTCGGATAGGCGGATTCGCCCTGATAAATTGCGACCAGTTGGTGGCTGCCGGCAGGAAGGATATCCGTCTCCAGAGAGGCATTGCCTTCGCCATCCAAAAAAGCCGACCCAAGATCGATTTCACCGGAGCGGAAGTTCACCACTCCTGAGGGCGCGCCGGTCACATCGCGCTGACGTGGGCAGTCAAGGTCACCCTGGTGCGGGGACCTGCATTATCCGTGGCAACCGCCAGTGCGGTCCGGGTCGCTTCGGTATTTTCTGCTGCTGCCGCTGAGCCCGTGAAGCCGGCTATCATGCCCAGAAACACCATGCACCAACCGACGGTGCGCATCCCTTTTGTAATGTTCCCCACCCTGCCGACACTCAACCGCACATTCATCCTTCGGGTCTCTGCTCTCTTTACTTTGACTTTGCGCTCTTTATTTTGTTCCAGAAGCTGCTGACGTAAACATGCTGTGGAACACCGAGTAGGAACGCATACCTCAGGGGCTAAAGCCCGTTGTATTCTGTATCCTTTACGGCACGACTAAAGTCGTGCCCTGACACAAAGCATGCTCGTCCGCAACCTTAAAGCCCGACACAAAGCATGAACTTTCCCGTTAGCCTGTAAAGTCGTGCCCTGATACAAAACTTGAGTTTTTCCGCTGCCTGTTAAACGTCATTGTATCTGGGGAAAGCACATCGTGTTGGGATTTTGCGGGTGACTGCCCCCCGGGGTTCACCTGGCAAGGTTCTCAGCGATCAGGGTCTCCGCCTCCACGAGCAAGGCGGGATCGTCACCAAACCCATTCAGCCAGTGGACTTCAGGCTCGCGGCGAAACCAGGTGAGCTGGCGCTTGGCATAGTTGCGGTGACCCTGGCCGGCGGCGGCAACGGCTTGTACATAGCTGAGCGCCCCGTCCAGATACTGCGCTGCCTGGCGGTAGCCTAATGAATCAAGGGCGGGTGCGTGGCCATAACGGGCACGCAGTTCCCTTGTCTCTTCAATCAACCCTTCGGTAAACATGTCTTCCGCCCGGTCGTTGATGCGCCGGTAGAGTTGTGGGCGTGCGGGATCCAGCCCGAGGCGCAGTACGCGGTAGCCAGTCAGTGCTTCGCTCCCGTTCTTCCAAGCCTCGGACATGGGCCGGGCCGCGGCCAAGGTGACCTCAATGGCGCGAATCACCTTCGCGGTATCGTTGACATGGATCCTGGCAGCTGAGACTGGATCGAGTCGCTTGAGGATGCCGTGCAAATAGATCGGGCCGCGCGATTCCGCCTTGCGCAGCAAACGATCGCGCAGGGGCACTGACCGCTGGGGACCGGGAAACAAACCTTGCAGCAGGGCACGAAGATAAAGTCCCGTGCCCCCGGTGACAATGGGCAGCCGGCCCCGCTTGACGATCGCGGCGACGGCTTCACGGGCAGCCCGGGAGTAGTCGCCCGCGGTGTAGAAGGCATCTGGGTCCACCAGATCCAAAAGGTGATGCGGCACCAGCTTTCGTTGCTCCGCTGAAGGCTTGGCGGAGCCGATCTCCAGACCGCGGTAAACGGCTACGGAGTCGCAGCTGACAATCTCTCCGTCGAACCGCCGGCCAAGCGCAACGGAGAGAGAGGTCTTGCCGCTACCGGTCGGACCCAAGACGACGACCAGAAGGGCATCGGCAGTCTCCTCTACCAAACTCTCCACCAGCCTGGCGGAAAGAGATCATGCAAGGAGGAACGGCCAAGACCGGCGAGCAGAAGAATGACCGCTACCACCAACAAGCCGTAGATCTGGCGTTTGCGGAATTCAGGATCGGCGGGCACAGCGCGGCTCTTCCCCTCAACGAATCTTATCCGGGTCAGGTTGTAGTAGAAGCCGAAGCGCAGCTCCAGGAATTTCCCTTTGAAGTCCTTTGGGAAGCGGCGGATAGGGCGAGGCGCCGGTGACTCCACCCCAGGCTGCACGGTCCAGGGAGACATCGCCGGAGGGGAATTCGAGGATCATCTCCTTTACGCTGCCGTCGGGAAGGATCTTGAAACGAATGCCGACCCGGCCTTGTTTGTCGAGGGGTGGCCGGGCGGATTCGGGGATGATGGGAATCCAGCTGCGATAGGTGGCGTCGATCACCCTCTTCATGTAAGGGCCAAAATCGACCCCCATGGTGTCGCTGAGAATTTCGGGGCCCACCGCCATCGCGGGGTGTTGGGAGGGCGCATTTTGTCCGTAATCGCCGGAGGGGCCGCCGGACCCCGGGCGGCATTCCGTTCGGCTTGACGAATGGCATCTCCGGCAGTTTTGCGGGCCGGTATCAAAACTGGGCTTGGCGGGTGGAGTGGGCGCCGGCTTGGGTTCATTGAGCAGCGATTGCTGAGAGGGCGGAGGCGGGGGCGGCGGAGTGGCCGGGCGAGCCTGCGCCTGCTGTTGGGGGCTGCAGGGGCCGGGGCTGGCGGAGCCGGTTGCGGGGGCGCCGGCTGCGGTGCGACTGGGCGCGGCGGGCCGGCCTTGCGCATGGCCTCTAGCTGTTGCAGGGTCTTTCGATCGAGCGTGGGATGGCGGAATTGCGCGACGCGGTTCTTGTCCGAAGGTGGGGCCTGCGGTTTGGGCTTGACCTGCTTCTGCGCATCGGGCGGAAGGTCAAGATAGGTCAGGTCTTTCTTGTTGTCACTGGGATTGACGACATGGGGCTGATGACTGCGAAACTTCGGGCCATAAAACAGGAACCAGAAGAGGATCAGGTGGGCAATGACCGAGATCCAAATTCCTTCACGACGCAAAGCACGGGAACGCTCGTCTTCGAGCCTGTCAATCAGGTGAAGGAGTTCGTCAGGTTCCAGCTCCTCGTAGCGCACGCGCTTACGTCGGGTGAACGGCTCCGGTGGACGACCGGGAGGGCTGGTTGGGACTTCGGTTGAAGGCATCGGCCGGCAGTAAAGGGTGCGATCCAGGCCGGGAGCAACGACCGGCTATGGACTCCGCACATCATCTCATTCTCTCATTGTTTCCAACGGTGCCGGGATCGGGCTTTCACAAAGAACCCTTACAATCGTTTAGAGCGGAGCCGCCGAGTTAATGTGTTCAGCTTCACCGCACAAACCAGGACCACTACTGCTTATGATGCGTGCCGCTGTCATCACCGTGAGCGACTCCTGCTTTCGGGGGCAACGAGTGGATGTTCGGGGCCGGTGGTGGCCGACCTGCTTCGGGCGCATGCTTTCATGTTATCAGCCACCTGGTGGTGCCCGACGAACAGAGGGAGATTGAAGATGCCCTGCGCCGGCAATGTGAGGTGGCGAGCCTGGTGGTCACAACGGGAGGCACCGGCATTGCGCCTCGAGACGTGACTCCCGAGGCCACCCGGGCGGTCTGCGACCGGATGATGGACGGGTTCGCGGAATTGATGCGCGCAGAGGGCAGGAAAGCAGACGCAATTTGCCCCCTTGAGCCGCGCGGTTTCGGGTACCGAGGCAGATCTCTGATTGTGAATCTGCCCGGCAGCCCGGGCGGCGCCAAGACCTCGCTCGAAGCCGTTATCTGCCTCTCATTCCGCATGCTTTAACCCTACTCGAAGGAACAGCACCCAACCACGAGCACCACGGGGCGGAGGAAAAGCACCCGGGGACTCCAGTCTGAACAACCTTGAACAGGGCCGACGATCGGGTTCGATCTTGAAGAAAATCCTCCATCTCTTTCTTAAGTACAAGATCTGGCTGCTGGCGATCCTGAAGCCGCTTGGCTTCTGGGGCGCGGGCGGGTCGGCGTTCGTCGATGCCGCGGCAATCCCGGTGCCGATGGACTTGATCATTGCCGGGTATGTGTGGGCGGATAAGAAGCATTTTTATCTCTATGTCTGCCTCGGCGGCTGGATCGGCGCTGGGCGGTTTGGTTTTTTTCTTGCTGGGACGAGCAGGCGGCGAGCTCTTCCTCATGAAGCGGATCAACCGCGCCCGGTATGAGCAATTGCGCGACCGCTTTGAAAAACAGGAATTTCTGGCCATGATGATCCCTTCGATCCTGCCTCCGCCCACACCCTGGAAACTCTTCGTGATTTGCGGCGGGGGTGTTCGAGATGAGGATCAGCATTTTCCTGCTGTCGGTCTTTGTAGGCCGGATCATCCGCAACCTGGTCACAGCCCTCCTGACGATCGAATACGGGCCGGAGATCGTAAACATCGCTGGACGTTTGGCGACCCGGCACCGGTTCCTCCTGGTGGTAGGGGTGCTGGTGTTCCTTGCCGCGCTGGTTTACTGGATGTGGCGGACGGTCTGGAAAACGTGACAAGAAGGATTTGCCTGGGGTTGATACGGAGTTGGCCAAGATTCCCAAGTAGCGTGTGGGTTCAGGTTCACCCAGGCGTCCTGGGGCATTCGCGGCCGACCCTGGAGGGACTGATCTCGGTGGCATGGGCACCCACGACTGCGTCCTGGGCTACTGTCAAGTCAGAGCTGTCCGAATTAGCGAATAGATCGGGCTTAGTGTGCAGGCAGTCCGTTGATTCGATGGAACCGGTGGATCTCAAAGAGAATCGGATTGGCTTTTGATGGTCGCTTGTCAGCATTCACGTGCGGTCCGGGTTCACCCAGGACGCGTGTCCTGGGATATTCTCAGCCCTCCCCTTCGACAGGCTCAGGGCAAGCCCTGCGGGACTGGTTCCTATGCACCCTGATGGTTGATTTGTTTCAGCGAGTGCTGAAAAAATCGGCCGATCAAAAAAAGCTAATTTGGACGAGGCTGACTTTCAACCGTCCGTGCGCGACTGATTGCGGTCCATCCAGTGCCAAGGTGTGCCTCGACTGCATTATCGGCAGGAGTGGAGGTGGAGGAACAGACTCGAAAAAACCGGTTTGCGGGTTTGGGCAATGCTCTCCACTCATTTCTGGACGCGGCCATTCATGACCATGGCGTCGATGGCTCCGTTTGGGGCGATGTAGACCCAGGCGTTCAGTGTCCTGGTGGTGGCCTCGGCGCTCCAGGAGAGGGGAGGGTAGGCAAACCTTAGATCTCTGAATTCGACCGCGGTGTCCTGAGGCTCGGGTGCGAGTTCGTCGGAAGCGACCAGGTTAGCGTGTCCGCGGTCTTCCACCAGGGGGAATCTCGCCCAGTCCAGGTAGGCGCGGCCCAACCAGGAACGCTTCGCAGCCATCACAGCAGGGGTTACCGGGGGCTTGAAGATGACGTCGTCCTGGTCGTTGGTGTCGACCGTTTCGCTCCAGGTGTTGACCAAGCCCGTCTGGTAGTAGCCGGGGGTTTCGACCACCGCGAACCAATGGAAGGGATCAACGGGATAAGGCTCGGCTCCAGCGCGGAGCATCGGTTGATCGCCGAAGCGGGCATTGCTTATCAGGTGGAGCGCCCGATGATGCTCGACCGCACGCACTCCCAAGTCGATCCCCACCAGCACCATCGCGGCAATTGCCCAAGAGCGGCCACGGAACAAAGGCTTGCCTGCCCCTATCTCGCGGTCGGCCAGGCCTAGTACTGCCGGGATCAACAAGCCGAGCAGCAAAGCGGCAAAGACGACTGGCTCGATGATGAAGGCGATGTCCAGCGAGTACCATCGCGGGTTGAAGGGAAAGAATGGACGAACGCCGTAATTATTGGTCCAGTCGAGAAAGATGTGGCTCAAGGCTGCCACGCAGGATAAGAGCCATAACAAGGCCCAGCGCGGGGGAATAACTGGCGGTTTGCGCCGGCCGCGATGCCAGAGCCAAACCACACCGGTCACAGCGAGTGCGACGAACGGGGCGCCGAGAAAAGTATGCGTGATGCCGCGATGATGCTCGAAGCCGGCAACTGGGCCGCGGAAGTTCCAAAAAATATCGAGATCGGGCGCCTCGGCTGCCAGAGTCATAGCCAACGTAGCGTAGGCCGTCCTGCGATTGAAGCCGGTGCGGCCCAGGCATGCACCCGTAAGGAAATGCGTGACCGGTTCCATAAGAGAGCTTGATCCTCGCTTACCTTAAGGCAGTTTCGCAATTGCAACATCTACAGGAAATCCGAGTTCGGCCAACACCAATTGCGAAACTGCTGTGGCCTGGGTTTCGGGCCCTTTCTATAATGCACGCTATGCCACAAACCCGATCCAGCAGCGCAGCAAGCGTGATTGAAGCCGGAAAGCGAATCGACGAGCTGCGCGACGAACTGCGACACCACGAATATCAATATCACGTGCTGGATTCTCCGGAGATTTCGGATGCCGAGTACGACGCCCTCATGCGGGAGTTGCGCACGCTCGAATCCAGCCATCCGGAGCTGATCACACCCGATTCGCCCAGCCAGCGCGTGGGGGGTAAACCCAAGGAAGGCTTTGCCAAGGTTGAGCATTCACGGCCCATGCTTTCGCTGGACAACGTGAACAGCGAACAGGAGCTGGCCGATTGGGAACGGCGGGTGCGTTCGCTCATCGGGAGCGCCGAGGTTAGCTTCGTTTGTGAGTTGAAGATGGATGGGGTTTCGCTGGCGCTGCAATATGAGCCCGGCCCGGCGGGCAGCGCGCTATTGCAGACGGCCCTGACACGTGGAGATGGGGTCACGGGCGAGGACGTGACCAGCAATGTGCGCACCATACGATCGGTGCCGCTTTCGGTGTCAAAGGAGCGGCTGCAACGCGCCCGGCTTCCGCAAGGCTTTGAGGTGCGTGGCGAAGTGATCCTGCCGGACGATGCTTTTTTGAGAATGAACCGGGAACGTGAAGAACAGGGACTCCCGCCCGCAGTGAACCCTAGAAATGCCGCTGCAGGAACGATTCGAACGCTCGAACCAAACATCGTGGCTCAGCGAAGATTGGACTTCTACGCTTACTTTGCGCTGGAAAAGGGAGAGAGTGCTTTTGCGGAGCAGTGGACGTCGCTGGAGGCACTAACCAGCGCAGGCTTTCGTGTCAACACTCATCGTAAACATTTGCGGACCACGGACGAGTTGCTGTCGTTTGTCGCCTGGGCGGAGGGGCAGCGTCACGCTTTGGGTTACGAGATCGATGGCGTCGTCATCAAGGTCAATGAGACGGCGCTGCAGCGACGTCTTGGCTATACCGGGCGCGCGCCGCGCTGGGCCGTGGCTTACAAGTTCGCGGCCCGTTCCGGAGTCACCCAGATCGATGACATCGCGGTGCAGGTGGGGCGCACAGGCAAGCTGACGCCGGTCGCGCTGCTGCATCCTGTATTTATCGGGGGTACAACCGTAAGCCGGGCAACCTTGCATAATGCAGACGAAATTGAACGGCTAGGGGTGAAGATCGGAGACTACGTAACGGTGGAGCGCGGCGGCGATGTGATTCCCAAGATCGTAGCCGTGGTGGACGATGCGCAGCACCCGCGGGGAAAGAAGAGCTTCGTTTTTCCCGCTGCCTGCCCGGTTTGCGACAGTGAGGTGGTGAGGGAGGAAGGCGAGGCAGATTACCGCTGCATTAATGTGGATTGCCCTGCCCGGCTGAAAGAGAGTGTTCTGCATTTTGCGTCGCGCAAGGTAATGAATATCGAGGGGCTGGGGGACGCGCTGGTTGAGCAACTGTTAGAGCGACAAATGTTGACCAGCCTGGCTGGGATTTATTCGTTAAACGAAGAACAGCTACTGGGGCTGGAACGAATCGGGAAAAAAACAGCGCAGTCGCTGCTGGCGGAGATTGAAAATTCAAAGAAATTACCGTTAAACCGGGTGCTGTTTGCCTTGGGTATCCGCTTCGTGGGCGAACGCACGGCGCAGTTGCTTGCCGAGTCGTTTGGTTCCATGGACGCCCTGATGACGGCAAGCGTGGAAGAGCTGGAATCGGTCAACGAGGTTGGCCCGCGTGTGGCACAGGCGATCCAGGAATTTTTTGCCGAGGAGAAGAATCGTCAGCTGATAGAAAAGCTGCGCCAGGCCGGCCTGACCTTCACGGCAGAGAAGAAAAAGAAGTCAGCAAAGCTGGAGGGCCTGACGTTTGTGCTCACCGGCACCATGGCGGACCTGTCGCGCGAAGAAGCGAAGTCCCGGATTGAATCGTCCGGGGGCCGCGTATCCGGCTCGGTCAGCAAGAAGACGAACTACCTGGTGGCCGGCGAAGACGCAGGATCGAAGCTGGATAAGGCTAAAGAATTGAAAGTGCCGGTAATTGATCAGGCAAAGCTTCTGGAGATGCTGGGATAAGCATCAAAGAAGGGACGCATATAATTGCGCGACGGAGAAAACCATGCGATTTGCTTCTTTGCCGGCAGCGGTGCTTCTTTCCTGCTCGATCCTGGTTTCTGGGTTCCCGACGCTCGCCCAAAATCGAGGCTATAACAATAGCAACTTCTACAACGGAGCGCGCCGGGGGGCACAAGGGGGAAATTATGGTGGAGGCAGATACCACGATCACCATTACGACAACCGCAATCAGGGCGGAATCGGCCCGGGTAAGGGTGCATTGATCGGGGGAGGAGCTGGAGCGGTTCTGGGTGCGGTGTTCGGCGGCGGAGTCAAGGGTGCTTTGATTACCGGTGCTGCCGGCGCAGGGATTGGCGCAATCATCGGGAAATCCGCGCAGGACAATCGACAAAACAACTACCACCGCCATTGAGCACGATCAGCGTGCCTCACCCGGTCGTAAAGAGCTTTTCTTGTTAAGCATCTTCACTGGTCTCACGTGTCGTTGCACCGAAACCGTTAGAGGAGAATCGGTATGAAGAACAGATATGCTGCCGTTCTATGGGTTGCCTCCCTGCTACCCTTCGTGGCCATGCCGGCCGTTGGCCAAGAGGCGTCTTCGGCGACCGAGCCCGCGCCCACGTGGACGATCGATCAGGCGGTGACGTGCTCCGTCCACGACGCCTGGCAATTGGGGGGAAGAAACGAGGCGGGATTTTTTGCTATTGTGAAAGCCTTGGCGGAGCTTTCCGCGCAGAAGCGTGGGCTTGTTTTGCCAGATAAAGAATCCGTCGGCCACGAGTTCGGGGATTATATCAAGACGCAGGCGAGGGCCGATCGCGATCAGTTACTGTACGCAATCGTGGATCGTGCGGTGCGCAAGTACGGGACCGCACCTCCGGCGGGCGGAGGTAAGTAGCGGGGCTTCGTCTCGGAAAAAACGTAACAGGTAAGTTGGCCCCCGGCAGGATCGCTTGGACCGAAGTGGAACTGCGGGTTCCTCCCCTGTGCTACCCCGGATTTCCTGTGCAGATTGGTGGCGGTGGCGAGACCGTGATCCAGGAAATCCGGTTCCGCTTCGGTCCCGCGGCGCGCCGGGGCAGGCGGGATGACAAAGTTAAAGGTGGCGGCTCACCTTCGCATCTGCGGACGTGGATGGACAGTTAAGCAACTGACCGAAAACTAGCTCGGAGACGTAGGCTCAGGACTTGGGGGCGAAGTAGCCTTTTTTGGCACGCACCATGTAGCGGGGGTTTAGGGCCACCAGGTAGATGGAACGAAATGCCCCATCGAGCTTGAAGTCCGCTGGACGGTAGGCCAGGGAATATTGGCTGCGCAGCTCTTCCTCGATGTCGTGGAAGCTGCCAGTCATGTCTTCGATGCGCTTGGGGAAGAAGGGGACGCCTCCGGTCGCTTCGGCCATTTTTTTCAGGACATCATCGCCGCGGTCACGGCTGGGACTGACGTTGGTGCTGATGGTGTAGATGATGGCCCCGGCTCGCTGGCACATTTTAATTGCGTCGTCTGGATATGCACGGCTCTGATTGTCATCTCCGTCAGAGATCACGATAAGAGCCCTGCGCACCGCACCCTGTTGGGAGAGCGGCACTTTTATCAGCTGATCGCGGCAGGCGGTATAAACGGCGTCAAAGAGTGCGGTGCCGCCACCCGGACGCAGCTTGGTGATGCCGGCCTCAAGCTTGTCCTGATCGTTGGTGTAGTTCTGGGTGACGTAGGGCGTAACGTCGAAGCCCATGACGAAGGCGAGATCTTCTTGTGGGCGGATTACCTGCTGCAGAAACTGGATTGCGGCGCTCTGCTCAAACTCGAAGCGTTGGCGGATCGAGGTGCTGGCATCGATCATGATGCCGACCCGCAGAGGCAGGTTGGTCTGCTGGGTGAAATTGAAAACCTGCGAGGGTGCTTTCTGGTTATCCAGCAGGGCGAAGTCTCTCTGCTGCAGATTGGGAATGAAGCGCCCGTGCTTGTCAGTGACGGTGAAGATGAGATTCACCTCATTGACATTGGTCTTAATGGTGAAATTGCCATTGTTCTGGGCGTCGCCGGCTTGGGGAACCGCACTGAGCGTCCCGGGAACGGGGGCCTGGTTGTTGTTCGGTGGGGCTGGGCTGGGCGATGCGGCTTTTGGTGGGGTGGCGGGCGGCGCAGTTTGAGCAGAGGCGACCGTAGTCCCGAGCATGGCTAATCCAAGCGCCGAGGCAGCCAAACGCCAGCAAGCATTCATTTTGGTCATAGAGGCCCTTTTTATTCTAGAACATGAACGGTCTGCCACCCACGCTCATCATTCATCGAGGTACATTCCTTCCACACTCTTTGACCCGCCAACCGGGTGTGAGGCGAGCCGGGCCATGAAGTCCTTAAGATCGGTAGGAAGGTTGGAGACCATAGTAATGCGCTCGCTGCTGACTGGGTGTGCGAATTCCAGCTCTGCCGCATGCAGGAAATTTCGGTTCAGGGTCAACCGCGGCAGGCGGGCGAATTCCGCCAGGGGCACGATCGCAGTGGACGCTCCGTAAAGCGTGTCCCCAACAACGGGATGCCCCAGCGAAGCCATGTGGACGCGAATCTGATGGGTGCGCCCGGTTTCGATACGCACCGAGGCCAAGGTGAAACTGCCGTACGGGCCGCCGATGCGCCGCAGCACCTGCCAGTGAGAGACGGCGCTGCGTCCGCCTTCGCGGCGCGTGGTCATGCGCGTACGGCGAACGGTGTCGCGGCTGATAGAGGCACTCACCGTTCCGCTATCCTGCGGCAAATCGCCTTGCACCAGCGTTAGGTAGAGTTTTCGTACCTGGCGGCGAGAGAACATCGATGCCAACCTGGCATGCGCGGCGTCATTCTTGGCTACCACGATGAGCCCACTGGTCTGCTTGTCGAGACGGTGGACGATGCCCGGACGCAGTGGACCGCTGGAGGAGGAGAGCTCTCGCAGGTGGTGCAACAGGGCATTGACCAGGGTGCCGCGATTGCGTGCATCTTCCGTAGCGCCGGAGCCGGCGTGGACCATCATGCCAGCGGGCTTATTGATCACCGCAAGGTCGCCGTCTTCATAAACAATTTCCAGCGGAATCTCTTCCGGCATGGCGCGCAGAGGAGGTAGCTGCGGCTCGCCAAGGATAGAAATATTCTCGCCGGCGCGCACCTTGCGCGAGGCTTTGGCCAGCTTGCCACCGATCAGAACGCTGCCTTGCTCCAACAGAAGTTGCACCCGGGAGCGGCTGACTTCGTTTAGCTGCTGAGCCAGAAAGAGATCCAGACGTTGACCGTGGGCCTCCTCGGGAACTGTTAGCTGGCGCAGGCCCGGCTCGTCATCCACCATGGGAGACCTGCGGAGCTTGCGGGCGATGCAACCAGAAGAGGCCTCCGGCGAGCACCATCGCCACCGCCACCAGTTGCGTGACTGTGACCAGGCCTAAAAGCCAGGAGCTGCTGTCGCCGCGCAGAAAGGCAAGCAGAAAGTTGGCGAGGCCAGCCAGGAAGAGCCACGCGCCGAGGATTTCTCCGTCGCGATGGGGGCGATGCACGAGCCACAGTAGGACAACGAACAACACGAACTCTACCAGGCTCGCGTAGATCTGGGTGGGGTGTAGCGGAATTCCCAGGGGAGTTCCGGGCATCGTAGCGGGATTGGTAAAGACCACAGCCCAGGGAAGATGTGTCGGTGTTCCGTAGTCGCATCCCGCTTCGAGGCAACCCACGGAGAGAACGGAACTGCCCAGCGCCAGGCTGGGAGCAATGGCATCGGCTGTTCGCCGGATGGGGAGGCCGATGTGCAAAGCATAGACTACGCCGGTCACAAGCGCGATCGCGATAGCAGCCGGTCCAGGGCCCCGGGCACCGGTCAGGCTCATGGTCAGGGCGCGGGCACCAAGGCGGGGCCAGTTCAATAGGATGAGGAGAATCCGGCTGCCCACCAGGCCAGAGACAATGGCCACCAGAGCCCCACTCCAGACTTTGTCGGTGTCGAGCGAAAGCAGGCGGGCGGTACGGACACAGACCAACAGGGAAAGGATCGTGCCCAGGGCAACCAGAAATCCGTAGGTCGGCAGGACGAGGCGGCCGAACTGGAAGAGATGCGGGTGCACACGAGGGAGAAGACGAAACCGACCCACTGGGCCGTGCAGCAGTGCGCTGGTGAACCCGTCCTGAGACGTTTGGGACTCCCCGCAGCTCTTTAGGCATTCCGGACTGGCGGACACTGCACACGGAGCCGATTTTTCGAGTCGAATCCCGGTTCAATGAATATTGGTTCAACCAGCGTTAACTGACAATACCTGCTTTGCAGGCCGGTCTCTGAATGGATGCTAACGTCAGCGAAGCTGGTTGGCAAGTAACGATACGGTGAGCACGCTACCGCCCGGCGGAGACGGGAACGTTTTCGTGGTAACGGTGCTTGTCATCGAGCACCGAGTCCAGCAGACCGGAGAGGCTGTTGGCCCGGCTACGCAGGATCGTCTGCGTTTCGCTCATGGTGCCGTGAAGCAGACGGCAATGCTCCTGCAGGCGCATGAGTTCATCGGCGATATTCAGGGCAGCGAGCACGGCGACGCGCAAGGAATCGACCGTGTTGCTGTTGGCGGAGACGGCGCGCATCTTGGCGTCGACGGTGTTGGCCAGTCTTTCAATGTATTCCGGATCGGGGGCGCGCAGATGATACGTCTGGTCGTAGATGTCTACACTGACCGAGGTGCTGGTACGCCGGGCGTCCATGTTATCTGCCATGTGTCTCCGATTTCCGACCGATCAATCGCCTAGACGCAACGATCAATCGCCCACTTCGTCAATTTGCTTGAGCAGGCGGTCAATGCGCGTGCGCACTGTGTCCCGTTCCTTTTGCAAACCAGCGAGCTGCTCTTCCAGCTGAGCAACATGGGCGGCCTGCTCTTCTACTCGATGAGCTAAACGCGAAGCGTGTTGCTCGACGGAAAAGCGAAGTTCGCGCTCGCCCTTCAGTAATTCTACTGTGCGCAGCACGCGTTCTTCGAGAGCCTGAAAATCGTCTGCGGCTTTCGTCATCTCGGGAGGGTGTTCTGCGATTGAAGACATCAAAACCTCTTGACACTAAAGAAGGATTGCGTACTGGAGAGAGTATAGCTTGCAAAGCCGTTGCGCGATTCACAAGAAAAGAGGAACACGCATTGTCAACGCATGTTCCTCTATCTTGCATATGGCAGAGATTTTAAGCGCGTTGGCGGCCGCCGAGGGATTCCAGGGCGCCGGTCACAGCCTGTGAATAACTTTGCAATTCTTCATCGCGCAGGGTCCGCTCCAACGCCTGGAAGGTCACGCGGATGAGAATGGAATAGTGGCCCGTCTGCCTTTTTTGCGAAGGATCGCGAAAGATCTCTCGCGGCGAGAAGCGGGTGAGCTCCGCAATATGCAGGTTGCCTAACGCGTCGGCGATCGATTGCCAATGCACGGCATCGGCAAAGATGAAAGAGAAGTCGCGATCAACAGGCTGATAGCGCGAGAGTTCCTGCGCGATGGGCTGACGCAAAGGCAAGCGATAGAGACGGTCAAGATAAATTTCGCCTACATAAACATTTTGCCTAAGCTTGCGGGGTTGTGCCTCAGCCGGATTGAGTTGGCCGAACCAGGCAACGGTCAGTCCATCGGCCACGGCGCGCGCCGCACGCCCAGGGTGAAGCCACGCGGGGATAATTCCCGCGCCCGCGGCGAAGGTGTCGAAGTAGAAGGAACGCGCAGCGAATTTTTCCAAAATTTCTTCGATGGCGCCTTTGAGATCATAAAAGTCGACGGCATGAGCGGCTTGCTCCGGCCCGCTCCATAGAGATCCGGTCGCACCCAATGCGAGCGCGGGACGCTCGTCGACGCGCTCCGCATTGCCGCTGAAAACAGTGCCCTGCTCGAAAAGCTGGACATCGCTGACGTTGCGGTTGAGGTTATTTGCCAGCATGGTCAGCATCCCGGGCAGCAGCGAGGGGCGCAACATGCCGGCCTCTTCGTTCAGCGGATTACCCATGGGTACCGACATGCCGGGTTGAGGCGCAAAGGTAACCGCTTCAGTAACAGAACAGAAGGTGCTGGACAAAGCCTCGTTCCAACCCAGGGCGAGCAAGGTCCGGCGAATGAGCGCCTCTTTGCCGGCGTGGGGAAGTTCACGCACGATGCCGGAGAAGGCGGGCAGCGTATTGGCGAAGCGGTTGTAGCCGTAGACGCGGGCGATCTCCTCGATGAGGTCGATCTCGCGTTCCAGATCGAGGCGCCAGCTGGGCAGCGTTACCTGGTAATCGCCTTCCGCGACTTTGTGCAATGCACAGCCCAGAGCCTGCAAGACGGTTTCGGTTGTTTCCTGCGCCACGCCCAAACCATCTTCGGTCGTGCCCAGTATGCGGCGAACCTCGCCGTGGCTGAGCGCGATTGCGGGACGACGGGCGGTCCGCGCTTCTGCCGATGGAACGACAACGTCGATCAATTCGCCGTCTATGTGGCCGCCGGCCTGGAGGACGAGTTGGCTGACCAGCGCGGAAGCAACGGGAGGCGCATTAAAGTCCGCTCCACGCTCGAAACGATGGGAGGCATCGGTGTGCAGGCCGTGCCGCTTGCTGCTGCGGCGGACCGTTGCGGGATCGAACCAGGCAGCCTCTACCAGAATATTTTTGGTTTCGGCGGTGATCATCGTGTCCCAGCCGCCCATTACGCCGGCGAGGGCGAGGGCTTTTTTCTCGTCGGCCACCACCAGGTCTTCGGCATCGAGCACACGCTCGATTCCATCCAGGGTGCGGAGTTTTTCGCCACTGCGGGCGCGGCGCAGGATAATGCCACCTTCCAACTTGTCGCGATCGAAGACGTGCGTGGGCTGACCGATGGCGATGGTTACGTAATTGGTTGCGTCCACGGCATTGGAGATGAGCTTCTGTTGGAGCAAACCAAAGCGCTCGGCGACCAGGCCGACCGAGGGCTGGATACGCACCTGGCTGAGAGCCCGCGCGGTGAAGCGGCCGCAAAGCTCGGGAGCTTCAATCGAAACCTTAATCGGCACCGCCAGGGACTGCGGCGCGGGCATTGTCACGTCGATCGGCGCGAGGCCAAGACCGGCGATCGCAGCCGCCTCGCGCGCGATGCCGTAGTGATTCATGGCATCGACACGATTGGTAGTGATGTCCATCTCGTAGAGCGAGCCCTGGCCCGGACCAAGATCGAAGATGCCTTCGACGGCAATGCCGCGCAGGGTCAGCGCCTCGGCGAGATCGCGGTCGGCCAAGGTGAGGCCGGGCACGTAGGAACGAATCCATTGAGAAAGAATATTCATAAGGTTTGCGACTTACCTGAATTGCTCCAGAAATCGCATGTCCCCGGAGTAGAGCTGGCCTATTTCCCCGATGCCGTACTTCATCATGGCTATGCGCTCCACGCCCATGCCGAAAGCGAAGCCGCTGATCTTTTTTGCGTCGTAGGCAGGCTGGTGGCGGGCTGCGAAGCCGAAGACCGCGGGATCGACCATGCCGCAGCCTAACAGTTCGATCCAGCCGGATTGCTTGCACTTGCGGCAGCCTCGCCCGCCACAGAAGATGCAGCTGATCTGCACATCGGCAGATGGTTCGGTGAAGGGGAAGAACGAGGGGAAGAATCGCGTTTTCACGCTGGAGCCGAAAAATGCCTTCATGGCGTGGTCGAGCGTGCCTTTGAGATCGGAGAAGGTGATGTTGGTATCGACACAGAGCCCTTCGACCTGGTGAAAGATGGGCGAGTGGGTGGCGTCAGCGGCATCGTTGCGGTGCACCTTGCCGGGGATGACAATACGCAACGGTGGCGGTTGCTCTTCCATGGTGTGGATCTGTACCGGCGAAGTATGGGTGCGCATCAACAGCCGGTCGCGCAGGGGCTTGCGCTCCTGGTTGACGATCACGAGTGTGTCCTGCGTGTCGCGCGCGGGATGGCCGGGCGGGAAGTTGAGGGATTCGAAGTTGTAGTAGTCGGTTTCGACTTCAGGGCCCAGACCAACGGAGTATCCCATGGCCGCGAAGACGCTGACGATCTCGTTCATGGTTCGGATGAGCGGGTGTTCGGCTCCGAGGGCTCGGCGGGTTCCGGGCAGGGTGATGTCGATGGCTTCATGGGCGCGGGGCGCCGGTCTTAGGTCCGGTTCACAACGAGGCTCGATGGTGGATTTCAGGGCGTTGAAGCGTTGGCCGACTTCGCGTCGAGAATCCGCCGGAGCACCTTTTAACACCTCGCCGACGCGTGTCAACAGTCCCTGCTTGCGGCCGATCCAGCGGATGCGCAACTGCTCGAGGGCCTCGACGGTATCAGCCTTGGCGGCATCCTGGTCGAATTGCTCCTCGATAACGCGGAAGAAGGTATCCAGCGAGGCCGACGAGTAGTCTTTCAGTTCAGGAATTTCTGGCGGCATGGTTTCCTGGCACAAGCGCTCGAAAGCCCGATCACAGTGCGACCGGGCTGGAGTGGGACTCTTTAGACGGTCGGTTTAGGCGGCGGTCTTGGTGAGTGCGCTCTTGGCCTGGTCGGTAAGCGCGGTAAAGCCAGCCGGGTCGTTGACGGCGAGGTCGGCCAGGATCTTGCGATCGAGGTCATTCCCTGCCAGCTTTAGGCCGTGGATGAGCTGCGAATAGCTGATCCCGTTGAGCTTGGCGGCGGCGCCGATGCGGACGATCCAAAGCCTGCGGAATTGGCGCTTCTTCTGCTTGCGGCCGATGTAGGCGAATTTGAGACCGCGTTCGACGGCTTCCTGGGCGGCCTGGTAGAGCTTTGATTTGGTTAGGAAGTAGCCGCTGGCTCGCTTGAGAATCTTTTTGCGGCGGTCGTTGCGTTTTGTGCCACGTTTGACGCGGGGCATGGGTGGTTCTCCTTTTTAGTACTTCGTTGTGCGGCTGGAGGTAGGAAATACCTCTTCACTCGCGTAAAGCCGATCGTCTTGTCTTAAAGACAGGGGCCGGTGGCCCTAACCCTCGCGGGCCGATCAGGCGTAAGGAATCATTCGCGCTACCTTGCGCTTGTCACCATCAGAAACCAGAACGGTGCCACTTAACTTCTTCTTAACCTTTTTGGACTTGGAGGTCAGAATGTGGCGCTTCTTGGTTTGACCACGGAGGATTTTCCCCGTACCGGTCTTCTTAAAGCGCTTGGCCGCGCCCTTATGGGTCTTCAATTTGGGCATGGTTTTCCTGCTAACTTTGCGTGTTTGTAACTTTAGAGATTATACGGGAGAGTGGGAGGCGGCGCTACTCGCGGGCTTTGGCGTAGGAGTGCAGTGGAACCGCAGGTCCCTCCACTACGCTTCCACGGCACGCCGGGACAGGTCGCTTCGGTCCCACGGCATGCCGGGGCAGGCGGGATGACAAGGGTGGGGCTCTTCTATCGGGAATTCGCTGGTGCCTGAAAAAGAGTCGCTGCAACTACGTTGGCTTGGAGTTAAGTAGAACGCAGGTCCCTCCGCGGTGCGGAGAGATCTGCAGTCTTGTCTTTACGACTGGGCGGATTGGGGCTGCTGCTGGCCTACCAGGCCTGGAGCCGGCGGCTTGGGGGCAGCAGGCTTCTTGGGTGGTTCGGCCTTTTTGCCTGGGGCCAGGATGGCGTGCAGCGTGGTGCCTTCCATGCGCGGCATGAACTCGACTATGCCTGCGTCGCCCATATCCTGGATCAGGCGGTTGATGATGGCGTAACCGAGTTCGCGGTGGGCCATCTGACGGCCCTTGAAACGCAAGGATGCCTTTACCTTGTCGCCTTCGCCTAGAAAGCGAACGGCTTGGTTCTTCTTGGTCTGGTAGTCGTGCTCGTCTACAGTCACGGAAAATTTGACTTCTTTGACGACAATGACTTTTTGCTTCTTACGCGCCGCACGGTCGCTCTTGTCCTTCTCGTAGAGGAACTTCCCGTAGTCCTGAATGCGGCATACCGGCGGCTGGGCGGTAGGCGAAACTTCCACCAGATCCAGACCACGCTCGCGGGCAATCTTCAAGGCTTCGAAGGGAGGCAGAATTCCGAGCTGTTCACCGTTTTCGTCAATGACGCGGATTTCACGCGCGCGAATTCTGTCGTTAATGCGGATGAAAGACTTGGCCGAACGCTTATCGATGGTTTCCTCCGGGAACGAGAGACGCAAGGCCCCTCAAATAAAGCATAGCATTTCGGCACACCGACCGGAAGAACTCTTCGGTCATATCGCTAATTGGCCAATTAAGCCTGTTTCGGTGAGCCCCGTGACCACCACACGGACGCTCAGCTTGGCCGGTATTTTGGCTTGGACCAGTACTTCAAGAAAGTTGTCGGCTAGCGCCGGAGTGGTTTTGCCCTGCGAAGTGTGCAAAGTAACCGCGGGCAGCTCGCGGCCCAAAAAACTCTGCCGAAAGCTACGATTCCTGGCGGCAATCAGCGCACGCAAACGTGCCATGCGCTCCGCGACCGCCTGCGGCGGCACCGGATTTTCCTGAGCCAGCTGCCAGGCCCTGGTATTGGGGCGGGGGGAAAAAGGAAACAGATGCAAGTACGTGAAGGGCTGGGCCGCAATAAAGGCGAAGCTTTCTTCAAATAGTGCTTCGCTTTCCCCGGGAAAGCCCACCATTACGTCCGCGCCGACGGCCGAGTCCGGCATGCTCTCGCGAATCAGGCGGAGTTTCTCCGCGTAGTGCCAAGGGCGATAGCGGCGGTGCATGACGCGCAGGATAGCGTCGGATCCGGATTGCAGGGGAAGATGGGCATGGCGCGCCAGCCGAGCCCCGGGGCTAACAGCGTGGGCACGAAACAGGGTCAGCAGCCCCGGTGTCCAGTCCATCGGCTCGATGGAACTGAGACGCAAGCGTGGCAGGGCGGTCTGGAGCAAAATGGCGCCCACTAGTTCTTCCAGCGTGCGTTGCGGCGTAAGGTCTCGACCCCATCGCCCCAGGTTGATGCCGGAGAGGACCAGCTCAGTACCACCGGCCGCGACAAAGTCCTGTACATTGCGGAGGCAGGTTTCGAGCGACAGGGAACGGCTGTGGCCACGTGTTGCAGGAATGATGCAGAAGGAGCAGCGATTGCCACAACCATCCTGCACTTTGAGATTGGGGCGCGTCTGGATGCCTACCCCCCAGCCGGACTCAGGCATGGACAGGTCAGAGTGGGCAAAGGTGTCGTCCACGTAGAGGGCGGGGGCCGGCCGTAGTGCGGTTAAAGGGACAAAGCCGGCGGCTTGCTGGGCAATTTCTGCTACCAGTGTTTTATGGCTGTTGCCGATCACAGCATGGACGCCCGGCAGGGCGGCGACTTCTTGCGGCGCCCGCTGGGCATAGCATCCTGTGATCACTATGCGCGCAGTGGGGTTTTCGCGCCGCACGCGGCGCAGGAAGGCCCGGGCGGTGCGGTCGGCCTGGGCGGTCACACTGCAGGTATTGGCAACGATCACGTCGGCCCGGGAGGGGCTCAGCGCTGGGCTCAGGCCGCGATGGCGCAGTTCCGCGCTTATGATCTCGCCATCGGCACGGCTGGCACGACAGCCGAAGTTCTCAACGTGGTATTCTGCCACGTTGTCAGTCTAATTAAGGCAAGCCATTTCAGGTAGGATCCCATCAGGTGCCGAGTTATTCCCCTGAACCTACGGCGAAGATCTGGAGCCACTGTACCCTGGAGTTTTCCCCATGAAACGTCGCATTCTTTTGGTAGATGACGAGCTCGCAATACTGTTGACCCTGAAGGCGGTCCTCGAAATGAACGACTTCGAGGTGGAAACGGCGGCTTCGGCTCGCGAGGCCCGGTCAAAGTTAAAAGCCGGCACCTTTCACATGGTGATCACGGATATGCGCATGGAAAATGAATCTGCTGGACTCGAGGTGGTGCGGGCGGCCAAGCAGGCGCCTTATCAGCCGGCTGTGGCTATGCTGACAGCTTTTCCCGTTCCAGGCTCGGAGTGGCGGGACGAAGGCATGGACGAGATGCTGGTAAAGCCGATGAATATCATGAACCTGTTGCGGCAGATCGAGGCGCTACTGGTTACTCATGAGGACAAGAAACAAAAGGCGCTTGCTGCGAAAACCGCGCCGCCGGCTAAAGCTACCGGGCGCACGGCCACTCGAAAGCCGGCGGCAGCCAACTAAAGGTTAGTTCTGATCAACTGCTGGCGGAAAAGTCGCCGAACCTGAAACGAAATCATCCATCAGCGACTAGCGCTGGACCTGTTAGAGCCGCTATACGTACGAGCTGAAGCTCGGACTCTTGCAAAACCGAAGGTTTTCCGTAAGCTGTAAAGGCCACGGCCCGGCGTCTAGCAGCCACACTTCTCCCCAAACCGGCTCATAGCGGCTGGTTTGTCCGTCTGAGGAAATCTCTCCCTAAGGGAGTGATTCCTCAGGAAGCGGCGCTGGCTGCTACTGTAGACGGAACCGGGGGCCGCCGCTGCTGGAAACAGGACCTGCAGAGCACCGGGCGACCTTGCGTAGGCTTAAAGGGAACGGTGGTCTCGGTAGCGCACTCCGAACAGACGGTCCGGGTTTCTGTGCGCACGCCATTGCCGGTTCCGGCCACGCGCTTAATTTTGCACTGTTTGCAACGCTTTGGATCGTTTTTGAATTGCTTATCGTGAAAGAAGAGTTGTTCGCCGGCGGTAAAGACAAAGTCGTTACCGCAATCAGAACATTTCAGTATCTTGTCGATGAAATCCATTACGCGTCCCCCCGAGCATGCCTTGGAATTTTCAGTATTCCGTCGACGGATCGCTGCATTGGCATCGTGTCACCAACCGGCTGATTCGTCTGTCAGTTCGACAACTGTCCTCCCATTCGCCAAACACGGGAATGAGAGGGGAAATGGTGCTTAACCAACCTCGTTTTCACAAATTCTTTGAAGAGTGCGGGATTGCCGGCCTAACGTATGCTTCGCAACCCGGTAAGCCGGCAATGCAGGGTTAATCCTGCTCTTTTCTTGCTTTTTTACGATTCCGCTTGCGCGCCAGCGCTTCTTTTACTCGACGGCGCTCGCCAGGCTTCAGGTAGAAGGAGTGACGCTTCACTTCCTTGATAATGTCTTCTTGCTGAACCTTGCGCTTAAAACGGCGCAATGCATTTTCAAGCGGCTCGCCTTCCTGCACGCGAACCTCTGCCAAATGAACCACACCTCCAAACAGTCCCAATTGGGTTCTATAAGCTTACGTTACCTTTGAGGTGTGGAGTCAAGCTTAATCAGCATCTTGGGCAGCATTTTCCCTGCCTCATAGGAAGGAATTCGCCATGGTACGGTCCTACCTCGGTCATAACCCGGTCATTCCCAGCTCCTGTTACGTCGACATTTCCGCCCAAGTTTTAGGGGAAGTTGAGCTGGGCGAGTACGCCAGCGTGTGGATGAATGCAGTCTTACGCGGTGATGTCCACTCCATTCACCTGGGTGCCTACAGCAACGTACAGGACTGTGCTGTGTTGCACGGTATGCGGTACAAACATCCGGTCAAGGTGGGGGATTGGGTCACGATTGGACACAATGCGACGGTTCACGGGTGCGTGATTGAAGATGCCTGCCTGATCGGCATGGGCGCGACGATCCTCAACAACGTGAGAGTCGGCGAGGGGTCGATCATTGCCGCCGGCGCTGTGGTTCCGGAAAATACGGTGGTGCCGGCGAATACGCTGTGGGCGGGTGTGCCAGCCAAAGAGCGACGGCGGCTTGATCCTAACGACCGCGAGTCGATCCTGCAGTATGCGCGAAATTATGTGGAGTACACGGCGACCTACCTCAAGGAACGGGAGAAGCGGTAGCGGCGCGATCCTGGGACACGCATGGATGCCCAGGACTAGTCCTGGGATATTCTCAGCCGTCCCTGCGGGACTTTTCCGATTCACCCTGATGGTTGATTTGTTTTCAGCAAGGGTGCTGTACAAATCGGCTGATCAAAAAGTTAATTTGGACAAGTCTGATTTTCAGCCGTCCCTTCGGGACTGTTCCTGGCATTCATGTCTACCCAGGGCTCCCCTTCGACAGGCTCAGGGCAGGCTCTTCGGGACTGAGTTTGTCGCTGAAGTTCTCACGCAGATTCTGAAGACCATACTTCCAGAACGTTTGGGCCTACGGGAACTCTGTCCCCGAGTGGAAGGGATTGGGGTGCGCCTGTATTCTGGAAAGAGTTGGATATTTTAGGACTTATGAGCATTTTGCAAGCTGTCCGGGGCACCCGGGACCTGCTGCCTCCGGAAACTGAACTCTGGAACCACATCGAGAACACAGCGCGGCAGGTTTTCGAGCGCTATTCCTTCGGCGAGATTCGCACGCCCATTTTTGAGGACACACAGCTCTTCTCCCGCGGGGTGGGAGAGGAAACCGATATCGTCTCCAAAGAAATGTACACATTTATTCCGGAGGCGCGCATCCAGGGCGAAGCGGCGCAGTCGCTGACCCTGCGTCCGGAGAATACCGCCGGCGTGGTGCGCGCCTACATTGAGCACCAGATGGGCGAGACCGGCCAACTGCAGAAGCTCTACTACATCGGGCCCCAGTTTCGCCGCGAACGGCCGCAAAGAGGGCGCTACCGCCAGTTCTTTCAGATTGGCGCCGAGGTGATCGGCCCTCCCAGCGCAGGCAGCGAATCACCGCTGCGCGATGCCGAAGTGCTGGAGATGTTGGCCACGTTACTGAGCGAGTTGGGGATCACAGGCTGGAGGCTGCTGCTCAACTCCGTAGGCTCGTCGACGGACCGGCCGCGGTATGTGCAGACCCTGCGTGCGGCGTTGGAGCCGGTGGTTTCACATATGTGCGAGGATTGCCAGCGCCGGGCGGTGACGAATCCTCTGCGCGTGCTTGATTGTAAGCATCCGGGAGATCAGCCGATCATCGCCTCGCTGCCCCGTATTTGGGACTCGCTCGACGAAGGATCCAAGGAACATTTTGCCGCTGTTTGCACCGCTCTTGACGCATGTGGAGTGCCTTACGAGCATGATCACCGCCTAGTGCGCGGCCTCGATTACTACACCCGGACGACCTTTGAGTTTGTTTACGATGAACCCGGAGAGGGGGGCCTTGGATCACAGAACGCCCTGCTTGGTGGGGGACGCTACGACGGGCTCTCGGAAGCGATCGGCGGCCCCAAGGCGCCGGGCATTGGATTTGCCATTGGCGAAGATCGGCTGGTGTTGGTCCTCGAGGCCCAGCGCAAGCACACGCCACAGCTCGCCGCGGCGTATATCGCTCCGCTGGGCGATCGCATGAATCCTGCTGCATTGGCTCTAGCCAGAGAACTGCGCGCCGGGGGCCTACGGGCGGAACTGGGCGACGGATCGTTCCGGCTAAAGAAATCGTTCGAGGCCGCAAACAAGGTGGCGCGGGCTATCGTAATTCTCGGCGAGGACGAGGTTGCCTCCGGTATCTTGACGGTAAAGCACTTCGCCACCGGTGAGCAGTTCAAGGTTCCCCGGGCCCAACTCGGCCAGAAGCTGGCCTCGCTTCTCGCCTCTTCAACTTCAAATTAGGACATTCGCATTGCTCGACTTTCTAGGCACTCTTCAACGCACCCAGACTTGTGGGCAACTCCGGGCACAGCAAGCCGGGGAACAGGTCATCCTCATGGGTTGGGTAAACCGCCGCCGCGATCATGGAAACCTGATCTTTCTGGATCTGCGCGATCGTACCGGGATCACGCAAATCGTGCTGGATAAGGACTTGACCCCGGAGGGCCACGCCAAGGCGGAACAGGTGCGGCCGGAATATGTGGTGGCGGTTGTGGGCAAGGTACGCCTGCGCGGCCGGGATGTGGTCAACCCCAAGATGGCAACGGGTGAGATCGAGGTGGCCGCGGAGCAGCTGCTGGTGTTGAACGACTCCAGGTTGCCTCCGTTCTCGCCTGCCGAAGAGGCCATCGCCAACGAAGAGCTGCGCCTGAAATATCGCTACATCGATTTGCGCCGGCAGCAGATGCAGCAGAATTTTGAGTTGCGCCACAAGATCACACGTGCGGTGCGGGAAAGCCTGTCGAACCAGGGCTTTCTGGAAATCGAAACGCCGTTCATGACGCGCTCGACCCCGGAAGGCGCGCGCGATTACCTGGTCCCGAGCCGGGTGCATGGGGGGCAGTTTTATGCGCTGCCGCAATCGCCGCAATTATTCAAGCAGATCCTCATGATTTCGGGGTTCGATCGCTATTTTCAGGTCGTGCGCTGCTTCCGCGATGAAGATCTGCGCGCCGACCGGCAACCGGAGTTTACCCAGGTCGATCTGGAGATGTCGTTCGTACGCCAGGAAGACGTCTTCCTGGTGGTGGAGAACTTTTTGCGGGAAGCTTTTGCCGCGGTAGGCGTGGTGCTGTCGACTCCGTTTCCACGCATCACCTACGACGAGGCGATGCGGCGTTACGGCATCGATAAGCCCGACTTGCGGATGCCGGGGTTGATCGACGTTCGCTCGGCGTTCCGCGATGAGGATTTGCAGACGCTGGCTATCGATCCGACGCTGCCGGTGGTGGTAGTGTGCATCCCGCGTGTGGGCGAGCTTTCGCGCAAGGAGCGGGATGACAACCGGCCGCTGTTCGACGGCAGCAAGGGCGCAAAACTGATCGATGATTGGAAGCGCCTAGAGAAGAGCTTTCCCGACGCAGTCGCGAAGGTACGCGCACTGGCGCCAGCGCGGGTAGAGGGCGAAGCGGAGGATCTGCTGGCGCTTGTGGCCGGCGATGCCACCACCCATGTGCAGGCCAGCGACACCAAGACGCAAGGGCACCTCTCAGAGCGGGAAATCTCCGTTTACTCGGCGGCGGGGAACCTGCGCGTTGAGTTGGCCCGGCGATATGCCGACCGGCACAAGACATCCGCCATCACGGATCAGGTAGTGGAGTCACCGGAGCGGCTCCTGGGCAAGCAGATCGACGGAGACAAGGCCTTCCGGCCCATCTGGGTGACGGATTTTCCCATGTTTGAATTTGATAAAGAGTCGCAACGTTGGCTCCCGGCCCATCACCCGTTCACTTCGCCACACGAAGAAGACATGGAGAGGCTCGTCTCCGACCCGGCATCGGTGCGGGCGCGGTACTACGACCTGGCCATGAATGGTTTGGAGCTGGGGTCCGGTTCGATTCGTATTCACCGCCAGGATGTGCAGCAGGAGATATTCCGCGCGCTGGGGATGAGCGAAGAAGAGGCGCGGTCGCGATTTGGGTTTTTCCTGGAGGCCCTTACCTACGGGACGCCACCCCATGGCGGCATTGCGCTGGGGTTGGACCGCATTGCGATGATTCTGGCTGGGGCGCAAAGCCTGCGCGAGGTGATTGCGTTTCCCAAAACGGCCAAGGCCATTGATTTAATGGTCGATGCGCCTACGCCAGTTAGCCCACAGCAGTTGCGGGAATTGCATATCCGGACCACGAGCTAAGCGTGGTACCCAGCTTGCCAGTCCTCGGTTTCGCTAGATATAGGAGCCCAGGACTGCATCCTGGGACATTTTCAGCCGTCCCTTCGGGACTGATCGCAATACACCCGATGGTTGATTTGTTTTCAGTGAGCGCCCAGGCGAATCAGTCCATCGAGAAAAAAACTAATTTGGACAAGTCTGACTCTCAGCCGTCCCTACGGGACTGTGTTATAGCAGGAGCGATCGTGGGGCTAACGCCGCATCGTTTTGGCCCACGCACACTTGGCAAGCCGGGCCGGGTTGGCGAGGGGCACCCGTCCTGTTCCTGTGCTTCCTATTGCGTACTGCTAGGGCAGCAAGAGGAAACCGCAGATCCCTCCAGTTCGCCAAGCTTCGGTCCTACGGCAGGCCGGGGCAGGCGGGATCACAAATTTGTTGAACAACAGGAGTCGCGACCTGAGCGGAGCGATCTGTGGTTTGGTCCCTTCAGTTCATCCACTTGCGGTCGTTGGGGTCGCGTTTTTCGTCGGGATCGATGTAGCGGCCTTCGCTGTCGAAACGGACGTCTCGGTTCTGCTTACGCATATAGACTTCGAACTTGCGCGAGGCACGGCGGCGCTTCCAGCGATAGTAGTTGTTGCGCAAGCCGAAAAGGGCTTCGCTTACACCCGCGCTCATGGCCCGGCGGGGAGCGCGACGGGCGAAAAGGAAACCGATCAACGCGCCACTGAGAATAACAAAATAGGCGAGCGGAGGGCCTCCGGAGAGCAACAGGGCGACTTCGATGAGCATGTAAACGATAACCAGATATTTGGCTTTGATGGCTACCGGCAGCGGGAACATGTACATCTCGAGGTCGCCGAAGAGCACAGCGAAGGCCGCCAGCAGGCCAAAGAGCGCGGCGTCGGAGCTGTTGGTGGTGGACAAAGGACTGGAATGAAAGACCTGGGTGAAGCTTAGCGCGCTCCCGATGAGGGCCCCGCCCACGGCGCACGAAAAGTAAACCTCCAGCAGCCAGCGGCTTCCCTTGGATGTTTCCACAAAGGACCCGATAAACCACAAGGTAAGCATGTTAAATGCGACATGCAGCACGCCGGAATTCAGGAAGCTGTAGGTCACAAGCTGCCACACCCATCCGTGGAGCAACAGCACGGGCGTGAGCGAGAAATAGGTGCCCAGGATCAACGCCACGCGCGGCGCAGCATATTCCAGGATCAGCAATAAAAAGTAGACCGCGACGTTCGCCAGGACCAGTTGCCTGGTGACGCCACTAAAGCTCGGAAATGATAGGGCAGAGAAACCGGTGCGAGGGAAGCGTGCCATGTCTCGTCTCTCAAGACTAACGCGTTTTCACCACGCGCGTGACCACCAAGCACACTCTGTGGTGCAACAAGCGCGGCGACTAAAGTTGGCAAGTTGGCGGTTGAGAGGGGAAGACTGGATCCTTTACCCGCAGGATGGCGTATAGGTTAGTAATGAGGGCGGTGACAAGAGGAGCAGGAGCGGAAGACCCGTATTCTTTTTCAGCCCTTTGTCTCCGTTCGCGGTACGATTTGTTGTCTCGGTTGGCGTTCCTTGACGTTCGGGGTGTTCTCCCGGAAACTAGCCAAGCCGCATCTTGGTGGCGGTCATCACCAATATCTTAATGCTCCGTGAAAGGAGAGCTGTATGCCAGTCTGTCAAGAATGCGAGAGCGTTCTCGATTTCGACCCCGACGAAGTGGAAGAAGGAGACATCGTGGTCTGCGATGAATGCGGCACCGAGTTCGAAGTCGTCGCCACGGAACCACTCGAACTCTCCCAAGTGGACGAGGAAGGCTACGAAGATGACGATGAAGAAGTGGCCGATGAGGAAGAGGAATGAGAGTTGTGCTTCGTAGCGGGACACGATGGATGCCGTGGGTATTGCTGCTGCTATTCACATGCGCGGCAAGCTGTCCGCAAGGATTAGCGCAAAGCCTGGGACAAGCGGTGCGGGTGGTGCAGGGGATGGTGCAGAATTCCAGCGACCAGCCCCAGGCGAACGCCGTGGTTTACCTCCAGGACCAGAAAAGCCAGGAGGTCAGGACGTTTATCACCGAGGCGGATGGACACTACCGCTTTGGACAGCTGAGTTCAGACGTGGATTACCAGCTCTGGGCAGAGTTCAAAGGACACAAGTCCAAGACCAGGTCGATCAGCTCATTCGACAGCAAGAAGCAATTCAACTTTGACTTGAAAATCGACACAGCAAAGTAAACAGAAAAGGCACACAGCTTGAACGCTGTGTGCCTTTTCTGTGTTTTTATTTGTGCGCCCTTTTTTACTCGTGCTCCAGGCGCTTCCAGTTGACCAAGTCTCCGAGCGTGGTGGTGGAGCTTGAGACCGGCTGCTTGTAGGCTTCCACATCGGCCCGGCTGGCTTCTTCGCCTACTGCACGCAAGCTGAGGCCGACCTTCTTCTCATCCTGATTCATTTTGATGATCTTAAAGTCGTACTCCTGCCCGGCTTCCAGCTTGATGGGCTGGCCCATGGCGTCAGCGGCTTCAGAAACGTGGCACAGTCCCTCGACGCCTTCGGCAATCTCGATGAATGCTCCGAATTGGGCCGTGCGCAGTACCTTGCCCTTGACTACGTCGCCTACGCGATGCTGGGCAAAGAAGGTCTCCCAGACGTCCGGCTGCAGCTGCTTGATACCGAGTGACAGGCGGCGATTCTCCGCTTCTACCCCAAGGACTACGGCGCGAACTTTCTCGCCCTTCTTGAGGATCTCGGAAGGATGCTTCACGCGCTTGGTCCAGCTCAGATTGCTCACGTGCACCAACCCGTCGATGCCATCTTCAATTTCAATGAAGGCGCCGAAGTCGGTCAGATTGCGCACCCGGCCTTCCACGATGGTGCCCGCAGGATAGCGCTCGGAGAGATGCTCCCAGGGATTCTCGAGCAACTGCTTCATGCCCAACGAAATCCGGCGGTCGTTGGGATTGACGCTGAGCACTACGGTTTCAACCTCGTCTCCAGGCTTGACCAGCTTGGAGGGATGCTTCATCCGCTTGGACCAGGTCATCTCGGAGACGTGGACCAATCCCTCGATGCCCTGCTCCAGCTCGACAAAGGAGCCGTAGTCGGTCACGCTGAGCACCCGGCCGCGTACGCGAGCGCCGATGGGATAGCGCTCCACCGCATCCAGCCAAGGATCAGGGGTGAGCTGCTTGAAGCCGAGCGAAACGCGCTGCTTTTCGCGATCGAACTTGAGCACCTTGACCTGGATCTCGTCGCCGACGTTTACCAGGTCGCGGGGATGGGTGAGCCTTCCCCAGGACATATCCGTTATATGTAACAGTCCGTCGATTCCGCCCAGGTCGACGAAAGCGCCGTAGTCGGTCAGGTTCTTCACCGTGCCGGTCAGGACCGCGCCTTCCTCGAGATGCTCGAGTGTCAGGGTGCGCTTGCTGGTCTGCTCCTCTTCGAGAAGCTCCTTTCGGGAGACGACCACGTTGCCGCGCTTTTTGTTCAGCTTGATGACGCGCACTTCAATCTGCTGGCCGATGTAGCCATCGAGATTGCGCACTGGACGGATTTCCAGCTGGGAGCCAGGCAGAAACGCCTTGATGCCTATGTCGACGGTGAGACCGCCCTTGACGCGTCCCAAAACTGTGCCGATGACGGGAGTCTTGTCGTTCGCAGCCCGTTCGATTGCATCCCAAACCCGGTGCCGTTGCGCCTTGTCGTAGCTGAGCAGGAAGCCACCTTCGGCTTCTTCGCGCTCCACCACCACCTCGACCGTGTCACCCGCCTTGAGCTTGGGCTGGCCATTATGATCCAGCACCTGCTCCAGGGGAATGAGACCTTCGGACTTGAGCCCGACGTCGACCACCACATGCTTGTCCGTCAGCTTGATGACGGTGCCGGTGACGACGTTGTCGTCATAGGCCTGGGCAGCGGCTTCAGCGGCTTGCTCGCGATCAAAGGATTCCAGCGCGGCGGCGAAGTCTTCCATGCCGGTCAGCTCGGTTTCATCCCCAGCAGAGTGGGTGACGACTGGCTTGGGATCGACGACGCGGTGCGGCACGCTGGGGGCGACAGCTTGCGGGTTGTGGGTTAACTCCTCGGACGGGTCAAAATGATCCGCCGGTGCATCAAGCGTTGGGGTTTGCAATTCGGTGTTCAGGGGTGCGCTCTCGGTTCGTTCAGGATTTAGGACGTCTGCCATGAATGCCAGCTCCGGATTCTCGATCGGTAACTCCCGATCCGTCCACCACTACGGTTCTTCGTTGAATCACGATGTCCTGGTCTTAATAGACTTAACCAAGGCTCTCCGAGATTCATTCCCGCAGTGACTTCGCCAGACTATTTTGCAGGCATGGTCCGCGAAGCAGGGGCACCGTAGAGCTAAACCATCCATCAACAAACGTTCGGAGGGAGACTGTTAGTGTAGCCGGACAGAATGGCTTGGCACTTAAAACAATCTCCGGTAGGAGCATCCGGTGAGGGGGGTAAAGCAAGAGCGGCGATGGACGTCTACGCCGAATCCTCTACGTAGACCCTTCATAACAACTATAGCAATCGCCGGGAAAGCATGTCAACGAAACTCCTGGCGTATTCAGCACGCGTAAAAGCGCTGGAAATGCCTATTTTTATTGATTTGTGAACGGTTGGTGAAGAGAAGCTTCGGTAGTTATGCCGTGGCTGAGATGGCGTGCTGCGAATGCTCCGTATACTTGAACCGCATGGACTACTTGTGGACGCCCTGGCGGTACCCTTACCTGGTCGATGCCGATCCTGCAGGGCGCAAGGGCGTGCCCGAGGCGTTGGCTGCCTGGACCGGTGACTGTCACTGCGTCTTTTGCAACCTGATCGCGGCCACGCGGTTCGCAGTCGAGCGGGGGGGCTCCGCAGTAGAGGCCGATCGCGCAGCGAATATTGTGTTGCGGGGGGAGCATTGCTTCATCGTTCTCAACGCCTTCCCTTACTCTTCCGGGCACATCATGATTGTGCCGTATGCCCACCAGGAGACGCTGGCCGGCCTGGACGAGGTGGCAGCGGGCGAGATTATGTCGCTGGCGCAACGGACAGATGCCGTTCTGCGCCAGGTGTACACCCCTGACGGGATCAATATGGGCCTCAACCTGGGCAAGGCTGCTGGAGCTGGGGTGGCCGGACACCTGCACATGCATGTACTTCCACGGTGGCTGGGGGATTCCAACTTCATGACGGTGGTTGCAGAGACGCGGGTGCTGCCGGAGAGGCTGGAGAGTACCTGGGAGAGGCTGCGGAAGGGGTTTGCTCGCGGCTGAGGTTACAAAAGTGCTTAGTTGCAAGCGTTGTGAGCCTGATGACTCATCTTCAATGCCTAGAGTCTGGTCGTTTGGCGTAGCGGTATCCCACATCTCGCAAAAAACCAGCGAGATGTGGGGCACCCGTCGTTCGTGACGGGTAGAAATCACAAAACCTAAAGGTTCGTGGCAGGGGAAAAATCCCGAAAGCCCATAATCAGCGGTTGGAGTAACTTTCCTTGATTAGGACGGAGTCGGCGGGGAGATCCGGGACCTCAATGAGCTCCGAATCGCCCAACTCCAGCTTTTCCTGCTGTGCCAGCTCGACCAGGCCCTGCGGGAGCTGCTTGGTCGGCTTGACGCCCAGAGCCTTCAGCATCTCCGCCTGGCGGATCACATTGCCCTTGCCGGTGTGCAGCTTTGACAGGGCATCGGCGTAGCTTCGCTGTGCAGTGTCGAGCCGGCTCCCCACTTCGGTAAAGTCGGCGACGAAGCTGGCCAGCTTGTTGTAGAGATCGGCGCCCTTGCGAGCAATCTCTTCCACGTTTTGTTTTTGCTGCTCCTGGCGCCAAAGAGAAGCGACGGTTCGCAGGACAAAAAGGAGGGTGCTGGGACTGACCAGCAAAACGTTTCGCTGCCAAGCCTGCTCCCACAGCTTGTCATCCCGGGAAATGGCCAGCATGAAGGCGGGCTCGATGGGGAGAAACATAATCACGAAATCGAGCGAATTCAGACCGTACAGTGTCTGATAATTCTTTTCGGACAGGCCGCGGATATGCGCTCGCACGGAACTGGTGTGACTTTCAGCAGCCAGAGCCCGGGCCGCATCGCTTTCCGCGATACTGTGGGCTTCGTAGTGCACCAGGGAGACCTTGGAGTCGATGACCAGGTGGCGCTCGCCCGGCAGATGGATGACCACATCCGGCTGAGCTCGCTTTCCGTGCTCACCCGCATAGTTTTCCTGGGCATGGTACTCGTGGCCGGGACGCAAGCCGGCGGCTTGTAAAACCCGCTCCAGGATTAACTCCCCCCATGCGCCCTGCGCTTTACTTGACCCCCGCAGCGCGCTGGCAAGATTGTTGGCTTGCTCGGCGAACCTGGTGTTGGACTCGAAAAGCTTGTCGATCTGGGCGCTCAGATGCACGCCGCCCTTGACCTGCTCCATGCGGGCGGCTTCGATCCGGTTCTGAAAGTCCTCCAGCCGGGCCTTGAGGGGCTCGAGAACCTGGCCCAGGCCGGCCTGATTCTGCTCCGCGAAACGGGTCGATTTTTCCTCCAGCACCTGGCTGGCGAGGGACTTAAATGTCTCCGGCAGATCGGCGCGCATCTGCTCCACAACACGCTCTGTGGCGGCGTGGCGTTCTTCCAGGCGGGCGATGGTGGCCTGTTGGGCAGCGCCCTCGATGCGTGCCTGCTCTAGATGGGCGCGGGTGTCGGCCAACTGATCGAGAAGGGTTTTGGAGGATTTTTCCAAACTGGCGCGCTCCGCATTGCTGCGGGTACGCTCAAAATACGTGGACAAGACGATGCCGGCGACAAAGGCGCCGACGGCCGCAAAAACGAGAGTGAGCATACCGGGGAACATTGCCATCTTCTTTTTCTGACTTTACTCGCCCGGAAGCGAAAGTTCCTGAAGGAAAGGTGTGGAGTGCCGCGCTTTACACCACTTGGAGCGCTCAGTAGACTGGAAACTTTGGGGCCGTGAACTGCGCGGGTTGCGGGTTAGGCCGTTTTTCCTGTTGATGTCTCCTGCCAGGCATTGGCTTCCGGCGCAGGCGGTCTCCGCTCGAGACCTTCTGCATAGCCCGAGTCCTTTTCTATGGCCAGGTGGCGCCTGGAGGAAAACCGGAACGCCTGCCGCACCGCCTTCCCGGACCGTTCACCTAACCTTGCAGGGCGCTAGCCCTGCAGCGCGGTTTCACGATCACGTAGCCCTTGCCAGCTACAGTTATCGGGGAATTGCATAACGAGTTGTTTCTATAGACAGGAGAACGGCATGGCAGCAGCAGCAGTGGAAGAGAAGGTAAAGCAGATTATCGTCGAGCAACTTCAGGTGGATGAAGCTGAAGTAACTCCCAGCGCGTCGTTTCAGGAAGATCTGGGAGCAGACTCGCTCGACGTAGTCGAACTCGTGATGCAGTTTGAGGAAGCCTTTGACCTGGAAATCCCGGACGAAGATGCAGAAAAAATCAAGACGGTAAAAGACGCTACCGAATACATCGAGAAGAACGCGAAAGGCAGTAAGTGATTTGGCAAGAAGGGTGGTCGTTACAGGCATCGGGTTGTTGTGCGGAGTAGGAAATACCGCGCCCGAAGTCTGGGACAACCTGCTGGACGGCAAGAGTGGAATGGCTCCCATCACGAGCTTCGATACGACGGGTTTTCCCGTCACCTTCGCGGCCGAGGTGAAAAACTTTAATCCACTGGATTTCGTGGACAAGAAGGAAGCGCGCAAGATGGGGCGCTTTATCCATTTCGCGCTTGCCGCTACCCAGGAGGCGCTGCAGCATTCAGGGCTGAAGATCGGTCCGGAAAACGCCGAGCGGGTGGGCGTGCACATCGGGTCCGGTATCGGCGGATTCGACGTGATTGAGCGGGAACACAGCGCGATGCTGCATGGCGGCCCGCGCAAGATTTCACCGTTTTTTATTCCTGGGACAATTGTGAACCTGGCGGCCGGGCAGGTGAGCATTCGCTACGGAGCGTTGGGTCCGAACGAGGCGACATCGACGGCTTGCACTACCAGCGCACATTCCGTGGGCAACGCTTTTCGCACCATTGAGCGGGATGACGCGGACGTAATGATCGCGGGCGGTGCTGAGGCCGCCATCACGCCCATGGGTGTGGGCGGCTTTGCCGCTATGCGCGCCCTCTCCACACGCAACGCCGACCCGGAACATGCCTGCCGCCCGTTCGATAAAGATCGCGACGGCTTCGTGGTCGGTGAAGGTGCCGGCATCCTGATCCTGGAGGAGTTGGAGCACGCGCGTGCCCGCGAGGCCAAAATCCTGGCCGAAATTATCGGTTACGGCATGAGCGCGGACGCGTACCACATCACCAGCATGGCGCCCCGGGGAGAAGGATGTGTGCGGGCGATGAAAAATGCCCTGCGCAGCGCGAATATCGAACCCTCCGCGGTGGATTATGTGAATGCTCATGCCACTTCTACCCCGCTGGGCGATGCCCTGGAGACTGCGGCCATCAAGTCCCTTTTCGGTGAACATGCGACCAGCGGGAACTTACGGGTGAGCTCGACCAAGTCCATGACCGGCCATCTGCTGGGCGGAGCGGGCGGGTTGGAGGCGGGCATCACGATCATGGCCCTGCAACGCCAGGTCGTCCCTCCGACCACGAATCTCGACGATCCCGACCCAGCCTGCGACCTGAATTACATCGCCAACAACCCGGAGGCCGCCAAGATGGAGGTGGCTCTTTCCAACTCGTTTGGCTTTGGCGGGACGAATGGAGCCCTGATCTTCCGGCGCTGGCCGGAATAAGACTGCTGCGGCTCCCTTCCCTGGATGAGACCGCATTGGTCTCAAAGAGAATCGGGTTTGGCGTTGGATGATTGCCAATCAGCATTCGCGTGCGTTCCGGGTTCACCCAGGACTAGCGTCCTGGGGCATTCTCAGTCAGAGCTGTCCAAATTAGCGGAGCGACGGCCGCCTTTACGGCGCAACTTGCTGAATGCGTTGGAGAGAACGTCGGCAAGCGAAATCAGGTTGGTTGCTGCAGTGGTGTGTTCTGTCAAAAAGCTAATTTGGACAAGTCTGATTCTCAGTCGTCCCTTTCGACAAGCTCAGGGCAGGCTCTGCGGGACTGGTCTCGATCTGTCCTGGCAGCTGGCTTGTTTTCAATGGGTGCCGCCCAATTCAGCCGATCGAAAAAGCGATTTTGGACAAGACTGATGCATGCGGCGAGCGTAGATCAGTCAGGGCTGCCACTTTCGTGGGATGCGGGATGAATCTCTTGGTTCGTCAGCGGTTTATAGGCAGGCAATGGCGTGCAGTCGTGGGATCATAACCTGTAGAACATTCACTTCTAGTCTGATCAGGCGAGTGCGGTGAAGTGTGGCTTTCTTGTGCCGCACTTGGTGCCGAAGTGAAAATGTTACGACGACGCGAGGGAAGCGAGGCCTATTGAAGCGAGTCGCCACAGTCATAGCTTGCGCTTTTTTCGCGACAACTTCGTTCGCGGTTTGCACCAGTACCTTGCCCGTCTCGCAGGAGATGAAGGACTCGCAGGTGGTGGTCATCGGCACCGTGATGTCATCACGCCAGGTACCGCAGTCCTGGGACACCCTGGATGGCACCGAGTACGTCGTGCATATCGACCAGAAGGTCAAAGGGAAACAAACGGGTGAGATCACCATCTTCAGCGAGCACACCGAAGATGGCTTAAACCTGGAGACCGGCAAACAATACCTGCTTTTTCTCACCAACAACTACCAGCACTGGATGGCAAATAAGTGTGGGAACTCCGGGCTTTTGGATGAGAAGAGCACGGTCATCAAGCAGATGATCCACGCCGCCCACAACGATTAAAGCAGTTGCGCAATTACCGTGTCCTGATAAAGCTCGCGAGGTGTGGTCTTCTTTGGGAGAAAACCACTAAAAGGCCTATCACGTTGGTCTACACCAATTGCGAAACTGCCTGAGCCGGCTCGTGCTTTCCTTGTCTTGATCCGCTTCGCCGTTCCAGTAAAACCGCACAGACTGCCACTGTGACTGCTTCCTAAAGCCTGAGACCGGCCTAGGCCGGTACTCCAGTGCATACGAAAGTACTGCGCTCCCCTGTCCCGCCGCGCTATCGATGGAATTCATGCGCACGCGGCATCTGCCACGTTATCAGTGACAGATATTGCAAATAGGGGGCTTATCCCTCCCGCCTGCGCCCTCCCATTACCATCGGCCGGCATAGCTCCTCCGAAGTAAGGGCGTCCGAAAACAATACAATTGCCATCCCCCGTTGGACACGGCAATCTACCACTAAAGCAGTACACATACAACTTTAGTCGTAACGCAAAAATTCAATTTGTGACCCCAGGAGGGTTTGTGAAAAAGCTTGCTATTGCATTGTTTCTCTGCCTAAGTGCCGCCAACGGGTTCGCCCAGTGCAAGACCGATCGTGTCAGCGCCCGCAAGGAGATGCATATGGCATCTGCCGTGGTGGTGGGTACGGTAACCGCAGCATCACCGGTACCGGAGGCTTGGGACTTTCTGGACGGTGTGAACTATACGGTGCGCGTCGACTCCAAGATCCGCGGGAAGGTCCGCCCCAACACTGAGGTCACAGTTTTCAGCGAGAACAGCCCTCGCTTCTTCCCCATGTATGTGGGCCAGCAGTACGTGCTGTATTTGCAGCCCCAGTACGGCCGGAACCAGGTCGACAACTGTGGCAATTCGCACCAGACCAGCGGTAGCGAGTCTGCGTCGAGCAAGCAGCCGTCACTCAAAGCCAGCAGAGGTTTCTAAATTTGCGGTAATGTTAATCTGCCTTGGCAAGGGGTATCGCGCTCGCGATACCCCTTCCATTTTCCCGGCTATTGCAGCAGAGTGCCGTTTTCCGGTTCGGTCTTGGCCTCTTCCGGAGGAATGACGACGGCAGCAGCGACCTTATCTTCGTCCTCGAGATGCAGCAGCCTGACACCCTGAGTCGAACGGCCCGCGGCGCGGATGGTCTTGGTATCGATGCGGATGATCTTGCCGTATTGGCTGATGACCATCAGTTCCGAACTGTCATCGACCAGAAGGATGGCGCTCACCTTGCCGTTGCGAGCCGTAGTTTTCACGTTGATGACTCCGCGACCGCCGCGGGTCTGTAGCCGGTACTCATCCACATCCGTGCGTTTGCCGTAACCCTGTTCGGTAATAGAAAGGATCAGCGAGGGAGAGTGCCCACCGTTGCCGTTCTTTTTACGTTCGAGCGGTGTGGCGGCAAGACCTACCAGGTAATCGGCCTTCATCAGATCGATGCCGCGGACGCCGTAAGCAGGGCGGCCCATGGAGCGCACATCGTTCTCGCCGAAGCGAATGGCCATGCCCGAATGGGTGGCGAGGAAGATGATCTGGTTGCCATCGGTGCGGCAAGCGCCAATCAGCTCGTCATCGTCGTCGATGCCGATGGCAATAATGCCGCGCGCCATCACGTTGGAAAAGTCCTTGAGCGGAGTCTTCTTGACGGTGCCCTTGCGGGTGGCGAAGAAGATGAACTTGCCGTCCTCTTCCAGGTTGCGCACGGGCAGAATGGTGCGCACGCTCTCTCCCTGCTGCAGGCTGAGGAGACTGGCCATGGACTTGCCTTTTCCGGCCGCACCGACGTCCGGGACCTCATACACCTTGAGCCAGTAAACGCGGCCGGCGTTGGTGAAGCAGAGCAAATACGCGTGGGTGGAGTCGACGATGAGCTGGGAGACGAAATCCTCTTCGCGCGTCTTCATGCCCAGCCGGCCGGTACCGCCCCGCCTTTGCTGGCGGTAAATGGAAATCGGCGTGCGCTTGAGATAACCGGAATGAGAAACAGTGACAGCGACCTGCTCGTCGGCGATCAGGTCCTCCAGCTGCAGCTCGGCCGTCTCATCGAGAATCTGGGTACGGCGCTCGTCGCCAAAGTCTTTGCGCGCAGCCTCGAGCTCTTTGATGATGACGGCGCGCAGTTTCGCTTCGGAGGCAAGGATGGCTTCATACTCCGCGATGCGCTCACGCACTTCGATCAGTTCCTTGACGATCTCGTCCGTGGAAAGCTGGGTGAGACGGTAGAGCTGCAATTCGAGGATGGCGTCGATCTGGCGGTAGCTCAGACCCGGCTCGCGTTCCGGTCCGGTTACGTTGCCCTGGTCGATCTTGATCACGATGTCTTTAGACAGGGAAAAGCGGCGCAGATTTTCCCGTGCTTCGGCGCGTGACCCGGAGGCACGGATAATGCGTATCACCTGGTCGATGTTATCCAGGGCAATGTTGTAGCCCTCGAGGATATGTTCGCGCTCGCGCGCCTTCTTGAGCAGGAAGGAGGTGCGGCGCCGAACCACGTCGACGCGGTGATTAATGAAGTGGCGGATCGCGTCATGCAAGGCAAGCTCTCGCGGCTGGCCATTCACGACCGCGAGGAAGATCATGGAGAAGCTCTCTTGCATCTGGGTGTGCTTGTAGAGCTGGTTGAGGACGATTTGCGCTTCCGCACCGCGCTTGAGGCCGATGACGATGCGCATGCCGTCGCGATCGCTCTCGTCGCGGAAGTCATCTTCGGCAATGTCGGTAATTACTTTGTCGTTGACAAGCTCGGCAATGCGCTCGATCAGTTTGGATTTGTTGACCTGGTAGGGAATTTCGGTGACGATGATTGCCTGCCGGCCGCCCTTTAACTGCTCGATGGCCGCCTTGGCGCGCATCAGGAAGCGGCCACGGCCGGTCTTGTAGGCCTGGGCAATGCCGCCCCTTCCGTAGATGAAGCCGCCGGTGGGGAAGTCCGGCCCTTGTACATGCTGCAAAACCTCGGCGAGGCCAGCCTGGGGATTTTTAACTAGTTCAATCGTGGCGCTGATCACTTCATTGAGGTTGTGCGGGGGAATATTGGTCGCCATGCCGACCGCGATTCCATTCGACCCGTTCACGATCAGGTTGGGAACGCGCGTCGGCAGCACGCTGGGCTCGGTCGTGCTTTCGTCGTAATTGGGAACAAAGTCAACCGTGTCCTGATCGATGTCGGCCAGCATCTGGCCGGCGATGCGCGTCATGCGGCACTCGGTGTAGCGCATGGCCGCCGGCGGGTCGCCGTCCACGGAGCCAAAGTTGCCCTGGCCATCGATCATGGGGTAGCGCATGCTGAAGGGCTGCGCCAGCCGCACCATGGTGTCGTAGATGGCCGAGTCGCCGTGCGGGTGATACACGCCCATGGCCTGACCGACCACCTTGGCGCACTTGGCGTACTTCTTGTTGTACTCCAGACCCATTCCATGCAGGGTGTAAAGGATTCTGCGATGGACCGGCTTGAAGCCGTCCCGGATGTCGGGGAGCGCACGGCCGATGATGACCGACATGGAGTAGTCGAGATACGACCGCTTCATCTCATCTTCAATGTTGATGGGGATGAGGCGCGTTCCTGGGCCTTCGGGCGGGTTGCCGTCGCTGCCGTTAGGGCCTAGAGGGAGGAGAGGATTCTGATCATCAGCCATAAGAGGTGGGCCTTAGACGGGGATATTCGAACGGCGTAATCGCGAGCGGAGAACGTTTGCGGGGTTCGCGCAATCTGCGGCTAAGGGCTAACTTGATGATACGTCTTTCGGAGCCGCCCAGCAAGCCGTAGAGGACAATCTAAGTCGTTTTATTTGAATAATTTGTATATGGGAATCGAGGGGCGTGTTTTCCTTCGCTAAGGGAGCAAAAAAATGCTCAGAGCAGCTTCAAGAACCAGCAGCGAACCGGCCACTGCGAGGAGGACGGGGCGATAGCGGGTTTCAAGAAAATCGGCGAAGACCCCAGCGATGAAAGTGAACAGAAAGGGGAGTGCCCAGAGCGTGGGCTCGCTGGCAATGCCGGGGGTGATGAGGGTAAAGAACAGCAGGGCGAGAAGCAGCGGGACGGTATTGCCAAAGTAACGCGATCTGCGCGTGGGTAGATAGAGCAGCAGGGCGGTGGCCGAGGCCAGAGTTACAGGCGAATTAGGCAGGCTAAGCAGCCAGTGGCGGGCTGGCTCGAAAGAAAACCACATGCGCCCGGCGCCACTGCGAAAGAAGTAGCTGAACGCGTCCAGACTGAAGTCATAGGAAGCGAAGACCAGCAGCAAAGTCCCAATGATGGCCGTCATCACGATGGGAACGATATAGGCGCGGCGGCCTACAGCCAGGTAGGCCATGAACCCTATGGACAGCAGGAGCGCGAGTAGAAAAGCGGCCACGTGCGAGGCGGCCGTAAAAGCAAGTGTCAGCGTGAGCAACACAATGCGCGATCGCCACTTTTTGGGCGGCCCCTGCATGGCGTGCGCAACCCCCATCGCTGTGTAAAGCGAGGCGAACAGCCCGAATGCGGTGAGGATTTCGTTGTTGGGATAAGTACAGGCGTGAATGACCGCAGGACAAAAGCAGTAAAAGGCCAGCGCGATAAAGCCGCCAGGATTGCCGAAGAGACGCCGCGTTACCCACCACAGCGCCCCCCCCAGCAAGACTCCTGTAAGCAGGAAGCCGCTATGCAGCAGCACCAGGACGTATGTGAGCTCGTGGCGCATCTCCCAGGTGGAAGTGTCCTCACTTTGGCCGGCTACGATGCGCTGCAGGGTCAGTGGCAGGCCGGCGACCCGGTATCCCAGGGTGCCGTCGGGGATATTGCCGCAGGTAGTGAAGTATCCCGCCAGAGGATTTGGCTTCTCCCACATCTCGCGTCCGCAACGCGCGAAGTCGTAGTCGCGCGAGGTGAGCGTTTGGCGATGAAATACCCAAAGGCACTGCGCGACCAGCAGCAACAACAGCAAGGCCGCGAGTTGCTGGGGACGCTTGAACTTAAAGCCGCTGGACATGAGTGGTGGTTTCTCTTACAGCTTGGGCAATTCGAATTGAGTACGAGGCAAGTATTGTTTTGCGTTGGGAAAGCCAAAGAGACGCACGTAGCTGGTGTAGCCGCTCTCGCTGCACCAGTACCAGGCCACTTTCCAGCGAGGGAAATCGGCCGGCCAAGGCGCGGGGTGCATTTGCCAGGAAAGAGGAAAGTGCATAAAGATGAGGCTGGCGCGGCGCAGATGACTGGGCGAGCTCACCACCAGCGCGGAGGTCCAGCCGTGAGCCTGCATAATTTTGTAAGAGTAATAAGCGTTCTGAATGGTGTTGCGGGATTGGCCCTCGGCAAAAACTGCATCGGCGGGTACCCCCTGGGAGCAGCGCAAACTGCTGCATCACTTGGGCCTCGACAAACTGGTTCTGCACTGCGCCTCCGGTCATCAGCAGACGCGGTGCGACTCCGGCGTGGTATTGGCGGATCGCTTCCATTACGCGCGAGCGGGCGACCTGTCCGATGGAGCCATCGTCTCTGGCCGGATTACCCAGCACGAGAATCACGTCGAATTGGCGCTGCTGGGTATCGCTCATAGGAATAGAAAAGTAGAGGACGACAATGCAGGCAATCGCGGTCGCCAGCACAATGGCTAAGATGCGTGCGATCCGAAGACGTTTCTGCCCTTCTGTTTCAACCATAGATGAACTGATTCTATCGAGGAAAAGCAGGCCGGTCTACTGGTTCAACAATGGGCGAGGTGAAATCAGAGCTGTCCAAATCGGGCTTTGGTTGCAGGCAGATCGCGTTGGGTTCGTTGATCGCATGTCGGCATTTGCGTTCGATCCAAGTTCACCCAGGACTAACGTCCTGGGGCATTCTAGTCGTTACCTTCAACAGTAAGGCCGGCTCTGCGGGACGGTTGTGTGAATGGTGCACCCAGGACTAACGTCCTGGGCTACTACAGCCGTCCCTTCGGGACTGGTGCGATGTTCCTGATAGAGGATCGTCTCGCCGGCTTTCACTGACTTGCTCACTTGCTGCTACTCTGATGCCAATGTCTGTCGGTAGAAGTAATTCAGAGCGGCTGGTTTCGGCGGACCGTGGCGAAGATGACAATTCGTTCGAGCTGAAGCTGCGGCCCAAGTGGCTGCGAGAGTTCATCGGCCAAGAGAAGGCCAAGGAGCAGCTCGGCATCGCCCTTGCGGCTGCGAAGTCGCGCGGCGAAGCTTTGGACCACGTGCTGTTGTTTGGGCCGCCTGGCCTGGGTAAGACGACGCTGGCCACCATCATCGCCAACGAGATGGATGTTGGCTTTCAGCAGACCTCCGGCCCCGCGCTGCAGATCCAGGGGGATCTGACCGCCATCCTGACCAACCTGCGGGATCGCCAGGTGCTTTTTCTGGACGAAATTCACCGGCTACAGCCAGTGCTCGAAGAAAAGCTCTACACGGCGCTTGAAGACTACAAGCTGGACATCATCATCGGGCAGGGGCCGGCGGCGCGCACGCATGTGATGGAGATCAAGCCGTTCACGTTCATTGCCGCCACCACGCGGCCGGGGCTACTCTCCTCCCCATTGCGCTCGCGCTTCGGCATCCTGTTGCGGCTGGAGTTCTACACCGAAGATGAGCTGCGCTTCATCGTGGAACGTTCGGCGGAAGTGCTGCATGTGCCTATCGACCGGGAGGGAGCCGCGGAGATTTCCTCACGCTCGCGGGGAACACCGCGCATCGCCAACCGGCTGCTGCGCCGGGTCCGCGATTACGCCCAGGTGCGCGGCACGGGAAGTATCGACCGGGCAACGGCCGAGGCAGCGCTGAAGCTACACGGAGTTGATGCGCATGGTTTCGATGAGCTCGATCGACGCCTGCTGTTGACCATCATCGAGAAATACGACGGGGGCCCGGTGGGACTGAATACGCTGGCAGCCAGCCTGGCGGAGGAAGAGGATGCTTTGGAAGAGGTTTACGAGCCCTTCCTGATCCAGATCGGTTTTCTCGATCGCACTCCGCGAGGGCGTGTGGCAACCCGGCTGGCGTATGAACATTTCGGCTTGCCGCTGCCTCGGAGGCAGACTCCGCTTTTTTGATTTTGCGTGAGTTGGGCTCGCGTCCTGAACAAGGCGGTGCATAGATGTTCGATGCGCTACGTGACCTTCGCCATTTGAGCTAAAGTCTGCGGCCTCGTACCCAGGGGCTTAAAGAGTCTGCGTGAGAGCTAGGCTCTCCAAATAAGTCCCGTAGGGACGGCTGAACAGGCTGCAGAAACTCAGGGCTAAAACACTCTACGGCACGGCTGAACGACTTGCGGAAAAACTCCCGTTCTTGAAGGGTACGGGCTTAAAGCCCTCACAGCTGTGTTTTTTACGGCCCGACTGAAGTCGTGCCCTGATACAAAACATTAGAGCGGTGACTACCGGAAAACTCGCTCATTCCGAAGATTTGTCTGTTCTCCGGGACTCACCTCTGATACCGCGGAATGGAGAAGCCGCAAGGTGTCCGCGATTCTCCTCCGCTTGGGGAGAGGGCCAACAACCACCGCTGTTCTGCTTCATCCAGAACCTGCGCGCTCGTGTTGTAATCTTGGCTCGTGGCCCCATTGCTTGAGGTTGACCATCTCTCTATTTATTTTCGTGACCAGGCGGTGGTCCGCGACCTGAGTTTCTCGGTTGGGCAGGGCGAGGTGCTTGGATTGGTCGGCGAGTCAGGATCAGGCAAGTCGCTGACTTCCTTGTCCATCCTGCGGTTGTTGGATGCCTCGGCGCGGGTGGAAGGCTCGATCCGTTTCGAAGGCAAAGACTTGTTGGCCCTTAAACCGGAGCAGATGCGTCATTATCGCGGCCGGAAGATTGCCATGATCTTTCAGGAGCCCATGACGGCGCTCAATCCTGTTATGCCGGTGGGAAGGCAGATTGCAGAAGCCATCGAGACCCATCAGCCCGAATTGGGCCGCAAGCAGGTACGCACTGCGGTTATAGAGGCAATGACGGCGGTGGCAATTGCCGAGCCGGAGAACCGCTTGCGCGATTATCCCCACCAGTTTTCCGGAGGCCAGCGGCAACGCCTGCTGATCGCGATGGCGCTGGTGAACCATCCGTCATTGCTTATCGCCGATGAACCCACTACCGCTCTCGACGTCACAGTGCAGGCGCAGATTCTACTTCTGCTCAAAGCGCTGCAAGAGCGTAACGGTCTGGGTATGCTGTTTATCTCCCATGACCTTGCCGTGGTGGCGCAGATTGCCGACCGGGTGGCGGTCATGCGCCGGGGTATGCTGCTCGAGACCGGCACCCGCGACCAGGTGTTTCTCCATCCAAGGCATGCCTATACGAAAAGCCTGCTGGGGGCGGTGCCCACCCTCACCACTGACCGTGACCAGCCGTTGGCTACCCTCTCAGCTGCCACCGACGGGGCGATGGGAACTTTGGTCGAAGAGGCCCCCGGCCATTGGGTACGCTGCATCCAACCTGTCTGATATTCTGGTTGTTTGCGGCTGATTTTGGGGAGCGCAAAGCCCCTGAAACGTGCGCCGCAGTACCTACGGCGGCTGGCATCATGCGCGCTCTACTCATCTCCGACATTCACGCCAATATCGATGCCTTGGAGGCAGTGCTGGATGCTGCCCCGAAACATGACCTGGTGTGGAATCTGGGCGATGTGGTGGGCTATGGAGCGGCGCCCAACGAAGTGATTGAGCGGGTGCGCGGCCTGGGCGAGACTTTTGTCCGAGGCAATCACGACCGCGCTTGCAGCGGTCAACTCTCGCTGGAGGATTTCAATCCTGTGGCCAGCCGCGCCGCCCGTTGGACGCGGCAAGTACTTACGCCGGAACACGTCGACTGGCTACAGCATATGGCTCGCGGACCGATTACACCGGATGGTCCCCAGGTGAGCTGCATGCACGGATCGTATCTCGATGAAGACGAATATCTGCTCTCAGTGCGCGATGCGAGATTGCCGCTGAAGCAGGCGGAGACGCGCATCAACTTCTTCGGTCATACCCACATACAGGGCGGATTTGCCACCAACGGAGAGGATTGGTTCAAACTCGACCCGATCTATTCGAATGATGAGGAAGCGGATGTGTCGGAGCTGTTGCTGGTTCCGGGCGCACGGTATTTGATCAATCCCGGTTCCGTGGGCCAGCCGCGGGACAGCGATCGCCGTGCAGCGTACGCGCTTTACGACGATCAGCGCATGATGGTCGAGTTCCGTCGCGTGCCCTATGACTTCCGCTTAGCCCAGATGCGGATTATGCGTGCCGGGCTTCCCGATCAGTTGGCTATGCGGCTCAGCTACGGAAGATAAGAAAATCACCCGAAACTCTTGCCTTGCAACGGCCGACAGATGCGAGCCTTAAGATTCTTTGTTAATGGAGTAAAAGACCTGCCGGTGTAGAGCCGTGGTATCCCACATCTCGCGAAATACGAGCGAGATGTGGGGCACCCGTCGGTCTCGGGTGGGTGAAAAGCTTTAGGCTTCGGCTTCTTCGGCTTTGACGGTGACCTTGATGTGCGCCGTTACTTCGCGATGCAGCTTGACTGGCACATGAAACTCGCCTAATTGGCGCAGCGGCTCTTCCAGCTGCAGCTTGCGGCGGTCGATGGTAAAGCCCTTGTGCTCCAGTTGCTGCGCGATCTCGCCTGCAGTAACGGAGCCGAAGAGATGATCATTCTCGCCTACCTTGCGCTCGAAGACGAGTTCGACCTGGTTGAGCTGGTTGACCAGTAACTCAGCCTCAGACTTCTCCTTTGCGGAGCGGCGCACAGAAGCCTGCTTCATCTGCTCGATCACCGCTTTGTTGCCTGGTGTCGCTTCCATCGCGAGCTTCTTGGGCAGCAGGAAATTCCGGCCGTAGCCTTCAGCCACCTTCACCACATCGCCGCGGTGGCCGAGCTTGTTGACATCTTCTTTCAGAATGACTTCCATGAATCTCTCCTAGTAGCGTGCGGCAAAGGGCAGCAAAGCGATGTTGCGCGCCTGCTTGATGGCGCGCGCCAAGCCGCGCTGATGCGTGGTGCAAACGCCGGTGAGGCGGCGAGGCACGATCTTGCCGCGCTCGGCGACAAATTGCTGAAGCAGACGCACATCGCGATAGTGGATGGCGTCGATCTTTTCGACGCAGAATTTGCAAACCTTCTTGCGGCGAAAGAATTTGCGTCCTCCGCCGCCAGGTCCGGAGGGGCGACCTCCAGGCGGGCGTCCGCCAGGACCGGAAGATCCGGGGCCGGAACCCTCAGGCCGAGAGGTACTTGGTGCGCTTGGCGTGCTAATTTCGTCAGCCATAATTTTCCTATTCCTTCTTCAGTTAAAAATCTCTTAGGCGCTGGCCGCTTCTGATGCCGGTGCGGGCGCGGGTGCGGCTTCCACGGGAGCCGCAGGCACAGCCGCAGCCGCCGGCTGGGCGCTGAGCTTCTTGCGCGTGGCGCGGATGGCTTTGATCTTGGCCACGCGCTTCTCCTCTTCGTCCATGCGCACGGTGATGAACTTGATCACCGGCTCGGAGACGCGCAGGCGGCGCTCGATCTCACCCACCAGCGAGCCATCCGCGAGGATCGTCAGCAGTACATAGTTGCCGTCGTTGAACTTCTTGACCGTATAGGCAAGCTTGCGGCGGCCGAGCTTCTCCAGCGACTTGATGCTGCCGCCACCATGGGTGATGTTCGCCTCAAGCCCGGCGATCAGCTTGTCGAGATCTTCGTCCAGAATGTCAGGACGAACGATAAACATAATTTCGTACATACGTTGCATAGCTGTTCTCCAATTCTTCCTACTCGTCGCCTGCTACTCGTCACCTGGTTCGCGGCGATTGAACTCGTTCATTGCCGGGCCCGGCCCCTTGGCCAGCACCATCTCCACTGCCTGCGCCGTGCGATCCAGAACCTCGTCGAGGATCGTCAAATGCGCCTTGCGCATCGGCGTCAGCACGTAATCCTTCGCCCCCGCCGCGCGCTCTCTCCTGCCTCATCGCCTTGGGGCGCTACCCCGATCCGAATCCGCAGCCACTCTTCGCTACCCAATGCACCGGAGATCGACTTGACTCCGTTATGCCCGCCCGAGCTGCCTCGTTCCCGGACGCGCAACGCGCCCAGGGGAAGAGCGATCTCGTCGTAAATCACGATCAGATCGCGCATCGCGTCGACATCGAACTCCTCCACCAACGCCTGAACCGAGATGCCGCTCAGGTTCATGAAGGTCTCCGGCTTGGCCAGAACCACTTCTCTGCCGGCGATGCGGGTAATGGCGGTCAGAGCCCGGCAGCGGCGGTTGGCTACCGCCACGCCACCCTGTTCGGCCAGACGGTCGATGGCCAGAAAACCCGCGTTGTGCGGCGTGAACTGGTACTCGATGCCCGGATTCCCCAGGCCGACCACCAGGGCCGGACCTTTTCGCTCCTGGTCTTCTCTCGCCAACCCGGCACACCTTCATCCGCAGTCAAGCTCAGAAGGTTACTTCTTGGCGCCCTTTTCGGGGGCCGCCTCCGGAGCGTCCGTCTTGCCCTTCTTGACAACTTCGGGTTCCGCCGGAGTCGCAGCAGCCACCGCATCGACTGCCGGTGCAACTTCTTCCTTGATCGCCACCACGTGAGCTACGGTCGCGCTCTCGTCGGTGATGAACTTGAGCTTGCCGACTGCGAGGCAGATCGGACACGCGGAGGAACTATTCAATCCAAGATCGCTGACATTCAAATCGATATGGCTGGGAATATCTCCCGGCAAGCACTCGATCTCAACTTCGCGCAACACCTGGTCGAGAATGCCGCCTTGCATTTTGACGCCAACCGGAATGCCTTCCAGCAATATCGGCACCTTCACCCGCATCGCCTTGTCCATCGCGATGCGCTTAAGGTCGATGTGCATGAGCTTGCCCTTGATCGGCTCATACTGCCAGTCGACGATCATGGCCTTGGTCTTGGCGGTGCCGACCTCCAGGTCGAAGATCGAGTTGTGGCCGGAATCCGAGTGCAGAATGCGGGAATCTGCTTGGGATCGAGTTCGATCGCGATCGCGGGTTCCTTGGCGCCATAGACGACGGCGGGAATCTTGCCCGCGACGCGTACCCGGCGGGCCGCATTCTTGTTGAATTTGCCCTCGCGGGCCGTTGCTGCAACTACTTCCTGCTCAGCCATACTTTTCTCCTGCACTTCCTGCGTGACCTGCGTTCGCTAACTAAACTCTCTAGCTAAAGAGGGAGCTGACGCTGGTCTCCATGTGAATGCTTTCGATCGTGGCTCCTAACAGGCCGGCGACCGAGAGCACTTTGATCTTTCCCTGCCGTTCCAGCTTTTGCGCCTCTTCGCGCAGCGGGATCGAGTCAGTGACAATTACTTCCTGCAACCGGGAGTTGCAGATGCGCTCGATGGCCGGCCCTGACAGTACCGGATGCGATGCGCCGCATAGACCTTGGCTGCTCCCGCCTCCAGCAACGCCTGCGCCGTCTTGACCAGCGTGCCCGCAGTGTCGACGATGTCGTCGATGATCAGGCAGGTTCTTCCCTCCACATCGCCGATCACGTTCATCACTTCGGTCACGTTCATATCCGTGCGCCGCTTGTCCACAATGGCCAGCGGAGCCCCCATCTTGGTCGCAAAAAACCGCGCGCGTTCCACACCACCCGCGTCCGGTGAAACCACCGTGAGATTCGGCAGATTCAACTCCCGGAAGTAGCTCACCATCACTGGACTGGCGAACATGTGATCGACCGGGATGTTGAAGAATCCCTGAATCTGCGCCGCATGCAGATCCATAAACAGCGCCCGGTTGGCTCCGGCCGTGGTCAACAGATCGGCCACCAGCTTGGACGAGATCGCCACCCGAGGCCGATCTTTGCGGTCCTGCCGGGCATAACCGTAATACGGCACGACTACTGTGATTCGGCCGGCCGAAGCGCGCTTCAGCGCGTCAATCATGATCAGCAGTTCCACCAGGTGCTGATCCACCGGAAAACAAGTCGGCTGCACGATAAAAACATCTACGCCGCGGACGTTCTCGAGCAACTGAAAGTAGATCTCGCCGTCGGCGAAGCGCTGCAGCTTGGTCTCTCCCAGCTGCACGCCGACATGCGTACAAATATCCTCGGCCAGTTTGCGGTTGGCTGAACCGGCGAAGATCTTGAACCGCTTGTCTTCGCTCAAACGCCCAGCCCGCTTGCGCTCCGGCTTTACCTTGCCCGGCGTCGCTAGCTCCTGGGTTACGCTCCCAACCTCTTGTTGCGGGGTGGGCACCGTCAGTACAGTGGATTCTCCCTTCACACGAACCTCCCAAGCTGGTTTGCTTTGGTTGTTCCGCCTGATTGTTGAGCCACGGAGTGCTTCGCCGTGACAGTAACTCCCTGCTCTTCACAAAAATCTGGCTGGGCGACTAGGAGTCGAACCTAGACAAAGTGCTCCAAAGGCACTTGACCTACCATTAGTCGATCGCCCAACTGGATGCGACGGGCGATTGCGCGTTACGGCCCGTCAGCCACCATCATAGTGCGCCAGTAATCGCCCCGAGGCAACGTTCTGGTGACCAAGCCGGTTACGGCATGCCGATCCAGCCGCTCGAGAGCCGCCTGCGCCGCTCCAGGAGTGGGGTAGAGCCCGAAAAGGGCTGATCCGGACCCGGAAAGGCCTGCATGGATAGACGCATCCTCCGTGCTGGAGGCACCCGCAAGAATGCGCTTGATTTCACCGAGAAAGGGATACTGAGGAAAGACGACCTGTTCGAAGTCGTTTTCGATCCCGGTTCGGACAAGCGCGAGAAGCGGATCCTCGGCCCGGTCCTCTCTCGCAGTCACTGCTTCGGAGAAGACACCGGAGGAGTGCGGTTCGCCAAATGCAACAGCGATCGACCGACTCAACTCTCTGATTGTAGCTGAGGGAGGTTCCGTGGTCAACGAATGCCGGGCGTCCCAGTCGCGGAAGGCCTGGGGGGTGGAAACCCCGGTGTCAGGCAATGCAATCACACACGGCCAGGAGGCGATATCCGGAAGAGGATAGATCTCCTCCCCGTGTCCCACCCCGACCACCGCGCCTCCCAGCAAAAAGAGGGGTACATCCGAGCCGATTTCGGCCGCCAGCAGCAGACGTTCCGCTGGCGGTAAGCGGCGGTTGAGTTCGTGCTGGAGTCCTATGAGGGCGGCCACGGCGTTGGCGGAGCCGGCGCCCAGCCCGCCTTGCAGCGGCAGCTGCTTGTCGATGTGGATGTGCACTTCGGCCTGGACCTGGAGCATTGCGAGGCCGCGCTCGACCATCCGCCAGGCGGTATTGCGGGCATCGATGGGCACGTGCGGATGATTGCTGCTCAGCGTGAGGCGGGTCGCTGGGGCGATGCGCGCCTCCACGGTCACCCACTCATGGAGAGCGAGGGTTTGGTACACCGTGGTGAGTTGGTGGAACCCATCCGGACGCAGGGGCCCGATGGCCAGGCCCAAATTGATCTTGGTATGGGAGCGAACGCTGGTGGGCATCGTTGTGATTTTAGTCTGCATGGGTGAGAGGAGCGCGTTTCCTAGCGGGGGAATGGATGGACAGAGTGGCCGGGGGTTGTTGGAGGGAAAGTGAAACCGCAGGTCCCTCCACTCCGCTTCCACGGCACGCCGGGACAGGCGGGATGGCAAAGTTGAGGGCGATGGCCCACCTTGGCATGGCTGGAGGTGGATGGACAGAGTCGAAAAACTGATTTGGACAAGAATGTCCCGAACCGTCCGTGGCACGGTACTTTAAAGTTGCATTTAAACTATTCGCCTATTGCCAATCGTGGGTTCGGGAGAAGACACTCTTCTCGATGCAGCCCTTCCCCGAGAAGATTCTAGAGATCGGCATGATCGCGGCCGGTGTGATTGGGCTGCTGATCCTTATCGCTCCGAACTTCGGCTTAAAGCCGAAGGCTACGGTCGATGGTTGGCGCTTCCCGGTGAAACCAACCTGCCTTCTCCTTTACTATCTGGCCTTGAGCGGTGGCATCGGCGCGGTGGCTTTCGGCGCAGGCCGACTGCTGGCCTCCGGCACTCCCAACTGGATCGGCTGGGCTTGCTTCGGCATCGGCTTCTTGGTGGTTCCCGTGGTACTCGCCGACTGGCCGGAACCGCTGATCCTGGACGGGCAAGGCCTACTCGAGAGCGGCTGGGCCTCTACCCGCATCAGTTGGCAGGAACTCATGCATGTGCGGCAATACCGCATTCGCTGCGACCGTGGGGTCGTGATCCATGGGGCGGGCGGCAAGGAACTCGTGGTCGCCGATATCGCCTATGACTCAGAGGCTGTGCTTGACTGCCTGCTGCGATGGCGCCCGGTTCCGTTTTATTCGCTGCGGGACGAGATGCAGCCGGTCTCCATACTTAGCGACCATTATTCCCAGTAGTTGACCCTGCTCGACCCATTATCCTCGCCCTGAATCCAGTATTTCTCCTGATGCGTGACCCCGCCAAGCTGGGCCGGAGAGAGTTCACGTACTCTTGCGCGGTGAGAAGATAGTAGAGAACACTTGCGCGACAGACCGGCCTAGCTCCGGAACAAGGGAAACCAATACTATGCAGTCGACGAGTTCCGTGGAAGCGGCACGATGCTGAGAACCATTTCGACCCATGTATTTCTGCGCCAGCGGCTACACCCAGGGTTGCTGGATGCCCTGGCCAAAGGAGGCGCCCAGGCAATTGAGATTTTTGCCGCCCGCCAGCACTTCGACTACACCAGCAAGCCCCAGGTAAAGGAGACTGCGTTGTGGTTTGCAGCTAACCCTGTGGAACCATTTTCCATGCATATGCCGCTGTTTGGGGACACCGAGATGGGACGCAGCGGCGCCCCTGCGATCAACGTAGTGCATCCGGAAAAGTCCCGGCGGATCGATGGCATGGACGAGATAAAGCGAGCCCTGGAGGCTGCCGAAGATTTGCCCCTACGCCACCTGGTGCTGCACCTGGGGGAACGCGAGGATAGCTGGAGCCCGCGAACACTCGAGCATGCAATGACTGCGATCGAGCACTTGCAAGCGTTTTCCCGGCCTTTGGGAGTAAAGCTACTGCTTGAAAACCTCACGAACGAGGTAACTGAGGCGCCACACCTGGTGGAGATCCTGCGCATCGGTCACTTCAAGGACGTGGGGATCTGTCTGGACACGGGGCACGCACACATGGGCGGTGGCGTTGCCGAGGCGATCGTGGAGTTGAAGCCGCTGATCCGAACCTCACATATCCACGACAACCATGGGCAGAGAGACGAGCATCTCTGGCCCGGGGACGGAAGCATTGCCTGGAAGGAAACGATGCAGGAACTGCGCACAGCTCCTGAGTTGTCCGCCGCCGTGCTGGAGATTAATTACCAACCCGAGGACTCGCCGGAGCATGTAGCTATCCGGGCTGCGGAAACGTTCAAGATGCTCGAGCTGTAAAGACGACGAGTTCCCGAGATCGAGAAATGGCAGAAGAACCTAAAGACGAAGAATTGCCCGTGGGCGCCCCATTGGCCACCATCGCAACCCTGAATCAGCATGAGGGGCAAGCAGTAACGCTGCGCGGATGGCTCTATAATCTGCGCGCCAGCGGAAAGCTCCTCTTTCCCATCTTTCGCGATGGCACGGGGACAGTGCAAGGCATTGTGCCCAAAGCCGCGGTGCCACCGGAGGTCTTTGAGCGAGTGCGGGGCCTGACCCACGAATCGAGCGTGATCGTGACCGGCAGGGTGAGAGCGGATGCGCGCGCCCCCGGCGGTTACGAATTGGACGTGGACAATGTGGAAGTGCTGCAGCGCGTGAGCGAGGAGGAACCTTTCCCCATTACGCTCAAGGAACACGGCGTCGAATTTCTGATGGAGCACCGGCATCTGTGGATTCGCACTCCGCGGCAGTCGGCGATTTTGCGTATTCGCGCGGAGATCATCAAGGCAGCGCGCGATTATCTCGATGATCACGGCTTTGTGCTGACCGATCCGCCGATTCTTACCCCGGCTGCCTGCGAAGGCACGAGCACGCTGTTTCCCGTGGAGTACTTCGGGGATGAAGCGTATCTGACCCAAAGCGGCCAGCTCTATATCGAAAGCACGGCCATGGCGTTGGGCAAGGTCTATTCCTTCGGGCCGACCTTTCGTGCCGAGAAGTCGAAGACCCGGCGCCATCTCACGGAGTTCTGGATGGTGGAGCCGGAGATGGCCTTCGCTACATTGGACGACCTGATGGTGCTGGCGGAAGAGTTTCTCAGCTTCCTGGTAGAGCGTGTGCTAACCCGGCGGGCTCTGGACTTGAAGGTGCTGGGGCGCGATATCGCCAAGCTCGAACCGGTGCGGCCGCCCTTTCCACGGGTCAGCTACGACGAGGCTGTGAGCATGCTGGATGACGCCTTTGCCAAGGGCTTGATCGAGTCGAAGTTTGTCTACGGAAATGATTTTGGATCGCCCGATGAGACTTATCTTTCCTCGCAGTTCGATCGCCCGGTGATGGTTCACCGCTATCCGGCCGCGGTCAAAGCGTTCTATATGGAGCCTGATCCGGTGAACCCAGCCTCGCGCTGTGCGTCGATGTACTGGCGCCGGAGGGCTATGGTGAAGTGATCGGCGGTTCGCAGCGTGTCCACTCCTACGAACTGCTGAAGAAGCGGATCGAGGAGCACCAGCTGCCGCTCGAAGCCTTTTCCTGGTATCTGGATTTGCGCCGCTACGGATCGGTTCCCCACGCGGGATTCGGCATGGGCATCGAGCGTGTGGTGGCTTGGATTTGCGGCCTGGAGCATGTGCGGGAGACGATTCCTTTCGCGCGGACGCTCAACCGGATCTACCCATAGCACTCGAGGCGCGAGCCCACACAGCGGGGCGGATTTCTGCGTTCAGGGAAAATTGTGATACAACCCGTTTCACATGAAGGTGACACTAAGGCGCCGGTGGCTCGCTCTGTGGATCTCGTTTGGTCTGGCCTTGATGTGCCCCGCCTTCCCCAGCTGGCCTTAAGGCTGCAACGAATCCCCTTTCATTCACTTCCAATTCCATCCGATTCCGTTCGTTCTGGATAGTTGCGAGACTCCGGAGAAGCACGCGCCTGAGACCATGGCGGGTGGCACGGCCGTCTTCGACTACGACAATGACGGAAATCCAGACATATTTTTTACCAATGGCGCCGACATCACCAGCCTCAAAAAAACATCGCCCAAATATCACAATCGCCTCTTCCGAAACACCGGGGGCGGTGCCTTCGAAGACGTAACAGAGAAGGCGGGACTAGCCGGCAAAGGATATGACGTAGGGGTGGCTATTGGAGATTATGACAATGATGGTTACGAGGACATCTTCGTAGCCGGCGTCCATGGGAATACGCTCTATCACAACACCGGCCACGGAACCTTTGTCGACGTGACCGAGAAGTCTGGGACTTAATAAAACTGACCCTCGATATGGTCCGCTTTGGTCGGTGGGAGCAGTCTGGTTTGACGTCAACAACGACGGGTTGCTGGATTTGTTCGTTGTGAACTACCTGGCGTGGGATGTCAATAAAGAGCCGAGTTGCCTGTTCAGCGGAAAACCGGAATACTGTCATCCCAAATTTTTCCAGGGACTTCCCAATCAACTGTTCTTGAATAACGGAGACGGTACATTCACCGATATCTCGGCCAAATCCGGCATACGGGCGCATACCGGCAAGGGAATGGGGGTAGGTATGGCTGACTTCGATGGAGATGGGCTACCCGACCTCTTCGTCGCGAATGACAAGATGTTCAACTTCTTATTTCATAACACCGGTGCAGACCGGTTCCGGGAAGTAGCCTTCGAGAAAGGGGTCACGCTGGCTGAGTACGGCGACCCGATCTCCGGGATGGGGGTTGATAGCCGCGACCTTAACAATGACGGATTCCCGGATATTGTGTTCACCGCTTTGCAGGACGAGACATTTCCGATTTTCCTGAATGACCGCAAAGGACAATTTACCGAGGTCACCAACCGCAGTGGGATGTCTTTGTTAAGCAAACCGATGTCGGGCTATAGCGTGAATGTGGCTGACTTCGACAACGACGGCTGGAAAGATATCTTCGTGAGCCGTGGCGATGTGCAATCGTTAGCCATGTCGGGCACTCGGCAAATCGAGCAGCCCAACACCGTTTTCAGGAATTCACATCGCGGCGGGTGGTCTGCCCTGACGGCAGAGGCCGGGTTTGTTCGCAGCCACCGAGGCGTCACCGAGGTGCGGCTGTGGGCGATTTTAATCATGACGGCAAACTCGACCTGGTCGTTACTGCACTTGGATCCCCGGCAGAAGTGTGGATGAACGACACCAGAACGCAAACCACTGGATCGATCTGGCTCTTCAGGGCACTAGGAGCAATCGCGACGGAATTGGCGCGAAGATAAAGGTGACTGCCGGCGGGCTTCAACAATTTGATCACGTGAGTACAACAGCGGGCTACGCATCGTCCAGCGCCGGACCAGTCCATTTCGGCCTGGCAGCGGCAACCGTGGTGGATGAGATTCAAATTCGCTGGCCCTCCGGGGTGGTGCAGGTGCTCAAGAATTTGCCCGTGGATAAGTTACAGCGGGTAATAGAGCCGAAATAAGTTTAAGGCGTCGCGGTGGCCGCCGCGCCTCTGGATAGCTTCTCCATTTGCCCCGCCGCGCCTTCACTTGCGAGCGCCCGCGTTTGTGCCATCTCTTCGTTGGCTTTGGCGTGCAGCCCTTGCGCCTGGTAAGCGCGCGCTAACTGAAAGTGATAGGTGCCATTTTTGGGATCAAGCGAGATTGCCCGCTTAAGCACGATCACGGCACTTTTGGCGTTGCCCGATTGGAGATAAATTCGGCCCAGCGCTGCATATAGGTCAGGGGCGTCCGGATTATGGGCGACTCCTCGCTCGAGCAACTGCTTTGCGCCCGTCACATCGCCCTGGTCAACTTTGATGATCGCAAGTTCTTTGAATGCCCAGGGATTATCAGGCACGAGAGCCACTTCTTGCCCGAACTCTTCTGCTGCACGATCGAGGTGCCCCTGCTTTTGCGCCAGAACACCACGATAATAATGCGCATAGGGTAATGGACCGTTTTTGCCGGCCTGCGTAAGTTCCTGATCTGCCTCCTGAAAGTCACCGAGTGCGAGGTATGCCCTGCCGAGAAGCAGGTGTAGCTGAGGCGTATCGCCCCCGGCTTTGACCAGTTGAGCGAATACCTGCTGTGATTCGTCGGCCCTCTTCAACATGCCATAGCTGATTCCAAGCATGAACAAGTACTCGAGGTCGTTCGTCTCCTGGGGTAAAAGCGGGCGAAGGGAGTCGACGGCAGCCTGAAAATTGTCCGTCATAAAACCACATATGCCCTGCAGGTAACGAGCCTGCAGATGATCGGGGTCGAGGGAAAGAACTTCGCCAAAATAATGAGAGGCTTGCTTGTATTCCCGCTCGTGGAAGTATGCCAAACCAAGATTGAGACGAATTCCGGCAACCGTGGGGGCAAGTTCTTTGGCCCTTTCCAGCATCCTTATCGCATCGTCCGGCTTGCCAGAATGCAGGTAGACGACGCCCAGATTGGAGTACACCGGAGCGGTGTGTACCCCCAAACGGAGCAGGTGGTTGAAGTCTTCTTCCGCAGCCGGATACTGCTTAGTCGCGAGAGCTTTCTCGCCCTGGGCAAAGATTGCCTGAATCTGGCTTGGTGGAACCGATTGCGCGGTCAACGGCAGGCAACCGAGCACGCCAAGTAACCCCAAGCCTACCCGTAATCGATTGGGCTTGTTCACCATGGAGAGACCGGATCATAACACAGCACGATTTGGCCACCCTGTGGTCTCGCCGGCATTTATTTCACAACAAAAAAATCGCTGATACCGATAGATGAGTTTTGAACCCAGCCCTAAACTCAGGGGAATTATCCAAGGGCCCCGCAAGCGGCGGCCTCTTTTCTTTTGTGATTCTTAAGACAACGGGTCCCTGCTTTCTCGAAAGCGAGCAGCAGTTTTGGCTATTTTCCGGAAGTCATCCTTTTCTGCGACTTGCCCTGGCAGCTATTCGCCCTGGAGTCCTCACCGTAAAAGGGGAGTATTGCGATGAAGGCTTTTGTTTCGCTCGCGCTGGCTTGTTTGTTCGTAACTCCTCTTGCAGCAAGAGCCCAGGATCTTGCCTCGATCCTGGGCACCGTCACCGACACCTCGGGCGCTGCTGTGCCCGGGGCTGAGATAACCGTTTCCAATAGCGATCAAGGCTTTACCCGCGCAGTTAGCACAGACTCTATCGGCGTCTATGCGGTATCGCATGTTCCGATCGGGAACTATAGCTTCACGGTGGTGAAGGGCGGATTCGAAAACCTGGTGCGCAATGGAATTACGCTGGTTGCGGGCCAAACCTTGCGCGTCGACTTTCAGCTCCAGGTAGGTTCGACCACGGAAAAGCTGGTGGTCTCCAGCAGTCCTATTTCGGTGGAAACGGAGACCGGCGCCATATCCCACGTCGTCACCAGTTCTCAGGTCAGCCAACTGAACCTGCAAGCAAGAAACTTCGCCAATCTAGCTACCCTCATTCCCGGCGCGGCCACGCTGGGCACGGGCTTTGATCCTTCCTCCGTTGGGGTGCTGGCGAACGCGACGATTTCGTTCAATGGCGTACCGGGTAACTTCAACAACTGGGAGATCGACGGCACCAACAACGTGGATCAAGGTTCCGGCAGCAATTCGCTCATGATCTACCCCAGCATCGACTCCATTGAAGAATTTCGGATTTCGACGTCCAACTACAGCGCGGAGTACGGCAAATCCGGAGGAGCAAATGTGGAGGTGGTGACCAAGTCGGGTACGCGAGACTTCCACGGCGATCTTTTCGAATATGTGCGCAACGACGCCTTCGATGCGAACGACTGGTTTCTGAATCAGGCCGGTCAGCCGAGAAATCCGCTTAAGCGGAACAATTGGGGCGGCACGCTCGGCGGCCCCGTCTTTATTCCGAAGCACTACAACACGGATCGGAACAAGACGTTCTTTTTTGTGTCGGAAGAGTGGCGTTCCAACCGCCAGGGAACAATTATTCGCAACCCGGTTCCGTCGCTCAAGCAGCGGCAGGGAGACTTCAGCGAATGCGATCCGAACTCGCCAAACTTTAGCTCCGACGTCGCCGCCGGATGCGCAGTGCCTCTCGATCCGGATACAGGAAATCCTTATCCCAACGACCTCGTCACGGTTGATCCCTCAGCGGCATCTCTGCTCAATGGACTGATTCCTCTCCCCAACACGGGCAAGAATCTCTACGTATCTTCGCCCAGTCTTCCCACAGAATTTCGCGAGGACATGTTCAAGATTGATCAGAACATAGGGGATAAGATGCGGGTGTTCGTGCGCTATACCCAGGATGCGTACACGCAGGATTTCGTGCCGACGTTATGGTCCAGCGCAAACTACGGGACAGTGAAATCGACTTGGACAAGTCCCGCCAAATCACTGGTAGTGCACTTGACCGAGACCATCAAACCTTCCCTGGTAAACGAGTTCATTTTCAGTATGTCGGCTGACGTAAACACGGTCAGCAATGAGACGGGATTTGACAGCCCGGCGAAGTCCATCGACAAGCCTTCGGGTTTTAGTGTGCAAACGATATTCCCGGAGAATCAAAACCAGCCGTTCCTGCCTGGCATTTCTTTCGGCGGCGGTGTTCCCTTCCAGGGTCTGGGCTAATTGACGGGCTTTCAATTTTTCTTCTGGGATCCGCAAACCGCGTTTAAAGACAACCTCATTTGGTCGAAGGGTAAGCACACGCTCAAGATGGGGTTTTTCCTGTTGGATAATCACATCAACACCACCACCAATATCGGCATATCCACGCAGGGAACTTCACCTTCAGCGATTCGTCGAGCTTAACCACGGGTAACTCGCTCGCGGATATGTTCCTCGGCCGTATCGCGAGCTATCAGGAATATGGCAAAGTCATCAACGGACAGCTAGTGGGTGGGCGTGGCAACGGGCATTGGAGGCAATGGGATTTTGAACCATACTTTCAGGATGACTGGCGTGCATTGCCCTCGCTTACGCTCAACCTTGGGCTCCGATACTACTACCTGACGCCGTTTTGGGATGCGGACAACCGACCAGCGATTCCATCTTTGTACCCAGCTATTACTCCTCCGCGAACCAGGCGCAACTCGATAGCG
>CAWFGM010000041.1:0-165786 GCA_963815175.1 uncultured Acidobacteriaceae bacterium
ACCAGAAGAACCCTTCAGGGTTTACCAGGAAGAGGTCGTCCTCCCCGGGTAGTAGAAAACTGTAATGGTTGCAGATTCCCTGTTGGTATCCAAGCCGGGCGGACCAGCGTAACACCGCGGCCAGGTCGACTCGTGCGGAGCGAAACTCCTCTCGCATTTTTGTTTTTACAGCTGTCTCTGTCTTGATCACTGTGCTATCTCTCGCAAGGCGGTCAAGAACCGATCCACCTCTTCTGCCGTGTTGTAGTGGGCTAAGCCTATGCGCAGCAAGCCGCCATCCTTTTCCACATCCAGATACTCGGTCAGGTTCAGAGCGTAGTAATTGCCATCCCAGGTGAAGAAGCCACGCCGTCCCAGTTCTGTCGCCAATGCCAGGGGCGTATGGCCTGCGATGCGTACCGCTACCGTGGGACAGCGCTCACCTGAGCGTGCCTGATCGCTGATGCCGTAAAACTTGAGCCCGGGAATTTTCAAGAGGCCGGCAATGAGGCTTTCGACGAGTGTTCGCTCGTGCTCTTGAATAGCCTTCCAGGCGGTGAGCAAGGCGAAACGGCGAGCGGTAGCGGAGGGATCAATCTGCCGCCCCAGATCGGCAAGGTATTCAACACAGGCAGTAATCCCGGCAATGCACTCGTGGTTCAGCGTGCCCCACTCCCAATTAAGGGGAACGGCGTGCGTGTTGGCTGCGACCTTGTATGGTTGCAGGCGCGTGAGATGGCGGCGCTTGGCGTAGAGCACACCCATGTGGGGGCCAAAGAATTTGTAGGAGGAGCAAACCAGAAAGTCGCAATCGAGGGCACGGACATCAATGGGACCGTGCGGTGCGTAGTGCACAGCATCGATGTAAGCCATGGCCCCTACCCGATGCGCCATCCGCACCACTTCTCTTACCTTGTTGATGGTTCCCACAGCATTCGAGGCGTAACCCACGGCTACCAGTTTGGTGCGGCTGTTGATCTTACGCGCCAAGTCTTCCATGTCGAGAGTGCAATCGTGAGCGTTGATTTCGGCCACCCGAATCGTGACGCCCCGTTCCTCGAGAGCTACCCAGGGGGAGTAGTTGGCGGTGTGATCCAGTCGAGTGACTACAATCTCATCTCCCGGATTGAGTTCGCGGCCGATCGACCGGCTGATGGCAAAGGTCAACGAGGTCATATTTGCGCCGAAGACGATCTCCTCCGGATCGCAGGCAAGAAAATCAGCCATGGCGACACGGGCGTCGAGAAGCATCGCGTCGGTGCGCTGGCTGGTGGCAAAAACGCCGTCTGTGTTGGCATTGCTGCTGCGCAAATAATCAGAGATTGCGTCGATCACACGTTGCGGCACTTGGGTTCCGCCTGGTCCGTCGAGGAAAACGGCGGGATGCCCATTGACGGTTTGCGAGAGGGACGGAAATTGGGAGCGGACCCACGTCGAATCAAGCGTCCCGGCGGGGGTAGCGGCGGTGGGGCCTTCTGATGCTTGTAGGGGCATAGTCTTCATAGATAACTCATTTTGGGTGCATGAAGGTTTATGAAACGCTCTGATTTTGCGTAAGAAGCGACTAAGGTAGCTTGTGGGCCGCGCCCATGGTTTTCGGCAAGCCTTTGGCAGGTTGGCGGACCTTGATTTCCATCCGTCCTGTTCCTATCGGCTTCGCCTATGACACAGACTCTATACCCTGTAGCTTGCTTATGCAGAAGGTATAGGGTACCGGAGGGAGAGTCACGTAAGCTAAAGATGAGTTTTTCCAGGGTCTGCTTTCCGATTTATTTGACCTGCGTCTGGTCATCCTCTACCATTTGCTCTCTTCGCTGCCAATTCAGATAAAAAGCCAAGGTGGGCTTGTATTAAAACCGATACACAGTACGCACGGCCTCGCTCGGGACACTTGCTGCGGATGCTCGGTGCAGGCTTTGGCATCGCTGTTGGGGTCGGAACCACGATTGGCTCCGGCATTTTGCGGACTCCCGGGGAAGTCGCCGGCCAGCTAGGCAGCGCCACGCTGGTGCTTACGGTTTGGATCCTGGGAGGAGTCTACGCACTTCTCTGCTGTAGCTCAGTGACCGAACTCGCCACCATGATACCCAACTCGGGTGGTTTTTATGCATACACCCACCGCGCATTCGGACCGCGCGTTGGGTTTGTCGTTGGCTGCCTGAATGCGGTGGTGGAATCGGTTGCAATGGCCTACCTGTCCGTGGCCTTGGGAGAATTTTCGGCCGGCCTGTATCCCGGTCTCGCCGGACATGTCCAATTGGTCGGCGTCACAGGGCTGGTCTTGCTGACTTTGTTAAATTGGAGCGGCCTGCGGCCGGGCAGCCGAGCGCAGGAGTTTACCAGCGCTGCCAAGGCCCTGGGATTGATTGGACTGGTCATCGCCTGCTTCCTCACCCCCGCTGCTTCCGGCGCCGCTGTGGTCACCAAATTCTCGATCGGCGGACACAGTCTTTTCCTAGGATTAATCCTTGCTCTGCAAGGCGTCGTGGTCACCTACGACGGCTGGTACGCCCCGATCTATTTTGCAGAGGAAGACCAAGATCCTTCACGGAACCTTCCGCGCTCCATGATAGGCACTGCGCTCACCTGCACTGGCATTTACCTGCTGATGAATGGAGCTTTACTTTACACGTTGGGCATGGGTCGACTCGCGGGCTCCCAATTGCCGGCCGCGGATGCCGCTATGCTCGTCTTCGGCAGCTTCGGAAGACAGTTCATTCTCCTGCTCTCGGTGGTTGGGGTGCTGAGCACAATTAACGCAGGGCTGATGCTCACGCCGCGCATTCTTTTTTCCATGGCCCGCGACGGGCTCTTGCCGCAGCGCATGACCACGGTGAATCAGGGAGGGACTCCGGCGGTAGCCCTCTTTCGTTTGCTCGTTTGCGAGCGTCATCCTGGTGCTCACGGGCACGTTCGAGTCATTGATTGCCATTGCCGCGATCCTGTTCGTGGCCAACTATCTCCCGGTTTTCGCCGCCTTGCTGGTTTTGCGCAGACGCGAGCCGGACGTGCCCCGGCCTTACAAGGCGTGGTTTTATCCCTGGACCACGCTGTGCGTTCTCCTGGCTTCGGCCGCTTTCCTGATTGGCTCGGTGATCGGCGATCTGCGACACAGCCTGTTTACGGTGATCCTCATCCTACTGAGCTACGTTGCCGCTCTCCTGATCACGCGCAAGAGGGCGTAAAGTTCCTGCTGTAGGAGACGTACTCAAGCATGGCTAGCAAGAAAAAGCGACCCAAACATCCTCCTAACCTGGTCGATGAGCAACTGGAGCGCTATCGCGAGATGCGCGACTTCAGTAAAACGGCGGAGCCAAGCGGCAAAGCCGGCGGCAAGCTGCAGCCCACACGAGAAGGGGCGCTCTTCCCTTCGTCATTCAGAAGCATGCGGCCACGCGGCTGCATTACGACTTTCGCCTCGGGCTGCACGGAGTGCTCAAGAGCTGGGCCGTGACCAAAGGGCCCAGCTACGTGCCCGGCGATAAGCGCCTGGCGGTGCAGGTGGAAGATCATCCCATGGAATACGGCGGCTTCGAAGGCACGATCCCCAAGGGCCAGTATGGCGGCGGCACCGTGATGCTGTGGGACGAAGGTACCTGGGAGCCGCTGGGCGACGCGGACGAATCGCTGGCCAAAGGCAATCTCAAGTTCATCCTTCACGGGAAGAAGCTGCAGGGCAAATGGGTGCTGGTGCGCATGGGCGGCAAGGCCGCGAACGAGGCCAAGCCGAATTGGCTGCTGATCAAGGAACATGACGAGTACGAACAGGCCGCGGGCGACGAGCCGATCACCGAGAAGGAGCCCAACAGCGTCCTCACCAGCGGGACATGGAAGCCATCGCCCGGGAAGAGGACCATGTATGGCAATCGAATCGGCCGGAGAGTTCCGGCAAGCACCCGCTGCAAGCCGGCGCGTTCTGTGCCCTTTGCTCCGCCAGAGCTGCCGGGCAAAAAGGAAGCTCTGCCGGCGTTTATTCCTCCCCAACTGGCCTCGGAAGCAGCTGCACCGCCGGTGGGCGAGCAATGGGTCCATGAGCTGAAGCTGGACGGCTACCGCATCCAGGCGCACATCGACAAAGGCGGCAAGGTTCGCCTGTTCACCCGCAGCGGGCTGGACTGGACGCATCGCATGCCCTGATTGCGCGCGAGCTAGGGCGGTTCCGTGGAGGGCGCCATTTTCGATGGCGAGGTGGTGGTGCTTGACGCAGACGGGCAAAGCAGCTTCGCCAAACTGCAGGCGGCCTTCGAGGAGGGGGCGTCCCATCCTCTGACCTACTTCGTCTTCGACCTGCTGCACCTCAACGGGCACAACCTTCGCCAGCAGCCGCTTGCCGAGCGCAAGCAGATCCTGGCACAAATGCTCGAAGCATGCCGGAGCACGAGGTCATCCGCTATGGCCAGCATATCGAGACCGAGGGCGCGCCGATTTTTGAGGAGGCTTGCAAGATGGGCGCCGAGGGCATCGTTTCTAAACGCGCTGACAGCGCTTACATCTCGGGGCGCAGCAAATCATGGCTCAAGATCAAGTGCGATCGCCGGCAGGAGTTCGTGATCGGAGGATTTACCAAGCCTTCCAATGGCACCGAGGGCATCGGCGCGCTTGTGTTGGGTTACTACGAAGACAAGAAATTGATTTATGCGGGGCGGACAGGTACTGGTTTCACCCAGGCCAACGGGCGCAATTCTGCGCCAGCGCCTGGAGAATATGAAGCAAAGCAAAAGCCTTCGCGGACGTCCCGGCCGCAGCAGCAAAGGGAGCACTCTGGGTGCGGCCCGAATTGGTGGCGGAGGTGCAGTTCAGTACCTGGACTGCCGATAAGCTGGTGCGCCAGGCCAGCTTCAAAGGGTTGCGGGAAGACAAGAAGGCGTCGGAGGTGCGGCGGGAGGTCCCGGACCCAAGTCTAGCGACGACGACGGGCGGTAGCGGCAAGCGGCGGCGAAACCCGCGGAAAGAGTAAAGACTCAGCGCACCCCCGATCCGGTGCCAGGCCGCCCCCTCCAAGCTTGGATTTCGGGTAACTCATCCGGATAAGATTGTCGATCCGGAGACGGGAGTGACTAAGCAGGCGTTAGTCGACTACTACCTGGCGGTCGCTCCGCGGATGGTTCCCCATGTTGCCGGCAGGCCGCTTTCCCTGGTGCGTTGCCCGAACGGTGCGGGACAGAAATGCTTCTATCAAAAGCAACTTGGGTCAGGGCATGCCATCCGCAATCGAAGGGGTGGAGATCCCGAAAGCCAAAGGGACGCCACCGAAACCTACGTTACCGTGCATAGCGGGAAGGCCTGGCTGGGCTGGCGCAGATGAACGTGCTCGAAATCCATCCCTGGGGATCGACGAATCTCGATCTCGAGCACCCTGATCGTATCATCTTCGATCTCGATCCAGACGAGGCGGTGTCCTGGTCAACGCTTTGTGAGGGCGCGTTGGAGGTGCGGGAACGGCTTAAGAAATTGGGGCTGCAGAGCTTTGTCAAGACGACCGGCGGCAAAGGCTTGCATGTCGTGGCTCCGATCCGGCCCACGTTAGAGTGGGAGCGGATCAAAGCGTTCACCCACGCCTTTACCTTGCAGATGGAACAGGACAACAGCAAGCTGTACATCAGCAAAATGACCAAGGCGGCGCGGAAGAACAAGATCTTTGTCGACTACTTACGCAATGAGCGGGAAGCGACGGCGGTGGCGCCGTATTCCAGCCGCGCACGGCTGGGAATGGCTTCGGCATTACCTTTGGAGTGGACAGAACTCAAGGGGTCGAAGGCGCCCAAGTTCCTGATTGCCGAGTTTGCTGATTGGAGCGAACGGCTGCAAAAAGATCCGTGGAAGGCCATGCTATCGAGTGAGCAGGAAATCCCGGCGGCATTGTTCGGGGAGTAGGTGGACGGTAGCGCTGCGAGTCGCTTTGCGAGTTATTACTTCGCAGGGGCGCAATGCAGGTGCCTATAGCAAAGAGAGACAGAATCACACCGGAAAGCAGCAGGGATTCGAAGGCCCGGGAGGGTCGACCGCTAAACGTGAGCCCAACCCGGAAGAGCCTGTCTGAGAACTCAACAGATAGACTCCGTCCCGCTTGGGACGGCTGAGAACGGCCAGGACAGCCGTCCTGAAAATCGGGTTGGCTTTGGGAGATTGCCTATCACTTCCGCGCGCTGTCCAGGTCCACCCAGGACTCACGTCCTGGGACATTCTCACGTCCCTGCGGGGACTGGTCTTAGCAGCAATGTACACCCAGGACTGACCTGGGTACCAGCCGTCCCTTCGGGACTGGTCGCGATTCACCCGATGGTTGATGTGTTTTCAGTGAGCGCTTTAGCGAATCAATCGATCGAGAAAGGGGCTAAATCCGAATCCGCTCCCCCCTCGCCGTGGCCGGGGAGCGAACCCGGTTCTCTATTTAGCTAGTAAATGCGGAAGTTGACTTCGATGTTTACTTCCACGGGGACTGGTTTGCCCTGCAAGGTGGCCGGCTTGAATTTGTATTGCTTCACCGCCTCCACTGCTTTTTCGTCTAGCCCCATGCCTAGGTGGCGCACCACAGCGACCCGCTGGGGGTTGCCCTGCGCGTCAACAATCAAAGAGACAACACAGACGCCTTGGTACTTCGCCCGCCGGGCCTCGTCAGAAAACTCAGGGTCAGGCGAGAAAATCAACTGTGGGGCAGAAACGCCTCCGCCGACATGGTAGAGACCACCGCCGTAACCGCCGCCTTCACCCGGACCATAACCATTTCCTTTGCCCGAGCCAATGCCTCCACCGGAGCCGGTGCCCATGCCTGCTCCACTGCCGCTCCCGTTCGAAGCTGGACCAACGACACTGGTCCGCGGGTCGCCCAGGTTGGGCAGGTTGTTGTTGGGCAACTGGATGTCCTTGGGCATCATGATCGCCGGGTCAGCCGCCAGCTTGGGATGCTCGTTCACGATAACCATCGGGGGCACGATCGGCTGATCTTCGAACTTGGGCAAACGCCCCTTCGGGGCCTGCAGAATGTCATGCGAGCCACCCCCACCGCCACCACCCATTTGCGGTCCCTTGGGAGCAATCGGCATGTACTGGGGCACATCGATGTTGGTGACCAGCTGGTTCTTCTTGGTCACAGCTTTCTTGACCGCCATGAATGCCCACAATATGAGGGCGATGATCACGACGTGGGTGGCGACCGAGATAATAGAAGCGGCGCGACCCCGCTTCTCCTTCATCGGGTCGACAACTGCAATCGGCTTTGACGTCAGAACAAGAGGCGGAAGCTTGCGGGGATAGAGCAGGTCATAGATGTTGCCGGCCATGGTCTTCCACGCCGGTTCATCGATGATCTCGGCAAGCAGCTTGGGCTCTCTGGCTGATCCCGCTGGTCCAGCTCCGGAGGTACTAAAACCTGATTAGCCATAGAACGTATGAGAAAAGAGGGCGTGTAAGCCTCTCTCCGCCTATCTCCTCATTATGGACGACCTTCGTCCGGCTTGTCTCTCTCCAGAAATACGGAGCCCGTATCTGTTCAAGATCCATTAAAAAGTATTAGACACCTTTTTCCTGCTTGAGGTAAGCCGCTCGTTAACTTTTACGACAACGAGACAATTAGGGTCCCGGCACCTATTTGACGCGGCAAAGCTACAATAAGCTTTTGCACGTTTTTCGACTGGAGAAACAATGCCGGCTCCGCCCGAACTTAAGGCGACTCTGAATCTACCCCAAACCGATTTCCCCATGAAGGCAAATCTGCCCCAAAGCGAGCCTAAAAGGCTGGCCGCGTGGGAGCAGGACAGGCTTTACGAGCAAATTCGGGGGGTGCGCCAGGACGCTCCCAGCTATGTGCTGCACGACGGCCCCCCTTACGCCAACGGCCCGATCCACCTGGGACACGCGCTCAACAAGTGCCTCAAAGATTTCGTCGTGAAATCGAAGACGATGGCCGGGTTCAATGCCCCGTACGTACCGGGCTGGGATTGCCATGGCCTGCCGATCGAGATCAAAGTCGACGAGAAATTGGGCCGCAAGAAGCTGGAAATGCCGGCCATCGCCGTGCGCCGCGCGTGCCGCGAGTACGCCGAGAAGTATCTCGACCTGCAGCGGGAGCAGTTTAAGCGGCTGGGGGTTTTTGGACGCTGGAGCCGCCCCTACTCCACCATGACGCCGGAGTACGAGTCGAAAATCATCGAGACGCTTTTTCGCTTCCTGGAAACGGGCTTTGTATACAAGGGCCTGAAGCCGGTTCTCTGGTGCATGCACGACCGCACCGCCCTGGCCGAAGCGGAGATCGAATACGAGATGCACACCAGCCCGAGCGTGTACGTGCGCTATCGGCTGACCAGCCCTCCGGAGGCAATCGATCCCCGGCTGACGGGCAAGCGGGTTTCTACCATCATCTGGACGACAACTCCTTGGACACTGCCGGCGTCGCTCGCGGTGGCCTTCCATCCCGATTTTGAGTACGTGGCTCTGGAACAGGACGGGGAAGTCTATATCGTGGCTGAGGCGCTGGCCATCGCGACCCGCGCCGCCTGTGGGTTGGAAAAGGCTCAGGAGATCGCTCGCTTTCCGGGTTCGCGGATGGAGCGCGTCACGTTTGCTCACCCTTTCCTGCAGCGAACGATTCTGGGCGTTTTGGCCACCTATGTCACCACCGACCAGGGCACTGGCGCTGTCCACACGGCGCCCGCGCACGGCGTTGACGACTTCGCCACCGGCGCACGCTATGGATTGCGGCAGATCAGCGATGTGGATGACGGCGGGCATATACGCGAGGGGCTGCCGGAGTATGACGGGCTTTATGTCTTCAAGGCGAATGAGCCCATCATCAACCTGCTGATCGAACGTCACGCACTGATGGGGCGGCAAGACGTCTATCACTCCTATCCGCACTGCTGGCGCTGTCACCGGCCGGTCATCTTCCGGGCCACCGAGCAGTGGTTTATCAGCATGGAAACTCCGATGGTGCGCGGGGATGGTTCCATGACCACCTTTCGCGAGCGCGCGTTGGAAGAGATCGGACGGGTGAAATGGGATCCCCAGTGGGGGCAGGAGCGCATCTCCAACATGGTTTCCTCCCGTCCTGATTGGTGCATTTCGCGGCAGCGCATCTGGGGTGTGCCCATCGCGGTGTTTCTCTGCCTCAACTGCCACAAGCCGCTGAACGATAAAGCGGTGAACAAGCGCATCGTGGACCTTTTTGCAGCGGAAGGAGCGGATGCCTGGTATGTGCGCGAGGTGGCGGAGATTCTGCCTTCAGGCACGTCGTGCCCGTCGTGCGGCGCTGGCGACTTCAAGAAGGAGATGGATATCCTCGACGTCTGGTTTGAAAGCGGCGCCAGCCAGGCAGCCGTTCTGGGCGCAGAGAAGGATCTTCCCTGGCCGGCCGATCTTTATATCGAAGGCGGCGATCAGCATCGGGGATGGTTCCAGTCGTCCCTGCTCTGCGCTGTCGGCACGCGGGATGCCGCACCTTATCGCATGGCCGCCACCTGCGGCTGGACGCTCGACGAGCAGGGCCGCGCCTTGTCCAAGAGCCTTGGCAATGGCGCTGACCCGGTTGATGTCGCTCACCGTCTGGGGGCGGAGATTGTCCGTCTCTGGGCGGCATCGGTTGACTTCCGCGAAGACGTAGCCGCCAGCGAAAACCTGATGCAGCGGGTCGCGGAAACCTACCGCAAACTGCGCAATACCTTTCGCTACCTGCTGAGCAACCTGAACGGCTTTCAGCCGGAGAGGGATGCGGTGCCGTGGGAGCAGATGCCGCCGCTTGACCGGTACATGCTTACGCGGACCCGTGAACTCACGGAAAAGGTGCTGCGCTGGTATGAGGATTTTGAATTTCATCGCATCTACCACGCTCTCAATGAATTCGCGGTGGCGGATCTCAGTCAGCTGTACATCGATGCGGTCAAAGACAGGATTTATACCTTTGCGCCGCAGAATACGGCGCGCCGTTCCGCACAGACCGTGTTATGGATGATTGCCGAAGCGCTGGTGCGCCTGGTGGCGCCACTTCTCAGCTTTACCGCGGACGAAATCTGGCAATACATGCCGGAGATCAGCAACCGCCTTCCCAGCGTGCATCTGGAACTGTTTCCTGAGCCGGAGAGCCTGGCAGCGGCCATCGATGCGGAATTCATGAACGACTGGGCAGGTTTGCTTGCAATCCGCGACGAAGCTCTGAAGAGCCTGGAAGAGGCGCGCAAGGCCAAACAGATTGGAAAGGCGTTGGATGCCCGGCTGGTGCTGGAGGTTCCACAGGCGACAGGCGCGCTGCTCGATCGCTACCGGGACAGCTTGAAAGAGCTGTTGAACGTCTCTCAGGTGGAAGTACAGACTGGGCCGTCGCAGCAGATTATCGCGACGACTCTACTGGCCGATGGCGCCAAGTGTGAGCGTTGCTGGAACTATTCCGTGCACGTGGGTGAGGATTGGCGCTGGCCTACGGTCTGCGAACGATGCTCCGCCGCGCTCGATCAGATGGGGGTTCCGCCGGAAGAAAGCAAACCCAGCGCATGAGCAGCATCAAGAAAGATGCCAGGGGCTGGCTCCTGTTGCTTTCGGTCATCGTCATTGTTGCGGATCGAATCACGAAATGGCTGGCGTCCACCCGGATTGAGCTGGGTAGTCATGTCGTGGTAATTGCCCACGTTTTCGCCATCAGCCATGTGGAGAATCCCGGCGCGGCGTTTAGCTTGTTCAATGATTCGGGTTCGCCCGCGCGCGTGCGGTGGATGCTGCTTGTTTTTTCTGTGCTGGCGGCGATTGCTGTGCTGGTTGCCTTGTTGAAACTGGGCCGCACCATCACGGCAACTTCCGTTGCACTGGCGCTCATTCTCGGGGGTGCTCTGGGGAATGCTTACGACCGGCTGCGATTCGGGTCGGTGATTGACTTTCTTGAAGTGCACATCGTTCATTATCACTGGCCGGATTTCAATGTTGCGGATTCGGCGATTGTGATTGGCGGGATTCTGTTGCTTCTGGATGCGCTGTTCAGCGGCAAGGAAGAGACGAGTTCGTAACTATATCGATTTCACTATCCTGCCAATAGGCGTCTATAGCATCGCTGATTGAGGTCTGCGGGTCCCACATCTCGCGAAAAACGAGCGAGATATGGGCACCCGCGCGCTTACTTAAATCGTCTTCAGGTATTCCTTGGCTTGCTGCCATTCGGGAAAGAGGCGCTCTTCCATTTGAAATTCGCGGGGATGGACACAGCGGCGGCCTCCGCGGACTTTTACTGGATGCTTCAAGTGCAACATCTCGTGGTAGAGCAAGTACTCCACCGCATAACGAGGCGTGTTCTTGCGGTCGAAGACGCGGCTGACGACAATCGTGTTGTGTGCCGGGTCATAATGACCCAGGCTGCGTTTGGCCATGTGGCCACTCCAGGTAAGTAATGGCCGGCCCATCAGCCCGTGGAAGAATCGGCGGTTGAGGCTCTCAAAGACCTCGTCAAGATCATAGTGCTGGCCCTGCGGGCCAAGCATCTTCTTGCGCCCGCGGGACTGGCGGATCAACTCCGTCTGTCGAATCACCGTTTCACTGGAAGCAAACCTGCGATAGCGAGTGGTTTGGACAGCATTCAGAGGTTTGCGGTAGAGCTTGGCTAACAGGATATGAGCGATGGCCCGCAGAACGCTTTCCGGAGCGCCCTCCAGCAGATCCGATAAGTGCACATGCACTCGTCCTTCACGCAAGCGGATGGTGGTGTTGAGGCTGGTGAAGCGGCGGAAACGAATCTCCAGAAAAGGGATAGGAGCCCGCGGCCGGAGGGCCCGGTACTCTTCTGCAAACAGCGCGTGCAATTGGGAATTCACCGAATTCAGCGTAGCAGGACTTGACCTGGAGGCAAACAAGGTTGAGAAAAAAGCAAAGCCGCTCCCGTTACCTGGTTTCTGACTTCTCGGCTGCTTTTTCAGCAGCCTTTTCTTCCTTCTTCTTTTCGGCGAAATATTTCTCTTCGTCAGCGAGCATCTGTACGGCCGCTTCATGCACGCTCTGGTTGGAATCTATCGCCGTCTTGCGCACAAAGTCGTATTGGTTGCTGGGTGGCGGCTCGTTGAGCACGGCGCCCCACTGGCTGCTTTTCTCGATAACCTCTTTGAGCGCTTTGCGCAGGTCGGCATGCTCATCGTTAAAGTTATCCATATTGTCCTCGAGGTCATCGGAGAGGCGCGTAAACTCATCGAACAGGTTGTGCATCCGCACTGTCTTATTCTGCGCGCGGACATCCGCGTTGAGGTCGTGGATCCCTTTGGACCGGTCTTCGACGTATCCGACAAAGAGCTTGATCCGCAGCACGGGCTCGTCTCCAGCCTCCCGTACGTCTTCAATCTGCTGCTCGGTTAAGGGATCTTTTTTAGACTGGCCGAAGAGCGGCAATATGGCCAGAACCATGCAGACTCCCGTGATTACCGTGGTTCGTTTCATTGCAAAAAGCCTGTAGGCTCCGCCGCAAATAGACGCGAGCCGAACTTATTTCAGAATAGGGCTGACAACAGGAGGATGGCAATGTGTGCTGTGGGTCTCAGCCTTGGCAACGAATGCCAAGGGGGGAACACCCGAAGGTGGTTGGAGTCTCTACTTTTTGAAGACCTGCATCATCAACTCTGTTTGCACCTGCTGCAGCTGTTTCAAGGTAGACTGCAACATCTGCCGGTCATCAAACGAAGCGCCGTTGAGGATATCGTTCAGCCGATACGACGTATGCTGCATCAGCTGCTCGGCATTCTTCATCTTCTTGCCATCCTCGGCGACACCCATGTGGATCTTTTGGGCATACTTTTGTATCAGGTGCAGAGTCTGCGAGGCTCGCGCATCGCCTGCGCTGAGTTGCTGCCCGGCGAGTTCGGTCATCTGGTGCACCAGTTCCGCGTAGAGAAAACATTGTTCTTTGGGTTGGGCTTGGTCGGCCTTGGCCATGAGGGCGGCCATCGCTTGCGGATCGGCAATTCTTTCATCCACCGCGAAGGCGCAGGCACAGGAAAGGTTGAATGCTAGGAAGGAAACGGCGAGGGTCGTAGCCACGAACCGCATAGGGCACCTCTCTGAGGGCTTACGGTACGTCTTTCGTTAATGACTTCCACCAAGAGCAACGAGTCGATGCTTGGCTTGCCATTCCTGGTCGGGGAACTTACCGCCTGCAGCGGCCAGGAATCTATGATAGTACTCCTGCGCCTGCTTGGATTGGTGAAGATTATCGTACGAAGTTGCCCAAAGGAAGTAAGTAGCTGGAGTCTCCCCGAGATATTTTGCTCGCATGGTAAGAGCATGCAGCGCGATTGAATACTGCTTATTTTGGGATGCAGCAAAGGCTAGGCCGCTCCAGGCCTCACCGTCGTCGGGTTTGAGCTGCACTGCCCGCTCCAGGACGGTCTGGGCCTGCACATATTGCCTCTCCCGGATCAGGTTTTCGCCCTGCCCGGCCAGAATTTCTTCATTATTGGGCTGGGTGAGCGCCATTTTGGCGTAGATAGGGTCGGCCTTTTCAGGATGGCCGGCCTGGGAATAAGCGTCGGCCAGCATCTGGTCAACGGAGGCATTTCCCGGCTCCAATTGCCGCAAAGTCTCCAGTACCGGAAGAGCCTCGTCATTCTTGCCCTGGGCCAGCAAAGCAGTGGCAAGTTGCGCGTTCAGCCCGGGATCACGGGGATCGCGCTGCAGGGCGCTCTTGAGTAACGGTTCGGCGTCGCTGTACTTCTTCTGCTTCAGAAGCAACTGGGCGAGCCCGGCGTTGGCCGCCGACTGCAGACTCTCTGAAACCGCCGGGCGGCGCGCAAGCACGCGTTGATACGCGGTCTGGGCCAGCTCCAAATCGTCATTGGATTCAGCGATCTGGGCCGTCAAGAGCAGGTCGTTTGGGGTCTCGGGGCTCAGTTTGAGCGCCGAGACCAGGGCATCCCGAGCCGCGACAGGATCGCTGCTGCGGTCCAGCTCGGCCAGTGATCGGAAAGCCTCTGCCTGGGCGGCGGGGTTGGGCGGATTGGGAGAGAGCACCGTGGCTTGCTCGAGCTGATCCCGGGCCTGGTCGAATTTGGCCTGGTGCGCCAGCAACAAACCGAGAGCCAGACGGGCTTCAAACTGCTTCGGGTCCGCGGCGATGGCCTTGCCATAATCGACGGCGGCGGCGCCTTCATGGCCGCCGGCATCCTCCACGTAGCCAAGGTCAAAGAGCGCGCGGGCGTCGCCCGGATTCCGGCTCAGATACTTCTGCAGCAGCGGGCGAGCGCCTTCGAAATCGTGCTGGTCAATTTTAGTCTCGGCCGCATCCCGCGCAGTTTTGCTTTCGACCGCGCCCTTGCCGGCAGAGGGTGCGCTTTCCGGATCCCGCGTTCCCGGCGGCAGTTGATTTTGCGCGTGGCCGCTTGTTCCCGCCAGCAATACCGCTGTGACAAAGAGGCAAAGATACCTGTCGAGCCTCATGCCCTACCCAACCTCTTGCCCTGTGAGCGCAAGTGCCAGCCAATGCCCCGTATGGGAACCGGCAGTCTGCGCAACCTGTTCGGGCGTTCCCGCCGCTATCACCCGGCCGCCGCCGGCTCCCGCCTCCGGACCCAGGTCGATCACCCAGTCGGCAGACTTGATCACGTCCAGGTTGTGCTCGATCACTATTAGCGAGCCGCCTGCGTCGATCAGCCGCTTGAAGGCGGTTAGCAATTTGCTCACATCGTCGAAGTGCAGTCCTGTGGTCGGTTCGTCCAGGATATAGAGGACTCGGCTGCCGGCTTTCTTCACCGTACCGTTTCCGGCTCGCCCGGCGGCGCCACGCCCCAGGGAAAGATGGGCCGCCAGTTTGACCCGCTGTGCCTCCCCACCTGAAAGCGTGGTCGCCGATTGGCCTAGCCGCACGTATCCCAGCCCTACCTCGTCCAGTACTGCCAGCTTTTCCAAAATCCGAGTCTGGCCGGTAAAGAAGCGCAGGGCCTCCTTGATGGTGAGGTTAAGCACCTCGTAGATGCTCTTGCCGCGGTACTTCACCTCCAGCACGCTGGCCTTGTAGCGGCTTCCATTGCACTCCTCGCAGGGTAGCTCTACATCAGCCAGGAACTGCATCTCCACCGTCACCGTGCCATCCCCCTCGCAGACGTCGCATCGTCCACCGGGCACGTTGAAGGAAAAGTGCCCAGCGGTATATCCCCTTCGCTGCGCCTCCGGCTGCGACGCAAAAAGCTCCCGGATGGCATCGAAGGCCTTGATATAGGTAACGGGATTGGAGCGCGGAGTCCGCCCGATCGGCGCCTGGTCGACGAGAACGATGTCGTTCAAGCGCTCCGCCCCCTTGAGTTCCCGGTAGAGGTGTGAAGGGTCTCCACCTTCATTCTTTCCCAGGGCATGCGCCACCGCGGGGTAGAGCACATCGTGCACCAGGGTGGATTTGCCGGAGCCGGAAACCCCGGTGATGCACACCAGCATGCCCATAGGGATTTCGACATCCAACCCATTCAAATTGTGAATGCGGGCTCCACGAAGCAGCAGTTTCTCCCGCATTGGCTGCCGTCTTCGCGTGGGAACGGGAATGGTAAGCTGCCCGCTCAAGTAGCGGCCGGTGAGCGAATCTGGGTTTCTCTCCACCTCTGCGACCGTGCCCGAGGCCAGAACGCGGCCTCCTAACTCCCCCGCGCCGGGACCGAGGTCCAGCAGCCAGTCGGCCGCGCGAATCACGTCCGGGTCGTGCTCCACCACCAGGATGGTGTTGCCCAGGTCGCGCAATTCTTCCAGGATACGTATCAGCTTGGCGGTATCCCGGCTATGCAGGCCGATGGACGGCTCGTCGAGGACGTAAAGAGCACCGACCAGGCGCGAGCCGAGCGAAGTGGCCAGCTGAATGCGCTGCGCCTCGCCGCCCGAAAGGGTGGACGCGAGCCGGTCGAGGGTGATGTACTCGAGGCCTACGGCATCGAGGAAATGTAACCGCTGTTGTATCTCTACCAGGATGCCGCCGGCAATTTCCTGCTGCTGCCGGGTCAGGGTGAGCCCCTCGAAGAAGTACTTCGCCTCGCGGATCGTGAGCGCAGCCACCTCGCAAATATTTCTGCCGTTGATGCGCACCGCCCGCGCTTCCGCACGCAGGCGCGTTCCTTTGCAGTCGGGACAAGTCGCATAGCCGCGATATTTGCTCAGCATCACGCGCACATGGAGCTTGTATTTCTTGCGCTCCAAGAAAGCGAAGAAACCATGGACGCCGAGAAAAGACCCCTGACCATCGAGCACAAACTCCTGCTGCGCCGCGGTGAGCTCCCTCCAGGGCGTGTCGAGCGGGATGCCATGCTGCACGGCGGCCTTTCTCAGCTCCGCCTGGTAGGGACGATACTTGGGGCGTGTCCAGGGATCGATCGCGCCTTCGTTCAAGGTCTTCTGTTTATCCGGGATGATCAGGTTGAGATCGAAGTCGATGGTGTTGCCGAAGCCCTGGCAGCGTTCGCAGGCGCCAAACGGGTTGTTAAAAGAGAACAGCCTGGGCTCCGGCTCGCGGTAGATACGATGGCAGAGCTTGCATTCAAAAGCCTGGGAAAAACGCAGCCGTTTGGGTTCCACTTCCGCATCCCGCGAAACCGTTTCGTACTCGATCTCCCCGGACTCGCGAAAGGCAATCTCGGCGGCGTCCACGATCCGTGCCCGGTTCTCCGGCGAGACGACCAGGCGATCGACCAGCGCGTAAACGGCCTGCTGAAAGTCGAGATCGAGCAGCGACTCAGGGGTGGAGAATTCTACGATTTTGCCGTTCTGATAGAGGCGATTGAAGCCGCGCGTACGCAGTTCGGTGAGCCGTTCCTTGAAAGCATCGCTGGGAAGCGCCGGATTAACGAAGGTCTTCGCCGCGGACTTCTTTGACCGCTTTGTGGTCGCAGTCTTAGCTTGGCCTTCCCCTTCAGCGGCGGCGCGCGGCTTAACCGGAAACAACGCGTAGAGTCGAGTTCCCTCCCCCAGGGCCAGGATGGATGCGGCAATCTCGTCCACCGTGTCGCGCCTCACTACGCCACCGCAAACTATGCAATGCGCTGTGCCGCAGCGTGCGAAGAGCAGCCGCAGGTAATCGTAAATCTCCGTGGCCGTGGCCACCGTGGACCGCGGATTGCGCGTGGTGTTCTTTTGTTTAATCGCAATCGCGGGCGCCAGGCCGTCGATCAGGTCCACGTCCGGTTTCTCGATGCGCTCCAGAAACTGGCGGGCGTACGCCGAAAGAGACTCGACGTAGCGGCGTTGGCCTTCGGCATAGATGGTGTCAAAAGCGAGCGAGGATTTACCCGAGCCTGAAACGCCCGAGACCACGGTGAGTTTGCCGTGGGTCAGATCGCAGTCGATGTTCTTCAGGTTGTGAGTTCGTGCGCCACGGATAGTAATCAGATCGTTCAATGTTTCAACCAGCAAGCTCGCCGTGAACCTCCTCGCTAGGGGATTCGATCTCCGCCTCGAAACCGGCCTTGATGCGGGTGAGCATCTCCTCCGGGTCGCGCTTCTCCGCTTGTTCAAAGGCGGCCGCAATGTGACGAGCCAGATCGGCCAGCATCGTCCCCCAGGCTTCGGGTTCCTTCCACACGCCCACGCGCAGGCTGATGTGCTGATCCTGATGCGCGATCCAGACACGTAGCAGTTCGAAGGATTTGGCGTCAGTGCGCACAGGTTCAGGCACGCGGAGTTGATCGGATTGAGCCATGGTGCTCCTCTCGGTGGTGCAGTGTTCATAGCGGGCTACGGCCGGAATGCGTGCCCTCAGCGGCTAAAGCCGTCCTGGAGTTAGAAATCTACGGCCCGACTGAAGTCGTGCCGCAAGCGATTGAAAATATAGCGGCCTTTAGCCCCTGAGTGTTCCTTCCCCTCCCGACTTTTACACGCGACCTGCTAATGCCGGGATGCGGCTTCGACCGGCATACCCTCGGCGGCGATCACGGTGGCGCTGTGGCGCCGTGCCCATACGATAAGCAAAACGCCGGCGGCGATGGAACCCAGGCTGGCGACTTGAGCATTGCTCATGCCCCAGTAGATGCGCGGATTGATGCGGATGAACTCCACCAGGAAGCGAGCCACCCCGCTGAGCACTAAATATTCCCCGGTAATCTGTCCTAGCGGCGGAGTGCGGCCGTCGCGGGATTTCGTTCCTCGGCGCCATAGATAGGCGGCAATCAGCAAAGCAACAATAAATTCATAAATCGGTGTCGGGTGCACCCTCTGGATGGTGGGAACAAGTCCGTGGGGAAAGCTCATGCCCCACGGAAGGCTGGTCGGAATGCCGTAGTCGCCGTCGCCTGAAACCAGGCAGCCGATCCGGCCCACACCGTAACCCACAGAAACCGCTGGAGCAGCGAGGTCCAGCATGCCCAAACCTCCGATTCGTGCTTGTCGCCCGGCCCATACCAGCACCGCGATCCCAACCAGCAAGCCACCGAACCAGGCAAATCCCGCCCGGTCGAAAAGGATCTGGACCGGCTGGTGGATCAGCGTCGCCGGATCTTCCAGTACATGCCATAACTTGGCTCCGAGCACGCCGCCGACCGTGGTATACGCGGCCACTCCGACAGCGTCAGCGTCGATGCCAAAACGGCGAAAATTGCAATACAGCACCCAGCATGCGCAGACGGACGCCAACCACAGGCAGAGGCCAAATGTGCCGATGGAAAAGTGCCCGATGTGAATGAAGGGATACATGGGTGCGTCGTTCTATACAGTATAGCCGGGTGCTTTCGCACAGGGATTCATGGAAGAATGCGCCAATGAGAGAGAACGAGCACGAAATGTTGTTCCGTCGCGAGGAGATCGCCGCCCGAGTGGCGGAAATCGGCGCCCAGATAAGCCACGACTTTGCCGGTGAGGCCATCCTACTGGTGGGTGTGCTCAAGGGGGCCGCCGTCTTTCTCGCCGACTTGGCACGAAGCATCTCGGTGGAGACAACCTTCGACTTCGTGGCCATCTCCAGCTACAAGGGGGTAAAGACCAGCGGCGCGGTAAGATTGATCAAGGATTTAGATACTCCGATCGGGGGCCGCAACGTGATCCTGGTCGAAGACATCCTGGATACCGGCCTGACCCTGGTTTTTTTGCGCAAGCTGTTGCTGCAACACAAGCCAAAGACCCTGAAAATCGCAACCTGCCTGGACAAGCCGGGCCGGCGTCTGGAGCAGATCGACGCCGATTACGTAGCATTCAGCATTCCCAATCATTTCGTGGTTGGTTACGGAATGGATTACGAGGAGCGCTTTCGTAACCTACCTGACATCCGCATTTTTAACCCAGATGAAGCGTAATTCAGTTGATCTTTACAGGTGGAAGGGCATAGAGTCCCACCGGAGTCAACCGAGGAGAAGGGAGCCTGTTTCATGACCACCAAAGTGCTGCAACCGGAGATCGATCACGGTTCTGGATATTTCGACGTCGAGGGCTTTGCTACGTCTACTTTAGCGAACGCATCTGCATTGGCCTCGGTCTTCGATCACACCTTGTTGAAACCGGAGGCGACTCGGGAGCACGTGGTGAAGTTATGTGAGGAGGCTGCTGCCTTCCGTTTTGCCTGTGCCATGGTGAACCCTGCGTGGGTGTCTCTGGCGCACTCGGTGATGGCGGGAAGCGGGGTGCCTGTTGGCGTGGTGGTGGGCTTTCCGCTGGGGGCCAATCTTGCCACCAGCAAGCGCGAAGAAGCGCTGGCACTGATTAAGCTGGGCGCGCGAGAGTTGGACATGGTGATGAACCTCGGCTTGCTGAAGTCGGGCATGAATGCGCTGGTGGAGCAGGACATCCGCGGAGTGGTCCAGGTGGCACACGATGCCGGCGCACTAGTGAAGGTCATTCTGGAAACGTCGCTGTTGAGCGTCGAAGAAAAGCTACGCGCGTCTGAGCTGGCCTTGGCGGCAGGCGCCGACTTCCTCAAAACCAGCACCGGGTTTTCTACTGGCGGAGCGACGCCCGCGGACGTTGCGATCCTGCGTGGGGTTGCCGGCAGTCGCTGCGGAGTGAAGGCGTCCGGCGGCATCCGCACGTTAGCGGATGCACGAGCCATGCTGGAGGCGGGCGCCAGCCGGATCGGCGCCAGTGCCAGCGTCGCTATCCTGCGGGAGTACCAGGGCGAATCCTGATGCAGGTAGGTCTCTCTCTCTTTCTACCCCCAGGACAGGTGGGCCGCATCTCGCTCGTTTTTCGCGAGATGTAGGATTCCGCTGCTCTTTCCCTCTGAGTCTCGATCACCCGACCCCTTCCCATATTCGTCAGGGTGCCCTTGGCCCGGGACGGCGGGAACCTATCAACAGTCCCGAGCCCAGCGAAATGCTCTATGATGGCTCGATGTTGGTATGACTCCTCCCCGCGACCAAGACGACGCCGAAGCAGAGAAGAAACCGGCGCAAGCCATTGCTACGCAATCGTTTGAAGGCGATTACCGTCCCAGCTCTCAGGCTCCGCAGCCGACCGTGCCGGCGCGGGTGGACCCGGTGCAGACCGAGTTCCTCATGCGCCTGGCCAATGCCCTCAATACCACCCTCGACCTGCAGACCCTGATGCATCGCACCGCAGACCTGGTGCGAGCGGTGATCGACTACAAAATCTTTGCCATCCTGCTCCTCAATGAGCGGACGAACGACCTGCGCATGCGCTTTCAGATTGGTCACAACCCCGAGGTCGAGCGGCTGAAGATCCGTGTGGGCAAGGGAGTCGTCGGCCGGGCTGCCGAGCAGCGGGAATCCATATTGCTCGAGGATGTGCGCCACACGGAAAACTACATCAGCGCTAATGACGATGTGCTTTCGGAGTTGGCAGTGCCGCTGATTGTGAAGAACCGGGTGATTGGCGTGATGGACCTGCAATCCGAGCAGGTCGGCTATTTCCAGCCCGAACACCGCCGTTTACTGGAACTGACCGCCTCCCGCGTGGCCCAGGCGATTGAAAACGCGCGCCTGTATACTCGCGTGGCCCGGCAGGCGCAAACCCTTGCGGTCCTGAATGAAATCGCTCGCGAGGTTACCTCCATCCTGGATCTCGATCCCCTGCTGGAGCGAATTGGTGAACTCCTCCGGCGGCTGATCGACTACCAGATGTTCAGCATCCTGCTGCTAAACGAGCGCGAGCAAGTGCTGGAGATTCAGTATGCTGTGCGCTTTGGCCACCCGGTCATGCCGTCGGAAAAGGTCCCTCTGGATCGTGGCCTGGTGGGCACTGCGGTGCGCGAGCGGCGCCTGATTCACACCGGGGACGTGCGCAAAGACGCCCGCTACTACATGGTGAACCCGGAGACGCGCTCGGAGATGGCGGTGCCGCTGCTCTACAAGGGCAAGGTGATCGGCGTGCTCGACCTGGAGCATGTGCGTGTGAACTACTTCAACGAAGATCACCAGCGCACCTTGGTAACCCTGGCATCGCAGATCGCTGTAGCCATCGAGAACGCCCGGCTCTACCAGCGCGTGACGCATCAGGAACAGCGGCTGGAGCACGATCTCGACATGGCGCGCGAAGTGCAGTTGCGGCTTCTGCCGCCCACGCCGTCGCGGATGCCGCATGCCGAGTTCGCCACCAGATTTCTGCCCGCTCGCACCATCGGCGGCGACCTCTATGACTTCCTGCGCTATGACGACCAACGCATCGGCATCGCCATGGGAGATGTCAGCGGCAAGGCGGCTCCAGCGGCGCTTTATGCAGCGCTGATCAGCGGAATCATGCGCGCTGCCACCAGCCAGGCCCTTTCTCCTGCCGCCATGTTGAAGCAGCTGAACGATTCGCTGCAGGAACGCAAGATGGATGCGCAGTATGTGACCATGCTCTTTGCCGTCTGGAACGATGAAAAACAAACAGTACAAATCGCCAATGCGGGCGCGGTGCAGCCACTCTTCTGTCGTGCAGGACAGGTGGAGACGGTGCAGGCCGAAGGGTTTCCGCTGGGCATGTTCAAGGATGTGAGCTACGAGGAATTCACGCTGTCCACCCGCCCCGGCGACGCCATCGTCTTCTTCAGCGATGGAATTGTGGATGCGGTAAATGAGCAGGAAGAGATGTTCGGCACGGAGCGGCTGATAGACCTGGTTGGCCGCCAACTCAAGAACACGGCCGAAGGCATGGTGGACGCGATCTACCAGGAACTCTCAGCCTTCCAGGGTGGCGTGGAGCGTTTCGACGACGAAACCGTGGTGGTGCTGAAGGTTCTGAATCCGGCCGGCGCAAGTTAGGATAAAGCTTGCGCCATCAAACCCATTTCCCGCCCAGAGGCTGAAGATTGACGGACACCCTCAACATCGAAAACGCAAGCGAACGGATCATCCATCCCGCCCGCAACCTCATCGGCACCCTGCGACTGCCTGGCGATAAGAGCATCTCTCACCGTTATGCCCTGCTTTCGGGGATGGCGGAAGGCGTCAGCCGCTTTCATAATTTTTCCACCGGCGCCGATTGCTCGAGCAGTCTCGCCTGCATGCAACAAATGGGCGCGAAGGTAACCCGCTCAGCGGATACCGTAGAGGTCGAGGGCTGTGCCGGCGTGTTGACTTCGCCGGGCGCGCTGCTGGATTGCGGGAACTCCGGCTCCACGATGCGCATGCTATCGGGACTGCTGGCCGCGCAGGTGGGCGATTTCACGTTGCTGGGCGATGCCTCGCTGAACCGCAGGCCGATGGAGCGGGTGCGCAAGCCGCTGCTGGAGATGGGCGCGGTCATTCATTTAACAGACGGCCACGCGCCGGTCGAGATTCACGGCGCCACGCTGCACGGGATCGAGTACCGGACTCCGGTCCCCAGTGCCCAGGTCAAGACCGCACTTCTTTTTGCCGGCCTGCAGGCGGCAGGTACGACCACGGTGAGCGAAGCGGTGCGCACGCGCGACCACGGTGAACTGGCATTGCGTGCTTTCGGAGCAGAGGTACGCCGAACCACTGACTCGGTCACCATCGCCGGGGACCAGAAGCTGCACGGCATCGAAGCTACGGTGCCGGGAGATATGTCCTCGGCGGCCTTCTTCCTCTGTGCTGCTGCGCTCTTTCCTGAATCGAGCCTGGTCCTGGATCAGTTGGGCATGAACCCCACCCGGGCAACGCTGCTCGATGTATTGACCGCCCTGGGAGCGAAGATCAGCGTTCTGAACCTCGAAGAAAACCAAGGGGAGCTGATGGGCAGCGTGCAGTTGGCTGCCCCGCCGCAAGGGCTGGGCAGTACGGAAATCAGCGGGCCGCTGGCGGCACAGTTGATCGATGAGCTGCCGGTGCTGGCGGCGATTGCGCCTTACACCCGTGGAGGCATACGCATTCGCGATGCCCGCGAGTTACGGGTGAAGGAGAGTGACCGCATCGCGCTGGTGGCGCGGAATCTGCGCGCGATGGGGGCCGAGGTGCAGGAGTTCGAGGACGGCCTCGATGTGCCCGGAGGCCAGCAACTGCATGGCGCGGTGGTCGATTCGGGCGGCGACCATCGCATCGCCATGGCTTTCGCGGTGGCCGCTCTGCGCGCCCACGGGGATACGCAAGTCCTGGGCGCGGATGCGGCAGCCATTTCATTTCCTGAGTTTTTTCACTTGCTCGAGCATGTGACGGAACTCTAGAGCATTTTCACTTCCGGCTTGTGCAACGTGACTAAACCCGTGGCGGCTTTTCCTCGAGAAAAGGCGCACCACGCTACAGTTTCCTGTGCAGCGTAGAAGTGAAAATCTCCAGTCACGTTACCAAGGTGTGGAATCGCAATGATCTCAAGACGCGGATTCATGGCCGGAACGGGATCCGTCGTCGCCGGCGCGCTGGCTGCAAAGGCCCTAAAGGCCTCCGAGAAAGCAATGCGGCTCGGGGGCCCGATCTTCGTAAAATCGGATGACCCGGCGGTGCTGGCGAAAGCGCATCGCGATCTTGGATATCGCGCTGCCTACGCCCCAAGTGACCTTTCCGTAGACGACAAGGACCGGATTGCAGGCCTGGTCAAAGAATTTGCCCGCCAGGATGTTGTGATTGCAGAAGTCGGCGCCTGGAAGAACATGCTCGATCCCGACCCCGAGAAGCGCCGGCAGAACATGGCTTACGTCACCGGGAAGCTCGCCGTCGCGGAATTATTGGGTGCGCGCAATTGTGTCGATATCGCCGGCTCCTATGATCCCAACCTCTGGTACGCGCAGAACCCAAGGAATCTGAGCCAGGAATTTGTCGATGCCACGGTTGAAAACTGCCGCAAGCTCATCGATACCGTTAAACCTACACGCACATGTTTCAGCATCGAAATGATGCCGTGGAGCTTTCCTACCGGCCCGGACGAATACGTCCGGCTGGTAAAGGCCGTGGACCGTAAGGCTTTTGGAGTTCACCTGGATGTGTGCAACACCATGAATAGTCCGGTTCGCTTGTACAACAACAGCGCGGGTATACGTGAGTGCTTTGCCAAGCTCGGCCCGTGGATAAAATCCTGCCACGCGAAGGACCTGAAGTGGGGGCCGGGTGTCCAGGTTTGGATCCAGGAGGTTATTCCCGGCACCGGATTGATCGATTACAAGACATTATTGCGAGAACTGTCACGGCTGGGAACGGACGCGCCGCTCATGTTGGAGCATCTGCATAGCGAAGCGGAGTACACACAAGGCCGCCAGTATATCCAGGGTGTTGCCCGCTCGCTGGGCCTTTCCTTCGGGGATTGATTATTTAATTGTCACTTTACTTGATCTATAGAGGTTTGCCGCCAGAGCGCAAATCTCTATCTGGCACAAACAATGTGCCAGATAGAGAGATTTACTGTGGTGGTGGCGAGGTATTAGACGCCGGCGGCTGCTGCGGAGGCAGATCCTGCTGCTCTTGCGGAGTCAGCTGCGGTTGGGGCGGCATCACCGGCATCGCCGGCATTTGCTCGGTGTGCTGCAATTGCTGTTGCTGCCCGGGAACAGAGGCCTCTGGCGCGGCCTTTGCAGGTTCCAACCCGGGAATAACCGGCTCCCTGGTTACCTTGCCGGTGACCGCATCGGAGAGCTGAATACCGTATTGATCCAAGGTCTCCGCCAGCAATTGCTCGAGCGAGGCGCGGTCGGTGGCGTAGGTTGCTTCTGTCGAGATGACATTGTTTTCCGCCGTGGCGAGGTTTCTCTCCTGTTGCAACACATTCGCCGTTGTGGACGCCCCCAGCCTCAATTTCTTCACCTCTGCCTGGTAGGACTGGAAGTTGTACTCACGAGCGGCGAGCGCCGCTTGCACCGCGGCCCGGTCGTTGGTGAGCGCATACTGGCCGTTGATCACCTGGATGCGCACCTGAATGTAGAGCTGCTGCAGCCGCATCTCCGCCTGGCGATATTCGAGCAAGGCCCGAGCCTGCAACGACTGCGCGGTGCGATTGCGCAGCGGAATATTCACATTAATGCCTGCTCCTTTGTCAGGACCGGAGCTGTTGAACAGGTTGGTGAAGACTGTGCCGTAGCCGACGGTAGGGACGTCGCAGGCAACCGGACCAAAGAACTCAGTAGAGCAAAACGGGCTCTTTGTGCCGCCAAGACCCGCCGCGCCATAGAAGCCGTAAACATCCACCGTCGGCAATAAGTTATTCTTAGTGGCCCGAAGGGTTATCTCGTTGTTCCTGAGGTTTAGTATGTTCTGTTCGATCTCCGGACGATTGGCATAGGCTTTCTGCACCAATTCCTCAACCGGCATCCGTTCTTCCGCCATTTCGAGCAGCGAGACGCGATCCGTCGGAATCACCGGCGCACTGTAAAGCGCAGGATCGTTCAAATTGCGGCTGATCGCCTGTTTCATGATCAGCTGCTGATATTCGAGCTTGGTCTGCGAGGTGATCAGCGCCTGGGTGTCGGTGGACACCTGGTTATCTGCATTGAGGACATCCAAGGGAGCCAGGGTGCCGATCTGCAACTGCTTGCGATTGTCCGAAGCCAGGCGAGTGGACTGCTCCAGGCCACGCTGCTTTGCCTGCACATCTTCATAGTCGCCCACCAGGACCCAGTAGATGTTCTCTACCTGGTTGATGGTGTAGAGAATCTGCTGGCGAAAGGCAGAGTCGCTGATGCGACGGTCATTCTTCGCTTCGAGAATGAAGCGGCCGTTGATGCCCGGACCAAAACCATTCAGCAAGTGTTGCGTTACGGTGGCGCGGAATGTCGACTGCAACTCCGGACTGTAGGCATTGAAGATACTGTTAGTGGTAATGCGGCTGTTGTCAAAAGCAACCTGGAGCTGGGTGCCGGTGATAAAACCCTGGTTGTAATTGAAATTGTATGTGTCGGTGTTCTGATTCAAGGTAGGCGCTTCCGCTGCCAAAAGGCGTCGGCTCCGGGGTCGTTGTCCGTTCCAGCTGAATCGTTCCCGTAAGCACCGGGTCCATGTGCTCCGGGGTGGGACCGGTGCCGTTGGTGGTGACCACGATGCCGCCGGCGCCAGAGCCGGCGCCCCCAACCGCGGTCGATGTGCCGCCGGGGCCGCCACCCGAACTAAGCGAGGTGGAACCGGTGGACGAGCCACTTAGCGTGCCCTCGACCAGGCCACTGCTGACGCCCAGAAGATTGGAGCCAGCCCGTGCCCGCAGCAAATCAGTGTCTGCAATGTCGAGGTTGTAGCGCTGGATCGCGATATCGTAGTTGTTCTCGAGGGCGAGAACGATGGCATCGGCCAGGCTCAGGTAAATCTTGCCGTTGTGCACCAGGCCGTCCAGCCGCTGGGAGTTGGTGGTCACCGGCGCCGTCACCGCCTTGGGTTCATAGGTCTTGAGGAAGTTGGGAAAAGCCCGGTTTGGCTTACTGAAGTCGTGGACACCGGGCCGCATGTCAAACGGCTGGGTGTAATTCGGCTGGGGCGCCGGCGGGAGGCCCACGGCGGGAGGAGCGGCAGCGGCCGCAGGGGGTCCGCCCGGGGGAGCTTGCTGTGCCGCTGCCGGCAGCGGCATATAGGCGCCGAGCACGGACACGATCGCTACGGTCGCTTGCAGCTTGTGAAAAACCCGCCCTCCATGCCGGCGAAACCACAACACGCACAGCTTGGGAAGGCAATAGGAACTGCGACAGGATTCTGAATTTTTCATCGTTGGGTCAAAATCTCGGGGGTCAGGCCTCGGGCCTTCACCGTTCTGTCTCAATAGTTAGGAGCTAGCATGGCAGATGCGGCATGGTCGCCCGATGACTCTAGATTTCGCTCGCCTTTTGTCGGATGAGCGGTCCCTGGCTGGTCAAAAAGCATCTTTCCCTGGCATGAAAGGCATTACGCGCCTCACGCGGGGTCCGTTCCATCGATTTCGGGCGCAGCCTTCCGGTCTCGCCGCCTTGATCTGCAAATGCGGTGTGGATACGCGGTGCTTCGTTCCCTGGTTAACCTTTGGGCGAGTATATCGCAGCCTCGGTTGCTATATACGTAAGGAGTGCGTCGAGGGGAAGGGAGACATCAGCGCTTTCTTTACCATTCCCGAAAAGGCACTGTACCCGCCCGTCTGCCTGGAGCGCAATGAAAGGTATCGAAGAGCCCGCAAACAGCCTGGTATGGAAGCTGGTGCTTGCCTACGACGGCACCGAGTTCCACGGCTGGCAGGTGCAACCGGATTGCGTGACGGTACAGGGTGAACTGCGCGACGCATTAGCCCGGATCACCGGCGAAGAGGTGCTACCCCAGGGTTCGGGGCGAACCGACGCCGGGGTACACGCGCTGGGCCAGGTGGCATCATTTGCGCTGGCAGCTCCGATTCCCGAGGCCAATCTCGCCCGCGCGCTGAATCGCACCTTACCGGCATCCATCCGGGTACTCAGCGCGACGCGGGAGACCAGCGATTTTCATGCCCGCCACAGCGCACTGGCCAAAACCTACGAATACAGAGTCTTTCGCGGAGAAATTTGCCCACCCTGGCTAGCGCGCTATGTTTATGCGTTCAACGCTCCGCTTGATGTGGAGGCGATGCAGCGTGCCGCCGTGCTGGTTTGCGGCGAACACGACTTCACTTCCTTTGCCGCCACCGATCCCGACCGGCTGGAACGCGATTCCGATTCGACCGGCGAGGGCGCCGGGGCAATGTGCGCTGCCTCCATGCTTCGCAGTGGATGCAAGAGGCGGAGAACGATCTGCTTGTTTATCGCGTGCGGGGCAATGGCTTCCTCCATCACATGGTGCGAAACCTGGTTGGGACCTTTCTCGAGGTGGGCCGGGGAAATCTGTCGGAAACAGAAATTCCCGCAATCCTGGAATTTCGCGCGCGCGAGCGAGCCGGCCCAACAGCGCCCGGCCCGAGGCTTGTTCCTGGTCAACGTCGAATACTCCAGCGGAAAATAACCCACAGAGAGAGTGCTACTCTGAGAATCTGTCATGCCCAGCACGATCGCCCACTCAGCTTTTTCCCGGATCGGCCAACTGGCTTCGCTGCCGCGCGTTCATGCGGCCTTCCAGTGGTTCCATCTGCACGAGCGGAGGATGATGCAGTGGCAGCAGGAGCTGGTCTCGATCGCGGCTCCTCCGTTTGGCGAGGGCAAGCGCGCGGAGTGGCTGGCAGAACGCTTCCGCGAGCTCAAGCTTGAGCAGGTAGAGATCGACTCCGAAGGCAACGTACTTGGTTGCTATCCCGGCAATCGCTCACTGACCGGCCGCCCATGCGTCCTGCTATCTGCGCACATCGATACGGTATTTCCCATCCATACTCCGATTGCGCCATTAGTGGAGCACAATCGTCTGGAGGCGCCAGGGGCCTGTGACAACGGCGCCGGTGTGGCCGGCCTCCTGGCCGTGGCGGCCGCACTGGAGAGCTGCGGCGTCGAGCTTCCCTGTGACCTGCTCTTTGCCGGCAACGTAGGCGAGGAAGGCGATGGCGATCTGCGCGGCATGCGCTACCTATATGGAGCTTCCCCGTGGCGAGAGAGAATTGGCGCCAATGTGGTGCTCGACGGCGCGGGTTGCGAGGTGGTGGTAACCCAAGCCCTGGGCAGCCGCCGCTTTCTGGTCACCGTGCAGGGCCCGGGGGGCCACTCGTGGACCGATGCCGGAACCCCCAATCCCATCGTGGTGCTAAGCCGGGCAATCGCCGCCATGAGTGAGGTAGCTCTGCCCGCTTCGCCGCGCACCACTTTGAACATCGGCACCATGGAGGGTGGCAGTTCGGTAAACTCGATCCCGGAGCGCGCCACGGCTCGCTTCGATTTGCGTAGCCTGGACGCGGAGCAGTTGATCCGGCTGGAAGTGGAATTGCATCGCGCCGTCGAAGACGCCGTCGCCGCCGCCAACGCCTCAGGCCGAAGCAAGAGACCCGGTGCATTTTTTGATCGAGCGGATCGGTGACCGCCCAGCCGGACGGCTGAGCGACGAATCCCGGCTGCTTGAAGCCCTGCACGCGGTAGACCGGCACCTGGGCATTCGCACCGAGCAGCGCGTGGCCTCTACCGACGCCAACATCCCGTTGTCTCTCGGCATCCCGGCACTCAGCATTGGGGCGGGAGGAGATGGGGGAGGGATCCATACGCGCGGCGAATGGTACGACGCCAGCGGCCGGGAGCTGGCGCTCAAGCGCATTCTGCTCCTGCTCCTGCTGGCACTGGATCATCTCTCTCAATCCCCGGCATCCGCCGGCAAGCCGTGACTTTGGGCTCTGGGCTGCCGAGGTCTTGCTCCTTTGCTGCCTGATGGTGGCGAGACCTCTCTTCGCCGCCACCACACCGACGCCCGTGGTAGCGATCTATTACCACGGAAATATTCTTACCGGCGTAGGCCTGGGTGACAGCAACCCGCAGCGGGTCACGGCCATCGCGGTGGGAGATCACCAGATCGTCGCCATCGGAGACGACGCGGCGATTTTGCGCCAGAAGCAGCCGGGGACCAGGCTCTTCGATCTGCATGGGGCCTTCGTGATGCCCGGCATCAATGATGCCCACGTGCATCTCGGCTATGCGGGGCGCATGAAGCTCGCGGTCGACCTCACCGGCAGCACTTCGCTGGCGGAGATGTTGCGCCGGGTAAGTGCTGCCGCGGCTACCGCTCCTGCTGGAGACTGGCTCCTGGGCGGCGGCTGGGATCATACCCTGTGGCCCACCAAGACATTGCCCACCCGGCAGGATCTCGATGCCGTGACCGGCGGCCATCCGGCGATGTTCGTCCGGGTGGACGGGCATATTGCGGTGGCCAACTCTGCCGCGCTCGCCTTGTCGGGAGTGACCAGCCAGACGCCAAATCCACAAGGCGGCCAACTGGACCACGATGCCCAAGGCAATCTGACTGGGATTGTCCGCGAGGACTCGGGCCAGGAGCTTATTCAGCGACATATCCCGCCTCCCTCCCATGACCTGCGCCGGCGGGCCATCTTGCTGGCGCTTAAGGACGCGGCGACGCACGGCGTGACCTCGGTTCAGGACAACTCCGACTGGGATGATTTTCTGGTCTACCAGGAATTGGAACGCCAAGGCCAGTTGCCGGTGCGCATCTCGGAGTGGTTGTCCTTCAATGATCCGGTCGAGGTGCTGGTGGCGCACCGCGCCGCGCAGCCGGCCGACGACCGCATGCTCCACACCGGAATGTTGAAGGGCTTCATGGACGGCTCGTTAGGCTCGCGAACCGCCGCTTTGCTGTCGCCCTACTCGGATGACCCGGGAAACAGCGGACTGCCGCGTTACGACCAGGCGCGGCTGGACGCAATGACGAAGGAGCGTGCCGCGGCGGGATTTCAGATTGGCTTCCACGCCATCGGCGACCGTGCGGTCGAGATGGCTCTCAACGCCTTTGCGGCCGCCGGCAGCAGCGCGGCAAGCCGCGATCGTATCGAGCACTCCCAGGTGGTAGACCCGCGGGATATCCCGCGCTACAAGGCGCTGGGCATCATCGCGTCCATGCAGCCCAGCCATCTGCTCACCGACATGAATTGGGCCGCGGCGCGGCTCGGCACCCAAAGGTCACGTTACGCTTATGCGTGGAAGGCGTTTCTGGATGCCGGCGTGCCGTTGGCTTTCGGGACGGATTATCCGGTGGAACCCATCACGCCTTTTCGCGGAATCTATGCCGGGGTCACGCGCAGTAACGAGGCGGGAACAAAGAGTTACTTCCCGCAAGACAAGCTGACCATCGGCCAGGTGCTCTTCGCGTACACCCAGGGCTCGGCTTACGCGGAGTTTGCCGAAAGCTTCAAGGGCAAACTGATTCCGGGGTACGTAGCCGACTTTGTTGTGCTGGACCGCGATCTGACCAAGGTGCCTGCGCCCGAGATTCTAAAGACGCAGGTATTGCGGACGGTGGTCGATGGGCGGACGGTCTACGAGGCGCCGAGGCAGTGACTTTGCTCTTAGCACGCGGTATGCTAGTAATATCCAGGCGTAACGTTACTTAGATAACCCTACAGTAACGTGAGCAAACGGGGAGTGCTACAGCAAGCGCCAGTCCTCCACTACAAAACCTCCGGTCAGGCGACCGAGATGCAGGCGATCACCAATAACTCCCACCGTAGCTTTTTCGCGTGCCAGCGACAAATGTTGGGTCCCATTCAAGCCTGCCCTGAGCGTCAAACTCGTACCCAGGACTTACGCCCTGGGGCATTCTCAGCCGTCCCTGCGGGACTGATCGCGACGACCACCGAATAGTCGTGCCTGTCGGGCTGGCTCAGGATTCGGGGACGAGCCTACGGGGCTTAGCTGGTAGGGAAAGATGTGCAGGTTGGGAAAAGGGCCGCGTCTACTTCACTCCTGGGCAAAATGGCGCTGTAACCCGTGGCGCGCGAGCCGCGTCTAATATAAATGTTGCTGCTGCATCAACCGCTACAACACACCGCCGCCCCAATCGCCGGCTTTTGGCTATACTGGAGAGAGTACACAGTGACTGTGTGGCAGCAAGGGTCAGTTATGTGCCGCCGTTCTTTGGGAGAACATCGGCGGCGCTAGTTCGAGCGTGTTTCATGAATCCGGTAATCTGCTGAGGCCATGAACGACATTCGCCCCGGGCTAGCCGGAAGACCAGTTTTCAACCGCTCTCGTTCCCTGGCTCACACCAACTGTGTGATTGCTCTACGGGGTGCCATCCTCTTAGCGCCGCCAGCCCTTGGATGCTTCCCAACCGACGAGGTTAGACCCAGATGAAATCGCTGCTCGAACGGCTTCGCGCAAGCCGTCTCGCTTCAACCTTTACTATCCTTGGCACGCTCTCAGCCGGCATATTGATTGGGTCTGTTGCTGTCCACGGTGTTCGCGGAAATGAAACGCAAACCGATAGCTCGGACGCCACCCCGCTGAAGATTCCCAACCCTGTCACCCTGTCGACGACTTTCACCCAGATCGCCAAGGACGTCGGGCCGGCAGTGGTGAATATCAATACCGAGACTCTGCCTCAGGAAGATACCCATTCCCGCCGCCGCACTCCTCACGCGGCGCCCGCCGTTCCCCCGGGCAGTGGTGACGACGACCAGAATGGCGACCAGGACGGCGGCGGCGGCCAGGGTCCGGACCAGAACTTTCAGGATTTCTTCAACCGGTTCTTTGGCGGCCAGGGACCTGGCGGCGGCGAACAGGGTGACCAGGTGCGTGAGTCTCTCGGCTCCGGCTTCATCGTGGATCCCGCGCGGCTACATCATCACCAATAACCACGTGGTGGAGAAGGCGGATCGCATTTATGTGAAGCTTTCCACCGACCCGGAAGGCTTTCAAGGGCGCCTGGGCAAGGTAATCGGCGTGGATAAGGATACCGATCTGGCGGTGGTGAAGATCACCACCACCGAGCCGCTGCCCACGGTGAAGATGGGCAATTCGGACGCCAGCCAGGTGGGCGACTGGGTGATTGCCATCGGCAGCCCGTTCGCGCTTACCCAAACGGTTACCGCGGGCATCGTCTCGGCCAGGAACCGCACTATCGAAAAGGGCGCCGCCGGCCAATTCCAGCACTTCATCCAAACCGACGCGGCCATCAACCCCGGCAATTCGGGTGGACCGCTGGTCAACATGGCCGACCAGGTCATTGGGGTAAATACCGCGATCCTGACCCAGTCTGCCGGCTACGAGGGAATTGGCTTTGCCATGCCCTCGAACACGGTCATCGGGGTCTATAACGATCTGATTGGACCGGAACATAAGGTCATCCGGGGTTCGATTGGGGTTCAGTTCCAGGCCAGCCTCAACCCTGCCGTGCAGCGTGTCTACGGATTCAAGTCCGGGGTGCTGGTCAATGCGGTGACGCCCCACGGGCCTGCCGACCAGGCGGGAATGAAGGGGGGAGACATTATTACTACCGTGGATGGCAAGCCTATTAAGGATGGGGATGCCCTGGTAACGGACATTGCGGCTCGCAAACCGGGGACCACGGTTCATCTGGGCTACATCCGTGGCGGCCAGACTGCGACTGCTACCCTCACCATTGCGGACCGGGCTAAGCTGTACGCGGCGCAACCCGCTTCCCAAAATGGAGAGAACGGGCCGGAAAGCGCTCCCAACGCCTCCGAAGGCAAACTCGGGCTCACTGTCGAGGCCGTGCCTGGCCCGCTGGCCAGCAAGGGAATCCATGGTGTCCTGGTGACGCAGGTAAAGCCAGGTTCCTTTGCCGACGAGGCTGGATTGACCTCGGGCCTGGTGATCACGGAGATCAATCGCCAGCCGGTAACGGGCTCGATCAGTTCCAGTCGTTGGTCAGCGCTTTGAAGGCCGGCCAGGATGTGGGCTTCCGGGTGGTTGATTCGCGCAATCCTACCGCGGGTGGTACTTATTTGGGAGGCACACTACCGTAAAGTATTTCCCCAGTTGGGTCGTTTGCATGACTAAAAAGTAATGCAATGCCATGCGATGACGCGGTAAAAACGAATAATTTACCTAGTAACCATTACCGGCGGCCGGAAAAATTGCGGCCGCCGGGCTTGTTGGGATTGCAATCTGGCCGGTCTCCTTATAATGTGTCGAGAAGCACGAATTTCCCCTATCGAGGTATGCATGGTGTCTTTACGAGCAGGCCAGGTTTTGTTGTTGCTCTCCACACTGGCTATCACTCCAGCATTTGCAAGCCGAACTCATCGTGCACCCACGTCCGGTCATTCACGGACGGCTTCTTCCAAAAAGGGCAAAAGGAAACAAGTCAGTCATATCCACGGACAGCGGACCATTGATTCCGATCGGGCCTCCGAAATTCAGACTGCATTGATCCGCCAGAAATATCTGACGGGCGCTCCCAGCGGCCAATGGGACGCACAGACACAAGTGGCGATGCGGCAATATCAGTCGGACCACGGCTGGCAGACTAAATTGATGCCGGACAGCCGCGCGTTGATCAGTTTGGGCCTTGGGCCAAACCACACCAACGATTCACCCGTCGGCCACACCGCACCTTCGGTCCAGGCGCCAAACACCCAGGAAGCGCAGTCGGCTGAGCCGGTCGAAATAATACTCTGGCTTCGGTTCATTCCCTTTCGCAGTAGCCATATTGCGTAGATAATCAGAAGCCCGGGCAACTGCCCGGGCTTCTTGCTTTCCGCTGCTCTTCCCCTCCAGCTCTCGACCCAGTACGCGGATCATCTGGCCCGTGGCGACAGTGCCCATTTCCCTTTTAGGTCTCGAATTCGAGCCGACGGACTTAGCGAGTCAAGATCTGTCCTGCTCGTATCCCGAAAACAGCACCAGACTGACGCCTAAGTCCGCATCTCCGGCTGAATCAGGTCACGGATCGTTTCCCGGCGGCGGATCAGCCGCGCCTTCTTCCCTTCCACCAGAACTTCGGCGGCTCGGGGCCGGGAATTGTAGTTGGAGCTCAAGCGACATCCCGTAGGCGCCGGCATCGAGAATCGCCACCAGGTCGCCTTCCTTGACCTCCGGTATATCCCGGTCCCGGGCAAAGAAGTCACCCGACTCGCAGACCGGGCCGACCAGGTCGACCACGCCACGTTTGGCCAGGGGATCATGGATCACGGGCAAAATCTCATGGTGGGCCTGATAGAGCGCAGGCCGGATGAGGTCGTTCATCCCGGCGTCCGTGATTACGAAGGTCTTGCTCCCATTGCGCTTGACATACAGCACCTTGGCCAGCAAAGCGCCGGCTTGCGCGATAAGGAATCGGCCGGGCTCCAGCAGCAGCCGCACTTCCAGCCCGGCAAGGGCGCGCTCGACCTCTGCCGCATACTTTGCCATTTCTGCCGCGGGGTCAAAGCTGGAACCACCCAGGTAGTCGATGCCCAGGCCACCCCCGGCATCGACGAACTTGATCTGGATGCCGTCGCCTTCCAGTTCCCGGATGAGTTCGCCCACCGCATCCAGCGCTGCCCCAAAAGGTTCGGCGGTCTGGATCTGGGAACCGATGTGCACGCTGATCCCAACCGGGTCAAGGTAACGCGATCGTTTTACTTCCTGGTAAACAGGCCGGGCAGCCTTGATGTCGATCCCGAATTTGTGTTCGCGCAATCCGGTAGATATATAAGGATGGGTCTCGGCGAAGACGTCCGGGTTCACGCGCAGGGCGACCCGGGCGCGGACGCGCCTCCGGCGGGCCCGCTCGGCAAGCAAAGCCACCTCGGATTCACTCTCCGCATTGAAAATCAGAATCCCGGCAGCTAGAGCCAGATCGATCTCCTCGGCTGTCTTGCCCACACCCGAGAAGACCACTCGGCTGGCCGCCTTCTTATTCACCTCGAGGAGGCGTAGAAGCTCTCCCCCAGAGACGATATCGAATCCCGAACCCTGACCCGCCAGCAGCTTGAGAATAGATAGATTGGAGTTTGCCTTTACCGAATAGCAAATGAGGTGATCCCGATGACCAAACGCATCGGAGAATAGGCGATAGCGATCCAGAATTTGCCCTGCGGAATAGACATACAGGGGAGTCCCATACTTCTTCGCCAGCCCAACCAGCGAAACATCTTCGCAGTGCAAAGCGGATTTCTTTTTGGGATAGCGGAAGGGACGGCCGGGGAATGCGATCTGGTATTTCAAAAGCGAGGAGGCCTCGCGCAAATGCAGTGGCCGATTCGACCGTGAGCCTATCGGGGTTGGTGGGTTTGGAAAGCGGGACCTCCCGCTCTTAGGTCGTGATGTTTAGGTTGGTGGCCGGGGCTACCGTCCGCGGCTCCTCAGGAACCATCACCCAGAACAGAACGTAGGCCACCTCGCCAATGGGGAAAACCAGTATGGCCAACAGCACAGCGATGACCCGGGTCAAGGTGACGTCCCAACCGTACTGGTTGGCGAGCCCCTGGCAGACGCCTGCGAGCTTCCTTCCTGCCAGAGGCCGCATTAACGGTCCCCAGGGTGGAGACGGAGGCCGGGAAGCAAAAGCAGCTGATCCCGGTTCGATGACGGGCTTGCCGCAGGCGGAGCAAAAGCGCGCGTCGCCGTTTAACGATGCACCACATCCGGAACAGAATAAAGCCATTGGATGCCTCCAGAAATCTATTGTAATGAACCACTTGCAAGGAGCCCTGGGTTACTGCGCGGTAAACGGAGACTTGAGGTATTTGCGCGCCCAATCCGCCTGCGCCGAGTCGCCGTCCTGGCGGAGCACAACCTCGTATTGTCTCCGCGCCATATCTCGCTCATTCAAAAGATCATACATCTTACCCGAGTTGAGATCACAGCGGCTCTTGAGATCTTTGCTGATGGTCGGCTGCGCGGTGGCCTCATTGTAGGCTGCGGCGGCTTCGGCATAGTCTTTTTGTCCCTGGAGCGTGTCGGCAAGACCAAACCAAGCCAGTTCCAAATGGGCTGAAGGGAAAAAGCCTGTCTTCCTGGCTTCCTCCAGCAAGTGCTGATATTCCGCGATGGCGGTTTTGCCCTGTCCCGCGTCCTTGGTGAGATTGGCAAGTTCGAGCCGGAAGAGAAAATCTCGCGGATACTCGTCGGTCAGTGACCGCATCACGGCGATCGCCTCGTCATACTTTGCCTCTCGTCGGAGGAACAGGCCGAGCGCCGTCCGGGCCTCCACAGAAGTGATCACTCCTCGCTCTCCGGCATCTCGTAAGTCCTGTATACCTTTGGATTTAGAGCCCGTGATGCCGGCCGCGCCGGCCAGTATCTTAAGCCCAAAGGGCAGACTACCAGTGACGTATTGGTGGACCCCAACCACCAGCTTGGCGTCCATGTATCTGGGATCGAGCCGCAGGACCTTCTCGTTGTCGCTGCGGGCCTGCAGAGCAACATGCAACGCGGAAATGAAGCTCCGTTCCACCAAGCCGATGTACACGGCGCGCAAGCTGCGCGCCCAGCCGCGGGCGAAGAGCGCGTCGACATCCTCCGGGTTCTTGCTTAGCTCCTGGTTGGAGAGATCTATCGCCTTGGTAAACAAAGAGTTAATTTGTTCGGCTACGGCCGGGTCCGCAGCCACGGCGTGCTTGCCGTTGAGAAACCCGTCATGGGCATAGAAGGTGGTATCGAGCAAATCGAGCCGGTAGAGTTCGCGAAAGATCGTAGTGTCGAGCACATAATCTACGGCTAGGGGACTCGTGGGATTTTGTGCTTGCACCCTTTCAAACCTTGACAGGGCGCCGTCGTAGTCGAGAATGTAGAAGCGCTCAAAGGCCTGGCGCACCAAGGGCTCCTGGTTGAGCGGATTCGTATCAACTCCCGTAGGTGTGGTAACTACGCCCCGCCCGGATCCCGTACACAGCGCGATTAAAAGAGCTAAACCAATGACTGAAATCAGCTTAGCCATGAACGGACGGGCATCGTCTGGAGTCTCGCGGTGCCCTGAAAGCGAGAGGTCGCCCGGCGCCGGACCGACGCGCGGGAGCTCCAGGGCGAATAAGTCGACGAATTTTTTCAATAAATCTCATTAACTAGTAGTAATTACCGAGACTCTTAGCGCATAAATAAGTAACTAAAGGTAAACCGCTTTCGGGGATACATGGCGGTCAGGATATAGGCTCCCCTTACGGTACCTGCGGAAACGAGGAGATGCTATGACCAGGCAGGAACTCCTTCGCATTGTCATTCGCCAGGCGCGCGCGAACGATTTTCAGTTTCGGAAATGGTTTCAGAAGGCGATCGACCCCACCTGGACCAGTTTTGACGATGCGGTTGAGCTGCTTGCTCGAGGTCGGCGGTACTATGCTCTCCTTTTCGCGCATGAATTTGGCCGTGCGTTCTGGAAACAGGGTTCCCAAATCAGCTTCGTCGTTCCCGCAGCAAGCTACACTCGACGTGATAAGGAGGGTCGCATTGTGACCGTGACGCGGAAGCCCTTCACCCGCCGAACTCTCAAGGCTGACGTCTGGAAATACCATCTGCGTGAAATGGCGGTTCACGACGAGCCCCTACGATATATTCGACGCTTCCTCGTTATGGAGGAAGACGTGCAGCAAACAAAAAGTGTCGCTTCTTAGTTACCTTCCGGTGATTTTTTTTGCGGCATTTTTGCAACCAACGAGTGATATACTCCCGCCCGCGGACAGCCTACTCTCGGCTAGTAGAAATCGGTAGAGAAATGGTCGTCCGGTAGCTAAGTCGCGGCACCCGCCGCAACCCGTTTCCGCCCGCCCGTTCCGTCAAAACCGCATTTCCGCCCTCCCCCAAGTCACTGGTATCAGGAACAACATGGCTTTCGGTGTCGTCAAGCGAAATGCGATGAGCACTCATCCCGCAGATCCTGCCGGGGGGGAATAGGTTATGAAAATAGCTCTGGCAGCGTTGTTTGCCGCAACCGTCGCCACCACCACGGGATCTGCATTCGCACAACAAGATATCGCGCCGCTTCCCACGGAACTCGTCCCGGCAGGTGTTCCCCTGCGCGTGGAACTCGACAAGAGCTATTCGATGGGTCGGGCACCAGGATTGAAGGTCACCTCACCGAGCCTGTCTATCTGATTGACCACGTGGTCGTTCCCGCGAACTCCAAGGTGTATGGCACGATCACCGGCAAGCATGGAGTAAGCCGCCAAGTTCGCACCGCGGCTATGTTTAACGGCGACCTGACCCCGCTCAAGGACGCGGACGTTACCTTTAGCGAACTGCAGACCCCGGACGGGCATCAATACAGCATTGAAACGGACGCTACGGAGCGGACGACGAGCGTCGTGCGCATGGCGGCTCCCAATGAGGCGCCCCGCCGGTCCTTGATGCAGCGCATCGCCGCGGCTTTCAGTTGGACCAAACGCGAAACTGCAGCCGGATTCAGCACCCCGCACAAGATGGACAAGGCAAAGCAAGCTCTGTATGCACAAATTCCGGTCCATCCTCAGGAGCTTTGGGCAGGAACCCAATACGACGCAGAGCTGAAACAGCCATTGGAGTTAGAGGGACAAGCTGTGCCGGCCCCTGTGCCTGTCGCGGATTTCAGCGAACTGAAGCTGACGGGCAACATCGAGGCCCGCCTGGTGGATCCCGTGGACTCGAGCACAGCGACGGCCGGTATGCCGGTCGAAGCGGTGCTGACACAGCCTCTTTTCGAAGACGAGCCTGCCGGCACGCTGCAATCGACGGGTACGGCGGTATCGGCTTCGCCCCAGGCGCATGGGAAACTGCTATTGCCCGAGGGCACGCACCTGATTGGCAGCGTGGTGCAGGCCAAGCCCGCAGGAATGTTCGGGCACAACGGGAGCTTACGGCTGACCTTCCGCAAGGCGGAACTGCCCGAGGGTGACGAGAGAGTCGTTCATGGGCGCGTGATAGCCGCCGAGAGCGTCACCAGTGATCGGGTGCAGATCGACAACGAAGGCCAGATCAAGGCCGGCGGCGCCAACCGCTTCCTGGCTCCAATCACCCTTGGATCGCTGGCGGCGGTCTCCGACAGCACCGGCGCTGGCCTGGTGAAAGAGGCCCTGACCAGCAACGGTCTGGACCTGCTGACCCGGGTGGTGGGAACGGTGTCCTCGAACGGCGGCCTCATCTCAGGGTTTGCCTATTACGAGGTCGGCAAGGTGGTCTTTGACACCTGGATCGCGCGCGGGCACGAAGTTACCTTCGCAAAGAACACCCGCTTGGAAATCGAACTCTCGCAACGATAGCCCCCTCCGCTCAGGTTAAGAGCGAACCTGTTTCTCAGTCCCTCCCCCCAAAGGAAAATGAGAATCGGCGTGGCCTTCAAATCGCCGTGGAAAAGCTGACGCCAAGACTAACGTCCTGAGCTACTCTCAGCCGTCCCTGTGGCGTCAGTCTCACAGCAATGCTAATAGGAATGGGACGGGTGCCCCGGGGTTCGCACAGCGTACCTGGGCCGAAACGACGGGGCATAGCCCCATCCATCGCATTCGCCAAACACCACGCCTGGGGTCCCGCTAGGGGTCTTGAATAGCAAAGAGTAACTAAACGGACTCATTTGCTACTGGGCACCCTTTCTGCTCTCTGCCGGACTGAACTGCGCAAATCGAAAACGGCAAAAGGCATTTGCGGAGACGAAAGCCAAGGACCATTCCTTCAATTGCAACTGCAGCAGTCATCTGAAAGCAGCCCTCCAGGAGCGGGAGGAAAGAATTGAATGCAAGTTGAATCGAAGACGAATGAGAGCCAGTCAATGAAGATCGGCGAAGCGCATTTGCAAGGATGAAACCGAAAGGCGATTCCGGACATTAGCAACTGCAGCAGTCATCGAAAGCCCGCCATTCAAAAGGCGAAATTGAAATGCAAACGCAACCCGGACTCCTCAGACGAATGAGCAGCGGTGAATGAAAAACGGCAAAGCTCATTTATGGAGATGAAACGGTAAGGCCGATCTTGCCAATAGCAACCACGGCGGTCATCCGGGTCGACAACCCACGGAGGAGGAATTGAAAAAGCAAATGATATCGAACCTCCCCAGAAGAATGAGCAGCGGTGAATGAAGAACGGCAGGCCGCATTTGCAGAACCGCAAATGCAATTTTTCCCAATAGCACCAAAGCGAGTCATCCGCATCGACAACCCACGGAGGAGGAATTGAAATCCAGAGGCGAACGGACTCCTCAGACAAATGTCCAACGGTGAATGAAGAATGGCAAACCGCATTTGCGCGGATGAGGCCGGAAGGCATTTTCGCCAATAGCAACTGCAGCCGCTATCTAAAGGGTCAATCCAGACCCTTGGACCGAAGCATGAGTGCAAAGCCGATTCACAGGACCCGAATGACAGCGGGGAATCAAAAACGGCAAACCGCATTTGCATAGACGAAACACTAACAAGCGATTTGGCCAATAGCACCAAAGCGAGTCATCCGGATCGGCAACCCACAGAGGAGGAATTGAAATCCAGAGGCACCCTGCCTCCGTCAGGCCAGGTGGAATGGAAAGAGATGGTTCATGGGTCCTTTCCCTTTGCCAACCGGGTAGGCCGAACGAAGCGCTTCTGTGACATAAGCCTTGGCGGCAATAACAGCCTGGCGGGAAGACTGGCCGGAAATAAGGCCAGAGAGCAAGGCGCTTGAGAAAGCGCAACCCGTTCCGTGGGTGGCCTGGTAACGATCTTTTCTCCTTCCAGCCAGTTCTCCTCCCCCGAGGCAGTGAGCAGGAAATCGGCGGGCCGGCTGAAGTGACCGCCGGTGACCACTACGTTCAGCTCGTGGTTGCCCAGTCGCGCCGCCATCTCCCGCAGACGAGCGGCAGCGGCCGGCACCCGTTCCCTGTCGAGGCCACCGGGAGCTGACAGATCGCGGCCGGCTAGCAAGGCCAATTCGTCGACGTTGGGCGTGATCCAGCCGACTTGACGAAGCAGTTCCTGGAGGAGGAGCTCCACTCCAGCCGGATCGATGAGTGCTGTTCCTGAACTGGAACGCAGGATGGGATCGAGCACGATCCTCTCCCGTGGGATCGCGCCGGACTGGGCGATCAAAAAGGAGGAGACTTCGCTGACTACGGCAGAGTTACCTAACATCCCGATCTTGATGCCGGCTAGGGAAACATCGTCGACCAAACACTCCAGCGTCTGCCGCACCAGGGTCGGGGAAAGGGGTTCGACCGACCGGACCCCGAGCGTCGATTGCACCGTCATGGCCGAGATGCAGGCTACGCCATAAATGCCATGGGCGGAGAAGGTCTTCAGGTCGGCGGTAATGCCCGCCCCCGACCCAGGATCGAACCCTGCGATGGTGAGCGCCACTGGTCGGGAGGGTTCAGCGGCGACCATTTGGGACTCCTTGCTTATTTTAAGGAATTCTGGAATTTTTTTATCAGCCAGTGTATGCTGCGCCCTCGGGGTTTTTTGCCCCGTTTCCGCTGCCAAATGTCCGAATTCCGGGCCTATGACTTTGGTGAGGAAGGGTTACCAACGACCCCAACCGCGAGGCATCCGGATCCTGTCTAATAAGGGTGTTGGCCTGATCAGGGCCCTCATATCCACCCCTCGCATCTATCATACCCAGGGCCATTAATCAAGGAGGATAAGCTTATTAAGTAGTTGATAGATTTTGACTTAGAGGCGAAGTGCTCCATACAATAAGACAGGAGAACAATGTCAACTATCGGCAACCACTCTCAATGGTCTATAGGGCCCGCAATCCTTGCCGGCGCGGTACTTTCCGCGATGTGCATTAGCCCCGGTTCTACGTTAGCGCAGCATGATTCCCCAACAACGGAAACACCGAAAACCGCGACCGCGCCTCAGCACGGTCATCACTGGCGGCAATTCGGAAAAGCATCCTGGTACGGCGGTGCATTCCAGGGTCAACCAACCGCCAGCGGTGAACCCTTCAATATGAACTCCATGACATGTGCTCACCGCAGCCTTCCGCTCGGGGCCGTTGTCCTGGTCACTAACTTACGCAATCACCGATCGGTTCTGGTCCGGGTGAATGATCGTGGTCCGGTGCCTGAGAACAGAGTGCTTGATCTTTCGTATGCGGCCGCCAGGATTCTGGGTTTCCGGGGTGTGGCGCCGGTCCGGATTGATTTGGTGGATCCGTCATTAAGCCCTGCTCAAATCGCTGAGCTCAGCTGGCCCGCGCAGTTCCAACGTTAATCGGCCCGCGTTTTCGTTACAATTAGCGTCGTGGCATCTTCTCTCGAATCGGCAGACGCACGCCTGATCGTGGCTCTGGACTATCCAGATGCCCAGACGGCGTTGGACTTGGTGGATCGATTAGAGGGAGCCACGCGCTGGTTCAAAATCGGGTTGGAGCTATACGTAGCTGAGGGTAATTCCCTGGTCGCTGAGTTGCAGCGGCGCGGCTACTCCATATTTCTTGACCTGAAGTTCCACGATATTCCAAACACCGTGGCCTCGGCGGTGCGGTCGGTGGCGCGGCTTGGGATACAGATGCTGACCGTCCACGCCGCGGGTGGACCGGTCATGCTTGCGGCCGCTGCGGAAGGGGCCGGGGATACCGGGCCAATTCTGCTCGCCGTCACCGTCCTGACCAGCATGGACGACGCACAGCTGGCTGCAACCGGGGTCCTTGGAAGTTCAGCCGGGCAAGTCGAAATGCTAGCCAAGATGGCCTATGCCAACGGGGTACAGGGGTTCGTCTGCTCCCCGGTTGAGGTGGCCAGTTTGCGTAGTCAGTTGGGCAGCAAGCCACTGCTCGTGATCCCGGGAATTCGGCCGGAGGGCGCGGCCACCGGCGATCAAAGGCGCGTAGCTACCCCCGGAGCAGCCATTGCTGCCGGTGCAAGCTACCTGGTGGTGGGGCGGCCGATCACCCGGGCGGCTGATCCCGGCGCGGCTGCCAGATCCATATTGGCAGAGATGCAAGCCGCGTCTGTGACTGCTTAAGCGAAACGTCTAGAGCTTTTCGTAGAAGTCGCAGGCCGAGCACGAGATGTAAACGCCTCCGGGAACTCCACGCTCCCGATCCTTTACTCGTTTCACAATGCGAGTTGCCTTGTTGCATTTGGGACACTCCACCCCTTTGGCGGTGTCCATCATCTTCGAACGGTCGGCGGTCTTGGCTACTTTCGCCACGGTATTATCTCCTCTTCGACAGGCTTAGCTGTCGGCACGCAGCCTCTCTCGAACCTCGTTCCGGCTTGGTATGCATTTGGCGGGACGAATCAGTTGGGACTGTAGTACTTATGTTACACGATCGGGAAATCGCCCCCTCCCGGCGGGTGAAACCTGAATGCACTGGAAGACTCGACTGAGCTCCGATAATCGCTCAGCTCTCGCATGCGAAAGTTCACCCAGGCACCGAAAAACCTAGCACACGCAGAGACGACTGAGAATCGGGTTGGCTTTGGTCGCATGTCAGCATTCACGTGCGGTCCGGGTTCACCCAGGACTAACCCCGGATTTTCTGCACGCTGCTCTAGACACAGGGGAGTGCGGCACAAATCGGCCGATCAAAAAAAGCTATTTTGTACAGGTCTGGCTGAGAATATCCCAGGACGTCAGTTCTGGGGAATCTGGACCGCACTCGAATCTGACAGCGACTATCGAACCCGACCCGATCCCCTTCGATGCCGACATTGCCAACCCTGAGCGCCAAGTCTCTATCCTGTTAGCGGATGATTTCGGCAGCAAGCGGACTCTGGCGTCGGGCCGGCTAGCCGGTCGTTTCCTCGAACGGCCCCCGCCCGCCTCTGGTGAGCAAGGTACCGCGGGCGTGCTAGCGGGATCCGCCGGAGCTCGATATATTGACCAGCTGGGACGGGTTCGAACCGGGCGGCGGAGGAATCGGCTTGGGCGTCTGGTCGTCGGGAAATTGTACCGGCTTCATCTGATGATCGTTGTCCACCGCGTTGGGCAGCTGTTCGCCCGGCTTGCGCAAGGTGGGCGCCGCCGCAGGAGCGTGCTCCCCGTTGGGGGCGGCGGGAGGCGCGTCGCCGAGACGAACCTGATGGACAAACTGCCCGGCAAAGTATCCATCCGTCTCATCTTTGTCACGAATCACAGGCGACTGGCCGACATCCGCGATCTCCAGCCGAATTACGCGGTTCCCGTTGAAACGTACAAACTGGACCTCGTGCGGCGGCTGGCCGTAAATCCACTCCTCGAACGGCATCTGGCCGTCCATTTCGCGAACCTTCTGGTCGGGCTGGCCAACGGCCTTCAATACCATCTCACGGTTCATGCCGACCAGAACCTCATGGTTCAGGACAGCACCTTTGAGTTTGGGCGGGAGCGTGTCGGCGAAGGCCTCCACCGGAGTCTTGAGCGAAAAGTCGATCATCGGAATGATCAGCTTGCGTACCTCGGAGGCAGTCATCTCCGGGACAAACTTGTTGAACACCAGAGTCATCCGCGAGCCGACCGGAACATGGCCGTCATCCTGGGCCAGCGGCGACATTCCGCCCATGCCTCCCACTTCGATGTGCTGCAAGATGTGGTGGTGCTTCTCGGGGCCGTCGTTGAACTCAAAGATGATGCGGTCTGGCTTCACCTCGAACTTGGTAATCACTACGCGATCGCCCGGCTTCACCGAGATACCGTACTTCTGCAACTCATCCGCGTAGGCGCCTCCCGAGGGGCTGAGAGGTCCGTTGGCATGGAGGACGACTCCCTTGGTACCCAGCGGCAGCGGGCGAACCGCAAAGGCTTCATCTGCCTGAAAGGTACGCACGAGCTGCTGACGTGTCCGCTCGGTAATGGGAGTGCTCGACAGCTTTACAGCGGTCGGTTGGACAGTGGTGAGATTTGCCTCTTTGGGAGCCAGCTTTTCGCGTTGCACAGTGAACACCTGTGCGTTGCCCAGAGCGCATCCGCACAGAGTGGTAACGGCCAACAACGCGGCAGCGCGGTGAACTCCAGCTACGGCGATGGCAGGAAAGAATTGTTTGGTGGTGTGCCCAGCCATGGCGCTTTCCTCATGCGCCAATAATGGTCCCACTGTTAGTGATTTGCAAGTAACCTTTCATGCGCAAAGCGAAGAAAGTTTCAGGGCAACAAATCAGGGTTTTTCCGGTGCCTGTTCAGGAGGTTTTTCCGGCTCCGGCCCAGATTGCTGCAGGCCGGAAGATACCGGCAGTGGGGGCGGCTGAGACGGCCGGGGAAGAGGCTCGATCTGGACCAGTGTGTTCCCTGCCGGGGCCGGCGGCGGAGTGACGGGGTGATGAGGCGCGAGCGTGCTGCTCATTGCGTCCAAGTCGACGGGGATGCCGGCGGGGACAATGACCGGCTGGGCGTAAAGATACGCATACCCGCGGGTCGTGCGGTAAACGACGAAGATCCCGATCAGCAGCACGACGGCCGTCACCACGCTGGCTTCCGGACCATAATCGCCGCCGGTCATCCAGGTGGGACCCACGGTGTTGCTCTGAATGACGGGCGAGAATTCGGTGATGCCACTTACCGGCAGTCCAAAGAGAACACACATACTTGCATTCCAGGCAAAGTGCCAGCCCCAGCAGACCCAAAGCGCCCGGGTGCGTAGATAGGCAACCGATAGCAACCAGCTGCTGAATACCGTGATCAGAAAGCTGGCGCGATTGGCGCTTGGATTGAACATGTGCAACCCGGCAAAGGCAATGGAGAAAACCAGGACGGCCAACGTCGGCCCCAAGGCTTCGATCAGGCGCTGGAAGGGATACCCGCGGAAAGCAACTTCCTCCGCCAGAGAGGCGACGGCGAGCAGCAGGAGGTCAATGAAGAGCATGCCAAACTGGCGCGGAACAAGCCAAAAGGTGATGATTAATCCGCCCGTGACCACCAGCGGCAGGATGCTCGCGATCAGCATGCCCCAGCCCAACGCGGCGCCGAGGCCAAATTCCCTCCGCCAACCGGAACGGAAGGCGAGGCCCATCTCGCGAATGGGATCGCGTTGATGGTTCAAGATGCGTCCCATGGCGGCGTAACCGATCACCAGGAGGAAGAGCAGAATGCAGCGTTCGATGAGGGGAACCCACACTCCGCTGGCCAGGCCGTTGGCCGCGTGCACAGAAATGCTCTCGGCAAAGTAGAAATAGATTCCGGCGAGGACGACGTAGCCGAACGCGCGGATTTTCCCGTGGAACTCGTTGGCGCCGCCAAATTTCATGCGGCTTTCCTTAAAGAAAGCCGCATACGGGGACATAGATGGGTCCGCGTACGGGAAATGCGGGAGGCGCGTACTCGGTCGGCAGCAGTGAAATCGGTCAAGCGCACGCCCCCGGCAAATTGCGAAACTGCACTGGTGGGTACGAGCCTGGGGGGCAAGATGCTCTCGGCATAGGGCGCTTCAGGCGTTCTTGTAGAATCGGGCAATCTCCCGGAACTTAGCCAGCCGGCGTGCGATTCGATCCTCGGCTGGCATGGCCTGCAATTCACTTAGATGCCAGACCAGCTTCTCATCGAGCATGGCTGCGGAGGCTACGGGGTCGCTCTGGGCTCCGCCGGGTGGTTCCGGCACCACATCGTCCACGCAACCCAAACGGCTTACGTCCTCGGAAGTAATCTTCAAGGCTGCGGCGGCTTGGGCTCGTTTGCCGGCATCCCGCCACATGATCGAACCGCAGGCCTCGGGAGCGATCACTGAGTACACGGCATTTTCCATCATCAAAACGCGATCGGCGACCGCCAAAGCCAACGCTCCGCCCGAACCACCTTCGCCGGTGATGGTGGCAATGGTCGGCACCCGTAGCCGGGCCATTTCGCGCAGATTGCGAGCGATGGCTTCCGCCTGGCCCCGTTCTTCGGCAGCGATACCGGGATTGGCTCCGGTGAGATCGATAAACGTGAAGATGGGACGATGGAACTTTTCCGCAATCTTCATCGCCCGCAGAGCCTTACGGTAGCCCTCCGGATTGGGCATACCGAAATTGCGCCGTACCTTTTCTTTCGTGCCCCGCCCTTTCAGGTTGCCGATCGCCAGCACTTCCTGACCGTGGAAGCGGGCCATGCCGCAAGCCATGGCCAGATCGTCGCCGAAGGCTCGGTCCCCGTGGATCTCCGAAAAGTCAGTGAAAATGCGATCGATGAAGTCCATCGGATAGGGCCGTTGCGAGTGCCGCGCGAGTTCAGTCTTGATCCAGGCGGGATTCGTCGGTTCGGCGACTACCTGTGTCTGCTCAAGATTTGCTGGTGCCGGATCGGTCATGAGACTTTGCATCGCCTGTGCCAGCGCGGGAAAGTCTGCCGCTTGGCCTTTGCTTTTGTCGATTAAATGGATTATAGCGGGTCCACAGTGGCTGTGGCTCGGACGAAGGCCGTCCTCAACTGAAAGTGTTACAAACTGCGGAACCCATGTCTCGGTTGTGTTTTTTCGCGAGCTGTGGGGGAACCCCGGGGGGTCTCTGGCTGAGGTGGTGACGACAAGCTCCGCCGGCCACGCTCGCCAGGCCGATAGTATGATTGCTACTTTCTCAGACAGACAGTTATTCATCTCCAGTTGTGGAGTGTTTTCGATGACGACAAAAATTGCGCTGTTTGGAGCTGGTGGGAAGATGGGTTACCGGCTGGCCAGCAATCTCAAACCTGCCTCTTTCGAGGTCCGGCACGTAGAACGGAGCCCTGCCGCTCAGGAGCACCTGAAGACTGGCCTGGGTTTGGCATGTGTTCCCACCGATGAAGCTCTTGCGGGCGCCGAAGTCGTCATCCTGGCGGTTCCGGACACGGCTATCGGCAAGGTCTCTGCATCGATCGCAGGGGAACTGAAGCCGGGAACGATGATCATGGTGCTCGATGCCGCGGCGCCATTTGCTGGTCATCTGCCGAAACGCGACGACCTGGTTTATTTCGTCACCCATCCCTGCCATCCGCCGGTTTTTAACGACGAGACCAGCCTCGAGGCCAAACGCGATTATTTTGGCGGTATCACCGCCAAACAGCACATCGTCTGTTCGTTGATGCAGGGGCCGGAGAGTGCCTACGCCCTTGGTGAGCAGATCGCGAGGGTAATTTGGGCACCCGTTATGCGTTCCCACCGGGTAACGTTGGAACAAATGGCGCTGCTGGAGCCGGGCCTTTCAGAAACCGTGTGCGCGACGCTGTTGGTGGTGATGCGCGATGCGATGGATGAGGTGGTGAAACGGGGTGTGCCCGCGGAGGCAGCGCGAGATTTTCTCCTAGGCCACATCAACGTGCTGGCCTCCGTAATCTTCAAGGAACGCGAAGGAGTGTTTTCCGAGGCTTGCAATAAGGCCATCGAGTTCGGCATCCCAGCCTTGATGCGGCCTGACTGGAAGCGCGTCTTTGAACCGAAGGAAATCGCGGCCAGCATCGAGCGCATTACCTAAGTCGCGTATCTTGGGAGTGGTCCGCTTTATTCGATGAGTGATCGCGAATCGCAGTTGCCGTCTGTATCCAGCGTGGCGCCGAAGGCGGGCAATGCGAGCCCGCAGAGCCCGGACCGTCCGCACAATTACCTGAAATATCTCATTCTCGTGGCGCTGGCTGGATGGGCGCTCGCCTCCTACGACGTTAACCTGCTGGTCCTGGCGCTTCCTGAGATTGCCAGGAGCCTGCATATTTCCGAAGCTGGACTTGGGGTGCTCGGCTTCTCCGTCTACGGAGCGCAATTCTGCATCACTATCTGGGCCGGCTATGCGATGGACCGCTTCGGACGGCGGCGCATCTGGATGTACTGCCTGACCGGCACGGCGATCTTCACCGGCCTTACCTATTTCGTGCAGGATTTCTGGCAGCTGGTATTGGTGCGTGCCTTGGCCTCCGGGTTGGCCTACGCGGAACTCGCCGTGTCCATCACCATTGTCAACGAACAGGCGCCCGCAAAACATCGGGGGCTGCTCTACTCGATTGTCCAGGGTGGCTGGCCGTTGGGCGTCTTCCTGGCCTCGGGGGCGTATCTTGCTTTTGGCAGATATGGATGGCGTTTCGTCTTTCTGCTGGGCGTGCTTCCCATCGTTGCCGTCATCCTCGGGCGTTTCTTTGTGCGCGAGTCGGAACGCTTTGAACATGTGCAGAATGTTCGCGAGGCGGTTCGCCAGGGAGACCAGGCGGCCGTCGAAGCGCTGCTTGAAAAACAGCAGGTCGCGGTCGAAGCAGAAGGACGGCCTACGGTTCGCGAACTTTTTGCCAAGCCCGGCCCCATTCGCCACCAGCTCATCTGGTTATCGATTGTCTGGATCTTTTACGGGGCGAGCTATGTCGCGACCAATTTTTACATCGCTTATTGGCTCACGAAATACAAGCACTTCAGCGATTCTGGCGCGAGCACGCTGCTGCTGGCCTGCGGAGGCATAGGCTTCCTCTTTTATATTCTTGGGGGGTGGCTGGGCGAGCGGTGGGGCCGGCGTGAGGTGATCATTGTCTCCGGCGTGCTGGTGGCCCCGCTCAGCCTGATCTTTCTGTTGGTCGAGCAGACCTGGCTGGTGGTCGTGGTCTACTTTCTGCTCTACCAGGCCACGAACGGCACATGGTCCGGCGCCGGTTATGCTTACCAGGGTGAGAGCTTCCCTACCCGTCTGCGTGGGACCGCGGTGGGCTTCCTGAGCGCCATACAAGTGATCGGCTTCGTTATCGGGAGTATTTTGTGGACCATTTTGGCCGGCTTTGGAAAGCCCGTGCTCACGTGGCTCATCATTGCTACCGGGGTATCGTTGGGGATGTGGACGACTCTGCTGCTGAGGAAGATTCCACCGGGCCAGGAGCTCGAGGCGATTGCGCAATAGCGATAAATTATCCACTCAGAGGCCAAGCATGGAACTAACCATCGCCCAGCGGCGCGTCGGGACCGAAGAACCTTCACCGGAAAGCATTCTGCTGAAGGCCGGCGCATTGACAGCAGATCTGGTAGCTGGCGGTTTACGGACCATCCGCTACCAGGGGCGCGAGGTGCTGCGCGCAATTGCCTACGTCGTGCGGGACAAAGATTGGGGAACCTATCATCCCGCCATCAGCGATTTCAGCTGCCGCCAGGGTGTCGATGACTTCACCGTCTCCTTCCGGGCGCGCTGCACCAGCGCCGAACCCAACCAGGAACTTGAATATGAAACGCGCATCACCGGAAATGCGAATGGCCTGATCACCTTCGAGGTGACCGCCGAACCGCGCACTCCATTTCTTACCGCGCGCTGCGGTTTCGCCATTTTGCATCCGCTAGAGGGTGTCGCCGGCCAGCCGGCGGTCATCGAGCACGTCGACGGCGCACGCGAGCACGCGGCGTTTCCGGATCTCATTGCACCGATACAGCCCTTCAAGGAGATTCGTGCGATCGAGCATCAGGTATCGCCTGGCGTGACAGCACGTTGCCTCATGACAGGAGACGTATTTGAAATGGAAGACCAGCGAAACTGGTCTGATGCCTCCTACAAGACGTATGTTCGGCCGCTCGCTCTCCCTTGGCCGTACGTCATGGAGAGCGGCGTGCGCACTCATCAATCCGTCGAATTGCTGATCACCGACACCATTGCGGACAGGCACCAGGAAGAGACAAAGGTGGATGCACCGGTCAAAGTGGAAATCGGTGAGCCGGATGGCGTCTTTCCGCGGATCGGAGTTTCCATCCATCGCAGCGAAATCGCAACGATACGGGCCCATCCCGGCATGCTGCAAAGATTGCAGCCGCAACTTCTTCTGTTTCATTTTGATCCCACTGCCGGGGACGGTCGCGAAGATCTGCCGGGTTTTCGAGAGATAGCGCAAATCGCGGGTGCTTCGCAGGGTGCCCTCGAGCTCGTGCTCCCGGCGCAACGCAACGTCAAAGAGGAGCTGCAGGAAATAGCCTCGATGGTCTCGGAGGCCCATCTGAAATTGTCAGCGGTTCTGGTTTCGCCTGCCGTGGATCGGAAGTCCACTCTACCTGGGAGCCAGTGGCCACCGTGTCCATCGCTTGCAGAGATCTATCAAGCCGCGCGGGAGGCTTTTCCGGGCTTGGCCATTGGCGGTGGAATGCTGACCTACTTTACCGAACTGAACCGCAAGCGTCCGCCGGTTGAATTCCTCGACTTTGTCTCCCACTGCACCTGCCCCATCGTGCACGCTGCCGACGATCTGAGCGTGATGCAGACCCTGGAGGCGATGCCCAGTATTACTCGTTCGGCGCGTGCAATCATTGGCCACGATAAACCGTACTGGATCGGCCCATCGACGATCGGCATGCGCCAGAACCCATACGGCTCGCGCGTAATGGACAACCCGGAGAATCGCCGGATTAGCGATGACGGACCACGATCCGAGGCAGACGAGCCTTTTCGCGGCAGCCTGGATGATCGGCTACGCCGCGTCCACCTCCAAAGCGCACCTGCAGGTACTCACGGTCGGCGCGGTGACAGGACCTTTGGGCCTTACCTCCGTCAGCGGAGCGGACGAGATCGCCTACCATCCGGCTTTCTACACGGCGCAAGGTCTTTCCGTTATCGGTGGACACCCGCGATATCGCTGCCGTTCGAGCCGTCCGGATACTATTGCTGCCGTGGCCGGCACGGATGGCGACGGGAACCGTCTGGCTTGGCTTGCCAACCTCACCGGACAGCATCAGGCCGTGAGTCTCGCCGGCGAAGTGGCGATTTCACAGACCCTTGTGCTGGACGAGGAGAGTTTTGCCCAGCCGCGTGTCGTCGCTGGGAGTACGGAGATCGAACTTCGGCCTTATGCCGTCGCCTGTCTGACGCTCGACAAGGAGCATGTGTCATAACTGAATCCCATAGGAACAGGACGCGGGGCGATGGGGGTTATGTTGCAAGAAAGAGCCCGCAGAGACTTTCCGTTTGTTATTGCTTTCCCTTTCCAGAGTGCGGCGCTGGGGTTGACGGCCCGCCGATCGCTCCCGTCCAATGGCTGGGCACGAAGGAGTTTCCGCGAGATGGCTTCTCGGCCCACACGGCGTAAGTTTCTTCAGGGTTCCGCGGCAGTATTGGGTAGCGGGCTGGTTGGCTCGGCGGACCTCACGTCCATTGCATCTTCCCGCGAAGTGCTGCACGAATTTCCCTACGGGGCTGTCGCTATCACCGGTGGTCCGCTCAAGCAGCAGTATGACCACATCCATGCGAGTTATCTCGCGCTCGACAATGATCGTCTGCTCAAAGTTTACCGGCAGCGGGCGGGTATGCCTGCCCCCGGGCCCGACATGGGTGGTTGGTACGATGCGGACGGCTTCGTTCCCGGACACTCTCTCGGACAGTACATTTCCGGACTGGCGCGCATCGGAGCGGCTACAGGCGATGCAGCGTGCCAGAGGAAGGTTCGGGAACTCGTTTTGGGCTTCGGCGCCACGCTGGGCGCGGATAACCAGTCCATCATTCGTCCGCAGACCAATCTGTGGATTTGCTATACGCTGGATAAGCATTTCGCCGGCCTGATCGACGCTTACGCGTTGGCTCATGTCGACGAGGCGCACGATCTGCTGCCCCGAGTGCTCGATGGCTCACGATCATTGATGCCGCAACACGGCCACGATCGTATTGGCAAAAAGAATCCGCCTTATGACGAAACCTACGTCATGCCGGAGAATCTCTTCCGCGCTTATCAGCTCACTGGCAGGCACGAATTCCAGGCCACGGCATTGAATTACCTGCTCGACCATGATTTTTTCGATCCGCTGGCGCGGGAGTGAAAACGTTCTACCTGGCCGTCACGCGTACTCACATGCCATTGCGCTCTCATCGGCGGCTAAAGCTTACCTGATTCTGGGAGACGAAAAATACCGCCGCGCGATGGCCAATGCGTGGACCTGTCTCACCACGGAGCAACAGTTCGCTTCAGGCGGTTGGGGTCCAAATGAACAGTTCGTGGAACCGCATCAGGGAAAGCTCTACGAGAGTCTCAGCAGCACGGTCGACCACTTTGAAACCCCCTGCGGCGCTTACGCAGCCACCAAGCTGGACCGCTATCTCTTGCGCATGACGGGCGATCCGCGATATGGAGATCATCTGGAACGCGTGGTCTACAACACGCTGCTTGGCGTAAAGCAACCCGACTCTGACGGCGACTATCCCTACTACTCCACCTATGGTCCTAAGGCTATCAAGGTCTGGTATCCACACAAATGGCCGTGCTGCTCGGGAACACTGGTGCAGGGCGTGTCCGACTACGTGCTCAACCTCTACTTACGGGCCGCGGATGGCGTCACGGTGAACATGTATGCGCCGAGCGAATTGCGCTTCGAGCAGGATGGCGTGAAGATCAAACTGACGCAAGCCACGGACTATCCCGCGGGGGAAATTGTTTCGATGCGCATCGACAGCAGCGTCCCACAGGTCTGGACGCTACGGTTGCGCATTCCCGGTTGGCTGGAGGGGCCGGCACATGTCACAGTCAACGGCGCCCCTGCCGCACCCGCCAAACCCGGCAGCTTCGCCGCCCTACGCCGGCGATGGAAGGGAGGAGATCTGGTGGAGTTGCACCTACCGCAGGCGTTCCGCGCCGAGCCGATTGACGATCTACACCCGAATGTCGTCGCCCTTATGCGCGGTCCGCTTATGCTCGTCGCCATCGATCCGCCCGATGGGATGGAAAAGAGACCTCTTGCAATAGCGGAGGGTTTAAGCCCTCTTGGCCAACGCGCCGACGGATGGACGCGCAACGAGGGCGGCCAACAAATCGTTTTCATACCTTTCTATCAGGTACAAAACGAGCAATACACGACCTACTTTACGCGCGGTTGACGCTCGCCGCAGAGACAGGAGCGCAACGAGATGAACAGCAGCAACGGTAAATCGCAAGCGGGCGGGCAGCAGCGCATCCAAGCGCGTTATTGGATTGAAACTGCCTTTCCACTGGAAGACGCCGCGGCGATCATGGCGGGTGAACAATCCACCGGCACCTTCATCAAGGTGCCGGGCGAGACGGCTGAGTTGCGCGAGCGCTTCGCTGCGCAAGTTGAGCAAATCACCGAATTGGAAACCGCCGACCGGCCCTCCTTACCCGGTTCAGGCATGCCCAAAAATTCCTCGAACTCGGTGCGCCGTACCGCCGAGGTTACGCTTTCCTGGCCACTCCACAATCTCGGTCCTTCACTGCCCAACCTTGTAGCCACCGTCGCCGGCAACCTCTTCGAGCTGAAACCATTTTCCGGCCTGAAGCTGCTCGACATCACACTACCGCCTGCATTTCTCGATCGTTACCAAGGGCCGCAGTTTGGGGTCGCAGGAACTCGCCGCCTTACGGGTGTAGAGCATCGCCCACTGATCGGCACCATCATCAAGCCAAGCGTCGGGATGAGCCCTGAAGAAACCGCGGCCCAAGTGCGCACGCTGGTCGAAGCCGGTATCGACTTCATCAAGGACGATGAACTTCAATCGGACGGGCCGTGTTGCCCTCTCGAGCAGCGCGCCGCCGCCGTCCTGGCTGTACTGCGGGATCACGCCGAGCGCACCGGCAAGCGAGCCATGTATGCGGTCAACATTACCGGTGATCTGGACCAGATGCTGTACCGTCACGACTATGTCATGGCCCTCGGAGGCACGTGCATCATGGCCAGCATGAATTCGATTGGCCTCCCGGCGATGAAAGCCTTACGCGCACACTCACAACTCTGCATTCACGGCCACCGCAACGGGTGGGGCATCTATGGACGGTCGCCCGCAATCGGGATGAGCTTTATTGCATACCAGAAGTTCTGGCGGCTGGCCGGCATTGACCATACCCACGTCAATGGGCTCAGCAACAAATTCTGCGAACCGGACGACAGCGTGATTCGCTCGGCACGGGCCTGCCTCACACCAATGTTCCCGCCGCCATATCCTGGCTGCGAAATCATGCCCGTCTTTTCTTCCGGGCAGACAGCTCGCCAGGCAGCCGATACGTATCGCGAGCTAGGATCCACCGACCTGATTTTCGCCGCCGGAGGCGGCATTCTGGGACATCCGCTCGGTCCTGCCGCCGGAGTCCGCAGCCTGCAGCAGGCTTGGGAGGCGGCCGTCGAAGGCATTCCGGTCACGGAGTTCGCCACCGCGCATCCTGAACTGCGCGCGGCCTTTTTTATGTGTGCGCTGGAAAAATTCTCCGGCTAGATTTGAAAGCCTCGAACATGCCACTACTCTATTGTTACTACGGCGACGACTTTACCGGTTCCACGGATGTGCTGGAGCAGCTCGCCGTCAACGGCGTGTCAAGCGTGCTCTTCCTCACCACGCCTACTCCCGCGCAGTTGGCCCGCTTCGCGCACTGCCGGGCGATCGGATTTGCCGGGGACGCGCGATCCCGCACACCGGAATGGATGTCTGCTCATCTGCCCACTATCTTCACGCACATGCGCGAGCTCGAACCCGAGATCGTGCACTACAAGGTCTGCTCCACGTTCGACTCGGCGCCTCACCGCGGCAGCATCGGACGCGCGCTTGAGATCGGCCGGGCGGTATTTGCCACCGATACTGTACCTATTGGCGTTGCCGCGCCGCACCTGGGCAGGTTTATTGTTTTCGGCAATCTCTTTGCGGCCGCCGGCAGCGTGGTCTATCGCATCGACCGCCATCCGACGATGGCCCATCACCCCGCGACTCCCATGCACGAGGCTGACCTCCGCCTCCATCTATCCCTTCAGACAGATCTTCCCATCGGTCTGGTCGATCTGCGCGCGTTTGAGACGCATAAGGTTGCAGAGGAGTTTCGCCGTCAGGCGGCTAGCGGAGCGGCGGCCGTTCTTCTCGACGGTGTCGACGCCGCCATGCTTCAGCAGGCAGGGGAGCTGCTCTGGGATCTCAAGGAAAATGCGCAGCCACTCTTCACCGTTGGCAGTTCAGGCTTGACGGCGGCCCTTGTCGCCCATTGGCGCAAGACAGGCACGATTGCGGCAAGCCATTCCTCCGTAACCGCTTCTGCTACCGATAGGCTCTTGATCATCAGCGGGAGTTGCTCCGCAGTGACCGCTCAGCAGATCCGTTGGGCTAAGGACCACGGGTACACCGCGGTCAAGATCGATGCAGCAGGACTGGCCAGCGGCGACGCTGAAGCCAGGGAGAGTGCTTTGCAGGCGGCTTTGCATTCGTTGCAATCAGGCCGCGATACAATTCTTTACACTTCGCTGGGGGCGCCTTCGCGAGCGACGCTTGACCAGGAACTTGGCGCTGCCCTCGGCCGACTGCTTCTGGAGCTTGTTAAACAGGCCGGCGTTCGCCGCGTTGTTCTTTGCGGCGGCGACACGTCCTCCCACGCGGTTCAACAACTGAAGCTCACGGCGATTACCTTTGCCGGGGGCCTTGCGCCCGGTGCTCCGCTTTGCCGGGCGCACGCTGAGGAAGGTACGGGACTGGATGGATTGGAGTTGGTGCTTAAAGGGGGACAAATTGGTCCGGAGGATTTTTTTCGGATTGCGCGCGAGGGAACGGCGAAGTAGAGATTGAGCGGTCAATTCAGCGAATTACTCTCAACCCCGCCGCCTATTCGAACGCCTGCACAGCACCTTGACCCAGTAGCTGTTCGGCGCGCTCGATGAAGCCGCGGTCTGCGGCGACGGAAAGGCCTTCGGGCTCCAGCATCACGCAGTACTCTCCGCGGCTCTCCATATTGATCATGATCCTGCCTGGACCGGGGGCAGCCGTGATCATGGCACGCAGCGAACCCAGCATGGCCTCGTCCGCTTTCTCCAGCAGCACCCGGATGCGGACATTCTGGGGCAGCTTGATCTTGATGTCCTCCAACGGCTGCACACTGGAAACGGATAGCTTCGGCGCCGACTCATCGTCGTCCGCGCGAAGCACCCCCTTGACCAGCACCGGCACTTCGATCTTGAGGCTCTCGCAGAGCCGCGCATAGTCCTTGGGAAAACAAATGAGATCGATTTTGCCGACTGTATCTTCCAGCGCGGCCTGAGCGTACATCTCTCCGGAGCGTTTTGATTTGCCCACCTTAAGGCCGACGATCACGCCGGCGATCGCCAGCAGGCTCTCGGGTTCCCCGCCGTTTCGCCGACGGCCGGCAGCGGGAGCTACCTTCATCTCCAGCGCAGTCGCGGTGTCGACTACGTTCAAGTTACGCAGCTTTTCCGCGTATTTATCCAGGGGGTGGCCGGAGACAAAGAACCCCAGCACTTCCTTTTCCGACTGCAGCCTCTGGTTCTCGTCCCAATCGGGAGTGTTGGGGAGGTCGTCGACGCTTTTTGTGCCATTGCCGTTGCTTTCGAAGACGCTGGCCAGCCCGGCAAAGAGTCCATGCTGGCCGGCAACCAGATCGCGCTGCGCCTGCTGCGCCCGCTCCATCGCCCGGTCCGCGGCGGCCATGAGCTGGGACCGGCGGCCAAACGAATCCAGCGCACCGCTCTTGATCAGTGATTCCAAAACACGCTTGTTCATCAAGCGCAGGTCAACTCTCTCGCAAAACTCCCAGAAGTTAGCGAAGGTGCGATTTTCCTCGGCCAGCGCTACGCGTGCGGTGAGAATCGAATCGATGGCGTTGCGGCCCACGTTCTTGATAGCCGTAAGCCCGAAACGAATGCCGGTAAGGCTGGGCGTGAAATCAGCGCCCGAGATCTGCACGTCGGGAGGCTCGACCGCGATGCCCATCTCGCGGCACTCCTTGATGTACTTGACCACGTTCTCCGGCTTGGAAATTTCCGAGCTCAGAAGCGCAGCCATAAACTCCACCGGGTAATGGGTCTTCAAATACGCGGTGTGGTAGGCCAGCAGCGCGTATGCCGCGGAGTGGGACTTGTTAAAGCCATAGCCGGCGAACTGCTCCATCAGGTCGAAGATGCGAACGACTTTATCTTTCGGATGTTTGCGCTTGATCGCTCCCTCGACAAAGCGGGTACGCTGCTTGGCCATCTCTTCGGGGTTCTTTTTGCCCATGGCGCGGCGCAATAGATCGGCTTCGCCGAGAGAATAGCCTGCCAGGACGTTGGCAATTTGCATCACCTGCTCCTGGTAGACGATCACACCCAGCGTCTCCTTGAGCAGAGCTTCCAGCTGGGGCAACTCATAGCTGACTACTCTGCGGCCCCACTTCCGCTCAATGAAGTCATCAATCATGCCGCCCTGGATCGGTCCAGGGCGGTAGAGCGCGTTGAGGGCGGTCAGATCCTCGACAGAGGCGGGCTTGTACCGGCGCAGCACATCACGCATGCCGCCGGACTCGAACTGAAACACCCCCGAAGTGAGCGCGCGGTGAAAGACCTTCTCGTAAGTCTCCGCATCGTCCAGGGGAATGAGCGCCATATCGAGCTGCGCTGCCACGCTTCTTCTCAATCAGCTTGAGCGCGTCATCAATGACCGTGAGCGTGGTGAGCCCGAGAAAGTCCATCTTCAGCAAGCCGAGCTTTTCCACCGCCTTCATGTCGTAAGCGGTGACGATTTCATCATTCTTGCTGCGACAGACCGGGACCAGCTCGGTGAGAGCCTGGGGCGCGATCACAACGCCGGCGGCATGCAAACCCGCCCCGCGCACTAAGCCCTCGAGCTTTCTCGCGGTATCGACCAGTTCCTTCACCTGCGGCTCTTTGTCGTAGGCCTCCTGCATTTGCGGAGAATCCTCAAGCGCCTTGGTAGATCGTCACACCAATGGTGGCAGGCACCATCTTGGCCACCCGGTCTACTTCGCCATAGGGCAGATCGAGGGCCCGGCCAACATCCTTGATGGCGGCGCGGGCAGCCATGGTGTTGAAGGTAATGATCTGCGCCACCTGCTCCCGGCCGTACTTGCGGGTGACATAGTCGATCACTTCGCCGCGCCGGTTCATGCAGAAGTCGATATCGATATCCGGCATGGAGACGCGTTCCGGATTCAGGAAGCGCTCGAAGAGAAGCTCGTTCTGCAGCGGATCGATGTCGGTAATTTCCATCGCGTACGAGACCAGGGATCCAGCAGCCGAACCGCGGCCCGGTCCCACAGGGATATGGACCTCGCGGGCATATTTGATAAAGTCCCACACGATAAGGAAATAGCCGGCAAACTTCATCTGCTTGATGCAGTCGATCTCGCGCTCCAAGCGCTCCTCATAGTCGGAGATAGGCCGCTTGCGCAATCCCCGGTCACCGAGGTGGCGAATGGTGGTGTCGAGGCGCTTGCGAAAACCAGCGCGACAGACCTCGGCGAAATAGCTATCGATGGTGTGCCCGGGCGGAACCGCAAACTCGGGGAAGGGATTGGTGACTTTGTTCAGCTTGAGCGAGCAACGCTCAGCAAATTGCATAGTGCGGCTAACCACTTGCGGTGCATGGGAGAAGAGCCGTTCCATCTCGGCCGCACTCTTGACGTAGAACTGGTCGGTATCGAACTTGAAGCGCTTGGGATTGTGGATGGAGTCCGCCGTTTGCACGCATAGCAGCACTTCATGAGCATGATGATCGTCTTCGCAAAGATAGTGGCTGTCGTTGGTGGCGACCAGCGGAATATCCAGCTCCTTTTCCAGTCGAAAGAGATCGGCATGGATCTTCTTTTCCAGCTCGAGTCCCTGGTCCTGGATCTCCAGGAAGAAGTTGCCGCGGCCGAAAATGTCCTGGTATTGCGCTGCGGTGGCTTTGGCGTCCTCGTACTTCCCGGCCATGAGGTTCCCGCACAGCTCACCGGCCAGGCAACCCGAGAAGCCAATCAGGCCTTGGGCATGCTTAGCCAGAAAGTTCTTGCTGATACGAGGCTTGCGGTAGAAACCATGAAGTGAAGCTTCAGAGGTAATGCGGACCAGGTTGCGGTACCCCTCTTCGTTCTCCGCCAACACCAACAGATGGTGGTACTTATCTTTTTCCGGAGCAGCGCGATGGTCTTCCTGGGGACAGATGTACAGCTCGCATCCCAGGATGGGCTTCACCGCTGCGGCACTCGCGGCATTAAAAAAATGTACGGCGCCGTAAATATTGCCGTGATCGGTGATGGCCACAGCCTTCTGTCCGATTTTGTCGACATGGGCAACCAGCTTCTCTACATCGCAAGCGCCATCAAGAAGCGAATAGTCTGTGTGCAGGTGAAGGTGGGTGAATTCTGCCATGGGATACTTTTAGTTTAGTCTGCTGCGGCGGGCACACCACGCCGGATGGTGTGCAGAAAGAGTGCAGGTTGAGGAAAAGCGGGGATGAATTAAAACTTCATGAACTGAGGATTTCGAGGAGGAGCAACTTGGCGCGCCCTCAGAGAGCGTCGCCGACTCGGAACACTCAGCCGTTGCCGCAACGGCGGGACCGCTTAGGAGACGAGCAGTAAATCCAACGCCGGCTTGGCGGTAGCGACGAAACTCGGTCTTCGCGCGAGCGAAACACGACCGTCCTTGGCGAACAGGAAGTCGTAGTCGAGATGGCACTCACCGCAGAGCCAGAAATGTTCGACCTGGACCTGCGCTCCATTCCGACGCGTCGTGCGGATGACCCTACCACTGCGAAGATAATGTAGTTCTTTGCGGCACTCCGGATTCATACATTGGGAAATCATGTAAGACCTCTCGGGTTACTCCGGTAAGTGTACTCTCGTTAGATTACTTCGGAGGTCTTGCTCTGCCTCAAAAGTTGTATACAGGTAACCGGATTTTTCCACAGAGGAATCGAGATAGTAAGGCTCTCCCGGCTCATTCTCTGGGCATGTGACTACTCTGCGACCCACTGCTGTTGGATGCGTCGTTCGTAGACTCGGTTTTGGAAAAAAAGCGGCTTAGGAGATGCGGGTTGCGCCGGCAGAAGCGCGGCAAAGATAAATGTCGGCATCGATGCCAGTGGATGCCCGGTACTGCGTGCGAATGGCTTCGCGAAACTGTTGCGCTTTGCTTTCCTCTACGAGATTGACGGTACAACCGCCGAAACCGCCGCCCGTCATGCGGGCTCCGTAACAACCGGGAATACCGGACGGCGATCTCGACCAGCGTATCCAGCTCGCTGCAACTGGCCTGGAAGTCATCACGGATGCTGCGGTGTGCCTCGGCCATCAGGACGCCGAAGGCCGGGCAGATCACCGCGCTCAAGCGCCGACGCGGCAAGTTGCACCCGCTTGTTCTCGGTGATGATGTGACGGCAGCGGCGAAATACATTTTCCGGCATTTGCTGCTGGCACTCGACCAACTGCTCCTCGGTGGCATCGCGCAAGGCCACGATCGAAGGCCAGCGGCTATGCAAAATGCGCGTGCCCTCCTCTACCTCTGCGCGGCGTGCGTTATATTCCCCGCCTGCGTGCTCATGCTTGACCATGGAATTGCAGATGATGAGCCGCACATGTGAGGGGATGGGCAGCAGGCGATATTCAAGCGATCGGCAATCCAGCAACAAGGCGTGGTCTTGTTGGCCAGCACAGGCAATGAACTGGTCCATGATGCCGCTGCGTGCGCCCACAAAGGCATTCTCCGCGCGCTGGCAGGCCAGGGCGATTGTTGCCAGCGGCAGCGCAACCCCGTCCAGCGCCAGAAGGGCCAGCGCCGTGGCTACTTCGATCGAGGCCGACGAGCTGAGTCCAGCGCCCAGGGGAACGTCGCCCGCGAGCGAGAGATCAAATCCGCCTACGCGCACCCCTTCCTGGGCCAAACTCCACGCCACCCCCATCGGGTAGTCGCTCCAGTGTTTACGGGCGGTGGTGGGTAGAGGGTCCGCCGGATAGGAAACCTGTTCGCCCATGTTTTCCGAGGAGAGCAAAATCTGCGCGTCGTTGCGGGGGCGAATGGTAGCGACGGTGCGAAAGTCGATGGCTACCGGCATGACAAACCCGCCGCTATAGTCGGTGTGCTCCCCAATCAGGTTCACGCGGCCCGGCGCCGCGCAACGCACGGCGGGTTCACCTGTTGCGGAAGAGGGTGGTGCTAAATCTTTGGAAGAGCCCATGGTCAATTTCGTGCTCGCTTGCACTTGCTTCGCTGCCCTTCTATTAATAACAGGCTCTAGCAGACCGCGGGAAAGAGCTGCTTCGAAGAGATCGTCCCCAGGTGACAAAAGGCGAATTCATTGCACAACATGTACGTGCGGACTGAAGGCCCGTACGCTTCAGTCAATCACAGGCTCTAGGTCGTGCCGGACGCAGCAGCGGCCGTCTTGAGTATTTGATCCAGAAGCACGGTGGCAAACGGATCTTGACCGTAACCCTGAAAGCGGAAGGTCGTCAAGAACATACGGCCTGGACCCTCGCTTAGTTCCACGAGATAAGCGCGATTGGAGTTGAGCCAGCCATAGAAGACGCCTGCCAGCATGTTTTGGGAATCCTCTGCTCGCAATCCGGCGATCACAAAATCCGGTGTGACCGAAGCCGCCTCCCAGCCGAGAATCGAGCCATCGATCACGGGGGAAAGGGGCTTCCAGACGGGGCTGGACGAAAGAACCCAGTTGAAGTTGCTGACCCAGTCGCCGGTCAAGTCCGATCCTGCGCGGGGCAGAATCGTTAATGTGCCTCCTACGGGTAGAGCGTCCGGCTGCCAGCGAGAAGCACTACAGTCCCGCCCTGGCTGAGTCTCGCTTTGGTCACGTCATCCAGCACCGGACGATAGCCAAACCGCTTTCCGTCAGTCGCACCAGCGCTCCCATCGATGACAGCAAAGCCACGGGCTGCGAGCGCCGAGCGCAAAGTACTGCAACTGGTTCCGCGGATCGTGCATGGCCACATGTAACCGCCGGGCGCCGGGGTCGATTGCGGATACGCCGCATAGCGATAGCGATTCTCCGCCAGCGTCACACCTGCGGCGCTGGTCAGTTGCAGGCGAAGAAACTCCGGGGTCGGCGCATTTGACCGACGCCGCTTTGAATTGCAGAGTCCCTTCTGTAGCGACCTCGCCTTCGCCTGGCGTCTTGCCTAACGGCATCGTTCCCGACTGTCCGTCGGACGTCTGCCACGCGATGCTCGCGCCACCCAATGAATCAGTCGAATAATGCGACAGGACCAGCGGCACTTCCACCGTTGCTCCAGCAGCGAAGTTGTGGTTCGCAAAGTTAGCCATCACCAGGTCGTCCTGCTGCAGCTTTCCCAACTCTTCGGCAAAAGTCTTGGGCCGGCGCCACATGGTCATCAGGCCGTTCGCTTCCCAATTGGCATCCGTGAGTTCAGTGACGACATAACCCTGGATAGAGTTTCGCTGCCGCATCTGTTCAATTTCGTACTTGAGCGCCAGGTACTCATGCTTCTCAGTAGCCAGGGCGAGTGCGTCGTAATCGGGATACATGCGGTCCAGGCCGTAAGCATGCAGGCGATCGAAGACACCCGCCGCGCGGGTGAGTTCGCGCCCTTCAAAGTCGCGCGGGAACCACCAGGGCAACTGATCGCGAGGCGGCAGTTGGGGCAGGCCCCAATTGCCGAATTCCGAAACCAGCAGCGGCTCCTGGCCGGTGGTGATTGCATCGCCATACGGGCTATAGAGCCATTTCGGACGGCCGGCAAACTCCTGTACCCATCCTGCCCAGGTTTCTGCATGGTCAGGAATGGAGTAATACATATGGAAATCGGCAAAATCCGATTGCAGGTGGAAGCCTTTGCAGCAGGCACTGTTGTCGGTGATCAAGCGGCCCAACGGCGCCGTGAGCTGCTTGAAATCGTGGAAGCTATTGAGCAGCCACGTGCGCTGATCTGCCTGCGCCGGGTCCATTCCCCACTGTTCGTTCATGATGCTCTGAATCACGATGGACGGATGGTTCCAATCCCGTTCCACTTCCGCGCGAAAGGTATCGACTCCACGCTGGGCTGCTTGCACTGTCCAGAGGTGGGCATCATTCCACACCGGGATTTCATACCAGACAAGCATGCCGGTCTCGTCGGCAGCGTCCAAATAACGCGGATCCGGTACTTTGATATGGCAACGGAGCATATTCAGTCCCAAAGCCTTCGATGTCAGCATCTCCTGGCGTATGAAATCGGCCGATGGTGGCGTGTAAATGCCCTGGGGATAGAAATCCTGGTCGAGAGCCGCTCGCATGTAGAAAGGCTTTCCGTTGAGGAAGAGCCGTCCATCGGCCGTAGTGAGTTCGCGAAATCCAAATCGCGTGTGCACCTGCTGGGCCGACCCCGTCTTCGCCGGGTTATTCAGCTGCAGGGAATAGAGGTTGGGGTGGTCGCCGTCCCACAGCATGGGATTGGCTACATGCGTTTTGCCCTGCGCCGTCATGCCGTCCACGGCAAGCTGCAGCTGCGCAACCGCCGCGCCGTAGGGATCGAAGAGCGTGGCGTGCAGCGGAGCGGTGCCGGCGCTACCAGCCAGCTTGGCTTCGACGGTTACGTCGCCGCTGTTGTGCGGAGTCACGTGCACCCATTCAACGTAGCGAAGGGGTACGGTCTCCAGCGTCACCGGTTGCCACGGTCCGCTGGTCTGCACATACCAGTTCTGCTTTCCGTGGGGAATTTCGTTGTATTCGAATCTTTTTTCGAGCGGAAGCTTGGCGTTATTTTTTGCCGTCGGGGGTCTTAGAACCTCTTTGGGCGCTGAGTTTGGCGGCATGTGCACGGCGAGTGGAGGGGGCATCGGAGGGTCAAAGACCTTGACCAAAATCTCGTTGCTGCCTGCATGCCCTTTGCCGGTGAGGTCGAAGGTGAAGGGCGTGTACCCACCCTCATGCTCACCCAAGCGCCTGCCGTTGATCCAGACCTCGGTGAAGTAGTCGACGGCGCCGAAATGAACCAGTTCCCGGCTGGATGGCTGCGGAGGAGGCAGAGCGATGGTCACGCGGTACCAGCCCACTCCGGCATAGTCGCGCAGATCGTCAAATTGCGAATTCCAGGAAAGGCTGGCCCTGGAGGGACGCCACTTTGCCTGGCGATCGACGGTGAGCGCAGTGAATTGCGCTTTGGGATCGGGAGTGAACTGCCATTGCTGATCGACCTCCCGGGTCTGCGCATAGACGCCGACAGCGGCCGTTAGCTCAATTAGAAAGATTGCCGTGATCCCGGTCCACAGAATTCTTCTGGGCATAAACGATGAATGCTCCCTTTCGCGGACGGTGTGACGTAGCATCCGGCGACGAGACTGCCGGCCATACCGCCTTCGAAAGCATATAGCAACAGGACAAAGGGTTTCGAAATGCCTACTTGCCCGCGAAATCGACAACGACCTTGATGTGCTGGTATTCACTGGCTCCTGGATCGGCATTTACTGGCAAGTCAACCAGCAAGTCATATAGACCATCGGAAGCCGGCTTGAGCTTTGCTCCGCGCACCTTCAGGACTTTTTGGTCCGTCCGCAGTTCAATGGTCGAAGTGAGTGGGTCGCGCGAGACGTCGGCGTCTAGTGCCAGGCTCAATGCCTTATAGGCAACGGAAGTTATCTTGATTTGTTTGCTCGGCTCACCCAGCAGCGGGGCTGCATCGCTAACGCTGAGCAGAACACCACTTTCATACCGAATCAGACAATGGCTCTTGCCGTGGGGAACCGTAAGGTTCAGGATCGCGTGGCTGTCTTGAGCGTGATCTTCCGGTCGCACGTTTATGGGTTTGCCATCGAGCTCTGCACCGCTCAGATGAGCTCCGAGTGGAATTTCCGGGGCCCAGAGTAGCCCCACCGGATTGCCGGAATTTTCCGTCTCCAGCTGCAATCCACGCGACACCCGAGTAAGGGCCATTCCTACGGCGCCACCAGGCACTTTAACGTTTGTGACAGAGATGCGATCCCAATTGGCCGGCAGGTGCGGTGCGAATTTGAGGGTATTCCCCTGGGCTTCCGTTTCCAGGCCTAGCAGTCCTTGGATCGTGGACAGAGAGCAACGCTGCTGAGGACCAGGTCTGCTCAGGAACCGACTCCACCTGTTGATGGTAAAAGTCGCCGGTGAGTAGCTCATGCATATGCCCCATCGAATCGAGCGTCCCCCAGGGCAGAAGTCCACTCCAGATGGAGTAGGCAGTTACGGGGCGGTGGTCTAACCAGAATGCGGACGCAATCCCTGCGGTACCGGCTGCTGAAACGCTGCCGCTGGCGTAAGAGGCCGGATTGTATTGGGGAGAACCCGCGGCAACACCTCTGGTTCCCCAATCGGTTTCGAAATCGGAAGATGCGAGCTGGTCGAGAATTACGTCACTGCGGCGCTGGTCGAGAATGTTTACCAGATGGACTCCATCGTCGCTGCGCCGGGAGAAGGCGTGGCCTGACTCGTTATAACCGTCAATCCAAGATTGGCGCCGATCGTCCCAGTAACGGAGCGCGGTGGCGCGGCTTGCTTTTTCGCTCAACCGCATGGCTTCGCCGGCTTGCGCCGTATGTCCGCTCAAACCGGCCAAGCGCGCAAAGGCTGCAGACGCTGCAACCCAGCTTGCGGAAAGGCCCAAATCGTCGTTCAGCCTGTTCTGCTCATCTCCTCCTTCTTTGGTCGAGGGGATGCGAGGCAGCCCATCCTCAGCATTGATTAACGATCTACAATACCGATAGGCGGCTTCGATTCCCGGCCAATGCTGTTGCAGAAACTGTGTATCCCCACTGGCCGAAACGTACCGCTCTATTACAGTCAGATAGTGAAACGTAATGTCGACATGGACAAACATGTAGGGATACTTGGTCGCCCAGTCGGCTGGATCGGCACTCTGCGAAAGTTCATGCCATATCATTCCAGTCCTCGCATCCTGGTACTTGGCGATGAAGGTAAGGGCTTCGCGGGCCCGGTCGTAATTACCCGTGTGAACCAGCGCTTCGATGGCTATGAGGGCATCTCCGGCGAAAAACCATGCGTACTGTGGACGGCGTGCATCGCGCGAGGGACCGTAACCGGCGACCAAGCCGCAGCCTAATACGGGATTGCACACCCAGGCCTGATCGAGCGCGATCTGTGCCCAAGCGAGTTGCCGATTGACCGATTTGTCCGGGGTTTCGATCCGCAGGGTGCTACCGAGCAGTTCGGCGTAATGGCTGTGCGCCTCTGTCTCGAAATTGGCTTGCGAGCCGAGCAAATCCCTCATGCGAGCCGCCGCGCTCGATGAACCCTCGTCATTGCGCGCAACCACTACGGTGACTGAACGATCAGAGTTTCCTCCCGCGCGCACAGCGAAGGCCAGCCGCTTCCCCGAGGTTCCCGGTTGCGCGCTGTTGAAGACTTGATCGTGGGAGATCACCTGCGTCGAGCCGATGAGTGCGGAGTATTTGTGCAAGCCTTCGGAGAGAATGTAGGCGGAGGCAGCCGGGTTCCACTGGGTGCTCTGGCCGCCGAGAGAAGCAGGCCACATCAGATCAAGCACTGGGGTGAAGTGGATAACAATGTCGATAGGGTGACGGCACTCCACGGTGTAGGTAAGGAAAATGGCGGCCTCGCTGAGGGGAACGAAGAGCCGTTCGCGGACAATGAAGTCGGGGCCTATGTAGGTGCGGGTGATCGCTTCTGGGTCATAGGTGACACGGCGAAGCACGGCAGATCCGGCGGTTTCGGTGGTACTGCCGGCCGATCGAAAGCCTAATTCATATCCGCTGATGAGCTGCAGCGGATAGGCCCATAGCTCCAATCCACTGGATGCGTAGCCCATCACGATGGCCTTGCGGCCGTGAGCGGCAATGAATCGTTCTGGTGCGACCGAGTTGGTTTGCAAGGATAGCTGCGCCGTTGCTCCAGGTGCACAGAGAAGGGCGATCAACCAAATCAGTAGCGCTCCAGCTCTAACCAAACTAAATCTCCATCCCGGCAACAAATGACGGGTGCCCAACATCTCGCTCGTTTTTCGCGAGATGTGGGATACCACGAACCTTAACGTCCCTTGCCCATCGAGATTAAGAAGTCGAGGGTAAATAGCCGTGGTATCCCACATCTCGCGAAAAACGAGCGAGATGTTGGGCACGGTGGGTTCAAGGTACAAGTGCAACATTTCCCTTTAGGAGATAGTTGCATATGGGAAAGAGTTTTCAACATCTGGATTTGGGTGATCGCGCCACGATTCAGGCGAAGTTGACGTTGGGGATGCGCCCCGGGGCAATCGCCATCGTATTGAAGCGAGCTCGGTCGACCATCACCCGCGAGATGCACCGTAATGGCTGGATGGCCAAGCCGCGGATGGGCACCATAGCGGGAGGTTACCGGTCTTCGACGGCTGATCGCCGAGCGCGGGTTTTGGCAGCAAAACCACGACGCAGGCGGATGCTTGAACCTGGCAATGGGCTCTGGGGCAAGATGCTGGAGCGCCTTGAGCAAGGCTTCAGCCCGGTGCAGATTGCGAGCATACTGGGACGTATGGCGAATCCGGTGCAGATCTCTCACGAAACCATCTACACCGCACTGTATGCCATGCCACGTGGGCAACTGCGTGCCAACGTGCTGGACCTGTTGCGCCGCCATCACAAGGCGCGCAAGGTCGAAGCTAAGAACAGGCGCAGCCGATCCATTCCCGATATGACCCTGATCGATGACAGGCCGCTGGAAGTGAGCGAGCGGCTGGTCCCCGGTCATTGGGAGGGAGACCTGATCATTGGCAAGGGAAACCTGTCTCAAGTGGGCACCCTGGTGGAACGAACCACTCTGTTCGTGGCTTTAGTAAAGCTGTCGGACGCAAGGGCGGACACGGTCGCCAAAGGCTTTAGCACCATCCTCAAACGCTTTAAAAGCCAAATGCGACTTTCCATGACGTACGACCAGGGCAGCGAGATGAGCCTCCACAAAACACTGACAAAAACAGCCAACATCGCCGTCTACTTCGCTCATCCCCACTCTCCCTGGCAGAGGGGGATTAGCGAAAACACCAATGGACTGCTGCGCGATTACCTGCCAAAGGGAACCGACCTCTCCCTGTACTCGCAGAAGCAGCTCGATGCCATTGCATGGCAACTGAACACCAGGGTTAGAAAAAGTCTCGCCTGGAAATCTCCTGCTGAACTCTTTCTCCCCAAAGGAGCCTTTCACTTTGAAAAATACTGGACGGCGATTCACAACTCCAAGAAACGCCCAGCTCGTATTTACCGGGTAGCTGGAAGGTGGAAAGCAAAGCATGCTTCCCACCTTCAAACAAATCCATCCGCCAAGATCCCTACCCGTGACCGCGGCCATTGAAAAGTGGAAAGCAAACTACGCTTCCCACTTTCCAACAGCCCCTGCTGCTGGAAAACCTTTATCTTAAAAAAGAAAGAAAAAGACTGATTTGTTGCATTTGGAGTCTGAATCTGCCCACCCGTCATTTGTTGCAAAGTCAGACAGCGGGAAAATGCCTTACCAGGTGACCTTAAGCGTCTTCTCAACGTAGCCTTTGCCCGCGGCGAATTCAAGTTGCAGCGGGCGCAATGAAGAGTTGTTCCCTTGCGGCACTTGTGCACCATCGACATGAAGTTTCGCATGCGGGTCGTTGACGCGCAGCATGATTGTCTGGCGACTGTTGGCTGGCGCCGACAACCTCAGCACGAGCGAGTTCCCAACAGACTGCTGGTCCAGCACCTTCATCTGCTGGGTGGTCGCTCCAGGCTCCGGGAGGGCGGCGGCAAGACCAGCCTCTACCACCGGCAGCGGTATGCGCAGCACGCCGCCGGAAAACTTTGCGCCCGGGGCTCGCGAATCAAGAAGGACGCCCTGCCCCGAAGGCCCCGAGGCACGCACCAACAGCATCGCTCCAGAACGCGTGATCTCTACATCCACATTGCCGTTGGCGAGGGGCACATGACGCAGCGTGGCTCGATCCCAGGCAGCCGGCAAGCTGGGCGTGACCGTCAGCTTATTCCGGGCCGCGTCCCAGTCCAGACCGAAGAGTCCGCGCAACACGGGCGAGATGACCATGGCCGAGGACCAGAGTTGATGCGAGGTGCTGCGCCCCAAGGGCGCGAAGAACTGGCCCGAAAGCAACTCCGTCACCGCGCCCGGATCCTGTGCCCAGGTCAGATCGGCATTCTGCATCAGGTGGGCATAGCCGGAGAGACTACGGCCGTTACGATATTCCGATACCGCAACCCAGCCGGTATAGAGCGGCCATACGGTCCCCTGGTGATAACTGATGGGATCGAAAAATGAGACCGTCGGACTTAGATCGCGCGTGCCCCAATCGGTCGAGAACTCCGGCGCAGCCCAGCGGTCCAACATCGGCTGGGCGTGCTGCAGCTTGTAAGTACCATCCCAGGAGGCAACGGAGGGAAAGATGGTTGGGCTCGAATCCACGCTGCCATTGGCATTGCGGCTGAAAGCATAGAAGCCGCCACCGGGAAGCAGATACTCCTTTTCGATGGTCGCACCGATTGTGCTCGCCCGAAGTTCCGCCTGCCGGGCAATCTCCATGTGCCCCGTAGCCGTTGCAAGTTCAGCCATCGCGGTGCTCGCCTGCTGATCGAGCGCGGCCAGATAGATTTCCTGGTGAGGCATACCGGGCGGCCAGGATTCAACCCATCCTGATCCTTCCGTATTCTCGTAGATTCCATCGCCATCGGAATCGTGAGAGGTCTCGAACTTCCAGGTGCGCTCCAGCGGTTCCCAATTGGCCTGGATAAATTGCTTATCCCCGCTCACCTTGAGGTAGTCGTTCGTGGCCATCAGCAGCAGCGGATTAGCATCCGCGGAAGCGTAGGCATACGGCAGACTCTTCCAATCAACCAGGTCGGCGGTCTGCGCCCACTCGTGAATAATTTTGCCTTCGGGGCTTTGTCTCTTGAATAAGAAATTCAGCTGGTCCCGCGTGAGCTGGTAATCGCCGTAGCTGTTCACGGCGTACAGAGTCCACAAGGCATCGCGGCCGAAATACCAGCCGAAGCCCGGACGGGCAGAATCTCCCGAGGTGTAGAAACCCGCGACCAGGGCCGTCTCCGCATGCGAGGGTGTGGTTAGTACGCGCAGTTGATCGATCGCCACTTCAGCCCAGGTAAAGGCCTGGTTAAGCTTCTGGTCAGGCGTATCGATGCTCAGATGTTGCGCAGAGAATTCTTCGAAGTGCTTCTGCGTGCCCCGGTAAGACGCTTGAAAGCCTGCATCGAGCGCCTCCAGCCGGGCGGCCAACACGGCGGTGTTAGACGTAGCGACGGTATCTCCGGTCGTCATCAGCAGAGGATAAAGCTTGTCGCCGTCGGTCGCCGGATTGAAATGGATAACGAACTGCAGAGGGTAGTTCTTGGGCCGCTCCTGGTAGGGCTCCAGAATTCCGTACGTCGCCGTCGGCATGGCCACGGCCGCGGCGTGATCGGGAAAATTCAGGTGCAGCACGTAGAAGCCGGATTGCCCTGTCTTTACCCACTCGGGCGAGCTGCGGTCATCAGAAAGTGCCGGCCACATGCGCTTCATCTCGGGCGTGAAGCTGAAGGTAAGGGTCATGGGGCGCACTGCCTGGATCTGATAGAAGGCCAGTGCCCCGGCGCCATCGGGCGCGTCCTGCGGCGCAAAGAGAGTTTCGCGCACGGTGAAGTTGGCGTGGGAGAAGGTGATAGTCGTATGTCCAGGTTGCACATCGATGGTTGCGGCTTGCTGGTTTACATCGATAGGCACGGCGTAGTCCGTCATTTTCGCCATGATGCGCATGCCGCTTAGTATTTTCCAGGGAAAAATCCAGGCTTCAAACGACCCGTCCTGCTGGCCGAGCAGAGCTCCACGGGGACCGATTACGCTGAAGGGCTTTTGCGCCATGATGTTAGTGCTGATCATGGGTTGGCCCGGGTAGTCGATCGGAAAGCTTGATAGGGGAGGCAAGGAACTGCCCGCCGCGTTAGGTGCCTGCGCGGACAACCATGCAGCGGAGTTCAGCAGAATGAACAGGGCCCACAACTTCATCGTTCCACCACCATCAAGGGCAGCTCTACTTTTTTCCTGTGGTGCCAGTTGGCGGAACTGGAAGGCGGCCCAGCAAAGCCGCCTTCCACTCAGTCAGGAAGAGAAACGCCGTGGAAATTGCAGACTCCACTGCGAGGTTCCATCCCAGGGTTGTCACGCAGAAAACCCACGACGGCTAAAAGTTGAACCGGCCGGCAAATTGCAAGTTACGCATCGACGTTCCTTCCTGGTTGGAAGCGGTGCTGGAGATTTGGCCGGCACCCGAGTTCTGGCAATCGAAGCACGAATTCACACCGCCAAGATTTACGTGGTTGAAGACGTTGAAAGCCTGAGCCATCAACTGAAAGTGCACGCCTTCCCACAAGGTAAAGCTCTTCGACAGCGAGGCGTCCACGTTGCTGAAGTTGGGTCCCCAGAGCGCATCGCGGCCGACATTGCCCCAGGTTGCCACCGCCGGGCGAGCGAACGGGCCGTAGGAATTGGGGGTGGTTGGGGCCGGATCATTGGGAGAAGACAGCACATAGGGTGAGGGAGTGAAGTACTGCACGTAGTTGCCGGCTACGTTGTAGGAGCCCTGGTGGGGGGCAAATTTGGCTACCTTGTTGAGGAAGCCCGTGCACTGGTCGTTGTCATTGCTACAGTTGAAATAGTTTGAAGTAAAGGGCAGCCCGCTCTGTAGCCTCCACGACGCGTTCAATTGGAATCCACCGATGATCTGGTTTGCCCAACCGGGGACGTGGGCGGCGAACATCTGGTCCCGGCCGAACGGGAGGTTGTAGTTTCCGGCAAATATGAACGAGTTGCGGCGGTTATAGTAACTGTTTCCCTTACCTATTGCCGGAGAGATCAGGAATTCATAGGACTCGTGTGACAGCGCATGGGACCAGACGTAGTTGGACATGAATTGGAGACCATGGCTGAAGCGCTTATTAACGACCACTTGCAAAGAATGGTAGCTGCCAGTCGCCTGGGCTGGATAGTAGTCAATTCGTTGTTCCCATCCATAAGGCGCGCCGTACTTGACGCCGAGCTGTTTCTGGGCCGTACCGTCGAACCAGGGGCTTCGTTCCGATTGCGTATATAGGCACTCGGGCGGAACGCCGGGCTGACCTACAGGCAAAACGCCCTGCGGATAGATGGAACAACTTCCTCCAGCCGCGGTGAGATGGTTGGGGTTGACCTGGCTGAAACCACTCAGGGTTGGCTGATTGGTGTTATAGCTTGGTGAAGAGTCGAACATGTTGTGATAGGCCTGGTTGCCCACATAGGCTACCTGCAGGGACATGGAAGAATTGAGTTCCTGCTGCACGGTCAGGTTCCAGCCCATCACGGTCGGAAGTATGACACTCCTGGGGCGCGCAGACTGACTAATCCCATCTGGGAGTGGATAGAGGCCGTTGGTTGGGATCGCGGGAAAGGTATAGCCGGGAGGTCCCTGGGTGAGATTGAAAGCGTATCCAATATTTCCGCCGGTGCCGAGCGTCTGCTGGATCTGGGTTGGAAATGAACCGGTGAGGATCTCGCCGAAGGTGTTGCCCGCCCAGCCTTGACCGTAGACTGTGCCAAAGCCGGCCCGGATGACGGTGTTGGGTCTCGCTTGATACGCAACACCTAAGCGCGGTGCAAAATTCTTATAGTTTTGGGCCACGTTCATGGCCTTGTTGATACCCCCGATGCCGCCAATGAGGATGTCACCATTATTCAGGTCAAGCAGGCCGCCGGCACCTGCCTGGGTCACAGACTCGGGGGTGTAAAACTCCCACCGGAGACCATAGTTGAAGGTGAGTTTCGGGGTCACGCGCCATTGGTCCTGGGCATAAAGAAAGAAGCGCGTCTGCCGGGTCTGGGCGTTCACGTCGGCCGTCTGGGTGCGCCAGAAAAGAGACGTGTCGCCCAACAGGAAGGTGGCCCAACCCAGGCCGGGAGAGGAGGAGACTGCGCTGCCGGCGGGTGCCGTGCCTGAGGTGGTGGAGTTAAAGAACTGAAAAGTGCCGGAGCGAAGAGCATTGCTGGCAACCGTAAGCGAATGGTCCTTGCCGATACGAAAATCTCCGCCGAACTTAATGTTGTGATTTCCTAGAGAGTGGGACCAGTTGTTCACGAATTGATACTGGCTTTCCTGCAGCAGATTCGGGTTTGCGGTCGTTCCTAGAAACTCCGCGTTGCCTTCGTTTTGTCCATTGGCTGGAACATCAATTTCAAACTGGGGCATACCGCCATAGAGCGAGAGCGGGGTGCCGTTGGCGTTGGGGATACCCAGAGTATTGCCCAGTGGCAGGGTGGGATCAGGGCCGAGAACAGTGTTGTAGAGGCGGTAGTAGCCAAAGCGAAAGTCGGTCAGCCAGCTAGGCGAAACCACATAGTCTCCGCCCGCCGCGACGCTCTGGTTGAGTCCCGAAGACGTACCCGCGAAACCTCCTGAGCCGTAACCGCCTCCACCCGCGGTGCCGAAGTAAGGAGCGCCCGAAAGCGTGGAACCAAAATAGGTATAGCGTCCCAGCAGGTGCAGCTTTTCTGTCAGCTGGGTATCTCCGCGAACATCGAACTGGTTGGTGTCGAAGATTCCAGATCCTGAAGTGGCATAGTTATTGAAGGTCTGGCCGGGCGCACCAGCATTGGGGGCGGGCAGCAATTTGAAAAAATTGACCGCGGGTGCGGAAAGGTCCGCCGCGGGAATGATGTTGCCGGGAAACGGAGTGCGCCCACTATTGCTGGTGTCGGTCGGGCTGTTAGGGTTAAAGGCCTGCCCTCCAATCGCCAGGTAGTCGCTGAGATCGCAATTCCCGCCCGAGGTACACGACGACCTCGCCAGTGCGGTAGGCACGGTGGTCAGCACGGAGCTCCCCGATTTTTCCCGCAGTCCCTGGTAGTCGCCGAAGAAGAATACTCTGTTCTTCAGCACCGGGCCGCCCACCGAACCCCCGAATTGATTGTGCAGCGTGGGGCTTAGGTACTTGCCCGTTAGCGAGTTAACCGCATTATTGGCAAACGGGTCCCGCGCTTGCTGGGCGTCGGAGCGGCGATATTCGAAGGCCGTCCCATGAAAGCTGTTGCTTCCGGATTTGGTTTGAGCGGTGACCAGGCCCGCGACCGCTTTGCCGAACTCCGCATCGTAGTTTTGCGCGGTCACCTTCATCTCCGAGACCGCGTCAATGTTCGGGTTGATCACGGCGACGCCGTTGATGGGATCCTGGTTGTCCGTGCCGTCGAGTTCATAGCCGGTGGCAAACGGCAGCTGGCCCTGCACTTCGATGGACTCGCTGCGCTGCGGATTACCGCTTCCTTCCGACGGCCCCCACCCGATGTACGAGGTGCCAGGCGTGAGCAATTCAAAGGAAGTGAAGTTGCGATTTAGATTAGGCAAATCCTGCAGCGCACGCTCGTTCAAAATGGTGCTCACATCGGCGCGGGCTGTCTCCAGCAGGGGGGCTCCGCCGGTTACCGTAACTGTATTCGTCACCTCGCCCAGGGCGAGCTTGATGTCGACCTTGGGCTGAGTGTCGACGTAAACCACGACATTGTCGACCGATGTCTTGCTGAACCCCTTGGCCTCTGCTGACACCTGATAGGTGTCTGCGATCAGGTGTTGGACGAGGTATCCGCCACTGGCATCGCTTTGGACGGTAACCGACGTGCCTTTGGAGACGTCAGTGACTGTAATCGTGGCGTTGGGCACCACAGCCCCGGTGTTATCGGTGATGGTTCCGAAGATCGATCCGTAGACTGCTTGGCCCAGCGCCGCCGGAGCCACGGGAAATAGCCATACAAGAAACAGTAAGTAAATGGTTTTGCTGGCTTTGCGGTACGGTTCGCTGTGCATAATGCTGGCTCTCCAAAGGTTTGACAAATGTTTCTAGCTGGCATGCTCTGTTATCGGCAATTTGTGACGGAACGGATATTCATGCTTCGATACGATCGAACGATCCCGTTTGCGCATCAAAAGTTGTAAAGTTGTGTCTCGTGGAGGGGCAGCTGTGCCCTTCCCGTAGATCAACTTGCGACGCCTGGATGACTGCTTTCCAGCGCCTGTCAAGAGTGTTCTTGGACCACGCTGCTGCCAACGTTGTTTACGGTGAATTGACAGTGAAAAGTAGCCCAGCAAGCTCTGCCCTAAAGCAAACACGTGAATTGACGGATTCGTTTCACACGTCAAATGATCCTCGGGTGCGCCTGATCGAACGTGTCGTTGCCAGCGGTCATTTCCGCGGCTCGTTACGGCTTCGTGAGTTTCTCCTTTACATCGCTGAATGCGCCATAAAGGAGACTCCCGAAGCCGCGACCGAACAACAAATCGGCATGCACGTCTTTCATCGCCCGCCTGGATACAACAGCAGCGAAGACAGCATTGTGCGAACGCACGCGCGCCTTCTTCGGCAAAAACTGACAGAGTTTTTCTCGACCGAAGGCGCGGCCGAGCCAACGATTATCGAGGTTCCCAAGGGCCACTACCTTCCTATCTTCCGGCTCCGCCAATCCGAACCGCCACCGGCTCCGTTCCCTTTGCCTCCGGAGACGCCAGCGCTCCGTACCAGCGAAGAAGCTTCCGCGCCGCGTGCGAGCTCTTGGAGTTATTGGAAGTCCACGCCGCTGGGGATTGCCTTAGGTGTGCTCCTTGTGTTGGTCCTTGCCGGCTCCTCACTGCTGATTGCTCGCGCACGGTCTAAGGGGACCGCAGAAAAATCACCGGTCGAAGTCTTTTGGGCGCCGTTTCTTTCTGGCGATCCGCCGGAAGTGATTTACAGCAACGCTCGCTTCGTGGGCGATTCAAAGACTGGCTTGCGATACGCACCGGCCGTGGGCGCCACAAATAGCGAGCCGGTGGTTGACAATTACACCGGGATCGGGGAGCTGGCGTCAGTGTACGAGCTGACCAAACTTTTTGACGCTCACCAGGCCGCCTTCGTTCTGAAACGCAGCTTGCTCGTTACCTGGGATGAGGCGAAGCAGCGAAACCTGATTTTTATCGGTTCGCCGGCCGAAAATCCCTCGCTGCAAGCTTTGCCTTCGCTGGCAAATTTCACCATGGTGGCCAATTCAGCATATGCGGGATTTATGAATAACCACCCGCGCCCAGGCGAACCGGCCCTCTACTCACGCCCAGAGCACCCGCTTACTATGGACTATGCTGTACTCGCCCTGATGCCGGGCGTTCAGTCTGGAAAGCGAACACTCATCTTCAGCGGCTTGACTACCCTGGGTACCCAGGCCGCGGTCGAATTCACTTGTCGCAAGGACAGCGCGGCTGAACTGCTGAAGGCGGTATCCGGTCCTAAAGGTGAGATTAGGCCCTTTGAGGCGCTCCTTGAGGTGACTCTCGAGGGCGGAGTTCCCCTTCAAAGCAAATTGATTTCGGTTCGGGTGGATTAAGCAGCTCGCCCAAGGGGCTTTTGCTGGGGAATGGCATCGGAAGCGGTCTGACGAAGGACTGTCAACCCAACCATCACTGAACCGGCTCTAACTTTAGCTGGCTCGAAGCGTGAATCTGAGATGCGGCGTCGAGTTCACGCTTTGCATCTTCCTCTTTCCCCATCCCCCGGTACGCCTGCCCCAGGAGCGTGTGCGTGATGTAGTTACCCGGGTCCATCTTTTCAGCATGCTGGAGATACATCGCGGCACTTTCCGGATCGCCCCGGCGCAAAAAGACTTTACCCATCTGAACGAACGGTCCGGTGCTGGATACGTCCAGAGAGATGGCCCTGGTCAATGCCTCCTGAGCCTGCTGATACTGCCCCATCCTGGTGTAAACGTCACCCAGACGATCATAGACTGCAGAATAAACGGGATTGATCGCCCGCTCTTGCTCAAACTCGTCCAGGGCGTGGGCTACGTCGGATTTGTAAAGGTAAACCTCGCCCAGCATGAAGTGCGCCAGGGGAAGTTGAGGCGAAATTTCCAGCGCTTTGTGCGCGTCTTGGGCGGCGAGTTCCGGTAGATCCGCTTGCATAAGCATGCTTCCGGTCAACAGGTAGGCAGCGGCAGAGTCGGCGGTCACATGATACTGAGCGGCAAATGCTCCGCGGGCGTCGTCATAACGCCGGGCATTCATATAGCAAAGTCCCAGCACATGGTTGGCGTCGGCATTCGCATTGGGTGTCCACTGCCGGACACGCTCGAGAAAAGGAATCGCGTCGGCAGGACGGCCCAGCCGGTAGAGCGTTAGCCCTCGCATTTGGATCGATTCGACGTCCGCCGGATCCTGGGTCATGGCTTTGGCGAAGGCCTGCTCCGCGCCGATCAGCTTGCCGGTCCTATAGTAGGCGATGCCCAAAGCACGGCTCGCTCCCTGCACCGGCGGCTGCTTTGCCGCCAACTGCTGCAGGTCTGCGATGGCTTGCTGCGGCTGGCCGTGCTGCAACTTCTGCTGCATGTCATTGACCGCAGCTGGGTCCCCGGGACGCGGGGAGGGCGCAGCACTTTGCCCAAAGCACAAGAAACCGGAAGACAGCAAAAGGCCGAGATACCAAAGAGTTCGCATAACGCACCTTAAGAATACGCTGCGACATCGAGTGCTAGCATTTGCAGAATGGCTGTTTGGCACAGAGGGCAAGCCTCCGGATTTCCAGTCGAGGTTGTTGGCGTTGGCGAAGTTCGTGCGGCTTTCCTTAACCAAAGCCGCACACGCGGTCGTATCCAGCGCAGCGTGCGGGAAATCCGGGTCGCTGGGATATTTCTTTTCTGCGTTGTCAGTGCTGTTGCCCAGGGTCACTCCATTCCTGAGCCGGGAGATCATCCACCGCCGGCATGGTTCGTCAATTACGCTCCGCAGGCTGGTTTGACGATGCAGAACGTAAACGGAGATGAGGCCACCAAGAAGTACATCATCGAAACCACGGGTAGTGGAGTAGCGATACTGGATTACGATCGCGATGGCTGGCCGGACATCTACCTGGTGAACGGCAATGCCCTCGAACCCAGCACGGCACAGACCAAGAGCCCAACCGGCCATCTCTACCATAACAATCACGATGGCACATTCACGGATGTGACCAGGGCCGCCGGGCTGACGGCGAGTGGATGGGGACAAGGCGCCTGCGTGGGTGACTACGACAACGATGGATTCGACGACTTGTACGTGACCTACTACGGCAAGAATCGCCTGTATCACAATGAAGGCAACGGCACCTTCAAAGAAGTGGCGGCCCAGGCCGGTGTCGCCGGGAGCGGCGGTGAGTGGGGCGCCGGCTGCGCCTTCGTCGACTATGACCGCGACGGCAAACTCGACCTGGTGGTTGCGAACTATGTCCACTTCGACATTAAAACTTCGCCTCGGCCGGGAGAGGGACAGATGTGCATCTGGAAGGGTGTTCCCGTCATGTGCGGGCCGCGGGGACTGGACTCCACCCCCAACGTCCTCTATCACAACCTCGGCGGCGGCCACTTTGCCAACGTCAGCAAGAGCAGCGGCATCGAGAAGACCAACGGACACTATTGCCTTGGGGTTTCAACACTGGATTACAACCGGGATGGCTGGCCCGATATCTATGTGGCCTGCGACAGCACACCCAGCATTCTGTATCGCAATAACAAGGATGGAACCTTCACCGATGTGGCCGTGGACGCTGCCGTGGCCTTCGATGAGGATGGCCGCGAGCAAGCGGGCATGGGGGCTACAGTAGGCGACTTCAACGGCGACGGGTGGCCTGATCTGTTCAAGACCAACTTTTCCGATGACACCTCGTCTCTCTACCAGAACAACAGGGATGGAACCTACAGCTCCAAAATATTCGACGCCGGCCTGGCGCTGAACACCCAGTATCTCGGTTGGGGCGTGATGTTCTTCGATATGGATAATGACGGCTGGCCTGACCTTATGTTAGCCAACGGCCACGTCTATCCTGAGGTCGATACCGCGCACCTGGGAGCCACTTACAAAGAGCCGCGCCTGGTCTATTGGAACCAGGGCAATGGAAAATTCAAAGATATAAGCAAGATGGCAGGGCCCGGCTGTACCGTGCCCGAATCCAGCCGCGGATTAGCCATTGGCGATCTCTGGAATCAGGGCCGCATATCGGCGGTGATCAATAACTCGGGCGCAAAACCCTTGCTGCTGGTCAATGAGGCTGCCAATAAGAACCACTGGATTGGCATTGCCACCGCAGGCACGCGCTCTAACCGGGATGGCATCGGCGCCCGGGTTATCGTATTCGCCGGCGACAAGAAGTGGGCGCAGGAAGTTCGCAGCGGCTCGAGCTATCTCTCCAGCAGCGACTTGCGACTCCATTTCGGGCTGGGAACCGCAACAAGAATCGACCGGGTGGAAATCGATTGGCCCAGCGGCATCAAAGAGTCCTTCAGCGCGCCGTCTGTGGACCGCATCATCACTCTTACCGAGGGAACGGGGACGCCGCTGCCGCATTAGTTCCGGCTGAGGTCTTGTTCCCAAGCCGGTCGAGGGCAACCGCGGCAAAGGCAATGACGATGGGGAAGCACTCCAGTGTGTAGCGCGGCTCCGGCGCCTCGAGGGTGAGCAGCAACAGGCTGCGCAACACCACATAGGCCACCATGGCGGTGGCAAACCGCGGCCAATAAAACACTCCTGCCAGGGCCGCCAACAGGTAGAGCAAATTCAGCGCGCCGTAGGCGTAGGAGATGCGGGTTTCCACATGGTGCAGACGATACTGCCACCAACGCAGTTCTATATTGAGCATTTCCACCCGGGGCCGAAACCACATATCGGCCAGGCGCAACAGGGGCAGCGCTACATAGTAGCGAAGGGGATGAGCCCGGATGCGCTCGGCGGCTAGCGCAGCAAAGCCGGCGTCGATCCACGGCGTAAGCACATCATTTGTGTTGTACTCCGAGACCAAAGCTTCTGTTTCGCGCGCATCGGCAGGTGAATCCAGGGCTCGCGCCGGAAGCAAGTGGATATCGATGTCGTCGCCAGGCACATTCCAATAGATTTCATAGGTGGAGGCAAAGTCGGCCATCCATGTTTTTGTCCAGCGCTGAAACCCAGGTGCTTTCAATTCTCCGGGGTCGGTGGCAGAGCGCGGCGCCAGCGGCTGAAAGACATGAAAGGTATGCCAGTTGCGAAGGGTCCATGCGGCGAACGGCAACACCGACATCAGCCCACACAGCAATGCGATACGCAGCGACCGCGCCAGGCCAAGCGAGTTGCGGCCATAGAGGATGAGCGCGGGAAAGAAGGCCACAGCCAGCAGGGCTCCATCGGGCCGCAAGAGCGCGGCGTAGCTCCAGGCGAATGCCAGTGCCACGATCCCTCCCCAGTGCGCACGCGCGAGCACCGCGGCAAATGCATAGAGGCCGAGCGCAACACAAAAGATGGAGAGCGTTTCAGTAAGAGGCATGGCCACGTAATTCGCCGTGAAGGGACAAAGCGCTGCCAGCCAGAGCGCCCACATTGCAGGCCGATGCCCGCAGAGCCGGCGAACGTATAACGCGATGAACAGGCACGTCACCAGGTCGATCACCATTTGCAGATAGAGGACAGCAGAATAATTCTGCTGTCCAAAAGCCGCGAAGCAGAGGGCGAGGAAACCGGGGTATCCGGGCAAGCGGACGAGGGTCGGGGCAATGATTGGCGGGCTCCCCGCATGAACAACAGACCGGCCATAGATACCGTGGGTCAGCCAGTTCCTGCCGATGTCCGCGTAGAGGAGCGAGTCCCCCTGGATCTGCGGGAAAGCGTGGATGAACCAGAGGCGCAGCACAGCGCCCGCCGCGAGTGCGAAGACCGCGGAAAGGATTGTGCGCCGGCGGAGGGAGGGCATCCCCAGAAATCATACAAGGGTCTCAAGCCAAGCGCCTTCGGGGTAGAATAGGCGGGTAGCAGCGAGCGGGAGTAGCTCAATGGTAGAGTAGCGGCTTCCCAAGCCGTTGGTTGCGGGTTCGATCCCCGTCTCCCGCTCCAGGATTTGCCGTGGTTTGCGGTTCAGCTGCTTTCTTCTCGCACTGACGAATGCTCAGGTAACAGGCCAGCCTAAACGTTGTCATCCCGCAAGGTTGAGATACAAATCAGCCCGCAAAATCGGAATGCATGCGAGGCCCAGAGGGCCGTCCGCCAAATGTTAGCCCGGCCCGGAAGAGTCTGTGTGAGAACTCGACAGACATGGAAGGGCTGGGCTCAATCACGAAGATGACCGAGCGCCGCAGACGCGGCACTCACCTTATCGGCGAAGGGTGCGTGGCGTGTCCGATGAACTGGTAAGAGCGCGGGCACGGTCGAAGACGTCAAAAAGCATGCTGCGCGTGAGTTTGCCGGTATTGGTGTTTTGCAGCGAAGGGTGGAAACTGGCAATCACGAATCGGCCGCCGGGAAGTGCGTATTCGCCGCCGTGGGCGAACTTGAAACGCGGTTTTCGTTCACTCTGCCCGGTACGTACCAGATGTTCTAAATAACCGTCAAAGGCGATGCGGCCGAGGCACACAACCACCTTCAAATTGGTCAGCAACGTAATCTCCTGGTCGAGGTAGGGCGCACAGTTCTTCAGTTCGGAGCGTTTGGGCGTGTTGTCGGGTGGCGCGCAGCGGACCACGGAACTGATCCAGCAGTCCAGCAATTTCATGCCGTCGCCACGAGAGACGGAGTCTGGCTGCGAGGCGAAGCCGGCATCGTAGAGAACCGGATACAGGAAGTCGCCGGAGCCGTCGCCTGTAAAGGGCCGGCCCGTCCGATTGGAACCGTGCGCACCCGGAGCCAGACCAAGAATCAACAAACGGGCCTTCTCGTCGCCGAACGATGGGACAGGCTTGGCCCAGTAGATCCAGTCCCGGTAGGCACGACGCTTGCTTGTGGCGATGTTTTCGCAGTACTTCCGCAGGCGGCTGCAGTGTTGACAGCGGATCACTTCCTGGTTGAAGAGAACGAGTGGACTGAGGCTGGTCGTGGCCGCGCCAGGATCGACCGCAGGGACGGGGCTTCCAGTAGGCGAACCGGGGTTCGCTCGAGGGATCGAACTCATACCCGATTGTAAGGCCCATCCCAAAGACGGCGTAAGATGATTTTTTGCTTTTACCGCTGCCGCCGGCCGGAAGTGGGCAAAGTTTTTGAGGGAGTCTATGTACAACGTGAAACGATGGTTAGGAATGGGTCTCGCCGTGTCCGCTCTGCTCGCGGCCGGATGCCGGCAGCAGCCGGCCCCACAAAGTGAACAAGCTCCGCAGCCAACAGCACCGGCGGCCGTGCAAATCGGCGGCGAAAACGCGTTGACGCTGGCCCGCAAGGCGACCACCAACGGCAGCAAGCCAGAATTTCTCTCCGTAACCCTGCTTCCCGGGCGGGGAATGAATATGTTCCAGGTTACGGCGTCCATTCCTGGAAAAGGCGAGATCCCATTATTGCGTTCGCCTTCCCTTGCAGATGCACCCAAAATACTGAGTGGCACAGGGAGAGATCAATCGGGCAACGCATCCTTCAGCCTTGGCGGAGCCTTTCTGATTCCCTACCCCAACCGCATCCTGGGTGAAGCCTCCTCGGATGGCAAATCGGTCATCACCCATTGGCGCGGTCACACCCTGGCTCTGCCGGCAAACTTCCCCAGCAAGAACCCCGGCGGCCGCGTGGTGGCGATTCACGGGTTGATTACTCAGGCTAAAGTGGAAGACCTGCAAACCCAGACCACAGCGGATGGACAAACAGTGACCGGTGTGATCCACGCGGGAGATTTCGGCGGCCATTGGATTTCCGATACTGACCTGAACTTCACCGTTGCTCTCACCGGTGACGGGGTCGAGACCACGATCACGGCCAAGAACGTGGGCAAAGAGCCGGAGCCTATGTCCATCGGCTGGCACCCCTACTTCGTCATACCGAGCGGCCACCGCGCCCAGGCGCGCCTGCATATCCCCGCCACCATGATGGCCCTAGTGAACAATTACGGTGACGCATTCCCCACCGGGCAATTGAAGCCAGTCAAAGGCACTGACTACGACTACACTGCGCCCGACGGTGTGGCCCTCGACGATCATTTTCTGGACGACAATTTCTCTCATCTGCAGCGAACCGATGGCGCCGCCGACGTCAAGCTGATTGATCCCGAATCGCATTACGGTCTAACAGTTGCCGCCCTATCGCCCGAGATCAAGACGGTGCAGGTGTATTCGCCCAAAACGTCCTTTGTCGCCGTCGAACCACAGTTCAACTACGTGGACCCCTTCGGCAAGGAATGGAAAGGCATGGATACAGGTATGGTGACGCTTCGTCCCGGCCAGTCAGTGACTTGGAAGGTTCGGCTGGAATTGTTTACCCCGGGAGGGGCGGCCCGCTAACCCTTCTGCGGAAAAAATATTTGCAGCATGACTCGTAGGCATAAACATGGCTGCGTGTCATCGGCCCAAAACGCGAATGGGATTACCGTGGTAATGGAATCCCCTAATCCGGCTTGCCGCTTTTGCCCTGAACCAGCGCATACTTAGTGGATGCGACGACCGACCGCGTCCCGCTGCCTGTGCTGTGGGTATAAAACGCTTTCCATGCCTGAGGCCCTGGAGCTATGCCAGGTCTGCTGGTGGCAGGATGACGGGCAGGATGACCGCGACGCAGATGTGGTCCGCAGAACAGTCAACGGCAACCTCAGCCTCAGCGAGGGACGCCGCAATTACAAGCACTACCAAGCTGCCGATCCACGGTTTGTTGCGCACGTACGCACCCCGCGGCAGGAGGAACTCTAGGCGTCTTCACTTCCACGCCGCTTGGTCAGGTTCAGCCAAATGCCGCCGTTCTGAGGAAAATCCAGGTCGAATCGTTACTCTGTAAACACCAGAAGTGAAAATGCTGTGGTCTCGCCTCCTGTACCAAGGCTGGTTCGCTAAGGGTAACTGGAAAAGGGTGTATCGTAGTTAATAGCGGCTTCGCATTCTTTGCGCTGTGGGTTTGACCCTCCCGGGAAAGCCTCATACGATGAAAGCAGGCTGTTTACGGGCCGCTCCGCATACATCCATTCCGCCATTGCGCAGTGCGGCGGAGCGAGCAAACCTGGAAGGCATAAGTTGAGCTCAACTGAAATGATTGAAACGACACCCGAAACTGCCGGAGCATCCACCGCCACTGATGAGCCCGATGAACACGAGGGCCACGATCACTCTCATAGCGCGGCAACCCTGAATCCGGAGTGCACCCGAGAAGTTGAAATCGAAATTCCCGCGGATGAAGTCTCCCGCAATTTCCGGGCGGTCACCAAACGCTATCAAAAAAATGCCCGCATTCCAGGCTTCCGTTCAGGCAAGGTACCGGAGTCTCTTATCCGCGGCCGCTTCGCCGAGCAGATTCGCCAGGACGTGATGGAAGCTGTTCTTCCAGAGCACTTCCGCAATGCCATTGCTGAGCAGCACCTCAAGCCCATCTCGCAGCCACAGGTCACAGGCATTGAGCTCGAAGAGGGGAAACCTCTACGCTTCAAAGCCGCCTTCGAAGTGGTTCCGGAATTCTCCATCGATGGATATCAGGATGTGAAGGTCGAGAAGGTAGCGACGGAGTTGACCGATGCCGAGGTCGACGCCGAGCTTGCCCGCATTCGCGATTCCCGTTCCACGATGGAGCCGGTAACGGAAGAGCGCGCCCTGATCGATGGCGACTTCGCCCAGATCAGCTTTACCGGCACCGTGCAACCGGCAGAAGCGGAAGGCGAAACATCGCCCTCACCCCAGCAACCCATCACCGGGCAGGATGTCATGGTCCAGGTGGGTGGACCGAACACCCTCGATAGCTTTAATGCCGCATTGCGCGGCGCCTCTGTGGGCCAACAGTTAAAGTTCGAGGTGAGCTACCCAGAGGACTTCGCCGAGCGGCAGCTGGCCGGTAAGCGCGTAGCCTACGACCTCGAAGTCAAGGCCATCAAGAAAAAGATCGAGCCGGAACTGAACGACGACTTCGCCAAGGAGTTGGGCCAGTACGAGAGCCTGGCCGACTTCACGCGCCAGTTGCGTGAACACCTGGCCAGCGATAAACAGCGGCGGGTGCAAAGCGAAACCACCAACCGGCTGCTCGACGCGCTGGTGAATCGTTTTGAGTTTCCCGTTCCCGAGTCGCTGGTGCAGCAACAGATTGATGCCCGCCTGGACCGCGGCCTGCGTGCACTTGCCGCCCAGGGCATGCGCACGGAAGACATGCGCAATCTCGATTTCGATCGCCTGCGCGCCGCACAACGGCCCTCCGCTACAGCTGAGGTGAAGGGTTCCCTTCTGCTTGACCGCATTGCCGACGCAGAGAACGTCAACGTGCCGGAAGAAGATGTTGAACGGGAACTGCAAGGTATCTCCCTGCAAATGCGTGAGCCAGTCGATGCGCTGCGTACGCGTTTGACTGAGGACGGGAGCCTCGCTAGAATCCGGGAACGCTTACGTAGAGAAAAGATGAGCGCGCTGCTGTACGAAAGACTAGCGATTTGACGATAGAGATACTTCACACGGGGCTTTTCACCAAGAAAAGCCGGAGCTCACGGAGGCTAGACCGAGAACCGTAATCGTGAAAACGCTCTAGCGAGCTAGTACAGACAAAAGAGGCAGTTTTAAGCCGGACGCACGCCGTCCGCGGGAAACAGAAGCAAGGGAGAGCATGGCACTTGTACCTATGGTGGTCGAGCAGACGAGTCGGGGCGAGCGAGCCTACGACATTTATTCTCGTTTGCTTCGCGACAATATTATCTTTCTGGGTACACCGATCGACGATCAGATCGCCAACCTGGTAATCGCACAAATGTTGTTTCTCTCCGGTGAGGACCCGGAGAAGGATCTTCAGCTATACATCAATTCTCCCGGCGGCTCCATCACCGCAGGTCTTGCCATCTACGACACCATGCAGTTCATTCGCAACGACGTGGTGACGTATTGCATCGGGCAGGCGGCGAGCATGGCGGCCTTTCTGCTCATGAGCGGTAACAAGGGCAAGCGCTTTGCCTTGCCGAACTCCCGCATCCTGATCCACCAGCCGTCGATGGGCGGTCTTTCGGGGCAGGCTACCGATATCGATATTCATGCTCGCGAGATTCTGCGCATCCGCGAGATCACCAACAAGCTGATGTCCAAGCACACCGCGCAGCCGCTGGAACGTATTGAACGAGATGTAGAAAGAGATTTCATCATGAACGCGCAGCAGGCCAAGGAATACGGCATTATTGACGAAATCATAGACCGGCCGCGTACTTGAAGGCCGTCAGGGCAAAAGGAGTTGCAGTATGAAAACGCCGAGGGGAACAGACGATACGCTCCGTTGTTCGTTCTGTCATAAATCGCAGGACGCCGTTGCTAAATTGATCTCCTCACCGAGCGACTATCCGCGTGCATACATCTGTGATGAATGCGTCGCGGTCTGCAACTCTATTTTGGAGGACGACCGGGGCGAGACGCAGCCCGGGGCAGCGCCGGCGCACTTGCCCAAACCGCAAGAGGTCAAGGGCTTTCTCGATGAGTACGTCATTGGCCAGGAGCAAACGAAAAAGAAGCTGGCCGTAGCCGTTTACAACCATTACAAACGTATCCAGATGAACCGGACGCGCGGCAATGACGTCGAGCTATCCAAATCCAATATTCTTCTCGTCGGCCCCACCGGAAGCGGCAAAACGCTGCTGGCGCACACCCTGGCGAAGATGCTGGATGTACCCTTTGCCATCGTCGACGCCACCACGCTGACGGAAGCCGGCTATGTGGGCGAGGACGTCGAAAATATCATTCTCAAGTTGCTGCAGGCCGCCGATGGCGATGTCGCCAGAGCGCAGACCGGCATTATTTATATTGACGAGATCGACAAAATCGGGCGCAAGGACGAAAACCCATCCATCACGCGCGATGTATCCGGAGAGGGTGTACAGCAAGCCCTGCTGAAGATCCTCGAGGGCACGGTAGCCAATGTTCCACCCCAGGGCGGCCGCAAGCATCCCCACCAGGAATTCACCCCGGTCGACACCACCAACATACTGTTTATTTGCGGGGGCGCTTTCGTCGGGCTGGAACGCCTGATCGGGCGCCGTGTGGGCAAGAAGGCCCTGGGCTTCAAGGCCCTATCGGATAAGGATGCGCAGGAAGTAGGCATATTGCCCGCGCAGCGCGACACCGAACTCCTCCGCCAGGCGCAACCTCAGGATCTGATCAAGTTCGGCCTTATCCCTGAGTTCGTGGGACGCCTGCCGGTGATTGGGATTCTCGACGAATTGGATGAAGAGGCCCTGGTCGAGATTCTCACCAAGCCCCGCAACGCCATCCTCAAGCAATATCAACGGCTCTTTGAGTACGAGGGCGTAAAGCTGTTATTCGCCGAGGATGCCTCCCGGGCCGTGGCTCGCGAAGCCCTCAACCGCAAGGTCGGGGCACGCGGATTACGCATGATCCTGGAAGAGCTGATGCTCGATTTGATGTACCACCTCCCCAGCAACAAGAAAATCAAGGAGCTGGACATCACAGCCGAGATGGTACAGAAGCGGGATCTTTCGGTGACGCTGCTGGAAAAGGCTGGGTAGAGTTCTGTTTCGGGACATAAACGCACAAGTCTAACCAGCCCTTGCGCGGGAATCGGGCTCATTGTGCGGGTAATGCCTTGATTGCGTGGAGCCGCACGGTCTCAATGAAAATCGGGTTGGCATTGGGAGATTGCCTCTCACTTCCCCGCGCTGTCCAGGTCCACCCAGGACTACGTCCTGGGCTACTCTCAGCCGTCCCCTTCGACAAGCTCCGGGCAGGCTCTACGGGACTGGTTCCGCTACACCCTGATCGTTGATTTATTTTCAGCAGGTGCGGCACTGATCAGCCGATCAAAAAAGGCTAATTTGGACAAGTCTGGCTGAAAGCAGCCCAGGACGTCAGTCCTGGTTGTCGGCCTGCGAGCCGACAGTCGCGCCAGGGACGGCTGAGAATATCCCAGGACACGCGTCCTCCAGCCCTTTGCCGGGACGGGCCGGACAGGCGAATAGCACGTCGTTTTCGACGGAAAGGGCGCGGTTCTGGGTCACCTTATGGCCGTAACGGAGAGATCGCCGGCTCATTCTTGCTGTCCGGTGTGAACTTCGGACTCACTTTCTTCGTCTATAGAGTCTATTGATTGGTTGAAGCCCTCACGTCCGGGTCATTGGCGCAACTCCCTTTTCCTCTGTATAAGGGAGATAAGTGAAAGGAAATCGCGTGACACAAGCAAAAGAACCCCGTGACAAAGGCGATCTTCGCAAGCTCCCCATGATGCCCATTCGGGATATGGTGATCTTCCCTTACATGATGACGCCCTTTGTTGTGGGGCGGGAGTCGAGCGTAAGAGCACTGGAAGAAGCGCTGACCGGAGATCGGAAGATATTTCTCGCCACCCAGCATGACGCGGGTATCGATGAACCGCGGCCGGAAGACATCTATTCGGTGGGAACCATAGGCAACATCGTCCAGAGCGTGAAGATGCCGGACGGCAACATCAAGGTGCTGGTAGAAGGCCTGGAGCGAGCCAAAGCCGTCGAGATGAATGACTCGGATGGCTTCTTCGTGGCCACCGTGCGCGTGGCTAACCGGCAGCTCGAAGTTAATCCGCAAATCGAGCAGGTGATGCAGCGGGTCACTTCCCTTTTTGAGCAGTACGTCAAGCTGCAGCAATCCCTGAATTACGAAACCATGATCGCCGCGGTTCGCATGGACGAGCCGGCGAAGCTTTCCGACACCATCGCCGCCAACCTGCAGCTTTCGATTGAAGAGAAGCAGGAACTGCTCGATATCTTCGACCCTAGCGAGCGGTTGTCCCGGGTAGCAGACGTACTCGACATCGAAATCGAGAAACTGAACATGGATCGCAGCGTGCAAAGCCGGGTGAAGCGGCAGATGGAGCGCGCGCAAAAAGAGTACTACCTCAATGAAAAGATCAAGGCGATCCAGAAGGAACTGGGCCGCGGCGAGAAAAGCGAGTTTGATGAGCTGCGCAAGAAAATCGAGAGCGCAGGCATGCCCAAGGACGTCTTCGATAAGGCCGTACAGGAGCTGAAAAAGCTGGAGGCCATGCCGCCCATGTCGGCGGAATCGACCGTCTCCAGGAACTACCTCGACTGGCTGCTGGCGGTGCCGTGGAAGAAGCGAAGCAAGGAAACCCGCAGCATTGATCACGCCGAGAAAGTACTCAATGCGGACCACTACGGTCTGGAAAAAATCAAGGAGCGCATTCTTGAGTTCCTAGCCGTCCGCCAACTGGTAAAGAATCCCAAGGGCTCGATCCTCTGCTTCGTCGGGCCTCCAGGCGTCGGCAAGACCTCCCTGGGCATGTCGATCGCCAAGGCCACGGGCCGCAAGTTCGTGCGTATGTCGCTGGGCGGCGTGCGCGACGAAGCTGAGATCCGTGGGCATCGCCGGACCTACATCGGAGCCCTGCCCGGACAGATCATCCAGTCCATGAAGAAGGCGGGAACCAAGAACCCGGTCTTCATGCTGGATGAAGTGGATAAGATGGCCTCCGACTTGCGCGGAGACCCCGCCTCGGCGCTGCTCGAGGTGCTCGACCCGGAGCAGAATACAAGTTTTCAGGACCACTACCTCGATGTGGAGTATGACCTGTCGCAGGTGCTCTTCGTGGCCACCGCGAACGTGCTGCACACCATCCCCGCTCCGCTGCAAGACCGCATGGAGATCCTGCGCCTGCACGGTTATACCGAGGCGGAAAAACTCGAGATCGCCAAGCAGTACCTGGTCAAGAAGCAGCGCGAGGCCACCGGCCTGAGCGACAAGAACGCGATCTTCAGCGACGGGGCGCTGGTGGATATCATTCGCGGTTACACGCGCGAAGCGGGCGTCCGCAACCTGGAGCGCGAAATTGGTAACGTGTGCCGCAAAGTAGCGCGGCGCGTGGTCCGCAACGGCGCCAAGCACAAGGAAGAAATCACCGACACCAACGTGAACGAATTCCTGGGAGTGGCCAAATTCCGCGACTCGCAGGTTCATGAAACAAGCGAAGTGGGCCTGGTGACTGGGCTCGCCTGGACTGAGGTGGGTGGCAGTATCCTCTCGACCGAAGTGCAGGTGCTGGATGGCAAAGGCAAGTTGACCCTGACCGGCCAATTGGGCGATGTGATGCAGGAGTCGGCCCAGGCAGCGCTTTCCTACATTCGCAGCCGGGCGCAGCACCTCGGGCTGCCTAAGGATTTCTACCGCAATATCGACATTCACGTGCATGTGCCCGAAGGCGCGATTCCCAAAGATGGCCCGTCGGCCGGCATTACTATCGCTACCGCGCTGGCCAGTGCGCTGGCCAAGATACGGGTGCGGCGGGATATCGCCATGACCGGGGAGATTACTCTGCGGGGCAAGGTTCTACCCATTGGCGGATTGAAAGAGAAGCTGCTGGCGGCCCACCGGGCGGGCATCTTTGAAGCCGTTCTACCCCGAGCCAACGAAAAGGACTTGGCGGATCTTCCAGAGAACCTGCGCAGCGTGATGAAGCTGCACTTCGTGGATCAGATGGATGAGGTCCTGAGGATTGCGCTCGAGGGTCCGCTACCGGAGTTGCGCGAGGAGACTCCCGAGGCACTGGCTGCGGTTCCGCCTCCAGCGCCCATCGGGCAGCCGCGCGCCCAGTAAGCCGGGATGCACCTGGTTACCAAGTTCCTGTTGTCCGCGATGGCCCCGGAGCAGTTCCCTTCCGCCACTGCTCCGGAGTTCGCTTTCCTGGGCCGGTCCAACGTTGGCAAATCAAGCCTGATCAATGGCTTGTTGGGAGAAAAAGCCGCTAAGGTTTCGTCCTCACCGGGGCGTACACGATCCATCAACTTTTTCGCTCTCTCTGATTCCGCGACTGCCCGGTTGCCGCGCCTGCTCTTCGCCGATCTCCCGGGCTACGGCTACGCGAAAATCTCCCGCTCCATCTCTGCGGAGTGGCCCAAATTCATCAATCCCTATCTCGAAGAGCGGCCCAACCTGGTGCTCTGTATCTGCCTGGTCGACAGCAACATCCCGGTGCAGGCCAGTGACCAGCAGCTGATCGCGTCGCTCAAGGGAATGGGACGCAGCTTTCTTACCGTGGGAACGAAAGCGGACCGTCTTTCCGGCAACGAGAAGACGAAGGCTCTGAAGCAGCTGAAGCAAGGGCTTGGACTAAGCGAGATTCTGCTGTGTTCGGCAAAAACGGGGGATGGTTTAAAGGAATTGTGGGCACAGATTCTGGCCACTGCCGAAGAGAACGCTCCCGCCTGAAAGTCTTCCCCCGCCAAGAAGGACAGTGCAGACAGGTTTCCTCTACCAGGTGTTGTAGGGCTGTCCGTCGCTCCCTGCCTGATCCGACCCACTGTGCACATCGGTCATGCCGGGGTCGGTCTGATCGACGTTCTGGAGTGTGTCGTCCATGGTCGGTACCCAGGTGCTGTTGCTGTGGGTGACAGGGTCGACGGGAATCGACTTGAGATAACCAGCACTGACCAAGTCATCGAGCGCCTGCGGCGCCTTATCCTTGTCGTTGGTGTAAGAATCGATGGCATCGCGCATGACGTGCAGGTCCTCCCTGAGGACCGCTTCCCGGGCGGCGCGAATCGATGCGACATACGCGGGGATGGCGATGGACGCCAGAATCGCGATGATTAGCATCACCACCATCAACTCGACCAGGGTGAAGCCGCCCTCGTGCCGCGGCCGGCCAGAGAACGCACATCTACGAGAACGAATGCAGGATATGCTCACAAGCCTACCAATCGGAGTATTTCGTTCCATCGAGCGCAATGCCTTGCGACTTGGAGGCGACATCAAAGAGATTCTGCCCTCCCCAGGAGTCGCTATTGGGGTCGTCCTGCATGGAGCGCATCGTCCATTCGGCCTTGCCGGTCATCGGATCGACCGGGATACGACGCAAAAATCTGAGCTTCTTGCCTTGGGCGTCCTCGCCCGTGACCAGCCTATCGAGATCAGGCGGATAGCCCCCGCTGTCGGTCTTGGGCATGAACGCGTGACGGTCGGCCGCATCTTTGTAGTGGTCGATGGCGTCGCGCATCTGCCATAGGTCGTAGCGCAATTCTCTTTCCTTCTCCCGCTTCACCTGAAAACGGGCGAGCGGAACGGCGGCGGACGCAATGATCGCAAGGATCGCAACCGTTACGATCAACTCCACCAGGCTCAGACCCGCTTGGGGATTTATGGCGTTGCGCTGACGTAAGTTGCACTGCATAGAGGGACCCTATTGCACGTGTATTGCGGTCTGCGAACCGGCGATATTGACCGCTTGCTGTGCGCTGTTCTTCGCCGAAGCGCGGATGATCTGCATGGCCGCGTCTCCCGCGGCGTTGGCTTGAAAGGTTAGAACACAGACTGTTCCCGATCCGCTTACCCCGGCGACGCCGGGTGGACGCGACGCCGAAATGACGACATTGCCGACCCCATCGTCGCGATGAACCAACGCAATGGCCTGGCCATCGTGACCCAAATAGTCGCCGGTATCGACGTTGATCAATGCTACCTTGCTGTTGTCGTAATGCAACTGCATCGGTACCGAGAAGATATCCTGCCCACCACTTAGGTTGACTGCGACCTTGAACGTGCTGCCAACCTTTGGGGTAGCGGGTGGCGGAACGAGTTGCAGGGTCACAGAACCTGGTGCGGGTCCTGCCGTTGCAGCCCCTGGAGTGGCAGGTCCTGGTCTTGCTGGTCCCGGCGTGCCATTCGCCGCCGGCGAGGGTGGCAACGCGGGATGCGGCTGCAGCCCCGGCGGCAGTCCGTCCGTCTCACCCGCCTGTCCATTTGCTCGATTTCCGGGCGCTGAAATGCGCCGCAACTCCACGTTAGTGCCCGTGCCCGTATCAATCTCCTGCAGATTCAGAGGGCTGATTTCGGTGGCACGAACCACATGCGGGGTCAGCATGAAAATGATTTCGTCGTCCTGGACCTCGTGCTGGGTGGAGCTGAAAATCCACTTCAAAATCGGCAACTCACCCAGGCCCGGCGTTCCGCCAATGCTAGTCAAATCCTGCTTCTGCAGGAATCCGCCCAATATGTTGACTTCGCCTTCTTTCAGACGCACTACCTGATCGGCGGTGCGTTGGCTGATAATCGGCTCGGTAATGCCACCGATGTTCGTCGAGCCTTGCTCCTGCGAGGAAACGAGTTTGATCTTGAGCGTTACGTCGCGGTCGTAGTGAACGATGGGCGTAATCTCGATCTCCACGCCGACATCCAGGTAGGTGAACTGCGTGTTCACCAGTGAGCTGACAACAGCCGTCGCCGCGCCGGTCTGATAGGAACCGGTAGCCACGGGGATGCGTTCACCAATCTTCAGGTCGGCCTTCTGCCCGTCGGTCGCGCGGATACTGGGATTTTGCAAAACCTTGGTGTCCGAGTCAGAGAGCAAAAAGTTGGCTGTCGCCGCGCCCACCGTCACCGCAAAATTGGTGGCGTTGAGATGGGCAAGATTGTTCAAGGTCAGGTTGGTCGTGCTACTGGTGGTCGTCCCGGTCGTAGTGCCGGTGGTTGTCCCGGAGGACGTGGTGCTGGTGGCGTTGGGCGGTTGCAACTGCAGACCGAAGCTGCCCGGGAGCTGCACACCAAGGGTTCGCGTTTTGTCCCGATTCACTTCCAGCAGCGCGACGTCGACAACTACCTCGGGACGCGACTTATCCAGATCATTGATGAGTTTTTGCGCCAGGAGCAGTTCATCCGGTGTGGCCCGCATAACGATGGCGCTCTGGCTGGGTACACCGTAGAGCTTGGCATTCACCAGCAGGTTGCGCAGCGCAGTCTGAATATCGTTCAGATCGTTCTGCTGGGCCGTGTTCGCCAGATAGAACGTCTGCACCGCCTCTTGCTCCAGTTCCTGGCGCTTGGCACGGGTGTTCATGGCGACAAAGATGGTATTGGAGGTGACCGGGTGCCAGAACGTGCCAGAAGATACGCCGACGATGCGCAAGGCGTCTAACAGCGACACGTTGGCAATGTCCACCTGGATGCGCTTGGAGGTGTACTCGGGATCGAACAGCACATTGATCCCCGCCGCTTTGCCCACGGTCTGGTAGACGACCTTGCTATCTTCCGTCATATGCAGGGTGAGCGGTTCATTGGAGATGGGTTTTAGCTGGACTGGGCTGCCCACCTCGCTAAGCTCCTCAGCCTCGTTTTCGGGGATGGAGGTTTCCTGATTGGGCTTGACGGACGAGAGCTTGTCCCGCGCCTTCTGAATATCCTGGTGCGCCAGCGCGTTGCTGGGATCAATCTCCAGGGCGCGTAAGAATTCGGTCACCGCACCGGTGGTGTCGTTCTGGGCGAGAAGCTTTTCTCCTTTGGAAACGTGGGCGGAGGCCGCCAGGAAGCGCAATCGCTCATAGGCCGTTTTATAGCGGAGATTCTTCGGCTCCATCTTCCAGGCCTGGGCATAGTCCTCGTAGGCGGTGATGGGATCGTCTTTGGCCTCAGCTGTCTGGCCGTTCTGAAAGAGCGTCTTGGCTTTCGGAGTCGAACGTGCAAAGGAGCTAGCGCTCAGGCACAAGAGCAAGGAAAGCACAGTGGAAAGGGCCCATTTAAATTGACGGCGATTCATCGCACTCCAGACAAGCCATACCGCATGTTCACTAAAGCACTTTCGCAAGGACGACGGCCCGCTAAAGATCCACAAGAGGTGGTTTTCCCTGACAGAAAACCACGTACGGATTTTTCGCTCCCCGGATTTCCTGCATCGCTGCACCAGCCTAGAGCAATCAGGTGCGGCTTTCTTCGAGGAAAGCCGCATGCAGTTCTGTGGCCCGCTAGAGTTCCACAGGAAATCCGGGTTCGGCCTACACCAATCACGAAACCGCTGGGGAGAAATCGACGTGTCCAGAGAGTCACAGCAAGCGCTTTCTTCTTTGACTTAGCCGGTCCTGAATTAGCGCAAACTCGTCCCGGCTCAGGGCTTTTCTCTCGGCTAATATCGCCTGAGTATACCATCCGGGAGAGCCTCCCTTTCGCTCTCAACTCACGTGCTAGCATGAAGATTCGTAACCAAATGTATGCTCCGGCAACTGAGTCAAAGCGCTACACCATCCCCCCAAAAATCGAAGCCTCGTGAGCCGGGATTTCCTGCTTCGCGGGGCCATAAATATCAACGTGTGCGGCTTTCGTCAAGGAAAGCCGCATGAAACCCACCGACACCACCAAGCCCAACCGGAAATCCCGGGAGCCTGTCGCGGCGGGCGAGCGAGACGCTGCTGTGAACCGCGCGGCCAGCCATAACTACTTCCTCCTCGATAAGTTCGAAGCCGGCATCGCACTCCGAGGCACGGAAGTGAAGTCCATTCGCGAGGGCAAAGCCAATCTCAAGGACGCTTACGGCATCATCAAAGACGGCGAAGCCTATCTGCTGAATGCGCATATTGGACCCTATTCCCATGGAAGCTCTTTCAATCACGATTCGCTGCGTACCCGCAAACTGTTACTGCACCGCCAGGAACTGCAAAAGCTCATGGGGAAGACGCAACTGAAAGGTTTAACGCTCATACCTACGCGCCTTTATTTCCGCCACGGCCGCGTAAAGTGCGAACTGGCGGTGGCCAAAGGCAAGCAGGACTGGGACAAGCGGGAGACGGAACGGCGGCGCGAGGACGAACGTGAGGCTCGAGCGGCCATCGTGCGCGCCCAGAAATAGCATCTAACCATCACAATTTAATAAACTTAGGCGTAATCACCCATGAAGACGAAACTCCTATCCGCTAAGCTCGACCGCGTCCCCAGCCCGCTGCTGGTGATCTTTGCCCTGGATACCGCGGAGAAGAAGCAGCCGCGCAAACCAGCAATCAAGCTGCTGACAACAAACAGCGGGGTGGCCAAGGCGACGGCGAGCGTTCTAAGCAGCGGCGAATTCGCTGCCGGGAGCTGCGACACTGTCCTGCTGCACGCCCCAGCTAACTGCAAAGCGGAGCGCATCCTGCTCATCGGCCTGGGCAAGCTCACCACCGCGGAGGTCCGCAAGGCGGCGGGTGTAGCCGTCCGCTTCGCCAAGCCGCGCAAGCTGCGCGAGCTTTCCCTCGCCATCCCTGAGGGGCTCGATCCCGCGGCCGCTGCGCGCGCCCTGGTAGAAGGCGCCTACATTGGCGATTTCGATCCCGATACCTATCGCTCAGACCGGAAGGACCAGAGTGTCGAGCAGCTCACCATCGTTGCCGGCAGCGGGGCAAAAGAGGCTCCCATCGAGGCCGGGCTGCGTGAAGGAGTGATCCTGGGTGAGGCACAGAACTTTACCCGCTCCCTGGTCAACGAGCCGGGCAACGTAATGACGCCGACGGTGCTGGGCCAGAAGGCCGCGGAAATGTGCGCCCAATATGGACTGAGCTGTGAAGTGCATGGTGCTGACAAGCTCAAAGAACTAAAAATGGGCGCCTTCTGGGGGGTAACGAAGGGGTCGGAGGAGCCTCCCGCCCTGATCGTGATGACCTACGAACCCAAGGGCGCGCCGGCGACGCCGGTGCTTGGCTTGGTGGGTAAGGGGATTACATTCGATACCGGCGGCATCTCCATCAAGTCCGCGGATGGCATGGAGAAGATGAAGTACGACATGGCGGGCGGGGCGGCCATGATCGGCGCCATGCAGGCCATTGCGCAATTGAAGCCAGAGGTCAAGGTAATCGGCATCGTTTGCGCGGCGGAGAACATGCCTTCGGGAACAGCGATGAAGCCGGGAGACATCCAGATCGCGATGTCCGGCAAGAGCATTGAGATCATCAACACTGACGCGGAAGGGCGGCTGGTACTGGCAGACGGGCTGGCTTATGCCAAGAAACTTGGCGCAACCCACTTGATCGATGCCGCGACCCTCACCGGCGCCTGCGTGGTCGCGCTGGGTATGGTCAATGCGGGCAGTTTCTCGAACGATGACGAGACCTACCGGCATTTCACCGAAGCGTTCCAGATCTCGGGTGAGCGGTTCTGGCGTCTGCCGGTCGAGGACGACTACAAGGAGTTCATTAAATCCAACATCGCGGACATCATGAACACCGGCGGAAGCCGCTGGGGCGGAGCCATTACCGCCGCAATGTTCTTGAAGGAATTTGCTGAAGACACGCCGTGGATACACCTGGACATCGCGGGTCTGGCCTGGTCAGAGGAACAGAAACCATGGATGGCTAAGGGCCCATCCGGGTTCGCGGTGCGCACGATCACCGAGTGGGTGCGCAGCTACAGCAAGTGAGATCGGACACCGGAAAGGTGTCCGATCTCGCCGAAACATCTAGGACGCTGCTCTTGCTGGTTGTTTCTCCTGAGTATGGTTTCTGGGATGGCTTTCCGTGACTGAATTCCCGAATGAGCCGCTCGTTGAACGCCGGGAGATCGTCCGGTTTGCGGCTGGTGGTCAGGTTTCCATCCGTGACCACCTCTTCATCGACCCAGTGACCGCCGGCGTTGCGAATGTCGGTACGGATGGACGGCCAGGAAGTAAGAGTCTTTTTCTTCACAACTCCAGCCTCGACCAGCATCCATGGGCCGTGGCAAATGGCGCCGACAGGCTTGCCTGAGTTGAAGAAGTCGGTAACAAAGGCGACTGCCTTGGGCTCGATACGAAGCTTGTCGGGGTTGATTTGACCGCCCGGCAATACAAGCCCGTCATAATCCGCGGGCTTCGCCTCGTCCAGGGTCTTGTCCACCTTGGTGTTCTCGCCCCAGTCGGTGAACTTCCATCCCTTGATTTGGTCTGGCTTGGGAGAAATCACGTGCACGGTAGCTCCCGCTGCTTCCAGAGCCTTCTTGGGCTCCGTCAACTCCACCTGTTCAAAGCCATCTGTAGCTATGATCGCGATTTTCTTTCCTTGCAATTTTGCACTCATATTTGAAACCCCTCGATTGCTCTCGTCTTACCTTCAGTGAGAGGCTCGTTCCCTAATGCTCGTTGCCCACAGCGGGCGAGCGTTAAATGTAGATGAACATTGAGGCACAGCAGGCATCTCGTGGCATGCTATTCGACAACCCATGCTGTGGAGGACTCCAATGCCCTACCGGAAGAACCTTGTCGTTTCCGCTACCGCGATTTTGTCAGGTCTCACTTTGCTGACTTCCTGCAATTCCTCGTCCAACACGGTCGCGCTCAACGGAGCCGGCAGCACCTTCGTCTATCCGGTGATGGGGCGCTGGATTCAAGACTTCCAACAATCTCATTCGAATGTACGCATCAACTACCAGTCGATTGGGAGCGGCGGGGGGATTCAGCAAGTGAGGTCGGGAACCATTGATTTTGGCGCGTCGGATGCGCCCCTGTCGGACGCAAGATATGGCGCAGATGGCCCCGGTGATCCAAATTCCGGAATCGGCCGGGCCAGTATGCGTCACCTACAACCTGGATGGTCTCGATAAGCCTCTGCAGCTTTCCTCCGATGTGCTTGCGGGAATCTTCTTAGGCAAAATCACCAGTTGGCAGGATCCGCTGGTCAAGAAGGACAATCCAGGCGAGAACCTGCCCAACGCGAAGATCACCGTGGTTCACCGCGCCGAGAGCAGCGGCACCACTGCTGCCTTCACTACTTATCTTTCCGCAGTCAGCCAGGACTGGGCGCAACAGGTCAGCAAAGGCACCGCGGTTAAGTGGCCAACGGGACTCGGCGCCAAAGGCAGTGAGGGAGTTACCGGACAGGTAAAGCAATCGCCTGGCGCGATCAGCTACGTCGAATTGACCTATGCGACCCAGAACAAGCTGCCGGTGGCGGCGATCAAGAATCAGGCTGGAAAGTACGTTCTGCCCAGCACTGCGGGGACAACGGCGGCCATCGATGCGTTCAAGGATCAGCTGGCGAAGGACCCTCGGACTTCGATCGCCAACCCGCCGGCGTCCGCGCCAGACGCATATCCTATTTCCACTCTGACCTTCCTGATCATTCCGAAAGACGGGAAGGACCCACAGAAGCGCACGGCACTGAAGCAGTTCATCGTGTATGTGGTGACGGATGGGCAGCAGGCCGCGAGCGGCTTGAACTACGCTCCTCTTCCTGACGCGGTGAAACAGCAGGACGTGCAGGCATTGGGCCAGCTGACGGTCAACGGCAGCCCGATTCAGTGACGGGCCGATAAGGGCTAAAGAGCGCGGAAAAACCGCAGGCTCCCTCCACTGGGCGCGGGTGACGATCGGTTAATGCTGCGGCCAATTCTCTGGCAGAAGGCCGCGTCGAGTCAGTTTCCTCGCGGGACTAGTATGTGGAGCTAAGAGGCTCTTTAGCCTCTGAGGTACAGCTTTCCAATCACAAATGATGGTCTACATTTGTTAGACTACTTTTATGGCTACGGTGAAGATTGCATACGCCAAGGCGCACCTTCCGGAGCTGCTGGCACGGGTGGCGCGGGGAGAGCGTATCGTCATTTCGCGCTACAACACGCCGGTGGCTGAGCTGGTGCCCCCGCCTGAACAACCAAAACGCAAATTTGGCACCGGAAAAGGCAAGGTAAAAATCCTCGATCCTCATTGCTTCGATCCCATGACCGATGGGGAAGTAGATGCATTCCTTGAGGGGCGCTATTGAGTTGCGAGTTCTTCTGGACACTCAGGTTCTCATTCACGCTTATAGCGGCCAAATAGATGCCATGCCCCGGAAGGTTCGCGCGCTCCTCGCCGCTGACGACACAGACGGTGTCGTCAGTGTGATCTCACTTATGGAAATTGCCATAAAGAGCGGCAGCGGAAAGTTGCAAATGGGAGAGGCCGAGGTGCGTGAGGCGGTCCGCGATCTGCGTCTGACCATCCTTCCCTTTACCCCCGAGCACGCCTACCGGCTATTCGGCTTGCCGCCCCATCATCGCGATCCCTTCGACCGCATGCTGATCGCGACCGCCCTGGCTGAGGAGATTCCGCTCATCGGATCGGATCGCCTCTTCAAGAGGTACAAGGGCCTGAAAGTGATTTGGTAAATAACGAGACTACATGGCATCCGGGACTGCAACTCCTAACCACTCAAGGGAGCGGACCAAAGCGCGTTCGGCAACCGCGGCGGTGGCAAGCAAAAATTGCCGGCGCGCAGGATCTTCTTCCGTGAGGATGTGGTGACGGTGATAGAAATTGTTGAAGAGCTGCGCCAGCTGGAAAGCATGCTTGGCCAGGTATGCGGGTTCGGCGGCGGCAATGCATTGCTCCAGCAATAAGCTGAGCCGGGAAGCCATGATCCACAATTCCCAAAGACCGGCTGCTCCTTCACCCTCGAAGTAGTCCGCGGCATTGACTTCTGCCAGCGCCGCCTCCGGCGTGGTTCCGGCCTTGCGAAAAATATTGCGGGCGCGCACCACGGCGTATTGCACGTAAGGACCAGTCTCTCCTTCGAAACTGAGCGCCTCCTTGAAATCGAAGGCGATGACGCTGTTGCGGGTGAACTTGAGCATGAAGTAGCGCAAGGCGCCGACAGCGATCTGGTGCGCGATTCCCTGCCTCTCCTCCTGGCTGCGCTGCGGATGGCGGCTGTCGACTTCCTCTTTCGCCGCCGCCGTGAGCCTGTCCAGCAGCGCATCGGCTTTCACCCCAAAACCCTTGCGCCCGGAGACTTCGATGAAAGAACGGCCCTGGTCTTCCTGGGAAATCTGATAGCCAAGCTCCAAGGCGCAGCGCGGCGTCAACGCGACCATTTCATAAGAAAAGTGGATGTAGTGCTCCGCGGCTTCGGTGTATCCCAGACCGCGCAGTGCTTCAATCACGTTTGCCTGGGGGTCGGCCTGGCGGCTGTCGATGACGTTGTAAATTGCCTGCGCGCCTCCAAAGTCGGGATGGTGCGCCTCGCCCTTCTCGGTCGAGATCCAGCACATGTGATCGTTGTAGGCAAAGAAGGGCGCGTAGCCGAAATCACGGCCCAGCAGGCCAAACTTCCATAGGTGATAGGCGATGTCCTTGCCCACGTAGGTAACGGTTCCGTTGGAGCGGACGATCACCTTGGCATCCTCGTCCACCGCCCCGCTGTCTTCTGCGCCCGCGGCGCCAGTCGAGGCGCGTCGCATGACCCAGCAGCCCTGGTTCTTGCCCTCCGTCTCCAGGTAGACCACGCCCTTGGCTTTCAACTGGGCAAAGGCGAGGTCCCAGAACTTGAGATGGAGGATTTCACTTTCGCGGGGCAAGAAATCATATTCGATCCCCAAGCGCAGCATGGTCTCAAGATGGCGCCGCAGCACGGCGGTCGAAAGCAGATCGGCAATTTCTGCCGTCTCGTTGCCCCCAGCCTCAATGGCGTGCAGGGTTTCCAGACGGATATTCTTCCGTTCCTGCTTCTCCGGGTCCGGCGCCTCATACCACTGAGAAACCCGCGCATAAAGGTCCCAGCAGTAATCGTCAATGCGCTGCCCCTGGGCTTTGAGATCGGCCAGCAACTGCTTGACCCCGGCAAGATCGCGGTGCTCAAAATGAGTGAGCCCGACCACCACATCAGCGACCTGGACGCCGGTGTTGTCGATGTAGTTCTGCACGTCCACCCGCTGTCCGGCGGCCCGCAGCAGGCGCACAAAGGTGTCGCCCAGAATGGCGTTGCGCAAATGACCGATGTGCGCAGCCTTATTTGGGTTGATGCTGGTGTGCTCGACCAGCGAATGAAGATGGCTTTGTTCTTCGGGGGTATCGTCGCGCGCGATCTGTTGCGCAGCCGCCTGGCGGTCAAGCTTGCCGTTGATATAGCCGGCGCCGGCAACGGCAAACGATGCGAAACCCTCCAGCGGCATCAGCTCCGCGACCAGTTCGCCGGCGATCGCGCGGGGCGATCGTTTGAGCCGGCGGGCCAACTCGAAGGCGACAGGCAGCGCGTACTCGCCCATCTCCAGATCGGGCGGCTGCTCGATGGCGATCTGCGGAAGTTCGATCTGGTATTTGGCCTGAAGAACCGAGCGGAGGCGCTCGCGAAGAAGTCTTTGCTGTTTGCGATACACGCAAAACCCCTGATTTTCTTGCCGATTCTAGCAGAAGGCCGCGGATTTCCTGTACGCTGCGCTGGACACGACCGCGTGTGCGGTCCTCGGCCAGCCGGGACCGCGTGAACTTCACCAACGCCACCAAACTCCACCGGCAATCCGGGGGGCTGCCGCCCGGCATGGCCTGTTAAGATTGATGTGAGTGCAGCGTCTGCGATGCACTCGCTTCACCGCCTTGCCCATGTCCGATACCCCCAAGTTCTACATCACCACTCCGATCTATTACGTGAATGCCCGGCCCCACATCGGCCACGCATACACCACGGTCGTTGCCGACGCCATTGCCCGGCGCAAGCGAGCCCAGGGCTTTGACACATGGCTTCTGACCGGCACAGACGAGCATGGGCAGAAGATCGAACGCTCAGCCCGGCAGGCAGGACAGACGCCACAGGAGTTTGCTACCGCAGTCTCCAGCCAGTTCCGCACCCTATGGGATCGCATGGGGCTGAGCTACGACGACTACATTCGGACCACGGAGGAGCGCCACCGCAAGGGCGTGCAAAAGCTCTTCCGGGTATTGCAGCAGCGCGGCTTTATCTACAAGGGCAGCTATACCGGCCAGTACTGCGTCTCCGACGAGCTGTATGTCGATGCGCCGCCCGGCTCGCCCTGCCCGGATTGCGGGCGCATCACGGAAACGGTGAGCGAAGAGAACTACTTCTTCAAGCTCTCCGCCTTCGAGCGCAAGCTGCTGGAGCTATACGAAGAGAATCCGCAGTTCATCCGTCCTGAGGCGCGGCGGAACGAGGTCATCTCGTTCGTGCGCGGCGGATTGAAAGACCTGTCCATCAGCCGCACCAGCTTCGACTGGGGCATCCCGGTGCCAGGCGACGAAAAGCACGTGATTTATGTGTGGATGGATGCGCTGGCCAACTACATCACCGCGCTCGGCTATGGCAGCGACGCGCCCCAGGACCAGGAGCGCTTCGCGCGCTTTTGGCCCGCCGACCTGCACCTGGTTGGCAAGGAGATCATCCGCTTTCACTGCGTCTACTGGCCTGCCTTCCTCATGGCCGCGGACCTGCCGGTACCCAAGAGCGTCGTGGCCCATGGCTGGCTGCTTTTTGAGCAGAGCAAGATGTCGAAGTCGCGGGGAAACATCGTGCGCGCGGAAACCATCGTGGAGACGCTGGGCGCCGATGCGCTGCGCTACTTCCTGATGCGCGAAGTGGTCTTCGGGCAGGACGGCAGCTTTTCCTTTGACGCCCTGGTGCAGCGCTACAACGCGGATCTGGCCAACGGGTACGGCAACCTGACCAGCCGGATCCTGGCCATGATCACCAGGTATTTCGACGGAGTCGTGCCGGCGGGAGACGCCGAACCGCGTATCGTGGCCGCCGCCGGGACCGCGGCGCGCGAGTTTGCCCAGCACTTTGAAGCGCTCGATTTTTCCCGCGCGCTCGAAGCTTTATGGGCTTTCGTCGCGGTGGTCGACGGCTACATCACGGAAAAGGCTCCCTGGAAGCTGGGTGCGGCGCAGGATGAGGCTAGCCGCGGTTTGCTGGCATCCATTCTTTATACGTGCGCCGAAGCCTTGCGCATCATCACGGCTCTGGCCTATCCCGTTCTACCCGAAGCCGCGACGCGCATATGGGCGCAGCTCGGCCTGGGCGATATCGCCCACGCGGACCTCAAGGATCTGCACTGGGGGCAATTGGCGCCAGGAACCAAACTCGGTCAATTGGGCCCTATCTTTCCCCGGGCAGAAAAGGACACGGTCGAACGCATGAACGAATTGGAGACGAAGAACGTGGGCAAGAGCGCGGAAGCAGAGCCAACCGCGACGGCGGAAGCTGCCGTGGTGGTTAAGGCCGCCGCACTCCGGCGCCCACTCCTGTAGCGGAGAAACAGGCGACAGCCATCGCAGCATCGGAGGCGACGGGAGCGTCGCCGCCAAGGCGCCGGCAGCGTTGACGCCGGCGGCTTCTGTGGGGACTACCGCTCAGCCAGCGCCGCCAGCCGACAGGCCGGCGACGATCACCATCGACGATTTTGCCAAGGTTGAGTTGCGCGTGGGACAGGTGCAGGTGGCGGAGCCGGTGAAGGGCGCCGACCGGCTTTTGCGGCTGGAAGTGAACATGGGCGATGAAGTGCGGCAGATTGTCGCTGGCATCGCCGGCGCCTATGAGCCGGAGAAGCTCATCGGCCGCAAGGTGGTGATCGTGGCCAACCTGCAACCCAGAAAGTTGCGCGGCCTGGAGTCGAATGGAATGATCGTAGCGGCTTCGGTGGGAGAGAAAGGCAAGCCCGTACTGGCCGGCTTTCTGGAAGACGTCGAAATAGGCGCGCGGCTCAAATAAGTACTGTACCTTTGCCGGCTAGTACTGAAGGGTGAGTTGCCGGCGGAGCCGTGATATCCGCCCACCCTCCTTCGTGGTAAGGGAAGATCCCAAACAAAGCTCAGATAATGCCTAAAGGAGTGGCGCTGGTCGACTCACACGCACATCTGGACAGCCCGCGGTATGACGCCGATCGGGAGGAGCTGCTGCAGCGGGCATGGCAACAGGGGGTGCGTACGGTTCTGTCTATTGGCATCGGCGAAGGGCCCGACACCATGCAGCAGGCACTGGAATTGAGCCGCGACTATGCCGGCAAACCGGGGATCCCCCGCGTTCTGGCCACGGCCGGAATCCATCCCCACGAGGCTCAACTCGCCGACCAGGCCGCACTGGCTAAACTGGACGATTTGCTGGCCAACCCGGATGTACTGGCCGTGGGCGAGATCGGACTGGATTATTATTATGACCACTCGCCTCGGCCGCAGCAGAAACAGGCCTTTGCGCAACAAATGGAGATGGCCGCGGCAAAGCGGCGCCCGATCATCATTCATTGCCGGCCCTCCGATGGCAGCAGCAACGCATGGGACGACACGCTGGAGATGATCGAGACCAACTGGGTCGCGGACTAACCTGGGCGGCATCCTGCATTGTTTTACCGGCGAGTGGGAGCATGCCAGGCGAGCCTTGGATTGCGGATTTCTCATCTCATTTGCGGGCAACATCACCTTTCCCCGGGCAGAAAACATACGCGAGGTGGCAGCCAAGGTACCGTTGGACCGGATGCTGATTGAGACCGATGCCCCGTTTCTTGCGCCGCTCCCTTATCGCGGCAAGCGCAACGAGCCGGCATGGGTGGGCCGGGTAGCAGATAAGCTGGCGGAAGTGCGCGGCGTTACGGCAGAGCAGGTGGCTTCCAGCACTGCCAACAACTTCTTCCGTTTTTTTGGTGTAGCGCCGGACGCGGAGTCGTAGGTTCGGGGTAGGCAACAGCTTTTGCGCTCATAATCGAGGAAGGACAGCACCATGGCGGCAGACAACTCGTTCGATGTAATCAGCAAGGTCGACGTTCAGGAAGTAAAGAATGCGATGGATCAGGCCATCAAGGAAGTGCGGACGCGCTTCGATCTCAAGGACTCCCACTCCGAAATCAAGCTGCTGGAGGGGGACGAGGCCATTGAGCTGGCCTCCTCGGACCAGTACAAACTAAAGGCGGTCACGGAGATTCTGCAGCAAAAGTTCGTCAAGCGCGGGGTGTCCTTGAAGGCGCTCGAATATGGCAAGATCGAACCCGCCTCGGGGTCCAGCGTGCGCCAGAAGATCACCCTGCAGCAGGGGATCCCCGGAGAAAAGGCCAAGGAGATCGTCAAGCTGATCAAGGAATCGAAGAAAAAGGTCCAGGCATCGATTCAGGGCGATACGGTACGCATAACGGGCAAGGATCGCGATACCCTACAGGAGACGATTGCACTGCTCAAGGGTCATGACTTCGGCATCGACATGCAGTTCACCAATTACCGGTCGAACTAGTCAATACGATTTGACTGGAATGGTATAAAGCAATTTTGTGTCGCAATACCGGTGCAGAGCTTTTCTGAGTTCAAGAAACAGCACCTGGAGAGTGAGTGAGCACACAAGCGATAGCGACGGCGAAGGAAGTCTTCGATCTGCTGCGCGACGACTTGAGCGCCATCGAGACCGAGCTGGTGCGCGATGCCGTCTCCAACGTGGGGGCCATCACCGACATCGCCGACCACTTGCGCGAGGGCGGCGGCAAACGCATTCGCCCTTCCCTGCTGTTGCTGGCGGCAAAATCGCTCGGCTACCACGGCCAGGGCATGGTGCGGCTGGGCGCCGTGGTGGAGATGGTGCATACGGCCACCCTGGTGCACGACGACATCATCGACGGGGCTGACACCCGTCGCGGCCGGCCTTCCGCCAACACCACCTGGGGCAATTCGAAATGCGTGCTGGCGGGCGACTGGCTCTACATGCAGGCCTTTCACATCGCCCTGCAGGAGCGCAACTTCAAGGTGCTCGACCTGTTGATCGGCCTGACCCAGCAGATGGTCGAGGGCGAGTTCGTGCAGATGGAAAAGCTGGGACGGATGGTGGGCGAAGCCGAATACTACGATCTGATCTACCGCAAGACGGCCTGCCTGTTCGACGTCTCGATGCGCCTGGGCGCGGTCCTGGCGGGGGCCTGCGAAGAGATCGAGGAGCAGATGGGGGAGTACGGCCGCAACCTGGGCATCGCCTTCCAGATCGTGGACGACGTGCTCGACCTGACGGCCACCGAGCGGGTGCTGGGCAAGCCGGTGGCTAGCGATCTGCGGGAGGGTAAGGCCACGCTGGCCGTGGTCCATGCGTTGGAGCACGGAACGGCGCACGAGCACGAGGCGATCCGCCGGGTGCTCGAAGATCTCAGCTTCGAGCGCACCAGCCACCAGGAAGTGCTGGCCATCCTGAACCGGCACGGGTCGGTGCAATACGCCCTGACCGCCGCCTTCCAATACGCCGAAGTGGCCCGCGCGGCCATCGCCGGGCTGCCTGAGTCCGACTACAAACGGGCTCTGCTGTGGATGCCGGACTTCGTTGTCGCCCGCGACAAGTGACCAGCCGATGCCTGAAACGGAAGCACCAGCGAAAATCCCCATCCGCGTGCTGGTAGCCAAGCCGGGCCTGGATGGTCACGACCGGGGCGCCAAAGTCATCGCCCGGGCCCTGCGCGATGCCGGCATGGAAGTGATCTACACCGGTCTGCGGCAAACCCCGGAGATGATCGTCAATGCCGCCCTGCAGGAGGATGTCGACTGCATCGGCCTGAGCATCCTCTCCGGCGCGCACAACGTGATTGTTCCCCGGGTTCTGGCGCTGCTCAAGGAGCGGGGGGCGACCGACATTCTGGTCGTTCTGGGCGGGACCATCCCAGGGCAGGACATCGCTGCCCTGAAGGCGCAGGGAGTGGCCGAGGTCTTCGGCCCGGGCACATCCCTGGAAAGCACCGTGGCATTCATCCGCACACACATCAAGCCGCGCGACATCCCCACATACTGAGCTTCGCCGCCTCATCGAGCCACAATGCCAGAGGTGTCCGAATCAGTTCGAGTGTCCGCGCAAGAACTACGCTCTCCAAACTGAGTACTTGTCTCCGTCAAGTTCAGAGATGCTTAGCGAACAAGTCGCCGCCAGGGACGGTCTGAAAGAAAGCCAGGACGTCAGTCCCTGGTGTGCATCATCCCCCACCGAGACCAGTCCCGCGGGGACGGCTCGAAAATCAGACTTGTCCAAATTAGCTTTTTTGATCGGGCGATCTTGTACAGCACTCGCTGAAGACAAATCAACCAGTGCAGGGCTGCATCGGAACCAGTCCCGTAGGGACGGCTGAGAATATCGCCAGGACGGAGTCCTGGGTGAGCTCCGGACCGCGACGTAAACGCTGACAAGCGACCATCAAAAGCCAACCCGATTCTCTTTAAGATTCACCTCAACGGACTGCCTGCACACTAAGCCCGACCTATTCGCTAATTTGGACAGCTCTGGCTGAAAATGCCCCAGGACGTTAGTCCTGGGTGAGCCTGTGATCAGCCCACGCAAATGCCGATGATTGATCAATTTAACCCTGGGTAATTTTCAGTCGTCCCTGCGGGACTGATCGCTGACCTTGCTGTAACGCGGTTGCGTACGTTCGGTCAGCACTTATCGCGAAGGTCACCGTTTCCAATTCGTCGTCATATCGGTGGCATTTAGAAGAGGCCACGACACGCGCCTCATGGCGGCAATGAGCAGACAAAGCATTGGTTTTACTGTATACGGCACAGTTACTGTTCCATAGCTGTCGCCGAACGGCTCAATCATCACAGTGGCGGATCTCTACCGGGCTGAATCCACAGGTTATCCACACTGTGGATAACATAGTAACTTACCGCAGTGAAATCTTCGCGGAAAACCCTGGCAAGACCGCCTGACCAGGAAGTAACCCACCCCATTCAAGGCCAGCACGGCAAGGCCGGCGAGCAGGAAGCCGGGGCTTTGCTGCCTGAAGCCGAACCAGGCCAGCCAGCAGGTAAGCAGGTGAAGCAGAAGTATCCAGGCCGAGCGGATGCCGCGGAGATCGCACGACGCGAAGATGAACCAGGGCAGCACGACAAAGTAGAAGGGCCACCCGTACTCAACCAGGCGGTCTGCACTCGCCCCGAGCAGCGGCGTCATCAGGATGCTGATGACGCCGTAGACGATGCAGAAGCGGAAGACGATGACCATGCCGGGAGTGAGTTTCAGATCCCGCCCCTGACCGGAGAGCACAGGGACCATCCTCCGCCAGAGAGCAACCGCCAGCGCCGGGCCGATCCCGAAGATGCCAAACCAGGCGAGCAACAGGCGGCCTGGACCCCAGAGGGCAGGCCGGCACACTCCGATCGATCGAATTGCGCCGAGAGGACGCGGCAGCGCCGTGACCCAGGCAGGGTTGCACTCCGGCAACGTATTGCTCCAGAGCGGCAGCCCGAGAACATTTTTGAAGAAACTCCAGAAGAGTTTGCCCAGGATATAGGTCCGCCGCTCAAGCCGTGGACACTGGCGGGAGCGGAATGGCCGTAGTGCCGGCTGACCAAAACGCCGGCGGCCATGGCCAGAAGCCCGATCCCGGCGGAGCGAAGCGGAATGCGTCGCCAGCAGGCAAAAATCAAGCACAGGGCCAGCAAGAGAGTGGACTCGCGCGCCAGGTAGGCGGGAAAGAGCAGGAGCAAGGCCACGTCCGTTGTAGCCAAAGAGCAGGCAGAGCAGGATAGCCGCGAGGATGGTGGCATGCAGCAGGTCGGGCAGATAGTAATCGTGGAAAATATCGACCCAGAAAGGCATCAGGAAAACTCCCGCAAAGATCGCAATGGGAGCCCGCCAGGACCACAGCAGCCCTGCGACCAGGGCGATCAGCGCAACCAGGCAAACGATGCCCAGGAGCAGGAAGCCGGTGTCGACGCCGAGGCCAGTGACGCGGCCCAGCCAGCCGGCCATGGCCGGGCCCAGAATACGAGCGGAGAAAGGCGCAGGGACGGCGTCCCGCTGGCCCAGCGCGAGCAGACGATACTGACCCGCATCGGGCGCGTATATGGCGCCTGGCAGGCCAAGCAGGATGGCAAAGCACAGGCACCCGGCAGGAAAAAGCACAACGCCTCGGGCGCGGGACATGAATGCAGGTTAGATCATTTCTCCTGCCGGGGTAATAAGCGAGCAGATGCGCGCCAGCGGAGAGGGTCAGGAGGGGGCAACGAGGAATTGCTCCAGAACGGCCACATACTTCTGCGGCAATGGCACCTTGCGCAGAGATCGGTTGACGGTAACGTGGGTGGTTTCGCCTTCGGCCAGCAGGGTGGCGGGACGCCATCGTTCTCCGGACGAAGCAGGCGATAGCCGAACTTGATGACCGAACGGCGCAATAGCGAAAACGCTGGTCTCGAGCAGCAACTCGTCATCATAGCGCGCGGGAGATTTGTAGCGGCAGTTGGCTTCGACGACCGGGATGTGGCAATCGTCGTCGATCTCCATCTGTTTGTAATGGAAGCCGAGTTGGCGCAGCAGCTCGACCCGGCCGACCTCGAACCAAACGAAGAAGTTGGCGTAATAGACGACTCCCATCTGGTCGGTTTCGGCATAGCGCACGCGGATTCTGGTTTGGGAAACTGGCATGGGTGAGAGTCAGTGTAGCGAAGAGAAACAACCGCAGATCGCTACTCTGACCCCACTCCGCGTAGTAGGAAGGGTCGCACAGCGGGTCCCCGTAACAGGCGCAAGTCTGTAACCCACCCTACGGCTTGAGCTTGGTGAAGACCTGGAGCTTGGAGATGTCGTTGAACATCACGAACGCGGCGAAGATCAGCAACACGACGAAAGCCGCCTGGTAGATCCGCTCCTTGAACTCCTGATTCAGATCGCGGCGCATCACGCCTTCAATGAGCAGCAATACAATCACGCCGCCATCCAGAATCGGGATGGGCAAAAGATTGAAGATGCCCAGATTGAGACTGATGATGGACATGAGGCCGATAATCGGCTGCCAGCCGGGTTCCTCGACCGCCAGGCCGGTTTGCCGGGCGATCCCGATGGGCCCGCTCAGGTCCTGCACCGCAAAACGGCGCGTGACCATGCGCTGCAGGACTTCAAGGATCAGACCGGAATAGCGCAGGTTGAAATGAACCGACTGGTTCAGGGCCTGAGGCAATGGTAGCTGCTGAATCTTGAAAGGCGGCAGGTTCGGGGCAAAACCAATGCGGTAGAGCTTGTGCCCATTGCCGGCATCCGCCATGACGGGCTGCAACTCGACCTGGAACGTTTGGCCGTCGCGCAGCGCGGTCAGTTGGATGGGGCGGCCATTGTCCTGCTGCAGAAAGGCGAGCATGGCATCGGTCGGAGTGGAGGGCCAGCCCATCGACGGAAAGAATCTGGTCGCCGGCCTTCAGACCGGCCTTCGCTGCCGGCATTCCGGGCTCGATCTGGCGAACGCGGACGGGGTCATCCTGCATGCGGGGCACGAAACCGATGGTGTCAAAGTCGAAGTCGTCCGATCCGCGGGGGTTGGGAATCGTCATCTGGGTGCTGATGGTCTGCCCATCGCGTCGGACATCGACCGGGATGGTTTGTCCCACGTTGAGGGCAGCGCGGATCGACACCTGCTCCCACGTCGGGTTGATGACATTATCGAAGCGGGTGATGACATCGCCCGCCTTAAGTCCGGCAGTGGCGGCGGCAGTGTGATCGGAAACAAAATCGATATTGGCCGCCTGCGCCGCGAAAAGCCTCCACCTCGTTGTGCATCATGTAAAAGCCGGTCATGAGCAGCAGAGCGAGCAGGAAATTCGATACCGGACCGGCCAAGCCAATGAGAATGCGCTGCCAGCGGGGATGGGCGCTGAACTCCGCCGGGTCACCGGTGGACTCTTCGCCCGGAGATTCTCCCGACATTCTGACGTAGCCGCCAAGGGGCAGGAGACTGAGCCGGTAATCGGTGTCTCCGTGGCGAAAACCGAAAAGACGTTTGCCGAAACCCACGGAGAAGACTTCGACCCGCACGCCGCACAACTTGGCGACGGCGAAATGGCCGAACTCGTGCACCAGGACCATGATGCCGAGCACAACAAGCATGGAAACCGTACTGGTCAGGAAAAAGGACATAGTAATCCGCTCATTTACCTCTCTGCCGGATCCAGCGCGGGTTGCCGGAGCACCGAACTACCGGAGTATTGACTGGAATAAACCGCCTGCGGTGAGCATTTTTCCACGCTATCGGTGAACTTTGCCGCAACGTTGGATGCTTTCTCTCTGGCCCAAAGCGCCCGCATCGGAAAACATTCAACGCAACACCGGCGAAAATCCTGACACCACGCTGTGTGCGATCCGCCGCGCTTCCTCGTCTAGCTGAAGCACCTCCTGGATCGTTTCAGGATGCCTCGACGGCGTTGCCTCAAGAACTTGCTCAATTGTACGCGGGATGCCGGTAAAGGGAATGGTGCCTTCGAGGAATGCCCCCACAGCCACCTCGTCCGCCGCATTGAGCGCAATGCACGCGGCCCCCCCGGACTTCCGCTGCCTGGTAGGCCAGGCGAAGACAGGGAAATCGTTCAAAATCAGGAGGCTGGAAGCTCAATTGCCCCAGAGCCGCCAGATCAAAAGTGAGTTCGCTCGGTACCCGCTCGGGAAAGCTCATGGCGTAGAGAATGGGGAGCCGCATATCGGTAACGGAGATTTGCGCCAGGATGCTGCCATCCACAAACTCCACCAGCGAATGTACGGTCGATTGGGGATGTACGGTGACCCGGACGGCGGAGGGGGTGAGATCGAAAAGACGGCAGGCTTCGATGATTTCCAGGCCCTTATTGAGCATGGTGGCGGAATCGATGGTCACCCGGCGGCCCATGATCCAGGTGGGATGGCGGAGCGCCTGCTCCACCGTGACGTACTGGAACTGATCCAGGGGAAGCTGGCGGAAGGGGCCGCCCGAAGCAGTCAGCCAGATGCGGCGGACTTCCTGCGCGGATCCTCCCCGCAGGCACTGGTGGATGGCGTTGTGCTCGGAGTCGATGGGCAACAGGGGCACGTTGCCGTTGCGCGCCAGGCGGGTAAGGATCTCTCCGGCGGCGACCATGGCCTCTTTGTTAGCCAACCCTACGGGTTTCCCTGCGGCCACGGCGGCATAGGTAGCTTCGAGTCCTGCCAGGCCGACGATCGCCGAGACCACGAAATCCACCCGGGGTAAGGTGGCCGCATGCACCGTTCCCGCGGTGCCATGGACCACCTCGATGCCTGCCAGGCCGGCCGCCTTAAGCCGCACGGCCAAGTCGCGGGCCAGGGTTTCCGTGGCCATCGAAACTACCAGCGGGCGCCAGCGCTGGCATTGGGCAAAGGCCAGATCCACATTGGTGCCCGCTGCCAGCGAAGCGACCGCGAAGCGCTCCGGATAACGCTCAATGATAGAAAGGGTGCTGGTCCCGATGGAACCGGTAGAACCGAGGATGCAGATGTGCTTCAACGCAAGCTGACCCGCTGGAAATACTCCTGAATCCATTGAGCGTACCACAGCACTGGCGCGGCCAGCAGGAGAGCGTCAATGCGGTCCAGGATACCTCCGTGACCGGGAAGCATGGCGCCTGAATCCTTTACTCCGGCGCCCCGCTTGATTGCGGATTCAACCAAATCGCCCACCTGGGCGAAAAGATTCAAGACCACAGCCAGTCCCAGCCAGCGAGCCAGCGGGGCGGCAAAATGGAGGGTGAAGATCCCCCTGTTTTCAAGCGCGTGCGATAACGCGACCAGCGCGGCGGCAATCAGCAGGCTGCCGGCGAGCGATGCGGCGCTTCCCTCCCAGCTTTTGTTGGGGCTGATGCGCGGCGCAAGTTTGGTGCGCCCGAAATTGCGGCCGACATAGAGGGCGGCAATGTCGCCAGTCCAAACGACGCAGAAGAGAAAGATCACCAGTGAAGGGCCGTCCTGCTGTATCCAAACGAGACGGGACGGTGGCCAGCGTTAGCCCAATGTAGATCAGACCGAACACTGAAAATGCCGTATCGGGCAGCACGCGTTCGAGCGGCGAGCGGAAGCTGCACACCGCCAGCAATACCAGGCTGCATAGGCCGATCGCAGGCAGGATGAGAAAGCGATTGTAGAAAGCTGCAGTGAAGAGGATGGCAATAGCGATCAGCACCAGAGTGCGCGGAATGCGCGCCCCGTGCGCATCGGCGATCGAGATGTATTCCCACACGGCAAGCTCGGCAACCAAAGCCGTTGCCGCCATCACCAGAAAAAACGACCCCTTCAGCAGGAGCAGCAGGACCAGGGGGATTAGGACCGCCGCCGTGATGACCCTTTTCATATTTTCCAGCAAGCATACACGGCGCCTTGGAGCAGGAGGCCTAAGCGAGTTGCAGCACTAGGAAAGCGATGATCACAGTCGGGGCCGTCCAGGCAAGGAAGAGGTTGAGCACTTTGTTGGATCGGGTTGAGCACGGAGAGGCAGTTCCCGTGCGGGAAGCCGCGAAGAGTCTCATCCCATCGCTCTCCCCTAGCCAAGGGACGATGGGTGCCCCACATCTCGCTTGTTTTTCGCGAGATGTGGGATTCCTCCGCGCTATCCTTGCCACCTTTCGTGCAACGCTTAGCCCCCCGGGGCTCGATTGCTCCCGGAGACGAACGAGTGAGATTCGTGGCTCTCACATCTCGTGGCTGGGGCGAGTGTCCGAGCTATTAGGTGATATTAGGTTTGAATCACTCCCGGATTGAACTTCTTTATCTCGGGATTAAGGGCGGCGGCCTGGAGCGTGGTCAGCAGCACATCGCGCGTCTTCGCTGGATCGATGATGGCATCCACCCAAAGCCGGGCGGCGGCATAACGGCAGTCGGTCTGCTCATCGTAGGCCGCCTTGATGGAAGCGAAGACCTGGCTTTTTTCCTCTTCACTCAACTGCTTGCCCCCACGCTCCATCTGGCGGATTCTTATCTCCACCAGCGTGCTTGCCGCGGAGGCCCCACTCATCACCGCATAGCGGGCCGTGGGCCATGCGAAGATAAAGCGCGGGTCGTAGGCCTTCCCGCACATCGCGTAGTGGCCGGCGCCAAAGGATCCGCCAAGAATAACTGTGATCTTGGGCACAGTGGAGTTGGACACCGCCGAGACCATTTGCGCTCCGGCGCGGATAATGCCGCTCCACTCCGCATCGCGCCCCACCATGAAACCGTTCACGTCGTGAAGAAAGATCAGCGGGATCAGGTTCTGATTGCAGTCCATGATAAAGCGAGCCGCCTTTTCGGCGCTCTCGGCATAGATGACGCCGCCGAACTCAACCCTCTTCTCGCCTGTCTGGCTAATATGAGTCTGATGGGTCTTCTGGTTGGCCACGATCCCCACCGCGAAGCCGCCGATCCGCCCGTATCCGCATAGAACGGTCTTGCCATAATCAGCTTTGTATTCGTCGAATTCCGAACGATCGACCAGCCGGGCAATCACCTCGTGCATGTCGTAGCTATTGCTCGCACCCTTGGAGGGATCCGGATCGAGCAGGCCGTAGAGTTCCTGCGAAGCGAACTTCGGCGCATCCCGCTGCGGATCATAGGGCGCACGGTCGAACGGCGCTGCCTTCCCGTGGCCCAGCCGGGCGACTAGCGATCGCAGCCTGGCAAGGCACATATGGTCGTTTGGCTCTTTGAAATCGACCGTACCCGAGATTTCCGCATGCATCGTCGCCCCGCCCAGCTCCTCGGCAGAGTATTTCTGGCCGATCGCTGCCTGCACCAGTGCCGGGCCGGCCAGAAAAAGCCCGCTGCCCTCGGTCATCAAAACGTGATCGGTCATGACCGGAAGATATGCCCCACCGGCCACGCACATGCCCATAATGGCGGTGATCTGCGGAATGCCCTCAGCGCTCATGACCGCGTTGTTGCGAAAAATCCGTCCAAAGTCGTCCTGGTCGGGAAACACATCCTCTTGCAAAGGCAAGAAAACCCCCGAAGAATCAACCAGATAAAGAGTAGGAATCCGGTTCTCGATAGCCATGGTCTGGGCCCGGAGAACCTTTTTCGCGGTCATGGGAAAGAATGCGCCGGCTTTGACGGTGGCGTCATTGGCGATAACCATCACCAGCCGCCCTGCCACCCACCCCAATCCGGTTACCACCCCAGCGGCCGCCGCGCCACCCCACTCCTCATACATGCCGAAGGCGGCAAAAAGGCCCAGCTCCAGGAAATCCTCCCCGGGGTCAAGCAGCAAGGCCAACCGTTCCCGGGCCGTCAGACGCTTCTTGCCGTGCTGCGCCTCAATAGCCTTGGCACCTCCGCCTTCGCGGATGGCAGCCTCCTGGCTTGCTAAAGCCAGCAGTAGCGCCTCCATACCGCCTTTATTTGCAACACTTTTGCGGGACTGCGGGTCCAGCCGCGATGCCAGCATGTTGGAGAACTGAGGAGCTGGCTCGGCTACGGGTGAGTCTGGGTTTGGGTTGACCATAAGAAACTTGCCAGCATACCATCACCGGGCAATTTTCCCTTCTACTCGCACACTCAAGCTTGAACCAGGTGCAGCCACTCTGGGGAAAGAATCACCTCAGAAGCCGCCGCCATGCCTGGACCAGAAGTGAAATGCACCAGTACCGCACTTGTCCAGGGCACATTTTCCCTATTTTCAACATCCCCCGAACGTGACATACTGCATCAGATTTATCTTTCGGCTATCCCCTGTAGCCGAAAGATTGCCGGTCGAAAGAGATGAATATGACTAACTTACTGCGGAAATTTACACCTTCCCATTCCTGGCCTACAGCGGATGCGACTGTGGAATCCTGTGAGTGGGTGCGATATCACGACCACCTGGGGGGCAACGCGGGCCACTATCAGATTAGATTTAGCTATCATGCAGGGGACGGACGACAGGTGAATCGCGGCGAATTTTGTCACCAGGGAGTCCAACACATCGCGCCTTACTGTGTAGGCGAACGGATCACCATTCAGTACGACCCCAAGAAGCCGGCACGGTATCACTTTAGCGGTGCTGCCGCGGACTACCAAAAGCTGGAAGCGATCCTGGTTATGACCGTCTTTGCTCTGCTCGCCGGCTACGTGCTTTACACCTTTTAGTCTTCTCCCCCGCGGACCAGCGGCCTTCTCATCAAGCAGCCTGACGCGTGCGCGCGGCTTCAGCCGTGCTTCCCTGACCTTATTGCTTGAATTCGCTGCATTCTTCGCAACAGCTGCCGACCCCGAATTCCCCATCCGCACCCTCCAAAAGAATCGCGTGTGCCGCTTTCAGCGGGGAAAGCCGCGTCAAGTTCGTCGTTCTGACCAACCCTCCAGGGAAATTCGGGTCATGGCTCTTCATCAATAAAAGCCGCACCTCACCCAACTTGATCGTGCAGCGTGCAAGCGAAAATGCACTAGGATGGTGTGGTCCGCCGGCCCGGTAATGAAAAACATCTGAGATGCAATTCCCTCGCACCCTATCCTTGGCTTTGATCCTCGGTTACTGCTCGCTCGCCCAGAGCCACGCTCAGGTCTCGGGTCAGCCAAGCGTCTCCTCCGACGACATCAGCGTGGCGGAAGGCCTCCAGCTGCCGACCTACGGACATGTGTGGGCACTCGATACCTGGAAGGGCACGCGCGAACTGGTCCGGTTACGGCCCCCGGATACAACCGCGGATGACTCGGGTTTCTCTCTCAAGCTACGACACACGATCGAGTTCAAAGGGGAGGCAGCCCATGTTCGCGTCCACGATGCGGCACCGCAGTTCTTCCTGCGCGGGGTTTCGGGCAGCGACAATGGGCGCTCCGATCTGGTCGTCGTGCGCCTCAATATCGAAGGCCAACGGCGCACGGCAACGAAAGAAACCATGGGTCAGCTCAAGCAGCAGGAAAAGCATGGCGATTCTCAGTCCCCCGATGTGATCGGGATCAAGCAGCAGCGCTTCGGTACGACCGACTGGTACCGGCTCACGCCTCGGGGAGTTCTCACGCCTGGCGAGTATGCCCTCGTTCCCCTGCCCTCCAGTCCGGGCTTCGCAGCGGGAGAGATTTTCGACTTTGCCGTCGATCCCGATGCACCCGAAAATGCCGATCCTCTGCGCTCAGAACAGTATCGCGGCTCGGAATGAATCACACACGCCAATAACACGAAAGTGTGAGCCTCAAACCGCTTCCATCGCTGAGTACGCAAGCACAACAGAGAAGGTAAAAACGCCTCTCTTGATGAGTAAAAGTTGCGCGGGTATTCCTCGTTCGCAGGCGTACACGCGTGCGGTGAAGATGCGCGCACCACGCCTTCAAGGGTTCCATAAGCGGTGGAAAGAAATCGATCCGGTCCATCCACACTCAGTGGACTGGCAGCCGGAACCAACCCTATAAAGAACCAGTAATTGTTACCATTGCAGCGATCTCCACAGAAAGCAAAAGCAAGCGAAATCGATCATCGTTGAGTTGCTTTCGAGACCCGGCTGCGAATGAAGAGAAGTTATGTGCGCGGAGCCGGCGCGGTCACTCCGTCCAGGCCCAGCGCGACAGCGTGACGGCGTAACGCGGCAATGCAGAAGGTTATGTGGGCGTCCAGATCCACAACCAGTTCCTGCGCGCCCTGAATGATGTCTTCGCGGTGTACGCCACGCGCGAAAGCCTTGTCTTTAAGCTTCTTTCGCACACTTTGAACGTCTACGTCGAAGATCGATTTGGTCGGCTTGACGAGCGAAACAGCGGTCAGAAAACCGGCTAATTCATCGCAGGCAAAAAGGGCCTTGGCAAGATGCGTATCTCTCGCCACACCGGAGTACTGTGCATGCCCCAAGATGGCTGTGCGAATCTCTTCCGGCCATCCTTGTTCAGCAAGAATCTTATTTCCTACGAAGGGATGTTCTGCTGCGCTGGGATATTTTTCGTAATCGAAGTCATGCAACAAACCCGTGATGCGGTAGGTCTCAATCAACTCGCTAGCCGTGTCCCCACTGAGGTCGCACGTGGATGCCTGCTGCTCGCCGTAGGCTTCCATGCAAGCTTCTACCGCGAGTGCATGTTTGAGAAGACCTGCCGATTGTGTGTATTGATTGAGGAGTGTCCAGGCTTCGGGTCGTGTGCATTTTATTGCGGCCATTGTGTCACCTTTTTGCACAGACAACCGTCCGGCTCCGAGTTTTCTAGGCTTTCTTCCGAAATTCGTACCACGTTTTCCGCTTTAGCCCTACTTTTTAACTTGACATTAGGGATACCCTGCATCACTGTAATCATGAATCAGGTAGGGACCGTCGCTAAACGGATACTTGGCATGAGGACATGCAAGGTGATCTAAAACGCGGCGCTTCTTATCAGGATCGCCCTGCTCTGGCGCTCCGTTACAAAATTATGGCAACTACCCTAGCAACCGTCGAGGCGCGTGAGGTTCTTCGGTGTGAGCGCTGCACCCTGGTGCAGTTCCGCACTGCAAACTCTCTTTGCAGACGCTGCCACAAACCCCTCGAAGTCGAGGAACCAGAACGGCTCGTCCCGCAGTTCGCAGGCGAACCGGAAGAGGCTGTGGCGGAAGACAACAGCCTGCAGGTCGCACGCGCGGTGCGTGATCTGCGTAAGGGCCGCAATTTGAGTCAGCGGCAACTCGCTGGCCGCATGCAGGTGCCGCGCACCTACATCTCTAAAATAGAGAACGGCAAGGCCATGCCGACGCTGTCGTCGTTGGCGCGTCTCGCCTCCGCTCTGGAAATCGATATTTGCCACCTGCTTCGGGATGCGCGCAGCCGCCGCCATGAAGAGACTGCGTCGATTCTCGGCGATCCGTTTCTGGCGGAGCTGGCTCCATACATCGCACAGATGGATACACTGCAGCGCTCGATGTTCCTGAACCAGGTGCGCGACTTGGCCATGGGACGGCGTAGAAGCGCCTAAGCTCGGCTCTGCCAGGCCGGCACAGAACCATGGGCTTTCCCTCCGCCGCGGCTCGACCCCGACGGCTTTGCGGGGGAGTCGGCCATGTGCTACGGTCGTAAGGAAAGGCAATCGTTTTGCGATTCCTGCCAGCGAGCCGCATAGCCGAACTATCTCCGGAAGAGCAGGCCATCTACCGCCAATTGGATCCGGCGCGCCTGCCTCAGCACGTAGCCATCATTATGGATGGCAACGGACGCTGGGCAGGCAAGCGCAGTCTTAGGCGCTTTTTAGGGCACCAGCAGGGCGCCGAGTCGGTCCAATATGTCGTGGAGACGGCCTCGCGCATCAACCTGCCCTGGCTGACCCTCTACGCCTTTTCCCTCGAGAACAATCTGCGCCGCCCCAAGACGGAAGTCAATTTCCTGATGCGTCTGCTGCGCTCCTACTTGGTCGACAACGTGGAGCGCATGAACGACAACAATGTGCGCATCGCCTATATCGGCCGCACCCATGAGCTTCCCTCCGAAGTGCAGGAAAAGATGCAGTGGGCCGCCGAAGCCACCGCCCACAACAACGGCACAGTGCTGACGCTGGCGCTCAATTACGGCGCGCGCAGCGAACTGGTCGACGCCTTCCAGGCTCTGGCTCGCGAAGCCGCTGCCAAAAATCTTTCTCTGGAGCAGATCAGCGAAGAAGACCTGCACCGCCACCTGTACACGGCCCACATGCCTGATCCAGACCTGGTGGTGCGCACCAGCGGCGAGTTTCGCGTCTCCAATTTTCTTCTGTGGCAGATGGCGTACTCCGAAATCTACGTAACCGAACGCTTGTGGCCCGACTTTCGCGGCATCCATCTGCTGGAAGCCATCGCCGACTACCAGCGCCGCGAACGCCGCTACGGCGGCTTGAACAAGCGCCAGGAATCTGACGAGGCGCCCATACCAGACAGCTTCCTCGTCCCCCGGTAAAGCGAATTTTTAAAATTCCCTGATATACACGGCTCTGATGCTCTGTATCAGGGCACAGCTTTACATGCTGCGGAAAGACTCATGCCAGGGCACGACTTTAGAATACGACCGGCTTTCAGCCCTGTTGTTCCCTAGCAACGGACGGGGCCCCCATATCTCGCTCGTATTTCGCGAGATGTGGGAGACCACGCCTCTTTCCCTCTGGCTCTCACTTCACCCGATGCACTGAGCGGTCAACCTCGCCGGTTGCAATCTCCGCAGCCGGCTAAAGCCCAATCTGGATCATAAGTACTTACGTCCGGGCTGAAGCTCTCCTTTGTCGCGTTTACGGCCCGACTAAAATCGTGCTCTGACACAAAACGTGAGTTTTTCCGCAGCCTTTTTAGCCGGACCGCACAGCCAAGCCCCCTCCCCAACCTCGAATGTGATCACAAAGGTGCGCCCGCATGGCGGCCGGGATGATTGCCCGATCTTTCCCACCATCCAGCGTTATGCTCGGACCATGAGCTCGCAAACACTGCCGCGTCCCAAGAGGGTTACAAGCAAGAGGAAATCGAAGAAGACCGGGCTGGCCGGGTGGATGGTGTGGTGGCCACTGCTGGCGGGGATCGCCATCACCTTTGCGGCAGTAAAAACGGCGGAGATCCTGCCCCTGATGGGCGCCGCAGGGCTATTCAAATTGCGGCTCCTCTACCCTTACGCACTGCTGCTCAAGCAGCCCCAGCTGGGTCTCTCCGAGCAGACAAGCAACAACTGGTCGCAGATCATGTTGTATGCGCAATGGGTTCTTTATGGCCTGTACGCGACCGTAGCCGCGAAGTGGATGCCGCTTTGGAAAGTACTGATGCAACTGGCTGCGATTCATCTGCTGGGCTTCAGCGTGCTGTGGCTGCTGGCGCGCTAGTAAATGCCCGGAGAATGACGCAGTGACCGCACCTACCGTGAAAATCATCGAGTGCCCCCGGGACGCCTGGCAGGCCATGCCGCAACAGATTCCCCCCCAGGTCAAGGCTGATTACCTGCGCGCCCTGGCTGCCGCGGGCTTCACGCACATTGACGCTGTCTCCTTTGTCTCCCCATCGGCCGTGCCGCAAATGGCCGACTCGGAGCGGGTTCTCGCCCTGCTCGATCTGGGCTCCGCGGTGGAGATTATCGCCATCGTGGTCAACGAGCAGGGTGCCGAGCGGGCGGTTCACACCGGGATGGTGCGCACCCTGGGCTTTCCCTATTCCATCTCCCAAACATTTCTTGAGCGCAATCAACGACAGACACTCGAGCAGGCGCGCCAAACGCTCACACGCATATGCAGCCACGCTTCGCGCGATGGGCTGGGCGTAGTAGCTTATCTCTCCATGGCCTTCGGCAATCCCTACGGCGACCCCTGGCGGCAAGAAGACGTCATTGACGCCTGCCTTACTCTGAAGGGGATGGGCATTGAACAAATTTCGCTCGCCGATACCGTGGGGGTGGCCACTCCGGGGCAGATCCAATCCCTGGTCAGTGCGGTGCTCGCAGAGATCCCCGGAATCGAGTTAGGTGCGCACTTGCACGCCCGCCCGGAGCAGGCTGCGCAGAAGGTTGCAGCGGCTTACCAGGCGGGCTGCCGTCGCCTGGATATGGCTTTGGGTGGGCAGGGCGGTTGTCCCTTCGCCCAGGACGCGCTGGTCGGCAATGTAGCCACAGAGGCAGCTTTGGCCGAGCTAAGAAAGCTAGGTGCCAAGCTGCCGCGGTTACTTCCGCTGGACGAATTGCTGGCGATGGGGCGTGCCATCGCTGATAGATTCGGTGCAGTCGAAACCTGTTAAACGCGCTGAGGAGCAATCGAGACACCGTGGCCATCAATTACGCGACCTTGGGAATCACGGAAGCCGCCGGCATCCACACCATTACCCTGAACCGGCCGGAGCGGAGAAATGCCTTGAATCCGCAGATGATTGCCGAGCTTACGCATGCCTTGGCCGAGTCTGCGGTATGCCGGTGCGGGGTGGTTGTGTTGACCGGCGCGGGCACGGCCTTCTGTTCAGGGATGGACCTGGAGAGTCTCAAGTCGCTCAACAATCAGCGCCCCGAGGACCAGCGGGCGGACGCAGAAGCGACCATGTGGATGATGCGCCGTCTGTATGAACTGACGAAACCGACCATCGCCGCCGTAAATGGCCCCGCCATCGCCGGCGGGACAGGATTAGCGACCCTATGCGATTTCACCCTCGCTGCGCCCCAAGCGAAGTTCGGTTACACGGAAGCGAAGATCGGTTTCATTCCCGCCATCGTCTCCGTATTTCTGCTGGAGATGGTCGGAGAAAAAAAAGCCAAGGCTCTGCTGCTCTCGGGCAGAATCCTCGATGCTGAGGAGGCGCTCTCGATGGGCTTGGTGACAGAGGTGGTTCCTGAAGGCGAACTGTCTGCGCGCACCCAAGCCCTGGCGGCATTGCTGCTCAAGAACAGCCCCGAATCCATGAGCGCAATTAAAAAACTGCTGAGCGGTTATGCCAAGGATCGGCTTGACCGCGATCTCGGCCGGGCGATGCGGTGGAATGAAAAGATCCGCAATAGTCCCGATTTCAAGGAGGGGTTGCAGGCCTTTCTCGAAAAGCGCGATCCCGTGTGGCCGGGACGCAAGCAGAAGTAGACGTGAAAATGCTCTATCATGACCGTCTATGCCAAACAAAGTTCGCTGGGGAGTTCTGAGCACAGCTGCCATCGGGGTTAAGAAAGTCCTACCAGCCATGCAAAAGGGCGATTGGACCGAGGTGGCCGCGATTGCCTCGCGCGACCTGGGCAAAGCCCAGGAAGTTGCAAGCAAGCTGGGCATCGCGAAGGCCTATGGATCGTACGAGGAGCTGCTCGCCGACCCGCAGATTGAGGCGATTTACAATCCACTCCCCAACCAGCTTCACGTCCCCTGGTCCATCAAAGCTGCCCAGGCGGGCAAACATGTCTTATGCGAAAAACCACTAAGCATGACGGTTGCCGAAGCCAAGACGCTTTTGCCGGTGCAACAACGCAGCGGCGTAATCATTGGTGAAGCGTTCATGGTGCGGACCCATCCGCAGTGGCTGCGCGCCCGCGAACTGGTTGCATCCGGCCGGATCGGGTCTTTGCGTTCAATCCAGGGCTTCTTCAGCTACTTCAACACCGATCCCAAGAACATCCGCAACATCCCTGAATGCGGCGGCGGCGGGTTGATGGATATAGGGTGCTATCCCATCAACACCTCTCGATTCCTCTTCGGCGAAGAGCCGCTGCGAGTTTCGGCGCTGCTGGAGAAAGACCCGAAGCTGCAAGTTGACCGGTTGACTTCCGCCTTGATGGAGTTCCCGTCGGGCCACGCGACGTTTACTTGCAGCACACAGCTTGTCCCCTACCAGCGAATGCAGCTTTTGGGAACCAAGGGCCGCATTGAAATCGAAGTCCCGTTCAATGCACCCAACGACCGCCCCTGCCGCATCTTGATCGACGACGGTCGTGACCTGCTGGGCGGGGGCATCACCGTCGAGAGCTTTCCTACCTGCGACCAATACACAATTCAAGGGGATGTTTTTTCCCGGGCAGTGCGTGAAGGCACGCCGGTGCCGGTTCCGCTCGCGGATGCGATTAAGAATATGGCGGTGATCGAAGCTATTTTTCGTTCCGCGAAATCGGGCGCGTGGGAAGTCCCGCAAGGCTAGAGGATTTTGTAACCGTATCTGAACGGAATCTACGGCCGCCTTAGCTGGCGGCCCCATCTTTGTCTTCCGATGCCTCATCCCAGGCTTCGGAGTCGCCTATTTCCCGCTCCAGATCGTCGGCCGTGAGATGAGGTTCATCGAGGGCTTCTCGAGCTGGGTCGGGCAGGTCCCGGCCAGGAGGCGATGCAAACTCCAGTGCTTCTTGATCGCTCATGCCGCCCTCCTCCCCGCATCCGGGCTCAATGGTATCAGCATCAGCAGTAGCCGCCAGTGCTGCCTGGGGAGATACTGAGAGACGTCATGAAATTGCTGAATTTTCTGGTGGAGAGCTTCGTCGGAGCCTTCGGCATCACCAAGCCTAAGCCGGACCAGCAGCGCACAGTGGCGCTGCTGCTGGGCGGCTTCCTGCTGATCTTTTTCACCGCCCTGTTCAGCCTGATCGTCTGGATGCTCTTCGGACAGCACCGTTAGGGAGCGGACACCCCCAGATGGATGGTCTCCACAGTTCAACTAAGCTGGCTACGGGAACCTGCACGAAGGGCGCGAACGCTAAGGCCCGGAGGGCCGATCCCGGTGAGACTCGAGCGCCGTGGGTGCGGCACCATGCCTGGCCTCGGGAAAACCTCCGGTTTTTGAAGGGTACGAGCTTCAGCTCGTACGTATGCATTTGCCAACAGGTCCGGCTTTAGCCGCTGAGGGATCATTTCTTCTAGGTTCAGCGACCATTTCCGCAACCTCCTTGACCGTGCCCTCATGCAAAAAGGTCTGCCGCAGACTTGGATCTATCCACCTGCTCTGAAAAACCGGCGCGGCTTTTCCCTTGAAGAAAAAGCCGCGCTCAGTTAGAGCTTGCCGTTGTTGACAGCGAGGGGCTCGTTCATGGGGGTACTGCTCACGGGCACCGTGCCGGCTGCCTTTTTGTGCAGCTGATGGTGCAGGCAATAGAGCGCCAGCTCGAGGCGATCGGACACGCCAAGCTTGTCATAGACCTTGCGCAGGTAATTTTTGATGACCTGCTCCGTGGTCCCAAGCTGGTAGGCAATCTCCTTGTTGCGCTTGCCCTGGGTGATGCAGGTAATGATCGCCAATTCCTTGGGCGAAAGGCGTGGCTGGGTTCGCGGGCTGGTCAGCGCAGTTGCCTGCGAGCGGTAAGCCTCGATCACCCAATTGATCGACTGGTTATCGATCCAGGTTTCCCCGGCGGCGATTTTGCGAACGCACTTGACCAGTAGGTCGGGCGAGATGGACCGAGGAATGATGCCCCGGACACCGCGACGGTAGAGTTCCACCGTGTTGGACTCATCGTTCTGCGCCGACTGGACAATAATCTTGAGCTGTGGGGCCCGGCGGACCAATTCAGGAATGGCATCGATCGTGCCGGCAATCAAATTGCCTTCGAGCAAGACCATGTCAGTAGGAAAGCGTTGGATAGCCGAGTGAAGGCCGGCCAGGGTGTCAACCTGGGCGATCACACGGATATCATCTTCGAGCGCAAAGATCTTCCGGATACCCACCCGGTAGATCGCCTGCGAATCGGCAAGAACAATTCGAATCGCAGCGTTGTCCGCGCCCTCATCGGGCTCAAATGCGCCGTCGGCAGGACCGGCATCGGGAAATTCAGGCTTGGCAGATACCATAGGTTCAGAGACCAAAATAGCTTCAGTGACTAAAGTGATATTTATCAATTACTGCAGCGACATGCGTCGTCTTTACATCTTGTGTGCAGCGTACCACGCGGCCTGTGCAGTGCAATACAACATCGGTGGGGGTTCCCATTGCTTCGGCCGGCATTGCAATCGTGAAGCTAACAATACTCCCCACTTTGAGTGAAGTGGCGAGTTCAAACAAAACGCCGTTGGCGGAAATATTTTCCGTAACCGCCGGCAGGTCTCCCGCTTCTGTGCAAATGGTAATCGGTACGCACAATGGAAAGCGTACCGCAGCGCGGAGTTCGACAGGACGATCGGTTGCGACTGCGGTGGAGATATCCATGAACAGATAATAATCAGAAGCAGAAGGAACGGGAATCCCCTAAAATGGCCACGTTTCTGGTCTTACAGTACTAAAGTTACGCATCCTGGTACCTTGAGTTTTACCACCCTTCGGGCGGATTACGCCAAACATCATCCGCATTCGAACTAGAGAGACACCCTAGGAGGGAAAACGAGGTGTTACTAGCGATCTAAAGTTATATACTTAGTAATAATCACACGAAAGTTGTAGCAGCGGGTCATCGACAAAGGTAACCTGGGATCACGCGCTCTTTGCGCACCAGGAGTTTTTTGTGAAAATGAATCTGATCCGCGCCCTGACTGTCGCCGGACTCTTAGGAGTCTCCGTCTCCGCCCATGCCAGCCCGCTTCAATGTTTCTTTGCTTGGATCTTCGGGTAAATAATGAACTTTCCCAACTGGGGCCCATGGGCTATGCTGCATCTGTAAGGGTGCAATATGAGTCTGCAGGCCTGGTATTCAGCGTTCAGTATTCTTGGCCTTTTGGCAGAGATTGCGCTGCTAGTCATCCTGCTTGTCCGGCAGCAATACAAGACCTTCCCAGTCTTTACCCTGTACATCGCCTTCAATCTGTTTAACGACGTCGTGGTCGGCGCCTTGGCGGGCTTGTCATCACACCAGGTTGGGCAGTCCGTGGCTCTCGCCATGCTCCCGCTCCAGTATCTGATCGAATTAGGGGTCCTTCTCGAAATTGCCTGGCATGTCCTGCGTCCGGTCCACGCTTCGCTGCCGCCGGGCACGATCAAAGTCTTTATCGCATTGATCGTGCTGGCCGTGGCCGGCGGAGCCCTGCTCGCCTCCCATGTTCATCCTACGGGCAATAAAGTCTATGACATCAAGGCCCCCATGGACCTTACGGTAGGGTTGCTGCGCATTGCTATCTTTGTGTTAACAGTAGGTTTCGCCCACGTGCTGGGCATTGGCTGGAAAGACAGGGTGCTGCAACTGGCCACCGCGTTGTCCTTCTATAGTGCCGCGGATCTGATTGTCAGCTTGGCAGAGCGTCACAACGGTGGACCGAATACCCTCGAACCATTTCGCGGGGTCGCCTACCTCTTCGAACTCAGTTTTTTGGTCTGGGCATTTACAACTAAAGATGTACGACGGCGTGAATTCAGTCCACAAATGGAACAGTTTTTGGTTACACTTGCTGGGCGGGCCAAGCTTGCACGGACGGCGCTGGTTCGAATGCAGGTGAAATAAAAACATGATACTGCCGCTGCTCCAGGTAATCCTTACTGCCTTGTTGGTTGCCTACGCCGGATTCTGGCGCAGGCAGCAAATAAAGCGCCGCGCCAAGAGCTGGAACGGGATCATCAGTCAGTTGCGTTGCAATGACTGGGGTATCGAAGAAATCAGCGAGCGCTTTCTATACAAGAGTGAAGTTCAGGTCACCACCAAGGACGTCTGGGAGCGCATTCAAGGTTGCAAAGGCCTGTGGGCGATGTATAAAAATTCCCCGGTCCTGGTTCAGTTGGCCGACTACGCTGCCGAGCATGGTGAAGGTGTTGATCAAGAAATGCTGGAGAGTTTGCGCAGTGACGCTTTCCAGATCCGGCTCTGCGTCATGCTGGCTTTGGCCCAATACTTGCTATCGGCTTCGTCCGTGGGACCATCTGTGAATGCCCATCGCGCCGTCGCTACCTATAGCGCAATGATGGTCAAACTCACCGCGTTCATCCAGGAGTATTCCACTCCTCTCTTTCCCAGCTATCTGGACGCGGTCGCTTAGACTTCCGCATCGTTCTTCTACTCCTCGTTTCCTGCTCCTTCCATTCAAGTGGGAAACTTGCGCAATGCGTGCGAACCAGCGATACTTGTTGTTTGGGAGCAAGTGAAATGCTGTAGCGGCTGATTATGCGCCGCGCTCACTTCCCGAAAACCCACCCGGATTTCACCCCATCAGGGAAGAAAATCTGAAAGGACTTACGCCTGTGTTAATGATTCGTCTGGCTCGCTTCGGTGCAAGGAAGCAGCCCTATTATCGTGTTGTTGTCATTGAGAAGGACCGTGCGCGGAATGGCCGGTCGATCGAGGTGGTGGGCACTTATAACCCGCGCACCAATCCGGCCACCGTCGATTTGAAGCGTGAGCGCATAGAGCACTGGACTAAAAACGGAGCACAGCTCTCCGAACGCGTGGCCAAGCTGCTCGCAGCCTACCCGCCAGCCGCCGCTGCAGCCTAGCTTTTCTCTCCTGCTGCCCTGAGATATTCCAGCTGCAAACGGCCGGAAAACACCAGGTTGTGCGGAGGCTTTTCGCAACAACAGGTTGTTCAGAGTCTGCGCTTGCGCGGGGCTGTCATGGGCGATTGCTGCCCTCCAGTACTGCTGCTTAAAACGCTCTGGACACAACCACAGGAAAAGCGGTCTAATGCTCGGTCATGAAGGGACGCCAGCCAGCGCCGGTTTCTGAAGCATGTCTGCTTGGTAGTAGATTGCTGCGGCAATCCTGCTTTGGTTGGTCCATTTGAGGCCGCTCCGATGATGCAAGAAGTGAATCATGATGATATGCAACAACTAGTCACGGAGATCGCCAAAGCCTTGGTTGACGACCCGCAAGCTGTCGAGGTGCAGGCGGTGGCCAGAGACGAGAACACGGTGTTGCGCCTCCGTGTGGCCTCTGCGGATGTGGGCAAGGTTATCGGCAAACAGGGTCGAACGGCGCGCTCCATGCGAACCATTCTCAGCGCGGTGAGCATGAAACTTCACCATCGCTACACGCTGGACATCCTGGAAGAAGATGAGGGCGGGAAGCCGGCTGATTCTTAGCCCTCGCTACCCCGCGTCGTTGCCTGCTCGAGACCCCTGCCCTTCGACTGAGAACCGCAGCCGGAAAATGACAGAGCCCCATGCAGCCTGGGTGTTACTCGCCCGCATTGTGCGCCCGCAGGGACGACGCGGCGAGGTGCTGGCCGATATCTTTACTGACTTTCCAGAGCATTTCGCGGGCCGCAAGCTATTCCTTCGTCCGCCGGCCGGGGCCCGGCCCGACGCTATGCGCGACACGATGCGGGAAACCAGGGTGGAATCCCATTGGCTTCACAAAGAACGTGTCGTGCTGAAATTCTCCCAGGTCGATTCGATTGCTGAGGCGGAGACTTTGCGCGGCTACGAGGTGGTGATTCCACGCGAAGAGCGCATGCCGCTCGATGGCGACGCTGTCTATATCAGTGACCTGCTGGGGGTCAGGGTGATCGACGTCAGCCGCGGCGCAGCCGAGGATGCAGGCGAGATCACCGATGTCGAGCCGGAAGGAGCGGGCCCGGCGATGCTGGTCATTCGCACGCCGGCAGGCGATGAATTGCTCATACCGTTTGTCCGCGCCTACCTGAGAAAGATAGACCTCGAAGCCAGACGAATGGAGATGGAACTGCCCCTGGGCCTGCTGGCCATGCAAGCTCCTTTGACCGAGCAGGAGCGGCTGGTCGAACCCCAGCCGGCGGACGGAGACGAATCGGAGTAATGGCCATGCGCTTCGACATCATCACCATCTTTCCCGGATTTTTTTCCGGCATCTTCGAGCATGGCGTAGTCAAACGCGCGATCGAGGGTGGTTTGCTGGGCGTGGGCGTGCATGATCTGCGAGAGTTCACCCACGATCGGCATCGTACCGTCGACGACCGGCCATTTGGTGGCGGTGAGGGTATGGTGCTGAAGCCCGAGCCTCTGGCCGAGGCCGTGGAGCATCTGCAGCTTGCGCCCAAATCCGAAAGGTCTGCGCAGGGTGAAACGGTGATACTGCTTTCCGCGCAGGGCAAAAAATTCTCCCAGGCCACGGCCCGCCACTTGGCCCAAGCCCAGCGAGTGGTGCTGCTGTGCGGGCGCTATGAAGGGGTCGACGAGCGGATCAGCCAACTGGTCGCGGACCAGGAGCTGTCCATTGGTGATTACGTGCTATCTGGCGGTGAACTGGCGGCCGCGGTGGTGCTGGACGCCACCATGCGTCTCCTGCCAGGGGTTCTGGGCAATGATGCGTCCTCTGAGAACGAAAGCTTCGGACAGGCGGATGCGCTGCTGCAAAGCGCCGCCGGAGCCGGCTTGAGTTCGACGCACGGCGCCGGTGGATTGCTGGACTATCCCCACTACACCCGCCCCGCCGAGTTTCGCGGACTGCTGGTGCCCGAGGTGCTCAGCAGCGGGAACCATGAGCAAATTCGCCGCTGGCGGCGCCAGCAGGCGCTCAAGAAAACGCTGCACAACCGGCCCGATCTGCTGCGCGATGCAGAGCTGAGCGTGGAGGATCGCACCTTTCTCCGGACCCTGGAACTGCCGACCGGGGGCGCGCAAAGTAAAGATTCCGTGTAAACTAAGTACTTCGACGTAACCTCGTTTTTTTCATCGCGAACAGGAAGCAATTATGTCTATTCATCCAGTTATGCAGCGCCTTGCCGAGAAGCTTCAGCGCACCGACCTGCCCACCTTTGTGCCCGGCGATACCGTCCGGGTGCAGGTCAAGATCAAGGAAGGCGACAAAGAGCGCCTGCAGGCCTTCGAGGGCATTGTGATCGCGCTCAAGAACGGCGCCCAAGGCAGCTTTACCGTGCGCAAAATGAGCTTCGGCCAGGGGGTCGAGCGCATCTTCCCTTTCAACTCCAAGGTAGTCGACAAAGTGGAGAAAGTGCGGTCTGCCCGGGTGCGGCGCTCCAAGCTTTTCTACCTGCGCGGCCTGCGCGGCAAGGCGGCTCGCCTGAAAGAAGTGGAACGCAAGTAGTATTCAGCCCATCGCAAACGCGCCTCGGGAGCCACCGCTGCCGGGGCGTTGCTTCGTAGATACCAATTTCTGTTATCAGCTGTGGGAAACACGGGCCGAGCGTGACGGGCACCTCTGAAAATGATCTACACTCGATTTTGGCGATGCCCGAGTCGATACACGAATCCCTGAACGAGCCCCTGATAGAGCCAGAAGCGCTGGAACGGGAAGTTTCTGCGGCAACGCGCAAGTTACGCATGCTGCGAACGCTGGTGTGCGGCGGCCGCTACGAGCGGGCTGCCCGCGCTAGCGGCGCCAAAGTAGTTGCCGGGGTCGATGAAGTCGGCCGTGGCGCGCTCTTCGGCCCGGTCGTGGCGGCGGCGGTAATCCTTCCCGAAGGATGCCGCATTCCCGGCCTTCGCGATTCCAAGCAATTGATCGCTGAAGAACGGGAACGGCTGGCGCGCATCGTCGAGCGTAAGGCGCTGGCCATCGCTGTCGAAGAAGTCGATGCGGAGACCATCGACCGCGTCAATATCTATCAAGCCACCCGCATGGCGATGACCGCGGCGGTCTGCCGCCTGGCGCTTCAGCCGGATCACCTGCTGATCGATGCCATGCGTCTCGACTTTGCCTGTTCGCAAACCAGCATCATCTACGGTGACTCGCTGAGCATCTCCATTGCCGCGGCATCGGTCGTCGCCAAGGTCTACCGCGATAGCCGCATGTGCCAGCTGGATCGTGAATATCCGCAATACGGCCTTGCGTCGCACAAGGGCTACAGCACGCCAGAGCACAAGCAGGCGCTGGCTGCTCATGGGCCAAGTCCGCTGCACCGCAGAAGCTTTCGTCCGGTCGCCGAAAATTGCCTGCCCTGGGATTAAGCCCCTCGTAGCCTCACCACCGTTTTGCCTGGAGGAGAGTCAATTTGCCACTGCGGCTGATGTGTTTTACCGCCCACCCCGATGACGAGTGTGGGGCCTTCGGCGGCGCGTTGATGCAGGCCCACCAGCGCGGAGTTGAGACCAGCGTGGTTTGCCTGACGGAAGGACGCGCGGCATCGAACCGCGGCGCTGCCCGTAGCGGCGACGAGTTGGCCGCTCTGCGGCGGCAGGAGTTCGCAGCCGCTTTGCGCGTGCTCGACGTTGACCACGGGGAGGTGCTGACTTATCCCGACGGCCAGCTGGCGCGTCAGGACTTTATCCGGGTCACCACTGAGCTGGTCGAACGCATCCGCCGCTTCCACCCGCAGGTGGTGATCACCTTCGGCGGCGATGGCAACGTAAATCTGCATCCGGACCACACCATGGTCTGCTTTTTTGCCACAGCGGCTTTTCATTGGGCCGGACGCACCAATTTCGCCCCGGAACAAATTGCGGCGGGGCTACTTCCCTGCCGTCCGCAAAAACTGTACTACGCGGTGGCGCCTTTTCTGGTCAATGAGCAAGTGCCCGAGACAGCACTCGTGCCGGCCTCGCTGGTGCTCACGTTAGGCGACTTGAAGGCGAAGAAATTTGAGGCTTTCAAGCAGCACACCACCCAAGCCGAACTCCTTGCCAAGGTCAAGGTCGCCTTTGAGAGAACGGGTGGCGAGGAGAAGTACTTGTTGGCAGCCGCGCCGGGCATGCGTTCCTCCCCGCTCGAAACGGACATGTTCACAGGCATCGCGGAATAAACGCTCAGGCCGAACGGACTGCTGTCGCCTGCCTGCTTGTGCTCTGCCGTACCCACCACACGATGCGCGCCAGCAGGAGGATCGCTAATACCAGGGTGATGGTGATGGGTGTGCGCACCCCGGTCTTGACGATCCACCAGTAGTGAATCACGCCGCAGATGGCCGAAGCATACGCGAGCCGATGCAGCGCCTGCCAGCGCTTTCCCCCCAGTTTCCGGATAGACCAAGTGGTAGAAGTAGCGGCCAGCGGGACCAACAGCAGCCACGCAGTTACGCCGGCCAAGATGTACCGTCGCTTGGCAATGTCGTCGATCATCGCTGCGACGTTAAAGCCGGAATAGAGCCAGAGATAGGTGAGCAAATGCAGGCAGCCATAGAAAAAAGCGAACAAGCCGAGCAGGCGGCGAAAGCGCACCAGCCAGGCGAGGCGTGGCGATAGCCTGCGCAGCGGAGTGATGGCCAGCGAGATGACCAGCAGGCGGAGGGTAGCGAAACCGGTGGCATGGGTAACCGTGGCGGTCGGATCCGGCCCGAGATTATTGTTGAACCCGTGATAAACGAGCAACCCAAGCGGGGCAAAGCACACCAGCCAGACCACAACCTTGAGTGCAACGATCGCGCGTTTGTTCATTCGCTCTAATCTACGACGCTTTCCTTACGGCTGGCTTGGCAGGACCGGCGTGAGCCCGCTAGCCCCAGCATGTGGACCGAAGTTGAATTTTCCCGGTTCCTTTTCCCACCCCTAGCCTGGCTTTGTTCTGCTGGCCGGCGCGGTCCCTGCGCAGGATCAAACGCTAAAAGTTCTTTTTGAGATCCATGCCGCTGTAGAGACTTGCGACTTGGTCTCCATAACCGTTGAACATAAGCGTGGGCTGGCGCTGATTGAAGAGCGAAGCGCCGATGCGGCGTTCGGTCTTCTGGCTCCAGCGTGGATGGTCGACATTGGGGTTTACGTTGGAATAAAAACCGTACTCCTGCGGCGCCATATCATTCCAGGCAGTCCTCGGCTGGTCCGAGGTGAAGTGGATTTTGACGATCGACTTGGCAGACTTGAAACCGTATTTCCACGGCACCACGATGCGCACCGGAGCGCCATCCTGATTGGGCAACACTTCACCGTACAACCCAAAGGTGAGCAATGTCAGCGGGTGCATGGCCTCGTCCATGCGTAGCCCTTCTGAGTAGGGCCAGTTCAAGTTGATCTCCGAGATCCCCGGCATGATAGCTCGATCCTCAAGGGTTAGGAACTGCACATATTTTGCCTTGGGTAGAGGCTCCGCCCACTTGATCAACTCCGAGAGCGAATAGCCGGCCCACGGAATGACCATGCTCCAGGCCTCTACACAGCGATGGCGATAGACGCGCTCCTCGATCGGCTTGAAACGCAGCAGGTCGTCAATACTAACTTTCTTCTTTTCCTTCACCAGACCGTCGATCGTCACCGTCCAGGGGCGGGTCTTCATGCGCCAAGCGTTTTTGGATGGGTCGTCCTTCTCCACCCCAAATTCGTAGAAATTGTTATATGTGGTGATGTCTTTGTACGAGGTGGGTGTTAACCCAGCCGTGGAAAGAGGGCTCTTTACCGTTTGCAGCTTGGCGGCGTCGGCAGCCACCGCATCGTTTGCCTCGAGGATCCCGGCAATTCCAACAGCAGCTGCGCCTGCCATGAAGCTTCGGCGATTGAGATAGGCGGTGCGGGGAGTGATCTCAGAGTACGGAATGTCATTCGATTTTTTGATCAGCATAGCTTCTCGACCAGCGCTGTAAATGTGACGCTTTTCCTCCCTTTAGGTTACGCCCGCGAGAGCGATCCTATTTGATCCGGGGAAGCGAAAACACAAGCTCTACACAAGGAGAACGCCTCAGCAAGGACTATGGATCACCCCCCGGGAGCGGGACGATCCGTACCCAGGCAAACCGCCAGTCTGGCACGAGAGAGGCGTGTCTGGCACTACCACTTTGCGGGCTATCCCCTTTGCCTACCGCCGTCGGCGGCGCGCGACTCACTCAAAACAAAGGCCTTGGTCACCGTTTCTGGTGGGGAAAAAGCAGCCGCTTTCTCCGCTTTTTCACGGCAAATTCTTCAGATGTTCACAGGCAACTGAGAACCTCACAGTGGCAAATCGATCTGCGCGGCCCTTCAGGATTTTTCCCGAATGAAAACGGAAATCCCTTTGCGCGGTCTTTCCTGCACGCAAGGCATCGTGACCACACTGTTCATCACAAGGCACAAAGAGAGAGGACCAATGAAGACCCAACTGAAGACGCTGGCGACCCTGGCGCTGGTTTCGGCACTGTCGGCCGGGCTGGCACAGACAACAGCGTCCGGTACCACGAGTACCTCTTCGACAACCCACAAAAAAACGGCGACCCGGAAGGCCCCGCCTCCCAAGAAGCCGTCGGTGGAGAGCCAGATTCAATAGCTGCGGGAAGAAATGCAGACGCAGATTCAGCAACTGAGGCAACAGCTGAATGATCGCGACCAGCAGCTGCAGCAGGCCCAGCAGGCCGCGGCAGCTGCCCAGGCAGCCGCCACCCAGGCTCAACAGCAAGCTGCCCAGCAGTCCTCCGTGCTGACCGAGAACACGCAAGCCGTCAGCAGCCTGCAGGGTGCAGTCAGCGACCTGAAGACGAATAATGTCTCCCTAGCCACAACCGTCCAGGCGGAGCAGGCAAAAGTACAGAAGCAGATGGCGAATCCGGACTGCCTGCACTACAAGGGAGCGACCATCACGCCGGGCGGCTTCATGGCGGCGGAAACCGTGTACCGGTCGGCTGCTACGGGAGGCGGCACTCAACACGCCCATGACCGGCATTCCGTTGCAAAATTCGGCCCAGGGGCAATACTCCGAGTTCTACGGCTCGGGCCGTCAGTCGCGTGTTTCTCTGTTGGCCGAAGGCAAGATCCCCGAGTTCACCATGCGACGGCTACATCGAGGCTGATTTCCTCAGCGCCGGTGTGACTTCCAACAACAACGAGAGCAACTCCTACACCCTGCGCCAGCGCCAGGCATGGGCCCAGGCTGAATTGCAAAGCGGCTGGACCTTCACCGGCGGCCAGATGTGGAGCCTGGTGACAGAGACGACAAAGGGGCTGCAAAATCGCACTGAGATTCTTCCCTCAACCATCGATCCGCAGTACGAAGCCGGCTTCGTCTGGGAACGGCAGTACGGTTTTCGTGTGACTAAAACTTCGGCCAGACAATTGTTTTTGGCGTGCTCCGCCGAAAACGCGCAAATTCCCAGCGTGTTGGCCACGGCACTGCCTTCAACTTCATCGTTGGGCAGGCCGGGACCGGGGCGGCCTCTACAACTCACTGCGAACTACGCCTCAACGTAGCCCCTGACTTCGTGGCCAAGGTAGCATTCGAGCCACCAGGCTGGGGCCATTACGAACTCTTCGGCATTGCGCCGCTTCTTCCGCGCACCGATTTATCCGAATGCGGTCTACACCACGGTCAACGGGGTCACGACAGCCTCCGGCTCCTCGGCCGGAGCGTACAACGATACCACGCTGGGGGCGGGATTGGCGGCAGTTCCGGATGCCCACCTTGAACAAGCACCTGGATATCGGGTCTGAAGGGTCTGTACGGTGACGGTATCGGCCGCTACGGTGACGCGCAGATCGGGGACACGACGGTACGGCCGGACGGTCAGTTCGCCCGTCCACGGTTTCTCCGCGCTGAGCACGCTCGAGTTCCACGCCACCCCGCGTCTGGACCATGTACTTCAACTACGGTGGGGATTACGCCGGCCGCCGCTATTTCCTGACCAGCCCAACTAAATCGGTCGGATACGGCTCTTACCTTAACGTTGAAACGGGCTGCGGATACAGAGCCCGTCCCGGGCACGACAACAGCCGGCTACACGCCCGGCTCGCAATCAACTGCACAGCCGACACCAAGGATGTGCAGGAGTTTACCGCTGGCTACTGGTACGACTTCTACAAGGGCCCGGCAGGCCGTCTGCGCCAGGGCATCCAGTACTCTTATTTCGAACGCAATATCTGGTCGGGCATCAGGTCCGACTCCAAAGGGCACGGACAACGGTCTCTGGACCTCCTTCCGCTACTACCTGCCGTAAACCACAACCATCAGAGCGAAAAAGGGCACCCACGCCGGGTGCCCTTTTCTTTGCACCCGTGCAGCCTTACACTGGGACCTCCACCATTGATACGAGGCGACTCATGCCAAAGCCCATCGTCGGCTTACATCACGTCACCGCGATTGCTTCCGACCCGCAACGGAATCTCGACTTCTACACCGAAGTGCTGGGCCTTCGTTTCGTCAAGCGCACCATCAACTTCGACGATCCCGGAACCTACCACTTCTACTTTGGAGATGACGTCGGTTCGCCGGGAACAATCCTTACTTTCTTTCCCTGGCCGCACGCCACGCGCGGCAGCCTGGGCGTGGGAGAGACTTCGGCCACGGCATTCAGTGTTCCTCTGCGCATCGCTCGAGTTCTGGGAGAAGCGTTTGCTCGCCGCTGGCATTCCCGCGGAGCGCACCGGCGAGCGGTTTGAGGAGGAGGTGCTCAGCTTCGCCGACCCCGACGGCATGCGGCTGGAGATCGTCGGCCACGCGGATGCGGGAGAGGCAAAGGCTCCGCGCACCAGCGACGTTTCCGCCGAGCACGCGATCCGCGGCTTCTTCGGGGTGACGCTTTGCGAGGGGGGCTACGAAAGAACGGTAGGCGTGCTCGCCACCATGGGCTTCCGCAAAATCGCCGAGCAGGAGAATCGCTTTCGTTTTGCCGCCGAGGGCAACGCGCTGGGCAATCACATCGATGTGCTGGTGCAGCCCCAGCTCACCTACGGCCGGATGGGCGCGGGCAGCGTGCACCATATCGCCTTTCGCGCATCCGACGATGCCGCGCAGCTGGAGTGGCGCAAAGTGCTGGTGGCGACCTCCCTGGATGTGACGCCGGTGCTCGACCGCACCTACTTTCATTCCATCTACTTTCGCGAGCCGGGCGGTGTTTTGTTCGAAATTGCCACCGATCCGCCGGGGTTTGCCCTGGACGAGCCAATCGAATCGCTGGGTGAGGCGCTCAAGCTGCCTCCCTGGCTGGAGCGGCAGCGTTCCCGCGTGGAGCGCATGCTGCCTCCGATTGAACTGCACGCTCGCAAGTAGAAGGGAGAACCGGTGACCGATCCTCATCGTGATCAGCCTGTCCGCACAGCGGGTGCACCCTTGAACCAGGCGCGGCTGCCGTCATTCTGCTGCACGGACGGGGCGCGTCGGCAGAGGACATACTCGGCCTGGCCGGGGAGATGTACGACGAACGCATTGCTTATCTGGCCCCGCAGGCCGCGGATCATCGCTGGTATCCCTATTCCTTCATGGCGCCGATCGCGGAAAACGAGCCCTGGCTATCGTCCGCGCTGGCAAAGGTGGGTGCGGTGGTGCAGCTCGCCGTGGATGGCGGCGTATCGCTGGAGCGCATATTTCTCTGTGGTTTCTCCCAGGGCGCCTGCCTGTCGACGGAGTTCATCGCCCGGCATCCTGCGCGCTATGGCGGGTTGGTAGCATTCACCGGCGGCCTCATCGGGCCTGCGGACGCGGACCTGCACCATGCGGGCGATCTCGCGGGAATGCCTGCGCTCTTTAGTTCCGGAGATCCCGACCCGCATGTGCCCTGGAGCCGCGTCCTCGCCTCGGCAAAGCAATTCACGGCGATGGGCGCGGATGTGAAGACCCAGCGCTATCCCGGCCGTCCCCACACCGTCCTGCCCCAGGAAATCAAATCCGCGCGCGAGCTTATCTTCAAATCTCTGTCCTGACCTCCAATAGCCGGGTGCCCAGATCTCGCGTTTTTCGCGAGATGTGGGATACCAAGGCGCTCAAGGGGCAATCCTCGACAGTAAAACCAGTCGTATTGAGATTCGTGACACGAGGGTTTGCTATAAGTAAGAATCTCTTCTCGATCGGAGAAAAATTGGCCAAGCCCGCGCTCGCTTTCCTGTTGCTTCTCTCGCCTGCGCTGGCCTCGGGTCAGCCCAACCGGCGCATTGCCCGATGTTGCGCCGGCCCAGGCGCAACACGCCATGGTGGTCAGCGTTCATCACGACGCCAGCGATGCAGGTTTGAAGATGCTGCAGGCAGGAGGCAACGCAGTGGATGCGGCGGTCGCGACTGGCTTCGCATTGGCTGTCGTCTACCCCGACGCCGGCAATCTGGGCGGAGGCGGCTTCATGTTGCTGCGCCTGGCCAACGGCGAATCGCACTTCCTTGACTTCCGCGAGGAGGCGCCCCTGCGTGCGACCGCCAATATGTATCTCGACGCAACGGAAAAATCATTCCCCAGGCTTCCACGGTTGGCTATTTGTCGGTCGGCGTTCCGGGCACAGTGGCCGGGCTGGTCGAAGCGGAGCGGCGCTTTGGCAAGCTCACGCTGCAGCAAGTGATGGCTCCAGCCATTCAGTTCGCGGAAAAGGGCTATGTCCTAAGCCCGGAAGAAGCGGCCATGCTGCACGATCCCGTGCTTTCCCAATTCCCGGAATCGCGCCGCATCTTCCAGCGCAATGGCAATTTCTACCAGGCGGGGGAGGTATTCCGGCAACCGGAGTTGGCTCGTACACTCACCCGCATCGAACACGATCCTGCGAGCTTCTATCACGGAGCCCTGGCCAGCGAGCTGGCTAAGGCTATCCAGAAGCATGGCGGGTTGGTCAGCAAAAAAGACCTGGCGACTTATAAGGTGAAAGATCGCAAGCCTCTCACCGGCACTTATCGCCAGTATGAGATTCTGGCCCCGCCTCCGCCCTCCTCCGGCGGCATTGCGTTGCTGGAAACGCTCAACATTCTGGAAGGCTTCGATCTGGCGGCGCTGGGCGATCGCACGCCGGAAAGCATGCACCTGATCATCGAAGCATTCCGGCGCGCATTCAAGGACCGCACATCGTTCCTGGGCGATCCCGATTTCCAATCCATGCCGACCCAGCAGCTGATAGACAAAGGCTACGCCGCGGCCTGGCGCAAAAGTATCAGCATGACGATGGCGACTCCCTCCAGTTCCCTCACCCGGCCGCCGGGCTACATCCCAGAGGATAAACCGGCCCGCCCGCTGCGGAATCGAAGCAGACCACGCACTATTCCGTGCTCGATGAAGCGGGCGATGCAGTGTCAGTTACATATACCCTGAACAATTCTTTCGGCTCTGGAGCAACCGCGGAAGGTCTGGGCTTCCTGCTCAATGATGAGATGGATGACTTCACCTCGAAGATCGGCGCGCCCAACATGTTCGGGCTGATTCAGGGCCCGGCAAATGCAATCGCTCCCAGAAAACGTCCTCTGTCCAGCATGACGCCCATCATTGTGCTGGAAAACCATAAAGTTCGCTTCGTGATCGGTTCTCCTGGCGGACCCCGCATCATCACTACGGTTGCCAATATCTTTCTCAGCGCTTCCGATGGCGGTTTGAATATCCAGCGCGCGGTGGACGCTCCGCGTTTCCACCAGCAATACCTTCCCGATGTCGTTTATGTGGAGCCGGGCTTTCCGCCTAAGACTCTGCAGGCTCTTGAGGGAATGGGTTACGCTGTCCAGGTCGGCGATCATCCCTGGAGCGATGGGGAGTGCATCGCCGTAGATCCTAAGACGGGACTGATCCAGGGCGGCCAGGACAGCCGCCACACCTTCGGCAAGGCCGCCGGGTACTGATCATCCAGCAGCCCACCCTTTTGGGGTGCCTGCCCCCTATCCCATTTGGGCTGTCCTGTGGACCGGGCCTTAGGCGAACAATCAACGAGAGCCGCAATATCGATGCGGCGCAAGGAGAATCCCTCATGACTACGCTTGCTAGCAACACGTTGACCACCAACACGTTTACCACCAACGACGGCACAACGATTTATTACAAGGACTGGGGTAAGGGAAAGCCGGTCACGTTTTCTCATGGCTGGCCGTTGAATGCGGACGCCTGGGATGCGCAGATGCTGTTCCTCGCCCGCACGGCTATCGCGTCATCGCCCATGACCGGCGTGGTCATGGCCGCTCCGGACAGACATGGGACGGCAACGAGATGGACACCTACGCGGACGATCTGGCTGGACTGTGGAAGCGCTCGACTGCAGGACGCGATGCATGGTCGGCCATTCCACAGGCGGCGGCGAAGTGGCCCGCTACCTCGGCCGGCACGGGACCAAGCGCGTGTCGAAGGCGGTGCTGATCGGCGCCGTCCCGCCGCTCATGTTGAAGACGGATAAGAACCCGCAGGGCTTGCCGCTATCGGCCTTCGACCAGATCCGCGACGCGGTAGTCGCGGACCGGCTCGCAGTTCTTCAGGGATCTCAGCATGCCCTTCTACGGCTACAACCGGCCGGGCGCCAAGATCTCCGAGGGCGTGCGCGAAAACTTCTGGCTCCAGGGCATGCTGGCCGGCATGCCGGCCTCGTACGACTGCATCAAGGCCTTCTCCGAAACCGACTTCACCGAGGACCTGAAGAAGTTCGACGTGCCGACGCTGATCCTGCATGGTGACGACGACCAGATCGTGCCCATTGTCGCCGCAGGCGCTGAGAGTCGTGAAGATGGTGAAGAATGCGACGCTGAAGGTCTATCCCGGTGCCCCGCACGGCATGTGCACGACGCCAGCGGACCAGGTCAACGCCGACCTGCTCGCCTTCCTGCAATCGTAATGTCCGGTACGTAAAAGAGAACCGCAGATCCCTTGGGGGATCTGCGGTTTTGTTTGTTCTATCGCGGCTTTTCCGCCCGTCAGAATCAGTCTTGTCCAAATGCTTTTTTCGATCGGCCGATTTGTGCAGCCCTCGCTGAAAACAAATCAGCTATCGCGGTGTATCGCGATCAGTCCCGAAGGGACGGCTGAGAGTCAGACTTGTCCAAATTAGCTTTTTTTGATCGGCCGATTTGTACAGCACCCGCTGAAAACAAATCAACTATCAGGGTGATCGGAACCAGTCCCGCCGGGACGGCTGAGAATATCCCAGGACACGCGTCCTGGGTGAACCCGGACCGCACGTGAATGCTGACAGGCGACCATCAAAAGCCAACCCGATTCTCTTTGAGATTCACCCGGTTCCATAGAATCAACGGACTGAGCTGCACACGAAGCCCGATCTATTCGTTAATTTGGACAGCTCTGGCTGACAGTAGCCAGGACGTGAATCCTGGGGAACCCTAAAACCGCACGCAAGTGCTGACAAGCGATCCGTCCGAAACCCGCTCTACAACCCCGGATTCTCAAAACGACCCTCCTCCCGGTAAAGTAAAGATGGGGTGGGGACAGCATGCAGATACGATTCGCATTTGGCCACGATGGATTGGACGTCACGTTACCCGATGGCCCGCGTTACGAGGTAATTGAGAGCCGCTCGGCATCCGCTTTACCGGATGTCGAGGCGGCGCTCAATCTGGCGCTGGATCACCCCATCGGCAGCAAGCCACTCTCGACTTTGGCGGCGGGCAAGAAAACCGCGGCGATCTCAGTCTGCGACATCACCCGGCCGGCGCCCAACTGGCTCACCCTGCCGCCGCTGCTCCGGCGTTTGCACGATGCAGGTATTCCGGTCGACGGCGTCACCATCCTGATCGCTACCGGTTTGCATCGCGAAGCCACCGCAAGCGAAATCAACGCCATCCTGGGGCCGGAGATTGCGGCTAAGTATCGCGTTGTCAACCATGATGCGCGGGCACTGACGGAGCATCGTTGGCTGGGAAAGACCCTCCGAGGCATTCCGGTCTATATCGATGAACGCTTCATGGCGGCTGATCTGCACATCACGCTGGGCTTTATCGAGCAGCACCTGATGCTCGGTTTTTCCGGCGGCCGCAAGCTGGTGGCCCCCGGGCTCGCCGCCCAGGAAACCATCAAGGTCATCCACTCGCCTTTATTCATGCGCGAACCGATGGCCACCGAAGGGTCGATCACCGAGAACCCTCTGCATGCCCAGTTGTTGGAAATTGCCAGGATGGCCGGGCACGACTTCATGCTCGATGTGACCTTGACCCAGAGCCGCGAAGTCTCCGGCATCTTCGCCGGTGATCCGGTCGCAGCCCATGCTGCCGGCGTCCAGTTCTTGCGCACCACATCGCTGGAGCGGCTCTCTGGTTTGGCCGATGCTGTCATCACCAGCGCTGCCGGATTTCCTCTGGACCTGACCTTTTACCAGACCATCAAGGGCCTCACTGCCGCGCAACACATCGTCAAGCCCGGAGGACGGATCCTGATTCTGGGCGAATGCGCCGAGGGCGTAGGCTCTCCTGAGTTTGCAGGAAAGGCGGCAAGCTTCTCCACCTACGAGAACTTTCTCGATGAGATTCGGAACGCCGCAGTGGAGATCGACCAGTGGCAATTGGAGAAAATGGCGCTGGTCGGCCTAAGGCATGAGCTTTTCTTTTACATTCCAGGAGTCTCGAGCGACAAGCTCGGGAATCTAGCCTCCCGTTGTTTTGCCAGCTCGCAGGCGGCGGTTGCCGCTCTCCTCAACGGCCTACCGGCCGGCGCGCGAGTGGCGTTAGTGCCCGAAGGTCCATACGTCTACGCCCGCGCCGAAACCACCGATGCATTCACCGAAGTGCCGCAGCTTTCCTGAGAAGCTGACCGACGTTGGCTGCCCCATTCAAGCCCTGCTTTTGGGTTTGAGTGGGATACGCCGCTCTCAACGATGCCCCAGTCTCCCTCTTCCCTTTAGAAACGAACGCCGGATTGTCTAAGTTCGATTCATGTTACGGTTGTGTAAATTTACCCCCTATCTCGCTGTGTTAAGTGGGCCTGTAAGTTCTAAGTTGCGGCGACACTATCATCATTCCTTAACAATACCTCTGTTAGCGTGGTGCGCAATGTTGGTTATCCCGAGTGGGCCGCACTTTGTCCGCAGGCCTCTCGGGTAGGAGAGCCGCATGAGTACTCGCTTCGTAAGCTTTGTGCACGGTTTAGGACGAGTTATAGGATTCACCGCCGGCGGAATCCTATTGCCATTGGCGGTGGCATATGCCACCACGACTATCTCCGAAACGGGTTCGACCCTGATTCTTCCGCTGTTCAAATCCTGGGTGGCCGCCTACAACAAAGTCGAACCTGACTTGCAGATGACGGTGGGCGCCACGGGCTCGGCGGCCGGTATTGCTGAGGCGATCGCAAAGCACGTGCAGATCGGCACCTCGGACGCCTATATGTCCGACAACGATGCGATGGCCAACCCACAGATCCTCAACATTCCCCTGGCCATCTCCGCGCAGACGGTCGTCGCCAACCTGCCTGAGCTGCGCGGCGCTACCCTCAAACTGAGTGGGCCTGTTTTGGCTCTCATCTATTCCGGCAATGTGAGCCAATGGGACGCGGCGCCCATCGCAGCCATGAATCAGGGCGTCCAACTGCCGCATCGCGCGATCGTGCCCGTCCGTCGCGGCGACGGCTCGGGCGATACCTTCGTCTTCACCCAGTTCCTAACCTTCTCCACTCCCGATCAGCAACACCTTACGTCGAAAGATTTCAATTGGGAAGGCAAGATAGGCTACGGCACGACTGTGAGTTGGCCGGCTGTATCGGGTAGCCTGACCGCAGCCGGCAATCAGGAAATGGTGCAGAAACTTAGCCGCACCCCTTACTCGGTGGGCTATCTCGGTGCCAGCTTTAAGGACGATGCAGATAAGGCCGGCCTGCAAACCGCAATGCTGGAAAACCAGGCTGGTAAGTTCGTGCTTCCTACGCCGGCAACAGTTACTGCGGCGGCTGCGGAACTTACTCCGCGCACACCCCCCGATCAGCGCCTTACATTGGTGTTCGCCCCGGGCGCTAATTCTTACCCCCTGATCAACTACGAATATGCAGTGGTTTCAACCAAGCAGTCGAATCGGCAGGTTGCATCGGCCATCAGCAATTTCCTGCTCTGGTGTATCGCGCCGCAAGGCGGCAGCGCGCCAGGCTTCCTCGACCCCGTTCACTTCATTGGGTTGCCCACGTCCATCCGTGCGCTCAGTGAACTACAGATCGCCAAAATCCAGTAGCTGCGTGCTGGACCATCCTTGAAGGAGATCGCCATGCCGAATGCCAATGCGGAGACGGCCCCGTCACGAACTGTGCAGGACTATATAGACGAGCTGCCGATGTGGCCCGACGGTACCCGGCTGCATTCCAACCCCATGACCACGATGCAGTGGCGCATATGGATGCTTGCCGCCGCGGGCAAGTTCTTCGAGGGGTTTGTCGTGTTCATGACCGGCGTTGCCCTGCCGCTGATCGCGCGCCAATTCGGTATCACGCCTGCGCAGAACGGCTTCATCAGCGCCGCGAGCCTGTGCGGTATCCTGATCGGCGCCGTCGGCCTGGGCAGCTTATCGGATCGGTTTGGGCGCAAGTCCATGTTCATTGTGGAGATGATCATCTTCACCGCGTTTCTCGGCGCTGCCGTGTTCTGCACCAACTTCGTATCCTTGGTGATCTGCCTATTCGGGCTCGGGATCGCGCTCGGTTGCGATTATCCAACGGCGCACATGATCATTTCCGAGAACATCCCTAGCACCAGCCGGGGCAAGCTGGTGCTGGGTGCGTTTGCGTTTCAGGCCGTGGGCGCCTTGGCTGGCACAGCGGTCGGCTATGCAGTGCTGGTCATCATGCCCAACCTCAATGCCTGGCGCTGGATGTATGCGACCGCAGTCGTTCCGGCCCTTCTGGTAACAATCGGCCGTTTCTACGTCACAGAAAGTGCCAACTGGCTACATGCTCGCGGATCGACCGAGCGGGCCACGATCGCGGCGAGCCGGCTACTGAAGCGAACCCCGCAATACCCGACCAGTATCGTGCTGTCGGACCAAGCGGCGGCCGGTGAGTCCCACGGCGGCGGTTCGTTCATGGCGCTGTTCAACAAGCGGTATCGCCGCGCGACCATCCTGGCCTCGGTGCCGTGGTTCCTCCAGGACCTCAGCACGTATGGCATCGGCATCTTCACCCCGACGATCCTGGCTGCTGCACTCGGCAAGAAGGCGGACCATGTGCGCAGCCTCAGGGACCTCATCGCCAACGACATTCTGGCCGCCAGGGGAGCAGCGATGATCACGCTATTGTTGATCGTCGGCATTGTCTTTGCCGTTTTGCTGGCTGATAAGCTGGGGCGGATCCGGCTGCAAATCTTCGGCTTCATCGGCTGTGCGGTTGGCCTGGTGCTGGCTTCGCTCTCGGTCGATCTCAGCGGCCAACTTAAGATCATCCTCATCTTCAGTGGCTTCATGCTGTTCAACTTCATGACCAATCTTGGACCCAATGCGCAGACCTATCTGCTTGCCGGCGAGGTGTTCCCGACCGCGATCCGCGGCAAGGGCGCAGGCTTCGCTGCCGCCTTTGCCAAGATCGGTGCGGTGGCGACGGCTTTCCTGTTCCCTATACTGCTGGTCACACTCGGCACCCGTTTGCTGCTTTACGGCTTGGTGATCGCATCGCTGGTGGGCGCAGTGGTCACGTGGTTCTACAGGATTGAGACCACGGGCGTGAACCTCGACCGTATTGGCGATGTAGAGACAACAAGCAGTGGGAAGGCTTCGTCAAAGGCGGTCGCCTGAGCAGACGCTTTTGGGGGTGTACGAAAAACGCTTCCACTGCCGGCTGGACGGCCGGCCGCGCAAAGTACGGCACGCAGAGGAAGATCGCCGGCCACAGCAAACTCGTTCTGCCGCTCTATCAGCCGCTAGCCGATTTCAGATGGAGGCGCCACCCTCCCCTCATCCCATAATGCCTAAGAAAAACTTTCTATTCACAATAGTAATCACGGACGACCAGTAGAATTTCTGGACTGAAGCGATCCCCAAAATGCAGGGATTGAGGAGATGTGTATGGCTACGGTCCTGGCATCGATTGGCGATCACGGCGTTCTGAATGCACCTTTATCCCCTGCCCTGCCGGAAGTGTGGATCGACCGCGACCTGAGCTGGCTCGACTTCAATTGGCGAGTGCTCGCCGAGGCGCTCGACGAACGCACGCCGTTGCTCGAGCGAGCGAAGTTCCTGGCTATCTTCACCTCCAACCTCGACGAATTCTTCATGAAACGCGAAACCGTACTGCGCCAAGGGGCGACCGATGAGCAGCGCGCTTTGTTGCAGCAGGTTCGCGAGAAAATCCAGTTTCAGCTTAACCGCCAGGCGGAGTGTTATCGCCAGATCATCATCCCTGGTCTCGCCGACCACGGGGTTTTCCTGCGCCGTTGGGACGACCTCACTCCAGCTCAGCAGAAAGAAGCGGGCAAGTATTTCGACTCCCAGCTGTCTCCCGCGCTAACCCCCCTGGTCATCGATCCTGTTCATCCTTTTCCTTTTCTTTCCAATCTCTCCACATCCCTGGTCTTCCGGCTGCACGATGTGCCCAAGGATGAAACCATGTTTGCCCGGGTCAAGATACCAGGAGTCCTCAAACAGTGGATCTTTCTGGAATCCGGTCTCGAGCCCGGGCGAAAGCTGCTGGTTCCTCTCTACGAGGTAATCCGGGGCAATCTGCACAAGCTCTATAGCGGCATGGAGATCAGCGACATCACGCTCATGCGGCTTACCCGCGATGCCGAAGTGGAATTGGACGACGATCCCGCGGCCGACTTCCGCGCGGCGGTGAAGGAGCAGATTCGGCAGCGCCGCTATGAACCGGTGGTGCGCCTTGAATTCGGGCCGGGAGCCAATCCGGCCATCAAAGAGATGCTTCGACAGCGGCTGGAGGTTACTCCCTCGGACATCTACGACATGCAGGAGGAGGTCGACTACACTACGCTGTTCGAACTTCTCGCCCTACCAATCCCCGCATTGCGGGACCCGGACTGGACGCCCCTCTGGCCCCCGTCGCTCGACCACGCGCCGAACGCAATCTTTGCTGCGATCCAGGCCGGCGACCTGCTTGTGCACCATCCTTACGAGAGCTTCGACGCCACAGTCGAGCACTTCATCAGTTCTGCGGCCGATGACCCAAACACGGTTTCAATCAAGATGACTGCGTATCGCATCGGCGACGACACACCCTTCGTCAGGTCGCTGGTCCGGGCCGCGGAACGGGGCAAGCAGGTGGCCTGCGTCATGGAGATCAAGGCGCGCTTCGATGAGGAGCGCAACCTGCACTGGGCAGCGGAGTTGGAGCGGGCCGGCGCCCACGTCACTTTCGGCGTGACTGGTCTTAAAACTCACGGCAAGACCGCGCTGGTGGTGCGCAAGGAAGGCGCGGGCCTGCGCTGTTATGTACACATCGGTACCGGCAACTACCATGTAAAGACGGCGCGCCTGTACGCCGATGTGGGACTCTTCACGTGCGACCCGCGGATAACGCAGGATGTGGTGAGTCTCTTCCACTTTCTTACCGGCCACGCCGATCGGCCCAACTGTACGACGCTTTTGGTGGCTCCTCTCACCATGCGGCCGCGGCTGCTCGATCTGATCCATCGCGAGACGCAAAACCAGCGCGCGGGACGGCCCTCTCGCATCATCGCCAAGATGAACCAGCTCGAAGACCCGGACATCATCGAGGCATTGTGCGAAGCTTCGCAGGCGGGCGTGCCCATCGATCTCATCATCCGCGGATTCTGCTGTCTTCGGCCGGGGGTGCCAGGGCACACGGAGAACATCCGCATACGTTCGATCATTGGGCGATTCCTCGAACATTCGCGCATCTTCTATTTTGCCAATGGCAAGCAGGATCCGGCCGAGGGTGAGTACTTCATCGGGTCAGCGGACTGGATGTTCCGCAATCTCTCGAAGCGGATCGAGGTGGTCACTCCCGTCTTCGCCACAGGACCAAAGCAACGGCTTTGGGAGATCCTCGATATCTGCCTCCGCGACAAGCGGGAGGCATGGGCTCTAGAGCCAGACGGCAGATACCAACACCTCCGCGCGGAAGAGGGAGCAACCGGGCCCGAAGGCCGCGGGACGCACCAAACCCTGATGGACTTAGCCCGCGCCCGGGCCGACCTCTAGAAAGCTGCGGAAAAATCCCCGAGCATGGCGGGAGGCCAGGAGCGCTTTCGACTCTGATCACGCACTTTAGCGCTGGCAATGCGCCAGGCCTCATTAGTCCCTGCGTGAGAGTACCGCACAAGAGAGGGCTTCAGCCCGTGCGTAAGTAGTTGTAAAACGGGTCTGGCTTGAGCCGCTGAGGGGTTCCTTTCATCGCCCTCCCGTTTTCCGCAAGCGGTAAAGCCGTGTCCCGATGCAAAACAGAGTTTTCCCGCGGCTAGCTAGAACGGCGGGGGCTCGCCTCCGATGCATTATCATGGTTCTGCGAATGCTGCGAACCATCGAAATGCGAAAGTGGCGAAATTGGCAGACGCACCAGACTTAGGATCTGGCGGGGCAACCCATGGGGGTTCGAGTCCCCCCTTTCGCACCAATATCTTAGGATCTTCTCTCCGTACTGCGTGGCAGCCGCCGGTTCAAGTCTAAGTCCCGCCAGGGACGGCTGAAAATATCCCAGGACGCTAGTCCTGGGCTTCAGACTGTGGGACCCGCGATTGCGGGTTCTCACCCCGCCTGCGATGGTGGTCATTACACGCGTCCGGCAATGCCCTGCGCTTATAGTCCGGGAAGACGCTCGCGGAGAAGCTTCGCCTGGCGTTCGCTGACAACAAATTCCGTATCTTGCGTGTCAGCCATTACCAGCACGAAGGTACTTCGATCATAAGGACGGATCACCCGGACATGATTGAGATTCACCAGCGAGTCGCGCCGCGCACGGAAGAAGTTGCGTCCCGGGGCCGATTGGGCGAGGGAATCTTCAAGGTATCCGATGGGATGATTCAACCAATAGCTATCGGCAAGGGTGCGTGCCCTGACAATACCGTCGACAATGGCGAACCAGAAAATATCTTCGGGCTTGAGCAGGAAGCAGTTGTTTTGCTTGTGCCCCACGACACTACTCAGGGGCGGAGCCGCGGATGCTGCCCGCCGCGTCTTCTCCATTTCCTCGTGGAGATCGGGCACCGAGGCAAGCAGCCGCTGCGCCCGCTTTAAAGCAAGATCGAGGAGTTTCTCGTCGATGGGCTTGAGCAGATAGGCAAGCGCGTTTTCCTTGAAGGCCTGGAGGGCATGCTGCTCGAAGCTGGTCGCGAAAATGACCAGCGGTGTGGTCTCTGCATCGGGCAGCTCCCGCAGCATCTGAAAGCCGTCGAGTCCAGGCATTTGAATATCGAGAAAAATGACATCCGGCTGCAACAACTGGATCTGCTGCAAACCGGCCAGGCCATGCTCGGCCTCGCCCACCACTTCCACCTCCGGGTGGCTGCGCAACAGCCTTCTAAGGCGCTCTCTTGCGGCCAATTCGTCATCGATGAGCAGGACTCGCATGGAACCCCCTTACCCTTTCTCCATGGTGGGAATTTGGACGGGAATTTGAACGCTGGCGCACACACCGCCCTCTTGACGCGCAGCGACGGATAACTTAGCGGAGGATCCGTAATGGCATTCCAGACGTCTGCGAATGTTGGCGAGACCGACGTGCGCGCCCATGGACTTCTTCACCGAGGCAGCCTCCAATCCAACTCCCGTATCCTCAACTTGAATGCAGAATTGCTGCCCTTCCCATTGCGTGGTGAGACGCAGCAAACCCCCTTCGATTTTCGGAGCCAGGCCGTGCAGGAGTGCGTTCTCGACCAGCGGCTGCAAGAGAAGCGGTGGTACAAGCATCGCCCTCGACGGCTCATCGACGAGAATTTCCGTGGTCAGGCGGCGCCCAAACCGCATTTGTTCGATGGCCAGATAGTCCTCGATAAATCGCACCTCCTGCTCCAGGGGAACCAACGTATCTTCCGCGCTGGTGAGCACGTAGCGAAAGATACTGGCGAGCATGGTGGTCATGCGCTCCGCCAGTTCGGGCGCGGCGATAGTCAAATGGGCAATGGTGTTAAGCGAGTTGAACAGGAAGTGGGGTTGCACCTGGGCCCGTAACGCGCGCAGCTCGGCTTCGGTAAGCTGCGCGCGCAGCCGTTCTTCATGCTGTTCACGTTCGCGGCGGATGTTAGCCAGCCGGGCAGCTTCGAGCCTGGCTTCCAGTTGGCGCACGATACGGCGCAAGAACTCAAATTCGCTGCGCAAAATCGATCCCTGGACGGGATCCCTGGCGACGGCTAATGCGTAGATCGCTTCCCCGTGAACGCGCAGAGGGAGCAGCAGCTGCGCCGGCGGCTCTGTCAACAAACGAAGTGGATCGCCGGCCTGCGGAAAAATCGCCTCCTCGGTATGCGCGGCAAACGCGTTGGCCTCGGGTGAACCGCTGCGTAGCTCCACGATTTTTGCCGCGGCAAAACCGGAACCACTTGAGAGCGTAGCGACCACATCGGAAAACCATGTTGCCTGCTCGTCGCTCTTTTGCAAGTTACTCCAGAGGTCTTGAACCAACCGGCCATAATCTGGCTGATCGAATAACCACTTCGAGACAGCCCGATCGAGCAACCGCTCACCCCAGGGAACCAGCGCCATGGCCAGGAGAAGGAATCCAATCGCCAGCAAACCCCGCTCGGCTGCAGGGATCGTCCCTGTGTTGTAGGGGAGTTGAAGGATTGCCTGGAGGCCAAACCAGGTTAGAAGCAGAAGAACTCCCCACCAATAGGTATGCAAGACGTCTTTGAGCAATACGTCAGCAAAACGAAGGCTCGAGAAGACGAAAAAAGCTCCCAGAATAATCAGCATCATGCCGGCCTCGACGAGCGCCCGCATGAGAAAGACCGGTATTTCTGCAGGCTCAGAAGAAATGACCAACACGGCAGGAGAGGCGAGCAGAGCCAGGCCACTGGCGGTGAAAAGCACAAACAAAATCTGGCTGCGCACCAGCACTCCAGGTTGCCGCAGTTTGAGCAGGACCGCGAGAACCAGCAGGAACTCGCTGAGGAAGGCGGCCAAAACTACGGACAGATCCACCGAGTGGCGTCCCATGAGCAGCGAACCGAGGATGAAAACAGAGAACACACCGGCCACTGCCGCCGCGACTCTTCCCCAACGGCGATACGTATGCGAGCGGGATAGCTGCTCGAGGCCCTGAAAGAGATAGACCGGAACCCAGAGCAGGACGACGAATCCAATGATTCCCGGCAAAGAGGCGATGACCGATTGGAGGAGAGTATCTCTCCAGACGGTGCCGAGACGGAACGCGCGGCAAAGGTTGAGGACGATCAACCCAGCGCACATCCACACCATGCCTCTCGCCAAGTCTGTGTGACGCTGCAGTACCCAGAGAAACCGCACCAGGCGCACAGACACAATCAGCCCCATGAAAAAGGCGACGGTCACCAGCACCAGCACATCTGCGGTTGGACGGAAGCCGGAAAGCTGCCCGGGGTCGAATGTCCAGGGTTTCAGCAGAAAGAGCATGTCTCATCGTATGGCAACGTCGCCGCATGCTACCCGCACTCAATGCGGAAAATCCGCGTTCGGCGGATTTGCGTCTCCCGGGGGCGCCGGCGGTGTTCCCTTAATCGCATGCAACACCAAATCCAACCCAAAGAGGCGAAAACAATGAAAGGCTATCTTCTCGCATTCACGCTTGTGGCTTGCGGCGTCATGGCTGTGGCCCAGAGCTCACCCATGGTGACAGCGGCCGACAAACTGCAGGCCGATATCGCAAAGGCCCTGCCCACGTCCACCCTTAGCGCAGATGAAAAGTCGCAAATGACCGCGGACGCCGCCCAACTGGTGAACAACGCCAACCTGCGCGCAAAGGGCGAAACGCCCGACCGGAGTGCAGGCAGAGCGGCAGGAATGGATATCGGTCAAAAAGTGTCCAGCGGCAAGCTGCAGAAGGCAGATGCAGCGCTGATCCAGCAAGACCTGAAGGCTCTTCAGGCCGCGGCACAACAGTAATCAGGCGGTTGGAAGGAATCCCGTGGACAAGCCGTTACAGCACATTGCATCGCGGAAAGACGAGGGGTCGCTGGAACCCTTAATGAGGATTGTCCTGGCCATGCTGGGCGTCCTGAATCTTCTTTACGGTTGTGTTCACTGGTTGGCCCCGGAGAGCGGTGCTGGGAGTATCGCCGGTATGGATCTCAGTACTTCCAGCGCACCCGACATCGTCTATCTGCTCGCTGTCGCGGGTGTCAGCCAAGCTGCCTGGGGAGTCGTTTACTTGTACATCGCTCTTCGCGAGCGCCGTTTTCTGGGCGCCATATTCCTTCTCGAAGCACTGAAGAGCGGGGGGCTTTTGTTTACCGAATATGTGACCAAACCACCGGTCGTGCCAGTACCCGGCCGTTATCTGCATATGACAACGTTCGTGACTGCCGCCGCAATTGTCTTGCTGTCGCTTCGGCAAACTTCGGAGTCGTTCCAGGAGTTTCCATAAATCGAAACCATTTGAGGAGATAAGCGTGGCTACCCATGCCGCTGCGGAAAGACGCGAAACTCTCAACGCGGACGCCAAGCGTCTTGCCGACGAGATTCTGAAGACTTTGTCGAAGAAAGCAACCAACTAAGAACACCTGGACCCCAGGGGTTCCATGCTTACGGGCCGGTTATTAGATTCTCATCTCACCTTGCAGGTATAAGAACCATGAAACTCACCGAAGTGATACGACGCTACAACCGTGCCTGGGATGCTCACTACGCCGAGGCCCTGGTCAACCTTTTCAGAAAAAGCAGCGCTCCCCTGAGGTGCCTGGGGGCAGTTGCCTTCATAGCCGTAATTATGGCAGTGGCCGCGGCCGCGTTCGAGGGACAAGACTGCAATAGGCCTTGGTACCCATCGCTGCAGGCCTTCGAGCACTACAACTCGGGACGCTCGCACGTGTTCAATCAGGCGCAGTTCCTTGGTTCCTTGGAAGGACGGAATAAAGTAGCGGTGGTCAGCTCCGCCGATGGCGCGTACCCCTCCGGCTACAACATGTCGTACCTCAACGAGAACGAGGCGTTCATCCAGGGCGGCAGTTATGGCGATGCCAAGAACTCCATCGGCCCCTTCGTGGCCAAGATCGATCCCAAGACGCTCGAGACCAAGTGGTACACGCAGCTACGGAACACCGTCGATGCGAAGGAGTGGGACTACCCAGGCGCCATGGCGATCGAGAGCGACGGCATGATCTACGTCGTCTCGGGCTACCGCCTTTACAAGGTTCATCCGGAAGACGGGCACGTCATCGACACGTTGGTGCTCCCGACGATGGTGTACATGCGCAACAACTACCCCAATCTGCCGGCGAGCTACGACAACGTCCTCACGGACGACTCAGCCAACACATCGTATAACGGCCTCAACGCGCTGCCGGACGGCACCATCGTCGTGAAGTCGCTGTACCGGGTGGCGGACTGCGATCTGGACGGGCCCGCTGCGCTGCTACAGTGCTCGAATAGCGGTAACGTGCCGCAGTCGAACCTGATCTCCATTAACCCGCACACGATGCAGACCATCCAAATCTATACGCTGCAGGCTCCCGCCCCGGCTCGGCCGACCATCACCCACTACCACGGCGTCGACTATGTCTACCTGCTCGAGAATACGTCCCTCCCGGTGCGCTACTCGGTAAGCCACGGCATATTCACCAAGGACACGACATGGAACCCGCCGGCGGTCAGCAATGAGGGCCAGGAGCCGGGCGGCTCACTCATCGCCTTCAACGACTGGGTCGTTGGTGCCACCAACACCGTTCCTGCGACCGGCGCGTTAACGACCTTCGCCATAAACCAGGGGGACGCGTCGAAATATTACTCGACGCAGCCCTACAAGTGCGACCCCGTAGACCCCTTTCTGGCGAAAGCGTTCGCCGCGGCGTCGCCAGGTAAACAGCCGGCCATTAGCTGGGCCGACATGTCGCTCGAAGCCGATCCCGAGAACGGCCTCTTCTATGGTGTGGAGACGCTGGCCCGCAAGGTGGCCGCGTTCCGCATCGGCAGCTCGGGCATCGAAACCGTCTGGAAGAAAACGCAGACCACAACCGAGTGGGCGACCCTCATCGGCCCAAAGGAGCACCGCGTCTGGGTGAGCACTGACATTCCCCTGACTCAGATCCCCGGCGGGAACGCCAACGACCGAGTGGTGTGGCGCGACGCGAGCACCGGCCGCGAGCTTGCCCGCTCTGCGCAGGTACCGGTGATGACGCAGGGTTCCGCGGTGCAGCCGGGCTACGACGGCAGCATGTACTTTCCCGGCGCGACGGGCACGCTCGTCCGGCTGACGCCAGCGCCGGTGGAAGGCGGCCCGCAGCCGTAACGAATAGAGAACGTGTGTTCGGGCGATCGGAGTCTATGTCCCCCGGCCGCCAGGATCACGGGAAAAGGACATCCCGCAGTTGGCGAGAAACATGGGTTTGAGATTGGAATTGAGGCGAACCGTCAAGTTGGTTGTGGCGTCCCCTAAAGGGGACTTGGTTTCCCGTTGCTTTCCTTCCCGGCACTCCCGTGCCGGGCTCTGGATTCTTCCGTCCCTTCCGGGACTGGTTTGCGGAAATGATTTGTGGAAACAGGCGGGAGTGGCACTTTGCATCTCATCGGAGTTGCGAAAGTGGCAGTCCCGTCTGTTTCAATCTCTCGATAGTCACTCGGAGCGCAACGCTTCCATTACATCCACACGCGCAGCACGTGCCGCGGGCAGCACCGACGCGATCACCGCGACCGCCATCAGCACGAACCCAGAGACAAACACAGGCAAAGCACCCGGCATCTTGACGTCCGGGAAATATCTTTCCGCCAAACGCGTCAGCATCCATCCCAATACCGCGCCCGCAAGAACCCCTTCCGCCGCCATCATGGTGCCTTCTGCGATTACGCCCTTGAGCAGTAGCTTGGGCGCCGATCCGAGGGCCAGCCGGATACCGAATTCCCGCGTCCGCGAGCTCACCGAAAACGCCAGTACGCCCGCGACCCCCACCACCGCGATCGCCAATGCGACCGCCGCGAATACGCCAAACACCAGCGAATTTAAACGGTCGGGCGTGAGCACCTCTGCACGAATGTCTTCCAGACTGGCAGGGTGCTCAACGGGCTGATCGACGGACAAGTCGTGAATTACGCGCGTGACCGGCGCGACCAGCGCATAAGGATTTGCACCGGTGTGGATGAAGAAGCGGCCGCCGAATATTGGAAACTCGTTAAACGGGCTATAAACGGTCTGCGTGGGCTCAGGAACGACGTGTCCGTCGTCAATGTCGGCCGTGACCCCGATGATTCGGTGCGGCGCCGTCAGGCGCGACTTTTCGAGATCGGTCCCGGGGAAGAATTGCAGCACCGGGTCCGTCCAATACACATGCCGATTGATCGCATCCTGGTTGGGGAACATGCGGCGTGCGAGAGTCTCGCTCACGATTGCGACAGGATCTTCCTTATTCTGGCCATCGAGCGCATTGAAATCACGGCCGGCAATGATAGGAACGCCCAACGCCGCAAAGAATCCGGGAGAGATGGAACGCGACTGCGCGCGGGGATCCTCTCGGCCGGCGGCATGGACGTGTCCGTCCGCGGAGAATTGGAAACCGGAACCGACGGGGTCGCCATCGCGCCAGGGAACGACATCGCCGAAGGCGGTCTTGCTGACGCCGGGCAGGGCGTCAATGCGACGCATTGCTTCCTTGTAGAAATCAACCACTTGCTGCGGTGTCTTTCCATAGGACATAGCAGGAACATCGATAACGAGAACGTGCTGAGTGTCCAGACCTGTCTGCGCCTTTTGCAGTGCAATGAGCGTAGCGATCAACGCACTTGCCCCGGCCAGCAACACGAAGGACGCAGCGATCTGTGTCACGGCGAAAATCCGCTGCCGCCGGCTCGCGGTGCCGGTGACCCGCACACTTCCGCTCGATACGCTCAGTCCACTCGGCGAGCCGGAAGAGGGCAGGCGCGGGACGAAGGCGAGAATCACTGCGGCGACGACGGCCAGAGCCGCTCCCACCCAAAGCAAGCTCGAATCGACTCTGAAATCGAGCGCTCGGACGGAGAAGCGCGAGGCGTAGCGGGCCAGCAAAGCCGCCATCGGCTGCGCGCTCAGCACACCAAGCGCGGCGCCGGCGCCGCAAAGCAAAAGGCCTTCGGCCAACAGCATGCGGCGCAACGCGCCTGTGTTCGCGCCCAGTGCCACGCGGATCGCCAGTTCGCCTTCGCGCCGAACCGTCCGCGCCAAAATCAGGTTGGCCACATTACAGCACGCGATGATGAAGACCAGCCCTGATGCTGCCAGCAGCACCAGGAGCACCGTCCTGGCGCCCGACGTGATCTGGTCACGAAGCAACTTCGCCCCAATTTGGAAATGCGCTTCCTGCGCATAAGCTTCCGGGTGGGCCTTCTGCATCGCGGCGTAGGCGGTGCGTAACTCAGCATTGGCCTGATCAAGAGTCACTCCTGGGGCGAGACGCCCGAAAAGCTCCGTCATGCGATGGATGCGGCCTGTGACCATGGTTGCGGAAAGATGGTGTGGACTCGTGACCACGTTGGCGATGATTTCGGTATCTTGGGGATAGGGAACGCAAGGCTCGAGCACGCCAATCACGGTTGCAGACCGATCGCCGATGCTGCCGAGGCGAACGGTTTTGCCGATAACCGAAGGATCCTTGTGCAGAGCAGTCGTCCAAAATCGATACGTAAGAACAACGACACCCGCAGCTTTAGGACCGTCGTCTTTAGGTCCGATCAGGCGACCGAGCACGGGACGAAGGCCCATCACTTCAAAATACGTGCCGCCGACCACGCCACCTCGAATGGAACGAGGCTCACCGAGGCCGATCATGGTGAAGTCCATCGTGGAGAAGTCCCCAAACGCGCTCAGGGTTTTTACGCTTGCGCGCAGATCCTGTATCTCTGGCACGGAGAAGGTAGTGTTGTCATCGCGGATGCCGGGGGCGCTCTGCCGGATATAGATCAGCCGGTTCTCGTCGCGGTTGGCAAGAGGCTTGAGCAGGATTCCGCGCACCAGCGTGAAAATGGCAGCGTTCGCGCCGATGCCGAGCGACAGTGTAAGAACCACGGCGATCGCCAGCCCTGGAGTCCGAATGAGCGAGTGGGCCGCAACTCTCAGGTCGCGCACGAATGACATTTTGTTATCCTCCCGCTCGGGTACTGCATCGCACTTGCCAATACTAAGTGGCACATTCTACAGGCCGTGATACGCGGTAGATTGCCCCGGGCTGTCCGTTTCAGGACACCGCTATGGCAAATTCGGACACTAAAACTCCCCGATAGAGCAAACATTATGTTCTTCTTCCAACTGTCGTCGACAAACTGGGGGACGAAAGCCGGGGCTGGGGATACCGAGAAATGCGACTTTCAGGACCTCGGGCAGAAACAGGTTTACCTGTCACGATGTCCGTGCGGGGATCGTCATACGGCCGATCGTTCCATTCACTCAAGCCAAGACTTGCGTGGGCGCCCCGTCTTCTTCCTCACAGCACACCCACCTTCCGGCCCTTGGAGGGTGAGGGTCCAGTTGTCGACTTCCCCGCAACCCGCAGGAAGTGAACTTTACTGAAATTCAATCACTACAATTTCCGACTTCGATCCCAGTCGCAGCGGCGGTCCCCACGTGCCCGCTCCGCTTGAAGTAAAGACCTGCATCTTCCCAATCCGGCTTAAACCGTAGACAAACCGCCGGTAAATGCGGCGCGCCATCCAGCTCCAGGGTATGAACTGGCCAAGGTGCGTATGCCCGGATAGCTGCAGAGAAACGCCGGCGCCCTCGGCAATTTCGGGATGATCGGGCGCATGTGTTAATAGAATGCTGGCGCGATTGCGATCCAAATGAATGCCTTGTAGCGCTGCAGTCAAACGTTCGCTTTGTGCTGCGTTCCGGTACGGCACACCAACAATTTGCAAACCGTCCACTTCCACCTTCTCATTGATCAGCACGCGCACGCCGGCCGCCGTGATGGCCTGCAGATATTTGCTGTCGTCCCCAAACTGCTCGTGGTTGCCGGCGACAAAATACACGCCGTGCGGGGCCGCCAGATCGCTCAACGGCTCCGCTGCCCGGCGAGCATCGATGGCCGTGCCGTCATATAGATCGCCGGCAATAAAAATCGCGTCTGGCTCTTCCTTTAAGATCTTTGCAACCATCCGCCGCAGAAAACTGCCGTTTCGCACATGCCCGAGGTGCAGGTCGCTGATGAGCGCCACCCTTCGCCCAATCCACGCCGGCGGCAAGTTCGCGAGCCGTACTGTGGTTCGAGTGATGCGCGTCCAGCCTGCGTTGAACACTCCGTAGGCGCCAGCCAATACGGCAGCGCCGAACAGCCATTCCACCATTCGATGGAAGTTCACGTTGAGCGCAGCCAGCCGCGCTATGCCAAAGACGATCCAGGAGAAAACAGCTGCGAAGAAGAGGAATGTCAAGAAGCCCAGCCAAACCGCGGCAACGGTGTAGAACATGCGCACCGCAACAGTTGTATAGCGGAAGGCAAGAAGGGAGGCGGCAACAAAGCTCACCGACAACAAGCCGAGAACCAGCCTGACCCAGAACGCCCCCGGGATATCGCTTCTCGCGGGAGAAAATGTCCACGTCTCATAGACAATGAAATGCGAAACAAAAAGTACGGCCTGCAGAACTACGATGAGACCGATCAAACCCCTTTGTACCCGCATGTTGAGTTAGATTCCCCAATCTGCCACTCGGGTGTTGGCATAGCGCCCCGGAAATCATCAGGAAAATCAAGCGCAGGACCTCCCAATCACCCTAACTCTAGGCCGTCATGATTTTGTCTGGCGTTATCGGATATTCCCTTATCCGCTTGCCAGTGGCATTGTAAATTGCGTTCGCTACCGCGGCTGCGGCTCCAGTGATTCCGATCTCTCCTATACCACGGGAGCCGATGGGGTTGAACTTTACGTCCGGTATACCGAGGACAGTCACGTCGATCTCGCCGATATCCGCGTTGACCGGTACGTGGTATTCGGCCAGGGATTCATTCACCACTCGGCCATACACGGGGTCAATGTGCGCCTCTTCGTAAAGCGCGAACGATATGCCCCACACGATCCCGCCCATCAACTGATTGAGCCCGGTCTTACGATTAAGAAGCGTTCCGATGTCGTAGGTGCCTACGACTTTGCGGACCTTGACCATGTGAGTGTATTTGTCCACCGCAACTTCAACGAAAACAGCGCCCCATGAATACGAACTCATTGAGTCCTTGGCTTCCGAAGGCTCGGCCGATCCGCTGGCCTCTACCGGCTTGTTGCCGTTGCGCGCGATCAAATCCGCAAGACTATCCGCTTGCTGAGGATTGTTTTTGTTGAAAAGCTTTCCTTCCTTGGCGTCGATCTCCAAGGTCTTCAGTCCGTGCAAGGGAGATGCCGCATCGCCTATAGCCAGATCGGCCAATTTCAACTTCAACTGCGTGGTTGCATCCTGAATGGCCGGCAATACGGAGGCAGAAGACTGTGACCCTCCTGACACCGGAGCCTTAGGAAGCGACGAGTCACCAAGTTTCACCTCGACGAGTGAGGGGTCAATCCCCAGGCCGGCCGCTGCCTGTTGAGCCATGATGGTGTACGTGCCGGTGCCCAAATCCTGCGTACCAGATCCTACGAACATCCTGCCGCCCGGCAACATTCGTACCACAGCTTGTGCCGCGCTTCGATTTGCAGGGTACGTAGCGGTCGCCATTCCGTAGCCGATCATCGCGTTGCCATCGCTCACGGCGCAAGGCGTTGCGCTGCGCTTGGACCATCCGAAGCGTTGCGCCGCCTGGCTGTAACAGTCACGAAGGTGCTTGTCCGTCCATGGGCGGTCATGGCTTGGATCCTTGTCAGCATAATTCACCAGGCGCAGCTGCACTGGATCCATCTTGAGCTTTTCGGCAAGCTCATCCATCGCGATCTCGAGCACCGCCGTTCCTGGGGCTTCCCCTGGTGCGCGAGTAAACGTTGAAACCCCCAGATTGACTTCGACCACTTTCTCGGTCACGGAGTTCGCCGCGCTCATATAAAGATTTTTCATCGGACCGGCTGAATGCTCAGTAAAGTCCTCCATCGCGGATGCGTTCATCTTGACGTCCTGCTGCATTGCCAACAGTTTGCCATCCGCACCCGCACCAAGCTTGATTTTGTTCACCGTCGACGGACGGGCGCCCACGGGCCCAAACATCTGTTCACGTTCCAGAACGAGCTTCACCGGTCTTCCGGTCACCTTTGCCGCCATTGCGCAGAGCGGGACATGGGACCACATTGAGCCCTTCGACCCAAAGCCTCCCCCCACGACAGGATCTACCACATGGATATAATCCACCGGAATATCGAAGGTCTTGGCCAAAGACATCTTGACGCCAGAGATGTATTGAGTCGCGTCAAAGACGTTCAGCCTTTCGCCCTCCCACCAGGCGATCGTGGCATGTGGCTCCATTGGATTGTGGTACTGGATGGGAGTGATATAAGTTTGTTCGATGATTGCAGATGATTTCGCAAACCCCGCCTGCACGTCGCCGCGATGATTGCCGGGCGGCTCTTTACCGGGGTTTTTCGGCCACCTTGCATCCCCTAGTCTTTCCATAAAATCTACCTGTGCAGGTTTCGCAATGTACTTGATCTTCAGCAACCGTGCCGCGGCCTTTGCCTCGTTCAACGATTTCGCCACAACCACAGCGATGGGTTGTCCGTTGTAATGAACATCCTTGTCCTGAAGCAGGCTTAGATTTCGTCTGGCGGGAGGGTCGGGCGGGGCCTGGTTAAGTTTCGGCGCATTGAAAGGCGTCAGAATCGCGATAATGCCGGGCGCCAGGTCCGCCGCGTAGCGGTCGATGGATGCAATCGTCCCATTCGGAATTGTCGCCTGAACCATGTAGGCATACGCAAGAGTCGCTCTGGGGAATGGCTGCGAGAACTCCGCGGCATATTTTGCTTTCCCGGTGACCTTGGCAATGCCTTCGTAACGGTAGCTGAGTTGTTTCGCCGGCGTGGGTGCCTTGTCAGTCGCCATTATGCCTGCTTCCCTTCTGGTTTACCCTGCGCGGCCAGCGTCAATGCCCTTAGCACGCCCTGTTTGGCCATTTCAATCTTGAAGGTATTGTGCTGGTAACCCTTTGCGTTATGGAGCAGGATCTCGGCTGCCCGCTGAAATGCCTCGCGCCCCACGGGCTTGCCAACCAACGCCTGTTCCGCCTCGGGGTTTCGCCAGGGCTTCAGCGCAACGCCGCCTAATGCCAGGCCGGCGGATTTGATTTGGCCGCCCTCCAACTCGAGACCGGCGGCCACAGAGATCAACGCAAAAGCGTAGCTGTTACGATCACGAATCTTCAGGTAATAAGCGTTGCTGGAGAACTTTGATGGAGGCAAAGTGACCGCAATAATCAACTCGTTGGGCTTCAGCGTGGTGTCCAGCCATGGAGTCGAACCAGGGAGTCTATGAAATTCTGCAAAGGGGATGGTCCGTTTGCCCGTTGGACCCTCGACCTCGACCTTAGCTCCAAGCGCCGCCATAGCGACATTCATGTCTGACGGGTTGGTCGCGATGCAGCTTTCCCTGCTGGTCGCACCTTTATCCGTCTGTCCAAGGATTGCATGAATGCGGTTGTAACCCTCTATTGCCGCACACCCCGAGCCCGGTTCCCGTTTGTTGCAGGCGGGAAAACTAATATCCGTGAAGTAATAGCAGCGCGTCCGTTGCAGCAGGTTGCCCCCGGTTGTCGCCATGTTGCGCAACTGCGGAGAGGCGCCACTTAGGAGCGCCTGCGAAAGGAGCGGGTAGTGGCTCCTGATTAAGGGATGATTGGCCAGATCGGAGTTTTTGACCAGGGCGCCGATGCTCACTCCGCCGTCGGGACCTGCGACGATCTCCTTCAGCTCGAGATGGTTGATATCGATGAGTGTTCTCGGCGACTCAACACCGTATTTCATGAGGTCGACGAGATTCGTTCCACCGGCCAGGAACTTCGCGCCCCGAGCCGCTCCGGCTTGGATTGCACCTTCGGTCGCTGTGGCGCGTTCGTAGCTGAAAGATTTCATGCGGATGCTCCCGCCGCCGCGCGAACCGCGGCTACGATATTTGAGTAGGCCCCACAGCGACAGATATTCCCACTCATGCGCTCCCTAACCTCGTCATCTGTCATCTCTGGATGCCCGGTGTTGCCGGTATGTAAGCTCACGATTGAGAGCTCCCCGCGTTTTTGCTCCTCGATCGCTGCGACCGCTGAGCAGATCTGGCCGGGTGTGCAATATCCGCATTGATAGCCATCATGCTCGAGGAAGGCGGCCTGCACGACGTGCAGTTCGCTTGCATCTTTCGGGTCGGGATTTCTGGCCAGCCCTTCGATGGTGGTAATCGCGGAGCCCTCCGCCGCAAACGCCAGCGTCAAGCATGAGTTCACGCGGCGTCCGTCGATCAAGACGGTACAGGCTCCGCACTGCCCGTGGTCGCAGCCTTTTTTCGTGCCCGTGAGCTCCATGTATTCCCGTAGAGCGTCCAGTAAAGAAGTACGGGGATCAAGCGATAGTGCCCTTGACCGCCCATTCACATTTAATGTGATTGCCTGACTTATCGACTCCGGGGTTTCCGTCGCCGAAGCATTGGGAAGCCTTATGGCAATGCCCGCAGAAATTACCCCGGCCGTCTGCATGAAGCGGCGCCGGCTCAGCTCAAAGTGCAGTCCGTGCTTCTCCAGCTCTTTCTCTTCCTGCTCAAACTCTTCACCCTCAGGCCCGGTACCCGATGTACCACTCATCTCTCCACCTCAGCACGGCTCTAAAAGCCCTGATATCGCTAGTTTGGGTAGACGGGCTGAGGGGTAATAAGGATGCTTTGATACAAATCGGGCGATGTACCCTTTGCATGGTGCAAACATTGATCCAGCCTGACCCTTGCGCTGAGGGGAACTTACCGGGAACCCCGTTTCAGGAACTCGGCGACACCGCGGAACGGCAAAGTGCCCGGTTAGCCGATGAATCGCCGAGGTGACGAGAAGCGCGTTTCAGTATCGATCCATGAAACCCAACGCCTGGCCAGTTCCCGATGCAATGCTATCGAGTCTTAGTGCTTGTTGGAGCATTGGCTTCGGTCCTATCGCAGACTCAAAAGCGGCCTGCAATAGGACCGGAGCAAACCCATTTGGGATGAGAAAGATCGATTGGTCCGCCCTAGGGATGTGCCAGGGGCCGGCGGCCCTGGGTTGCAGTTTGGTTTCAGGAATGTGATCTTCCCGTCTTGGTTTCTCTCGAGATGGCGGCTAAGTCCTTTGTTTAACGAAGGTGGCCAAATTTTATTTTTTCCCGCCCCCGTAAGCTGCTTAGGAGAGCAGGATTCGCCGGCTGCCGGCGAGTATCTACGGGGGCCGGACTCTTAGGGCTTGTTTCCGTCGCGGTGACCCGTTGCTGGGGATTGGAGTGACTTCTTCGCATAGCGATCCCCATGATTCAAGGGATGCCATCACGGCACGATCGTCGAGCTGCGCTATCCTCGCAACGAACGTCCGTCAGGCTCTGCCCTTGGCGGTTTTTGATTTGCTACCTATATAGATGCGAGTTAGGCGGGCTTCGGTTATTTTTTGGCGAACTTGAGGATGGTAAATTTTGCTTGTGCTGTGGGGAAAGTTCGAGGAAGTTTCGGGCACGGAAGCCTCGAGGGCAGACGGAGTTAGTGCCATCCGGTGGGTCACGCTAAGGCCAAGGCCGCGAGGGCGGTGGTAAGTTCGGTCACGGCAGGGTCAGCTATCGCCATTTTCGCGTTTACCTGGGACTCCAGCCGAACTCCCTTGCCGCTAACCAGAGATACCTTACGTGCTTTCCGAACCTTCCGGACGAAATAACCCCAACATGAGCGTCCCATTGGTTTTGGCCTTGAAGGGCCCTTGCGGGTGCGCGACCTTCCTTTGGTGATTATTCGACCGTCCCGCAGCTCTGGTCCAACCGTTCAGCAAGTGATTCGCGCCGTAGTTCCAATTCAGTTAGGGGGATTCCCCTGTCCCGCATCCCCCACGAGGTCTTCCTATCGACCCACAGCCGCCTCTTGCGAACGTCGGTTCTGGCCGTGACTGCAGGCCCCCATTGCCCTTAGTCCGTTATTTCCGGGTGGTTTTGGCCAGGCCACCCATTGCGTCGAACACTCCGCCGCACTCCGGGCACTTGATGGTGAGCTATGCCAAAAGCATCCTCTCGTTCGGCGGGACGAAATAGCCCCCAATGAACGGAAACAATGGCGCAAATGGGGGCCATTTCGTCTTTCTCTCACCGTCAGGTCAAGGGAGAGAGTGCGGATAGGGCAGCATTCACAGACGTCTTTTGTTTCTGCATAACGCTCAGTTCTCTTTTTGATCATTTGCACTCCGGCAGCGTAGTTCTCAGGAACGCGCTAATGAGCCCCTCGCAGCGTTCCGCGTCGCTATTCCAGGCCTCACCGTGTCCGGCATTAGGAAACTCTGCATATCGAATGGGCCACCCATTGCGAGCACTTGACGACACGAAAGCACGAGCAACCGTGAGCGGCATCACTAAATTCCGGCGAGGAACCATGGATTTGAGATTGGAATTGAGGCGAACCATCAAGTTGGTTGTGCCGTCCCCTAAAGGGGACTTGGTTTCCGTTGCTTTCCTTTCCCGGCACTTCCGTGCCGGGCTCTGGATTCTTCCGTCCCTCCCGGGACTGGTTTGGGGAAATGATTTGTGGCCGTTTTTTCTTCCCCTTCTTCCCCTCTCTCTTCCTTCTTCCCCCTCCGGAAGATGTGAGAAAATCGATTTTAGAGTTTGCAGCGAACTCGGCGTTTAGAAGATCCTCTAGGATGCCCCATAAGCGATCGCTGGGGTACCAGCAAGTATTTGGGATCAAAAAATAAAATCGCGAAAACTCTAGCAAATCAATTTTCGTTGCTTTCCTTCCCGGCACTTCCGTGCCGGGCTCTGGATTCTTCCGTCCCCTTCCGGGACTGGTTTGCGGAAATGATTTGTGCCCGGGAAAGATGTGAAAATTCCCCACGCCACGAACCTCCGGTTCAGCCAATCGAAACCTGACACACGTTCGTCCGCGAAACTCTCGGCCCCTGCCTCCCTGGACTGGGGAAGTTAGCGCAAACGAGTGCAGGCAATTCTCCGTGTAGCCGATTCGTTGAAGTG
>CAWFGM010000042.1:0-74826 GCA_963815175.1 uncultured Acidobacteriaceae bacterium
CCGAGCCGATACCGCTTGATGGGCTGCTTGCCCGCGCTGCTGGGGCACTCCCCGCCCCGGTGGAGACGGTGACCCTATATCAGGACGTGCATGCGCCGGTAGAAATAGACACCGCAAGCCGCGACGTGTATTTCGTAGACCCCCACTCGGGCCGAGTGCAGGGTCCTGTATCGCCGCGCCTTCGCGCATTCTTTGCCCAGGTCACGGCGTTGCACCGTTGGTTCGGGCTGAGCAACGCTCACCACGCCGCCGCAACCGCGGTAAAGGGCGCGGTCGTCTTGCTGTTGCTCTTTCAGCTTGTCTCCGGCGCCTTCCTTTGGCTGCCGCATCGCTGGAACAGCACCGCACTGCGCGTCGGCACGGTGCCTCGCCTCCGCGCGCGCGGGCGCGCACGCAATTACAACTGGCACAAGGTCACCGGCTTCTGGATCGGTCTGCCGCTGGCGATCGTGGTCATGACCGGCGTGATCATGGCTTATCCATCGGCCAATGCGCTGCTTTTCCGTCTCGCCCGCAGCCCGCTGCCGGTCCGAGGCGGGAACGGAGCGCTGCGCCGTCGTGATGCTGCGAAACACGCCCTGCCCGCCCATCTCGGCCAGGCATTTGCCCTTGCGACGAGCAATGTAAACGGTTGGCGGAGTGCGACTCTGCGCCTGATGTCTGGTCCATCCGGATTGAACTTCATCGTGGACCGCGGTGACGGCGGCCAACCCGGACGAACGCGAGCAGGTCGTGATGGATCAAAAGACTCTGCAGTTAATGCGACGGGAGCCTTTCGCTGCTTTGAGCCGGGGACAGCAATGGCGGAGCTGGGTTCGCTTTACGCATACCGGCGAAGCTGGCGGCTGGTGGGGAGAGACCCTTGCCCTGGTGACGGCATGCGGGGCGGCCATCCTCTCGATTACGGGGATGGCCTTGTCACTCGATCGCCTGCGCCGGTGGCAGCGTAGTGAACGGCGGATGGAACAGCAAATGGAGCGCACGCACGCTTAGGCGCCCGCATGCACTGAGGGCTCTACCTCGATCGTGTTGGCCAGGGCTGCTACGCGTTGGTAAGACTGCAGCCGGTCCTCATGTTCGTAGGTGTCCGCTACCACGATGAGCTCGTCGGCGCCTGTATCCCTGATCAGCCTTTCCATCCCTGCCTTCACCGTTGCGTCCGATCCCACGATGGCCGCGCCTAGTTTGGACTCTACTGCCTCCCGCTCCCACGGCTGCCACAACGGTTCCATGGAATCCACCGGAGGCAACAACTCCACCGGTCGATTGCGGATCAATTGCAGAAAACGCTGCTGCGGAGTGGTGAACAACCGCCGCGCGGCCGCATCGGTCTCCGCGGCGATCACCTGCACGCCCACCATCAGGTGGGGCCGGCTCAGCACTGCACTGGGCTGGAACCGTTCGCGGTACATTTGCGCCGCTACATACAGATACTCCGGAGCAAAGTGCGCGGCAAAGGCAAACGGCAGGCCCAACATCGCCGCCAGTTGAGCGCTGAATCCGCTCGACCCCAACAGCGTGATCGGCACATTGCTCCCCTGTCCGGGAATCGCTTTGACCGCCTGCCCCGGCTTCTCCGGCCCAAGGTAAGTTCGCAGTTCTTCCAGCAGTGCCGGAAAATCGTCTCCGCTCTGGTGCAGATCCCGTCGAAGCGCTCGCATGGTCGCAAAGTCGCCGCCCGGAGCCCGCCCCAGCCCCAGGTCGATGCGTCCCGGATACAGCGCTTCCAGCGTTCCAAATTGTTCCGCCACCACCAGCGGCGCGTGGTTTGGCAGCATCACGCCGCCGCTACCTACGCGAATCGCCTTGGTTGCCGCCGCCACATGCCCGATCAGCACCGCCGTGGCCGAGCAGGCCAGGCCGGCAATGGAGTGATGTTCTGCCAGCCAGTAGCGCTGGTATCCCCACTCCTCTACGTGCTGCGCCAAATCCACCGAGCGGCCGATTGCGCTGCCTGCCGGCTCGCCTGGCCGCATGCCCACAAGATCCAGTACCGAAACCGCTAGTCTCTTACCCATGGCCTATTAGATGAATGATCCCAAAAAGCGACTCAAACCTAAGCGCGGCGAAAGCGAAACAGCCAAGATATATATCATTTGAGTAATGATCTCGATCCAGAAAATTCAGTTGCCCGTTCCGGGCATGGACAGCCTGCAGTCGGAGGCGATTGCGGAGGGTTACGACTTCATTCAATCGTTAGTCGAGCAATGGGCCAGTGCAGAGAACCGCTTCGATGCTCCGGGCGAAATCCTCTGCGGCCATCTGGAGCAGGGCCAGTTGGTCGCCGTGGGAGGCCTTAACTGTGATCCGTTTGCCGGCCGTCCCGACATGGGCCGCATCCGCCGTGTTTACGTGCGCCCGGCATGGCGAAACCAGGGCATAGGAAGAGCACTGGTCATCCGTCTCATTGATCAAGCCAAGACCCACTTCCGTTGTGTACGCCTGCGCGCTGAAAACGCGGAGGCGGCGCGCCTTTACGAGAGGATCGGCTTTGCGCCGATTGCAAACCCTGACGCGACCCACATCCTTATCTTCGACCCGCCACCGCCGGGAACATCTCCGCAGCTCCCAGCGTCGTGAACTCGCCGGTCTTTTTAGAACACGCAACTTTAAGGTTGCATGTTTGATGTGGTTCCTCTAGCATTCAGACATGCAACTCGGAGGTTGCTTTTATGGAAGATCGAATTGAGAAGCAAGTTGAGATTGCCGCCCCAGTCTCGCGGGTGTGGCAGGCATTGACCGATTCCCGTCAGTTTGGTGACTGGTTCCTGGTCAAAATGGACGGGCCCTTTGTGGCCGGCAAGCCGATAGGCGGGCAGATTACTCATCCTGGATATGAGCATGTGCGGATGGAGATCGTAATCAAGGCGATCGCCCCTGAGACGCTCTTTTCATTCACGTGGCATCCTTATGCGGTCGATCCAAAAGTGGACTACTCGAAGGAGGAGCCCACGCTGATTGAGTTCCGCCTGCGGGCCGTTCCGGGTGGGACTCTGCTCACCGTGACCGAGTCCGGCTTCGAAAAGATTCCAGCCGAACGGCGGGCTGAAGCGATCCTCAGGAATGATGGCGGTTGGGCGCAGCAGATGAAAAACATTCAGGCATATGTCGACAAAGCGTCCTTACAGCGCGCGGGCTAAGGCCGCGGTGTTTGCGGCGCTGGGCGACGAGACCCGGTTATCGCTGCTCGCCAGACTATGTGACGGGCAGCGATATTCGATTGCTGAGTTGACCGAGGGGACGAGGCTCACTCGCCAGGCGGTGACCAAGCATCTGCGTGTGCTGGAGCGGGTGCGCATCGTGTATGGCACGCATGAAGGGAGGGAGAGTCTGTTTCAATTCAATCCACAACCCCTGATTGAAATGAAGGAGTATCTGGAACGGGTCTCGAAGCAGTGGGACAGCACGCTGGCAAGGTTGAAGTCGTTTGTGGAAACCGATCGGCGTTGATCGAAGGAGTCACATCAAAGACCCCTTCGGCCTGATCTACAACCTGACCACCTAAGCCGCCCTCATTAAAGTGCCTGCACGAGAACCTTTGATCTCTAACCAAGGACGGGTGCCCCACATCTCGCTCGTTTTTCGCGAGATGTGGGATTCCATTGCTCCATCGCTCTAAACCTGACCACCTCTATAAACGGGAACGGGTGCCCCAGGTTCGCCCACTTGCCCCGGCTTGCCGTGGGAGCGTACCTGGGCCGAAAACGACCGGGCGGAGCCCGACAATTGCTCTCGCTCGATGATGCCACTACTGTCTAGGCGGATACTGAGCCGTCTCCCCAACGTTCGCATCCACATCTTCCGCAGGAGACAATGCCGCGTGTGAGCCGGAGCCATACCGGCTGAGGCGGAAATAAATTGGGGTAAGCTCCAGCGGCATCTTCTCTCGAGGATTGAGGATCGGCTCAGCTTTCACATTCAGGAAGTGAACCTCATCGTCCCAGGGGTCGATCCTGAGATGGCTACCCAGTGGCAATGCTGCGATCTGGGCCAGGTTATCGACGTCGAGTTGCGCAGGCTCCTTCGACACTTCAGAGAGCCACGCCGTCCCGTCCCGCTTGACCATCGAGTCCCCCATGCGAGGCGTCATCAATGCCGAAAGATTCTTTTCCCGTGCCTGCAACTGAGCCAGGAACAACCCGACGTTGCGCAGCTTGTCATGGTAGATCGAGTTGTGAAGCAGTTCGATCGCCTTCTTGGCCGAGTCGAGATCGTCCTGCTCGCTGTGGTTCATCCTGATCTGCTGGAAGGTAGCTTCGTCCGGAAAGAGCAGCCGGTCGTCAAACGCGTAGCGCGCATCAATCTGGTGGCCAAGAACGATCTGCGCCAGCTGGAAGCTCAGTACCGCGGCCAGGTCCTCTTCGCTTGGAAGCACATCCACCAAGCCCTCACTGATGAGAATCGTATTGCCCACGGCAAGCGACTCGAATGGAGTAGTAAGCAGAACGCGGCAGTGAATCTCGCCTGCTAAAGTAAGCTTGCTCCCGAGGATAAGGTTATTTGTGACCTGTTCCAGCGTCTTGTCGAAATCGCTGGGAGCTGCGACTAGCCCCGCCTCGACGAGGCGATCCAGCACGTTCTGTTCCGCCTGCGAATACCAATCCCGCTGCGCTTCCAGCGGGCTTACATCCTGTGCCCCCTCGCTCTGGTCCGTGGCGTTGTCAACCACCACGGACGTGCTTTGCGTCTCGTGGGTGGGCAGCTTCAGGGAGTAACCCCAGAAGTGAGTTTGCGCGCGGAATCCGGCGGGTTTCAAGGCCTCGGGACGGTCCTCCTCTTCGGCGTAGATCGCGACCGGCAACCACACGTCGGGCTGGATATTATTCCGCCAGCTGTCGAAGTGAACCCAATACCGGGCTGCCTGTTGCAAGGCGCTGCGGGTATAGGAGCCATTGAAGCGGACTACATTGCCGCCCTGGTCTTCGATCCAGACACGGCCGACGAACCGCCCTGAACCGTTCCCCGGTTTTGGGTGAACGTCGAACACTTCCGTTCGCACCTCCCCAAGAAACTCACGGCGAACGAATGCGAAGTCGTAATGCGCACGATCGTAACTCGTCGGGTCAACGAACATCATGTCCATAAAGCCAGTGGACGAGTAGGTCATTTTGAAGGCCGAACCCAGCGAACGGAATGCATTGGCGGAGCCCTTGAAGAAACCGCGGCCATTTTTCGACTTGTAAGCCTTTGTCATAAATGCCTTGGCAAAATCCACCCGGTTGAGCATGTACTCATCCGACGTAGGAACGGCATAGAGCTTGGCATCGGGCCGTGTGTTCTGGATGTACGTCTGGACGAGGGGAATATGTTTCTGAATCTCCTCGATCGTAACCTTCTCTCGCGCAAAGGATTTCTCCACCAGCTCCGTCTGTTCCGGAGTGAGCGCGGGGGCAGCAATGGCATGCTGGACCTTGGCCTGCGCGCTGAGGGCGCTTAACGACAATACAACTGTTACGAAAGAAAACCTTCTTGTCCACATTTTTGAGCTCCTGATTTTCCTGCTGCTGTAGGAACTTTCTACGCATGGTTGCGTCCAGCCAGTAGAGATTCAGGCGAGCTGGAAATTAACGTGAATCAGGCTTACCTGGTCGACTGGCTGGCCGTTCTGCGTGGCAGGTTTATATCGAATCTGTTCCACCGCCCGCGCCGCCTCTTCATTCAGCCCGTGACCAAGACCATTCACCACGCCCAAAATCTGGATGTGGCCGTCTGCGCTAAACCGCACTTTCAGCGTAACGTCGCCTTCAATCTTCAGCTGGCGAGCCTCCGCCGTGTATTGCGGCCGGGGTTTATCGAGCACGATCATTGGCGTCGTCGAAAGTGGTGCAAAACCGGTCGACGCAGCATCCGCCGGCTTGCCAATGGGGACGCCGTTAGCAAAGCCAGTGGAAGCAATCGCGCCCTTGCCAGTGCCGTCAGGTGAACCGCTTGCAACACCGGCGCCAAAACTCGTTCCGTGAATCGAGCCGCGAGCTGCGCCCGTGCCGGTTGCAGAGCCAACGGGGAGAGAAAAGCTCCCCACCGCCGCAATCGTTGCCGGACGAGTAGAGTTAGGGCTCGGAGTGACACCCATCGGGTCTCCAAACCCACCGGTCTTAGGGGAGGGCTTAATCTTATTTTCGGCAACCGCGCTTGCCGTTACCTTCTTCAATGCTGAAACCGGCATCGCCGGCATGGGTGGCGCATCCATCTTCACCACCTCCGGCTTTGCCAGGTTATGCGTGGCCGCCTGAACCGCAATCAGAGGTGGTCTTGGAGTAATTCGCTGGATAAGTGGCGCAACAATCTTTGCCCCAGCAGGCGGAACTTTGAATTTGGGCTGCTTTACTGCAAAGACAAGTTGCGTGCTGTAGGAATGCTTTGTCTCCGCCTGCTCGATCTTGTTCATGGTCAACAGCAGGAGGACCGAGGCGATAACTAGATTGACGATTGTACTAAGGCCGAAGGAAGCCATCCTGTCTCTGGGTTCGGGAAGCAGCCCAAAGTTGTCGCGATAGAGAAACTCGTCCGATGCCATAGAAAGTTACCATCACCAAGTTGAGCAAGCAGAAGGTTCGCTAGTTTTTTCTATTTATTCTGTTAGCGCGTCTAGCCTGTCGCTATCTGGTCCCAACACAAATGCATCATCGGCCGTCTTACATCTTCCCTGGGCCATCCAGGTGGCCCAGGGATGTTTAGCAAACCCTCCCTTCTACCCGAAGATCTCTCACCATCTTCGTGACAAATACAAACCGTGATTCCAAGGACGCGCTAGTCGAACGCTGAGACTACACGATCGTCATAGCGCGCCTGCTTATCGCAAGGGGGCACGGCCAGGACCAAAGTCTTCGTCCCCGGTGACCTCAGGATCAAACGCGGTTACGATATCCGCAGCCAGCCCCGCCGCAGGGTGGTCCGGGTTGAGAGGCCGAAGGCGTGCAATGGAGAGCTCGCCCTGCTGCTCACCAAAGACTCGATCCTCTGCCTGCGTCGTGCGATGGATCTTATGGCGGCGATACGGATCATGCTGCATGAGTTCCGCCGCTACTTCCTCGGGAAAAAATATCTGCCCAACGTAAGAAGTGTGTCCTGCCTCGTACGATTTGCCGGAAGCGTGACCGCCAATGCGAACTTTGAAATGGATATGATTGGTGCGCCCCATGTAGAAACCTGGAAACACCGTGCGAAAACCCACGCTTCCATCCGCTCCTGTGAGCTGTATGCCGCGAAGGAAGGTAAGCTTGTCGGTCGGTGCGTGGTCCGGTGGCGGTCCCATCGGCCCTGGTCCGCCAGGGCCATGCTCAAAAGAACCAAAGGGAGGAGGTCCGGGTGGGCCGCCATCTGGACCTTCACCTGGACCAGGAAGAGGCCCCAGCGGTCTCTGTTTGGTGAAGCCTGAGTAGAGCCCTACGGCATCGCAATGCCACAGATCGACTGCTGCGTCAGGCACAGGCGTGCACGTTCGTGAGTCGATCAGAACGAGGCGCAGGGAAAGAGGGACACCGGCCCTCCCCTCCACGATGTCGGAGCGAAGAAGCTCTCCTGGAATGTAGTAGGGACCGGTCTCCTGGTGGGCGCTGAGCTTGCATACGCCCTTCGGTTGTGAGAGACCGTGAGCACGGGCAGCGCTCTGAAGCTTGAGTGTGGCCGCTATGGCAAAGCTGGAACGAATAAACCGGCGACGGGTGAAGGCAGGGTATTTGTTATTCATCTCTCTCTCAATCCAGAGAGACGCCTCAATCAAGTCGAACGACTACACGATTGTTTCTATTCGCTCCTTAATCCGGTGGCCCATGACGGTGCTCATCGAGTTTATCGGTTTGTTCGTCGGTCATCTGTTTTCGAATCTCGAGTAACATATGAGCGTTCGCTTTTTCCAGGGCCGCACGAGCCGCTGTCACTTTGTCGATCTGGCGAAAAATCTGTTCCTCGTCTAAATGCGCACCGGTCGTTAATCGCCCCAACCCCGCTTCTTCTGCTTCCAAAGACTGGTATAGGTTCAATAAGGTTCCCTTATTCTCACTGAAAATTGCGTCCATCCGCTTTCTCTGATCGCCGCTCAAACCGAGGCTCTTGGCAAAATTCTTCTCATCCCACCAGCGCCCCGGAGGGCCGAGCTGTAGGCCACCTCGCATCGTGCTCTGCGTACCGTCTCTCGGACCTTTGGGGGGCGGAGAATGTTGGTCGTACGGTCCGCCACCCGGTTCGCTAGGGCCGCCAGGGCCGCCATTAGGAGGCGGCATATCGGGAGCACCGGGACCCCCGTGCGGAGGTCCACCGTGGGGTCCCTGGGCCCACAAGGGCGAACCCCCGACAAGGCTGAGGAGCAGATACACAACGGCCACTGAGATTGCCAATCGCACGGTCTTCTTCTTTTGCTTCAAAGGGCCTGCCTCACCTGGCTTTAACCGATTCAGAAATTCCATACATCTTTTGCGGGGACAAATCCGCGTAATCGAGTTCTTTATCAATTGCCGCGAGAAGCTGGTTGTCCTGGCTAAGTTCTGCTGTGTCGCTGTCGCTGGTGCTTGCAGATGCTGCGCCGCTCACACCCGCGAACGGCGCAGTCTTCACTGGCCGGCGGAGAACGCCGAACGCCAGCACCGCTGCAATCACAGCTACACACGCGACCGCCCAAACCGCAGCCCAATTCCAGGATGGCGCACCACGGTGCGCTTCAGGCGCGGAGCAGGCCGCATCCTGCATCCGTTCGCTCCATTCCATGCTCGCGTGATGGAAGATCTGGAATGAGGCCCGCATCGAGGCTACTTCTTGCCGGCATACTCCACATGCGGCGAGGTGATCATCAATTGCCGGCAGCGAGGCTCCCGACAGGTAGCCCATCAGCTGCTCATCCGTTAGATGCGTCATCGCGTTCCTCCTAAGCGAAACCGAACGGCCTTGATTGCGCGGTAAAGATGTGTCTTCACGGTGGGCGGTGGTAAACCGGTCGCTACTGAGATCTCTTCGAGTTCCATCTCGTCCAGGAATCGCATGATGAACACGCTCCGTTGTCTCTCAGATAACGACTTCAATGCCAACTCAACTCGCTGTACCTGCTCCCGGGCCAGCATGCGGGTCTCCGGCGACGGATCGCCGCTGGCCAGCGAAATGGCCGCGTCCGAAACAGACACCTCGGTCAACCTTGCCTTCTTCCAGAACTGGAACTTCTGCCTGCGCTGGTAATCCCGCATCACATTCAACGCGATGGTGCGCAGCCACGTGCCCACGCTGCAATCTCCGCGAAAATTATCACGAGCATTGTAGGCTCTTAAAAGAGAGTCTTGAACGACCGTCTCAGCAAGATCCTGGTCACCGGTTGAAAAAGCAACCAGCCGAAGTAACCGTGCCCTGTGAGTGCGGACGAGCAACTCGAAATCGTCCAGTTCTGAGATATTGAGCATCCCCCAGACTTATCTAGTGAGAGCAATAACGTCTGGACGTCATGCTCCAGCCAGAAGCTTAGACGCTTTTCACCATACCCGGGACTACGTGATTGCACCGCTGGGCCAGACCCTCGCCCGGCTACTTGCCGGCGGCCAGCTCCTTGAGCCGAGCGCGTAGCCGGTCCAAATCGTCCTTTGAGATGTAGCGTCCGTCGGTCACCACGCCCGCAATGGTGCGCGTGTTGGCGATGTTCTCCAATGGATTGGCTTCGAGCAGCACAAGGTCGGCGATCCGGCCTGTGGCGATGGTGCCGAAATCGTCGCGCCGGTGATAGAAATTCGCCGGGTTGAGCGTGGCCGTCTGCAAGGCCTCGAGTGGGGTAAAGCCGGCCGCGACCAGGCGCTGCAGCTCGAGATGGAGGCTGATGCCAGGAATCACATCCACCCCGGCCGGCGTGTCAGTACCGGCCAGGAAAGGTACGTTGGCGGCGTGCAGCTTGCGCACGATATCAAGTTCGTGCTCGACAAATTTCTCCCGCACAGCGAGCGGATCGGTGTCGAGAGACTTGAGGATGGAAGCCTGCGATGCAGGCCACTGCTTAATAACCCAGTTATGCGCCGCGTAGGCCAGGTCCGGATCCTTGGTGTAGTCGATCGCATCCACCAGCCACTGGCCGCGCTCCCAGAAGAGCGTCGGGCACTGCCACACATGGTGGGTCGCGAGCAGTTGGATGATGCCGGCCTCCAGAGCTGGGTCGTAGCTCGCAAGAAACATCCCTGGAGTCTTCTTGCCGGTCAGGTATTTGGTTTCGTCGGGGGAACTGGCTTCGAAGATACCGATAAGGTGTTCAAATGTAAGCTGGCCCGCGGCGACCGCTTCTGAGGCGCGGATTTCGTCGGGTACGTGGCCCTCGAAGGGGATACCGTCTTTTTTCGCCTCGTCCGCGATGGCGAAATAGGCTTCGCGCGGAACGCCCGACTGGACCTTGATGAAGTCCACTCCCCGGCTCTTGAGCATGTCCACCGCTTTGCGCCCGTCCTCCGGCGTGCTGATGGGGATGACAGCTTTATAAGTAGACTTGGGGCCGTCGAGCATCGGTCCGGAGACCACCATGCGCGGGCCTAGCAGGCGGTGCGCGGCGATCGCGCTACGAGCCTCGAGAACGGCGTCCAGTTTGCTGCCCATATCGCGGACGCCGGTCACGCCATTGGCGAGGAAGAGTGGGAGCACGAGATCGGTTCCGTCGGCGGCAGTGCTATCGAAGTACACATGGGTATGCATATCCCACAGGCCCGGGATGAGGTACTCCCCCTTGGCATCGACGATCTGTCCGGCGTTGGAATCGCGCCTGTTTGAAGGGGCAATGCTGGTGATGCGGTTTCCCCGAATCACTACGGTAGTGTTCGGTTGCGTCGCGCCCGTGACCACGTCGATGACGGTTACGTGGGTGATAGTGAGCGTTTGCGCCCTTGCACCGAGCGTCAATAGGAACAGGGCAAGAACCAGGTTTTTTAGGATGCGCACACAGTGATAGTAATCGACTATCGCAGTTCAACCACGATGGGCGTATGGTCGGACGGCTGCGGTTGGGCCCGGGGGCCGCGATCAATCACGCAGCTTTGCAACCGTTCGGCCACCTTCGGCGACAGCAGGAAATGGTCGATACGAATGCCACGATTATGTTCAAAGGCCTGTCGCCAATAATCCCAGAAGGTAAATTGGCCGCTCTCGTCAGGATGCAGCGAACGAAACGCATCCGTATACCCGAGACCGAGCAGCGTCCGGTAGCGTGCCCGCGGCTCCGGCTGAAACAGCGCGTCGTGGATCCACGAAGAAGGCTTGTGGCAATCGATATCCTCTGGAATCACATTGAAGTCGCCGCCAATCAATACCGGCAGGTCCTCCTTGCGCCAGGCCCTCATCTCTTTCTCAAACCTGTCCATCCAGGCCAGCTTGTAGGCAAATTTGTCCGTCCCCACGGGGTTGCCGTTGGGCAGATAGATATTGACCACGCGGATGCCGTCGATCGTCGTCTCCAGGTAGCGTGCATGGCTGTCCAACTCATCGCCGGCCAGGGTCGTGTTAAGCGTCTGCATCGGATGGCGGGACAGAATAGCAACGCCGTTATAAGCCTTCTGCGTCACGGCTGCGCTCTCATAGCCCAGTTCTTTGAACACGTCTGACGGAAACTCTGCGCTCTTCAACTCCTGCATCAGCAGCACATCCGGGGCGTGCATCTTCAACCACGCCGTGACGTGGTTAAGACGGGCACGAATCGAATTCACATTCCAGCTGGCAATCTTCATCACTATCACCGTCTCATGATCTGTGAAGGGTATCAAGCCAATCGCCGGCGCATCTATGATGTTGAGGAAAGACAGGAGCTCATATGTTTGTGCCCCAGCCAATCGGATTCGTGAGCAGCCCCTACCACCAAACCAGCGAGATTCCCAAGGGTCTGCACGCGAAACATGAAGCCGAAGGTCTCCTCAAGCTCCTGCCCGAATTCGAGCCTGGGCTTGTCGACATTGAGGGATTCTCTCACCTTTTCATCCTCTGGGAGTTTCACCGGTCGGGCGACTTCGATCTGGTCGGCATTCCACCCTTCGACGATCGACCCCACGGAGTCTTTGCCACGCGCTCTCCCCGCCGTCCCAACCCGATCGGTCTCACTGTCGTGGAACTGATTCGTAGACAGAACGCGGAGCTGCATGTTCGCGGTGTCGATATGCTCGACGGAACACCCATTCTCGACATCAAGCCCTACCTGTCGAGCGTTCCCCCGGATCTGTTACGCCGGGGATGGCTGGCCGAAGCAGAGTCACGCCAGAAATAATGTGCTCTGCCGGTGTCAGTGCCGGAGCAGCGGCGGAATGTACGGCAGCACGTATTGAACACCCAGGTGGATTATTTCAAGCACCAGTACCGCAACCAGAATGCGGAAGATCCAGAACTTCGCCCGTTCGTGCATGGTGAGCCGTGCCCCGATGAATCCGCCGGCAACGCTGCCGGCTGACATCACCAGTCCCTCCGGCCAGCGGATACTGCCGTGGCCTGTGAACATCGCGATCGGCACCAGCGTGGTGGCGACACCCAGCAGCATTTTCAAGGCATTTGCGTGGATAAGGTCGTAATGGAACATCAGGATGAGCACCATCAGCAGATAGGTGGCTCCATCCAGAACGATGAAGCCCATCCAAAATCCAACGAACAGTAAGGCGAACATACCCGCTGGGGTAATCCCGGCGATCCCCGGCGCCGGATGTTCGAGGACCCTCTTCATTTTGAAAACGAGCAACAAAAGAGCTGCCATGACCGCTGCGGTGATCACCAGCGCCATGCTGCGTCCTGGAATCCTTTCCGCGGCCAGCACGCCCACGATGCTGCCTAGGGTAGCCGGGATACACATCTTGAGTCCGGCGCGCCAGTCCACCTCTGCCTTCGCTTCGAATGTGCGTAACGCCATCAGCGAACCAAAGAGCACCGTTAGCCGGTTGGTCGCGTTGGCATCCAGGGGCGACAGCCCGAACATCATCAGCACCGGCAGCGAGATCGCCGAACCTGAGGAGGCGAGCGTATTCACCAGCCCGCAGCCCAGGCCGGCAACCAGCAGGATCAACCCATAGGAAAGGTGTTCAAAGGTGGCATGCATGCCGCAAGTCTATTTCCTTTGCGGCCGATTCTGGCAAAGATTTACGTCACTTGGAAGCTGTTTCGGTGGCTGCTGACTTTGGGCTCACCACCGCGCTCCCGATCCATGCAGTCTTGCCCCGCAGCCAGTCGGGATCCTTGAATTCCCATCCCACACGCGGCTGTGCCGGGTTGCTAAGCACGGTTCCGCTGGCGATGCGCGTCTTGCGTCCGGCGATGACCTCGAATTTCGACTGCGCTCCGCTCGCATTCGTGCCCGGGGCAAACGAAATCGTTAGCCCCTGATTCGCATCCGCTCCAGCGGCGGAGTAGTGCAGCTTTTCAATCGACCAAGCCCCATTCGTCAAGGTCGCTTCGGTGGCGATCGTTCTGCCGGGCAAATGATCGTCCGTGTCGAGAATGGTCGCATGATCGCCGTTCACTGCCTGCACACGCAGGCTGCAGCCCAGGCCGTCCTGTGCCTTCAGTTTCCATTCCGCCCCGGCGGCCAGAGTTTTTGGCCCGGTAATTGTCGTCCATTCCTGTGGGGCGCCGGCAAAGACGGCGATGTCGACGTTCTGGGAGTACGCGCCATGGTAGGCAACAAAGTAGGGTGGCTGGCTAATTTCTGTCCATACGTCGGCGGCGCTGACCGTATTCCCGATCTTGAGCGCCGTGCCATCGCCCGCGACCGCTGAACGTTCGCGATAGATCAGCACCGGCGGCGCGATACCAGCAGGCGAGCTGCCTCCTCCGCGCTCACTCACGTCAGAACCCTGAATCCACTGCCACAACACCGGCTGGCCCGCATGATCGATGAAGCGCAATAAATAGGTAGCTCCCTTGCCCGTATTTGCCGGGCGATCGAGCTGCATGTTCGTGAGGTAGGCATCCGCGCCTGAGCGCTTGTTAATATCCACCATCTGCTGCTGGTTCGAGTAGTGCACCCGCTTACCCGTGGCCCGCTCGGTAAGGACCGCCTCATAGAGAGGAGTCCCGCCGCTGCCGGGGTCGACATAAAGCTCAATCATCGTATAGGGCAGCTCCGGGCCGATCCACTGCACAAACTGCTCCGGCCAGTGCCGGTAGATGATCTGCTCGGGAGCCAGCGGCGGCGGAAGCACGGGTTCAGTGTTTTGGGCGGCCATCATGGCCGCGCTGACAACAAGAAGAGAAGCCGTAATAATTTTCAACATGACTTTTCCTTTCAGAAGGTGTAACGGATACCGAACTCCACTCGCCGTGCGGCTTCGGCGGCCAGTGGCTGAGTGAACGTAGGCGAGCCGACCACGTTGCCCACCGTCGTCACGTTGGTGTGGTTTAGCAGGTTAGCCGAACGCGCATTGAGCGTGATGCTCTGATGCCGGTCGGCCGCGAGGCCATGGGAATGAAACTCAAACGTGCGGCTCAGGTTGCTGTCCAAATGAATGAGCGCAGGCATGGTTCCTACATTCCGCCCCAGCGAGCCATTTAATCCCGTCGTGTTCAGCAAGCCGAACGGCGTCTGGTATGTGCCGGTGCCCGGTTGTGCAGTGAGAGAAGGGCGGTCGTTAAAGACTCCATCTCCGTTGTTATCCATGCCGGTGATTACGTTGTAGGGGTCTCCGGACGAAGCATCGAATTGGCTGGTAAGCGAGAGCTTCTCCGGAAGATTCAGCTGGCCGATGGCGAACAGCCTATGGGTCGATTCCCAGGAGGCGCGAGCCGTTTCGCCCTGCTCCGAGTAGCTGGATTGCGGAAAAATTGTGGCCGAGTCCGCATCCGTCTTCAGGTTGAAGTATAAGTAACCGACAAAGATGCCAAAACGCTTGTAGCTGTGTTGATCCACTCCCAGAAAGACCACTTGGCCGTGCAGGTGTCCGGACTGTTCAAACTGGAAGATATTCTGGCCCGATTCAAAGGGACGCGGAGCAAGCAGAGGGTTGACCGTACTCTCATCGACCAGCGGGGCATTGATATTCCGCGAGCGAAGCGTGCCCCAGGCCTGTGCGTCAAACAGGTTTGCCTGCGCATGCCAGTGTTGTGGCAGATCATGCTCAACGCCTATCTGAGACTGGAACGACCATGTTTGCCCCAGGCCGTGGGCGAATTGGCGAGTCGTTGCCACGGCTATCGTAGAAGGTGTCGGGACGAGTGGTTGCGTGTACGAGGGCGAATAGAGCAGCGTTTGCGTTTGCCGCACGCCATTCAGCCGGTACGCTTCGGTGGTAACGTCGGGCGTGACCGCGCCATTAAATAATCCGCCCCTCGCATGAATCACCCATCGCTGCTTGCGGTCGGGCGACCATGCGATGCCCACCCTGGGAACCAGGTTTCCATAGCTGCCGGGCGAGGTTTGCAAGGCATAGCGCAACCCCAAAGCAAGCGACAGGTTTGCCCTCAGCGTCCATTGATCCTGCGCGTAACCCGCCACACGCCATTGCGCAAAGGGCACCAGCGCTGTGCCCTGCGTGACGTTGTAGGTTGTGGGAACACCGCCGGGCAACCCGAGCAACGTTCGCCGGTATTGTTCCAATCCCGAGATCGCGATCTGTTGTGTACTATCGCCGGCGACCGGGGCTAGCCCGCCCCCGAAGACGAAGGCGCCGTTGAATGTATCCGGATCGACGTCGTGAACCATAATGCCCAGTGAGGCAACGCCAATCTTCACCGAGTGCTTGTGATGGGTCCACAGGATGTCATCATCCACTTCGAGGTCGCGTTCGCGATCCTGCAGATGGCCTGCCGTCGCGCCTCCTCCGATGAAGGCCCCGGCCACCTGCAGGCTGGGCGCGGTCGAGAGCGGTACATCCGCGGTGTTCTTCCAGGTGAAGCCGATGTGGGTCTCGTGCAGCAGTGAAGGGCTTAGGGTGAAGATATCGGTCAGCCGCAGATCCTGCTCGATCACCGTGCTGCCGTAGCCTGCCTCTTCCAGCACCAGGCCGCCGCTGCCTACGTTGTTCGAATTGTTTATGTTCGCGGAGTACGTCGCCGCCAGCATGTTCTTGGCGTTCAACTGCCAGTCGGTGCGCGCGCTAGCAATCCACAGACGCTGCGGCGCCGGAATATTTTCGCTCAGCGGTGTTTCCTCGCCCTCGCTATTCAGCACCACCGCGTTCACCACGTTGAACTCGTGGATGTCGCGCCTCTCCAGGGCGAGAAAGAAATCGCTCTTCTGCTTGCGAATGGGACCGCCGAATTCAAATCCGTAGCGTCGCTTGCCGGCCGGCGTGGCGCTCACCGCAAAGGGATCGGTCGCATTCAGCCCAGACTCGCTATCGGTAAAAAAGAGGGCTCCGTGCAGCGAATCCCGGCCCGGCTTGGTAAAGATCTCGACTCGTCCTCCCTGGTAAGGCGGGCGATCATATTCAGACGAGAACATGTCAGGGTTCACGCGGATCGAAGCGATCGACGATTTCGGAGGCAGCGAACTGCTGTTCTGGAATCCGTCGACAGTAATGATGGCCTGGCCGGGAGCCCCTCCACTGCTCGCGGCAAGCACTTGAAGCTGCCGCTTAAAGTCGTCGGGATCATCGGCCATGCCTTGGAGGTCCTGGGCTGTCAGCGTATGTGTGCCGGCGCCATGGTCCGTATCGACCGACACGCCATTGTTCTCTCCAACCTCGACCTCGGTATGAACATCCGCAATGCGCAGCTGAACGCTAATACTCGCGAACCCGCGGCCCTTTACCAGGCTCTCCGCAAAACCGTTAGCGTCGACAGTTATCTGGTAGGGCTCATTACCGACGCAATGCAAGACGAAGGTGCCGTGCGGCCCTGTGGTTGTGTCCTGCTGTGTGGCTGCCTGCAGATGCACAGCTGCCCCAACCACCGCAGCCCCAGAAGGATCGAGCACCGTACCGCTGATGTTGCCGCCGCACGTTTGTGCCAGCAGATCTCCGCCGATGCTCAACGCGACAAAGAAGAAGATGCCAGTCCAGCGATTCATACGGTGAGAATCGCATCCGGCCCAAGAACAAAACAGTGCACCTTGTCACAAAAATCAGATGACAACTGTCATCGTCTTACGGCCCAAAGCAATAACGGAGGACCGGAACAAAGACAGAACCTTCGTACTCCACTAGCAAATGCTGAATGGCTGCGTACCTCTACCCTTTGTCATCCCCAGAGCCTGTGGCTTTATAGATCTTTTGCTGAAGTTCGCGACTTTAGCAAAATCGTCATCCTTAGAGCCTATGGCTTTACAGATCTGTCGTGGAAATCCTCGACTTCATGCGAAAGCTCTCCAAGTCACAGGCGCTGTACACGAGGCACTAAATTGCGCCCGCTCCCACCTGTGTCATTAGGAGCAAACACGTTTCACAACCACCCCTTACTCCGCGCCAACCGGGCCGCCTCAATACGATTTGCGGCGCCAAGCTTATTGATTGCCTCTGACAAATAATTCCTCACTGTCCCCTCGGACAAATGAAGATCCACCGCAATCTCCGCCCCCGACTTGCCCTCACCCGCTCGCCACAAAATCTGCCGCTCCCGTTCGCTCAACGGATCAGGCTCCTGCGTCCAAGCCTCCGCGGCAAGTTCAGGGTCCACCACGCGCAAGCCCTGGCAAACTCGCCGCACGCACTCTGCCAGCTCCGCGGCGGGGCGGTCCTTGAGCATGTACCCTTGCGCGCCGGCGTCCATCGCGCGCCTCAGGTAACCAGCCCGGGCAAACGTAGTAAGAATCACGATGTGCACCCGCGGATACTTGCTATGCACTTCACCCGCAAGCGTCAACCCGCTCATCTCCGGCATCTCAATATCGGTGACCAATACATCAGGCGTATGCTGCGCCACCAGCCCCATGGCCTCGCGCCCGTTGCGCGCACGCGCCACCACGGCAATATCCTTTTCGATCTCGAGCAAAGCGGCCAGCGCGCCCAGCACCATCGCCTGGTCCTCGGCCAGGACGACGCGAATCTGTTTACTCACAGCTGAGAGCCCTCTGCGCTTCCATTGCATTTGGCAGCTCGATCTGCAGCCGAGTACCGCGATTGGATTCCAACGACAGGCTGCCGCCCAGTTCCTGCACCCGCTCTCGCATCCCCCGCAATCCATTCCCTTCCTGCCGGATGTCTCCTCGCCCGTCGTCGGCGATCACCAGTTGTGTACGGTCTTCCGCCGTGCAGACTTCAATCGAGCACTCACTCGCACCCGCATGGCGCACGATGTTGGTCACCGCCTCCCGTAACACCAGCGAAAGCGTGGCCTCATGCCGTGGAGTGAGGTATGGCGGCTTCGCCGGTCTATTCAATCGCACCCCAGCCGTTTCCAATACTTGGGCTGCGCGTGCCAGTTCAGAGGCGAAGCCTTCGGAGCGGTAACCCGTGATTGTCTTGCGCACCTCCGCCAAGGCGCGCCGCGCGGTGCTCTCCACCTCCGCGATCTCGAGCGCTGCCCGCGTAGGTTGGCTGGCAAGCAGGCGTCCTGCCAATTCACTCTTGAGCACGATCAAGGAAAGAGAGTGACCAAGAATATCGTGCATGTCTCGAGCGATACGCTCCCGTTCGGCGGTCTTCGCCAGTTGTTCAATCTCTTCCTGCGCCATCCGCAACTTGGCGTCGGCTCGTTCTTTCTGCTCCATCCTCAACCGGTTCATGCCGATCAGCAACGTGAAGCCTATACCCATGCTCCAGGTCCAGGCATGGAGATGGAAAAACAAGCTTTGCGCGACGATCGCTCCACATTGCAGCACCAGAAGGCCGATCACCACGTTGGTCGACTCGGACACTTCGGGCAGAGAAGCCGCTATATAGACGTAGATTCCCCAGGCCGCCTCGTTGAACGGCACATAGACCATGGCCTCGAGAAACATAACCAGCACCCAGAACCGACGGGCTCTGCGCGGGCCGAAATGCGCTAGCCAATAGAAGGAAACGAAGAGAACGAGAGCGACGGACATCCAGACCCACTGCATGAGCGAAGCGTGGTCCAGGTATGGTTCAAGAAACCAGAAGCCTAAGAAGATCAGCCAGATGTTGTGGTCATAGTCCAACAAGAACCGCCAGCCGCGTCGAGGAAACTGGCTGGAGTCCCGCCACCCCTCCCGGCAATCGCGGGAGACCCAATCATGCAGCCAGGCGGCAACACTCCAGTGCTGGTGCGGTTCTGGACTCATGCTAGGCCTGGGCCTCCTGCCTGCGGAAGATGAATGCTGCGGCTAGCAAAAATACTACCGTATAAAACGCGAGCAGCGCCCAGGCCAGCAATGCGGAACTACTGCTGTAGCCAAGGGAGCCGAGTGCCAGGCGAGCAAACCAGAACGACGGTAGCCCATGAGCGATCTGTTGCAGCCAATGGGGCAATGCCTCAATCGGCATCCACAGTCCTCCGCAAAACGACAGTGGCAGATAGATCAGGTTGATCACTCCCGGCGCTGCGTTGGACGGCATCAACAGGCCGATCACCAACCCCAGGCTGGCGAAGGGCACAACACCAACCGCAATCACCGCCAGCAGCCTTAGCGCTTCTATCGTCGTAATGTGGACGCCGGCCATGGCGGTTCCCAGCATCATCAGCAGCATCGTAATCCCCACCGCGAAGGTGATGCTGACGCACAACTTCGCCAGCAGGTAGGCGGCCGCGGGCATGGGGCTTGCCCGTTTCATCTCCAGCCATCCGTGGCCGCGCTCCAGCGCCAGCCCGGCGCCGATGCCGAAGAGGGAAGAGCCCATCGCGCCAAAACATGCATACCCTGCCAGCAGGTAACGGGCAATGGTATGGCCTTGGAAGACCGAATTCTTATTGGTGACCCCGAAGAGAAGGTAGAAGACTACGGGAAAGCCAATCATCGAGCAAAGGTAGGCGCGATTGCGCGATAACTTGAGCAATTCAAAGCGCACTTCGTTGAAGTAAATGCGCGCTAGCGATGGCTGCGTGCGCGGCAGGTTGAGAGCGATTGTCGTGGCCATAGCGCCTCCTATTGCACAGCTGCGGTGGTGTTGTTGGTGAGCGCGAGAAAGGCATCTTCCAGAGCCGCGGCCCGCACTTCCAGCCCGCTCAGTGCATCGTCGTGCTCGAGCATGGTGCGCAGCACCGCCTCAGGGGCGTGCGTGCGTACCAGCATGGCGTTGCCCTCCTGCTCCACGCTGGTAACGCCCGGCAATCCGAAACAAATGAGGTTTGGAGCGAGGTGGTGCAGCGAATCGATCGCGAACCATCCGCGGTCTTGAGCTCCTGCGGTGTCCCTTCGGCAATCACTTTGCCTTTTTGAATGACGACGATTCTGCTCGCCAGCGCGTCCGCTTCTTCCAGGTAATGCGTCGTGAGCAAAATAGTCTTTCCCCTTGCCGCCAGCTTGCGTACCTGTTCCCACATCCCTCGCCGCGCCTCGACATCCATACCGAGCGTCGGTTCATCGAGACAGATAAGGTCGGGATCGCCGCAGAGTGCGAGAGCGAAGAGCACGCGCTGTTTTTGTCCGCCGGAGAGCGTACCAAACAGCTTCTCCTCCAGGCCCTCCAGTCCGGCGACCGCCAGCAGCTCCTCGAGTGGCCGCGGATTTGCGTAATAGCTGCTGAAGAGCTGCAGATGCTCGCGCACCCGCAGCGTCTCTGGCATGCGGCCAACCTGCAGCATCGCGCCCAGCCGTAAGCGGCTGGCCCGATCTCTCGGGTTGCCGCCAAAAATGCGCACTTCGCCTGCAGTCGCCTGGCTCAAGCCCAACAGCAGTCGCACGGCGGTGGTCTTGCCGGCGCCGTTCGGCCCCAGCAGAGCGACTACTTCTCCCCGGCGAAGCTCGAGTGACAGACGATCGAGCGCAACCTGCTGGCCAAATCTCTTGCTTACGCTGCGCAGCGATGCGATCACGGATCCCTCTGGATTGCCGATGCTTGGGTTGTGGCAAGCTTCAAGAACGACGCTCGCGGCCATAGCCCCTCCCTTTGCTTCCAGAGACATCGTCTCGTTGCTGGACCGCGGCCAGTAGTGTCTTTTGTCAAAAGAATCGCTGACATTTGTCATGTACGCGCGCGCGGGGCAAATTACTCTAGAGAATTACGGACCAAAGGGGATGGGATTCGATGCGGGGTGGCATTCGGAAGCGAAAACAGGGCGTCATCTTTAAATCAATGATGCGGAGGGCTGGGAGATTCAGCGCACTTCTGGCGGTTTTGTCCGCCGGCGTTGTCCGGGCACAGGGTCCACCTCCTCCGCCCCTTCCGGCGGGTTCACCTCAGGCGGCGGGCCGCCAGATCTTCCATAACCCGGTGTGCATCGTGCCATGGCACCAACGCGGCCGGCGGCGAGTTCGCGCCGGCCATCGTCGACCGGGTGCCCCTGCGCTCCGATGACGAACTGGTAAAGCTCTTGCACAATGGCATTCCGTCGTCTGGCATGCCGCCCTTTCCCGATATTGTCGATCAGGACCGCGCCAACCTGATCAGCTTTCTACGCACCCTGAAGCCGTTTTAGGGTAGCGCCGCTGAGCGCGCCTCGGTGAACGCTGGAGGACGGAAAGACACTTCAAGGCACTGCGTTGAGCCGTGCCGCAAGCGATATGCAGCTGCTGGGCGACGACCATCAGCTGTATCTTCTGCGCAAGACCGAGTCCGGCGAGTACAGGGTGGTCACCTCGCAGGCCGACTGGCCGAGCTACAACGGACAGACGGTCGGCAGCCGTTACAGCGAACTCACGCAGATCGCCAGCACCAATGTTTCGCGATTACAGGCCAAGTGGATCTTTACCCTGCATGGCGCCAGGAGTTTGCAGACAACTCCCATTGTCGCCGCCGGCGTAATGTATGTGACCTATGTCAACGAGTGCTATGCGCTCGATGCGGGCAGCGGACGCCAAATATGGCATTATCAGCGTTCCCGTACCCAGGGACTGGTCGGAAATGCCGTTTCCGGCGCCAACCGCGGCGTGGCGGTGGCCGGCGATAAGGTCTTCATGGTTACCGACAACGACCACCTGATAGCCCTCAACCGGATCACCGGTGCGTTGGCATGGGAGACGCCGTTGGCCGACTGGCATAACAACTACAACGCCACTGGCGCCCCGCTGGTGGTCGGTTCCATGGTGATCTCCGGAACCTCCGGCGGAGACGAAGGCGCGCGCGGCTTTGTCGCGGCATTCGACCAGTCGTCAGGCAAGGAACTGTGGCGTTTTTGGACAACGCCAAAACCTGGTGAGCCGGGCTCGGAGACCTGGCAGGGACCGGGGATCGATCATCCCGGCGGAGCTACCTGGATGACCGGCACCTACGACAAGGAGCTTGACACCATCTACTGGCCAGTCGGCAATCCCGGCGACGACCTGATCGGAGACGCTCGGCTCGGGAGACAATCTTTACACCGACTCCGTGGTCGCGCTGGATCCCAAGACAGGCAAGTTGAAGTGGTATTTCCAGTTCACCCCGCACGACGTGCACGACTACGACGCCATGGCTCCGCCGTCGCTGATCGATGCCCTGTGGGACGGTAAACCACGCAAGCTGATGGTGCAGGCAAACCGCAACGGCTTTTTCTATGTGCTTGACCGCACCAATGGCAAGTTTCTGCTCGGCCGGCCCTATACCACCAAGCTCACCTGGGCAACCGGCCTGACCCCCGAAGGCCGGCCCATCGTCGCTCCGGGCCACGAACCAACCCATGAGGGCACACCGGTGTGCCCCTGGCTGAATGGGGCGACTAACTGGTATTCCGCCTCATGGAATCCTTTGACCTCGCTCTATTACGTCCAGACCAACGACAAGTGCGGCATCTTTACCCGCACCGACATGCCCTTTCAACTGGGGCACGGGTACATGGGCGGCTCCTTTAGTCCGGATCCGGCCGATCCGGGCCGGCGGGTCCTGCGCGCATTCGACATCCAAACCGGCAAGCCTGTGTGGGAGCTTCCCCAGACCGGGGCCTCCGACAGCTTCGGCGGCGTGCTCAGCACCGCCGGAGGGGTGGTTTTCTTCGGAGCAGACGACGATGCGTTTTCCGCTGCAGACGCCAAGACCGGTAAGCTTCTCTGGAGTTTTCAGACCAGCCAGTCGCCCCATGCCTCGCCCATGACCTACATGTTCGACCATGAACAATATGTCGCGGTCGCCATGGGTTCGAATATCATTGCATTCGGCCTGCCTAACTAGCTGGGATGGGCGAGACGAAAAGGGGTGTCATGGTGAAACAGTCACGGAGAGATTTCGTTAAAGCCGGTTCCGCTTCGCTCATCTATGGTTCTGCGCTTTTTGAAAGCAGCAAAGCGTACGCCAAGACGTTGCACGTGCCATTGGGGCTTCAGCTTTATTCGGTGCGAGATGCTTCTGCCCAAGGATTACGACGGCACGCTCAAAGAGATCGGCTCGATAGGCTTTCGCGAGGTGGAGTCGGCCGGTTACTACGATCACAGCGCGGCGCAAGTGAAGCAGGCCATGAGCGAACGCCGGGTTACACCTGGTGAGCGCGCATTACTCCTCAGACAATTTGCATCAGCAGCTCGATGAAATTCTGGCCTTCAACAAAGAGCTGGGGGTTCATTACATCATCTGTTCTTTCCCTGGATTCAAAGACCCTTCGCGAGTAAAGAATCTTAGCCCCAAGGATAGGCCGAACGCCTTCAACCTCGAAGATTGGCGATGGAACGCGGAGCAATTCAATAAGATCGGAGAAAAAGTAAGCGCCGCCGGCCTGCAGTTCGGCTATCACAACCACACCATGGAGTTCCATGCCATCGACGGGGTTGTGCCTTACGATGAGCTGCTGCGTTTAACCGATCCTGCCCACGTCACCATGGAGATGGATTGTGGCTGGGTCATTGTCGGTGGTGCGAACCCGATCGACTATCTGCGCAAATATCCCACCCGCATCAGCATGCTGCACGTGAAAGATTTCAAGGGAATCACCGCCGATTCCTCGATCACGAATGTGCCCACGATCGTTGAGCTAGGGCAGGGCTCGATCGACTACCGCCCTATTTTCGAAGAAGCCGCAAAGGCCGGAGTAGTGAAGCACTGCTTCGTCGAGCAGGAAGGCTACAACGTACCGCCCATGCAAGGCCTAAAAATCGACGCCGACTACATGCACAAACTAGGCATAGGCTAAAAGAAGCCGCAGGTACATCGCGGCTAACCTGCGGCTCCTTCCATCCCTGATAGCGGCTGCTGAGGTGAGCATCTGCCCTAAAATTTGTCATCCCGAGCGTAGCGACGTTTACCGGCGGTGCCGAGGAAGCGCAGCCGAGGGACCTGCAGTGCGCCTTTCCTCACCGCAACTGTGTACCAGTGCCCCGGCCGCCCTTTATCCTCTGCTCAAGCAATCGACGCAAACTACCCGGAGCTGCAACCCCCAGCATCCTGGTGAACAACAAATACCCCAACCCAAACGTCGAAAGCACGCACAATCCAATCAGCGGCGGATAATGGAATGGCTGCACCAGCTTGACCCCATAAGCAACAGCAGCCGCTACGAGCGCTCCGCCCCAAAGCCGCGCGACACGGTAGGGCGGCAACACCACCGCCCCGATGCGCGCTTGCAGAGCCCGTCGCAGCAAAGAAAACTCCACCCATCCAGCCATCCCCGCTGATAGCGTGAGTCCCGCGACGCCCCAGCTGGGCATCAATCCCCAGCAACCTCGGCAGCGGCAGCGCGAACAGATAACCCATGACCACGGTCAACACCACGCGAATAATTGCGAAATTCAAGGGCGTGCGCGTATCCCGCAGCGCATAGAACGCAGAGGAATACAGCCTGCCGGATGTCGAAGCCAGAAGCCCGACAGCCGACCCCGCCAACACACTCCACACGAACTTCACATCGTGGGCAGTGAAGTGCCCCCCGCGGTAAATGGTGGCGACAACCACGTCGCCAAGAACCAAAAAAGCCACCGCGGAAGGAACCACAAAAAAAGCGATATTTTGCAGGCCCAGTTCCAGCCGCCGCCGCAGTACGGCTCCTATCTCCTCCTGCGTTCCCAAAGCACTCGACATAGCGGGCAGCTCGGCGGCAGAAATCGCCATGCCGAACAAGCTCACCGGCAGCGTATTCAAGGTCTGCGCGTAAGCCAGACCCGATACCGCACCCACAGGCAAATAACTGGCCAAAAACGAGTCGACATACGCGCTGACCTGCACCACTCCGCGGCTCAGAAACACCGGGAAAAAGTTTCGCACCACGGTCCGCACATGCTCGGTGCCGAAGGCGAACCGCAGATTCAACGGCCGCAAAAACCGCATCACCGTCGGCAACTGCACGCCAAACTGCAGGCCGCTGCCGATGACCGAAGCGATGGAGATTATAACGGCGAGCCTTGATTCCCCTACATGTCCACCCTTCCATAACAAAGCCGTGATGATAGCCACATTCCAGATCACCGGCGCAGTATAGGAGAGGAAGAATTTTCGGTGGCTGTTCAGGATTCCCAGGCACCATGCCGAAAGAACCAGCAGCGCAGCTCCGGGGAAAAGGATCTGCACCAGCTGGATGGCGAGCCGGCGAGTCTCACCCTTGAAGCCCGGCACAATCGCGTCGATCAGCCAAGGGGCAGCGAAGACGCCGGCCAATGTGATTACTGACCCGATGAGAAAGAGGATGGCGAAGATCGCTTCGGCCAGCTGCGAGGCTTCCTCATGCCGCTCTTCCGCCCGCAGGCGGGCATATACGGGGATGAACGAGGCTGAGAGCACACCCTCGCCAAAAAGGGTTTGCAGAAAGTTGGGAATGCGGAAAGCGCCGCGGAAAGCGTCGGCAGCCACTGAGTTGCCGAAATAAGTGAGCAAACACCCGGTCCCGTACCAGCCCAAGGAGCCGGCTGAGCAGAATGCCCGCGCAGACAGTAAATGCAGACGAGCGTGCAGCAAAGCCTTTACGTTGGGTTGGTGTACTCAAGCCTGTCATCAAAGTCTGTTGACGCTGGCTTTACTCTAATGCATGCCGTCGGTCTTCCCCTGCAACTTCCATGGCAACAGGAACCAGTTTGTAACGCTGCGCTTGGAAGGGTACGGGCTTCAGCCCGTACGTTAGGGCTTATAATCCTTGCGGCTTTAGCCGCTGAGGTGGCTCACTCCATTCGCCTCCCGGCTTCTCCGCTGCGCTACGCCTGCTGCTCCAGTTGATTGACCAATTCTTCCCATTCGGCGGTGAGCGAGGCATGCTGTTCGCGCAAGCTTTCCAGTAGCTGGGTCACGCGCTGCGTTTCCTCTGCGCTCTCATAAACGCCGAGCGACTCCTCCGCATTGGCGATGGAGCTCTCCACCCGGGGGATCTCTTCTTCCACAAAGCTGCAGCGCTCCTGCATTTGGCGCAGCTTGATCGGGTTAAGCCGGCGACCCTTGGCCGCTGCCACGTCGACCTTAATCGTCTCCTGTGGAACTTCCATGGCCGCGGCGCCATTCGACCCGCTCCCCTGTGTCTCCGCCATCTGTTTGCGGTGCAGGTAGTCTTCGTAGTTGCCGGGATAGACATGCACATGTCCACCCTCCACTTCAAAAATCCGGGTCGCCAGCCGATCGATAAAGTAGCGATCGTGCGAGACCATGACCACGGTTCCGTTGAATGCAGCGATGGCCTCGAGCAGAACATCCTTGGCTCGCAGGTCGAGGTGGTTGGTGGGCTCGTCCAGCAAAAGGAAGTTCGCCGGGCTTACCAGGATGCGGGCCAGGGCATAGCGGTTGCGCTCTCCTCCTGAGAGCACTCCCAGCGGTTTGAAGACATCGTCGCCGGAGAAAAGGAAGCAGCCCAGCAGGCTGCGCAGCTCGGTGGTCGATACCCGCGGCGCCGTGTTGCTGATGTCGTCCAGCATGCGGGCATTGCCGTCCAGCACCTTGTATTGGTCCTGGGCGAAGTATTCCGCAGTGACGTTGTGGCCCAGGCGCAGCATGCCGCTCGACGGCGGCTCCATGCCCGACAACATGCGGATCAGCGTCGACTTGCCTGCGCCGTTCACGCCCACCAGCGCGATGCGGTCGCCGCGATCGATGGTGAAGCTCACGTCCTCAAGCACCTGCTTCGGGCCATAGTTCTTAGCCAGGTCCGAAACCTCCACCACCGTACGGCCGGAAGGCTGCGGCTGCGGAAAACTGAAATGGATCGCCTGCTCCTCGACCGGGATCTCGATGCGCACGATCTTGTCCAGCTCCTTGATGCGGCTCTGCACCTGCTTGGCCTTGGTGGCCTGATAGCGAAAGCGGCTGATGAAGGCTTCCAGATGCTCAATGTGCTCGCGCTGGTTCTTGTAAGCCGCCGCCAGCTGCGCTCGCCGCTCGTCTTTCTGCACCAGGTACTTCTCGTAGTTGCCGTGGTAAACGTGCAGCCCCTTATTCCATATCTCGATCGTCTTATCGACCGTGACGTCGAGAAAATAGCGATCGTGAGAGATGAGGATGTAGCCATTGGGATAGGCGTGGAGGTAGTCCTCCAGCCAATTGCGCGTTTCCAGGTCCAGGTGATTGGTTGGCTCATCCAGCAGCAACAGGCTGGGCTTCTGCAGCAGCAGCTTGGCCAGGGCGATGCGCATCTGCCATCCGCCGGAAAACTCCTCCGTCTGCCGTGACCAGTCATGCTTGCTGAAGCCAAGGCCGCTCAGTACCGAGCCCACCTGCGCGTCGAGTGCGTAGCCGTTATGGGCGCGAAAGTGGGAGTCGAGATGAGAAAAGCGATCGGCCGCTGCGGCGTATTCCGCCGACGCCGGGTCAAACTCCGCCAGCCGCGTGGAAAGGGTCTCGAGTTCCTGTTCCATCTCGCGCAACTCGGCGAAGACCGAAAGGCACTCGGCAAAAACGCTGCGCCCTTGCAATTCGAGACCTTCCTGGGGAAGGTAGCCGATCGTCATCCCGCGCGTGCGCTGCAAGGTGCCGTAGTCAAGCGATTCGCTGCCCGCGAGCACCTTAAGCAAAGTAGATTTCCCAGTGCCGTTGGCGCCCACCAGGGCCGTGCGCTCATTGGGCGTAATAAGCCAGTTGGCATCCTCGAACAAGACGCGGGGGCCGAACCGTTTTCCGGCAGCAGAGAGTTGGAGCATAAGAAAGCAGCGCCGGAGCGCTGCTCCCATTGTCGCATTGCTCAACGGCTCACAGCAAAGGCCGGGAGTACTCCTATGGACATTGCAAGGGAGCAATGCTATCTTCTTTGCAATATCCAAAGGAGACGTTGTGGCCGCTGAAAGATCGGAAGTCCTGCAGGGCACGCTGGATCTGATGATCCTCAAGACCCTCCATGTGCTGGGCCCTCTGCACGGATTCGGGATTGCCCGCCGCCTCGAGCAGTTGAGCGATGAGGTGCTGAAGTTGAACGAGGGCACCGTATATACGTCGCTGCTGCGCCTGCAACAACAAGGATGGATCGTTTCCGAGTGGGGCGCCTCGGAGAACAACCGCAAGGCCAGGTTCTACTCCATCACCAAGCGCGGGTTGAAGCAGTTGGCGGTTGAGACGGAAAACTGGGAGCGGATCTCTGGGGTCATTGGCCGTGTATTGAGCCAGGAGGGCCAAAGATGAGGATGCGTGTTTTAGCGGCCAAGCTGGGCGGCTTCTTCGGCCGGCAGAAAGCTGACCTCGATTTCGACGAGGAGATGCGGATGCACCTCCACCTGCTTGCCGAGCAGGGCATTCGCCGGGGCATGAGCCCGGAAGAAGCTCGTTCCGCCGCGCGCCGTCAGTTCGGCAATATTCCCCTGCTGCAGCAAAGCCGGCGAGAAATGAAGTCGATTATGTCGCTGGCCAATCTAGGACGCGACCTGCGCTTCGGTGCACGGCAGCTCCGGCGCAGCCCATCCTTGGCAACCATCGCCGTCGTCTCGCTGGCGCTCGGGATCGGTGCCAACACCGCCATCTTCACCATTGCGAAGAAAGTGCTGCTCGACAGCTTGCCGGTGAAGAACCCGCAGGAACTGCGCCTGCTGACCTGGGTCAGCGGCCACCAACAGCCGGTGCCTCCCGTCTGGGGCGACGTTGGAACGACGGAAGGGGGAGGCCTGCGCAGCACTGCCTTCTCCTACCCGGTACTCGAAGAGCTCCGAAAAAAGACCGAGGTTTTTGCCGATCTGATCGCCTTCAAACCGATTCCGCTAACAGTGACCGTCGACGGCAACCCGGAGCTGATTGACGGCGAGATGGTGAGCGGAAACGCATTCAGCGGGTTGGGCGTCGAGCCTATTCTTGGCCGGCCGCTCATGCCCGCGGACGATGCAGCTCCGGGCAAAGGCCCGGTGGCGGTAATCAGCGAGGGTTATTGGGCGGAACGCTTTGGCCGCTCAAGCTCGGCGATAGGCAAGACCATCTTCGTCAATGGAGTCCCCGTCACAGTTGTCGGAATAAGCCCAGCTAGATTCACGGGTCTGCAGATGGGTGAGGAAACACGGATCTTTGTGCCCTTGACCATGCAGCCTTTGCTTGTGCCGCGCGCACAATTGACCGAGTCGGGCAGCATTTCTCTGCTGAATAATCCGCAATCCTGGTGGGTGTTAATCCTCGCGCGCCTCCGTCCCGGCGTGCCCGAGGCGCGGGCCCAGGCGGCGCTCGATCTGGTTTTACGGCAGACTGCGATGGATGGCCTGCCCCGCGCGAAAGGAATGGATCAGTTTCATCTTCAACTGGAGCCGGGAGACCGGGGACTGGATTATCTGAAAAGCGAGTTCGCGAAACCCCTTTATGTGTTGTTCGCGCTCGCCGGTCTAGTCTTGCTGCTAGCCTGCGTGAACCTCGCGAATCTGCTGCTAGCGCGAGCGGCCACCCGGCAGCGTGAGATGAGCACGCGGCTCGCGCTGGGAGCGGGCCGGATGCACATTCTCCGGCAGGTGCTCACCGAGAGCCTGCTGCTTTCCACCATCGGCGGGGTCGCCGGCCTGGTGTTCGGCTACCTGGGGCGCAATGTGATCCCGCGACTGCTTGCAACGCCATCGCATCCTGCCATGACGCAAGTCGATTTTGATTGGCGGGTGCTGGCCTTCACCGCCGGACTTTCGTTGGCGACGGGCATCCTCTTCGGCATCGTTCCCGCGTGGCATGCGACACGCTCTGATGGCAACAGCGCACTAAACGACGCGGATCACGGTACCGCGGGCGGGCACGGGATGTGGTTTGGTAAAGCGCTGGTAATTCTCCAGATCGGACTTTCGACCATCCTGCTCGTTGGTGCGGGTCTTTTCGTGCACACGCTGGCTAATCTCAGTCACGCACCGCTCGGATTCCGAGCTGACCACATCCTTCTTTTTCGCCTGAACCCGCCGCGCACCCGGTACAGTGATGTGCAGATGATGGCGTTCTACCAGCAACTGGAAGAGAAGCTGGCTGTGATTCCAGGTGTCCGCTCGGTGGGCATGAGCAATATTGCCATCATCGGCGATGGCCATTCGGGCTCAGACTTTCATGTCTCCGGCAGGCCAGTGGAGACGGAAGCAGTGCGTGTGCAAACCAACCACGTGGGAGCGAATTTCTTTCAAACGATGGGTATCCCGATTTTGCAGGGACGTGGTTTCGACGTTCACGATACGGCTGCCTCGCCCAAAGTCGCACTGGTGAATCGCGCCCTGGCACGGCAGTTCTTTCCCAACGAAAATCCTATAGGGCAAACCTTTGAGGCCGAGGCAGATGAAACAAAATCGCCGATCGAGATCGTCGGCATTGTCGCAGATACCCGATATGCAAATCTGCGCAGTGAGACGCCGCCGACCTTCTACTTGCCGTACACGCAAGCGCTGGTGCTGGGCCGCATGGTGGTCGAAATCCATACCCAAGCGGAGCCGGGGAGCATATTGAGCCAGGCACGCACGGTTGTTGCGTCGATAGACCGCGACTTGCCCTTGATCGATGTGCGCACCATGAAGGAACAGATCCAGACAACGATGTCTGGCGAGCGCGTCTTCGCCCAGTTGACGAGTGGCTTTGGAATGCTGGCGCTGGTGCTGGCCTGCATTGGAATCTACGGCATCATGGCCTACACAGTGGCCCGGCGCACGGGTGAAATCGGCATTCGCATGGCCCTAGGAGCGCAGGCAGATCAAGTGCTACGCATGGTGCTGCGCGAGGCATCATGGATGGCGCTGGCGGGAGTCATGTTGGGAGTAGCCTGCGCCCTATGGCTTGCGCGCTTTCTGAGCTCCATGCTGTATGGCCTGATGCCTTGGGACCCACTGACGTTGACCGGAGCAGCAGCGCTGCTGCTCACCATCGCCCTTCTGGCAGCATTTGGCCCAGCAAGGCGTGCATCCCGCGTGGATCCAATCCGCGCCTTGCGTCACCAGTAGCCCCAGCTACCCTCATATGCGATTCTTTCATCCACAAGCCACTTTCTCCTGGAAGCGCAACCCTACAATTTGTCATCCCGAGCGGAGCGAAGCGCAGTGGAGGGACCTGCGGTTCTCTCAATCAGTATCGGAAGGAAGCCCCACCTTACCGGCCCCCTATCCCGGAGGAACCGACTCCTTGATCACCCTCGCTTTTCGCAACTTGACCTTGATCGCCCTGTTCGCCGGCGGTCCTTTCTTGCTCGCGGTATGTGGCGCGAAGCGTGAATGCAAAAACGTTTTATAGTCGGCCTCCGTCTGGTCGGCGTAATCGATCGCGAACTCCGTGACCGCTTCAATAAACCGATCCGATGTGCCGATGTAGCCGGAAAGAGCGATCGCATCGCCTGAGCGTGCATGGCCGCGCGCCAGCAGTTCTCCGCAAATTTCAGCGTATTGGTTCAGGCCTTCACCCTTTAGATCTCCTATGTCGATCGACGCCTTGTGGTCATTCAGCTGCCGAACCAGATAGTGCCGGTTGTGAATGGTGGTCCAGCCGAGAAGGAGGTCGGAAAGAAACTGCATCGACCGTTGGCCCTGGACAACCCGGTGGCCCTGGTGTTGCGGCGCCCCCAACTCTCCCAGGTACGGCGCATAAGCGGAGTTAGGCTCCTCCTTGATCTGCAGAAATAGCGGATCGTCGCTCCCGTTGCCTTCCATGTAGACGATGTAATCGCGCAATCCAACACTGCCCGTGCCCACCACCCGGAAGGCAACATCGAGCGGCCGATACAAATCGAAGAAATGCTGCCGCTCCGGCAGGAGAGTCTCCCGGTATTGGCTGAGCGACTCGAGAATAAGGCGCGACTTGGCGCCTGTCAGCCGATATTGCAAGGGATTGTTTTCTACGAAGACGCGGTGCGGCGGAAGCGCGTTCTTTGGCGTCGCTTTCGGCTGCTGTGTGAGCTGCTCCTGGTTGTACAGCGGCGTTGCCCGCTCGGCCTTGCGCAGCACCTGGGAAAGCGGGGTAATCCGCTGCAGCCGATGTACCTGGAAGCGGGCCAGGTCCATCACCGGCATGCGTGCAAAAGCGTGCATGGAGCGGCGATAACCCCTCAGCAAAACAGAAGCTGCCTCAGTACAGGTCGCGCTCTTGCTACCGGTTTCGCGGCCTGCAAGGATGATACTGGTTGCCATACGCTTCACGTCCCATTCGAAAGGCCCGCGAATCGTTTCGTCAAAGTCGTTGATGTCGAATACCAGCCGGCCATCGGGTGCCGCGTAGGCGCCCAGATTGCGTACATGTGCGTCTCCGCAAAGCTGGGCAAAGATGCCGGTGTTAGGCAGCACCGCCAGGTCCGCCGCCATGACCGGGACGGCCCCGCGAAAAAAACCAAAAGGGGAAGCCGCCATTCGCTGCCACTTGATTGCCAGTAGCGCCGGCACACGTCCCACGGCGGAAGCGGCGAGAGCGTCGATAGGATCGGTCTGCCGGTCCGAGATTTTCCATCGCTTGTGCTCCTGACGGCGCACCTGCTTGCGCCTGGAATGTCCAAAGGCGCGGCGTTCCTGGGGAGGCAGTAGGTGGTTAGTCGTCATTCCTTTTCTTTCCCGGACTGGTGGATTCTAACAAGTGCTCCATCTCTACATAAACTGCATTCGTCCAGCCGAAGCCAATCACATTTTGATAGCCGGCGATCACCTCGACATTCGACGTTCCGGTCTCCACGTTGTACTTCTCATGGATGGTCCCTTCCTTCTCATAGCTGGTGCGCACCGTGTGGGTGAACTCTTCTGAAACCCGGCGAGCATCGTTGACGTAGCCATTCATCCACAGGCCGTCGGCCGCCAACCAATTCAGCGGAGCCCAGCCAAAAGGTAAATCCCATTGCAGACCGCTCACGTAGGTGCTGCTGGCCAGACCTCCAGGTCGATTGAGCACGGCGAGATGCTTATCCACGGCCGCCGCCTGTTCCTTCGTAGCCAGCCCTCCCCAAAGAGGATAGAAGGTCGTCGCGTACACGTAACTGGACTGTTTTCCGGTGGTGAAGTCGTAATCGAAAAACAGTCCTTTCTCGGGGTTCCAGAGGTATTTGTTGATCGCCTGCTGGCGGGCTTCGGCCAATTTCAGCCAATGCTTATGCTCCGCCTCGTGGCCGGTCATGTCGGCTAAGTTAGCCAGGTCCCTCTCATAGTGGTAGAGCAGGCTGTTCAGGCCCACGGCAGCGTAATGGTGGGTGGAACCGCTGAAGGGATCAAACCGGAACGAAACGTCGAAACCAGACTCGCGCACGGAACGGTCGCCCTTGTAAAAGTCGCGGGTAAGACGATAGCCATGGGCCCATGCGAGGCCGCAAACGACGGAATGAGTCGCATCGCAGCTGGTCTTGGCAAGCACGGCCTGTTCGGCCGGTGACGGGTGTTGTGGCGCCCGTGATCAGGTAGTTGGTGAGGACCTGGGGATGATCGACCAGCCAGTTGATGACGTCGATGTAGTAGCTGCTGTGATCGGCGATATCGGGCACCGGCCCCTCGCCGATATCGAAATACCGCGCCAGCCCGGTGTCTCCCGCGCGGTGAATGCTGCTCAGCCAGAAGTCATGATCGCGCCGGGCATACGGGTAGGCGCGGGCTAGCCACTCCCTTTGCCGGGCAAGATTGGCCGGCGACCGGTCGCGGGCACACGCCGCGTCGTAGACCGCGCGAATCATGGAGCTCAAGAACGGCGGCTGCGAGCGAGTGAGAAAGTAGGTGCGGTTGGCGTTGAGCACCGCTCCATAATTTTCAATCTCGTAGAAGAAGTTCTCCACCATGCCACGCGCCAGATCCACCCGCCCATCGCGCAGCAGGCCTAGAATGATGAAGTAGCTGTCCCATCCGAACATCTCGTTGAACCGTCCGCCCGGCACCACGTAGCGGTTTGGCAGGTACAGCAATCCAGGCTGCGGAATTTCCGATTCCTTTACATCGCCCAGGTGCTCGATGCGATGCGGCAGGTGGGCAATCTGGATCTTGCATTGCGAGCGCAGCCGCAGCAGTTCCGGCGGTGTGGGCGCGCCGAAGGGAAGATAAAGCACCGGCGGAGCGGTGACCTTAGGGTCGACCAGGGATTTGCACTCAGACATGGAGCGGGAGAGGCTGTCCCATCCCTGGTGAATGTAGGCATCAATGGTCAGCGAAGATGAGGGGAGTGCCTGAGCCCAAATCTGCTGGCCAACAAACTGGAGCACCAAGAACGCAAGAATCCGGACGGTCATCGCAAGCTTCCCTCCCCAATTGCGATATTCATTGCGATGTTACATGCGGCTTCGGAAGAAAGGCGAGACGTGGCGGGTCGAAGACATAGGGCACTGTTCTGGGTGGGGATTGGCGCCCTGGTGATTGCCGTTGCGGCGGCAGCCATTTTCGAAATCCTTCTTTCCCGGGCGGAGCCAATCCTGCGCGCCCGTTTGATCCAAAGCCTTTCCGCCCGCTTCCACAGCCGCGTGGAAATGGGAGCCTTCGAAGTCTCTCTCCTGCGCGGCTTCGAGGTCTCGGGCAAAGACCTCGCGATCTATCCGTACAACATCGACTCCAACACTCCAACCTTCTCCGTGCGGCGCTTCGCCTTTCGCACCGGATATCGCAGCTTGGTGCGTTCCCCCATGCACATCAACCAAGTGGAGGTAGAGGGGCTGCGCATCAATCTGCCGCCGAAAAGCCAGCGCAAAGATTTGCCCCAGCTGAACAGCGGCCCGGCCAAAGCCAGCAAGATAAGCATCTTTGTCGGCGAGATGGACTGCACCGACACCGTGCTCTCCCTGGGCACGGACAAGCCGGGCAAGCTCCCGCAAAAATTTGTCATTCAGAGCCTGACCTTGCGCACCATAGGCGCCGGCCAGCCGATGGACTTTATCGCTATGCTGACCAATCCCAAGCCGGTGGGCCAGATCGAGAGCCGCGGCTACTTCGGTCCTTGGAACACGGCTCATCCGGGAGCGACCGCTCTGGGCGGCACATACTCCTTCCACGATGCCGACCTGGGCACCATCAAGGGCATCGGCGGGATCCTCTCCTCCGAGGGCAAATACCAGGGCACTCTGGACAAGATCGTGGTCGACGGCAAGACCGACACCCCCGACTTTCAAGTGAAGATCAGCGGCCACAAGGTCCCGTTGCATACTGAGTTCCATGCCATTGTGGATGGCACGGATGGCAATACTTACCTGCAGCCGGTCAAGGCGCAGTTTCTCCATTCCTTCCTGACCGCGCGGGGATACGTCGTACGCGACCAGGCAGAGCCGGGCCGCCACGTCTACCTCGATGTAGCCATGGACCAGGCGAGGATCGAAGACCTGCTGCGGCTCGCCGTGCGCACCGATCCGCCGGTCATGGACGGCCAAGTCAAGCTGCACACCAAGCTGGATCTGCCGCCCGGACCGCAGGACGTCGCCCATAGGCTGCGGCTGCAAGGCAACTTTGCCATCATCAATGGCCGCTTCAGCAGCGAAAAGATTCAGCACCGCATCGACGAACTCAGCCTGAGGAGCCAGGGTGAGGTGGAGTTGGCCACCCAGCAGGCAAGGGACGGGAAGATGCAAGCTGGTGCGCTCCCAGATGCAGGGCGACTTCAACCTCGCGGATGCGAGCCTGAATCTATCGAATGTGCACTACGATATTCCCGGCACTAGCATCAAGCTCGCCGGCATCTATACCCTGGATGGCGCAAAATTCAACTTCGCCGGAACCGCCGATATGCAAGCCACCGTGTCGCGGATGGTTGGGGGTTGGAAAGGCGTCTTGTTGATGGCCGTCGATAAATACTTCCAGAAAAACGGCGCCGGCACCGAAGTGCCTTTCAAGATCGACGGAACCAAGTCAGACCCTCATTTCGGCCTGGACTTCGATCGCCTTAAGAAGAAATGAGGCGTAAATTTGCCTATGCGCAAAATAGCGGTTCACTTCGCGATATTTGCCGGCCTCGTCCTGAGCCTTGCCGGCGCCCCGGCGCAAACCACGACAACCCCTGATCCCTGGTGGAAACATGCGGTCATTTACGAGATCTATCCCCGCAGCTTTCAGGACTCGAACGGCGACGGTGTCGGCGACCTCAACGGAATCACCCAGCGGCTCGATTATCTTCAGACCCTGGGAGTCGACGCCATCTGGCTGTCGCCCATCTATCCCTCGCCCCAAGTAGATTTCGGCTACGACGTCTCCAACTACCAGGCGATCGATCCCCAATACGGCACCATGGCCGATTTCGACCACCTGGTGGCCGAAGCGAAAAAACGGAAAATCCGCATCATCATGGACATGGTGATGAATCACACGTCGGACAAGCATCCCTGGTTCATCGAGTCCGAGAGCTCGAAGACCAACCCCAAGCGTGACTGGTACATTTGGCGCGACGGCAAAGGCCCCGGAGAACCACCCAATAACTGGCAATCGGTCTTCGGCCATTCGGCCTGGAAATTCGATCCAAAAACGTCACAGTGGTACTATCACAAGTTTTATGCTGCGCAGCCCGACCTGAATTGGAGAAACCCCGCGGTCGAGCGTGCGGTTTTTGGAGCCTTCCGCTTCTGGTTGAACAAAGGAGTAGCCGGTTTCCGCCTGGACGCCGTGCCCACGTTGTTTGAAGACGAGCAATTGCGTGACGAGAGGGTACTGCCTGGCACCAATGCCTATGGCGATCCCAATCTTGACGACTCGATGACCAGCAACTTGCCTCAGGTCCACCAGGTAATGCGCGCACTGCGCAAGGTAACCAACAGCTATCCGGGCGACCGGGTCCTGATCGGCGAGACCTATCTGCCGAATATCGAGGAGTTGCGCAAGTGGTACGGCGCAGACCATGACGAACTGCAACTGCCCATGGACATGCAGGTAGGCTTTCTCAACCAGATGAATGCGTCGCTCTTCCGCACCCGCATTGACCAGGCTGAACATGATCTGGATGACGACCAGCCGCTCTTTGTCTTTGACAACCACGACAATCCCCGCAGCTGGAATCGTTATGGTGACGGCAAGCACAACCTGGATATTGCTCGAGTGATCGCCACTCTTCTGTTGGCGACCCGATCCACGGCCATGATGTATTACGGCGAAGAGCTGGGTATGACGACCACGCCTCCGACGCGCGTCGAGGATGTAAAGGATCCCATCGGCAAGATCGGCTGGCCGAAGGAAAAAGGCCGCGATGGCGAGCGCACACCCATGCAATGGGACGGCTCCCCCAACGCCGGCTTTACCGAGGCCTCCGCCACCCCCTGGCTGCCCGTGCCGCCGTCCTCCAAGACCGTGAATGTCGCCATCGAATCCCGTGAGGATGACTCGTTATTAGCCTGGTATCAGCGCCTGATACAGTTGCGCCGCGAAAATCCAGCGCTGCATGAGGGCACGTTGACCATGCTGAACGTAGATGACAACAACGTCCTGTCATGGTTACGTAAAACAGGGGATGGGCACGCCGTCCTGGCAGTCTGCAACTTTACCCCGCACCCGCAAACCGCAGCGTTTGAGTTGTCACCGCAAGGAGTGACCGGAAAGCATCTAAAGGCCCTCTTGATAACACCCGGCACCGCAGATCCCGATGCGCTCACCTCGATCAAGCTGCCACCCTACGGCGTCTACATCGGGCAAGTTGAGTAGAAGCAATAGCAACCCCCTCGATCCCAATGAACGAAGATCTACTGGGCTCGCTACTCAAAACTTTTTCATCCGGCCAATCAAGTAGAACCTTCGGAAAGGAATAGCAGTTCCTTCGATCCCAATAATGAAGGCCTACTGGGCGCGCTACCCTAAACTTTGTCATCCCGAGCAGCCAACTTGCCTGTGGCAGGTTGAGAAAGAAATGACACCGCAAAATCGCCGGTGGATGCGAGGCCCGGAGGGCCGTCCGCCATACGTGAGCACAGCCCGGAAGGGCTGGGACCCAATCTCGAAGATGATCCGAGCGCTGTAAGCGCGGCACTCACCTGGGTCCGCTCGCACCTGTGTCATTAGGAGCGTGGTCGAGGGATCTGCAGTTCTCTTCACCAGCAGCAAATCTTCAGGAAGCTCTGCTCTCCCCTTGTCATCCCGGAGGAAGCCGAGGGACCTGCGGTGCGCCTTTCCCGAACGCAACTGCCCAAGTAAGTAGCGCTTTCCAGCTGGCGAATCACCTGCGGTTCTCTCCACTTCTCAGCGTCCGTGACTGGCAAGCACCTCTTCATAAGTGCTATAAACACCCTCGAACACCGAATCCCAAGAAGCCGACAGCGCATACGTCCGGGCCGCGACCCGCATCCGCGCATGAAGTTCCGGATCGAGAACAATCGCCGCCACCGCAGCCGAAAACCCATCATCAGTAGCAATCGAACCCGTCTCGCCGTCCTTCACAATGTACCGGGGACCGCCGTCAGGCGTAACAATCGCCGGAACGCCAGACGCCAAAGCCTCCAGCACGACATTGCCAAAGGTATCCGTGTGAGAAGGGAACACGAAGAGGTCCATATTCGCATAAGCGCGCGCCAGTTCCGCGCCGCGAAGCACGCCGGTGAACTCCGCATTTGGCAGCTGTTGCCCTAGCCAGCTCTCTTCCTTACCGTGCCCGATAATCAGAAATCTAAAATTATCGATACCCCGCGCGATCAATTCCGTCCGTACGCGCGCCAGCAAAAACACATTCTTCTCAACCGACAGCCGCCCGCAATATCCAAGCACAAATGCTTCCCCTGTCCCATTGCGATCGCGATATTCCGGCGAGAAGGCAATCGTATCGACGCCGCGAGGCATCAGGGAACAGTGGCGGCCGGTGGCCCCCTCCAGCAACCGGCACAAATCGACATTGGGTGCGAACAGAGCCTCCGCTATCCGGTAAAAACGGGCGCAAGCCATCAGCGATGCGTCTTCAATCTTCTTTTCTGCCGCAGCTTGTTTGCTGCGCGGAAGCGCGCGCACAAACCACCCCGAACGCTGCGCCGCATATTCGTGGAGATTGGTATGCCAGGATGCCACCAGCGGAACTTTCAGATTTCTCGCCAGCCACGCGCCCAGAATGCCTGGCTCGCTCGGCCCCGTGATGTGGACAATATCCGGACGGAATGCTCGCAGCCGTTCTTCGAGGAACTTCTTGTGCCGCAGGAATGCGGCATCGAAGGTGAGATCCTTTTCCAATCGAAAAGAAACGGCGCTGCCGCGGGCTATATCGAGCGTCGTCAGCTCGCCCACTTTTTGCTCGCGTATCGCGCTATCTCTCTTGGCCGGATGCAAACAGAAAAAAGGCAGGCCTCTCCGTTGCGCGAACGCTTCAAAGTGACGGCTGGTGTGGGCCACTCCGTTGATCTCGTAAAACGAATCTGGAAAGTACGCCACCCTCGGGGTTGCGGAATGCATAGGCAGAGTGTATCCGTGCGAGTGCGTAGCGAGAGGACTTAACAGATCGCCAACTTCTCTTAAAATGCTTCGCGCTCGCCCAGTGCGAACTGCAGCTCGTGCGATTCATTCCAGGCAAACCGTAAACTATTGCTGACTGGGTTGCTCCCCAGCATGCGCACAAATTGGATGACCATGCGCATGTAAGCCGGCGCCTCCCCGTAAGGCCAGAGATGGCTGAGCGGACGATCCATCCCATTCATATCCGGGTGATAGACGCGCTCATCCCAACGCCGCGATCCTTCCGGAAAGTCAGGGTAGTCGCGAATGGCATCCAGCGTGGAGCGCATGATGCGATGCTTCCAAGGCTCCGCGTATTGCGGCATAAACAGCACGTGGCTGAGATTCTCGCGCCGGATCTCATAAACGAATTCATTGAAGCTCGTCGCCTGCGTCAGGTTCACGTTGGCGTTTGGCTCCAGGCCATGCCGGTCGCCCCCCGAGATCAGCAACTTGTTCCAGCGAGCGGCCAGCCGTTTCACCAGCCGGTTCTCTTCCCAGTTGCGCAGGCCATTTAGCTCCACTGCGTGGATGAAGTGGCTGTTCTGGGTGAGAAACTCGTCCAATCGCTGCTGGTGCAACTCCTGGCCAACCTTGTACAGATCCCAGTGCGGATGATTGAAGACGATGAGGACGTTGGGAAGGTCGTGCAGCGCGGAGAGCATCTCCGTCAATCGCGCGTCGCAGGGGTTTGCGGTGAATTCTTCAAATCGCCGCATCCACTCGGAGCCCGACGCACTGGGCAGGTTGTGGATCCCAAGGTGGAAAGCCTGATCCTTTCCGAAGGGCGTTGTCCACTCCACTGAAACCGGGATGTGCCGGGCGCTCGCCACGGTGCGCAGTAGCATCGGCGCCTGGATATCATCGTGATCGGTGATCGATACCAGCGGCTGCACCTGGAGCAGCTCCGCGATCTGCCGGCTCTCCAAATCGAAAGCCAGTCGCGGAGTGAGCGGCGGTGTCCAATAACTCGCCGCATAATTCACCTGCAGGCGATGGTTTTTCCGGCACCGCTTCTCCTCCCGCGCAATGATGCTCTTGAAGATACGGTGCTCGTTGGCCAGTTTGACGATGAAGTCGAGCGTCTCTTTGGAGCGATTGGTATGACTATGAAGCGAAACGCCAGAAGCAAAGCCCTTTGCCGCGCGATTGTCATTCCAGAGATACGAGATACGGGAACCTGTCATCTCTTCCTCCATCCGTCTTCTCTACGTTTGGAGCAATCGCACTTTGGCCCGTGCTGCCACACAGTAAACTGCGTGATCGCTCTCATGTGCCCAGTATGTAGTGCAATCCATGAACGACGAGTTACTGGGAAGCGAATTGATGTCTAATTTTGGCTGGAACCAGCCTGGATAACCGGCTTTCCTAACACGAAGGTGATCGAGTTTCTAACCCTTGTTCGCTTCTGGTACTGCGCCCGGGCAGAATTGAAAATGCGTTATCGCGTGCCGGAAATGTCGGGATTGAGGAGGGGCTCCTCTTCCACATTAGGCGGCGGCTGGCGGCGTGCTTCGGGCTCCAGGTGATGCCTAGTCAGCTCCGCTTTAAGGATTTCAAAGGCCTCTTCCGGAGTATCGGCCATCTGAAAAAGCGCGCGATCCTGCGCGGAAATAGCACCCTTGTCGACCAGCACATCCAGGTTCAGGATGCTATTCCAGTAGGACGACCCGTAAACCACGATGCTGATCTTCTTGGCCAGCTTTTCCGTTTGCACTAGCGTCAGCACCTCGAACATCTCGTCCAGCGTGCCAAAGCCACCGGGAAAGACAACCAAAGCCTTGGCCAGGTAGGCAAACCAGTACTTGCGCATGAAGAAATAATGGAACTCGAAGTTCAGAGATGGGGTGATGTAGGGATTGGGAGCCTGCTCGAAAGGCAAACGAATATTGAGCCCAATGGACTTGCCGCCCGCCTCGTAAGCGCCGCGGTTGGCAGCCTCCATAATCCCGGGCCCGCCTCCCGAGGTGACCACGAAACGGTGGCGGCGTCCCTTTAGCGTCTGCGTCCACTTGGTCACCATGGAAGCCAGTTGCCGGGCGTCTTCGTAGTAGCGGGCCATTTCCACGCCGGACTCCGCGCGGCGTCGGCGCAGTTCGCTTGCCGTCCCCTTGGCGATCTCTTCATCGGTAGCCGGTTGCTCTGCTTCCGGCGCTGCCGCAGCGGATCCAGGCTTCTCCAGTAGTTCGAGCTCCAACTCCTGGCTGGCGTCCTCATACGCCCGGAAGCGCGCCGAACCGAAGAACACGATGGTGTCCTGGATGCGCTCGCGCCGGAAACGCGCCAGCGGCTCGGAGTACTCAGAGATAATGCGCACCAGCCGCCCGTCGGGGCTGTTAACAAAGGCAGGGTTCTGGTAGGAGAGCGGGGCGCGATTGAGGTCGGGTGGTTTGCCGGTTTTATGCTTCATGCTCTCAATGGGTGGATCCGCGGAAGTGCACGGCTTCCATGACGGCGATCCATAGGTTCAGCAGGCCGAGACCCGAGATCATTCCCCGCACTGCGCCATACATCAGGAAAGTGGCCACGTGGGGGAAGCGGTTGATGAGTTGATTGTCTGCCCATAACGGCGCATACCAGGGAAGCACCAGCACGATAACGCCGATATAGATCCGGATGACGACATACAGATACAGTTCCACGCGGCGCAGCCAGAGAGGAACACGCGAAGGTCGTTGAGGCGCGGGTTGCCGTTCTTGCACGGTCGAGCCGTTTTGGGGACTAGACGAAAACAGGTTCGACTGTTGCGGCATTTTCTTTAGGCCAGGGCCAAACGAGGGGCACCCCAGGGTGGTCTAAGGCAACAGTAACACAGCAGCCCAGGCTGGATTTCGGGTCGGATTGTCGGGGTAGTCCCTCCGAACCCATGTCACCGGCTTTACAAGCGAGGGAAGTTTTACGAGCGAGGGAAGTCACCAAGCTCAACAGGGACGCTGAGAATGTCCCAGGCTGTGAGAGTCTGTGTGAGAACACAGACGCACCAAATCCCTCATATTGCCAAGGCCCGGCAGGGCCGGCCGCTAAACGTAAGCCCAGCCCGGATGGGCTGGGCGTTCTTTCCAAATATGGAGATCTACGCTGTTTAGGCCGTGCGCATCTGGACCGAGTTGCCAGCCTCGGCCGCAGCCGCTGCCAGGATCCGATGGTGGATCGTAAACAGGGCAAGTTCCAGCCGATCCGAAACCCCTGTCTTGTCATACACGCTGCGCAGGTAGTTCTTGATTACCTGTTCCGTGGTGCCCAACCGCAGCGCGATCTCTTTATTCTTGCAGCCCTGCACAATCAGGGCCACAATCTTCATCTCTTTGGGGGTAAGCCGGTCGCGGACACGGGCACCCACAGAATCTTCTTCCTCGGAACCAATAGCCTCAGCCGGCCGCTGAATCGAAGAGAAGCCTTTGATCACCCGATGCACGCACTCTACCAATGCCTGCCCGGTGGTATTGCGATAAACCACTCCGCGGATGTCGTGAGCGGTGAATATCTGCGCCGGCTCACCGTTCTCGGCGATCACCACCGCCCGGCTTCCCGCTGCCTTTACGTGCGACATCAAATCCTGATATTCGGGCCTTAGCGCCGAGGCAAACAGAACGATCGAGGAGCGGTACGCATCGACGGAGAGCAGTAGCCGTTCCAAGTCCGCGCACTGTGCGGCTACGCGGAAGTCCTCTTCGCTCGCCAGAACCTTTGCGATGCCAGCGCGAAAGATTGCTTGATTGTCAGCCAGGATAATTTTATTCATCGTGCTGCCTTGTGCCTCGTGTCGCTTCGATTCGCAATCTTCTTGCCTTAAACCCCGCCGCAGGGTGTCCGACGCGAACTGCCCCGGTAATCGGAGAGCCGCATAACCACGCTATCGGCCACCGGCCATCATCCGTTCTAAACTGTCCTGTTTTGCGACACCTTTAGTACGTTTCTCTCCGCTGCCGAGCCCGAAGAGTATGAGTTGCTGGTGATCTCAAGCCTAGCGGCTTGGGCAGGAAATGAAACCCCACGAAAGTGGCAGGGGCGCGCTCTCAAGTTGCTGTCGTGACTGGATTTGGGTGTAGCGAAAACGGTGCGAACGAGACGAACTGGCACGCATTCAATACACTAAAGAAGCATGGGCAAGCCAGTCATCCTCGCGGTAGACGACGATGTAAGTGTCCTGGAGATGGTGGTCCAGGATCTGCGCCGCCAATATGGTGCAAACTATCGCATCCAGCGTGCGGCGTCCGGCCAGGCGGCACTCGACACCTGTGACCAACTGAAAAAGCGGGGAGACACGGTCGCCCTCTTTGTCTCTGACCAGCGCATGCCCGGCATGTCCGGCGTAGAGTTTCTGGGCAAGGCGATGGAATTTTACCCCGACGCCAAGCGTGCTCTCCTCACCGCCTACGCCGATACCGAGGCGGCCATCCAGGCCATCAACACCGCCAAAATCAACTACTACCTGACCAAGCCCTGGGATCCGCCCGAAGAGCGCCTCTATCCGGTGCTGAATGACCTGCTCGAAACCTGGAAGGAGGGCTATCGGCCGCCCTTTGAAGGTTTGCGCGTCGTTGGACCCCGCTACACCTTGCGCGACCACCAGGTACGCGACTTTCTTTCCCGTAACCAGGTTCCCTACGTCTGGCTCGATCCGGAGCAGAACGCCGAAGCTGTCGAACTGCTCACCCGTTTCAAGTTGGATGACCACAAGCTGCCGGTGGTCCTTTTTGGGGATGGTACCTCTCTGGTGCAGCCCGGCCAAATGGAACTGGCCGCCAAGATCGGGTTGCGCACCCAGGCGACCAAGGAGTTCTACGACCTGGTGATCGTCGGCGCGGGCTTAGCTGGCCTGGCGGCGGCCGTCTACGGCGCGTCGGAAGGGCTGCGGACCTTGGTGATCGAAGATGAAGCCCCAGGAGGACAGGCAGGCTCCAGTTCCAGGATCGAGAATTACCTCGGCTTTCCCGAAGGAGTGAGAGGCGAAGACCTGGCCCGGCGGGCACTCATCCAGGCCACACGTTTCGGCGCGGAATTGCTGACCCAGAAGGCGACTGGCATCCGCGCCGAAAACAACTACAACATCGTGCAATTGGCCGATGGCAGGGAAGTCTCATGCCACGCTTGCCTGATCGCTGTAGGCGTCTATTACCGCCGCTTGGGCACTCCAGGAGTCGAGCGCCTGACCGGGGCTGGGGTCTATTATGGGGCGGCGATGACCGAGGCCCAGGCCTGTAAAGATGAGAACGTCTTCATTGTCGGGGGGGCTAACTCGGCCGGGCAGGCCGCTATGTACTTCTCCAAGTACGCAAAAAAGGTAACCATGCTGGTAAGGGCCGAGTCGCTTGTAAACAGCATGTCGAAATATTTAATCGATCAGATTGCAGCCACATCGAATATAGAGGTCAAATCGCGATGTCAGGTGGTGGAAGCATTGGGTGAATCCCGATTGTCCTGTTTGCGCCTTTGTGGACCCGAAAACGAGGAAACCGTGCCGGCAAGTGGCTTGTTCATCTTCATCGGGGCGGCGCCCAATACCGATTGGCTTCCGGACACGATCATGCGCGATGCGAACGGCTTTTTGCTCTCTGGTTCTGACCTGAAAGTGGACGGAAAAATGCCCAAGAATTGGAACCTGCCCAGAGACCCGTACTTGCTCGAGACCAGCGTTCCAGGGGTTTTTGTTGCCGGAGATGTGCGCCACGGCTCCATCAAACGGGTGGCGTCCGCAGTCGGTGAGGGTTCGATTTCCGTGCAGTTTATCCATAAGCACCTGGCGGGCTTCTAAGCCAATGACAGACGTTCAGCAAAGTTCGAAGGTAGAGCAGGTTGAGGTAGCGAGCCTCGTAACCCAGTTGCAGAAGGTGCCCGTCTTCGCCGGGGTCTCGCTGCAGGAGCTTCGATGCCTTGACTCAGTCGAGTTGATTCATGCCGACGTCGGCGCTGACGTCTTGGACATCACCCGCACCCGTCGCGGCTTCTGGATTCTGCTTGAGGGCGAGCTTCGCCTGCAAAAGCGTCAGACCGATGGAGAACTAACCCTCATCGGCCAATTGAGCGCGGGTGAGATCTTCGGGGAAATCCCCTTGCTCATGGGTAAAGACAACGACGCGGTGGTCACCGTGCTCAAGCCCAGCACGGTCGTCTACCTGCGGGAAGAGCTATTTTGGAACCTGATGTTTGCCTGCCCCCAAGTGCGCGTTGCCGTTTTGGGAAACGTGGCGCGCAGGCTCCAGGTCTATCAGTCACAGGAGCTGCATCGCGAGAAACTGATTTCGCTCGGCACAATGGCCGCCGGCCTGATGCATGAGTTGAATAACCCAGGGGCAGCGGCCCGGCGCGCCGCATCGCAAATGCGAGAAAACCTGAGCCGGCTGCAACAGATCAGCCTGCGCATGTGCGCTAACGATGAAGCCATGACCAAAGGTCAGACCGAGTGCCTGCGCGTTCTGCAAGAGCAGGCGTTGACACCCCAAAAGCCAAATGCGATGAGTTCCATGGAGCAGGCAGACGCCGAAGATGAGTTGGCGTCGTGGTTGGAGGCACACGGCATTGAAAATTCCTGGAAACTAGCGGCGACCCTTGCCGGCATCGGCTTCAACTCCCAAACCCTGGAATGCGCCCAGCACGAGTTTCCCGGCAACACCTTATCCGATCCGCTGAACTGGATGGAAGCGCTCACCTCCAGCGTCCAGCTGGTTGGAACCATTGAAGAGAGCGTCTCCCGCGTGACCGACCTCGTCGGAGCGGTGAAGAAGTACGCCTATGAAGACAAGCCGCAGCGCCATCAGCTCGATGTCCACGACAGCATTCAGAGCACTCTGGTCATTCTGGGCCACAAGTTTCGCCAAAAAGAGCTAACTGTGCAAAAGCTCTTTGCCCCCACTCTGCCGCCCCTTTCCACCTGCGGCATCGGGCTCAGTCAGGTATGGACCAACCTGCTCGACAACGCCATTGATGCCTCTCCGCAAAAGGGCGTCGTGAGCGTTCGCACCTGGGTGGAGGGCGACAGGGTTGGCATCGCGATTGGGGATGCCGGTCCGGGCGTCCCAGAGGAAAACCGAAAGCTGATCTTTGAGCCCTTTTTTACTACTAAGCCCACAGGGCAGGGCACCGGGTTAGGCCTCGACATCGTTCGCCATATCGTGGTCGACAAATTTGGCGGAGAAATCCTATTAGACTCCGTACCCGGAAAGACCGAATTTACCGTCAAGCTCCCCGTCGTTTCCTGACCCACCTGCAATCCCGGATTTCCTGCTTCGATGCACTGGACAGAGCCGCATGCCCGGATTCCCGTACGCGTGCCTAGGAGACGGCCACGTGTGCGCCTTTCCATGAAGAAAGACGCATAAAGTTCGTCACTGCCATTCAACTTCTACAGGAAATCCGGGAAAGGCCAACCCCAATCCCAAAAAAAAGATGCCGGCAACCTTCCCGCCAGAGCTGCGTTTTGTCAGGTATGCAGTAGAAACGAGGAGCGAGCGATGAACGGAAAGGCTAAGATTTGGCGTACTGCGGTTGCGTGCGTGCTGATGGGCGGGAGCGCGTTGGTCGCGTTTGCTCAGTATGGAGCGCCTCCGCGAGACCCCGGCTACAGCGCCTTCTACCATGACTCGGAAGACGCGCCCAATTATGCCGCCCACTGGGGCTATCACGATGGATTTGCGGATGGCGCCCACGACCGTGAAACCGGCCACAGCTTCCGCCCAACTCACGACAATGCCTACAAGCACGCACCGGAATACAGCCATCCGCCCATTGGACGCGAAGAGTACAAGAACCTCTACCGTGAAGCCTACGTCCACGGATACGAGAAAGGCTACGGCCGCTAGCAGTTTCGCAATTGGTGTAGACCGAAGCGATAGACTTCTTGGCGGTTTTTCTCCGCGGTAATTGCCAAACCGCCTTAAACGCCACCGGATTTAGTGGTCGTTTTCGGTCTTGAACCGGCCGCCAGTGGCCCAGAACACCATCGCGACGAAAGCGATAAGCGCTCCGCCTATTACTGTACAGACTTCAAGCATAGTTCCTCCGACGGAGCATTTTTGCTAGTGGGTATAGACCAGGAAATTGGACTCGACTCGGCCATTCCGCCCTAAGAATGGCCGCTCATAACCGGTCCCACCTGGCCACAGCGCTAGCAAAACTGCGCTACCCAACCCATTCTAAATCGTTTTCTTTTTCCGGTGCTCGAATAGCTTGGCGTCGATCAGAAAGCGGAACCAGAATGTCTGCAGGGTCCAGAAGATGAAACCCTCCCTTCCGTCGAGGAAACCCAGGCGCAGAAAATACCGGTAGAAAAAAAGCGCATAGGGGCGAACAAAGAGCGGAGCTCGATTGTAGAGTCCGCGCAGATACCGTTTGCGCTCCAGAGGATTTCCTCGCATCCGAGGCTCGATGCGAGGCTGGATGCTCACCGCACCCAGCGCCTGCATTTGCTCCATCACCTCCGCATCCGACCAACGGTTATGTCGCGCAGTCCACTCTGACAGCGACATGCGGATCTCATCGATCATCCACCCCTGGAGCTGGCCGGCCGAGCCCTGCGTCAGATAGAAGTGCTGGTCGTATTGGCGTTCCTCGCAGCGGCCGGTGCCGTTGCGGAAGAGCCGCAAATGCCAGGTGGGCGACATCCCCCCATGCCGCATCTGCCGGCCCAGAAACTGAACCAGCCGGGCAATCAAAAATCCGGAGTGGCCGGGCTTCTCCGGCAGTGCCTGTATCGACGCAATGAGTTCCGGCGTAAGCCGCTCGTCCGCGTCCAGGTGCAGCTGCCACGAATATCGCAGTGGCAGATGATCGATCGCCCAATTCCTCTGCGCCCCATAGCTTTCGAATGTATGCTGTACCACCTGCGCGCCGCTCTGCTGGCTCAGCGCAACCGTGTCATCAGTGCTGAAGGAGTCCACCACGTGCAGGTCATCGGAAATCTGCTGTGCCTGAGCAAGCGTTGTCCCTAAAGTGTCGGCGGAGTTATAAGCAAGAATAACGACCGATGGCTTCATGCAAGAAGTCCACTATAACCTCATGTGGTTCATGCGCCCAGCATCTCGCTTGTGATCCGCCGAACGCCGGCTTCATGGAAGACATGGTTGGTGGCAGCCACGGAGTCTCCTATGCTGATAGCCTTGCAGGCATCCTCGACCACATAAGTCTCGAAGCCTGCTTGCATGCTATCGATGGCGGAGTGGCGCACGCAGTAGTCATAGGCCAGGCCGGCGAGAAAGATGCGTCCCAGTCCGCGTTCGCGTAAATAGCCGGTAAGCCCGGTACGGGTGATGCGATCGTTCTCGCGGAAAGCCGAATACGAGTCAACGTCGTTGCGAAAGCCCTTGCGCAAGATCAGCTCCGCATTGTCTGGTTGCAGATGCGGATAGAAAGCAGCCCCCATGCTTCCTTGCACACAATGATCGGGCCACAGCACCTGTTCGCCGTGAGCCGTCTCAATCGTCTCAAACGGAACCCGCCCAGGATGATTGGACGCAAAGGAATGATGATCCCGTGGGTGCCAATCCTGGGTCATGATCAAGTGGCGAAAGAGCGCGGCAATTCGATGGATCACCGGCACGACGTTCTGGCCGCCCGGCACCGCGAGCGCCCCTCCATCGCAGAAGTCATTCTGCACATCAATCACCAGCAGCACATCGCGGTCAACCAGCTCTATACCCATTCATTGATCCTTACACACTACCGACTTCAGCGTGCCGGCCTTGCCCCTCGTCATCCCGCCTGCCCCGGCCTGCCATCGGAGCGCGATCTGCAGTTCCTTTGACCGGCCCATGGGCATAGGCAAACGCGGTAAGCCGATCGTTGCTAAGCCCTACCTCGACGTTCCGCTAGAGTCGCCAGGACGTCTTCCGTGGGGCAGATACATTACGATCTTCGGCTCCTCACCACCGGTATAGACAATGAAAGTCGAGTGCGCCTGAAGCTCCTCGGGCGATTGGTCCTCAGAGGCGAATCTCATGCGCCATAGCGTTTCCACCATCGTGTACCGGCCATTGAGTGAAATTTCGCGCAGAGACACGAGCTCGGTGGATTGGCAGCCCATATCATCGAACAGCTTTTTTCGTTTTGGTAACGCAAGAGCGAACGTATCTGCCTGCACAACCTGGGCGCCCTGAACTCCGGCGACCATAAATACATCGGCAAATTGTGAGATGAGCACCCCGACCGAGCCGCCGTTGCTGTTGCGTTCATGATTTCTAAAAAACGTTTCCATTGCGCTGGGTGATAAATTCATCGAGACCCCTCTATACAGAAACTGGCATCAACTAGTCCTTTAGCATTATACCAGAAATCACGCGTAGGATCAATTTAGATCGCGTGCTTGCCCACAGCAGCAGTGATCTCCTCGCTCGAGTAATCGAGATCCTGCAGAATCTCAACACTATGCTCCCCCAGCAACGGAGGGGGAAGCCGATACAAAGCCGGAGTCGCCGAAAGCCGCACCGGGTTGGCGATACTGCGCGCCACATCCAGGGTGGGGTGCTTGATCTCGACGATCAATCCGCGAGCCTGTGCCTGTGGGGAACGTCAAAGCTTCGCCGACCGTATGGATCACGGACGCCGGGATATCCTCGGCGCTCAGTCGCCGCAGCCACTCGCTTGCCGGGGCCTTTTCAAAGATCGCGTATAGCGCAGGAATCAGCACCAGCCGATGTTCCGCCCGCAGCGCATTGGTGCGAAAGCGCAAGTCGGCTCCCAATGTGTCTGTCCCGTCGATGACACGGAGAAACCGCAGCCAGAGCGCATCTGTGCCCACGGCAGCGACAAAATGGCGGCCATCTCCGCCGCGAAAGACCTGGTAGGGAACAATGCTGGGGTGGGCATTTCCCCAGCGCTGTGGAGATTCTCCGGCATTCAGGTAATTGCTGCCTGCATTGATGAGCAACGATAACTGGGAATCGAAGAGCGCCATATCCAGCGCCTGTCCGTTGCCGGTCTTTTCCCGTGCCAGTAATGCGACGAGAATTCCCAGTGCCGAATAGAGACCGCAGACCATATCCGCGATTGCAATGGGATAACGAATCGGCTCACCCTCCGGCTCTCCGGTAAAGCTCATGATCCCAGCCTGGGCCTGTGCGATGATGTCGTATCCAGGCAGTCCCGACTTGGGGCCACTGTGTCCATAGCCAGAGATGGTGCAATACACGAGCCGCGGATAACGCGTACAAATCGTCTCCGGATCCAAGCCGCGCCGGTCCAGAGAGGCCCGGTTACGCTGGTTAATGAGGAAAACGTCTGCCGTAGCCAGCAGCCGGTGCAGAATCTCGGCCCCCAGCGGCTGATCGTAATCGAGCGAGAGCGAACGCTTATTGCGATTGGTAGCCAAAAAATAGGCGGATTCACTGCCCACAAACGGAGGCCCCCAACTGCGTGACTGGTCACCACTCTGCCTGCGCTCAACCTTAATAACGTCGGCGCCGAAATCTCCCAGCATCATGGCGCAGTAAGGCCCCGCCAAAGCCTCCGTAAGTTCGACAACGCGGATAGACTCGAGAACCGGCATAGTCATTCTCACCACTGATTGAAACCGCCTTAGTGAGTCTGCGAGAGAACCTTCTAAAACAGTCCCGCAGGGACGGCTGAAAATAGCCCAGGACGTAAGTCCTGGGTAGACATGAGAGCCTGGAATAGTCCCGCCAGGGACGGCTGAAAATAACCCAGGACACGGTCCTGGGTACCCTCACCCCCTCGTAGATGCACCTCGTAAAAAACCTAAAATCCCGGTGGCCGCTCGTCAGCAACATGGAAGCTGCGTTCCATTGCCAAACCCGCACTCCCCAATCTGCCCTCGTCGAAGAGCCGGCCGATAAGGGTGACGCCGTGCGGCACGCGACGGGGCGGCGAAAACTTCTTCGGCGGATTGGCTGGATCAGGCGCCCAATCGCTGCGCTCCTCCGAAACCTCGATGAACCCGGCGCGCAGGGTGAGCGAAGGATGGCCCGTAGCATTGGTGATGGTGAGCATCTCGTCGCGCAGCGAGGGAACCAGAAGCAGATCCACCTGGGAGAAGATGCGGCTCATCTCGTTGGCCACCTTTCGCCGAAACCGATCGGTCTGCACGAAATCCACCGCGGAAAGAAACCGGGCCTGGCGAAACGAATTGGGCCACGCGTCCGGCACCTGCATCTTGAGCTGATCGACTCCGTGCGTGAGCGTCAACTCCTCAAACGCGGCAGCCGCCTCGGCGAACAGGATCAGCTGCAGCGAATCATACGGCCAGTCGGGGATCGTGACTTCCACCGGGACCATGCCCACCTTCTTCACCGTTTCGAGCGCTGCCCGATCGACGTCGGTGGCCGGGGACTCCTTCATCCATTGCGGAAAGTAGCCCACGCGCAGACCGTCTACCTTCGCGGCCGCGTCGTAGTCCAGCTTGCTGGGCACGCTCGACACGTCGCCCGCATCGGGGCCGGTGATCGCCTCCAGCACCAGCATGGCGTCCTCGACACCGCGCGTCATCGGGCCCAGCTTATCAAGCGACCAGCAGAGCGTCATGGCGCCGGTGCGTGGAACCCGGCCAAAGGTCGGGCGCAGGCCCGTAATTCCGCAGCGCATGGTGGGCCCGATGATGCTTCCAGCGGTCTCGCTGCCGATGGCAAAGCCCACCAACCCCGCCGCCGTGGCCGCGCCCGGCCCTGCGCTGGAGCCTGACGAACCTTCGGCCAGCAGCCAAGGATTCTTTGTCTGCCCGCCAAACCATACATCATTGAGCGCCAACGCTCCCATGCTTAGCTTGGCGACCAGCACGGCGCCGACTGCGTGCAGACGCTTGACCACCGTTGCATCCTCCGTGGGCACGCGGTGCTCAAAGGGCTCAGCGCCGTAGGTCGTAGGAATGCCGGCGGTGTCGAGCAGATCCTTTGCCCCCCACGGAATGCCGTGCAACGGTCCCCGGTAGCGGCCGGCCGCGATCTCCTGGTCCGCTTGTTTGGCCTGGGCCAGGGCCAGCTCGCGCGTCGGCGTGATCACGCAAAGCAGTGTGGGATTGAACCGCACCATGCGCTCGAGATAAATATTGGTTAACCGTTCCGAGGTGAGCTTGCGCGTTTCGATCCACCGTGAAAGCTGGGTCACGGGAGCGAAGGCAATTTCCTCGTCACTGGAAGGCAGCGGACCCACATCGGTCTTACTGCGCACAAACAGGTCACGCGCCGGGCCTGACTGCTGTCCGGGCAGCGTCGCCTCGCAGTGGGACCAGGGCGCCAATGTCGCTTCCAACCCGACTTTGCGCGGGCCTGTGCGCCGCTCATAGAGCGGAGCCATGGCGCTGCGCCAACTTTCGACTGCCTCTCTGCGCTCGCCGTCACTCAACTCCACCTGCACCAGCTTCTCCGCTTCAGCAAAGGTCAAAGGTGAAACCGCAGGCCCCACTGCCGGCGCCGTCGCAAAGGCGGGAGGCGCTCCAGGGGGCAGCGGAGCGGCCTTTTGTTCCTGCTTGCAGGAAGTGACAGCGATACCCAGCAAGCTGAGCGAGCCATTAGCTAAAAACTGTCTGCGTGATTCGGACATGTAGCCTCTGCAGCGCATTCTAACTTCCCCAATACTCTCTGAAGGGTATGGTCTTCAGGCTGTACGTAAATGCTTCGAAATGAACTTCGGCTTTAGCCGCTGAGGGATTTAGTCGTTCCTGATGACCACGCCTTCAAACGGTCGAAGCGAGACCTGCGACGCAACCGCATCGCCGGAGCGATCCAGGTGGGTCGAAGCGACAATGTGGCCGGCCGCAATCGGCGCCTCTTCCTGCCGCTGACTGAAGTTGAGCAGGATCGCAAATCGTTGCCCACCATCGACCCTCTCGTAACGCAGAATATGGCCATCGCTGCGGACACTTTCGACCCGGCCGCTATTCAAAGCGGCAGTCCCGTTGCGCAGCCCGATAAGGGCGCGATACAGGCCCAGCACCGAGTCCCTCTGACCCGAGAGCGTGGCCACGTTGACCGTTGCATGATCCGCCCCCAGCCGAAGCCACGGCGTCCCTGTGGTGAACCCCGCGAGCCGCGAGCCATCCCATTGCATGGGCGTGCGCTCCGGGTCGCGCCCCATGCCCTTGCCCGGTTCATTTTTCTCCGCCGGATCCTGCACTTCCGCGGCCGGAATCAGGGCGTCCGTCATGCCGATCTCATCGCCGTAGTACATCGTTGGAGTGCCACGGAGCGTCAGCAGCAACATCGCCGCCAGGCGCACCTGTGTGCTGCCGATGCGCGTCGCGATTCGCGATTGATCGTGATTCCCCATAACCCAGTTCGGCCACGCCCCCACCGGCAACGCTTCCTCGTATTCGGTAATCACCCGGGCAATTGCATCCGCGCTCCACCGGCACTGGATCAAGTGAAAGTTGAAGGGAAGTTGCGCGCCCCTTAGATCCTGCCCATAGTAAGTCGCAAGCTGGTCGAAGGGCAGATAGATCTCGCCAATTAGCAAGCGGTCGCCATAGGAATCCAATATCGCTCGCATCTCCGCCACGATCTCATGTACCTCAGGGCGGTTGGTGTTGTAGACGGGGAGCAGGCGCTGCGATGCAGGAGCATCCGGCCCGCTCGCGGGATTGACCGGGTTATTGCGGAACTGGTCGTCTTTGATCAGCATCCACATCACGTCCACGCGGAAACCGTCGACGCCGCGGTCCAGCCAAAAGCGAAGTACGTTGTACATCGCCTCCCGCAGCTCCGCGTTGCGCCAGTTCACGTCCGGCTGCTGCTTCAAGAACGAGTGGTAGTAATATTGGCCGCCATCTTTGGTCCACCCCGAACCGCCAAAGTTGCTCAGCCAGTTGTTGGGCGGGCCGCCATCGGGAGCCGGATCATGCCACAGGTACCAGACACGCTTCGGGTTGGTGAGAGAGGAACGGCTTTCCAGAAACCAGGGGTGCTGGTCGGACGTGTGGTTGGGCACGAAATCAAGAATCAGCTTAAGACCGCGCTCGTGGATGGCCTGAAGCAGTTGGTCGAAGTCCGCCAGGGTGCCGAAGATGGGGTCGACGTTGCAGTAGTCTGCGATGTCGTAGCCGAAGTCGGCCATGGGCGAGGGGTAGAACGGCGCAATCCATACTCCCTTGATCCCCAAACCGGCTAGATAATCGAGCCTTTGAAGGATGCCCTGAAGATCGCCGATGCCGTCGCCGTTCGCGTCCTGGAAAGACCGCGGATACACCTCATAAATAATGCCGTACTGCCACCACACCGTTGAATGCATTTCGGGGCCCCCGCCATCGGAAAACAGACGATACACTGTTCGTTATGAGTAAGACGACCACGCCGTTGAACAAGTACAGCTCACAGATTACACAGCCCAAGTCTCAGGGAGCCTCCCAGGCCATGCTCTACGCGACCGGCCTGCGTGAGCCCGATATGGCCAAGCCCCAGGTCGGGATTGCCAGTGTTTGGTACGAAGGCAATTCCTGCAATATGCATCTTCTGCACCTGGCCGAAAAGGTGAAAGAAGGAGTAGTGGCCGCCGGTATGGTCGGCCTGCGCTTCAACACCATCGGGGTAAGCGATGGAATCTCCATGGGCACCGACGGCATGAGCTACTCGCTGCAATCCCGCGACCTCATTGCCGACTCCATCGAAACCGTGATGGCTGCACAGTGGTACGATGCAAACGTCTCCATCCCTGGCTGCGACAAAAACATGCCCGGGTGCCTCATCGCCATGGGCCGGTTGAACCGGCCCAGCCTGATGGTCTACGGCGGCACCATCCGCGCCGGTCATTTGGGCGGCCAGAAGCTGGATATCATCTCCGCCTTCCAGAGTTACGGCCAATACATCACTCATTCCATCACGGATGAACAGCGCCAGGAGATCGTCCGTCACTCATGTCCCGGAGCCGGCGCGTGTGGCGGAATGTATACCGCGAATACCATGGCCGCCGCTATCGAGACCCTGGGCATGAGCCTGCCGTACAGCTCATCGACGCCCGCTGAAGATCCGTTGAAGCTCGACGAATGTTTTCGCTGCTGGCGCTGCGATCCTGAATCTGCTCGAGCTCGATTTGAAGCCCCGCGAAATCATGACGCGCGAGGCATTCGAAAATGCAATGGTGATAGTTTCAGCCTTGGGTGGTTCCACCAACGCCGTGCTTCATCTGATTGCCATGGCGCGCTCCGTGAACGTGCCTCTCACCCTTGACGATTTCCAGAAGTTCAGCAACAAGACACCCTTGCTCTCCGATTTCAAACCCAGCGGTGCTTATGTCATGGAAGACCTGCAATCCGTCGGTGGCCTGCCTGCTGTGTTGAAGATGCTTCTTGCCGAGGGGCTGTTGCATGGCGACTGCGTCACCGTGACCGGCAAAACGCTCGCGGAGAATGTGAAGGATTTGCCCGGTCTGCGCGAGGGCCAGCAGATCGTGCGCCCGCTTTCCAATCCCCTAAAGGCCACCAGCCATCTGCAAATACTCAGAGGCAACCTGGCTCCTGAAGGCGCGGTGGCGAAGATCACGGGCAAGGAAGGTCTCCGCTTTTCCGGTCCGGCCAACGTCTTCGACTCCGAAGAGTTGATGGTCAAAGCCTTGGAGGAAGGCAAGATTGCCAAGGGCCAGGTCCTCGTCATTCGTTATGAAGGCCCCAAGGGAGGCCCCGGCATGCCCGAGATGTTGACCCCCACTTCCGCCATCATGGGAGCGGGTCTAGGCAAAGACGTGGCCCTGATGACCGACGGCCGTTTCTCCGGCGGTTCGCACGGCTTCATCGTCGGCCATGTCACGCCGGAAGCCCAGGAAGGCGGCCCGATCGCGCTTGTGCGCACGGGTGACCTCATCACCATTGATGCCAGCAAAAACGAAATCTCCGTAGCTCTCTCAGAGGAAGAGCTGGCTGCCCGGCGCAAAGCCTGGACCATGCCACCCTACAAAGCAGAGCGGGGCACTCTGGCCAAGTACATCCGCTCCGTAAAAAGCGCCGCCCTAGGCTGCGTCACCGACGAGTAGCACCGACAACGCATCCCGCCCCCAGGACGGGTGCCCCACGAGCTAACCTAGATGGCGACGAATAATCGGATACAATCCTTCACGTCGTTGGCGAAGAGCGGGAAACGAATGCAGTGGTGTCAGGCTTTCCATCCGATCTGACTGTCCTTAATAAAAGTCACTAACCTCCCCTTTGTCATCAAGCGGAGCGACCTGTCCCGGCGTGCCGTGGAAGCGGAGACGAGGGACCTGCAGTTTCATTCGATCTGCAACGAAGGCCACTTGCAAAACAAAAGGACGCGACACCGCGCCCTTTTGTTTTGGTGAGAACAACCTAACTAAAAAGAGCGTCGTCGCGAGACTGAGACTCATCCCACATCGGCGTCGGCTCAAAATAGCCCGTGCCCGGCTTCAAGTGCTGCTTGCAAACCTCATCGTTCAGGGTAACCCCCAACCCGGGACCATCCGGAACCTTGATGAACCCCTTGTTGATCATTGGCTTCTCCACCCCGTTGACCAGATCCTGCCACCAAGGCACATCCAGCGAGTGATTCTCCAGCGCCAGGAAGTTGCGGGTCGCGGCCGCGCAGTGCACGTTCGCCATGCAACTAACAGGAGTGCCCGCAAAGTGCATCGCCATCGGCACGCCATACTCAAAAGCCATGTCGCCTATCTTGTGCGTGCGCAGGATTCCGCCCGAAGTTGCGAGATCCGGGTGGATCTTGTCCACCGCGTGAACGCTGCACAGCTTTTCAAAGTCTGCGATCTCGTAAATATCCTCCCCCGTGATGGTCGGCGTGGGGCTGGCATCGGTGATCTCCTTCAGGAGATCGGTGTAATACCACGGAATCACGTCTTCGATCCATTCCAGGTTGTACTTCTCGTAGGCCTTGCCCAGCTTGATGCAGGACTTCACACCGATGTGACCCAGGTGGTCCATCGACAACGGCATGTCGTAGCCGATGTTATCCCGCACCGCCGCTACATATTCGCAAAGCCTGTCGACTCCTTTATCCGTAACCTCCGTGGCCATGAACGGATGAGGCTGATTGCGCAACTCCCACTTGCTCTGGCCGGCAGGCTCCATCACCATGCCCGGCATTCCCTCAAGCACATTGATTCCCAGATCCATCTTCATCCACGTAAGACCCATGGCCACTCGTTCCTTGGCCCGTCTTCCGTACTCTTTCGGATCCTCTGACTCCGTCGTGTCGGCATAGATCCGGATCTTGTCCCGCCACTGGCCGCCAAGCATCTGGTACACCGGACAGTTATATGCCTTGCCCGCAATGTCCCACAAAGCCATTTCAACCGCGGCCACACCGCCTGCCTGACGAGAAATACCGCCGAACTGCTGAATCTTCTGAAAAAGAAAATCGACATTCAGTGGGTTCTCTCCGAGAATGCGGCTTTTCAGTACCATCGCGTATTGGTAGCCCGCTCCATCGCGCACTTCACCCAAACCATAGATACCCTGGTTGGTGTCGATGCGAATAACGGGGCAGGGGCTGGGGCCAGGCTTGACGATGATCGCGTAGCGCAAGTCGGTAATCTTCAGCGTCGACGGGCTGGAGTGAAGGTTGACGTTCTTGATTGCCGGCGCTTGTTCGGCCGCGGCCTTTTCCAGGCTGTAGCGGCTGAGAAGACTACCCCCCAGGACTGCCATCGAAGACTTAAGCACACCACGGCGATTGAATTTCCATCCATTGGAATCTGACATTGTTACCTTCCCCCTTCGGTTGTTCTCTCGGTTAGATCTTTTTCATTCTCGTGCGCACACTTGTGGCGAGACTCCGCTAAGTTTCATTGGGGAAAGAGAAAAATAGCGCGCATTGTCCAGCGGGTTTGCATGGGGCCGCCTTTGCGAATCCCCCGCATGCCGCACAACAGTGTGGTTTCTTGAGACACGAACGTTTCTCGTTCCCAGCATCTTGTACCGGCAAGGGGAACGCGTAGATTTATAGATAACCAATTGCATCATTGTCAAAGAAAAAGTGGTATACCGCAATGCGGTATCTAGCGTTCTTGTTACTCTGTCCATTGAAACTTGTCGCGTCGTCGGACAGTCAACTATCTAATCCCTCCCCCGGATTTCCTGTGGAGCTTATTGGCGTTGATGCACTCCATGCGGCTTTCCTCAATGAAAGCCGCACACGCGGCCGTCGACTAGGCACGCGTACAGGAAATCCGGGCCTCACATTGGCAGACCATATCTACCAGTGCAATATTCTCTAACAAGGTTGACCCATGAAATCTTTGCTGTTGTTGCTCGCGCCGTTTCTCTTCACAGTGACCGGTTCCGCGGCTTCCACGTATCCAGTGCGACTGGACGACCCTGCTGCCGTGTACCTCACGGCTGAGGAGTTCCATGTGCATGCTGACGGCCAGGGAGACGATAGCGCAGCCGTGCAGGCAGCGATCGACAAGCTACAGGCCGCTAAAGGAGAGGGCATCGTCTTCATTCCCCAGGGCCGGTACCGCATCAGCCGCACCATCTATCTCTGGCCCGGTGTTCGTCTCATCGGTTACGGCGCGAAGCGTCCGGTCTTCGTGCTCGGCGAAAACACGCCTGGATATCAGGACGGCATCGCCTACATGTTCTTCTTCGCCGGCGCGCGCCCTCGGCCACAAGCCGCGGGAGTTCGATCCTTTTACCATCCTCCGCCCACACCGCGCGGCGTAGTGCCGCCCAGTCGAGCGGTTCCCGACGCCAACCCCGGCACCTTCTACTCCGCGATGAGCAACGTGGACTTCGAGATTGGTTCCGGCAATGCCGGAGCGGTCGCGATTCGTTTCCACGCCGCGCAGCACGCCTTTCTCAGCCACATCGACTTCAGCATCGGCTCTGGATTTGCCGGCGTGCACGAAGTTGCTAACGAGGCCGAGGATCTCCACTTTCACGGCGGCCAATACGGCATCATGGCGCGTAAGCCTTCCCCGGCGTGGCAGTTCACGCTCATCGATTCCACCTTCGACGGCCAGCGGGAGGCCGCCATCCGAGAAAACGAAACCGGCCTCACCCTGGTCCACGATGACTTCCGCAACGTTCCCACTGCGGTCTTGATCGATCCCCACTACTCCGATCAACTCTGGATTAAAGACAGCCGCTTCGAGAACATCCCCGGGCCCGCGGTGGTGATCAGCAACGATGCCAGCCGCATGACAGAGATCAATTTTGAGAACATCGACTGCAGCCACGTACCCATCTTTGCCAAGTTGCGCGAGAGCGGCCGTGAATTCAGACAAGTTGCGGATACGTATCACGTCAGCGTTTTTTCCCATGGCCTGGGTATCGCGTACCCGGGCGCGATCGCAGCCTTCGAGACTCGCTATGAGTCCTCACCACTCGCCGCTCTGCCGCCTCCCGCACCGCCCGCAATCAGCCCGCTTCCGGCAGCTGGCAACTGGGTGAATGTATCCACCCTCGGTGTCAAAGGCGATAATCAAACCGACGACACGGCTGCACTGCAGAAGGCCATTGATGAGCACCCGGTGCTCTATTTCCCCAGCGGCCGCTACTTGTTGCACCAGACGCTCACGCTTCGCCCTGACACCGTCCTGATCGGCCTCCATCCCAGCACCACGCAATTCGATCTCCCCGACGGAACGTCTGGATTTGAAGGCCCCGGCGCTCCCAAGCCACTCTTGCTCGCGCCTGCCGGAGGAGCAAACATCATCACTGGTCTCGGCATCTTTACTGGTGGTTTCAACCCCCGCGCCACAGCCCTTCTCTGGCGCTCCGGCAAGAACTCACTCGTAGACGACGTCCGCTTCCTGGGAGGCCATGGCACCAATAACCCAGACGGCACTCGCATGAACCCCTACAACGCCACCCACTCCGCGGACCCCAATCCGCATCGTCCATGGGATTCGCAATATCCGAGTCTCTGGGTCGACGGCGGTGGTGGGACCTTCGCCAACATTTGGACTCCGGACACCTTCGCCCAAGCCGGCATGCAGATTTCGAATACCACCATCCCCGGCTTTGTCTATGAGATTTCGAGCGAACATCATGTCCGCGCCGAGTTCAAGCTGAAGAATGTTTCCAACTGGCAGCTCTATGCGCTGCAGACCGAGGAAGAGAGCGGCGAAAGCCAGAATGCTTCGTCTCTTGAGATAGACCACTCCAGCAACCTCACCATCGCTAATTATCACGGCTATCGTGTCACCCACATGGAGAAGCCTTTCCCCTACGCGGTGCGAGTGGCGAATTCTAATAACATCCACTTCCGCAACGTGCATGTGGATGCCAACAGTTCCATCGGTTTTTGCGATGCTGCGGGCCTATGCCGCCAGGCGGTGCGTTCGAACAAGGTGCCCTTCGAGGACGCCATCATCGATCAGACGCTGCACACCCAAGTGCGCGACCGTGAGTTCGCCTACCTCGATATCAATGATGACAAGCCCATACCCGCAACTCGCGTAGAGGATGCCAACCTCATCGAGAAGGGCGCGCAGGTGCAGCGCCTCGCAACCGGCTTCTTCAACATATCCGGTGCCGCCATCGATGCAGCTGGACAGCTTTATTTCGTCGACGCGAAGTTTCAGCGCATCTACCGCTGGTTGACGGATTCTCAATACGCGGCAGTGGTGAGCGATGCTCCGCTCGACCCGGTCAATCTAGTCTTCGATAAGGCCGGCGACCTGATCGTTATTTCCTCCGGCGGCAAGGAACTCACCGCCTATGCCTTGAATCCAAACGTCGCCGATCCCGAAGCCAAGCTCACACTCCTGCCCCTGGAGCCCGCCGTCGAGCAGCCTGGTCTGACTCCTGCGTTGCCCGTTGACTATTGGTTTAACGGCGACTTCGCAGAGACGCTCTCCGCCACCCGGCCTTATACGTATACATCGCTGCAACAAATGTTCGAGAAGGGCCTGGGCACGCGCACCTCTTTTCAGTTCGTTTCCCCTGACAAGACTCTCTTCATCCCCACCAACGCACCCATCGTGCAGGGCGAGCCCTACTTCGGCACCAAGTGGGCCCCCGTCCTCGAAGCCTATGGTCTAGTCAAAGGAACAGAGGGCAAGCCCTTTTACGCCACCAACGAAGCCGAGCAGCGCACCTATCGCGGCCTGCTCAACCCGGATGGCTCGTTATCGCAGATCACGCCGTTTGTGGAGCAGGGTGGAGAAAGTCTGGCTCAGGACGCCGACGGCAACGTCTATCTAGCCGCCGGCCAGATCTTTGCTTACTCACCGGCCGGAAAGCTGTTAGGCAACATCGACGTCCCCGAGCGTCCCCACGACATCCTCTTCGGGGGCAAAGACCGCCGCACACTCTACTTGCTCAGCGACCACTCGCTCTACGCCGTCCGCATGCGTCATCCCGGCATCTAGCGAGAATTATTCTCTACAAAGCCGAACGAAACGCCACTGAAATGGATCTATTAGGTGTCAGAAATCCTGCTGGACGGCCGTCTGAGTCCTCCACCACCAAGATGCTCAAATCAAAAAGACGGGCGAAGCCCCACTTGCTACACCGGCAACAACTGACGGGTGCCCCACATCTCGCTCGTTTTTCGCGAGATGTGGGATTCCACCGCTCTAGATCAAAAACCCTTCGAACTGCCCTCGGAGAAAGATAGGAAAATCCCACACCCCGCGAAAAACGCTGCCGATCTCCGCTTAAGCCGGTGGCGCCACCGCTGCCTCCCGTTTGCGAACCCCTTCACCCACCGGACCCTGATGACCAAGCTTGCGGTTAAGCCATTCCGTCATCTCCACCTCCCAGTCGGGCACACCCGGCAGCTTATGCCAGCCTCCGGTCCCGTGCATTCCACCAGGGATACGGATGATCTCACTCGATACCCCAACCTTACGCAGCGCCGCATCCAGATTGGTCGCCTCGCTGAAAGGAATGTACTCATCCTTATCTCCAAGGATCTGCAGAAACGGAGGATCACCCTTGTGCACGTACGTGATGGGAGACGCCTCCTTCAGCGCCGCGGCCTCGCCCTTTTCCTTGATCAGCGGGTCGAGCAACGCATGCACATCCGCATTCAGCGGCACCGTGGCAAAACTACTCTGCGCGAACAGTGTCACCACCGCCTGCACCTGCGCGCTCTCGCGATCCACGGGATCGGCTGCTGACGGGTCTCCGGGCAGATTCAAGAGCCCCACCATGTTGCTCAGAAAACCACCAGCCGATCCGCCGATGAGCGCAATCCTATTCGCCTGCCCATTCCAACGGCTTGCATTGTGGCGCAGGAAACGGATTGCCCGTTCTACGTCATACACCATGTAAGGATAGGGATACTTAGGAGCCAGGCGATAGTTGATGGAGAAGACCGCATATCCGGCAGGCGCCAGGAAATCGGCGCAGTAGGCTTCGCTCCCGCTCTTGCTGTTTCCGCGCTGATAGCCGCCGCCATGAATAATGATCGCGATTGGATGCGGCCCAGCGCCCTTGGGCGCGTAGTAGTCCATGGTCAACTGCTGGCCGTCGGCAACCCCGTACACGATTCCTTCTTGCGTCGGCGTTCGCACATCCGCGGCCAACGCAGATACCGCCAAAACCAGCCCCACCAAGGCACTTTGCAATAGCCGGGTCATGGTCATGCACTCAGCGGGCGCTCAGGATGCACTGTCATCCAGAGCCCGGCCCCGACTACGGCCAGCGCGGCGGCGATCGCGAAAGAAGTCGTCCAGCCGAAGCGTTGCGCCACCCACGGCGTGAGCGATGCGGTCACCGCGCCTCCAACCTGTGCTCCCATGTTAACCATGCTGGAGAAGACGCCGGAACTGCGTCCCGCAATGTCGGCCGAGACCGACCAGAACGAACTTTGCGAGACATACAATGCGCCCGCGCCGCCCGCGAGAATGACCCCGGCAAATTGAGGACTCTGCACTCGGGAACCCAGAACCAGAAAAACAGCGGTAAACAAAAATGCCACCGAAGCCAGGCCGCAACGCCCCACGCGCAGCCCGTAAGCGCGAGTAAGACGGTCACTGAGCGCTCCGCCGGCAAGACAGCCGACGGTCATCGAGAGAAAGGGAAGCATGGAGAACAGCGCGCTGGCCTTGAGATTGAAACCCCGCACCTGCGCCATGTAAAGGAAGAACCAGCTAAAGAAGATCCACGCCGTGTAGCCAAAGCCGAAGTAAGTAATGAACAATGCGGGCAGATCCCGGCGATGTAGGATGGCTCGACCAGGAGATGACGCGGGAGCGGAGCCGCCATCGCACCAACCGCATCCTCAGCGATGCCCTCGCGAATGATCTTTAGCTCGGAGGGCGAGACCTTGGGATCCTCTTCCGGGGTATCGCGTGCGAACCACCACCACACCACTCCCGCGGCCACGCCGATGACAGCGCTGAACCAGAAGGCGGAGCGCCACCCATGATGGAGGATAAACCACGCCAGCAGAGGGGGAGTCAGGCCGCTGCCCGCGCCCACTCCGGCGAAGATGAGGCCGTTGATAAAACCGCGCTCTTGCTCCGGGACCCAGCGGGCGACGAACTGGTTGGCCGCCGGGTAAATGACCGCTTCGCCTGCGCCCAGCGCGAAACGAATGCTGATGAGCAGCACCACTGCCTGGGAAATGCCCGGGGGTATCAGCGTGGTGAGCGCAGTAGCGACGCCCCACCACACCACTCCCAGCGCGATCACCAGCCGCGGACCAAAGCGGGAGGCGAGCCATCCCGCGGGAACCTGAAAGCCAGCGTAGCCAATCAGAAACGCGCTGAAGATCCAACCCAGGCGCTGGTTCCCCAGACCGTACTCGGAGCTGATCTGCAGGCCCGCGATGGAAATATTCGTGCGGTCGAGAAAAGAGATGGCGCTAAGAACGAAAAGCCGGAATGCGAGGAAAAATCTCTTCCGGGTGTGCTGTTCTGCAAGCATTCGGTCATTGCTCCTGAGGACGCGGGCACCGAAGCAGCGGCCGCAAGAAATGATACCCCACAGGACAGGGAAACAAGCCGAAGTGTTAAAGCAGTTTCGCGATTGGTGTAGACGGAAGTGACAGGCCTTTTCGTGGTTTTCCCCAAAGAAAACCACACCTCGCGATCTTTATTAGGCGACAGTAATTGCGAAAATGCTCTAACGTATGATTTCGTTTGTGGAGGGCTTACGTGTGCTTCTCAGCTAGTGCGAACTTTATTGGCAGCGCCGTCCTGGGCGCCATCGGAGTGGTGACACTGACCGAAGTCAAACATCGTCGCGAGCTGCTCTTTGCGGCCATGCCGCTCCTCTTTGCGCTGCATCAGTTCACGGAGGGGTTTGTCTGGCTGGGGCTGGATGGCCGGCTTCCGCCCATCGTGACCCATGACGTCGCGGCCGCCTACATCTTGTATGCCCAGGGCCTGCTCCCTTTTCTCCTGCCGCTGAGCGTGTTGCTGATCGAGCCAACCGGGGGCCGGCAGCGGCGAATGCTTGATTTTTCACTCCTGGGTGCCGCGCTGACGATTTACTTGCTGTGGGGGCTGATCGCTTATCCCCTGCATGTCTCCGCGGCAAGTCACGGTATCGTCTACATCAACCAGATAACCACCACGACCGTGGTCGCCGTGCTCTACGTGACTGCGACCTGCGGGGCGCTGTTCTTTTCAGGGTTTCGTACTCTGGTCTTTTTGGCGGTCTTAACTTGATTGGTCTCCTCACCGTGATGCTGGTAAAGCGTTATGAGTTTACTTCCCTGTGGTGCGCCTATGCCGCGGTGGTGAGCGTCATCATCTACTTCTTCTTTCGCCAAAGCCGTGCCGATCGGCCGGCCAAATATGCCCTGAGCACGGCCGCATGAGTTCCCGTGCGCTGAACATCGCAATAGAACGGCCGATAACGCTCTGTTGGTGGATATTCGCCGTTCGAGGGGGCTTGGCCATTGTTTTTGCCGTGGTCCTGTTTCTCGCTAGCATCTTCCTGGGAATTTTCTTCTTCGATCCGGTCACACTCGTTTATCTGAGCCTTCTGCTCGGTTCTTTTGTTTTGAGCAACGGCCTCCTCTTAGGCGTGGCCGCCGGTTTCGCCTATGAACATCGTTTGCATCTCTGGTGGCTGGCGCTGGGGGAAGGTTGTTTCGCATTCCTACTGGGCGTCTACATTGGCATTTCCCTGATGCTGACTTCCCAATCCCTCGCGTTGCTTGCGGGGATTCATGCCTTGGGATCAGGATGCTTTCAGGTGGCGCTGGCCATAAAGCTGCGAGAGGACCATCCCAACCTGCTCATGCTCATCCTAGCCGGAGCGTTTTCTCTTTGCGTCGGCGTGGTGTTTCTCCTGCATGTCCACCAAGCAGCCCGGCCCACGACCCAGGCGCTTGCCGGCTACGAGCTCGTGAACGGAGTTATCTGGAGCGTACTGGCCCTCAGGCTGCGCAGATGACGAGAAGGTCTGTGTTTCCGCCGGGCATGGAGGCCGACATTGAGAATCGTCCTACTCGGTGCTGGTGTTCAAGGCACAGTATTTGCCGTCCGTCTGAGCACAGCCGGTCACCAGGTGACGCTGATCACTCGACCTGACCGGGTCGCAGAGCTTCGTCGGGAAGGTGCATCGATTCAAGACGCCGCGACTTCTCTGACCGGCACAGCCATGTTACCCGTTCTCGAGAAACTGCCGCCGGACTTGGTGGCAGATATGTGTTTGGTCACTGTGCGCCGTGATCAGGTGGAGCCTATCCTTCCAGACTTAGTAGGGGCGATTCAAATTCCCCAGGTGGTGTTGCTGGGGAATCACGCTAACCGCACAGACCATCTGTTCACAGTTCTCGGTCGTCCGCGGACGGTCCTCGCATTCCCAGGTATCGCTGGGTACCGTGAAGGCGCCATGATTCGATACCTCGATATTCCCCAGCAACACACCGTCGTGGAGGAGCGCGCACCAGGCGTCAGTTCCCTTTTCAGGGAAGCCGGCTTTCGCGTGGATTCAGTGCGGGACATGGATGCATGGTTACAGCGCCACGCTGTTTTCATTACTGCGATCGCCGGGGCCCTTTATGAGAACGGCTGCGACGCACACCGTCTGGCGCAAAATACCGAATCGCTCCGCCGCTTCGTCCTTGCCGTGCGGGAAGGCTGGGCGGTCCAAGACAACAAGGGGGTCGGAGCCGCTCCTTTAGCGCTACGAACGATCATGTGCCGGGTCCCATTGCCACTCTCGGTGATGTACTGGAGCCGCCTTCTCGCTTCTTTTCGGGGTGATCTCTACTTTGCGCGCCATGCCCGTCACGCGTCGGCTGAGATGGCGTCGCTTGCAGTCGATCTGGGTAGCTCACTCCGCGGGCCGGAGGCCCCGGAGTTCCAGACACTGCTTGCGTCGATCTACGCCTGGCATCGGAAATCCGGTGCTTGAGGCGAATCGTCGCCGGCATCGTATACTTGTCGTATGTCCATTGTGCGAAACATAGCGGGCGTAGCCAAGGGAATGAGCATCACGTTTCGGGAGATGCTGCAGCCCACCGAAGTGGAAAACTACCCGGACGGGCCGGGACCCAATCGCGGCGCTCACTTTCAGGATCGCTTCCGCGGCGCCCATGTGCTGCAGCGGGATGAGAATGGTCTGGAGAAATGCGTCGCCTGCTTTCTTTGCGCGGCGGCCTGTCCCGCCAACTGCATTTACATCGAGGCGGCAGAGAACACGGCCGAGCAGAGAATCTCCAGCTCGGAACGCTATGCCAAGGTCTACAACATCGACTACAACCGCTGCATCTTCTGCGGATATTGCGTGGAGGCATGCCCCACCGACGCCATCACCCATGGCCACGGATTTGAGCTGGCTTCGCTCAACGCAACAACCCTGATCCATCGCAAGGAAGACATGCTGGTACCGTCCATTGGTTTGCCGCACAGCGCTGAGGCCAGGTCGAATTCTGTCAAGTAATGGCACACCTAGGAAATCATCTCCACTGCTGGTAGCATCTGTCTGATGCAAGTGACAGCTACAGGCAAGGATGGGCGGCAGCGGATTTTCCACGTCAGCAGCCGGGAAAACATCAAGGGTTTGCGCGACGAAATTCTTCGCATGCACGGCTTTGAAGTGGAGTCGATGCTCTATTCGAGCCGGGCGCTCGATGAAGTCGCACAGAGAGACTACGACCTGGTACTGATCGATGTTGAATCAGATTTCCGCGTGCAGACCGCCCAGGAACTCTGCGACGACATCAAGAAGGTCGTCCCGCGGCAGCATGTTGCCTTTGTCTGCAATTACCGCGTAGCCATCGAAAGTGACTGCCCGGACGAGATCATCCGGGCCGAGTTCAATCCTGAGGCGCTGGTCCGCGGTGTCCAGCATGCCTTGGGAAAGAACGAGGCAGATGACAAAGCTCGCGATTTACCGGTAGGTTAGCCCAAACCTCTTCAGTCCCTCGGTGGCCTCTCGCTCCCTCACCCGCCCTACTCTAGGGCGTAGACTGTCCGGACTCGCAGACTGGGCAGGGCCAATTCTTTGCACCCTTAGCTAGCCTTCTTGCGTGGCTGCGCTGCCTGGAATTCAGCCTTGAGCGCTGCCTTATGCATCGGTTTCTCGTGCAGCAACAACTGCGTCGCCTCCAAGTGCGCATTGGCGTGGAACCAGTCCTGCACAATGTTGTCGTAAAGCAGGTTGAGCACGGCTAGCAGCGCCATGCCCTGGTGGTGGGCCATCCACTCCCGCACCAACTTGGGGGTTTTGAGCGATTCCTGGTAGTCCGCCGCCTCGTAGAACCCGTATGCCCCACTCCAGCCCATCTTCGCCATCCGCTTCAGATTACGCATGGATTCCACGGAGTCGATGCCCAACGCCAGGCATGTGGAATAAGGCGAAACCACTGGGCCCGCCACCGCGTCCCACTTCAGCGCGATGGGGGGAATGCCGAAAGCCTGGTAGTGGTAGTGACCATGGTCGTCGATGCCTGCCCAGCCCGATTCAGAGATACCCCACGGGATACCGTGCTCTTTTCCGAAGGCGCGCTGGATCGCCACCACCCCGCTGAGCGTACGCGATACCAATGTGTCAGGGTAACTACGCATCCACAGCGACGGCATCAGGTACTCGAACATAGTGCCTGTCCAGGAGATGAGCACGGGCTGCCCATAGGCCATGGTGTGAATGCGGCCCAGTTTGAACCAGCTTTGCTGTGGCGCTTCTCCCTTGGCCACGGTAATAAATGCCGCGATGCGGGCTTCGCTACAAAGCAAGTCATAGCAGGCTTGGTGCAGATGCTGCCGCTCGATTTCATAACCGATGGACAGCAGGAGGCGAGAACGATCCATCAGGAAGCCGAAGTCCATTTCCGTAGCAAAACGCATCGCCTCCGATGCCAGGTCGTGTAACCCACTGGTGAGCGCCTTCAGCCCTTCCCGCGCCGGCGTGATCGCGCGGCGCAACTCTTGCGCCAGCTTGGCCTCCGGTGCATTGGAAGCCAAGCCAGTTGCGGCCTTGGCGATCCGGGCATCCAGGTCGGCAGCCAGACCGCTGGCGGCTCCCGTCTGCACGGCGATGGCCGTCTCGCGAAGTCCCTGCAACGCAGGCAATGCGAACAACGGCACGAATTGCGGTTGAAGCCACGGCATGTAATCGCGAAGCAGTTGGACGATCGCACGGACCCGTTGGCGGGTTTCAGCAAGCCACCAGGATGCCTCACAGCCCTCGGGAACAGCCACGGAAAACTCAGGCGCATCGACCTTAGCCAGAGCCCACGCAATCCATGTATCGGCGTCCGCGCCCGCTGCAGGCGGCTCCAGGCTCTCCAGGCCGGCAGGTGCATCGTGCAGGCCGGTAAGTAGGTGCCAATGATCGCGGATACCGGTAAAGAGTGCTGGACTCAGCAACGGCTCGCGCAGCATGCTGCGGCAACCACTGCGCAAGGTATAGAACGAGGCCGCCAGGTTTCCGCTGTCAACCGAGGAGATCGTGATCGGGCGGATCGGGATAAGCGTGCGCGTGTCGTACCAGTTGTAGATGTGGCCCCGATACTTCTCCAGCTTGTCGTAGGTTTCGAGACTGCGCTCGGTCAGGGTTATAAATTCGGGGATGGTGAGATAGCCGAATGTGTTCGCTGCCTGACGGGCATTGAGCAAAAGGCCATAGTTCGTGGGCGAGACGCGCGCCGCCTCAAAGAGGCCGTCTTCCTCGACATTATCCGGGATGAGGTAGTTGTGGCTCGCCCCTCCAAATTGATAGAAGAACCGCCACGTCCTCAGCGCCAGTTGGCGTAGGAACGTATCTTCATCGTCTGTGAGCTTCAGCTTGGTCTGCTGTGGAGAGTTGTTAAGCCAGGCGGTGATGACCCCGGCAAAGGCCCACAGGATAAGAATAGGGAGCGCCACCAGCAGTGATTCACGATGGCGCAGGAAGACCAACACCCCGACCACGATGGCGACCAGTGGAGTCACTGCGAGGTAGCGGTCGACCGGTGTCCGATGGCTCGCCTTAGCTTCAGCCTCGGCAGCGGTTTCCCACTCCAGAAGGCGCTGACCGGTGATGAAGCTGCGCACTAGCGAACGGATGATCGCGTCCAGGGCAAGCAGAGTCTGGTGGGGCAGGTAGACCAGCGTGAGCAGGGTGATAAACATGCCCTGCATAAGCTTCCTGTTCTCCAGTCCACCCAGTGGCAGGTCTAAAAAGATTTTTAGGAAAACACTGTTGTCTTGGAGAGGCTTTTGTACCTTTTGTAACGTGCGTTTGCTGCCTTCCGAAACCTATGAAACGAAAGTTTGAAGTATCTAGGGATAAAGGCCTCTTGTCTCCCTATCTAAACACGCCAGTGTCGTCACCATGTTCAACCAGCAGGTAGGTAGTAATTTAAAGCACGCTCATAAATTATAAAAGAACCGAGAGAGAAACGTCGCTTCTTCTTCCAGATCCGTTTATAACTGCGACTATCGAATTAACGGAATGAGATAAATGGGGTTTCCGCCAACACTACAACATTCGCGTACTGCTCTCTACACTACACATATATACTACACGTATCCTGTATATCTATCTACGAGATACTACACATATAGTAAAAACATGTACAGTATTACTCAGTACAACATACTGTGAGTTCTGAACTGCACATGCACACTGACCCCATTTCAGCGTACCCTAGAAATTTTGAGATGACCGCACGATGAGAATTGCAGTGATAAGCAATTGCAAACAACACCAAATTGCAACCAGAGCACGGTTGCAACTTGTGGGAGTGCGAAACAAGCGTAAGGACGCCCAAGAAATCGTGTATGCTGCAGGTGCGGTGGAGAGCATATCGGCGTGCGTGACTTCTGATACGTCACGTGACGTATTACGTGACGTCGGATGGATTTAATTATACATGACGAAATAACTCTCAGCGTATAAGGAATTTCAAAGCTTCACTTGATACAGCACTTGAAGCATCCATTTACTTCATATATAAAAGTAAATATATATATATATATAGGTACATATGTGTGTGTGTGCTCGCGCGTGTGTGTGTAAACATTATTACGTAGACATTTGCAATAATTTGAAGACACGATTGCAAAATTTCCTACTCGTTTCAGCATAATTCATTTTAATAATTGGTTCTTAGGCTGGAGCTCTAGTCACTCAGTGCAAAATCTAAGAAATAATTTTTACATTAAAAGTGCCAGTACACAATCCCAATCTTTAGTATTACCAAACACGCAATTTATAAGATCATGCTGAAATGTACAGTCACATGGAAGACCTATCACATGGAAGACCTATCACAGGGAAGACCTATCACAGGGAAGACCTATCACAGGGAAGACCTATCACAGGGAAGACCTATCACAGACAATATAGAATTGTTATCAACTTCGACTGGTAGAGCCAACTAAGTGCAGTTCGCATTAGTATTGAATTGCATTCATTGTTTCAACCAGATCCGCTGTTATTCTGAAGTCTTATAATACGCCATTAGTGACGTACCTACATCAGTGTCGAACTATCTCATCGTTGTGCTTCGACTTTTCAGGCACTGCATCCTTCTGATAATAAAACGAGGCACATGAGTAAAATACTGTCTTTTCGCTAAAAGGTCCTTTCACTTAAAATTTGGAAACAATGAGGGAACTAGAAGCTCATCAGCAACTTTTAGTATGCAGTTTGTAAAGATTATAGCAGCGTTTCACAAACACTGAAAAAGAGGCGATATTCACGTCAAGGTTTTCATCTTTCAAGGTCTCAGTTGAAATTGATCGAAACCTTATTCCGCTTTCACACAATTACACACGAAAACAAACAACATCAATGATCAAGCGACCTAACGCGGACTTCTCCTCTATGAGAAACTAGTCTTCCGCTAGCTGGACTTCATTCGATGACTTCGTAAACTGGAGCTTAACGTCGCCAAAGGAGCGCCGCCTCTGCAGCTTATTTTACTTCTCACAGACCGAGTTAAAAATGGAACAACACTCAAAGCTAGAAGAAGGCGTGTTGTGTACGTGATAAAGCTAGAAGAAGAGAGAATGCTGAGAACAAACAAATCGTGGGAGAAAAAGAGAGAAACGAGTAGAGGGAGGGAAACAGAGGTGAGGGAAAGAGAGTTGAAGAGAGAAGAGACAGAGAGTGATAGAGACAGAGAGAGTCAGCGAGAAGAGAGAGAATGTGGAACAAGAAATATAAGTAGCGCGTAAAGGGAAACAGTGACTAAAAGAGTGCCAGCCTGCAGCGAGTCAGTGAGAATTAAATTGGAAAATTCGAAACTAAATAGGAAGTTTGACTGAAGACAGAAGGTGACAAAAAGAGTGATAGGAGAGAGATCACGAGTCATAAAGGAACAGTTAGGACAGAGGGAGAGAAAGTGAGTGATAGAATCAAATCGCTAGAGAGAGAGAGAGAGAGAGAGAGAGAGAGAGAGAGAGAGAGAGAGAGAGGGTGGGTAGTAGGAATGAATGTAATAGACCATGCATGGATGCTTGGATGGCGCAACAACACGCAACGCTATCAGTTTGCTGTTGGAGCAGTGGAACATTTTTCGTCAGTGTAACTAGCCGCGGGCATCATCATGTAGAGTAGATGCAGATTGCTTGACGGATACTCTTCGCGCCTTAATGTGAGTCAGTTCTGTCTTCGGACGACGAGAAGGAGGAGCTCAACAATTCTCGGCCAGTAGTTTATGTGCGCAAATCACGGCGTAATAGCGAAGCCGAAAACATACAAACCTCACGCCTGCGAGGACGCAGTGTAGTTTAGACGTATTTTTTCGAGTAAAACCTATCAATGTGGACCAAAACTGCACTAACCCTAACAGACAGTTTATCCATGGCTCAGTTTCAACTTTAGGTATAACCTAACAGTTAAACCAAACGCAACAGAAACCCCAAACTGATTCCTACAATCCGCTGGATTGGGGACGAAACTGGCCCTGAACTTGCAGTGAGGTGACGAGTACTGTGACACTGATTGGCAAATGATTCACTCAGATTAGTCAAGATTATCCGTGATAAACTGCATCCATTGTGCCGAGATACAATCTTTATCTCTTTCCAGGTTCAGTTCTTTAAAAGAGCGAACAAAATCAAGAGCACTACTATACTCAAATCCATCCCAAAACCATCCTAACAATTGATTGCTGATCGATTGGTCTAACTTTGGTAAGGAACGTGATTGAGCTATTTTGTCAAGAGATTGCGATAAAAAACCGCGTCAGTTAATTAGTTCACGCTTGGCAGATTGTCACGGACTCCTTCGGGGAAAAGAAGTTGCAGTAGTCCGAGTAAGCCCAATTAACACCGACGCAAAATGAAGTCTTACACAGATTGCACCGTGTTGCTATTTCGCTCATCGTTGCAGCATCGGTATCGCGGATGAAACCCCCGACATGCGAAATAGCATGAGCACGACTGCATTTGCGTCGCTTTGAAACGATGACAATGGATACGAAGCTACAACGGTTGCAACAGGGTATTGCTAGTTTTGCTAAAGCAGTTCTTTGCAAGAAGAAATCACTGCCGCCCGACAATGCAAACATCAGCTGGCATTGTCGATGTATCATCTGTGGTGCTGTTGCAATGTAACAGTAGTAATGTTGCGCAGTAATTCGACATGATGAATGGACGACTGGATGTCTACATCACTCATGAATGGTTGAATGGCGGATGAATAGGTGAATTATCGCTGACCACTTGGAGGGTTGCTGGATTAACGGATGTCCAATGGGTACCACAGGACATCGGACACTACGCTGTTGTCTACGGTAATCCCTGTCAAGGAAAACGAAATTTAGATAGCGACTGAATGAGGAAAGCTATAAAACAGCAACTCACTAGAGAACTTCTGGGATAATGAAACTTATTTTAATCCGTGTACAACTAATGTATATAATACACTGAGTTTACATTAGTGCAAGATTAATGACTGCGACAAAGATGGTCTCACACTGACGCAAAATTCAGCACTGCTCAGACTGTGAGGTAGTGATATTCACATTTCGGCGAATCCTATGCGCTAGAATGTTTCTGTACGTTTAGTAAAAGAGAGAAACTCTGCACTGAATATCGGTATGGTGTCGAGTCGAGATCCCCCAGCAAAGCCTCGATACCTGCATGGACATGTATTACTACGAAGTCTCATTCTCACCGACTTTCTTCAGCATGCATCCAGAACATCGTCGACTTGGACGTCCTGGCAAAGCCAGTTGCACTATACAAACACAACTATATCCGCTGAGCAGACAGTTGAATATTTTCCCATTCAGTGGTAGTTTGCATAATTGTTCTAGTTGAAGTAGGCTAATCTGTTCCTTCTCATGAAGATCACTCTAAGTGAAGAGCATGCATGCAGCACATTTTACTTTCCTTTGTCGTTACTGCCACCAATGGTAGAACTCCATCTGTATATACTTCATCCCTCCAGTGATTTTGTGCACTTTATCTCTCCAGTAATTCTTCTACACTTTATCTCTTCAGTAATTATGCTGCAATTTATCTCTCCCATCCATGTGAGAGCGAACGCATCAAAGAGATGAAAAGTCGACCCCCGTGGAACACTTAACTTCGGAGGTGAGTACCGCCTAGGACTGAAAGTAGGCGCAAACATACTTTCGTCAAAAATGTCATCTTGGGAGAGAGGTTGGCTGACAGGGGCTGTCATTGAAGTACGCTGGACTTTTATATACAGAGAGAGATCGCTTGGACCTTCCAATGTGTACGACTCTATGCTGTCGAATACGACTCTATGCTGCCAAATATGACTCTATGTTGCAGAAATCCAACTAAAATAGAAGAATTCTATGAGATTCCTTGTATATCTGTATATATCTGCAATATACTGCAAAAAATTCTTTCCCTCTCCATATATCACCGCGCCAAGACAAAAAATGAGATTAGAACAGTAGGGCAAAAGGAGAGAGAGATGGCGAGAAAAAGAGAACGGTAGAAAGAGAGCGAGAGAGTGATACAGAGTTCACATATTGCTGATGGCCGCTTGTGTGGGCGTCACTGCTGAGTGTCCATCACTGGCTAGGGGATTTTGTCCAGTTAAGTTGGGATTAACCAACTCTCCTTCATACAGCAGCATA
>CAWFGM010000043.1:0-347471 GCA_963815175.1 uncultured Acidobacteriaceae bacterium
TGCGTTGAGATTTGTTTGGGGGAGGGCGGAACTGCAGGTCCCTCCCCTTCGCTGCGCTTCAGACGGGATGACAAAATTGAGGGCGGAGCTTCCATTGAACTTTGGTTATTGGGATTGAAGGAGCTGCTGGTTTTACACTGGGCTATTGGAATTTGGCTATCAGGCCTAGGTCGGTTAGGCCGTTGATGAAGAATTGGACGGCTAGGGCTACCAGTAGGAGGCCCATGATGCGGACCAGGATGCGGATTCCTGTTTCTCCCATGAAGCCGCGCACGCGGTTGGCGCCGTTCAGGATGAGGTAGCTGACGCCTGCGGTGAGGATGATGGCTGCTAAAACTACACCGAGTTCCCAGGGCTTCAGGGCCTGCCCTACCAGGATCATCACGCTGGAGATTGCGCCTGGCCCGGCCAGCATGGGAATGCCGAGGGGCACGATACCGGCATCGTCCTTCGATGCGGCCTCCGCGGTTTCGTCGCTCGACTCCTGAGTGGGGGAACGCCGGGCCTCGATCATGTCGATTCCGATGAGCAGCAGGATCACGCCGCCGGCTATTTCAAAGGCCGGCAACGTGATGCCGAACATGCGGAAGATGAGCTTGCCGGCAAGAGCAAACGTGATCAAGACGATCAGGCAGGTCAGCGCGCCGCGACGCGCCATGCGTTGTTGCCGCTTACGATCGGCACCGGCGGTGATGGCCAGGAAAGCGGGGATGGCGGCAAAGGGATCGACGAGAAAGAAAATGGAGCTGACGGCCAGCACCGAGAAATGCACATAGTTCGAGTGCAGGGTGTCCATGGCGATGCTTGCTGGTCCGTACATGCACTCAACTTACAACCGCAAGTTCATGGTTGCGAAGATATAATCGAAACTTCAATTGAAGGGAGCTGTTGTCAATGCCCATCACGCCTACCGCCAAGATATGGCACAACGGAAATTTAGTGCCCTGGGACAAGGCCCAGATCCATGTGATGAGTCATGTTGTGCATTATGGCTCGTCCGTTTTTGAAGGCATTCGCTGCTATGCACAACCTCAGGGAGCGGCAATTTTTCGCCTCCCGGAGCACATGCAGCGACTGCTGGATTCGGCCAAGATTTATCGCATGCCGCTGCCTTATTCGCTGGAGCAACTTTCGAGCGCGGTGGTGGGGCTGGTAGAAAGCAACGGTGTCGCGCCTTGCTACATCCGGCCTATTGCGTTACGTGGCTACGGGGAGATGGGCGTCAGCCCCAAAGGCACGCCGATCGAAGTGTTCATTGCCAATTATTCCTGGGGTAAGTATGTGGCCGGGGACGAGGGCGCGGACGTATGCATCTCCTCCTGGAGCCGGATGGCGCCAAATACGGTTCCCGCGCTGGCTAAGGCGGGCGGCAATTACCTCAACTCCCAGCTAATTCGCATGGAGGCCGACAGCAACGGCTACTCGGAAGGGATCGCACTCGACGTCTTTGGCAACCTGTCAGAGGGTTCGGGCGAGAATCTTTTCGTGGTGCGCAATGGTGTGATCTACACGACGCCTCTGGCCAATTCAGTGCTCTCGGGGATCACGCGCGATTCGGTGCTGACCATGGCCCGGCATCTGGGTATTCCTGTTGTGGAACAGGCCATGCCGCGCGAGCTGCTTTACATTGCCGACGAGGCGTTTTTTACCGGCACGGCGGCTGAGGTGCACCCGATTCGTTCGGTGGATCGCATCGCCATTGGGGACGGCACCATTGGACCGATCAGCAAACAGCTTTCCGAGGAGTACCTGGGCATTGCCCATGGGCTGCGGCCGGATCGGTTTGGCTGGCTGACACATGTCAACGTCAACACCAGCCAACCGGTCACGGTTTAATTGCGTACCCAGGGGCTAGCATGAGGGCGACGGTTCAGGGCGTGCCCCACCTCTCGTTCGCTAAGCAGCGAGATGTCGGCTTCGCTTCCACGGTTGCCGGGCAGGCGTATGGGCGTTCGTTCTGGCGGGCGCATCGGTGCCGGAGGGTTTATGGCCGTTATAGGCGGCCGGGGTGAGGTCAGGTCGAGGGGAGCGTCCAGGATCTGGGGGCGGATGCCCTCCTGCTGACCCCAACCGGGCAGGATTGGACTGCCGGTGATGAGGCGCGCGCCGCGGTTGAAGGTCAGATACGTCCACGCCCAGGAGAAGAAGACCGCCAGGCGATTGCGAAAGCCAATCAGGAAGAACAGATGCACCGATACCCATGAGAGCCACGCTAGGGTGCCGGACCAATGCGCCTTGAAGGGCCAGCGGACGTTGGCGACGGCTGCGTGGCGGCCTATGGTGGCCATGTCTCCCTTGTCGAAATAGTGGAATTTGGTTCGCGGCTTGCCCGCCATATCCTGGGCGATCTCGTGCGCGGCGTGTTTGCCCATTTGCATAGCCGGCTGGGCAACGCCGGGAATTTGACGTCCGTCTTCTTCGACGTGGGCGAGATCGCCGCAGACGAAAATCTCCGGGTGACCGGGTGGATTCAGGTAGATATCGACGATGGCGCAACCGCGCTTATCCGTCGGCACGCCCAGCATTTTGCCCAAGCGGTGAAGCCTGGACACCGGCAGCCCACAAGGTGACAACCGCGTCTATACGTTTTCCGGCTGCCACTACGTATCCGGGCTGCACATCGGTCACACTTGTTCCGGCGCGCACTTCTACGCCTAATTGCTGCAACTGCTGGACCGCTTTTTTCGATAAATCCTCCGGATAGGCGGCCAATATGCGGGGCGAGCCCTCGATGAGGATCACCTGGGCCTTGGAGGGATCGATGTGGCGGAAATCGTGGCGCATGTAGAGCTTGGAGATGTCGCTGATGGCGCCGGCCAATTCGACTCCGGTTGGGCCTCCGCCGATGACGACGAAGTTCAGTACGGGATGGGCGCCAGTCTCTACCATTTCCCGCTCGGCCAGTTCAAAGGCAAGCAGCACCCGGCGGCGGATTTCTGTCGCATCCTCAACGGTCTTGAGGCCCGGCGCGTTGTGGGCCCAGTCCTCGTGTCCGAAATAGGAATGGGTGGAACCGGTACCGAGGATAAGGTAATCGTAGGAGAGGATTCGCGCCACTGTGCAGATGCAGGCACCGGTTATCGGCCTCGATGCCGATTACTTCGTCCATCAATACTTCGATATTCCCCTTATTCGAAAAGATGGAGCGAATGGGCTGCGCGATATCGGCCGGGGAAAGGACGGCCAGAGCGACCTGGTAGAGCAGAGGCTGGAAAGTATGGTGATTGCGGCGGTCGATGAGGGTTACGTCGACTGGCATGTCGGCCAGCGCCATTCCGGCGCTCAAGCCGGCGAAACCGCCACCGACCAGGACCACACGCGGCCGCCGGGGTAGATTTCTGGCCGCCGGGGCAGTAGTTGAAGTTTCGGCCATTCGTACACTCTCCACTACAGTGAGTAGATGAGATGCCTGAAGTTAAGATACAGAACTCACGGAAAAGGTTTCGGCAGCTAGATCTCGGGATAGAAGTCGAAGAAGGCGTCGATGCTCTGGCGCAACTGATTTTCGATCTCTTCGCGGCTTCCCTCCAGCACATGCATGGTCACGTGTGCCTGTTTGCCGTTCTTGAGCGTCACCAGGGCGTCGCCCACTTCGATCGCCTCCTCAGAAGGAAGCAGCCTCATGCCGTAAATCAGAGTCAGATTTGCCATGCCGCCATCTTACTTCCGCAGTGCGCATCTTTCGGGGCCGGTTAGAATCAAACAGCCACCTTTATGACAGCAGACATTCGCGACACCGTTATCCTTGGCACCGGCTGCGCTGGTCTCACGGCCGCCATCTACGCCGCGCGCGCTAACCTGAAACCGCTGGTTCTGGAAGGTCATGAGCCGGGCGGCCAGCTTTCGATCACCACGCTGGTGGAGAATTTTCCCGGCTGGCCGGAAGGCATTCAGGGCCCGGAACTGATTGAGCACATGAAGCTGCAGGCGACCCGGTTCGGGGCTGACATGCAGATGGGTCACCTGGTGTCCGTGGACTTCTCCAAGCGGCCGCTCAGCCTGAACCTGGGGAAAGAGACGGTGCATACGCGCACGTTGATCATCGCCAGCGGCGCTTCTGCGCGGTGGCTGGGTCTGCCCAGCGAACAGGCGCTGATTGGGCATGGCGTGAGCTCGTGCGCCACCTGCGACGGCTTCTTCTTTTCCGGCAAGGAGATCGCCGTGATCGGGGGCGGCGATTCGGCGATGGAGGAGGCCCTGTTTTTGACGCGTTTTGCGAGCAAGGTCACGCTGATTCATCGCCGGGAGCAGTTCCGCTCTTCGCGCATCATGCTGGAACGGGCGATGGCGCACGACAAGATCAAGTTCCTGACGAACACGGCAGTCGAAGAGGTGTTGGGCGTGGAGCAGAAGGAAGTCAGCGGTTTGCGTCTGAAGAATACTCTGAACCATGAAGAGTCGACGTTGCCGGTAAGCGCCATGTTCCTGGGGATTGGCCACATCCCCAACGCCAAGATGTTTCGCGGTCTGCTCGACCTGGACGACGACGGGTACATTCGCACTACGGACCAGGTGTTCACGCGGGTTCCGGGGGTTTTTGCCTGCGGGGACGTGCAGGATCGGCGGTATCGTCAGGCGATTACTGCCGCGGGCTCGGGCTGCATGGCGGCCCTGGAAGTGGAAAAATATCTTGAAGAACACGGCCATTGAGGACGCCGGGGTGAGCGCGGGAAGTTTTCCCATGTTGAGGGAAAATCTCGAGCGCATCGAAGGCCAGATCGCGATGGCATGCCGAGAAGCTGGGCGGGCACGGGGTGAGGTTGCCCTGATGGCGGTCTCGAAGGTGCACCCGGTTTCTGCGATCGTCGCGGCAGAGGCTCTGGGCATTCGGCTGTTTGGCGAAAACCGGGTGCAGGAGTTTCAGGAAAAGAGCGTTCAGCTGGGGCCTAGGAGCGGGGCTGAGTTCCACCTCATCGGTCACCTGCAATCGAACAAGGCCGCGCGCGCCGCCGAATTGTTTTCTTCTATCGACACGCTCGATTCCCTTTCGCTGGCGGAACGCCTCAACCAGGCTGCGATGCGGCTGGGGCGCCGGCTTTCGGTGCTGATCGAGATCAAACTGAGCCATGAGGCTGCAAAGGCGGGCATCACGCCGGATTCAGCTGAGCTCCCTCTGCTGCTTGAACATCTGCCTAACCTGAGTTCGCTGGAGTTTCGCGGGCTGATGACGGTGCCCCCTTACCTCGAGGATCTGACGGTGGTCCGGCCGTACTTTGCGCAGCTGCGCAAGTTGCGGGATCAGCTCGCGGCAGAGTATCCGCGGCTGTCGTTTGCTGAGTTATCCATGGGGATGTCGCATGATTTCCCGGTGGCTATCGCCGAAGGCGCAACCCAGGTGCGTATTGGCACTGCATTGTTTGGAGCACGGAAGTACGCGAAGTGATTTCCATCAAAGAGCATCCGCTGGGAGCGACGTTTGCGGTGCGGGTTCATCCCCGCGCGGCGAGAACGGCGATTACCGGGACGGTCGGCGATGCGCTGAAGCTTACGTTGTCGGCTCCTCCGGTCGATGACCGCGCGAATGTTGCGTTGGGGGAATTTTTTGCTGAGATTTTTTCTGTGCCTCGTGGTGCCGTGCAGGTTTTGGCGGGTGAGCGATCGCGGAACAAGGTGATTCGGATTGCGGGGCGGACGGCTGGTGAGTTGCAGCAGATGTTGCGGGCTCACTTTAGCGTTTAGCAACGGCGATGACGCGTCGCTTGTTGGGTGTTGCGTGCGATCCGAGTGAAACTGCAGGTCCCCTTCGACTTCGCTCAGGGCAGGCTCTGCCTTACGCAGACCCGGATTTCCTGTCCAGGAAATCCGGGTCCGCTCCAGTCGGTTTTAAATGCTTGGTAAGCCTTGGCATTGGTTATTTCGGATGGAGAGTTCTGAGAGTGGTTGCGGCCGAGAGAGCTGTGAAGCCGTGCCGTTCGTTGCTTAGCGGCGTAGGAGGGGCAGTGTATACTCGGGCGATTCGAAATGGGAACGTTTGAAGATGCAAAAGAGCAGAGCTTTCTTGGAGCAAAAACAGGAAATACGTGGTTTCAATGGATTCCGAGAAGTGGCCTTTTTCTTGATGAAAAAGGCCCAGCGCGGTAGCTACTCGTGGTACAGCAATCCTATTTCTGCTGTGATCCGCTGTTGCTTGCGGGCGGGCTTGTCTCCCTGGCTTGCGCTCAGAGCATTCATGATCAAAAGGTGTTGGTCGTGCAAGGCGCCCAGATCCTACCTATCACGGGGCCGCCGATTGCGCAGGGCGTGCTGGTGGTTAAGGGTGGAAAAATTGTTGCCATCGGCGCGGTGGGCAAAGTTGAGATTCCGGCAGGGGCCACCATTCAGGACGCTACCGGGAAAATCATCATGCCCGGTATCGTCGACTCGCACTCGCATATCGGCATCGATGGCAACCCGACCGTCGCCGATTCGCAAGATGCGAACGAATCGAGCGGACCGGTGCAGCCGGCGCTGCGCGCACTGGACGCTATCGATCCGGCGGATCCGAATATCCGCATGGCCAACGCAGGCGGCATTACGACCGCCAACATCATGCCCGGCAGCGGCAATGTGATGGGCGGGCAGACGGCGTATGTCAAATTGCGCGGATCCACGATTGAACAGATGCTGATCCCGGGAACCATCGGCGGCATGAAGATGGCCAACGGGACCAACCCGAAGGGGTATGGGTCGCGTGGCCAGGCGCCGATGACGCGGATGGAAGAGGCAGCGCTGGCGCGCGGAATCTTCGAGAAGGGGCAACAATACAAGGCCAAATGGGATGCCTATACGGAAGGCAGTTGCTTCCGGCGACAAAACGGCCAAGGAGCCGGATCGCGACCTGGGGCTCGAGGCAGTGGCGCAGGTGCTCGACGGTAAACGCGTGGTGCACAACCATACACACCGCGCCGACGACGTGATGACGGTTCTTCGCCTGGCGGATGAATTTCATTACCGCGTGGTGGTGCACCATGGGACGGAATCGTGCGAGGTGGCCGATGAGCTGGCCAAGCGGCATATTGGTGTGAGCTACACCATGATCGATGCGCCGGGGGGCAAGCCGGAGACGATCCACCTGAGCATGAGCTGTCCGGCACGGCTGGAGAAGGCGGGGGTGAAGGTGGCCTTCAACACCGACGATCCGATCACCAACTCGCGGCTGTTGCTACGCTCGGCGGCACTGGCCGTGCGCGGCGGCATGAGTGAGGATGCGGCACTGAAAGGGTTGACCATTTATCCCGCGGAGATGCTCGATCTGCAGAGCAGGGTGGGCAGTCTGGAGGTGGGCAAGGACGCGGACTTTATCGTCCTCAGCGGAGCTCCGCTGAGCGTGTATACCCATGTCCTGCAAACCTGGATTGAAGGAGAAAAGGTCTTCGACCGGAGCAATCCGCTGGACTTGCGCTACGCAACCGGGGGCTTTCAAGTGATGAGCCGGTATCCGCAATCGCAGGTTGGTGCGCAATGAGGGTGATGCCCACTTCCCTGCTGCTGACGGCGGCTTTGGCGGTCACGTCTTCGCTGGGGGCGCAAAACGTTGCGCTGGTTGCCGAACATCTTTACACCATGGACGCCGGGCCGCAGGGCGGACCGGGGATGGTGCTCATCCGCGATGGCAAGATCGATGAGGTGCGGCAGGGCGCGAATCTGCAAGCGCCCCAGGGCTTTCAGTTGATCCGTGGGGCGTACGTTACTCCAGGGCTGATCGACGCGGATACGACCACTGGGATTTCCGGCGCATACAACATCCCGGCTGATCAGGATCAGGAGGAGGCGACTGACCCGAATACGGCGGATGTGAATGTGCGCGATAGCCTGAACCCCGAAGACCTGCTGTATCAATACGTAAATAGCTACGGGGTCACGACACTCCAGGTTGCGCCGGGGCCGGGAAATCCCATTGCCGGGCGTGCAGGGATTTTCAAGACGGCTGGGCCGCAGTCTCCCTTTCGCACGGCGGATCAACTGATCGTCCGGCTCAACTCGGCGATGGTGTTCAATCTCGGGCGAGAATCCCAAGGAGATTTACGGCAAGAGCCACAAGGCTCCGGTCACGCGCATGAAGACGGCGGAGATGATCCGGGATGCGCTCACCCAGGCCAAGGCATATCAGGAAAAGTGGGACAAGTGGAAGAAGGACGGTAGCGATCTCACCAAACAACCCACAATCGAGCCCGAAGACGGCTGCGCTGGCCGATGTCGTTTCGGGTAAGACTCCGGCAATCTTCAATGCATATCGCGCGGACGATATCGACACCGCGATCCGGCTGGGCACGGAGTTTCACTTGAAGTACATGCTGGCTTCGGTGGCGGAGGGATATTTGATCCGCGACAAGATCAAGCAAGCGGGAGTGCCTTGCCTGGTGGGGGCGGTGATGCAGCCATTCGAGAGCCTGGAGACCGTCGAACGCCACCTATGAGAACGCTGCGTTGCTTGCAACAGGCTGGTATTCCTATCGCGATCATGACCGGCTACGAGGCGTATGTTCCCAAGAGCCGGGTTCTGTTATTCGAAGCGGCCGTGGCCGCGGCGAATGGACTGGGCATGGAATCGGCGTTGCGCGCGATCACAATCTCTCCGGCAAAGATCCTGGGCATCGACGATCGAGTTGGCTCACTCAGCAAAGGCAAGGATGCCGATCTAGTCGTGTTCGATGGCGATCCGTTCGAGTACACCAGCCACGTGCAGCAAGTGCTGGTGCAAGGAGCGGTCACCTACAATCTGCTTCACCCTAAGACGCACCTTCAAGGAAAATACATGCCTACTGCTCCTGCCCCGAGTCATGTTTTGTATGCCTGGGTGCTCGGCGTTATCGTTCTGAGTCTGCTCACGGTTTCGCTTTCACGGCTGAAGAAGACAAAAACCAAGGCCGATTACCTGGTCGCGGGGCGTTCGCTGCCGACGTTCGTGCTGGTGTTTACGCTTCTGTCGTCGTGGATCGGTTCAGGCTCGCTGCTGGGTGGCGCGGAGAATGCATACAACCATGGCTTTGCCGCGCTTTGGCAGGGTGGCGGCGGATGGGCTGGCCTGCTGCTGATTTATTTCATTGCTCCCCGGGCTCGGAAGTTTGCGCAGTTCACGATTCCGGACTTGCTGGAGGCTCGTTACAACCAGACGGCTCGGGTGCTCGGGGTCATTGCGATTCTTTTTGCCTATACCGCGATCACCAGCTACCAGCTGATCGGCGGGGGCGATATTCTTCACCTGGTTTTTCCGGAAGCGATCACCGCGGATCTGGGCAAGTACATTATTGCTACCTTCGTCATCGTGTTTACCGCCATCGCCGGGATGGCTTCGGTGGCGTATATGGATGTGGTCATCGGGTCGCTGGCTACGATTACTCTGCTGACGGCTTTGCCGTTTGTGTTGCACGGGGCGGGGGGATGGGGCGACGTCACCCATGCTTTGCCGGCTACGCACTTTCAGGTTCTGGGAGACTTCAGCCTGATCCAGGCATTGGAGCTTTTTCTGCCTACGATGCTGCTGATGCTGGGCAATCAATCCATGTATCAGAAGTTCTTCTCCGCGAAATCGGAGAAGGATGCGCGCAACGCGGTTGTGGGATGGATTATCGGGACGGTGATACTCGAAACTGTCATCGTTGCACTGGCGGTATTCGGGTCGGTGCTGTTTCCCTCGGGGGAGGTACATCAACGGCCGCGAGAGATTATCGCTTATACGGCATTGCATGGATTGCCGGCTTGGCTGGGTGCGCTGCTGATGGGGGCGGTGTTCGCGAAGATTATCTCTACCGCGAACAACTACCTGTTTTCTCCTTCGACGAACCTGGTCAATGATGTGTTTACTCGTTACATTGCGCCTGGGGCGTCGAATAAGAGGGTGCTTATCGTTTCTCGGCTGGTGGTGGTGATGCTGGGCGTGTGGGCGCTTTACCAGGCGCTGAATACCAGCTCGGTGCTGGCCAAGACCCTTTACGCGTATACCATTTATTCGGCTGCGCTCACGCCGGTGATATTGGCTGCGTTTTATAGCCGCCGCGCGAATGCGCAAGGGGCGGTGAGCGCGATCGCGGTGGGGACTCTGGTTACTTTCTTTTGGGATGTGGGGGTGGTCAAACGGAATCTGCCAGCTGTGCTGGCGGAGCGTAGTGCGATCTTTCCGGCTTTGATTGCTGCAGTGATTTGCCTGGTGGTTGTGAGCGCGTTGACGGCTCCTCCTAAGGCGTCTCAGGTGGGTTTGTTTTTTCCTGAGGGATAGAGTTGCGCTTGACCCAGATTTGCGAGGGGGAGAGGCGCACCGCAGGTCCCTCGGCTTGCCGAATTTCCTGTCGATCTTGGTGGCGTTGATAAACTTCATGCGGTTTTCTCCTACGGAAAACCGCACACGCGGCGGTGTCTCGAGCAGCGTGCAGGAAATTCGGCTGCGCTCGGGATGACAAAGGGGAGGGAGGTTTCGCCACAAATTTGATTAGCCGGATATAAGAAAGGCAAAACGGACATTTAGTTTCGTGGTATCCCACCTGTCGTTCGTGGAAGGGACGGAGGCTTAGCGTGTAGTGACGGTTTCCAGTTGCGGGCGGGCCGAATCGTAGGTTAGGGCGATGCCTTCGGGGAGGGTTGTCGTGGGGTGCCAGCCCAGTTGGTGGATGCGGCTTACGTCGAGCAGTTTCTGTGGGGTTCCGTCGGGCTTTGTGGTGTCGAAGACCAGATTTCCTTTGAAGTTGAGTACGGCGCAGACTTGCTCCGCTAGTTCCCGTATGGTCACGTCCTTGCCGGTGCCGATGTTGATCAGCGGAACGTCCTCGAGCAGGGAGGAATATGAGTCTTCGGGCAGGTTCATGAGAAAGACACAGGCTTCTGCCAGGTCTTCACTGAATAAGAGTTCGCGGCGCGGTGTGCCGGTTCCCCAAACGACAATCTGGTTGTGACCCAGGGCTTTTGCTTCGGCCACCTTTCGGATCAATGCCGGCAGGACGTGCGAGTTCTGAGGATCGAAGTTGTCTCCCGGACCATAGAGGTTGGCGGGCATGGCCGCCAGATATCGGGTGTGGAATTGGCGGTTGTAGGACCAACACATCTCGATGCCGGCGATTTTGGCTAAAGCGTAAGGACGGTTGGTGGGCTCGAGCAGGCCGGTGAGTAGATACTCTTCCTTGATCGGCTGCGGGCAGAGCTTGGGGTAGATGCAACTGGAACCGAGGAAGAGCACGCGATCGACGCCGGCGCGGTAGCTGGCATCAATCACGTTGGTTTGAATGATGAGGTTTTCGCGGATGAAGTCTGCGGGGTAAAGATCGTTGGCGAGAATGCCTCCGACCTTAGCAGCGGCGAAAAAGACGTGAGCGGGACGCTCCTGTTCGAAGAAGCGCCGCACGGCGACTGAGTCAGTGAGATCAAGCTCAGCGCGCGATCGCAGCAAGAGCCGGTCAAAACCGTTCTTCTTTAGATTTCGGCAAATCGCCGAGCCCACCAGACCGCGGTGCCCGGCAACGTAGATGAGGCTGTTCTTCTCCACCGCGTGTGCTCCGATCAGGACTCGTGAAAGTTGTAGGCAGCATAGCCGTGCTGAGTGACGAGGGCATCGCGTTCCGCGGCCTTCATGTCCTCGATGGCCATCTCTTCGACTAGGGTTCGGAAGTCGGTCCTGGGCGACCAGCCCAGTTCTGTGCGCGCTTTACTGGCATCCCCCAGCAAAGTCTCAACCTCTGCAGGCCGGAAGTAGCGCGGATCGACCGCCACCACTGGCTTGCCATGCTGGTCGTAGGCCTGCTCTTCGACACCGCTGCCCTTCCATTCCAGGTGGATGTCGAGACACGCCGCCGCCATGGTGACGAATTCACGAACGCTGTATTGCACCCCCGTGGCAATCACGTAGTCGGTGGGTTGCTCCTGCTGCAGCATGAGCCATTGCATCTCGATGTAGTCGCGGGCATGCCCCCAGTCGCGCTTGGAATCGAGATTGCCAAGGTAGAGCTTTTCCTGCAGGCCGAGCTTTATGCGGGCCATGGCGCGGGTTACTTTGCGGGTGACAAAGGTCTCGCCGCGTAACGGCGATTCATGATTGAACATGATGCCGTTGCAAGCATAGATGCCGTAGGATTCACGGTAATTGACGGTGATCCAGTAGGCATAGAGTTTGGCAACTCCATAGGGCGAACGGGGATAGAAGGGAGTTTTTTCCGACTGGGGTACCTGCTGCACCAGGCCGTACATCTCCGACGTCGAGGCCTGATAGAAGCGCGCCTTGCGGGTGAGGGAGAGAATGCGAATAGCCTCCAAGAGGCGGAGGGTTCCCAACGCATCGGAGTTTGCGGTGTACTCGGGCTCCTCAAACGATACCTGGACATGACTCTGGGCAGCCAGGTTGTAGACCTCGTCGGGCTGAACCTTCTCTACCACATGGATAAGGCTGGTGGAATCCGTCATGTCGCCGTAGTGAAGTACAAGGCGGCGCTTTTCCTGGTGGGGGTCCTCATAGAGGTGGTCGATGCGATTGGTATTCAGCAAAGAAGTGCGGCGCTTGATGCCATGCACTTCATACCCCTTTTTGAGCAGGAACTCAGCGAGATAGGCACCATCCTGACCGGTGATGCCGGTGATCAAAGCTCGTTTCAAGAAGGAGCGCTCCTCTTTGGCCAAACGGTTGAAGCTGATTCCATTTTATGCCAGATGACTCCCGGGACTGGCGCAGTTCGGTTTGGCTGGTATCTTGACAGAGACTATGGCTGCACCCCCATCCCCACCGTTGGCTAAGCGGCTGCTGCATGTGGTGGCATCGCTCGCGCCTGCAGCGGGCGGAACCACCGAGGGCATTCGCAGGCTGGCCGAGAGCGGCGGCGGCGAGGTAGTTTGCATGGATGATCCGGGGGAATTTTATCTGCGCGGGCAGAGTTTCCCGGTACATGCGCTGGGTCCGGCCCAGGGTCATTACCGCTATACTCCGCGGCTTGGGGAGTGGTTGGAAAAGAATCTAGGGCGATTTGATGGAGTGGTGATCCACGGGTTGTGGCAGTACCACAGCTACGGGACTTATCGCCTGGTTGGCGGGCGTACACCTTATGTTGTTTTTCCTCACGGCATGCTGGATCCGTACTTCAAGCGGACATTTCCGATGAAACATCTGAAGAAGCAGGTGTATTGGCTGGCGCGGGAGTATCGCGTGCTGCGGGACGCCAGGGCGGTTTGCTTTACTACGCCGATCGAGCGTGACTCCGCCGCCGGAACCATGTGGCCACAGCGATGGAAAACCGCCGTGGTTTCGTTTGGCACGACGCAGCCTACGGGTGATCCTTCGAGCCAGCGGGAGATTTTTTTGAGCCGGTATCCGGGTTTGCGGGAGCGCAGGTTTTTTCTTTTCCTGTCACGCATTCATAGCAAGAAAGGGTGCGATTTGCTTCTCGATGCGTTCGCGCGGGTGGCGGAGGCACATCCGGATTTGGACCTGGTCATGGCGGGACCTGATGAGGAGGGGCTGCGGCCGCAACTGGAGGCGCAGGCGGGGCGGCTGGGGATTTCGGCGCGCGTTCATTGGACGGGGATGCTGGAGGGGGATTTGAAATGGGGGGCATTTTACTCGGCCGATGCGTTTGTGTTGCCGTCACACCAGGAGAATTTTGGGGTCGCGGTGGTGGAAGCTCTGGCTTGTGGGCTACCGGTGCTTATCTCAGACAAAGTGAATATTTGGCCGGATATTGTTCACGATGAGGCCGGCATCGTGAACCCCGACACGGTCGACGGGACGCACCGCTCCATGAGCAGCTTGCTTGCCATGCAGGGAGAGGAACGGCGGAGAATGGTGAGCAATGGTTTGGCGTGTTTTCGTTCGCGTTATGAGATGAAGAGAACGGCGCAGGCGTTGAATGAGCTTTTTTAGGAGGGAGGGGTTCCCAGGACGTGAGTCCTGGGGCATTCTCAGCCAGAGCTGTCCAAATTAGCGAATAGATCGGGCTTAGCGTGCAGGCAGTCGGTTGATTCTATGGAACCGATGAATCTCAAAGAGAATCAGGTTGGCTTTGATGGTCGCTTGTCAGCATTCACGTGCGGTCCGGGTTCACCCAGGACTCCGTCTTGGGATATTCTCAGCCGTCCCTGCGGGACTGGTCGGAGATGTCAGGTGGGCACCGTGCTGTTTTTAGTGGGTTTTCTATGGTTCATGCTCTTAGCGCATGGATAGTCTTTTCTGCCGCGTCAGCTACTGGTTCGTAGACCATGTGTTCGTAGACTTGCGCGTGCTCCAGAGTGGAGCCGGCTAGATCTTTGGCGGAGAGAATGGCGCGGTTCCCGCGCGGCCAGTCTATCTCCAGCGCCGGGTCGTTCCATAGAAGCGTGCGTTCATGTTGCGGAGCGTAGAAGTCGGTGGCCTTGTAGAGCACTTCCGCGCCTTCGGAGAGCACCATGAAGCCATGCGCGAAACCCGGAGGGATCCACAGCATTCTGCGATTGCTGCTACTTAGAATCTCACCAACCCATTGGCGGAAGGTCGGCGACTGCCGCCGGAGATCGAGCGCGACGTCGAAGATTTCTCCGCTCAGACAGCGGATGAGCTTTCCCTGCGGTTGGTGAATCTGGTAATGGAGACCGCGGACCACATCCCGCCGGGAGAAGGATTGGTTGTCCTGAACAAAAGGACCCTTAATACCCAATTCCGCTAAAGCCCGTTCGTTGTAGCTTTCGAAAAAAGTACCGCGGCTGTCGTCGAAGACCTTGGGTTCAAGCAGTTGGACATCCGGAATCCTGGTCGCTAACGCCTTCATCGATTCACTCCTCTTTTTAAATGCGAGCCTAATTTTTGGTGGAAAGAGAGTTCAGCTGGCGACCTGCATCCCGGTTAAAACGTCTTGCAGCTGCTGCTGCCAAGGGGGAAGCCGGAAACCAAAAGCGTGGGCAAATTTATCGTTGGAGAGTACTGAATTGGCGGGCCGTTTGGCCGGAGTTGGATAGGCGGAGGACGGAATCGCCTGCACCCGAGGGGGAGCACTGAGAACACCTGCGTCGAAAATAGCTTTCGCAAAGCCGTACCACGAGGTCGAACCGGCAGCTGTCATGTGATAGATTCCCGCCGGAAGCTTTGTCCCGGGGGCAGCGTATTGTTCCACTAAAGTTGCAGTCGCGGTGGCGATTGCAGGAGCTGAGGTGGGAGCACCCACCTGGTCGTCGACCACCCGTAATTCCGAGCGCTCGGCACCCAAACGGAGCATGGTGCGAAGGAAATTCTTGCCTTGCGGCGAGTAGACCCAACTGGTGCGGAGCACCAAATACCGGTTCGCGGTTTCTACAATCGCCGCTTCCCCTGCCGCCTTGGAGGCGCCATAGACACTTACGGGGTTGATGGGATCGCTTTCCAGATACGGCTCCGGTTTTTCTCCGTTGAAGACGTAATCGGTGGAGTAATGAATAAGGAGCGCATCGAGCCGGGCTGCCTCCTCCGCCAGCACGCGGGGCGCGTCTGCGTTCACGGCGAAGCAAAGTTCGCGCTCAGCTTCCGCCTGGTCGACAGCAGTGTAGGCGGCGGCGTTGATGATGACGGCAGGCTGAACTCGGCGAACGAGATCTCGAATGGACCGTTCGCTGCTGAGATCGCATTCCGCTCTACCGACCACAACCACATCGCCAGGGGAATGGTACAAGCGGGAGAACTCGCCCCCTACCTGTCCGTTTTTGCCGGTAATCAGGATTCGCATGCGTCTCTATGAGTGTAGAGGAAGCTTGACCGGGCGACGTGCAAATTCGTCGCCCTGAGCCGGTATTCCCCTATGAGACGCTGGTTCTCCCGTTAAGGGAGAGGGTCTCTTTAGTAACTTATGCACGCGGAGGCAATGGGCTAAAATTCATCCACTATGAGTGAAGTGAGCGAATCAACGGATCTTCCGAAAATCGCCGGACCCGGGCCGAACATGGCCCAGGTCGATCCGCCGCATCCATTCAAAAGTGCACTGAAAACGCTGGCGATCGCGGCCGTCGTGGTCAGCATTGCCCTGGGACTCTACGTGTACCTGGGACAGAAGCCGCCCGTGGCTTCGGGAGAGGTTTTAACGGCAACGGTCTACCCGGTGCATGCGACTATTAACAACGGTTCCGGCGGCAACGATGGGATGGCGGGTGCCAGCGAATCCATTGATCAAGTCATTGTCCTGACCAAGATCAGAATCAGGAATCAGACCGACATTCCCCTTTTCATGCAGGATATAGGGTCGGTCATTAAGTTACCCGACGGGTCAGAGCAGACGAATGTAGCGGCCAGCGACCAAGATATGAAACGGGTCTTCCAGGCTTATCCGTCCTTGAGTTACCTGCGCGCGGACCCGATCCACCGGGATATTACCCTTTCTCCCGGCCAAGCGGCCGAAGGATTGGCTATCTTTAACTATCCGATTACCAAGGAGCAATGGGATACGCTGCAGACGGCTAAAGTGGTGGTGCAGTTCATGCACCAGAAGAATCTGGAATTGCCCATTGGCCGTTGAGTCGATCTCATTTGCTGAACTTCCTTAATTGAGTCTTTGGTAGCAACAGCCTTCCGCTGTAACCCATCCGCGCGTGCCAGTATCCCAAATGGATTGTAGGAGTGCCGCGCCTACGGCGCTCGGCATCATCACCATGGATACCCAGCCCTCCCGGGCTGGGCTCACGTTTGGTTCCGGCCCTCCGGGCCTCGACGAAGGGAAAGATCTGCAACTCTTTTTAGTCCTGCTATGACACAGACTCCTGCGGGACCGGTTCGTGGGATCAAAGCGACCCAGCACTCACGTCCCTGGTTCTCTGTTGTCCCTGCGGGACTAACTTCTGGACGGGCAGGTTCCCACGGGTTCGGAATGACAAAGGGAGGGTGACGCACCCCTCAATAGCAATTGAGGGGTGGAGAGAGCCGCCGGTTGGTTGGCTTGGCTAGGGGTTCAAGGGGGCAGGAGCGTTCTTGGGCGTCGCCAGGTAGCCGATTACCTGATTCTTGTTGATGGTGTTGATGACCAGCTCATAGAGCAGCTTGTCTTTGCCGGTGTAGAACTGGACGGGCTCGTCCAGGCTCTTGTCCTTTTTCTCAATCTTCTTATCGTCCGACTCGACGACCAGGGTGTAGCGGGAGTGTTTTGCGTCTGCTTTTTTCAGTTGCAGGCTAACGCCCGAGATCGGAGTGGGCTTGGCTCCCTTGGTCAAATTCAAATCGTAATAGTTACGATCGCCCTTGTGCTTGAGGATCTCGAGTTCTTTGCCATTGGTCGCAACCAAGCCGCTGGTCAGGCCCAGATCACCAGTCACCCTTTGCAGCTTGCTCTCAGTGTTAGCTAATTCAGTCTTAGTGGCGGCAACATCGGTTTTCACGCCGCCCACATCGGTCTTGACCGAAGAGACATCGCTCGAGACGGCACCGATCTGCTTCTGGGCCTCGGCCTGGGCTGCCTGCTGCTCCTTCTCCAGGCGGCTGGTTTCCGCCTGCTGGCGTTTGAGGAATTCACTGGCGCGCGCTTCCAATTGGCGTTGGGTCAGGCCGACGCTTTGGCCCAAGGTTTCGGAGGTCACGCGTAGCTTGGCGTTGGTCTCATTGAGGCTCTCGGCGAGCTTGTCATTTTGCTGTTGGGCGTTAACCAGGGCAGCCTGCGATTTTTCGAGGCGAGTTTCAAGGGTGTAGCTCCAGACGAGCGCGCCCGCGGATGCCAATGCGGCGAAGCCAAGAATGGCGATAAATAGTCCCGATTGGGTTCGTTCAGCTGTTTCGTAACTGTCGTCGCTCATGCGATCTGCCTCTTTCGCCTGCGGGCAAGCCCTGCGCGCCGCAGTATTTTCTCATCCTACAATGGACGAGTGGCGACTGTAGATGTCATCGTTGGGGGAGGGGGTATTATTGGCCTCTCCGTGGCGCTCGAATTGGCGCGAAACGGGTTCCGTGTCTGCGTTATCGAGAAGGGCCGAGCCATGGCCGAGGCTTCATGGGCTGCGGCCGGTATGTTGTCACCCGACGATCCCGATCACCCGGCGGAACTGGCCCAGTTCGCCAGCCTGAGTTTCCGTCTTTACCCGGGATATCTCAGCATGGTTGAGCGTCTTTCGGGCCGCCTTGTGCCCCTGCGAACCCTGGCAAGCCTGGTAACGACCGGGATCGGGGGCGGCGAGTTTCACCCCAAGGAAACCGCGGCTTGCCTTGGCCTGAGCGCACAAGAGGCCGAAAGGCGCATACCAGGGTTGGTGACAGAGGGCCGTACCTTCTGCTGGATGGAGGAACCGAGCTTGGATCCGCGTGATTTGTGCGCGGCTCTCCCACTGGCGGCCGCAGCGGCGGGGGTGGAACTGCAGCAGGAAACGGAAGTGATCGCGGTTAGCAGCCGGGACAACGGGGTGGAGGTAAGCACGCAGGGCGGAACGGTGAGCGGTGGCGCCTTCGTGAACTGTTGCGGGGCATGGGCGGGACGGGTGCGGCATTCCGGGCAGGAGCATCTACCGGCCACGGCAGTAGAGCCTCGGAAGGGGCAGATGATCGCTGTCCAGGTGCCCCCGCCGTTCGACCTGCAATACGTTTTGCGCTCGCAGGAGATCTACCTGGTGCCCAGGGGTAAGGGTCTGGTTGTGATTGGGGCCACGGTGGAGAGGGCGGGGTTCGACCGCCGGGTAGAGCCATCGGCCGTGGAACGGCTGCGCGCCCAGGCAGCGGAGCTGTGGCCTCCGGTCGCCTCGGCCCCGATGGTGGAGAGTTGGAGCGGGCTTCGTCCAGGGACCGGTGACGGGCTGCCCATCATTGGTAGCGCCGGACCACCTCATTGCTGGATAGCCACGGGACACTTTCGTAACGGGATTCTGCTGGCGCCGGCTACCGGTTTGATCGTACGGCAGTTGCTGCAAGGCTTGCCGCCGGAGGTTCCGCTGGCTGCATTTCTCCCCGGCCGGTCGATGGAACCCGTACCTTAGCTAGACTTCAGAAGGGTGGAGTGTTTCACCTCGACCTTTTCCATCGCGGTGGGCGGCGCCGCCTCAAGCTCCGTATCCTTCACAGGCTCCTCTTCGATCTCGGCCTTCCATTCCACCACGATTCCGCGGCGAATGCTTTCCGATACGGCGCAAAAAGAGTCGTGGTGCTGCAGAGCCTTCTCAACACTGGCACGCTTTTCCTGAGGAATTTTCAGCCGGTAGCGAAGCGAGACATGGGTGAGAATCATCTTGCCATCCACTTCCTCAATCTTTCCCTCCGCCTCCACCTGGAGATTATCGGGAGCGGCGCTGATTCCACGTGCTTCTAATGCACCTGCGACGGTTCCAGTCATGCAGCCGCCAATGGCGGCTACGATGTAGTCGAGCGTAGAAGGCAAGGGCTGGTTGGGCTGGAGCTTGAAGAATTCTGCAACGCCGCCGTGAACCCCCATTCGAACGTCGTCGGGAAAGCCATCAAACCGGGCGCGTTTGATCTTATTGTTTCCGGGTTCCTTTTCTACTTTTACTTTGGACAGATGGAGTAATCGTGGCATGGGAGTCTCCTTGGCGCGCCAATCGAGGCATTATAGCTCCACCTGTTAGACGTTCAGGGCCCTGGCGGCCGGTAGTTGCCTGGTGTGTATTTTGCCTCGCCAGGAGCCACTACGCGGCTCAGGCCGTTCGTGCTGGGACGTTTTGGCCCCAGGCGCCTAGCCTAGGGATGCCCGAGGGCTTAAAATGGCACCCAAGACGCGTTGAGCAGAGTGCTGCGCTATAAAGGAAACAGTACTGTAGTCCGGGGCCTGACCGGCCAGGTTGAGAAATCAGAGGAGTGTTCAGTATGTCTACAGCGGTGGTGGGCAAGGGACTTGCAGGCGTAGTTGCAGCCAATTCGGGCATCTGCTGGATCGATGGCGACGCCGGGGTGCTGGCATACCGCGGGATAGACATCCATGAATTGGCCGAGCAATCAACGTTCGAAGAAACCACCTACCTTTTATGGTTTGGACGGCTGCCCCGGCCGGCGGAACTTAAGGAGTTCAACAAACGGCTGACGGATGCTCGAGTACTGGATCCCAAGATCATCGATCTGCTGCGTTCCTTCCCCAAGAGCGCGACGCCGATGGAGGTGCTGCGGACCGCGGTTTCGGCGTTAAGTTTTTACGACCCGGACGAGAGCGACAATGAGCACGACGCCAACGTGAGCAAGAGTTTTCGGCTGACGTCGCAGATCGCGATGCTGGTGGCGGCCTACGACCGGCTACGGAAGGGGAAGCCCGTAGTTGAGCCAGACGCCTCGCTGAGCCACGCAGCGAATTTTTTATGGATGCTGAATGGCGAAAAGCCTTCCGTGACGGCAGCCAAGACCTTCGACCTGGCGCTCATCCTCCATGCCGACCACGAACTGAATGCTTCCACCTTCGCCGCCCGGGTAATCGCCGCCACTCTTTCCGACATTCACTCCGCAATCACCGGCGCTATCGGCGCCCTGAAGGGTCCGCTGCATGGCGGAGCCAACGAGGCGGTGATGCGTATGCTGTTTGCAATCGACAAGGAGGGCTCCGACCCGGTCGACCATGTGGCTAAGCTGCTGGCGCAGAAGAAGAAGATTTCCGGCTTCGGCCACCGCGTTTACCACACCGAAGACCCGCGAGCCACGCACCTGCGGAAGATGTCAGAAGAGCTGGGCGAGTCCTCGGGGAATGCCAAGTGGTTCAATATGTCGCGCGCGATAGAGAAGTATGTGCTTGCGGAAAAGAAACTGAATGCCAATGTCGACTTCTATTCCGCTTCGACATACACGATATTGGGCATCGACCTGGACCTGTTTACGCCGATTTTTGCGGTGAGCCGGATTTCGGGTTGGGCCGCCCACGTCATTGAACAACTGGATGACAATCGGCTCATCCGACCGCGGGCGGAATATATCGGCCCCGAATATCCTTCCCCCTACATTCCGATCGAGAAGCGTTAGCTACTACGGCTTGCGGCTGGCCGGAGGAATGATCTTGTTCATGCGCAGATAGACGACCATCTGTCCATAGTGGTCGTTGGTGTGGGCGAGCGCCATCGCGGCCAAACCGGCACGGGTGCTCTTGTGGGCACCGATTGGCTCGAAGGCATTTTCCGCAGTCATGGTTTCGATGGCCTGCTGGGCAAAGGCATACGAGTCTTTTAGAGCCTTGACGATGTCGTCTTTCTTGGTCAGTTTGTCGATGGCGTCGGAGTCGACTCCGCCCTTTACACCGAAATTGCCAAAGTAATAGTACTGGGATGCGGCAATGTGGGTGACTTGCTGGGCAAAGGTCCTCACGCCCTCAAAGGTGCCATCTTTGGGCACGAAATTGTACTTATCCGCCGGCATGGCTTCGGCGGCAGAGACTACTTCCTCTTCCTGACCGCTAAAAAGCTTGGCGTAGACATGTGCCGGCGATGTCGTGGCATCGGCGAGATGAACAGGCGTTTTCGCGGGCGAGGGCATGGATTGGGCCAACGAGACCGCGGGCGAGATGAGCAGAGTGGTTACTGTACATATTGCGAAAGTGGCGAGTTTGTTTCTCACGTTCAATCTCCCTTACGTGCATTTTGCAGAAGAAGCGTAACAGGTTTCGGTGGAGAGGAGACGCGATGTGACGAACGAGCGGCTGCCCTGTGACGAATGGTTGGACCCGAAATCCGGGGGGGTGAGTGGCACGCAGCCTAAGAGCGGTTGACGGCCTTTGGCCGGTCTTTTTCGGCCCATGTACGCCCCCCAGGCGGGGCAGGCGGGGCGGGCCGGCGATCAAGGGCACCCGTCCTTCTGCTGTACCGCTGTTTGGGTCGGGAGTTACGGTTGAGGTCCGTGGAATCCCACATCTCGCGAAAACGAGCGAGATACCCGAATTTACTGTACGTTGCTCCAACCATCGTCCGCGTGTGCGGCTTTCATCGAGAAAGCCGGATGAAGTTCACCGACTTCACCAACCCTCACAGGAAATCCGGGGTGTGGGGCACCCGTCGTTCGTGGCCGGGATAGAGTTGCCGAAAACGAGTTCCCGTAGAATAGGGTTGGGAGTTTTTGTGCGGCGAATTTACCTGGATGCGAATGCTACCACCCCTCTGGTGCCGGAGGTGCTGGAGGCTATGCGGCCGTTTTTGCTGGAGCGGTTCGGGAATGCTTCGTCGATCCACCAGGAAGGGCAGCATGCGCGTTGGGCCGTGGAGCAGGCGCGGGCTAGCGTTGCCCGGTTCTTGAGCTGCCGCCCGGCAGAGATTGTGTTTACCAGCGGTGGGACGGAGAGCGATAACCTGGCCATCTTCGGTTCGGTGAAGCCAGGGGATCATTTCATCACCAGCACAGTGGAGCACCACGCGGTGCTACATGCGGGCGAGAAGCTGCGGGAGCGCGGGGTCGATGTGGATTTCCTGCCGGTCGATGGCCGAGGGGTTGTGGCTCCCGAGGATGTTCGGAGGGCGCTGCGGCCCAATACGCGGTTGATTAGCGTGATGATGGCCAACAATGAGACCGGGGTTTTGCAGCCGGTGAAGGAGATCGGCCGGATTGCGGCGGAGGCGGGGATCCGATTCCATGTGGACGCGGTGCAGGCGGCAGGCAAGCTGCCGCTGGAAATGGATGCCATTGGCTGCCATTTGCTGAGCATTTCCGGTCATAAGATGCATGCGCCGCAGGGAACGGGCGCACTGTTCGTACGGCGAGGCACGCGGTTGGAGCCGCTTTTTGCGGGCGGCGCGCATGAACGGCAGCGGCGGGCCGGGACCGAGAATGTTGCCGGCATCGTGGGCCTGGGCAAGGCAGCCGAGTGTGCGATGGAGGGACTGCGTAACGGAACGCCAGAGCGTATGGGCGCACTGCGTGACCGGCTGGAGTCAGGATTGCTGGAGCGCACGACCGATCGGGGGGTAAACAGCGGGACGGCTGCCCGGGTGCCGAACACTACCAACATCTGGTTCGACCACCTGGAGGGTGAGGCGCTGGTGATCGCGCTGGACCTCAAAGGCCTGGCGGTATCGAGCGGCGCAGCCTGTTCTTCCGGGGCCAGCGAACCCTCCCATGTGCTCGGGGCAATGGGCCTCTCTCCCGAGCGGGCCCGCAGCAGCGTGCGTTTGAGCCTGCACCGGCAGACGACGCAAGAAGAGATTGACGGGGCGATCGAGTTAGTTGCTTCGCAAGTGACCAGACTGCGGGAGGTTTCGGCAGTGCCGGTCCGGTAATTTTTATGAACAACGCAGAGCACAAGACGATCGCAGTGGCCATGTCCGGAGGAGTGGACTCATCGACCGTGGCGGCCATGCTCAAGGCGGAAGGACACGACCTGGTCGGCCTGACGATGCAGCTGTGGAACCAGCGCCGGCTCGCAGGCCAGGACGGAGCTCCCGAGCAAGTGCAGGGGCGCTGCTGCTCGATCGACGACGTGTACGACGCACGGCGAGTGGCGGAGATGCTTTCGATTCCCTACTACGTGGTCAACCACCAGGAGCGCTTCGAGCGCGAGGTGATCCGGCCGTTTGTCGACGAGTACCTTTCCGGGCGGACGCCCATTCCTTGCAGCCTGTGCAACAACCACCTGAAGTTCGACCAGCTGCTGCTGACGGCAAGACAAATTGGTGCGGAGCAGATTGCCACGGGCCACTATGCTCGCAATGAATACGATCGCGAGCGATCACGCTGGATCCTGAAGCGGCCCGCGGATGCAAGCAAGGACCAGACCTATTTTCTATTCGGGCTGACCCAGGAACAACTGGCACACACGCTGTTCCCTCTGGGTGGTTTCACCAAGCCGGAAGTGCGCGAACTGGCGCGTGGATACGGGCTAGCGCTGGCGAACAAGCCTGATTCGCAGGAGATTTGCTTTATCCCCGGGGGCGACTACAAGCGCTTCATCGACGCTTATCTTGAAGAGCAGGGCGAAGCTGTACCGGACACCGCGGGGGAGTTGGTTTCGGCCGGCGGGGAACCCCGGGGAAAGCATGATGGGATACACAACTTTACGGTTGGACAGAGAAAGGGACTTGGTTTGGCTTCCCCTTCTGCGCTCTATGTGATCTCCATCGATCGCGACAGCAAGCGGGTAACGGTAGGCGGGGAGCCGGAGTTGATGCGCGATTCGCTGCGGGCACAGAGAGTGAACTGGATTTCCATTGCGGATCTAGATGGGGAGATGCGCGCCCAAGTAAAGATCCGCCACCGGCACGAGCCAGCATGGGCTACGCTTCGCAAGAGCGGGGAAAACGAGGTTGAAGTGGATTTCGATGAGGCAGTGCGCGCCGTAACTCCTGGGCAGGCAGCTGTCTTCTATGCGGGTGATGAGGTGCTTGGCGGGGGCTGGATCGTATAGGACTTAGACGAAGAGATCGTCTTCCGGTTCCCGGTGGTTACTGATGTCTTTCTTGCGCAGGACGTCGACCCCCGCGCGAAGACCGTTAAGAATGCCGTTCACCTGGCGGACGGGCACCGCAACCCCATGCTCGATTGCCTGGACAGCAGATGTGAGGTGGTCGAGTGTGCCCTTGACCATGCCGTCTACCCTTGTCGCTTGAGCCTGGGCCCGATCGGTTACGTCTCCCACCAGTCCACCAACCTTGTCAGTCTTGGTGCGCAGAGTGGTGCTGACGGCGGTCAGATTTTCGGTGATTGTCCTGAGCTTGGGTGTGATGTCCTGGATAGCTTCGCGCGAGGCGATGATGGCAGGAAGGGCGTGCAAACGAATGTCATCGACCAGCCCCATAATCTTTTTCCGGGCTTTGCGGGCGCCGAGAAACATGGCAAATGTAAAGCCAGCCTGCATCAGAATGCTGAGCGCGGCCACGGCAATGAAAACGACCAGTAAAGTCTGCGTGGCTTTATCCATTTGATCTTGCTTCAACCCTTCGCTTACACATTTTGACTTCTACCAGAACCAGCGAGTGCAGCTTCTCAGAAAGAAAAGCCGCGTCGGCATCCTTCCTCTGTGAACACCAGAAGCGAAAATGCCTTTAACCGAAGCCCGACAGGGTTCATGGAGGGCAATTCATACAGCCGCAAGCGTACTGCAAGAAACCGCCCTCTCTGATCTTCTGATCTAAGGTCGCTCGAACCCGCTTTAGCTTTGCCCGTCGACAGCCGTAGTGGTTGCGTATGCGTTCTTTCCCGCATCGACAGCTGCGGAAACTTTTTCGGCATGCTTGGCCACGACTTTGCGTCCCTGGTCGACATAGGACTGCACCTGGGAACGGCCACGCTCCACCGCTTGCTTGCCTTTGACCACATATTCGCCGAACTGATCCTTGCCGGCATCGACATAGCTGTTGACCTGAGCAGCAGCATCCTTCGATTTTTGCTTCAGGTATTCGGCACGTTCCCGGGCGCTCTCGGCCAGGCTCTCGCGAGTCTCTGTCCCCGCCTGAGGAGCGTAAAGCACACCGATTGCCGCACCAATTCCCAGTCCGACCAGAAACCAACCAAAACCGCTGCTGCTTCCGCCTTGCTCTTCGTCTGTCATGGTTTTTCCCCTTAGCTTGCTGTACTGGTCTCAATATACTGCGTCTGGCTGCTATGCCGGGTTTAGCACCCGGATACCAGCAGAAGATACTTTGCCAAGCCACCGGCTAGTCGTTAACAATGATGGGATGCATGATACTCCCCTGAGGCAGTATCGCAATTGGTGGGGCCTGATAAAGATGGCAAGGTGTGGTTTTCCTGTGGCGAGGCATTGAACTGGCCTATCGCTTCCCGGATTTCATGCAGTGCGGGGCTGGCCGAGAACACTGGCGCCGCCAAGGCGCCTGACGAAGAGAGCCCACCGGGCGTGGCGGGCAAATTTAGATGCGGGGCGCGAGCCTCTGGCAGGTTTACCGCGTCAAAAGGTAAAGCAGTTTCGCACCCGTTGAGCAGCCGCCCAACCAGCACGGGGGCGATCATTGGATCCGCTGAGCGATGAATGATGGACGAAAAAGGCGAAAATCGAGGATTTCCCAATGAAGAGAGATTTTCTGATGCGACGCAGCATTCCGCTGGCCGTTCTGACCGGTTTCCTGGTCCTGGGTGCAGGCTGCAAAAATCCGTTCCTTCCCGAACAACCCGCGCCGGCCGCACAGCAGGCTGCGCCGGCACCCGCTCCGCCGACTGCAGCGGCCCCAACTCCCCCTACCCCTCGAAGCGACCAGCAGATTGGCAGCGACATTCAGGCCAAGATCGGTGCCGAATCCGCGTTGAATGGGCAGAATATCCAAATAAACGTGGCCAACGGAGTGGCTACGCTGGACGGCAAAGTAGACAACGACGCCTCCCGTGCGTTGGCGGCCGCCGATAGTGCTTCGATCGACGGCGTGCGGACGGTTGTGAACAACCTGGTGGTAGCGCCGGTGAAGGCGGCGAAGCCAGCTCCGGCGCCGAGACGGCACAAAGAAGTGGCCGAGGCAGCGCCGCCGCCCCCACCACCTCCTCCTCCGCCTGCACCTGCTCAGGAACCGGTGCAGGTCGTAGCTCCGCCGCCGCCCCCGCCACCGCCTCCACCTGTTGCCAGGACGGTGACTCTGCCCGCCGGGACGGTGATACCTATTCGCATGACGGACACGCTGGATAGCGGGAAGACTCAGCCCAACACGGTGTTCCATGGCTCACTGGCAGGCGATCTGATCTCGGACGGCATGGTCGTCGCGCGCTCAGGAGCGCCGGTGACGGGACGGGTGATCGTGGCCAAGGACGCAACCCACTTCTCCGGCAGTTCAGAATTATCCATCGAGTTGACGCGCATTGATACGGTCGACCACCCGGTAGATGTGGTCACCGACGCATACGAGAAGCAGGGCGCCGGCCGGGGAAAGAACACGGCGATTAAGACCGGGGGTGGCGCCGCAGTGGGAGCCATTCTCGGAGGCCTCTTGGGAGGCGGCAAAGGCGCCGCCATTGGCGCGGCCAGCGGCGGCGGTTTGGGGGCGGGCGTCAATGGGGTTACTAAAGGACAGCAAGTGCAGATTCCCACGGAAACCCTGGTCAGCTTTCATCTGCAAACGCCGATTAGTGTGACTACGTCGAAACAGGTTGGGACGTCGGAAGGCGGGGACGGTTTGCAACAGCGGCAGTAGCAGTTCCTGGAGATTGGATGCCGGTGAGGGGAAATTGCAGGTCCCTCTCCTGCGCTCCGCCGGATTTCCTGCTCCAGGAAATTCGGCTTCGCTTCGGTCCCACGGAACGCCGGGGCAGGCGGGAGAACAAAGTTTGAGGCATTTTCTAAACCTCTACCGCGGTTAACCGGATGGAGAGATTCGTATCCGTTCTGTACCCAGAAACGGATGGAGAGGTTCGCATCCGTTCGGTCCAAGAAGCAGCTGTTGCCGGTGGACGCGTCTTAGCTAGGTCCAGACTCCGTATTCGACGAGGTGGCGGGCGATGTCGCGCGAACGGGCGTAGACGTCGCCGGGGACACGCCGGGCTAAACGGCGGGCGATGGCGAGTTGAACCTTCAAGGTGTCGCCTTCGGCGACGGCAGCCACGATGCGCCGGGAAGCAAGCTCGACAATATCCATTGCCTTGGCCGCGTAGAGCTGAACCATCGCCTGTGCCGTATCGGCGAGCGGCAGGGTGCGGGCTCTGAGCTTGCGAGCGCGCAGCAAGGCGGACTCCAGCGCGTAGACCTGAATGATGATGTCCGCCAGGTCCGCCATGACCTCCTGCTGATCGGCTAGCGCGTTCATGTATTTCTGAGAAGCCGCGCCGGCGGTGAAGAGGGCAAGCTTTTTAGCGTTGGCCAGCATTTGCGACTTCGCATATAAGGGGTCGGCGGAGTGATCGACTTCGTCCTCAAACGAGGGCGGCTCCAGCACCTCATCCATCAGCTTCTTGATGGCGGCCAGCAGCGGGAGCTGGCCGGCCATGGCGCGCTTCATCAGCCAGCCGGTGATGATGAGGCGGTTGATTTCGTTGGTGCCTTCAAAGATGCGATTGATGCGCGAATCGCGATAGGCGCGCTCGACCGGATACTCTTCGACATATCCGTAACCGCCATAGATCTGGACGGCGTGGTCGACAACGGCGTCGAGCATCTCCGAGCCCCAGACCTTCAGGATGGAGCACTCGACGGCGTACTCCTCGATGCGCTTCTGAATCTCGCGCGCGTTTTCCGCGGCTTCTCCTTCGAGCGTGCGAGAGCGCATCGTCAATCATGCCGACGGTGCGGTAGGCCATGCTTTCGACGGCGAAAAGCTGGGCGGCTGAATCGGCAAGCTTTTGCTGGATGAGGCCGAAAGCCGGCGATCGGTTTGCCGAAGGCCTGGCGCTGCTTGGCGTAGCCGATGGCGTGGCCGAGCACTGTGCGGGCGGCGCCGACGCAGGCTGCGCCCAGCTTGAAGCGGCCGATGTTGAGAATGTTGAAGGCGATGTGGTGGCCCTTGCCGACTTCGCCGAGCAGGTTCTCGACCGGCACCTTGCAGTCGGAAAGCACCAGCGGACAGGTGGAGGAGCCGCGGATGCCCAGCTTGTGCTCTTCCGCGCCGATGGAGAGGCCGGGGGTTCCCTTCTCGATCAGGAAGGCGGTGAATTTTTCGCCATCGACCTTGGCGAAGACGGTGAACAGGTCGGCAAAGCCGCCGTTGGTGATCCACATCTTCTCGCCGTTGAGAAGGTAGTGCGTGCCGTCAGGCGAGAGCGTGGCGCGGGTGCGGATGTTCATCGCGTCCGAACCGGAAGTGGCTTCGGAGAGCGCGTAGGCGCCAATGCAATCTCCGGTGGCCAGCTTGGGCAGGAACTTCTGCTTCTGCGCGTCGGTGCCATACCAGACGATGGGCAGGGTGCCGATGCCGACATGCGCGCTGAAGGCAACGGAGAAGCTGCCCAGCTGCGAGAGATGGTCGGCGACGATGGCGGAGGTGACCTTGTCCATGGCCAGGCCGCCGTAGGCTTCAGGGATGTCGACCGCCATCAGGCCGAGGTCACCGGCTTTTTTCAGCAGGGCGCGGGTGACGTCGAAGTGCTTGGCCTCAATTTCTTCGGCGGCGGGAAGCACTTCGTTGCGAACAAAGTCAGCGGCGGTGCGCGCGATCTGGCGCTGCTCTTCGGTGAAGTCTTCCGGGGTCATGATGTCGTCCGGGGCGAGCACTCCTCGATCAGGAAGTTGCCGCCGGGAATCGTGCGATGCAGTATTTCCGTTGCTGTGGCCAATGTTTCCCCCTGGTTCTAGTGGATGGATTCGAAGATGCCGGCGGCGCCCATGCCTCCACCGACACACATGGTCACCAGCCCGTACCTCAGCTTGCGGCTTTGCATGGCATGCAAGAGCGTGGCGGTCAGCTTGGCGCCGGTGCAGCCGAGCGGATGGCCGAGAGCGATGGCTCCGCCGTTCACGTTGACTTTGGCCGGGTCCAGATGCAGCTGCTGGATCACGGCCAGCGATTGCGCGGCAAAGGCTTCGTTCAGTTCGATGAGGTCGATTTGGTCGAGGGTTAGCCCGGCCAGCTTCAGGGCTTTGGGGATGGCGTAGACCGGGCCCATGCCCATCTCTTCGGGCAAGCAGCCGGCGGTGGCGAAGGAGACGAAGCGCGCCAGGGGCTTGATGCCCAGGGCGGCGGCGCGCTCGGCTGACATGACGACCGCGGCGGCGGCGCCATCGGAGGTTTGCGATGAGTTCCCTGCCGTGACGGTTCCCTTGGCGTGAAATGCCGGTTTGAGCCTGCCAGAGCCTGGAGCGAAGTTTCTGCGCGCGGGCCTTCATCGGTGGTGAACGGCTTGGTTGCGAGTTTGACTTTGCCCGCGCCGTTGGTGGAATACGTCACGGTTACGGGCACGATTTCGGCGTCGAAGCGGCCGGCTTCGATGGCGGCAAGCGCTTTCTGATGGCTGGCCAGGGCAAAGGCGTCGGCTTGCTCGCGGGTGATGCCGTAGTGTTGCGCCACGCGCTCGGCGGTGAGGCCCATGGAGAGATAGGAGTCGGCGTAGTGGTCGATGAGCCAGGGGTTGGCGCTGACCTTGTTTCCGCCCATGGGGACCATGCTCATGGATTCGGTTCCGCCGGCGACGATGACTTCGGCGCCGCCGCCGCGGATGCGATCGGCAGCCATGGCGATGGATTGCAGGCCGGAGGCGCAGAAGCGGTTGACGGTCATGGCGGAGGAGCTGACGGGCAGACCGGCGCGCAGAGCGGCGATGCGGGCGACATTCATTCCCTGCTCCGCTTCGGGCATGGCACAGCCGAGAATCACGTCTTCGATCTCGTTGCGGTCGAGTTGGGGCACGCGGGCGAGGGCGCCTTCGATCGCGGTGGCGGCGAGGTCGTCGGGGCGCGTCGTGGCCAGCGCTCCTCGACCGGATTTGCCGACGGCGGTTCGGATACTGCTGGCGATGACGGCGTCTCTCATATTTGCTTCCCTCTCAGATGCCCGGACTGCGTCCTGGGCTATTCTCAGCCGTCCCTACGGGACTGATCCGGTCTCAAATTCTACCCGGACTAAAGCCGGGACTGTCAGCCGTAATTACGGACTAATGCCGTGGAATAGCACGTTATCTCACGAGACTCTAGATCCCCTCGTATTTGCGATCGTCTATGTACGGGCCACGACTAGAAGCCGCTACCAAAAAACTTACCCAGGGGCTGAAGCTCTCTTCATTCCCGAATTTCTTACGGCCCGTAAAGTCGGCCCTGATACAAAGCATCACCGATGCCTTACTACTAAACTCGCCATGATCGATAGCCCCTCTCAATTAGAATGTTTTTAGTTCCTGAGGGGTTTGCCGGTCTTTAGGGTGAAGGCAATGCGCTCCTGGGTTTTGCGTTCTCCGCAGAGCGACAGGAATGCCTGGCGCTCGAGATCGAGGAAGTACTGCTCGCTCACGACTGTGCCGGCGGGTATGGCGCCTCCGCACAGAATGTTTGCGACATGGTTGGCTACTTTCTGATCGTGGTCGCTGATGTAATCGGCCTGGCGCATCAGGTGGACACCGAGTTTGAGCGTGGCCAGGGCGCTTTCGCCGGCCGCAGGGAGTTCGCGCGGCGCCGGAGGCCCATAGCCTGCGCCGGCGAGGGTCATGGCGGCCTGCCGGGCGTCATGCACGACGCGATCGCGATGGGCGGTGATGCGATCCGAGGCGCTCAGATAGCCGAGCAGACGCGCATCGGCGGCCGAGGTCGAGACTTTGGCTAGCCCTATCAGTTCAAAGTTGCGCTTGAGGGCGTCGAAGTATTCGGTCGAACCGGCAAGACGAGCCGTCGCATCGCGGCCGGCTGCAGAAAGAATGCCCGCGGCGGAGTCGACGGCGCGCAGAACCATTTCCTTGGTGCCACCGCCTCCAGGGACCACGCCAACACCGGTTTCCACCAGTCCCATGTACAGCTCGGCATGGGGCTGGCGGCACGCAGCGTGCAGCGCGATCTCCGCTCCGCCTCCCAAGCAGAGGCCGAACGGCGCCACGACCACCGGGCGGGGACAGAAGCGGATGGACGCGGTCATGCGCTGAAAGGCTCGCACTGCAAAGTCGAGGTCCTCCCACTCCCCTTCCTGAATGAAGAGCAGGACCTGGAGAAGATTGGCACCGACAGAGAAGTTGGCGCCGTCGCCGGTGATGACAAAGCCCTGGAAATCGCGGACCGCATCACTGGCGGGATTCAGGGTCTGGGTCACGAGGCGGGTGATGTCTTCGCCAACCGCGTCTTTCTTCGAATGCAACTGAATGGCAGCGATGCCGTCACCCAGGTCTACCAGCGATGCGCCGGAATTGCCTTTGAGAATGCCATTCGATTTGCGAAAGTCCGCTACGGTGGCGATGCCAGGCGGTTGGAGGACAGGAACGTATTCACCACGCTTGGGATCGAAGACCTGCTTGCCTGCCGGTTCATCCCGGTACCAAGTGGAGGCTCCAGACCGCAGCAGCGTCTCTACATTGGGGATGGGAGGCTGGCCTGCCTCGCGCATGCGCTGCACGGTGGCGGCCACGCCCAGCGCATCCCACATCTCGAAGGGACCTAGCTCCCAATTGAATCCGGTGCGCATCGCCTGGTCGATACTGGCGGGCTCGGCGGCGATCTCGGGCAGACAGTTGGCGGCATAGGCAAAGAGGCGGCTGAGCAGTTGCCATTGGAAAGCGGCTGCCTTGTCTTTGCGGGTATCTGCGGCCAAGAGCATGCGAAGGCGCTGGGGAAGCGATTCGGCGTTCTTAGCCAGTTCCAGTGAGGGAAACTTCGGGCGCGTGGCGGGACGGTAAGCGACGGTTTGCCAGTCCAGCGCGAGCCGGAGCTCGTTGCCTTCCGCATCCTTCTCTTTCTTATAGAAGCCCTGGCCGGTTTTGTCGCCCAGCCAGCGACGGTCGAGCATGGTTTGGACAAACGAGGGGAGCTGAAGAGCTTCGCCGGCGCGGGATTGAGAGAAGTTCGCTACCACGTGGGCCAGGACGTCTATGCCGACCATATCCGCGAGGCGAAAGCTTCCCGTACGCGGCCAGCCGATGGCGCTTCCGGTGAGCAGATCCACCTCTTCGACAGTGAGCGCTTGCTGCTGCATCAGCTCGATAGCCTGGATCATGACGTAGACGCCAATGCGATTGGCGATGAAGTTAGGTGTGTCGTGGGCGTAGACGACTGTTTTTCCCAGGCGGCGGTCGGCAAAGTCAGCAATCGCGGCGACCGCTGCCGGATTGGATTCGGGCGTGGGGATAATCTCGAGCAATCTCATGTAGCGCGGCGGATTGAAGAAGTGGGTGCCGAACCAGGAGCGGCGGAGCTCGGGCGGGAGTGCGGAGGCAATGTTGGCTATGGGCAGCCCGCTGGTGTTGGTAGTGAGGATGACGCCCGGTTTGAGAAAGGGTGTGATTTTGCCGAGAAGTTCCTGCTTGATGGCCAGGTTCTCGATGACCGCCTCGATGACCCAATCGCAGGTGGCGAGCCGCGCGAGGTCATGATCGAAAGTGCCGGGCTGGATCAGCCGGATACTGGCGGGGTCGTAGAAAGCAGCCGGCTTGGCGCGGCTGAGACTCTGCAGCGACGCTTCGGCGATGTTCGTCGTGCCCTTGGCCGGGTCTCCTGCCAGGTCGAGGAGGACCACGGGGATTCCGGCGTTGGCCAGATGGGCGGCAATGCGGACTCCCATGGTCCCGGCTCCGAGGACCGCTGCTCGCTGGATCATGGCCGGACGCAGAGCAGCAGGAGTATGTTCGGCCGAAGCAAAGGAGGCGCGTTCCATGGGAGAAGCAGGCGCGGAGCTCATGGTTCTGGATCCTCCTTAATAATTAACGGTACGCTTCTCGATACCATCGCGAAAAACCGTAAGCGTGAATATGGAGTAAAAAACCCGGAACGTCGATCACCCGGTATCGACATTGCAAATGTTTGACGGTGATGGCTGCGGTTCTGTTCACCACGCTTTGGCTATATCCTTGGCAAGGGTTAAGAGAAGCGAAACACTTCAATTTAACCCTTAAGTATTGGACGCAACTGCAAGCATTCAAAGGAGAGTGACCGATGCAATTTGCCATCGTGATCATGGCCGCGGGAAAAGGTACGCGGCTGAAGACCAAGCGTCCAAAGGTTCTGCATGAAGTCGGCGGCAAGACCCTGCTGCGGCACGTAGTCGACGCGGCGAGGCAGATTGTTCCACCGGAAGATATCTACGTGATCGTGGGGCATGAGGCTGAGCGGGTAAAAGCCTCTCTCAGCTGCGTTGGGGTGCAGTTCATCGAGCAGGCCGAGCAACGGGGAACGGGCCACGCGATCCAGGAGGCCGGGCCTGCGGTTGAAGGATATGCGGACTTGATCGTGCTTTCCGGCGATGTGCCGCTGATCCGGCCGGAAACGATCCGGAAGATACGCGATTTTCACCTGGAGCGCAGGGCAGCCATGACCGTGTTGACGGCCGCGCCAGCGGACCTGCATGGATATGGTCGTGTGATACGCAAGTCGAGCAAATCTGATGAGATACAAGAAATTGTTGAAGCAAAATCTTTAACTTCAGAGTCTGCCCAGGCGCGAGAAATCAACTCTGGAATCTACGCCTTTACCTGCCAGCCTTTGTTCGCAAACATTAGCAGCTTGGGAACGCAGAACGCTCACGGCGAACTCTACCTGACCGACATGGCTGGGATCCTCAGGGAGGCCGGAGAACGGGTTCTGGCGCTGGAGGCGGAAGACGCAGACGAGGTGCTGGGGGCCAATACGATCGCGGAGATGATGATGATCGATGGCAAACTCCGGCTCATTACCGCCCGCAAGCTGATGGCTGAGGGAGTAACGATCTTCCGGCCGGAAACCTCGGTGATCGATGCCAGCGTGGTAGTGGGAGCGGACACGGTGATTGAGCCCTTTGTGCAGTTGCTGGGCGAGACCAAGGTGGGCAAGGAGTGCCGCATACGCTCGTATTCCGTATTGGAGCACGCTACGCTGGGCAACCGGGTGTTGATTCGCCATGGGTGCATCATCAGCCAATCCCGGGTGGACGATGGCGCCTTGATCGGCCCCTATTCGCACATTCGCCCGGAGAGCGAGATTGGCGAGGGAGCGCATGTGGGCAACTTTGTCGAGACCAAGAAGATTCGTTTGGGTAGAGGGTCCAAGGCAAACCACTTGACCTACCTGGGGAACGCGGAAATCGGGGCGGGGGTGAATGTGGGAGCGGGGGTGATCACCTGCAACTACGACGGGGTGAATAAGCTGAAGACAATCATCGGCGACCGGGTTTTTGTGGGCAGCGATTCGACCCTGGTAGCGCCGGTGACCCTGGGGAACGGGTCATACATCGCGGCGGGATCGTGCATTACGGAAGATGTGCCGGAAGATGCGCTGGCTTTAGGGCGGACGCGACAAACGATCAAGGAAGGTTGGAGCGCCAAAAGGAGGAACAAGAAGTAAACCGGTATGTCCGGTCAGGCAGCTTCGGTGCGGTCCTGCTCGGCAAGCACCTGGCACAGGCGAATGCGGGCGGAAAAGCAAGTGCGCTGCACCTGGGCCTCGGGTATATCGAGCAGGCGGGAGATAGCCGCCGGCGCGTAGCCTTCGACATCACGCAGCAGAAACAAGAGACGCTCATTGGCGGGCAAGCTGCGCACCGCAAGCTCAAGATCGGGGCGACGCACATTGCGATGACTGAGGCTAATCCCCAAAGTAATCGCGGCAGCGGGCTCTTCCTTTTTCAGAGGAAAGCGCTGGCTGAGTTCGTTGACCAGCGCCGAATCCACAGCGAAGCCGTCGGGCTGCTCGCTTTGTTGAAAGGCACGGACGAAGGTAGTGGCAAGAATCTCTTCCGCTTCCATCTCATTGCCGGTCATGTAAAACGCAAGGGAAAAGGTACGATGACGGTGGCTTTCATAGACATCGCGCTGCTGCTGCTCACAGGACTGCTTGACAGCCTGAGAGACCACCGGGTTTGATTCAGCGGAAAACTCGCGCTCAAAGTTGAACAAGGTTACCCCGGTTAAGGCCCTTCCGCCCGAAAGAGGGTTGAATGACGCTAAACGGGAGTATAACAGTTCACCGATTGGCGATGGCTGCAATCGCGTTTTCAGGTCTGGACGGTCGAGACTGACTGAGGTAGTCGCTTTGTATACACCCTGTATACACCACGAGTAACATGCCCAACCAAGATTTCACACTATTGGTATCGGTTGAAGATACACTTAGATGGAGAGCCTTTTGGCTGCACTGCTGGATGTTCACACCGCACAAGAGGCCGCCGAGCGGAACAAATCTCACCCCAACACCGTAGCTGTGGACACGCTACACGGCGCACGCTGGGAATCTGGTTTCCAGGTGCTCATACAGGTAGTATCAGTACGGTAAGAAGGAGTCTTCCGGGGAAACTCGGGTGTCCAGCAAGTATGGAGACAGCACGCATCCCAACACGGGTCCTGGTGGTCGATGAGCAAACACATTGTCGAATGGCAATCGATGGCATGCTTGAAAAGGCGGAATACGCCACGGTGCTTTCAAGTGATCGGCAAGAGGCGCTAGCCCACATCGAACAAGATCCTCCGTATGACCTGGTTCTGTCTGACATGATGGCGGCCGGAATCGAAGGCATGGGCCTGCTGGAGCGGATGCGGGAGGTGCAACCCGAGACTCCCCTGGTACTCGTGACGCCCGGCCGCGATGAGGGTGCTGCAGTGGCCGCAGTACGCCGTGGGGCCTATGACTATCTGCTAAAGCCATTCGAAAAGGACCAGCTACTGGCCACGGTCAAGCGGGCGGTCGACTATCGACGCCTGGTGCAGCAGAACGCAATGTACCGGCAGGATTTGGAGCAACTGGTAAGCGCCCGAACGGGAATGCTGCACCAGGCGATCACGGACCTGGAGCGTTCCTACGACATTACGCTGGAGGCGCTGGGCGACGCGCTTGACCTGAAGGATGCGGAGACGGAAGGGCACTCGAAACGGGTGACCGCTTATACGATCGCGCTTGCCCGGGGAGCGGGGATCCCTTCGCAGCAAATACCGGTCGTGGCGCGTGGGGCCTTTCTGCACGATATCGGGAAAATGGCCATTCCCGATGCGATTCTGCTCAAGCCCAGCAAGCTGCAGACGGATGAGCAGAAGGTGATGCGGGAACATTGCGCGCGGGGCTACCAGATGCTGCGCAAGATCCCCTTTCTGCAGGAGGCTGCGGAAATTGTCTATAGCCACCAGGAACACTACGATGGCAGCGGCTACCCCCGTAAACTGAAAGGGGAGCAGATCCCGCTAGGGGCTAGAATCTTCGCTGTAGCGGATACGCTAGACGCAATCACTTCGGACCGGCCGTACCGGAAGGCAGCCACATTTGCGGCAGCGCGCCTGGAGATCAAGCGCTGCGCCGGTACGCAGTTTGATCCCAAGGTGGTGGAGGTGTATCTCAGCCTGCCCGACCAGTTGTGGGAGGACCTTCGGGCGGAAATTACTCAACAGGCGAAAAAATTCTCTCCCCTGCAACTGGAGTCCAAAGAGCGGGGGAAGCTGCGTAATCCGTTCCCTTAAACGAAAGGAGGCAGTGCCGATGAGCATTTTGACTCCGGAGATGGTGCAGGAAGGTTTGCAATCGCTTCCCGGATGGAAGCTTGAGGGCAAGGAGATTGTCCGCCACTACCAATTCCCCGATTTTGTTGCCGCCATGGTCTTCGTCAACCAGGTGGCAGAAAAGGCAGAGTCAGCCGGACATCATCCGGACATCGATATTCGCTACAACAAGGTGAAACTGGCGCTGGTGTCCCATGACCAGGGCGGTCTTACCCAGCGCGATATGAAGATGGCCGGAACTTTGAACGCGCTGTCGTAGCTCTCATAGGTCCCTGGGCGGGGCTGGCTGGCGCATCTTCTCCAAGGTTCGGCGATTCCAGATCGCGACGGCGATTCCGCCAAAAGCTGCGGAAGTGGCGATCAATAGGCCTGAGCGCCAGAAATTGCGGCGTTCGGGTGCAAGATGAGCCTCGTTTGAGGCCTCCTCATTGGAAGGGGAAACCACCTCTAAGCGAAATTTGCGGAGCGGCATGATTGACCTTAAAAAGAAAGAATGCCGGAAAAGAGTCGGCTGAGAAACTTATTTTTGAGAACTGCGTCTATGTTGGGGAAGGTTGTAGTTGAGCCCGGAAGATACAGTAATCGGGATTTAAAATTTAAAGAAATATGTTTTTTAACGAAATTCAGCATTTGCAACTGGAAGTTCGCAGTCTGCATCTGCTAATATGAGTTCAGTCGCGATTGACGCTTTAGCTCTCGCGGCGAGGTTTTTAACACAAGTTGCGTCACTGGCCTCCCGGCACGGACAATATACCGTTCGTGCCGCCTTTTTTTTGTCTTTGACCGACAGCGCCCCCAACCCTACGATTTTTGTCTTGCAATCCTATCGCCGAACCTGGAGGGCGTGGCGATTCCCTTTGGGTTCGCGCTACACTGCTCTTTTAAAGCCGATTCCACGGGTTGCGCCGCCTAGAGAGTTGGCTTTTCTAGGAGGCACTCCCCGTGCGAAGGGTCTTCACCGGTGTATCTATTATGAAAGGGCGATAGGGAGCGGGAATGCGACGAATTTTGGTATGCCTGGCGATCGGGATGTTGACAGTGGGAGCGTATGCGCAGTGGGTTACCGACCCAGATGTTCCCGCGTACCATCCGGCGGCGCCCGCGCGCGGAGCGAAGCTACCTGCGCTTCTTTCCGGCAAGCAGCTGGAGGGGCCCATGTTCCAGTACCCCTGGCAAAAGAAGGTATATGAGGATGCGGCCAAGGTTCCCAACGTGCTTTACCAGCTTCCCTGCTATTGCCACTGCGACCGGGCGCTTGGCCATGCCAGCCTGCACAGTTGCTTCGAGGGCCTGCACGGAGCGGAATGCTCGACTTGCGCCCAGGAGGGGTTTTACGCCTACCAGATGTCGCTAAAGGGCAAGACGGTGAAGGAGATCCGCGATGGCATTATGCGCAAGGAGTTCCAAAGCATCGATCTGAATTCGATTGGCATGTAGGGGGTATACTTAAGGTAGACAGCGGTTTACGAGCTGTTTTTCTGAGAAGAGGGGGCGTCACGGTTTCGACGGGATCGATTAGGTTGAGAGGCATGCCGGGGTGTGAGCACCCGTAATCGCTTGCAAAAACAATAATTGCTAACAACAACCTAGCACTTGCTGCTTAATTAAATAAGTAGCCGTTCTTCGTGGCTTCGCCTGTGGGCTGCGAAAGGACGTCGCACAGCGGGCTGGCTCCTGGGACGCGGTCCGAGCCGCAGGAGCGAGATCATCGGACTAGCGTTACGCGCATCTTGTCGGTTCTGAGCGCGTCGCGCGAAATCTCCGGAACTCGACTACGCATGGAGTCTCTCTGCTGACATGGATTTCGGACGCGGGTTCGACTCCCGCCGCCTCCACCATATTTCTTCGGCCGCAGTGGCTTTCGAGGTCCTTCGCCGCGCTCAGGATTTCGCCTGCGGTTGCAATATGGGCGACCGCAACCACATATCTGCCGAAGAAGCGGATCGGTTTCGAAAAGATTACAGCTGAATCGCCATGTTTATCGAGAGCCGTTCCCCTTCTGGAGACACGGTTTCCTCGAGTGTCCCTTGCTCCATGCGAATCGACCACCCTATGGGCAGGGAGATAATACTCAATAAAGCGGGGCGCGTCGGCGCGATCTCGTAAACGCGGCGCGCTTCGGGTTGGCTACTCCAATCGATTTCCCCAGCATCGAAGACCCGCCAACCACTGTCTTCGGGAATTTCTGAAGACTGGCGTATGGCCACGAGGCTGGTGGCAGTTAGACCGTTTGGATAGACAAGCACACCTTGATCGTAGTTGACCGGCTCAGCGCCGACGCCCAATCGTTCATGAACAAGCTGCTGCGCGCGCAAAACAGCACAAGTAAAATTTAGACCAGGAACAAAGTCTTGCGCATTGCGGGTGTAGTCCGGCTCCTCCACGAAGACCTCATCGCCGATGTGAGTGAGTCTTACAATGTTCCAATCCAGGGATACCTTCAGGCTTTCTCCCTGGGCCGGAACCGGCTCTCCAGTCACGATACGCAAAAGGAGACCGGCCTGCTGCGACAGCTCCTCGGATATTTCTGTGACATAGACTAAGCCGGTATTGCTTTGGGCAGTGAGCCGCATGTTAGATCCTTTGAGCGATAAAATCCTGGACAGCTTTTTTCGCAGTTTTCTCGGCCTCGATTAGGGTCGACCTTAAACCCACCGGCACCTGACTTCCAATTGGCGTCTTGAACCATTGCGTGAATGTCAAGCTGCCCTTTGAACTGTTGGCACTCCCCGATAAGATCAGGTAGTTCTCTTGCAACTCCAGCACAGCAGCCTGGTCAGCCGGACTCAATTTGGCAAACCCGGGCTCGCGCATAATTTTCTGGACCGGATAGATGTGATCCGCTGTTTGCTCGGCTTCGGATAACAATTTCGGAGTCTGACTGGTGACATCAAGGACTCCGTCCTTAACCAGCCCGGGCGCTACTTTGCTCATGTTTGCGAACGCCCGATTGACCGCGCCATCGCCGGGAGTTCCCCTGCGCAGCGCATCGTACCAACCAGGCTTGAGCCTTTCGATTCGTGCTGCAATGTCGTCCTCCAGGGCCTTGACGTCGGCTTTCATCTTCTTTAGCTGATTGTGCTCGGTCTCAGACGGAAATCTATGTTGCTTCTCAAAATCTGCCTGTTCCCTGTTCTTGGCCTGAAGTTTTCTCTCCAATTCCTCAATTTCCGGCTGAGCCTGCTGAGCCTCGGATAAAAGTTGTTCTCCTTTCTTGAGATCGTTTTGCAGCTTTCCTAGATTCTTTGCTTCTGTGGAGACGTTCTTTTTGGCAGCTTTCAGTTCTGTCTCGGCTGTGTCAAGCGCACCCTTTCCTTCTTCCTCCCAGGCGCGCAACTGCGCCTGGTCGCCCGATCGCCTTGCGGCCGGATTCGCCCCCAGTTCCCGAGTCGCTGCAAGGTCTTGCTTCGCCTTGTCTGCGGCTTCCTGAGCTTTGAGCAGGCGTTTCTGGGCCGACGACAAATTTTCTTCTGCGGTCTTGATTGCATTGCGAGTGTTATTGAGGCTTGACTCAGCGACAGCGACCCCTTCCCGTGCAGCTGCGCTCCGTCTTCCTGGCGGCGGTGTTGCCGGAGAATCAGCAACGGGCGGAGTAGCGACTGGATCCTCTACTACGGGCGGTGTATCCGGTACTACGGGCGGTGTATCCGGTACTACAGGCGGTGTATCCGGAGCTGGCAGGTGATCTGATGCGGGTGACGGGACTGAATCCGGCACGGTGGAGGTGGTGTCTGCAGCGGCGTGTTGTGTTTCCTGGGACAGCTGCTTCTCCGCTTCGTCGCGTATCGCTTTGGCGGCGTCTTCGGAAAGCTCCTTGGATTTGGTCAACTTGGATAGATCTTCTCCCAGGTTTGTCAGGCTGCGCGTTTTGGAAAAACCCTCAATCGCCTTGCGCAAGGCGGCAGAATGAGCAAAAAGATCAAGTGCACCTTTCGCGTCCAGGCCTGCTCCGATGATGGACGCGATCACCCAAAATTCAGATGGCCGAAGGGAGCTGAGGTTGGCTTTGTGAGCTGCAAGGTCCTGGTTGTATTGATTGTAAAGGTCGTAGGCCTGGGACGCGCTGAGTGCGGTTATACCGACTGCCACTACGACGCTGGCGCCGCCGGTAACGAAGAATGACCCAATCATCAAGGCGAAAAGGAGGGCTGTCTTTAGTTTTTCCCCAAGGCTTTCGTGGGAGGCCTTCTCGACCTCGTCACCGATAATCAAGTCGAAAATGGACCCATTTGTAATGAAGAGCTTGTCTTTGGCGAGGCTGAGCAAAATGTCCAGTTTATATATACGTGTCGAATCAGATTCCAGCTGAGATAGGGATTGCTTGATGGCAGCCCGGTGCTCTAGCAAATAGATGCTGACACGATACATGACGTCCGCGAGGTCCTTGTCGCGTAAGAGCTTTTCTCGTGGGAAGTCTGGCCAGGCAATAAAGGGAAACTGCGGTAGCAGCCTGGCCACTTGATCCAAAGCGGACTCACGGGTGTCTTCCGCCTGCTGTCTTTCGGCTTCTGCAGCTTCGATCACCGATGAATCGGGAATGAAGCTCGTCGCCTCATGAAATTCTTTTTTGATGGCTTTTCCAGCCTGCTCGTCGGCTGCATCAATGATCGTTTCCAGAGACTCGCGGCTGGGGGCGAGCCCTGCGTCCATCTCCTTCGCGCTCCGATTCCAGGCGGTACTGAATTCCACATTTTTGGCCTCGACCAGGAAGCGGTCGCATACGACATCAGCGTTATGCAATACGTCGACGGCCAGTGAAACAGTCCTCTTTCGAAAGAACGTTTCAAACGAAGCGATTCGAGCCTTAAACTCCGGAATGCCGGAGATATTAAATTCTTGCAACTGGCGGTTGATGCTGGCAGTGAGATCGGCAGTATAGTCGCCGAGACCGCCGAAGCTAATGCCTTCAAGGACATTCGGATAGGCTTTGCGAAAGTCTTTTACGTCCTCGATGGTGCGAATACTCGAAAGCTTTTCGAGCTGTACATAATCTTTGTAGACTGCAGTCATCGATTCGTCCAAGCCGGTTTCGGGAGCCATGGTCAGAAGCGCTGTGCGTTGGAACTCATCTTCCGCCGCAATTGCCTCTTCACGTCTGAGCTCACGATTGGCGAGGTAGCGTTCTACTAACTCAACTGCTTCTTTCGACGTTCTTGTTTGCCTTTCACCTTTCTTTAACTGAAACCATTCTTCCCTGGGGAGGCCGCTCTCCTGGATCGCCTCGATGATCCGCACCCGGTCGGCCGGATCGAGCTTAGCCCCATAATTCGATTGCACGTACTTGAGGAAATCTTCAGTCTCCGTCGATATGATGACGAGATCAATCATGTCGGCAGGACTTAGATGTTGCTTACTTGTCCATTTGAAGTTGACTCCTTTCACCTCAGCACCCAACTGATCGTCGACCTTGCGATTTACTAAGAAGAGTCGATAGTGATAGGGTCCTGTTAGCGAAGGGTCTAACTTTAGCTTGTATGTTCCAGGCTTTAGCTCAGTTTCGATACTAAGAAACGTTACCTTGCCGTTAGAAAGTATGGCCTTCGCTGTCTTGTCGTTGTAATAGGCAGAAATGGTGACGATCTTGGGCGCTGGTGCTTCCGGCGTGCGGTCGACAGGTTGTCGCTGAATGGAAAGACTATTTGATTTATTCTGCTGAATCACGTGGGACAGTTCATGGGCGAGGAGGTGACGTGCGGCCAGGGTTGAGGGCTTGTATTCTCCAGCGCCGAAGACGATGTGGTTACCCACAGTGAATGCTCGCGCGGCGTTGTCTTGAGCCGATTGCGCGGCCAGTGGGTCATCGTGGATCCGGACTCTGGCAAAGTCGTATCCGAAACGAGGTTCCATGAAGTGGCGTGTTGTCGGATCCAGCGGCCGGCCCGGGGAAGCCAGGGCCTGGTGAAGGGATGGTGCCGCGGTCGGGCGCGAGCCATCTCCGCCGTTGTGTTTTCGATGCAGCACCGGAGGGGCCGAGCCGGAAATTTTTGAGCCAGCGCTAGCCGGTGATTCCGGCATCCGCATGACCTGATCCGCGACCAGGTCCGCTTCCAATTCGTGGCGATCGCCCGGCCGGCTCACAGTGAGCTTTTTCTGCAGACCGGGAGCAGTATGCGACAACGAACGCATCATCGCCTGATTGCCAATAGCGCTTTGCAACTGACGAAGTTGCGTCGTTCCCGGCCGCACACCGGAACTTACAGCTGCACGTACGGCTGGAATAGATTGATCTCCAAGATGCGGATACAGTTCGCGTTGTTGCTCGGGCGCAGGCTTTGCCCGGCTGGCGTGATCTTGATCCTTCGCGTCGCTGACCGGTGGTTGGAACATATAAGAATCAAGACCCTGTGTTGTAGGCTTCCCAGCGGTCCATCGGCGGGGTCAAGGTGCCGATACCGTAGGGAAGGGTGGCGTTGCGTTGCGGAATCGATGGCTGCCCGCGGAAGATGTTGCCGGTTACGGCTACCGAGCCGTCTATGCGGAGACTGGGCGGAGCAGGGACGCCGGCAATCGCGGGCTGCTGATTGAAGATCAGATTGCCGTTGATCACGCTCTGAGGAACCCCGGTAATCGACACGGTGGGCGAGGTGGCAGACCGGTTGGTCAGGCGGTTGCCGTACATGATTACGTTGCTGTTGACGCTCTTGGGGTTCGCGACGATCATGACGGCCGTGCCACCGCTTTGCAGAGAGGAAACGACCGTGTTGAAGTCATTGTTACTGATGCGCAGGTCGAGGGCGAGCAATTGTGAAGGAAAGGCTGCGGCAGCGGTGCTTAGGTTTTGAACAAGCTGCGCAGCTGTCCTCGCCGGCTGGCTAGAGCCGGCGGACGCGGGCGAGCTTGACACGGCGATGGTATTCCGCGCGCGATAATAGGACGGCAAGGGGTAACTCGCAGCAACCGCCACCGTTTGTGGAATGGCAGCCTGAATAAAGTCTTGGCTCAAGCCGGACCGGTTGAGGGCCGTATTGTTCTCGATTGCCTGCGCCGCCGGAAAGTTGGAAATTTCGGCGAGCGACTGCACACTGAGATAAATACCCAGCGGGCATTCCACTTCGCTATTCGCATCGAAGTTCGCACTTCCCACTGAACCCAGCACAAGGACGGGGAAAAAGAGGTTTTGGAAGGTGTTGTTGCGAAAACAAGCATCGTCCAGAACCGCGTTGGTGACAGTTCCAGCCTGCGCCCCCGTGACCGAAATAACCGATGCCGCGGTCCCAAGCTGGACATAACCACACACCAATAAATCCGAGATAGCATCGGTAACCGCAGCAGAGACGAAGTTTGCCGGCCCATTGAATTGATTGCCCTGCAGTTGAAGACCGATGCATTCGCCACCGGCAAAGACGCCGGCACACACCAGCTCCCGGCCAACGGTCAGCGGGTAGTTGAAAGTGCAGTTTTCGACCGTCAGGGATTCGCAGTCTATTGGGCGAATGGCAATCGAGGCAGTGGCGCCGGCAGGCTGGCTGTCGCGAGCACCGGCCAGCGCGCGATCAAAGTTGCCCAAGGTGGCGAATAGGTTCAGAGGCTGCAAGGCCGGCATCTTGAATGTGAGACTGCGCAGAGTGATGTTGCTGGCGCCGGTGATGGTGACTAGCCCCTGATTGAATAGACTTTCACTGCCTGGAGTAGCTGCCAGAGTTGCTCCGCCACTGCATGCTTCGATGGTCAAGTGGGAAAGCGTATTGCTAATCTGCAGGGTTTGCGGCAAGTAGTACGTGCCTGGCGAAAGGCATACCTTGACCGGGCCGCCAAAGAGATTTGCCGTGGCGCTGATGGCTGATGCAGTTGGCGAGGTGTCGAGCCCTCCTGAGAACTGAGTAACGCCTTCGGAGGGAACCGCGGAAATGCTGGTTTGCGGTCCGGCTACGGTAACTTCATAGCCTAATCCGAATTGGATCGCCGGCACGCAGTTGCCCGCATTAAGCCCGGTCAGCGTCCTGGTCCAGGTGAGCGTGAGGTCGAACGTATTGGGAGTGACTGTGGTGTTGATATTGGCGATGGTGGCACTGGTAAAGTTGCCGCCATCTCCCGGCCCTCTGGCCTCCAGCGTAAAGACGATGGCGCCCGCGGCGTTGTAGAAGTCGGCGCGGGCGCTGGGCGTGGTCGCATCCGAAAACGACACATTCTGGGCCGCTGGAACGGCGTTCGGGTCCTGGCTGATGGAGGCGGTGAGCTGGTGCGCCAGGGAAGGAGAGTTGGTTCGCTCGTCGCCGAGTACGGGCAAAATTTGGGCGACTGTTAACCCGGAATACGTCTCTGTCTCGGTGACGGTAAAATCAAAAGTCGCCGGACTGAGATCGGAGCGAACATTGGCTACGGAGGCGACGATGTTGTTTCCGATGGAGCCGGCTTGTACGGCGGTAAGTTGCAGAGAAAGATTCGACGCGGCATCCAGAATGGACTGGAGCGTCCGGTTGGGCGAGAGGTCGCGGGGTTTGATGGTGATGGTGCAGCAGCCGCCCAAGCTCTTGCTCTGATTGATCAGGCTACTGAACGTGTTACGGCAGTCCGCGGAGACAATCCCGGTACGCCTGATCCAGGAGAGGACGGCCAGCGGGCAAGCCCACAAACGCGGCCCCTCGGCCGGCTGAAAGTTGTTCCAGTAGCGCTCCGGGTAAACCGTCTGCGGCGTTGAGGGACGCACGGCAAACATCCAGTAGTCGCCAGTATGGAAGGGGCCTCCACTGTCAGTCTCAAGCGTTACCTCCAGGCCCGTATCGCCAAGGACAGTGGCCACCCCAGGGGCGAAGACCTTTTCCTCCTGCCAGACACGCAAGAAGAGGGACGTGGGAGGAGACTGGGTCGCAGATAGATAGTCGGCCGGTAAGGACACACCGCTCGGCAGCAGCACAGACTGCGCGTCGGGGTCGTAGTTCTGGTCGAGGGTGAAGGGAAATCCAGAAAGGGCAGCGACCAATCCCCCGTTGCTCAAGTCGGCGGCAACGCGCAGCACTTCCACTGCTTGCCCACGAACCGGCTGATGAAAGCTATCGACAGGCGCGGATTGAAGCAAAAGATTCTGCGGATTGTTGGGATCGATATCGATTCGATAGAGAAACGAGGCATCATCAAAGCCCCATAGGAATTTGGGATTTCCCGTGAGAGAGTCCACCCCCGAAATCTGCACCCGTATGAGTTGATTGTCGGGATCGACATAGCCGCCCTGTGCCTGCGGCAGGCATGGATTCGGCGCCGGTTGCTGGTTGGCCGCTCCCACCGAGAGTCTGCCGGATGAGATCAGGCGCATGGTGTCGGGATGGAAGACCAGCCCTTCCGTCAACCAGTGAGCCTGGGCAGCGGCAAGGCCCGATGCACAATCTGCTCCCTGCGAAGCGACACGGACGAAGCGCTGCAGCAGGCGGGCTCTCTGTGCGGTATCCGGACCGCCAAGCGCTACATCCTTGAGGTCCAGGTCTTCTACCGCGCTTACTTCCTGCTCGCGAAGAAGAAGATAGATGAACTCATTCGTGGGCGGGGCGGCAAAGGTAGCTGGATCGACCCAGTCTGGATCTTCGGGCCCCGGATCGCGCCAGTCCGGCTGATTGCTGTACTGCACGGGTTCGCCCAGCCAGGTGCGGAGGCCTCCAACATACATAGTTCCTTTTTCCACCAGGAAGTCGTACGGCAACGAAGTGGAGGGCGGCGGGATGACTACCCGGTAGCCGTCGTCGGGGGTTCCGGCCGGGCCTACGATATCCAGGGTTTCGCGGCGAAGTTCCTCCTCGGAAATCTGCTGCGCTTCATTCCAATCCGCGTCGAGGGTTACGCGGCCCTGCTGCATGATGACGGATCTATAGTGCTGATGGGGGTCGTATGTGATGCGTGCTCTATCGCTGCCCATGGATCGACTCCTTGCTTTCTCGACGCACTCTCTGGAATTGCAAACTGCTCTTGCGTCGTGCCACGCTGCTTCTTACTGCACACCTAGGTGACGTGAATGATGACCGGGCTCAAGCCCAACGGCATGTACTCCTGGTACTTAAACAGGATTGCGTTTTCCTTGATCAGGTTTTTCTCCGAGGCAAAGGCGCCCATCTCGGATCCGTCCTGCGCTCCCGCCCGGATGGTTGCCCCGGTCGCGCCCGAGACGATTTCGTTGTCAGCGCTATCGAGCAGTTGCGCATACCCGGGTTGACCAAACTGTTGGGAGGTAAATAGCGGCGCCCCCGGTTCAATCTGGACGCTCTCGTATTGCCTGGGGAGGATACTGCCGATACTGCACGCGCTGTAACGCACACAGCCCTGCTGGTAGTTCTCCACCACTACCTCTCCGTCGAGAATGCACTCGCTTGCCTCCAACTGATGGACATACGCGGGACCAAGAAGCGTGCATCGGCTAAGGTCCACAGAGCCTGTACTGAAGGCTAAGATGAGGTCGGCGAGGGCGAGTGGATAGGCGTCCTGGAGAAGCAGGCGATTCAGGTGGACCAGTGCAGCCCCGGTAGGGTGTTGGGCAAGCAGCAGCTCTGTTTGCGGACTGAGGTTGACCAGCGCAAAGAGCGCGGGGTCATACAGTGACGGGCCAGAGAGGATTTGATTGAGATCTGCCACTAACGCTTGTGAAAGCTGCTGAGAGGGCATAGCCGGTGTAGCATAACTGCTCAGCAATTGTTGCGTCGTTGGGGAAAGCCCCCCGTACAACGAAACCGACAGCGGATCGTGAGGGTTCTGCAGTCTCGCAGCGAGAAAAGATGCATCTTTGAGATCAGCAGTGTTCAGCAAGCCCAAAGCACTGGTTGGAATCGATTGCAGAATGCTATTACCCGCGTTGAGGGTCTCCACTTCCCCACCGTCGCGTGTGCGCACCGGGCCGAGAATGCAGCGATCGATCGTGAGTTGTTCGATCTCGCCTTCGATCCAGAGACGGGTTGGCGCCAGTTCACGCCCATCGATGGATTGGGAGAAGACAGAAAGCGATTCATCGATGGCTGCGTTGCCGGGGTCTAAGGTGCAACAGGTCAAGGTGACCGAAGCAAAGCTGCCGCGCAGCACGACGTCGCCGCCACTCACCCACAAACCTTCCAAGACCAGGGAAGCCTGATCGATACCGTTGAATATCCAGACTGCGCCCGGGGCCATGCGAATGAGCGGCCGGTTCTGATTCTGTGCCATCACGGTGAACTGCTCAATATTTGTAACCGGCAGTGACGAGTTGTAAGTCAACGAATCGTTGATGCTGACCGTGCCAGTGGGAGGAAGCGTAAGCAAGGCGGCAAGTGCATTGGCTCCTCCGGTTACGTTGACCATCGGCGAAGGGGTTGGGTTGTCGGCTTGGCCCAGCACGCGGCGGTCATAGGGACCGGCACCCATGGGCGCCGAGAAGCCGTAGTGGTAGGTAACAGTGATGGGAGCCTTTGGCGGTGGATGCAGCACTGCAAATTGGCCCGCCTCGGGCATGACCATAATCTGATGAGAGGTATTCATTGCCTCAGGAAATGCCGTGATCTGGGAGACATCGACCAGTTCGTAGAAGCTGCCGGGCTGGGTGTAAACGCCAAAGGAGTTTTGCTCCAGCGTAACGCCGTCGGGGGCAAACTCGGCGTAGACGGGTTGCGTAGCCGGGTTGGCGAGCGCTGCCGCCAGCAATGGCGTACTGATGGGGGTCGCTAATTGCCACTCCTGCGGCGATACCCAGGTATCGCCCAGAGGGCGCGAAGAAGCTGCGAAGAGCGGAATCCGGCGGCCGGTGGGATCGAAGGTAAAGCAGTTACCGCTCTGCACGGGTGTGGTCTGGCCCGTTGTAAAGCTTATGAGGCGCCATACGAAGACCCCCAATTTGTGGATGTTGTACCAGCCGGAACGGCCCCGCCCGGCGCGGAAGTCCGCGGTGTGGAAGTATTCATCGAATGCCGACGGAGGGCGAATCGTCTTCGCTATGCTGAAAGGTGATTGTGCCTGGGAGGCGCCGTAGGCGTTGCGCAGATCGGCCCATCCGCCGATCATGGTATGAGTCCATTGGCCGGTCAAGCCTTCGGCAAGCTGCAGGGTAAGGTCGTCCTCGGCACTCGCTGCCGGATCGACAAGTGCCGGATCGAAGTTGTGCCGGGTGCGACCCAGGCGGCGGAAGAATTCAACCACGCGAGCATCCCAGCCGGTGATATCGGTCGCGATCTCTTCCAATACCGCGACTGTGCCTTTGCGGCGGCGGTAGTAGATGGTCTTAGCTACATCAAGACGTTGACCACGCGCATCCAGGCTGGCCACCAACTTGGTTTGCAGCAGGTCTGCAAAATACGCAATCACCCAGTCATCGCAGCTCTCAATGGACTGATCTTCCCAAAGGCGATCTATACTGCGGCGCAAGGTTGCGGCCTGTGCGCCGACGCGATTGACCAATTCGCGCAGCGGACCGTTGCTGTTGAACACGTCGGTATCGACCGTGCGGTAGATGGCCGGCAAGAGAGCCCACAGCTTATCGGCGTAGTAGATTTCGTAGTGGTCCAGGTCAGTTGGCATATGTGGCCACCTCCACGGAGATCGTCAAATCTGCTGCTGCCAATTGAAAGAATCCACCTTCTCCTGGGTCGGCGCGGAAATCCTGACAGTTACAAACCGTGACTGGACGAAAGATCGGCGTGAGTTTCGGCAACAACGCCGTCTCGGAGAGGAAGCGGCGAAAGGAGAAAACCAGCGGGACCAGCTTTCTCATGAATTGCAGATCGTGCACGGCAACCGCCCCCGGCACAGCCAGGCAGCTCTGATAGATCTGGCTCTGCCAGATGCTTTCCCCGATCTCGACTACATTGGCGCCGAGTAGGCCTTGATCGGGATCGATCAAGGCGGCAGTGACCGCAGCGAGCACATCCGTGGCGACATAGGAGGGATCGACGACCAGGGTCATTCCCAGGGTATGGGAAGCGTCGATGCCAGGATATACCTTGAGCGGACGGTTGGGATCGCTCAGCGCCGGCCAGGGCTGTGTTGGCGCTGCTGACAGCGGTTGGAGTTATCGCCGACATAGACCTTGACCATCATCCTCTGTTGCGTCGCGTCCCATATCCAGTAGGAACGGGCTCGCGCCACTCCCGGGGCCTGGGCAGCAATGGTCTCGTAGTCGTCGGCGGAGATGGCTCTTCCGAAGGTGAGGACGGACGCGGGCGCGTAGGTCTTGATCCGTTGCGGCGGGTCAGGGTCGGCGCCGCCACCGGCAGCGACAGGATTGAGGATCGATCGCAAGCCGGGCCACGATTGGAGGATCACGCTCAGCGTGCCGGCATCCGGGGCATCGGCGCCGCTGCCATAACGGTAGGTAGCGACGACGTTATTGTTGCCCGAGGGCAGGCGCGCCCGTTCAACTCCGTCACCAAACTGCACGTGGGTGACATTGTTCTCGTCTTCGCGGGTTACAAAGACGGCGGCGTCCGGAGCCTGTCCGTAAAAGCTGGGCACTTCTTCCACCGCACGCCGTTGACCCAAATGCTGAGGGTGCTGGAGTAATCGTCACCGGAGGTTGACGCAGCGCTCTGCAGATAGGTCAGGGGAGACTTCTGCAGGGTGAACTCCTGCCCTGTGGTTATGGTTGCGTCGCCGCTTCCGAGAATCTCGTTGGCCACTGTTTTCCGCGCGATACGGTAGTAGGTCAAAGAGAACGTTAGAGGGGCGATGAGGTGGCGTTTGCATCGCTGAAGTTGGACAAGCCCAAGTGTGGAGGGGGTCACGAGCGAGGCCGTCGCCTGGGCTTGCACTCCATTGCCGTTGGCATCGCTAATCAGAACGTCCTGGTCAACCATGGGCAGCAGAGTCGCCGGGACGGGCGTCGCAAGGAGACCGCCGTTCCATTGAGAGAGGTGGCCGGGAAAAGGGATAACGTGGATATCGACTGCCACTGATATCTCACCGTCAGGCTCTGGTAGTTCACCAAGCCTATCCAACCGGAAAGGGCTTCCGCGCGGTTTGAACCCGATGGCGCTGTGCAGGATGGGAATTGCGATCGTGGGTGACGGCGGCGGGGTCGATGGGTCAGGTGGGACCCCGCCGGGTTGGCGTAATAAACCGCCTCGGTGTAGCTGACAACGACTGCCAACTTGGCAGTTACGCCGCCTCCGATATGTCGAACAGAATTGGATCGCCCACCTGGATCTGACGGGAGATCGATTCGAGGTGCGCTGTTCCGGTGCCGTCGGCATTGTCAATAAGCACCTTGACAGTTCCGTATTGCCACAGGTGGCTCGATTGCTGGCTTCGCTGCAAGGAAAAATTTGCTGCGCTCTGCCCGGAAAGCTGGGTGACCGGCGACTGAAACGTGACCTGAGTATTGGGGTTATTACGTGGGTCCTTCACCGTGGCTGTGCCGGCGACCACGGCCAGGGCATAGTTGAATCGTTGGCTACCCAGCCATTCTCCAGCAACAACAGGCCCGCTCCCGCTTTGATGGAAGTAATCGTTCCCTGAAGCAGCACGCTGGCTCCATCACTGCCCAGCAATGATGGATCAGGTGGGGCGTCGGCTGCGATGCTATCCGGTGATTGAATGAGGGTAGCGGTGTTGAGTTCGAAAATTTGCGGCTGGCTTCCGGGTCCTGGTTTGCTCTGTATCTGGAAACCCTGGGGCAAGGTGAAGGACGTGCTGGATGACATCAACGCGGCAAGAGTTCCTGTCGCCCCGATTCCCGGATGGGGACGATATCCAAGAATGCGGATCAACCGCTGCACACTTTCGGGCAGGACCGCGGTGCGCAGGTAGGTTTCGTTGGCAATGCGCTCGTTGTAAAACGTAAGATGTCGGCGACATACGCCCACCACTCGATCATCTGTACGGCCAGATCGCCTTGCGCACCGGGGCGCCAGTTTGCCAATTCCACTTCGCCGGGCCGGCTGCGTAAGAGAGCCTCGCGGAAGGCAATGAAATCACCCACGCGGTAGTTGATCCTGGATCTTCCCGGAGGGTTGGTGATGCTCTGCGGGAATACGAAAGTTTCGCAGGGGCACGGGGCCGCTGGTTCGGTCATTGGCCTACCTCCACAAACACCTTGAGGGTTCCGCGCTCGGGATAGTTTGGATCGTTGTCTACACGGAGAATCTGCGATGGCCCGACCTGCAGCGTTTGCGGCAGGCAGATCCATCCGGCGGTCAGGCCGCGGCGGCGATACATGATCGACACCACGCCGCAGACGCCATAGCTGGCCTGAATTGCTGCCTCCAGAGCGCTGCGTTCAAGCGGGGTTCCGAAGGTAAAGCGATCGAAGTAGAAAAAGCCTGTAGTTCCATCAGGGAAGACAGATGTGCTGAGCGCGGAAAGGACCGCGGCTTCGGTATCACCGGGCGCCGCTCCGGAGCATGCGCAAACGGTGATCTGAAGGTCAACCGAGACATAGTCGGGCAACGGGGCGTAGGACTCGTATCCGGCAAGACGATAGCGATTGAGCAGGTTAATCAGCTGGATCGACTCGTCGACGGGGATCTGTTCCGTGCCTTTTGGATCGGCAGTGGTGAAGATGGTGAGCCAGCTGCCTGTCCAGCGAAAGGTGGTGCCGGCTTGCTCTACCCAGGGCAGCGTTTCGGCCGCTTTCTCGTAATCTTCGGGCCGCACCGCACGATATTGAACCGCGCGAAATGCCTGCGGCGCCAGGCGTTGAACTTGTTGATCAGGTTCCTCGTCTGCTCCGCCCGTGGCAGCAAAGGGATTGGTGGCGCCTGAGATCAGACCGGCGGCGCTGGGATCGAGCTTGGTGATCGTGTCGGGAGCGACATTCCCTTCACTTCCTCCACCGGCGCGATAGGTCACCTGAAATAGAGATCCGGTCTCGGGGATCTCGCCGAAAACATCGTCGCCAAAACGAATGGTGCTGCCACCGTCGCCGTCGTACTCGTAGGAAAGGGAGCTGTCTGAATTCTGGTTGAGGCGGAGATAACTTACCGGGTCCAGCGTATAGGCCTTCTCGAACTCTTCCGCGTCGAGAAGGCTTTCGCGGAAATTCCAACTTACGCGCGACACCCCTTGCTGCTGTGGTTGCTCGGTAAGCAAAATTTCCGGAAGAGGAGTGGCGCCGAGCCAGACGAGCGGCGCCTGCTGCAGCGTATAGAGATATTGTTGCGAGCTGTTGGGACCGGTGCGCGGAATGGCAAGCGGAATCTGCGTTACAGGTTGCGCGGGAAGCTGGCCGATGCCAAAGCTCTCGGTGTAACGCTGACCCTGGGTCGCTGGAACAAGGTTTCCCGCCAACACGGTGCGCGTGAGGTCGTGATTGTAGGCAACACCATCGCCCCAGACAAGATGCGTGAGCTGGACGTCGTAGAGCGGATCTATCTCTTCATTGACGCTGGTGAGAACGATGATCTCGCGTGTTGGTGGGTCCGCAGTGGTCTGCGCCGCGGTGTCCAACAGCAGACTCTGCCCGGGAGAGAAGCTGAAACCCTGGCCCACCACCCACATCTCGGTCGCTCCTGCGGCCAGGCATTGCTGGCTGTCGTCCCAGAAGTACGGAAGCAGATTGGGAGTTACTCCATCGGCCAGGAAGCGATTCCATTTCGCGTTTACGGTGTAGGTAGTCACGTTGGCAAGGAGCGTATCGGGATCGATGAGGCCGGTACCGGTCTCAAAGACGATCGGGCTGCCGTCGGGGCGGGACGCGCTCACCCTCATACCGGATGGGATATTGGTGCTGCTGGCTTCCAATTGCAGGAGCACGGTGGAAGAGGTCGCGGGGCGAGGTTCGTAGTCGACCAAGCGGGCCAAGCGCACGAGCGATCGGCGCTGAGTGGCCGTATCGAGCATGGCCTCCGCAGCGATGCGGTCCTGGGTGTAGCTAAGGTCGTCGCCGAGGCTGGAGAGCGCCTCCATGAACATGACGCCAAAATCGGCTTCAGATCGCTCCTGCCATTCCGGATAGCGAAGCGAAGAGAAATCCGACAGCGCTTTGCGAAAACTCAAAAAGTCTTTCGCCAGGTAGTCGATGGGCGGAGGATTTCCTGCCGGTGGTGGGCAGGTGGGCGGCACAGCTTCGCAATCGAGATCGGAAGGACACAGAGCCTTGAAAGAGAATCGAACGTGATCGTAGAAAGGATCGAGCCCTGGACTCGACAGGCTGAGCGTATAGAAGGAGAAGTCTCCCGGGGCCGCCACCTGCAGGGTCAACAGCGGACGGCCATCCGCATCGCGCGACCAGGCATCAGGCGCGAGGGGAAGAACTCGCACCACCGGGATGCGTTCTCCGCCGGTAATGGTTGGCATCACCGGAGCAGGCGGGCTGCCGGCAAACTCAACTCCGTTGAGAAAGTGCACGCGCAAAGTCGTCTGATCTTCGCTGGCAATCTCAACGAAGTCGATGCCATTCAGAACCGTGTTGAGTGGGTCTAGTAGTTTGCTGACCCGATCCTTTTGCGTCATATCAAGACACCAGAATGATGGTGCGATTCTGCGACTGAGTTTCAATCAGGGTGTAGTCAATTTCGACCTGCAGTTGCTGCTCCTGGCCCACGGCGGGCGGCCCTACCTGTACCTGCTGCACCGTTATCTGATCGGAGAGCCAGCGGCCCAATGCTTTTCGAACCAGGATCTGGGTAGTGGCGTCCAGAGCCTGCGAATGCGGGGCGAAGACCAGCTGCCGAAGGCCACAGCCAAACTCCGGCAGATCAGCCCGCTCCCCAGGCGCGGTTAGCAATATCTGCCGGATCATTTGATCCACATGGTCGGCATAGCCGGCCTGCGCAGCTTGTCCGGAGGCGGGATCAATCCGAAATGGATATGCGTAATCGTTGCGGTTCACTCTCTTACCTCGCTCATTGACCCGATGCCTTCGCCTGGGTGAAATTAATCAGCACCGTTCCCTGGGGAATCATGTTCCCGGATAGGCACAGGCCGACACTGCTCTCGCTCAACGTGAAATCGTCGCGCACCTGGCTCTTGCTGTCCGGCTGCACCCATTTGATCTGAACGCAGGGACTCGGAGTGGGGAGGGCGGCCAGAGAGCAACCCGCGATCACGAATGTGTCCGATGCCAGCACCAGCGGACTTCCAGCCGCCATCACCTGCGAATTCTGCGTAGTCGCGGTGACCGTTCCACCGTGGGGACACATCAGAACACTTGTGGTCGTCAACAGGTTCGCCAATCGCATCTCCCTTCGCTTTATGCGGTCACTTCAAAGGATCCATCGTTGACGCTTACACTCGAATCCGCGACTTGCACGTTGCTGTCTCCACGTTTGAGAGCCAGATTGTCGGAGCTCAGCGTAATGCTGTTCTGGTTTGAGTCGGAGATGGTCACCGTTCCCGCCTGGTCATCAAAAAGGATCTTGTGCGGTGCGGTAGTTACGATGGCTTTTACGGTTCCGGTGGCATCGGATGGTTGTTCGCCGCTTCGCCAATAGCACCCGACCCAGATGGGATAAGAGACATCCCCGCCTTCGAACTCGATCCAGACGCCCGACCCCTTCTCGGGCAGAAACGCCATGCCCACATTGTTGCCTGCATAGGGGACGCATGGCATGCACCAGCCAGTCGCCTGGGTTCCCAGCACTGACGGTACTTTGGCCTTGATGCGCAAGGTTGAGTCGTCCACGTCCGTGACGGTACCGCGATACTTGCCGAAGAAGCGGTAGCGCAGCCGCTCCACTATGTCCATCAGGCTTTCGTCATTCATAACATTGCTCCCAGCAATCCGCTGCCGTTGGGCGACGGAGTTCCCAACGCATTCCGCACCAGCACAAACTTCATGCGATGCGATTGTTTGTCGATGGTGTGCCGTACACTCCACACGAAGTATTTTCCTGAGTTGAGAGCTCCAGCTCCATTCACCATCACCACTGTGCCGACGCGCAGAATCGCTTGAAGCCGATAGGCATCCGCCTCGCCTTCGCAGCGGACGAACCATCCCGCCTCGCGCAGAATCGACTGAGAGCGCAGCGTGAGTTCCTGTGCGGCATCGACGGGAGCGGTCAACAGGACCGACATTTGTTTGCCGGCAAAATCCGCCAGGCAGCGATCTTCGAGCAAGTCGAGCCCTGAATCGGTTTGATCTACCGAGATGCCGTCTTCATCGCTGTCGTTGAACAATGCCTGCCGGGCCAGAACTTCCGAGGGGCGCGCTACATCCCAACTAAGGTCGAGGGAGTCTACGTTCCAGTTATCGGGGTCATTCAACTCAAAGGTCACGACCGCGTCCCCCTGCACCCCGGGTTTGGCGAAATAGCCGGTACGGACGCCGGGTGTGTCGGAGCATACGACGCGGCACAGCTTCCCATTGCGCCGCGCGAGGGTACGCAGAAACTGGATATCGGAGGCGCGCTGCATCAACGTGTGGGTGTCTTCGGTGTGGCTAGGCGAGTCATCATCGGAGTTGTCGTCAGCCGGATTGATGCCGTAGTCGCTGAAGATCTGACTGGCCACATCTGCATCGGTAACGTCGGCCCACTCTCTTACTTTCTCCTCCAGATTCATCAGCCATGAAGCGTCCTGGCCCCAAACCTGCAAGGTTGAGCCGGCAGTTCCCTTCTGCAAGTGCAACTTGCTGGAAAGAATGTAGCCGTCGAAGATACATTGATCCGACTGGCCCAGGGGGGTGGCGACCACGGCAACATTCACGAAGGGCTGGAGGCGGCTATCGTTCACGAAGGTAAGCTCGCCAGAACCATCGCTGTCGACGGGCAGCGTCAACTGAACCGCGCCTGGCAAGTCCGCGTTCTCTTCGATCTCGAGCGGGCCCATGACGTCGATCAACTGATCGTCGGCCGGCATCCCGTCGAATATGAGTTGAAAGCTGCCCATGAATCAGGAGCCTCCCGGAATGCCAATCAGGGGATGCGCAGCCAGCGCATCAGGGGCCACGGCGTCGTTGCCGTCACACAAGCGCCAGAAGGTGGTCGCATCGGAGAGGAAGTGGTCGGCAATCTGATCGAGCCGCGTACTGTTCTGGCGCGCATAATAACCCTGCAACGGACCCTGTGAAGGCAGAGGCAGGCGGGTTACTGTGACCACCGAGCCGTCCTGTTTTGTCACCTGGTAGGTAGCCAGGGGTGCGTATCGTGAACCGGGAAAAAACATGTTCTCTCCATTCTGAAAGTGGTCATAGTGCAGACAGCATGCCGATCACTGATTCGGTGTTGTTGGCCAGGTTGGTCAGCGCCAGCGCCTCGCGCAGCGCCTGCGAATAGTCGTATGCGACGGTCGCAATTGTCTTGAGTGAGCTGGGTTTCAGGGTTGCCACTTCGTCGGGTGTGAGCACTTGAATACCCACCTGGGCTTCCACTTGGGTGGGGTTCAACAACAAAGCGTCGTAGAGTTTCTCGGTAACCGTTAGGGATGTCAGGCGCACGGGCAGAATACGGCCCGGCCCCCAGACGAACAGCACCGTGGGCATCATGTATTGCGGAACATTGGTGGACTTCGTTGACCCAAGACCTGTCGTTGATTTAAGCGCCGACGATACTGTACCCAGAAGTTGAATGGCTGAGAAAGAGCCGCTTGGGTAGAGAAGCATTTCAAGCGCCGCGAGCCGGGAATAGAGCCCGGTTGCCTTGGCTATGTCCGCGGTCACGGCGCTTCCGTCGGCGATGGTGTCGGAGGAGTCCATCATCAGCGTGAAGGAAAAGCTCTCCCCGGGGAGGCTGTTGACCGCGAGCGGATTGGGACGACTGCTCACCGAGGGCGTTGTTTCCGGAGCCGCTGGGGTCCAGGTGTGCGTGATGGCTTCGGGATTGTATTGAAAGACGACGACATTGGGGCGCGGGATCAGGAAGGTTGGAATGAACTGAACGAACGCGCCCTTCAAGTACTTACCCGGCATATCTCCTCCAATCCGTCAGCCTATGCAACTTAGATGGTTCTATTGATCTGGCCTACCAGTTCTGCGACGATCTGCTCCGACAGGCTTTGCATCGTACTCCCGGGCAAAGGGGCAAGAGTTATCTGCAAGCCCTGAACGTCGCCGTCGCCTGCGATCTCCGCTCCAGCCAGCCCTTGAGCGACGAGGGTAGCCAGGCGTTCTGCATCCGCCCGCGAAAGGCCTTCGAGGTTGAGTCGCAATCGATCCACCATCAAATCCGGCATAGCATCAAATCTCCCAATCTCCGGAGCGCAACATAACGCCGTGCTTGTTCATTTCGCGGCGCGCAGCGCGCATCACATGCGCCATGGTGATGCGGCTTGCATCCGACCGCGCCAGAAACGCGGCATTCAGCGCAGCCGAGGCTATGTCGGCTCCGGTCATATCCAGCTTGTGCGCCAGGGTTTCCCAATCGATGGTTCCCAACAATTCTTCGCCGCTTGGCGAACATGGCGGCAGGGCGCGCTGCCAAAGTGTTTTGCGCTCCGGTGGGCCGGGAGGTTGAAAGTCCACCATAAAGCGAATGCGGCGAAGGAATGCCTTGTCCAAGTCGCTTTTGCGGTTGGTCGCAAGCACTGCGATGCCCTTGAACTGCTCCATCCTTTGCAGCAGATAATCGATCTCGATGTTGGCGAAACGATCGTGCGCGTGCTCGACTTGCGTTCGCCGGCCAAACAGTGCGTCGGCCTCGTCGAAGAAGAGGAGCACGTTCGATCGCTCGCAGGCATCGAAGACCTGCTTGAGCCGTTTCTCGGTTTCGCCAATGTACTTATTCATGACCCCAGAAAGGTCCACGCGATAGAGCTGTAGTTGGAGGGATCGGGCAATCACCTGCGCGGCCATCGTCTTGCCGGTTCCGCTGGGGCCGGCGAACATAGCGGTGATACCCGATCCGAAAGCGCAGAGGCGCTCGAATCCCCACTCTTCGTAGACCTGCCAGCGCAGCCTGACTTGCTGCTCCAGTTCCTCGAGATGAGCACGGGTGTGCGGAGAGAGCACCATATCGTCCCAGGTGAAGGGACAAGGCAAACTTACGAAAAGCTCCTGTGAGATGCCGCGGAGATTCTCGCGGCATACCTCAGCAACAACCTCCGGTCCGGCTGGAGCAACGCGCGCCGCGGCGGCAATCTCGGCGGGGGTCAGTATCCATTCCTCAACCACAGATGGCAACGGGTAATCAGAGATCCGCCTCCACAAGGCAGAACGCATCTCTTTATTCAATGCCGGCAGTCGAAAGGTTCTGCATGGTGCAGGCGAATGGCTCGCGCTCCGATGTGCGATCCTGGCTCCGAAGAAATTGAGACCGACGCTGCGTGGAACGGCGGGCAAAGCCATTTGCTTGAGAGACTCACTATGGCTCCAGTAAATTGCGGAGCCAGTCAGGACAGCCATCCGGCTCACGCGAAGAATTGCCTCCTCGGCCTGCATGGAAGCCGCGCCGTTGAGCAAGGAATCCACGTCCACGACGACCAAGCCAACACCCAGTGCGGACGCGCATTGAGCCGCGAGGATGCACTTGCCGGCGCCATCATCACCCACCAACTCAATCTCAACCGGTTCGCGCAGCGCTGAGCCGGTTGGCTCGCTGCGTGCCCCGACAATCGCCGCCGTGAACTCCATGACGCCCGCCAGTTGCTCAGGGTAGAGACAGAGGGTACGTGTGCCTTCGCTTGGCGGCAGAAGACGAATTGCACCAGCGTTCAAGGCGGGATCGATCTGCTGAGAACCAAGCAACCACTGCGCGATGTGTGGATCCGGCGTCCAGGCAGTATTGAATGACCAGAGGCTCAGGGAGCTCGCGGCACCGCGCACGGGAGTGGCCAGGCGCCAGAGAAACAGTGGCGATCGAGGGGACAACGGGGTTAGCGTGGTTTGAAAAAGGCGGGCTGCCAGCCATGGCGTGGCGTGCCCTGCATTCGCATCATCGTGGAGATAACCGTAGACGCGTGACAGTTGCGAATCGGCATCGAGTGCGACGCCCAAAGCAAGCAGCTTAAGCTCAAACCCGGTGAGCGAAAAGAGCTGCTGCAACGCAAGCCATTGCGGCAGTTGATCAAACTCAGAGTCAGCTTCGCGCACCAGCTCGCGAAGATCTCTAGCGTTAGCGTCGGATTGGTAAAAGGCTGCTTCCCGGGCGGCGACCGCAGCAGGGTCTTCGAGGATCCGGTCTACCTCGCTGTCAGAAATAACCCAGGCCTTGGATTCCGGCGCCTCCCCCCAATTGGAACGCATCCATAGGAGCTGTAGCTGAGCACGCAGCCGCACGCAGGTCAACAAGACCTCCGTTGCGTTGCGCCGGGTGGAGACCCCGGCTGCGCTTTCTGCGATGTTGGTCATAGCGCTCAGATCCTTATCCACAAACTTGGTGGCGACTCGACGCCGTTGACTCGAATGCGCACCGTGTGCAAGCCGGTGCTCAGATTGCTCGGCGACTTGAATGCGATCGCAGAATTGCCCGTGACGCTGAACTGACCGGCAGCCAACGGTGTAGTGACATAGGCAAGCGGAGAAGTATCGAGCAACAACTCGGTGCTGCCTCCGACAAACCCCATGCCGGTCACCGCGTATTGTCCCCCTGCTTCCACCAGCAAAGGCGACGGAGCATCGACGCGCGCCGCTACGCTGAACGGTGTAGCATTCGTGCGGTTGGTCACTGCATCAGCTGGGGACTGGCTGCCTACACGCAGGGAATAGACGCCCGGTTGAGGCGCGTTTGCGGGGAGCGCTCCCATCGTCGCCGGCAGGTCGAGAACTACACGCGCAGTGGTCTGGATCGGGTTGTTGGGATCCGCGTCCGCAGTCTTCCACGCCGCAGTCACCTCTTGTTCGTCGGAAAAGTCAGGCGCCTGCGACAGATAGACGCGGTACGACGTCCCCGGGTTAGGGGCTGGACCGGGGTAGTCTGTGCCTTGATTCAAGCCGGCTCCGTAAATGAAGAATCGCTCGCCTGGAGCGACGGTCGCCGGCGAGTAATCGATTTGCACGTTCTCAGAAGCAGCCGGTGGAATCGGTGGCGCGGCAAAGACTGTGGTCGACGATGTACCGAATACCTGGCCGCTGGCGGTCAAGGGAAAAGAGGCCGGCTCAACCGCGAGTCCATAGCGGACCACAGATTTCGCGAGAGCGGGCGGCGCCGGGGGTGTCAGGAAGACAATCGAGACGCGATAAATCAGCGAGAGCCGGAAGGGCGCGGTGATGGCCTGCCAGAACCTCGACATGGAGTCGATCGACTCGATCTCCATGGTGAGAGAGAATTCTTCCCGGGTTTGCGTGGCCGGCGATCCGGGAAAGATGACATTCTTATGCAGGATGGGATTCTGGTGAAAGCAATTCAGCACGATGCTGATCGCTTGCTGCTCCTGCTGGTAGTTGTTGTCAGAATAGGCGGTGACGAAGTAGTAGAGGTCCAGCGCCAGAGGCAACGCCGGTAACTGTTGCGCTCGCGGAGAGGGAGAGTTGGGCGACTGCGGTGTAAGTGGATAAACATAATTCCGCAGAGACTTGTTGTTCTCGATATGAAGCAGGGAGATGGTGAGTTGACACCCGTCCCGTTTACGAACGGCTTCAGGGGTCAGGCCGGTGATCTCAGGCTTGAAATAGGCATCGGAATACAAGGTCGTCCATAGCGCTGAGTCGGGCCAATAGTCCCCAATCGTCCCCATGAGGAGTTCGGTCACAATCGAGAGGTCCAACACACCCATGGGATTTAGTGCCATCAACCCTCCCGTTTATCCCTGCCTGAGGCCGTAGGACGAGGTAAAACCGCGTGACAAGGTAGGGGTCAAGGAGGCCGGCTGCCGCCGGGCCACGTTACGCTGCGGCGGCGCCGGCGGCGCCACTCGAATATCAATCGTGCCGATATGAACTCCTGACTTTTTTGTGGGAGCGCGGCCCTCTGCGCCCGGTGTCGACGCAGCAAAAGACGACGAGAAACCGGCTTTGCCTTCAGAGGGGTTTGTGTTTCGAATCACCGCCCTTAGTTCTGCTGTGAGCCGCTCGAGTTTTGCCGTAGCAGAAGCAGAGGGCCCCGAGGAGGTTTTGTCTGCCTCCGGCGATACCTGCGCCTGCTCCTGGGGTGGTAGGGACTGGCGCCCAGGAATCAGCGATGGATTCGATGATGCGATCGAGCTACTCGTCTCGGGTGGATGAGGCATGGCCGGATTGCCTGGTGTTCCGTGCTCCTCATGGGAAGCAGGTGCTCCGCTAAGCGGAAGATTTTCCGAGCTCCGCTCACTGCGTCGTCCGATCCTGTCGACCTCGATGGTTTGTACGGGTTGCGGCCGCAATTCCGAATCGTACTCTCCGATTTGGCGAGCGGCGCCAGTTTCTCGCGGCCCACGAAAATCGTGGCCCGTAGCTTTGCCGGTTGGGGAAGTGAGTGACCCCTCATGCGGCAGATCGCCCTCCATCACACGCTGCCCGAAGGCCGGCGATAAACCCCATGCCGGCTTGTGGGGCGGGCGAAGGACTGCCATATTGCCTGCAGGCGGCGCAATCAGCCCACGGAGGTAAGAGGTTTTGGGCACGTCAGGCAACACTCCTCTCGCTGCGAATCATCTCCGCGTAGTGCTGACGGCGCTTTCGAGGAAGTTCAAGAATTTTCTCCTCCGGCCACTTGTAGTGCAACGCGAGGAGGTGAATATCCTGGTAGATACTTACGGCGTGGTCACGCAATTCCCTCAACACGAAGGAGAGAACGTCGAAATGAATGGTCAAGCCGTGATTGCACTCCGGACAGGTACCAGCCAGGTTTCCGGAGAGTGGCGCAGCAATCACTTGCATCGCACGTTCGATACGCAGCTGCAGCTGCGCGGGTACAGCTGGCGGTTCAACACAAGTCCGCACCAACAGCCGCCGCGCCTCGTTCGAGCGAGTCACCGCGGAGAGGCGGAGCAGATCCTTACAACGCGGAAGACGAAACCTTACCGCCTTACCCTTAACCGAAAACCAGCCTGGCTCATCCAGCTTTTCGATTCCGCGAGGGATGTCCGGCGTTCGGCTGGCTAGATATTCATCGACGCGAAAGCTCGCATCCACGCGCGCCCCACAATCCGGCCGACTACACTGTGTTTCGGCACGCACAGAATTGCCCAGCGTAGTTTGGCGCAGCAACAGCATGAGCGCTTCCATGTCGGTCATGGTCAAGTCGTTCCAGTCCACGCATTCGCCACTCGCAGAGCTAGCCAGACTTTCAGCCAGCGCGAGGCAGGTAACCAGACCCGACCGCGATGGTTCCTGCAGTATCAGGTCTTCCCTACCCGTCGGTTGTCGAATCGTCACCGATATTCCACTGACTGGAAGCCGAAGCATAGGCGGCTAAACCTCGGCAATCTCAACCAGGGTTGTGTCGCGCTCCCAGCCTTCGTTCTCGAGCTTGATGTGCTCAATCGCTATCGCATTCGATCCCGCATCCAGGTCGGGAAGGGCCTGATATTCAGAGACCCAGCAGCGATGTACATTGAACCGCAGCACGACCTGGCGCTCCTCGTTCAAGAAGTCGATGCGGACTTCCTGCCGCAAGTTCTTGAGCGATGTGCTCGGGGCGCCCTTGTCCAATACCTGTGCAGCATTGGCCCAGTTCTCGAAGTCGGTGTCATGGGTAATGCCGCGCTCCAGGGTGATGGCCTCGTACTTCGTTCGGCCGAGCCCCTTGAGGATGATGGCGTTGCCACCTTCCTTGTATTCGATTGGATCGGAGGAACGCTTGAGTCCAGTAACCTTGCTCAGGCCCGCAACCGGAGTGGTGCTGGTGCCCAGATAGAGAAGAAAACAATATGACCCGTATGGAACGTAGCGACTGGTATTGATGCTGAACGGCTTTCCCATTAAGTCCTCCTATGACTGGGTTTGGCCTGCGAGTTGAGCAATCTGGATGATCAGAAACTCGGCTGGTTTCAAGGGCGCAAAAGCCACCACCACGTTCACCACGCCATTGTCGATATCCTGCTGGGTTGTCGTCGTAGAGTCACATAGAACCTGAAACGCCTGGCTGGGTGTACTTCCTTGAAATGCACCCTGCTGGAAAAGGGAGAGCATGAAGCTTTCGATGGAACTGCGAATCGCAACCCAGAGCGGCTCATCATTGGGTTCGAAGATGACCCAGGTGAGATTCGAGCGCAGTGTTTGTTCCAGAAAGAGCGCCATACGCCGGACGGGCACGTACCACCATTGTTGGAACGCCTGGTTGTCCGCAGCCAGAGTACGCGCGCCGAAGATCACTGTGCCCACACCGGGAAAGTCTCGCAGGCAATTCACGCCCAGCGGGTTCAACGTGCCCTGGCGCATGTCGGTCATGCGACCGGTGTCCACAACGCCGAGCGAACCGTTGATGACTGTTTGTAGTCCGGCTGGAGCCTTCCAGACTCCACGGTTGTTATCCGTGGTGGCATACATTCCTGCCACTGCGCCGCTGGGTGGATATGGAACCATATTTCCCGTCAGCGGATCGTTACTGTCAATGTAGGGAAAATAGAGCGCTGCATTGTTGCCTTTCGGTATCGTCGCTCCAAGGATGTCGTCGCCGATCAGAGGCAGATTCGCGGCACCGTAACCGTCGGCCGAATCCTGGGGTGGAGGATCGAAGATCGCGAAGGCAAGCTTGCGCTCGCAAAAGGCCAGGGCCTCGCTCCAGATGCCGTTGTCAGCAACGCCCGGAAGCAGCAGCAGATTGAAGATGGCGAGCTTGTCGAGGGAACTGTCCTGTTGAAACACGGGGTTGAAGTCCACTTCGCTGAAGACTGTCCAGCTCGGCGGCACCACCGGAGAGTTGACCAACGCGGCCTGCCCGACCGCAACAAATCCGGTGGGGGCACTGGTGGCCACGGAAATCAACTGCGAAACGCCATTGATGCGGGAACCGATGAAATTCGGATCGGCGGTCGCCAGCTTAACCTTACGGTAGGTTTCTCCACGGGACCCGTAACTGACCAGCACATCGGCAATGTCTCCGGGCTGGATATTGTTGATCGTAATCGTCATGGGAATAAGATCGATCGGTTCGAGGGCGGTAAATGCAACCGGGCCGACTGTCAAGGTTGCCGGCGCCACCGCTCCCTGGTAGTTGCCCGAGGCATCGTAGTAGTTGGGTTGGAGGGCAACGACGTACGCGGTCGAGCCACCGTTCAGGAAGAATTGGTTGACGGCGTAGGCGACGTGCGATTCCACCACGCCACTGGTATACAACCCGCCAAATTCGCGCTCATAGTCGCTGAAGCTGAATATCTCAACCGCGATGCCCCAGTTTGCGGGATCGGTCTTGAAGGGATGCGTGTAGCCGACGAACACGGTGACGGATGTGGGCGCCGCGGTAATGGCGTGGGAGTTGCTCTGCAGCTCCTGAATATAGATTCCAGGATAGGTCGGAGTGATGGGCATTCAGTTCCTCCACGTACCTAAGGTCAGTTGCGGCCGTGCCTACTGGCCGGTGAACAGGGTTGCGGAAGCGCTTGTTCCCTGCGCACCACCGCTCAGTTGGGTAACGCCTGCCGTGGGCACAGAATATGCGCCCCCTGTCGGTTTGCTCACCGTGATCTCATAGCCCAAGTCGCTACTGATCACGGTGTCGAGATCGGCAAGGGTGATACCGCTCACTGTCTTTGTCCAGGTAGCCAGCAGGGAAAATGTCTGGTTTCCACTCGGCGGACTGGAAGTGTCTGGGGTCACGACGACATTGGTCAAGATGCCGTCGGTTCCTGTTTTCTTTGCGATCAGGGTGAACACCAGCGCCGGAGAACCCGTACCATCCACATCCAGTTGCGCCGGTGACCCGGCGAGCGGGCCCGATGTAGCTATCGGGTCTCCCATGGGATCGACCGAGCCACTCACCACTTGCACCAGTCCAGGTGAAGTTCCGGTCACGGCGCTGCTACCCAGAACACCCTCGATGGTCGCTGCGGTCAAACTGCTATAGAAGTCGGTCTCGGTTACGGTCAAGCTGAATGGAACTTGCGTCGGGTCATCGCTGGGTGGAGATGCAGTTGAAGTGGAGATAGTGACACTTATGCTGATGTTATTTCCGCCCGTACCCGGGTCCGCGGCTCGAATGAGCATGGCTGGAAATGGCGAGGGCAGCGCCGCCGGTGCAATCAGGCCTTCCTTGACTGCGTAAGCCAGGAATCCGCTTGCCGGCTGCGCCTGCGTCACTGTGTTCCATGCAGGATCCACCACCAGGTTATTGTTCGCATCGAAGGTGAACGCGGTAAGCGGGATCGAAACCTGCTTGCCGGTCGCGCTCGTAAATTCGAAAGGCCCATTGCCCGTCGCAGGTGTATTTGCCATCAAATTACCCTCCCGGTTATCCCGGCTGGATAGGTGTCACCATAAGAGACCTGGTCCAGCAACTAACTCACTCCCTTTTTGAGGCGATAGTGCGTGTGCTCCCCAGCATCGATCTGCTCTAGAACGCCCCGCCGCGTCAATTCTTCCAAAACCCTGCGCATCTCCGTCAGATCAATCGGTGCTCCACCCGGAGGCACCCACCACTCGGCAATTCCACTGACCGTGTCCATGGCCTGTGGGTGTTGCTTGAGGTATGCGATCACCGACGATGTCAGCGACTTTTTAACTGATTCACGGCTCACGGGTTCTTCCGTCGCGTGGAAGTAGGTACCCATCTTGTCGCGGTATGTAGCAATCCGTCGCCCAATTCACAGGCACGCTAAACCCAGGAAAAGAAACCGATTTGGTAACTGCGGCTGATTGAAGTGGGTGAAAAGAAACCCATGCCCTTGCGTGAGACAATTGCGCATATTCGACGGAACCCTTGCACGGGCTGACGATTACAGATGCGGGTGGGAATGTACGAGGGGTGCGGGAGTTTTCACCCGGTTTGCCGTCAAGCTTGCCAGAGTTGCAGGTGAGAGCGGAAAGATTTCGGATCAAGTTTGTACTTTTTCAAGAGCTTGCCCAGATCCCGTCTTTCTTTTCGAGCAGCCAGCGCTGCCCGGCTCACATTGCCGCCGTGCTCGAACATAAGCCGGATCAGGTAATTTTTTTCAAAAGCGGCGATGCTGGCTTGTTTCATGGCGCGAAAGGAAGTCAATTGAGCGGACGGGGAAAGCGGCGGTGGCTCGGCACCGCGAACGCTCAGGCCCAGATCGCCCACTTCGATTTGAGTGCCCTGGCTTAGGTGGATGCTGCGCACGACGGCATTTTCAAGTTCGCGCACGTTGCCTGGCCAATCCCATGCAAGGAGAGCCTCCATCGCTGCAGACGAGAAGCCGAGGCCGGACTTCCATTTAGGGGAGTGCTTGATGAGGAAATGGCCGGCCAGCGCGGGAACATCCTGTTTGCGGCAGCGCAGAGGCGCGAGGGTTAGAGTAAAAACACAGAGCCGGTAGAAGAGATCGGTGCGGAACTTGCCTGATTGAAGGAGTTGATCCAGGGGCACATTGGTTGCAGCAACGATGCGGACATTGGCGTCACGCTCTCGGTTGCTGCCGATCATGCGATACTTCTGGTCCTGCAGTACACGCAGAAGGTCCACCTGGGCTTTGGATGCCAGGGTATCCACCTCATCGAGGAACAGGGTGCCTTTCTCGGCCTGGGCCACGAGCCCTTCACGGCGGGAATCGGCACTGGTGAAAGCACCCCGCTCATGCCCGAACAATTCGTCTTCGAGGAGCGTATCGGCCAATGCGCCGCAATTGACTGCGACGAATGGGTACTCCCCCTGCGCGCTCAGATAGTGGATGGCATGCGCCACAAGCTCTTTTCCGGTGCCCGTCTCGCCACTGATCAGCACCGCGGCGCCACTGGCGGCTACGGCTGGAATGAGATCGATTGTTTTCAAGAAATCGGGTGCCGCGCCGATGAGTTTGGCGAGCGGTTGGGGCCTTACTGGCTGGCAGCCATGATCCATGTTTTTCCCCATTGTGTTGGCCAGGGCCATGCCAGCCATCCGACCGGTGGAGGCCCTTCGGAAATCGCAACTACCGATAGTGGAAGCATGATGGGAAGCGTTTCAGAAGGAAACTGTCCTTCCCGTCTTTTTGTCATGCAGGTTCGGCGCCAAAGCGCTTAGCTCAGCCTGAAGCGAAGACTTTAGTGCTTGATGGCCGCCCTGTCAAGATAACTTGCTGTCAAAAAGAACCGGCCGTGTGATGATCTCAACTAGCCGCTGCAGCCGGAGCCTCACCCAAACTCTGCCGTATTTGCGCCACTCGTGTTGCCAGTTCCGCCGCCGGCGGAAGAGTTGCGCTGCTGTACCAGGCCACCATATCATCCCTGCCGACCGCCTGATATTTCACAATCTCATTTTCCAGCATTCCAAAGTGCGAGGCATAAGCCGGACCCGTGACGTGAAAGACCTGCATGCGCCTGCACAGCAGGGCGGCATGGCCTCGCGCCTGCAAGGCTCTTTTAATTTCCACTCCGAGATTCAGATAGCGGCCGGTGCGGATGTGACCACACTGCGCAAGCGAAGATTTCCGATAGATGGCGAACCATCCATCGATGGGGCCCTCATACAAACCGAACTGGCCGTTGAGCTCGCTGTATTTCTCCAGAGGCGGCCGGGCCCCAGTCGTATACTCATCCTGCCAGACGTCGGCGGTCAGCATCCCGACGTTTGGAAAGCGCCGGAAGACCTCATGCGCGGTCTCGGCAATTCCCGGCGAGATGCACACAACATCATCATCGATCTGGACCACCATCTCCGAGCTACTGGCATTAAATAAGTGGTTATACGCGGTCATGCCGATGTTTTCGGGCGTACGCCCCACGATGCGAATATTCGCGCCCGCGGCGATTCGGCCGGCGACAAATTGCTCAAAATCCGCAGCAACAACATTCATCCAAATGAGGATTTCCGCGGGCACTGTGGTCTTGTCGATCAGATCGTCGATGAGTTGGCGCGCATAGACCGGCCGGAAACATGCGATGCAGTAAGAGATAACGGGCCTACCGGCTGCCGGTGGAGTATTCGGCGCCGCCAGGTGGGGATACTGTGCCAGGCGAAAGATGAACGTCGGCTCATTGACATGCTGCCAGCGAACCCCGTGCAGCATAAAGCGCTCGATCATACGCCAATCCCAGCCGAACTCGTGAAAGGGGAGCTTGCCTCCCAGAAACTGGTCGAAGAGCTCGCGGCGGAACAACGGTTGCCCCAGGTCGATTCTTCCTAACCGGGGCATGGAGGCATTCAGCACTCCCCTTCCTGCATAGAGGCAAGAACTATAGACAAAACCCAGATGGTGACTTCGGTCGAGGATCGCGACCAGCTTGTCAAAGTGATGCGGCAGATAGCCGTTGTCGTCGGACAAGAAGCTAATATACTTCCCGCGCGCTAGGGCTAACCCCGCTGCCGCGGGCGAAATGCCCCAGTCGTTGTGCCGGGCGCCGAGGCTCGAGAAGCGCAAGGCGCTGTGACCGGCCGTGTATCTCCCGACCAGTAATCGAATCTGGCTGACGATTTCGGGCGGCGGACAGTCGGCCACAATGATGTGCTCATAGTCTTTGAATGAGAGTGCTTGAACCGACTGGATGCAACGCTCGAGGCAGTCGATGCGGTCGTATACCGTGGTCACAATGGAAATCCTGGGGCCGCCATTCGGGCTTGTCACCTGGAGTTGTGGTTGCTGGCTCCTCACCCGCGCCAGCCCGGCGGGCAACGGTTCTGTAACACTTACGTTGCGCAGTTTAACGGCACCTTCGATGATGCCCAGAAAACAATAGCCCGCCTCTAGCATGCGGTCGGAGATACGGGCTATCTCCGCGCCACTTCTGCGTACCACAATGCTCCCATCCAGATAGGAGATCGTCATCGGCAACCAGACTCCGAGGGGTAGATGAAATTTGGCGAATATCCGGTTATGCCGGGCCAGGTATCCATGGGTTCCCCGGCACATTACGTGATACGAATTGCCCAACCGGCCGTGATCTTCCTCCTCATGAACCTTCGCTATGAACCTGGTTTCAGCCTGCAGCTTGACCTCGAAACCAAGAATGATATTGCCGAGCTTGTTCTTTCCCCTCAGGCCGCGCTCGCAGTGCGTTTGGCTGCCGGCAGCGCTGTGCAATGACAGTTCACCGCCGGCATCGAGATGAATGCAATCGTCCAACGCCTCCCAGTCCGGCCCTAGTTCAGGCGGCAGCGCGATGGCTTCCGCTTTCGGCAAACAGCCTTCAACCGCAACAGCATTCACCGGCAGCGATAAGGGCATCAGGACCTCCGTGCTTGCAATCTCAGCAGCAAATATCGCCCTGAGCGCCGCGCCTAAACGATGAGCGTAAGTGTGCTTGGCTAGACGCCTTATGCATGTTTTACGCACCCGCGCGAAAAGCTCCGGGTCGTGCAGGTACCGTTCCACCTGGAACTCCAGTTCCTCAATCGTGCGAAAGACCGGCAATTCCGGACAGATCGCATCCAGTTCGGGCCGGTATTCAGATATCACCAGGGCGCCGCAGCCAAGCGCCTCATAAACCCGCGGATTGAGCGAAAACACCGGAACTGCGTCGAGATTATAGTGATGCCGGGTACGAAAAAGGTTCACGATAATCTTCGATTGCCGATAAAGCGTCGCGGTCTCCTCCGCAGAAAGATTCGCTGATTTGCATATTCGCTTCAGTGCCGGGTCGCGCCATGGACCGCCGACCACGTAGGACAAAGGCCCGCGGCGTGCGAGGCTTGCCAGAGCCTGCTCACGCCAGGGATTTACCCCGCCCACGAAACCCACGGTGTGCGCTCGTTCCTCTCCAGGAACGTAAGCGTGAACACCGGGATCATAACAAACAGGCAGGTAGTGCGCGTCCCGATGGCGCACCAAAGTACTGCGATCATTCAAAAAGACGATATCGAAGCGTGAGGAAAACCGGCTAGTGTTGTCCACTTCATAGGGCTCATCGAGCAGCCAAACAGCGGACTTGTAATTCGCGAACCGCGACGGCCATCGTTCGCAGAACTTTCTTCCGTGAACTACGAACAAGAGGTCGGGTTCAAAGTTTTTGACCTTTTCAGGCAGTAGCGCGTCATCCCAGGAGGCTGCCTGCCAATTCAGGTTCAGATCGGCTGCGCCCCGGGCCAGGCCGTCGCGAAAGACATGACCGCAACTTTTGAATTCGTAGTTCACAAAGAAGATTTTTCGAGTCGAAGAATCGAAGGGCGATAAAGCCTGGCGAGCGAACTCTTCCTGCGTCATTCGCGGAAAAGCGCGGAGACGGCTTTGCTGGCTCAGATTAAAAACTTCGGTACCTTCGCGGCGGCAACTTTCAAGCAGCCGGGAGTACTCCGCTTCGATTTGCGTCAGCTCTCCGCTGAGCGAGTGTCTCCCAGTGGGCCCAAAGAAATGGTTCTCTGTAAAGTCCACGCCAATGACCCCGATGCGGCGAGCACCCATGTGCATGGCAAGGGCAATCGCAACGTAGGGAGAATTCCGTGTGAATGGCACGGTTTCCGGATCGGAAAGATCCGTGCCTCCTCGTTGGCCCAGACGAAATCTCACCACATGTGGATGTTCGAGTTCAAGCTTCAACTGGGTGAAGATAGCGTTTGCCCGGCTCTTTTTTACGTAAGAAAATCGGTCGCCGGTAAATTGAGCAGGCGGATTCAATACCACCAGATAATCGGGATCGAAAAGTCTTCCTACATCGTTGACGCCAATCGTGATGGTCCGCTCCGGCGCAATCAATGTCGAGAGCGAGGAACCGCAACCACACACGAGGATGCTCTCACCCCGGTGGAAGCCACGGAAATCTTTGAAGAGAGTGGGCTGCGCGGCCAAAGACTCTGTCGAGATCAAGCGATTGCTCCAAGACGATGGGAGCTATTTTGCTCCACTTGCCAAATCTCGCGCAATCATCCTTTGTGATCTTGACCCTCTTGGACGTCGGTTACCCTTTTCATGTAATGCTTGCCGCGGTCGGTCAATTCCACAAACCCAGCCAAGTCGAACTTGTTATTATCCTTCAGGTCGTCTATCTTCGCGGCGCCGACGGTGTGCACCAGCCCGACGCAACCGGCTAGGTTCCGTCCGCAGTTGATGACTGCCGGCGAAAGGTTGCGTTTCGCTCTCCTGGAGAGCTCTTTGCCCGGAAAAGGAGCGTCAAGAGGAAGCAGACGCTGTCCAGGATTCGCTCATCGGAGAAGAATCTCCAGCTTGGTAACGGACGCGGCCGGAATGCTAACGTTCAGCAGGCCACCGGACACCGCTGTCGCAAGAGTTGTGGACATCACGGCATTGGGGTGGTCGAAGGTGTTGTGGGCATGCATGTCGCCGGCCGCCAGAACGGTGCCAGAAGCACTGGCTATGGCGGCGCCTCGAAGGGCGATCTGGGTCTCGATCGTCTTCGACAAATCGGGATTGACTATGGTGAGTGTCACGGCCTGATTTTTTCGCGATGCCGAGCCGTTGAGACCCCAAAAGCGTGCCGGCCGGCCTTCGCGCATATACTGCACGTCTGGCGCCGAGAACTCAGCCCGCAGAGCCTGGCCGCCCTGGTGTGCGGCATACATCGCGAATACATGAAAGTTAGGCGTGGCGAAGAAGCGGTCCTCATGCGCCATAAACAGCGCATTGATGTTGTTGATGAGCTGTGCGCAGGCGGCCATGCTCACTTTCTCCGGATTGCGGTTGAAGGTGTCCAGAGTCAGCGCCGTGGCCAGTGCATCGCGCAACGTTATTTGCTGGCCGAAGATGTGGGTGGGGTCGAGTTCGGTTCCCTCGCGGTACCACGGACCATACTCATCCACCACCAGCTTGACGCGATGCAGCGTATCGTACTGCCCCATCACTGCCCACTGATCGTGAATGATCTGCTCCATGCGATCGGACTCGCGCAACAGCTCATACCAGTCAACGGAATCAAACTGCAGCGCGTCTCCCTTTCCGGCCAGCCAGTCCTTCGTCTTGCCGCGGCTCAAGTTCCACGCGTAGTGATGCACCGACCAGCCCGTAAAGGCGGGATTGTTATAGGCTCGGCCGGAGTAGATCTGTTGAAAAAAGCGATGGGTCCAATCGATATCGTTATCGTTCGGACCGGACCCGATCAGTTGCAGGTCTATGCCGTATCGCGGTATCCAGTCGGAATAGCGGCGGAACTCGGAGGCGTATTCTTCCGGGGTAAAGTCTCCGCCGCAGCCCCAACTCTCGTTGCCTATTCCCCAGTAGCGGACATTAAACGGTTCCGGAAAACCGGCCGCCGCGCGCACCTCTGCCAGGGTTGTGCTTCCGGCCGGAGAGTTGCAGTACTCCACCCAATGATCAAAATCAAGCGCGGGAAGACTGCGCAGGTTCGCTGCGATATAGGGTTGTGCTCCGGTCAGCTTGCAAAAGCGGATGAATTCGTTGGTGCCGAATTGGTTGGTTTCGAAAAGCTGCGGCCCTTTGTCGTGCAGCCTGATTGCATCGTGATCAACCTCCCAGAAATTGGTACGGCGCGGTCGCTTTGAAGGTTCACCGATTCCATCTTTCCAATCGTAGCTATCCGCGAAGCAGCCTCCCGGCCAACGAATGATTGGAACATGAATCTGCTTCATCATGTCCACCAGTTGAGAACGGATGCCGTATTGGTTGGCGATTTTCGATTTCTCTCCAACCCACACGCCGTCGTAAATCACACCACCGATATGTTCTGTGAACTGACCATAGATATTGGGCGAAATCTCCCCCAGCGGCTCATCCAGAAGGACCTCGATGCGAGCGTCGGCTTCCTTTGCCCAAACATTCGCACGGGAAAAAGCAAGCACAGTGCCTGCAACCGCCGAGCTCTTGAGAAACTGTCTCCGCTTCACGGTAACTCCCTGTCATTTCAGTCCGCAAATTGCGCAAATAGATTGGCGCCAAACCATTTCGCTAGACTACACCGACGTCAAACGTCGCATCCCTACGAATTGACTATGGCTGGGCGCCGGCTGCGACGAGATGACAAGGTTTAAAGAGTTGGTGGGCCTTGGCGTTTGCCCCGGTGTGGCGCCTCTTCTATATCGTGACCTTGGTTCTGTTGCTGGCACAGCTCGCAATCAAACTCACGGCTCTTGCCCGTGGCAGCGACCGCTGGGAGAAGACCCTTGAGCTAATACCCAAGCTTCTTGGAGCGGGGCCCACGGCGCTGCTGGCGTTCACCAAGGTATATTTCGTCCCCACCAGCCCGGCTGCGAATCTTCACGCTTTGGCACAAATCAACTACTGGATGAAGGTGAGCTTCAGAATCGTGTTAGTGGTTGTAGTTATGGATCTGCTGGTGGAGTGCTGGCGGTATCTTCGATGTAGGGTCCCGGCCCAGCGGCTCGCACTTTAAATAGGTTGATCCGAAAAACCAACCGAGAGTCTCACCAACCAAGAGCGCAGCCGACCTGTCCCGGCGTGCCACGGAGGGACCTGCCGTGCGCCTTTCGGTTGCAACCACTCTCAGAACCCTCCAGTAAGTCCATATTGTTTACCTCCTTGTCTGGTCTTTCAGGATTTTGTGCAGCGATTCATTAATCCCGTTCCATTCCGCCAGCAGCTGGGCGAGAATCGCCTCGCCCTCGCGCGACAGCCGGTAAAATCGCTTGTTTCTCTTGTCTTCTTCGCGCCATTCGCTCTTCAACAGCCCCTGCGTCTCCAATCTCCGCAGCAAGGGGTAGAGCGTGCTCTCCTCAATTGCCAATCCTTCGTCGGCCAGCGCTTTGCGCAAGGTGTAGCCATAGTGTTCCTCGCGTAATTGAGCCAGGACCGCGACTATCAGGCATCCTCGTCTCAATTCGAGGCGGAGGGATTCGAACATTCCGTTGTCTGAGCTTGGGTTCATACTGTATGACACATACTGTATGGCACATAGTGTGCGATGTCAAGTAGCGAAGGATGAGCAATCCTGTTGTGGCGTCCGATCGCGGATCTTGAACCATACCCATAAGCGTGCGATGCTCACACATCGAGCGGTCTGAGTCAGGGATCTACACTGCTTCACCGAGACCACGACTTCAATCCGTTTGAGAATTTTCTCGGCCTTCGCGTCGTCCATCCTTAGCCTGCTACCGCGCTTCGAGTACAGAAGGAGATTCCCTGGTTGACGGCTGAGACGACCGATCCCAAGCTTCGACGCAATTCTCTGGGCCTTCCGGAACTGGTGTTTCAGGGAATTACGCACATCGCGCCGGCGAGCAACGTGGTGTTCACGTTTCCGATCATCGCCCTCAAAGCGGGACCGGATATGCCGCTGTCCTTCCTGCTGGCGACGGTCGTCTGTTTCTTCATCGGAAATACGGTGTCACAATTTTCCCAGTACATGCCGTCGAGCGGAGGCTACTACTCCTTCGCCACGCGCGGATTGGGGAGCCGTATCGGGTTCATGGCGACCTGGAGCTACCTGGTCTATGACCTGCTGGGTTCGGCCGGATCTACGGGTTTTCTTGGCTATCTGATCTCGGACATGCTGCGAGCGGGGTTTGGCGTGAAGGTGCCATGGTGGCTCATCGCGCTGGTGACGTTCGCTGTTATCTGGACACTCACTCACCGCGGGATTCGGATTTCTGCGCACGTCACTGCGATCCTGGGCGGTCTCGAGTTGACGATCATGCTGTCGCTCGCGATCACCTTCCTGATCCACCCTGGACCTGGATCGAGGTATCTAGCGCCGCTCGATCCGTCGTTATCACCCCACCATTTTGGAGGTATTTTAGCCGGGATGGTTTTCTCTATCCTGGCGCTCAGCGGGTTCGAAGGTCCCGCGCCGCTGGCCCAGGAAAGCCGCCGCGCCGGAACATCCGTTGGCCAGGCGGTCATGCTCTCGCTGGTTGCGACGGGCGTCTTTTACGTCTTCACTTCCTACGCGAGCGCCATTGGATGGGGCACTAGCGATATGGCGGCCTTCGCTGCCCATGCAAATCCGTACTACGCTCTTGGCCATGCGTTGTGGGGTGCGGGGTGGTGGTTCGTTGTCCTCGCCCTGATAAACAGCTCGATCGGAGTCGGGCTCGCGAGCACCAACTCGGCGTCCCGTGTTTTGTACACCATGGGTCAGGCGGGCACGCTTCCTGCGCGATTCGGGCGGATCGATCCTGTTCACCAGACGCCCACCTTTGCCATCGCCATCGTGCAGGTCGTTGGCATCGTGGCTGTCCTGCTCATCGGGCTGCTGCTAGAACCCGTGTATATCTTCGGCTTGCTGGAAACGATTGCGACCCTGGCGGTGATCGTGATTTATTGCACGGCAAACCTGGCGCTTACGTCGTACATGCGCCGGGAGCATCGGGATGACTTCAGCATTTGGCATCACGTCGTGTCACCCTGGATCGGCACCCTGGCTCTGCTGCCGGTGCTCTTTGTCACCATCTATCCGGTCCCTGCATGGCCGTATAACATCACGCCTTATTTGTTCGTGGCCGCTCTGATCGGGGGATTTATTTATATGCAGCGGCTTGAGTCGCGCAAGCCTGGGGCGCTACTGCGGGGAGCCACTATGATGGTGGGCAGCCGCAGTACCGTGGAGGGTGATGTGGATTGGGACAAGCCGATCGCTCCAAAGTAGCGTGCGGGAAATCCGGGGTAACACGGGGCACCCGTTCCGAGCCTTAGAATGTGGTTAGGAGACTCAATCTGCCAGAGTCTATCCGAGCCTTCACCCAAGGTTGGAGGAAAAGGGAAAGCCATGAGTTTTGGTTCGCTTGTCTTTACGCCCCTGGTTAAGAAACTGCAGGAGCGCTATGGCAGCCGGCGTCAGTACGAGCGCATGGAGAATTCCGGCGGCTCGCAAGATCGCTTCACTCCCTTCGAGTCAGAGTTCCTGGCCCAGCGAGACAGCTTTTACCAGGCGACGACCGGAGCGACCGGATGGCCTTACGTCCAACATCGCGGTGGCCCCAAGGGTTTCCTCAAGGTGATTGACGATCACACACTGGCGTTCGGGGATTTTCGCGGAAACAAGCAATACATCAGCACGGGAAATCTGCTTACGGACAATCGTGTCGCGATCATCATGGTCGACTATCCTCGGCAGGCCCGTCTTAAGATCCTAGGACGGGTGGAGATCCTCGAAGGCGATGCGGCAAAGAGTTGGCTGGACCGGGTTCGGGTGCCGGAAGAAAAGACAGTGATCGAGAGAGTATTCGTAATCCATGTCGAAGCGTATGACTGGAACTGCCCGCAACACATCACGCCGCGCTACACCGCGGAAGAGATCCGCGAAGGGATGCAATCCATCGAGAGGCGTATGGAAGAGCTGGAGCAGGAAAATGAAGCGCTACGCAAAGAGCTTGCAGAGTTTCGCGCCAGCTGACCCAATGCGACGGATAATTGTCTGGCCTGAAAGGAGCTGCCTCCATGACCTCGCGTCCACCACTACCACCGTTCACTCAAGAGACAGCGGTGCAAAAGGTTCGTCTCGCAGAAGACGGCTGGAACACGCGCAACCCGCAGAAAGTTTCTCTCGCCTACACGGTCGATTCCAATTGGCGAAACCGTGCTGAGTTCATCAAGGGTAGAGAGCAAATTGTGGCATTCCTGTCCAGGAAATGGACGAAGGAGCTCGACTACCGGCTCATCAAGGAGTTGTGGGCATTCACCGGCAATCGCATCGCGGTGCGATTTGCCTATGAACACCACGATGATTCAGGGAACTGGTTCCGCGCTTACGGAAATGAGAATTGGGAATTCGATGACGAGGGGTTGATGTATGCGCGGCACGCCAGCATCAACGACCTGCCGATCAGCGAAGCCGAGCGCAAGTTCCATTGGCCTTTAGGGAGAAGGCCCGACGAACATCCGGGATTAAGCGCGCTGGGCTTGTAGTAACCTAGAGCCCCATAGGCTTGTTCGACAAATCTTAGTGATAGGCCCACGACTCTCATTTCGAGAACGGCTAATCTCAGAGTTTGCCCCAGCCACCTCCGCCTGGCGTCTCGAGGTGTAGGATGTCTCCTTTCGCGAGACGATGACTGCACTTTCCGGGCAACTCCGTCACCTCTTGGCTGCCGGCCTTGGCGAGCCACGCGCGTCCCGCCGCGCCTGGGTCTCCGCCTTGCAATCCGTAAGGCCGCAACTTTCTGCGCTCCGCCAGCAGCGTCACTTGCGCATCGGCGAGCAACTCGACCTCCCGAATCAGTCCATCGCCGCCACAAAATTGGCCCTCCCCGCCCGATCCGTAACGATACGCGTAGCGGCGAACCCGGAATGGATAGGCATACTCCAGCGCCTCGATGGGGGTGTTCAGCGAATTGGTCATGTGGGTCTGTACGCCCGAGATGCCATCCATTCCGGGGCGTGCGCCCATGCCACCTGCTGCTGTCTCGTAGTAGGTGAACGGCTCGCCCGTGCGCGGATCCAAACCACCAATGGTCAAATTGCTCATGGTGCCGGCGCTGGCTGCCGGCACGCGCGCTGGAACAGCCTGCGCCAGAGCCCGCAGCAGCACGTCGACAATCCGCTGCGAGGTTTCGACGTTGCCGCCGGCGACGGGCGCGGGGGGCAAGGCATCTACGATGCTTCCCACCGGAGTATGCAAAGTGAGCGGCCGCAGGATCCCCGCGGTCGCGGGCGCATCTTCTCCTAACAGGCAGCGCAGCATATAGAAGCAGGCCGAGAGGGTGATCGCGCGGACGGCGTTCACGCTGCCCGCAACCTGGGCGGAGGAGCCGGCAAAATCCACATCCAATGCCGCCGCCTCGGGGTCGAAGCGCAGCCGCACCGCGATCTTGCGCAAGCCGTCGGTCACGCCATCGTCGTCCAGCCAATCCTCCGCGCTGAAATCACCGGCCGGCATGTTGCGCAGCTCCGCCCGCACCAGCCGTTCGGAATAATCGAGTAGCTCTTCGATCAATGCTTGCAGCTTCTCTTCGCCGTACTTCTCTACTAACTGCAGCATGCGCTGTTCGCCGACGCGGCAGGCCCCGATCTGCGATTCAAGGTCGCCTTCGCGTTCTTTGGCGGTGCGCACGTTGAGCAGAATCAGGTTCAGCATCTCGCGATCGACGCGGCCGCCACGCACAATCCGTACCGGCGGAATGCGAATGCCCTCCTGAAAGATTTCGTTGGCCGGTCCCATCGAGCCAGCGAACGTTCCTCCCACGTCCGCATGGTGGGCACGATTGGAAACATAGAAGGCCGCCTGATCCTGCCCGGGCAGAAAGACCGGGAGCACCATGGTGATATCCGGAAGATGGGTTCCACCGGCGAAGGGATCATTGAGGATGGCGATGTCACCTGGGGCAAAGGCAATGGCCGCAACAGCTGCCTGCACCGACATGGGCATGGAGCCGAGATGCACCGGCATGTGATCGCCCATGGCGATCACCCGCGCCTGGGCATCGAAGAGGGCGCAGGAATAGTCGCGCCGCTCCTTTATATTGGGCGAGAGCGCTGTGCGCCGCAGGGCCGCGCCCATCTCCTCGGCGATGGAGTGCACCGCGCTTTGAAAGATCGCCAGTTCTACGGGATCGGCGGCGGCAAAGCTCATGCGCGATTCTCCTCTGCAATCGAGATGACGAGATTTCCGAAGCCGTCCACTTGCGCACAGCAGCCAGGCGGCAATGCGGTCGCCGAAGTATATTCGGTGATCATCGCGGGCCCAGGGATGGAGTCCCCGGGCAGCCAGGCCTTCCCGACGATAGTGGCGCGTGGGCAGGAATTCGCCCGCGAAGTGTACGGGGCGCTGCGCATAACAGGCGGCACTTCCATCGCCGGGCACGGGCTCGCGATATGCAGGCGCGTAGGACTCACCGGCCGCAATCATGCGCAGCCGCAGATTCACAATCTCTACCGGTTTCGACACATCGCAGAATCCGTAACGCTGCTGATGCAGGCGATGAAAGGTTGCGATGGATTGCGCTGGAGACTGCTTATCGAAAGGGACATTCAGTTCGTATCCCTGCCGCCGGTAGCGCACGTCCACGGTGTACTGGGCCACACCCTGCAGGCCCTCGGCAGTGAAGTCGGTGACACCGCGCTGCTCGAGTTCCGCGAAGCTGTCTTCAAGAGTGTCGATCGCATCGCCCGGCAGCATCACCGTGCGGGAATAATCGCGCACCGCATCCGCGAGCAAAATACCGATCGCCGAGAGTGCGCCGGGCATGGCGGGAACCAGCACAGTGGGAATGCGCAGAGCGCGGGCCAGCGAACAGGCATGCAGCGGCCCTCCACCACCAAAGGCCACCAGGGTGAATTGCCGCGGGTCGTGGCCGCGCTCGACAGAGATCACGCGGATGGCTTTCTCCATTTGCGTTTCCACGACGCGGAGGATTCCGGCTGCGAACTCTTCGCCGCTGGCCAGTGGCCCCTTTTCTTCATGCATGATCCGCGCAGTCCGCGGTTGATCGAGCCGCACTCCTCCGCCCAGAAAGGTATCCTGGTCCAGCCGGCCAAGCAGAAAGTTCGCGTCGGTAACGGTCGGCATGGTTCCGCGGCCAAAACAGATCGGGCCCGGCTGCGCACCCGCCGACTCGGGTCCTACGCGCAACATGCCGCCGGCGTCGAAGCGGGCGATCGATCCGCCTCCAGCCCCGGCGGTATGAATGTCAAGCATGGGCATGCTTACCGGCACACCGGCAACCATCGACTCGCGCGTGAGTTGCGCGCCTCCGGTGGCCGCATCGGAGAGGAAGACATCGGTCGATGTGCCGCCCATATCGAAACCGATGATGCGCTCGAAGCCGGCCCAGCGAGCCACATGGCAGGCGCCGATGACACCGCCCGCGGGGCCTGACAACACCGTGCGCACAGGCTCCGGCGCCGCGCTCCGCGCCGAGATGATGCCGCCTGAGGACTGCATCACATCCACGCGCCCACCCCGGATTTCCTGTACGTAGCCCCGTCCATGACCGCGTGTGCGGCCTTCAGGTAAGGAGGGACCGCATGGGGTTCGACGACGCCACTAAGGTCCACAGAAAATCCGGGACCGCCGTGGTGGCTGGAGACGCTCTGCTCCAGATGCAGCAGATAGCTTTGCATTCTGGGCGCGAGATAGGCATTCACGACCGTGGTCGATGCCCGCTCATACTCGCGGAACTCGGGCAGAATGCGGTGCGAGGCGGAGATGGGTAGACCGAGACGGCCCAGGGCTGCTTCCACACGCCGTTCCGTCTCCGGATTGGCAAATGAAAATAACAGCGAGATGGCTACCGCTTCTGCTCCGCTGGCGCGTATCTCGTTGACCAGGGACTCTAACTCTTCTTCCGTCGGCGAGCGCAGGATTTCTCCTTCGGCGCTGACGCGCTCGGGCACGCCGAAGCGCAGCGGGCGGGGCACGAGGCATACCGGCAAGGGCACAAACCAGTCGTAGAGCTTGCTGCGTGTCTGGCGCCCGATGGCAATGGTATCTTCAAAACCCGCCGTGGTTACAAATGCCACCCGCGCTCCTTTCCTTTCCAACATGGTGTTGGTTCCCACGGTGGTGCCGTGGCGCACGTCGAGCGCTTTGCCTGCGCTGATGCGCGCCAAGCCCATCGAGCACAGCCTGCGAAGGATCGGTAGGCGTGGAAAAGACTTTCAGGACCTGGAGTTCTCCGGCTGCGAGATAGACGCAATCGGTAAAGGTGCCCCCAGTGTCAATCGCTACTCGCAAGTGGTATCTCTCGTCGCGCTGTTTGATTCTCGTGTAGGTTACATGGAACACCACTCGGGCGATCCATGCATTTATCCCGTCGCAGCGTTCAATCTGGGCACTTCTGCGCGCAGTTGGCTCACCGCCCGGGGCATATCTTCTACAGGCGTGTTGCCAAATCCCAGGACGAAACCCTGGCGGGGAACCTGGCTTAAATAAGACGGGGAGAGAGGCCAGAGCCAAAGTCCCTTTGCGCGCCGCCCTGGTGGCAATTTCCCGATCGCTCAAACCTTTGGGTAGCGTCACCGACAAATGCATGCCGGCTTGCGTGCCGTGGACCTCTAAACACGACCCGAATTGGTCGCGGATATTCTCGACCAGCGCTGTTCTTCTTTCGCTGTAAAGCAAGCGCATCCGCCGGATGTGGCGGGCGAAATGTCCCTCGCGCATGAAGTCTGTGATTACTTCCTGATGCAAGTAGGGCGGGAAGATATCCATCGCGGTGCGAACGGCAATGAAGTGGTCCACCAGATCCGGCGGGATTACGATGTACCCCAGTCGTAAGGAGGGGAAGAGAACCTTGCTGAAGGTTCCTATATAAATGACGCGAGCATTCCGGTCCAGCCCCTGCAGAGACGCGATGGGCATGCTTTCGAAACGGTACTCACTGTCATAGTCGTCCTCGATGATCCACGACCCCGAACTCTGTGCCCAGTTCAGTAACTGCATGCGGCGCGATGCGCTCATCGTCGATCCAAGAGGATATTGATGGGAAGGCGTAACATAGGCAGCCCTGGCCTTTGGGCATTGCTTGATTCCGGCGGATACATTCATGCCGTCATCGTCCACGGGAACGGGAACCAGACGGCAACCCGCGCCTTGGAAGACACTACGCGCAAGACGGTAGCCGGGTTCCTCCATCCAAACAGGGCTTCCATTCCCAAGGAGAACGCGCGCCGAGATCTCAAGGGCTTGCTGGGAACCGGCAACCACCATTACCTGGCTGGGATCGCAGCGAACCGCCCGCGCGGTTCGCAGATAATGGCAAATGGCCTCACGACAACTTTCAGAACCCCGTGGATCAGTGTTGTGTATGGTGCTCACGAGTGGGCTTTTGGAGTGACGGGTGATGAGGTTCGACCAAATTGGAAAGGGAAAGCGGTCAAAAGCCGGCTGGTGCACACCAAACGCTCCCCACCCCCCAATCCACGGCGGCCGTTCAAATTTGGTTAGAAGCAAAGCACGCCGTGCAACGGGACGCGGGCCTGACCCTTCCTGCAAGGGTGGTGGCGTTTTCTCTGCGCAGATGGTGAGGCTTTCCGGCAGAGACTCCGACACGAACGTTCCTGCGCCTTTACGGCTCTCGAAATATCCCTCTGCCAACAACTGCGCGTATGCATTGAGGACCGGGATGCGAGAGATCCCCAGTTCTACACTGAGCGTGCGCGAGGACGGCACCCGCTGCCCCGGCCGTATATTGCCATCGACAATGGCTAAGAGGAAACCGTCGTAGATCTGCTTGTGAAGAGGTCTTGAAGCTTTCCTGTCAACGGCGATAACCGGTGCGATTGCTTCGGATACTTTAGCCATGCACGTATGCTAGTGGCTATATCGATTTACAGGCAAGCGCTTATTTATCTAGACCACTTCTTTCAGCATGCAGCCACGGCTACACCAGCAGTAGCGGAGCTGCGAAGGGACAACAAACCACAACGCGGGTTCTGTCATTACTGGATCTCGAAGAATTGGCGAGGATGCCCAGGACTAGCGTCCGGGGCTACTCTCAGAGAGAGCTGTCCAAATTAGGGAATATATCGGCCTCGTTGTGCAGGTAATCCCTTGATTGCATGGAACGGGACGGTCTGAATGAAAATCGGGTTGGCTTCGGGAGACTGCCTATCACTTCCGCGCGCAGTTCAGCTCCACCCAGGACTAATGTCCTGGGAATCGCATCGTCCCTTGGGACGGTTCGCGACAGGAAATCCAGGACACGCTCCTGGGCTACTTCAGCCGTCCCTACGGGACTGGTTCCGATACACCTTGATCGTTGAATTGTTTTGAGCGAGTGCGGTACAAATCGGCCGATCAAAAAAGCTAATTTGGACAAGTCTGACTCGCAGCCTACCCTGCGGGACTGATTCCTGGACCGTAGGAAATAATTGTTCTCACGCGGATGCTGAGAGTACTTGAGCAGACTACAGAGCAGACGGCTTATATTAAGGCTCTACACCACCAGAGGCTCATCGTTTGAACGGCATGTATGGCTGGCTGGCTGAAGCCTCGGGCGAACAAAAGCGTACGCTGCTTGCGGCGTTTTTAGGCTACATGCTCGACAGCATGGACGTTATGCTCTACGCGTTGGTACTGGGCCAGGTGCAGCGTGAGCTGCATCTCTCCGCCGCGATGAGTGGGGCCATGGTGTCAGCTACGCTGATTGCTGCAGCCGCCGGCGGAGTGGGCTTCGGCTGGTTTGCCGACCGGTTTGGACGGGTGCGCGCGCTGGTTTGGAGTGTGCTGATTTATTCCATCGGCACTGGGCTTTGCGGTTTCGCGCAAACAGCCGGGCAGCTCATGTTTTGCCGCGTGCTGCTTGGCCTCGGCGCGGGTGGGGAGTGGGCCTCAGGCGCTGCCCTGGTTGCCGAAACCTGGCCGGCGCGGCATCGCGGCAAGGCGCTTGCGTTGGTGCAAAGCGCGTGGGCGGTTGGCTACGCACTGGGCGCGGCCGTGGTCGCGCTGGTGATGCCGCGCTTCGGATGGCGGGCCGTTTTCTTCGCCGGGATTCTTCCCGCCTTGATCTCCCTGTGGGTGCGGCACGGGCTGCGAGAACCGGAAGTGTGGCGCCAGGAGACAAGGCCGCAGGTGCACATCGGCCGCCTCTTTCGGGGCACGTTCGGCTATAGCATGCTGGTGTGCGCCGGCATGAATGCCGCCGCTCTCTTCGCATGGTGGGGACTCTTTACCTGGTTACCTCGTTTTCTTTCGATGCCGGTCGCGGAGGGCGGCCGTGGTCTCAGCATTATCCAAACCTCCGGGTGGACGATCGTCATGCAGACCGGCACGTTCCTGGGCTATCTCTCATTTGGATATTTGGCAGACCGCTTCAGCCGCAAATACACCTACATTGGCTTTCTTGTCGTGGCCGCGCTGCTGGTGCCGCTCTTTGCGTTCGTCCGCAATCCAAATGCACTGCTGCTCATCGGCCCACTGGTTGGATTTTTTGGCACAGGCTACTTCAGCGGCTTCGGGGTGATTGCCAGCGAACTCTTCCCTACGGCTCTGCGTGCTTCTGCTCTGGGTTTTGCTTACAACATCGGCCGGGTGCTGAGTGCCGCCGCGCCATACCTCATCGGCCGGGTATCGGAACACGCAGGGCTCAGTTGGGCGCTCTGCATCACGTCCGCCGCCTTCCTTGTAGCTGCCCTTATTGCCACGGCTCTCCGTCCGCCAGCAACGCAGGTGCTCACTTAGAGGAACTTTGAGCTGATCTTGTTGTCAGCGATGCTGCGCGCCATCCAGGAGATGGCAAGCAACTACGTCCACATTGTGGACCAAATTGAACGCCCACGGGCGTGAAGCAAGTGCTTAATCATGTTGCGGCCGATCAGATCCTGACGATCGTACAAATATATTAAGAGGCGTCACGACACAAAGTATGCCTATTTTGAGCCCTTGAGTTCCACTTTGTATTTCTTGGCGGCAGACTGTATCCGCTTCCACGCTTCCTTGCGCTCCGCCTCGGTGACGCCCTCTACCTGGTTGAAACGCGCGGCAGCGTTGCGCACATGGGAGGCATTCTCCAGGGGCTCTTTGCGTTGTTTGGGAAATGCGTACTTGGTTGCAGGGATGCGATCGCGTGCCGCCTCGTTTAGTTTTGCCATTGGGATTCCCGCCCTCCAATCTTCATTTGGCTTGGACGCGAACTAAGGTCGCTTGGTTGGATGTTGTTAAGCGCCCGCGCTGCTATTCGAGGCGCAGTCTGTCGAAGGGACGGCCTAGCTCCAAGCAGAGAGCTTCCACTGCCAACTGATGGTCGGCGCGGTCCGGCAGACCGGAGACGGTGACGGAACCGATAACACCAGCGCCCAATACACGCAGCGGAAAGCTGCCGCCATGCGCAGCATAATCGGCGACCGGTAGCCCGTATCGCTCGAAGAGACTGGATTTTTTCTCGTCCATCTCCAGCCGGATTGCATAGGAACTGCGATGAAAGCGAGAGGTTACATTGCTCTTGCGGCGAATCCACTCCGGATTGTCGGGAGTGGTCCCTGGCAGCGCGGCATAGAACAGCGGCTGACCGAAGCGGCGTACATCGACCACCAAACTAAGCTTGCGCGCGACGGCCAACGTGCGGATCTGCGAGCCTATCTTCCACGCCGTCTCTTCATCAAAGGTGGCGAACTGGAGCTCCTGTTCCTGAAGCGCGATGCGTGCGAGGTCTTCGGCGATCAGCATTGTTTTGGGGTGATACTTAGGATACTTTAGCACCCGCGGCAACAGACGCAAGGAAAGCGCGCCGTAATCATCATGAGCAATCACTCGAGGCGACACTTACTTTTCTCCGCGTGGATGGCCGTGGTTCTAGGAGTTGCCGTCGGGGCGCAGGCGCAGACCGACATGCGCACGCTGGAGACTACCTTCCAGTCTCCCCCCGACGATGCCCGGGTGATGATGCGGTGGTGGTGGTTCGGGCCCGCAGTGACAAAGCCGGAACTGGCACGCGAGCTGGAGCAGATGAAGGCCGGAGGATTCGGTGGGTTTGAGATTCAGCCGGTGTATCCGCTCGAGTTGGATGACCCGGCAAAAGGATTTCGCAATCTGCCCTATCTTTCAGATGAATTTCTTGATGACGTGCGCTTCGTGAATAGCCAGGCCCAAAGGCTGCATTTACGCGCTAGCCTTACCCTATCCAGCGGGTGGCCCTACGGAGGTCCCGATACGCCCGTCACGGAAGCAGCCGGGCAACTACACCTGATCCGCACGCCCGCGGCTGCGGGAACGAGTTCCGTTGCTGTACCTCAGTTAAGTAATGGAGAAAGTCTCATCGGCGTGTTTGTTGCCGACGCGCGCTGGGGCAAGGAAAGCGGAGAGCAAAAGCCTACGAGGCTTCCGCTGCCTGCCGGCAATGATTTGCGTATCCCTTTGCCCGCAGGTGGCGACCGAACCGTGTTGTGGTTCGTCTCCAGCCGCACCGGGCAGCAGGTAAAACGGCCGGCGGTGGACGCCGATGGTTTTGTGCTCGATCACTTCTCTCGCCAAGCGGTTGAAGATCATCTTCACGATGTGGCAGACAAGCTGGTCGCGGCATTTGGGGATCAGCCTCCGTACTCCGTCTTCAGTGATTCGCTGGAAGTCTACGGCTCGGATTGGACACCCGGTTTGCTGGAGCAATTCCGCCGGCGCCGCGGGTATGACTTGTCGCCCCATCTGCCAGAACTGTTTGCTTCCAGACCGGATGACGAGGCGTTGGCGGTACGCCACGACTGGGGCGAAACGCTGACCGAGTTGATCGACGAAAACTATTTGAAAACGATCAACTCGTGGGCCAAGACGCACCATACCCTCTTCCGCTCTCAGACTTATGGGGACCCCGCAGTTTCGCTGGCCAGCAACGCACTTGTGGACCTGCCCGAGGGCGAAGGCCCGCAGTGGCGCCAATTCTCCTACACGCGCTGGGCAACGTCGGCCAGCCACGTCTTCGGACGTCCGATCACGTCGGCGGAAACATGGACCTGGCTCCATTCACCAGCATTTGCGGCAACACCGCTGGATATGAAGGCGGAGGCGGACCGTTTCTTTCTTCAGGGGATCAATCAGCTAATCGGCCATGGCTGGCCCTATTCTCCGCCTTCCGCAGGTGAGCCGGGCTGGCGCTTTTATGCCGCCGGAGCCTTCAATACGCATAATCCCTGGTGGATCGTGATGCCGGATATTACGAGCTACCTGCAGCGCGTGAGTTGGATTCTGCGCCAAGGCGAACCAGCCAACCAGGTTGCGATATTCCTGCCCGAGGACGATGCCTGGGCTGCGTTTACACCGGGCAAGGTTTCTCTTACCGAGGTGATGCCGCGATGGATCACGCCGGCGCTGACAGAGGCGATTGAAGACGCGGGATACAACTTCGATTACATCGATAGCGCGGCAATCGAAAGCCGCGGAATCCATTACCCGGTTTTGCTGCTGCCGGATGTGGATCGCATCTCTCCAGGCACGCTCGAGCGTATCGCGGAGTACCAGCGGCAGGGAGGCAAGGTCATCGCAGTGGGACGCATTCCGGCGCATGCCCGGGCTTGCGGGATGCAGCGCAGGCATCCACGCAGGTGGCCGCGGCTGCGGCTGCGCTCTTTAAGGCGTCCAGCGGGCAGTTGGTCGCTAATGTTGCCCAGCTCGGATCCGCGCTCCAGCAAGCGCTGACGCCCGACATGCAGCTTTCCACGCCTGCTCCGGCGGTGGGCTTCATCCACCGCCGGCTGCCGGCGGCCGACATTTATTTCGTTGCCAACACGGGCAACGTGGCTGTCGAAACAAGTGCGCACTTCGGCTCCCCGCACCGCTCTGGCGAGTGGTTGGACGCGGATAGCGGCGAAGCTCACGCGATGAGAATCACCGATGGCCGGGTGCTACTGAACTTGGCTCCTTACGAATCTCGTATTGTGCTGCTCCACGACCAGAACGGCGGGAGTATGGCAGAAGGCGCCCCGGGCAATTCCAAAGTACTGGCCGACCTAAGCAACGGATGGCGAGTGGTCTTCGCGGGCAAGAGCATCGAGAAGCAGATGGAAGGATTAACTTCGTGGACGGAAAGCCCGGAGACTCTTTACTACTCGGGCGTCGCAACCTATCGCAGAAATATACAGCTCTCGGCCTCCTACCCGCGCAACACGCGGTTGATCCTGAGCTTCGGCGTAGGGAAGGCGCTGCCCCAAGCTACCGAAAGCGCGGACCATCCCGGCATGCGAGCGCTATTCGACGCACCCATTCGTGATGCCGCGGTCATCTACGTCAACGGCAAACGAGCGGGCTCGTTATGGCATCCTCCCTACGAATTGGACATCACTGCCCTGCTGCGGCAAGGTGACAACGCACTGGAAGTGCGGGTGGCGAACACCGCAATCAATCTTCTCTCGGGGAAGGCTCTTCCGGATTATGAGTTGCTGTGGGCACGCTACGGGCAGCGCTTCGTTCCCCAGGATGTGGATCATCTGCGGCCGGCTCCTTCCGGACTTCTCGGTAAGGTGGAGTTGGTCGGCCGACGCAATCCATAACTTCGCTTGTTTGTGTCATCAAAAAGGTGATTGAGATTCGTCACAAGCGTAGCTTTCTCTAGGCTGCGCCGCAGCATCTGGGTGCCTGGCTAACGGGCAACAGCCTTTTGGCAATCAAATGCAACGAGCAACGGCCCGTTTTCTAGCAATGACTAAACCGTACCGCAGAGCGGAACGTGGGCAGGTTTTTGCCGAACCCGCCGCTACATTTGTATTGATTGATAAGTACGTAGTTTGATAAAGGTTGGGCCGGCTCTTAGCCGAGCGTTTAGGGGGCGTTATGCAGTCATTTTTCAGCGGCATATTTTCAAGCGCGAAGCTTACCAGGAAGACCTGGAAGCTATCATATCTATTCCTGTTTCTTCTCGGTTTTCCTGCGCCACGTCATTACGCAGGTCGTCGACCGGCAGCGCACGGTTGATCTGCCGTTGAATGGCCGTCAGGCCACGCAGTTGATCCTACTGACGCCCGGAACCGCGAATGCGCCTGCAACAGACCTGGCCTCGAGCAAAAACTATCCCAGCGCCGTAACGCTCTCAGTTGCCGGGGCCCAAGCCACCAACATCAACTACCTGATGGACGGGGCGGACAACGCGACTCCGTTACGTTGACGCCCCCTCCGGGCAACCTCACGACACCTTATGCGGGCTATCCTGGCGGGAACCCTTACCCCAAGCCCTTTCCGCCGACAGCGACCAACGCATTTGTCCCGACCTCTGGAACCTACTTTGTGCTGCCAACGAACCTGCAGCAGGCTTACTCGCAGAATTGGAACCTGAGCCTGCAAAAACAGTTTCTTAGCGACTGGGCGCTCACCGTTACCTATCTCGGCACGCGTGTACTGCATAACTCCTATGGTAACGAACAGAACCCGGCGGTTTACTACCCCGGAAAATCGACCGGCGCGCCCCGGCTCCTGCGGAACGCTCTCGACGGTGCCTGCGGCTGGAACGAACTGCTCCACGACGGGAAACACGAACGCCCGCCGCGTGCTGACCGGCATCAACGCCACCCAGGGCGCCTATTTCACGCAGGTCACACAGGCTTACACGGGGATGGGATCGAATTTCAACGGCCTCCTGATCACGGTGCAGCATCGTTTTTCCAAATACTTTACCCTGCTCAGCAACTACACCTATTCGCACTGCCTCTCAGGTCCTCCGGAAAACGGAGACAATGCCGGGGACCAATTTCAGGATCCCCCTCATCCCAACCGGGATTACAGCAACTGCGGCTCGGACCTGCGTCACAACTTCGTGACATCATCCGGAGCTCGGCACGGGGGACCTACACACGCCAAACTACTGAGCGGCTGGCAACCTGCGCCCATCGTCACCGCGACTACCGGCGTGCCCTTTACTGTAACTACCGGGACCGATGCCTCCCTGACCGGCGTAGGCAATGACCGGCCTAATTTGGTCGGAAATCCCCGGGCACAAAACGCTCGCATCCCGACATGGCTCAACCGTTCTTCTTTTGCCGCAAACACGCCCGGAACGTATGGTTTCACCCGGCCCTTTGAGTTCTAACGGGCCGCACTACACCGACGTGGACACGGCTCTCAGCAAGTTCATCTCTTTGCATGAGGCTTTGCAGCTCGAAGCCCGCGCCGAGTGCTTCAACTGCTTCAACCACACCAACTACGCCAACCCGGGCGGCGCCATCAACGGCAACGGCACCGGTGTCACGAACCCCGGCACGGCTCTGAGCGCCAGCACCTTCGGAACCATCGCAGCTGCGGATCCTCCGCGAATCCTGCAGCTCAGTCTCAAGTTAGACTTCTAGGAGCGATGCTAAACATAACCAATACGACCCGACGTGGCCAGCGCGTTCAAATGGCCCTGCGCGCAATCCTTCTAGTTTGGATTATTTGCTGCACGGCTGGTGGCAAGAGCCAGGAGAGTTCGACTGCCGGTCCCGCCGCTCCCGGCCGCGGGTACACAGCCATGGTCGACGCCTGGTTTAACAGCCAGCAGCGGACCAACGCGGCCGGGCAACTGGAGTACTTCCACTACAAATGGAATGATGTCAGCAATAGTGGCTTTTCTCTATTGGGCGACGTCTTTCATAAGGCCGGCGTGGCAACAGACACGCTTTACAGCGCGCCAACCGTGGCCAAGCTGAAGGGGGCACAGATCTACATCATTGTGTCTCCAGACATCCCGGTCAAGAATCCACATCCGAACTACGTGCAACCGGAGGACGCCCGGCAGGTGGGCGAATGGGTCAAACAAGGAGGAGTGCTTCTTCTGATGGCGAACGATCCAGCGAACGCCGAGATAGAGCATTTCAATCTGATCGCCGATATCTTCGGCATCCACTTCAACCCCGTGCTCAGCCATCACGTGATTGGTAACGACCATGAACCTGGCCGGATCCCAGTGGCCGGCAATGGTCCGGTCTTTCAGCACACGCACGTCTTTTTCATGAAGGATACGTGCACCATCTCGGTCAAAGCGCCGGCGGTTTCCGTGCTGCAGGACCGCGGGGATATTTTGATGGCCACAGCGAAATATGGCAAAGGCACGGTTTTTGCGGTGGCCGATCCCTGGATCTATAACGAGTACACTGATGGCCACAACCTCCCTCCCGAATACGACAACCTTGCCGGAGCGGAGGAGTTGGTCCGTTGGCTGGTAAACCAGGTTCCGCCCAGGACGCGCTCCGCCGTTGGAACGGCAGGGCGATAACTCCGGCAACTTGCGGACGATTTGATCCGTCGATGAAGTTGTGTCTTTGCGGGTGATGTTTTGACCCGTGATGAAGGAGAAATGATGCAGACCTATCTCTTGGCCGACCCCACGCGCTACCCGCATATGACCACGGCTCAGCTTCGGGAGACGTTTCTGATGGACTCGCTGTATGAGCCGGGAGGGCTCCGCCTGGTTTATATCGATCTCGACCGAACGATCGTGGGGATTGCGGCGCCGGTATGGGAGCCAATTCCTCTGCCGGCTGATGCCGATCTGCGGGCAGAGTATTTCACCGAGCGGCGCGAATTGGGCGCCTTGAACATTGGTGGAAGCGGCTCTATTAAGGTCGACGGGAAATCCTACGGTCTGGAGAATCTTGACTGCCTGTACATCGGGAGAGGCCATGCCGAGGTCAAATTTGAGTCGAAGGATCCCGCATCCCCGGCTATCTTTTATCTGCTTAGCTACCCCGCACATACCGCGCATCCGGTAGCCCTGGTAAAGAAAGAAGAGGCCAGCCCAACGACCATTGGGAGCGCGGAGACGTGCAACCTGCGGACGGTCTCCAAGTACATTTATCTTGGCGGCGTCAAGAGCTGCCAACTGGTGATGGGGGTAACCAACCTGCACGCGGGCAGCGTCTGGAATACGATGCCGCCCCATACTCATATGCGGCGGTCTGAGGTTTATCTTTACTTCAATCTCGCCCAGGATGCGGTTGTGTTTCACCTGATGGGCCCGCCGGAAGAAACACGCCATATCCTGATGAAAGACTTTCAGGCGGTGGTTTCTCCTGGGTGGTCTATTCACGCGGGAGTGGGGACGCGTGCCTACAGCTTCTGCTGGGGGATGGGTGGAGAAAATCAAGACTATGCGGACATGGATGCCGCTCCAATAGCCAGACTGCGGTAGCCGCTTTTTCGCCCGAGATCGGGGAATAACTCAATGGCTCCCCGTCCGACATGTAGAAGGGCGTCGATGGTACGATTTACCGCGAGAGGTCGCTCCCATTGCGGTGTCTTGCCAGTGAACGGCTCGCCGGAGCAGCCTTTTGGACTTATACCGTAGCAGCGATCGCCGGATTTCTTATAAGCTCCCCCCAAGCTTTCGCTCAAACTGCCGCCGCTGTTCCGCCAGCGCAGAATCAAGGGCAATTCCAACTGAAGGTTAAAAGCAATCTCGTGGTGGTCCGCGTGGTGGTACGTGACGCAAAAGGCATGCCGGTGCGGGGGTTGCGGAAACAAGACTTTCGCGTGTTTGACCGGGGTAAAGAGCAGATGATTTCGCATTTTGAAGTGGGAACCTCCACTCCCGCGTCCCCCAGCTTCGGCTGTTTCTGCACAAGGGCAAGCTGCTCAGCTTTCTCCGCCTGCACAGTCCGCAAATTGCTTGCTCTTTTCTTCGATGATCTTAATACGTCTGACACCGACATGATGCAGGCGCGTGATGCCGCCGATCATTATCTGGCTCGCAATCTGCAAGCTGGAGATCGCGTTGCCATTTTCACTTCAGGAGGGATGTTGTCTGATTTTACTGCCGACCGAAAGCAGATTCACGACGCCCTGTTCAAGCTCCACACCAGTCCTCAGGCCCTCTCGCACATTCGCGAATGCCCCAATCTTTCCGATTATCAGGCGCAGCAAATTGAACAATTCGGAGACGATCTCACAGACGGATGCCTGGAAGATGGCGTCTGGATGAATGCAAAGTCTGCGGATGCCCGACTGGTGCGGTAACCTCCAAAACCTCCCAAGGAACAGCCGAGACACCGGGGGATGAGACGCAAGCGTATATCCGAAACTTGGCGCGAAGAATTGTGGATCAATCTCAAATGCAAACTCGTTCCAACCTGGGAGCATTAGAGCACGTCGTGACTTACCTTTCGCGCGTGCCGGGCCAGCGTACTTGGTTCTCGTCTCCCCCGGTTTCCAGTCGCAGAGCGAACATCGTCAATTGGAACGAATTATTGACCGAAGCCTCCGCTCGCAGGTCGTCAGCGCCCGAACCTGTTCTCTGCTGGTCTCAGGTGATGAAGAAATTTTCTCCAGCTTTAGCTGTTGTAGTGGCGCTCGAAATAGCCCAGCCTGGCCTGGATATATTTTCCAGGGTGCGCTCGATCAAAGCACTGCGTTCCAACACCATGAGCGAACGATGAGCGGTGCTTTTGTGCAAGCGCAGCCGTTGGCAAACTTCCGCAAGACTGAGAGCGGTGTCGCTTTCACCCAGCATCTCCAGAACGGCGACTGCGCGATCCAGACTGTGCAACTGGTAGAGACTGGCGGCCTTGGGCAGAGTTTCCGGAACTGGGAGAGCGAGTTAACGAAGCTTCCATGGCATGACCCCTCAAATTTGAGCTAAATCCCATAGTTCCAGCGTTCCGCTATCCGCACCAGGGTCCCGCTTTGCGGTACGGTAGCGTGTTCGGATAGGAACTATTCCGACAAGAATGATTTTCGCTCGGTGGTAGAGTTGTCAACGTTTGCGTTGCAGGGAGGCATGAAAAGAACGAGTATCGTCCCGCATAGCGAGACGACTACCACCAGAGGTCTGACCACCAGGGAAGACTAGCTCAAGAGGTCTGAAGGGCGTCGCGAATATCCCCGATCTCAAGGATATGTTTTGGGTAGCCACGCCGGGCCACGATCAGCATCGCCTGTCCAATTTCCTCCGTGGTGAGGACGTGATTGGGAAAGATGCGCCGGAGCAAGAAGAGCAGCGGTTTGAGGATGGAGTAGAAGGCTTGATAGACGGCGGCCTTCGGCCTCTCTCCGTGCATCGGCACAATCATGCCGGGGCGAAACATATATGCCGCGGCAAAGGGTAAGCGCAGGAGTGCGTTTTCCGTTTTTCCCTTGACCCGCGCCCACATGCTCCTGCCCTGCTCGGTGCTATCAGTGCCCGCACCGGAGACGTAGAAGAATCTCATCTGCGGATTCAGCCGGCATAGCGTCTCCGCGGCAGCCATGGTGATTCCGTAGGTTACGCGCTCGTAGTCTTCTGCTTTCATTCCCGCGGAGGAGACGCCGAGTGCAAAGAAGCAGGCATCGAAGCCGGAGAGCTGGCCTTCGATCTCCGCGTAATCCGATGAGTCGCGATGCACGATCTCGCGCAATTTGGGGTGATGAATTCCGGTGGTGCTTCGCCCGACTGTCTGCACCTGTTCCACAGCCGGGTCTAGTAGACACTCCCGCAGGATTCCCTGCCCTACCATTCCTGTCGCACCAAAGACCAAGACCTTCATGGCTATGCTTCTTGCTTCATGGGAAAAGTAACTGTCTCAGAGGTTTGTTCGCTGGCCGGCCATTTTGCGCCCGTGAGTTGCTCTGAGACTTCCCATAGTTTCCGCGCCACTGCCTGATCTTTCGCCTGTGGTAAGACCTTGGCGGGCGCGACCGGTCCCTTCAACTCGTAGAAGCCGTTGGGCCCGTAATAGCCATTGGGCGCGGCCTCGGGAGCAGTCGCCGCGTAGAGCGTGGGCAGTGCTCCGGCTGCGGCGGAGTGGCTCATGAAGGATCCAAGCGCCTTCATCCCAATTCCTTTCAGACCGCCCGTGCCCGGCCCGTTAGGGATCAGCTCGGTGCGCGCGAATCCCGGATGCGCTGCGTTGGTCATGAGTCCCCATCCACAGGCATCACTCCGGCGCTGGAGCTCGAAGGTAAAGAGCAAGTTAGCCAACTTCGATTGTTGGTAGGCAGCCCAGGAGTTGTATTTGCGCTCGGCCTGCAGATTGGCGAAATCGATTTTCCCGCCACGATGCGCCAGGCTGCTCACATTCACGACTCGCGGCGCCTGGGCTTTGCGCAGCAACGGCAGCAGCAAAGCGGTAAGAGCAAAGTGGCTAAGATGATTGGTTCCGAACTGCAATTCGAAGCCGTCTTCCGTTAAGCGCCTGGTGGGCAGATCCATGACGCCTGCGTTGTTGATCAACAGATCTACGGGCCGGCCGTTCGCGAGCATGATCCCGGCAAATGCGCGCACCGAAGCGAGGCTGGCCAGATCGAGCATGGCGAAGCGTACCTTCGCCGACGGCACGAGCGCGCATGATCTGCTCAATCGCGAGCGCGGCCCTTCTCTGTATTTCTGCCGGTCACCAGAACTTCGCTTCCGGCACGCGCCAAGGCGAGTGCGGTTTCGTAGCCAAGTCCTCCGGTTGCCCCGGTGATGACCGCGAGCTTGCCGTTCTGGGGTGGTATATCTGCGACTGACCATGGATTCATTGGTTTGGACTCCCTTCTCGTTATATGAGTGATTGCTCGCTCATTCGGATTCACAAAAAACTATTTCTTGCGGGTGATTCCAGCCCACAGCATCTCAAAGCCTTGCTTGCGATACATCTCCGCTTGTTTCGGGTCGCGCCGCATGAAGTCCATGGTCGTTTCGGCCAGCGCGCTCATGGCAGCGGCAATGAACTCCAGGGGGCGGTCGAGAAAGACGTGCTGCGCCACTGCAGCTTCGGCCATCTTCTCGATTTCGAGGAAAGGGGCGACGCCGGCATGCTTCGACTCCTTGGTCAGGCCGCCCCAAACGGTCATCTGCTGCAGAGCCTTTTGCTGGCTGGGATTCTTGATTCCCCAGGAGAGGTAGTGATCCCACACGTGCTGCAGACGGTCGCGGATGCCGGCTCTGCGAGGGAATTCGGACATCATGGCGTCTGCCAGCTCCAGTTTGATTTCACGGTAGAGGGCGTTGATCAAGTCGTCCTTGGTTTTGAAGTAGGTGAATAAGGTGCCCTCAGCTACGCCTGCCGCGCTGGATATGGCTGAGGTCGCGGCGCTTAAGCCTCGTTCGGCGAAGACTTCGGTTGCGGCCGAGAGGATTGCGTTGCGTTTGTCTTCGCTTTTGGGGCGGGCCATAATTGAAAACCTATAATGAGTATACACTCATTATAGGTTTATGTTGCGGCTGGATACGCGAGATGCAGTTTCGCTAAGCCCGAAGGGGGAAACTGCAGGTCCCCGTTCGACTTCGCTCAGGGCAGGCTCTCGGCTCCCTTCTAATGACATAGGGGAGCGGGCCCAGGTTTAGTGCCGCACCTACGGCGCTCCCAGGCAGGCCGGGGCAGGCACGTTTAGCGGTCGCGATTGGAGGAACCAAAATGTCTCTTCTAGTTCTCACGCAGACTCTAAAGCCCTCATCAGTCCGGCCTTTACGGCCCGACTAAAGTCGAGCCCTGACACAAAACATGAGCTCTTTCGCAGCCTAAAACCGCGCCCTTCGTACAGCTCCTTTCACCAGTTCTCACACAGACTCTTCCGGGCTGGGCTCACGTTTGGCGGGCGGCCCTCCAGGCCTCGCATCCATGGCGATTTTTGCAGTGTCATTTCTTTCTCAACTTCCATAGGCAAGCCGGTTGCTCCGAAGACACACCGGGCCAGGCCGGATGACAAAGGGGAAGGGCAGCGCTCACCTCAGCAGCCGTTACCGAGCGCCAAGTATGATGCGGAGGATGTTTAGCATCCCGGCGGACGAGCTTCACGAACCAGTCAGACGCAAGCACATCCTGGTGCGTGGCGTTGTGCAGGGTGTGGGGTTTCGGCCTTTTGTTTATAAGATCGCGACGTCTCTCGGGCTGGTTGGGTTTGTTTTCAACTCTTCTTCTGGCGTCACCATTGAGATAGAAGGTCGCGGGCCTGCGCTCGATGATTTTTTGCGGACACTGAAGGACGACCCTCCCAAGTTGGCGGAGATTAAGGAGATTAGCATCTCCGACGTCGAGGTTCGGGGAGATGTCGGCTTCTCGATCCTGGGCAGCCGGGAGGAGGCTGGTGCATTCGCACTGGTCCCTCCCGACGCCGGCACGTGCGACGAGTGCTGGCGCGATTTTGGAGACCCGGCAAACCGGCGGTTCGGATATCCATTTACCAATTGCACCCATTGCGGGCCGCGGTACACCATCATCCGCGACATACCCTATGACCGCGCGACCACTACCATGTCTGCCTTCACCATGTGCGCTGAGTGCCAGGCGGAATATGAAGATCCCGGCGACCGGCGCTTTCATGCCCAGCCCAATGCATGCGCGGTTTGCGGACCGTCGCTGGCCCTGGTGGAAAGTGGGGGCAGTTCCTTAGGGGATGTATCTTTTGCGGCCCGGGATTCGCTGGCGATCATTCGCAAGACGCGCGCGTTGCTGCGCTCGGGCAAGATTGTTGCTGTTAAAGGTTTGGGCGGCTTTCTGCTGGCGTGCGATGCCACCAACGACGCGGCGGTCGCTGAGTTGCGACGACGCAAGCGGCGTCCGCACAAACCCTTTGCGCTGATGGTGCGCGATTTAGCCGACGCCGGGAAGTTGTGCCGGCTGACAGCCGAGGACGAGGCTGCGCTGCTGCACCCGCGGCGGCCCATCGTCGTACTTCCGCGCGTGGCCGGCGGGCTGCTCTCGGGAAGTCTTGCTCCAGGCGATAACACCTTAGGAGTGATGCTGCCTTACACACCACTGCACTATCTACTATTCAGCGATTCGCCGGAGACGAAGTCCGAGTGGGCTGCGCTGGTGATGACCAGCGGCAATTTGAGCGAGGAACCTATCGTGGTCAGCAACCGGGAGGCTGATGCTGCAGTTGGGCGGCGTCGCCGACTGGTTCCTGTTGCACAACCGCGACATCTTCACACGCGTGGATGATTCTGTTACGCGGACGTTCGAGGGGCGGGAACGAGTGCTGCGCCGCTCGCGAGGCTTCGTGCCCCAGAGTATCGATTTGGGAGTCGAGATGGATGAGGTGCTCGCGTTTGGTGGGGAGCTGAAGAATACGTTCTGCCTCACTAAAGGCCGGTACGCAATCCTGAGCCAGCATATCGGCGATCTCGAGAATTACGAGACCATGCGTTTCTTCGAAGAAACACTTGACCGCATGAAACATGTTTTCAAGGTGGTTCCGCGTGCTGTGGCCCACGATCTGCATCCCGGTTATATGAGCACGCGCATGGCTTTGGCTTCGGGGATTGAGCGCAAGTATTGGCGTGCAACATCACCATGCGCATATTGCTAGTTGCATGGCAGAGAACCATCTGCGCGGCCACGTTCTCGGCGTGGCCTTGGATGGCACCGGATTTGGTACAGACGGCAGGATCTGGGGCGGAGAATTTCTGGTTGCGGATTTTGCCGGCTTCACCCGGCGTGCCCATCTGCGCAACGTCTTGCTGCCGGGCGGCGACGCGGCGGTGCGGCAGCCTTGGCGCATGGCGCTCAGCTATCTGCGAGATGCCTTTGGGGGGCAGATACCCGACCAACTGCGGTGCTTCCAAGGTATAGAGAAGAAGCAGGTTGCACTGGTGGACACGATGCTTGCCCGACGAATTCAGACGGTGGAGACATCGTCCTGCGGCCGGCTATTCGACGCCGTTGCGGCACTGTTGGGGCTGGCATCGGAAGTGACCTTCGAAGGCCAGGCAGCCATCGCGCTGGAGGCAGTGGCAGAACCGGGGATCGAGGATCGCTATCACTTCGAGATAGAGGAGGGCGAGCCGGCCATGCTCGACTTCCGGCCGGTCATGGTCGCGATCGTGAAAGATATTTCTTCCGGGCGGCCGGGTGGGGGAGATTTCAGCGCGTTTTCACAACACCTTGAGCGCGGCCATCGGCGAAATGTGCAGTCGAATCGAATCAAGCGATGCGGTGAACCGGGTTTGCCTGAGCGGCGGTAGCTTCCAGAACCTATACCTTCTAGGCCGGACGGTGGTAGAGTTGCGGCGTCGCGGCTTTGACGTATTTCTGCACGCCCAAGTTCCGGCCAACGATGGCGGCCTTTCGCTGGGACAGGCTATGGTGGCGAACGAGCATTTGCGCCGAGGAGAATGACATGTGCCTGGCTATACCCGGCAAGGTGGTAGAGACATTCGACCAGCGCGGCATGCGCATGGCCAAGGTTCAGTTCGGCGGCATTGTGCGCGAGGCCTGCCTGGAATACGTGCCGGAGACGCAGGTCGGGGAGTATGTTCTGGTGCACGTTGGCTTTGCCATCAGCCGAGTCGATGAAGCGGAGGCCGAGCGCACCTACCAGGCGTTGAGGGAACTGGATCAACTCACGGAACTGGAGTCACCCGTGGTTGAGGAAGTGGAACCCGGAGGTTATCGACAATGAAATATCTTGACGAGTACCGCGACGGTGACGTTGCCAAAAAGATTGTCGGCGAGATGCGCCGTATTCAGACGCGTCCCTGGGTGTTGATGGAAGTGTGCGGCGGGCAAACCCACTCCATCGTCAAGAACGGAATCGATCATCTGCTGCCCGAGGGGGTGGAGCTGGTTCACGGGCCGGGCTGCCCGGTTTGCGTAACGCCGCTGGAGATGATCGACAAGGCCCACGCCATTGCGCGGCAAAAGAATGTCATCTTCTGCTCCTTCGGCGACATGCTGCGCGTGCCGGGCTCGGATGGCGACCTGTTCACCATCAAGTCATTGGGCGGCGATGTGCGCGTGGTTTATTCGCCGCTCGATTGCCTGAAGATCGCGCGGGCGAACCCGACCAAGCAGGTGGTCTTTTTTGCCATCGGCTTTGAAACCACGGCTCCGGCAAACGCCATGCTGGCGTGGCGCGCGCGCGAAGAGCAGGTGAACAATGTGTCGCTGCTGGTTTCGCATGTGCTGGTTCCGCCGGCGCTGGAAGCGATTCTGCAGTCGCCCGATAACCGGGTGCAGGGCTTTCTCGGCCCGGGCCACGTGTGCGCGGTGATGGGGTATCGCGAATACGATCCCATCAGCGCTCGCTACCATGTGCCGATTGTGGTGACGGGTTTTGAACCGCTCGATATATTGCACGGGACGCTGATGACACTGCAGCAGCTGGAACAGGGCCGGGCGGTGGTGGAGAACCAGTACTCGCGCGTCCTGGGGCGCGACGGCAATGTGCCGGCGCAAAAGCTGATCCAGCGCGTCTTTGAGGTGGCTGATCGCAAGTGGCGCGGCATCGGCAATATCCCGATGAGCGGATTCCATCTGCGCGATGAGTTCGCGCTGCACGATGCGGAGAAGTTATTCGACGTGGCGGAGATCGCCACGCTCGAGCCGGAGATATGCATCAGCGGCCAGATCCTGCGGGGCATCAAAAAGCCCCACGATTGCCCGGCGTTCGGCACGCTGTGCACGCCGCAGCGTCCGCTGGGGGCAACGATGGTATCGGCCGAGGGAGCTTGCGCTGCCTACTACGCCTACGGGCGGCATCTAAAACCGCAAGGAGCGGACGTGGTGCAAGTCGAGGTCATGACGCACGCCAATGGCTAGTTCTCAGGTATCTGCAAGGACGAAGAAAAGCCAACCGGTGACAGCCGGATTTGGGTCTTGTCCCTTGCCTATCTTTCAGCATCCGCAGATCGTGCTGGGGCATGGCAGCGGCGGCAAGCTTACGGCCGATCTGATCGACCAGATCTTTTTGCCTGCATTCCAAAATCCTGTTCTGGACAAGCTCGACGACCAGGCAGTGGTTACGATCGGCGGCGCTCGCCTGGCTTTTACTACGGACTCCTTTGTGGTCACCCCGATATTTTTTCCTGGCGGCGACATCGGGCGGCTGGCCGTGCACGGGACGGTGAACGATCTGGCGATGAGCGGCGCGCGCCCGCTCTATCTTTCCGCCGCCTTCATCCTCGAGGAAGGCCTGGCCGTCGACGATCTGCGGCGTGTGGTGGAATCCATGCGTGCGGCGGCCGCGGAGGCCGGGGTAGAGTTTGTGACCGGCGATACCAAGGTGGTGAATCGCGGCAAGGGCGACCAGATATTCATTACCACCACCGGCATCGGCGTGATCGAGAGCGGCGTGAATATCTCGGCAGACCGCGCCCGGCCGGGCGACCAGATCATTCTGAGTGGTTATATCGGCGACCACGGAATGGCCATCATGTCGCAGCGGGAAAACCTTGAATTTGAAGGCGCTATCGCGAGCGATTGTGCCTCGCTCAACGGGCTGGTGGCAGGCCATGCTCAGCACTCCAACCGCAGGCGGGCCGGAGTTCATCCATTGTCTGCGCGATCCCACGCGCGGCGGCGCAGCCACCACGTTGAACGAAATCGCCAAGCGCGCCGGCGTGGGAATGTTTTTGCGAGAACAATCGATTCCTGTGCGCGATTCGGTCAAGGGTGCGTGCGAAGTGCTGGGGCTGGATCCCGCTCTACGTCGCCAACGAGGGAAAGCTGCTGGCGATCGTTGCACCGGAGATGGCGCAAGCCGTGCTTGGGCAGATGCAACAGCACGAGCTTGGGCCGCGACGCCGCCATCATCGGAGAGGTCGTCGCCGAACACCCAGGCATGGTGCTGATGAAGACGCAGATCGGCGGAACGCGCGTGCTGGATGTGATGTTCGGTGAGCAGTTGCCTCGCATCTGTTAATTCTTCCCACAACGGCTATCGGGATTCCTGCTAATGGAAATCAGGGAAATCCCGATAGTCAGTCATCGGATGAACATTAGCTTCAGCGCGTGAATTGCGCGCGTTTGACAGTGATGCTGACTGGGCGTAATTTTCAGCGGTCGGCGATTTCACAGGAAGTGTGGCGTGAAATGTCGCTCCCCGGTGACAGGCTTGCCCTGCTTCTACCAACCCGATTTACCGCATCAACATCACAACGTATGAGTGTTTCGCACGTCCATCTATGTGGGCTTCGCTAGTACTTCCGAGCGCTGCGCATCGTCTTCGTAATCCTACGGCTGAAGGAGAATTTCATGGCTGAAAAGGTAAGCAGCATCACCAAAGCTCCCGCCGTCTCTGATGTTCACATTCTCTGGATCACAGCTGGTCTCAGTTGCGACGGCGATAGTGTCTCCGTCACCGCGGCGGAACAGCCAAGCATCGAAGACGTTCTGTTGGGTGCGATACCAGGTTTGCCCAAGGTTCATCTGCACAACCCTGTTCTCGCCTATGAGAACGGCGATGAATTCATGAAGTTTTTTTACGAGGCAGAGAAGGGTCTGTTGGATCCCTTCGTGCTGGTCGTCGAAGGCTCCATTCCCAACGAGAAGATCAAGAAAGAGGGTTACTGGGCGGCGATGGGCACCAACCCGGATACCGGCCAGCCGATTACTACCTGCGAGTGGATCGATCGCCTGGCGCCCAAGGCGCTGGCCATTATCGGCGCAGGGACGTGCGCCACGTACGGCGGCATTCACGCCATGGCAGGAAACCCGACCGGCGCCATGGGGCTGGCCGACTACCTGGGATGGGACTGGCGTTCCAAGGCCGGGTTGCCGATTGTGAATGTACCAGGCTGCCCGGTGCAGCCGGATAATTTCATGGAAACCGTTCTCTACCTGCTGTACCAAGTGGCGGGGCTGGCGCCTATGATCCCGCTGGACCAGCAACTGCGGCCCACGTGGCTCTTCGGCAAGACGGTGCACGAGGGTTGCGATCGCGGCTCGTATTACGAGCAGGGCGACTTTGCCACGCACTACGGATCGTCGAAGTGCCTGGTAAAGCTTGGCTGCTGGGGACCAGTGGTCGACTGCAATGTAACCAAGCGGGGATGGATGCGCGGCATTGGCGGCTGCCCGAATGTGGGCGGCATCTGCATCGGATGCACCATGCCCGGATTCCCGGATAAGTTCATGCCCTTCATGGACGAACCTCCGGGAGCCAAACTTTCATCGACTCTCATTGGCACGTACGGGCGTTTCATCCGCACGATGCGCGGTATCACCAACACGACGGTGAACAAGGAACCGAAATGGCGGCATCCCAGGCCGCAACTGACCACCGGCTACCGGCCCACGACTTACTAAAACGGCGCTTCGCTCAAAACGGAAAAATTTAACCCAAAAAAGGAAAACCCATGGCGACTTATCCCGAGACAATCTCTGAGGTCGATAAGAAGAAGCGCAACCTGGTCGAAATGAATTGGGATCCGATTACACGGATCGTGGGCAGCCTCGGCATCTTCACCAAGATCGACTTCGCCAACCGGGAAGTCGCGGAGTGCCACAGCACATCCTCGATCTTTCGCGGGTACAGCATTTTCATGAAGGGCAAAGATCCGCGCGATGCCCACTTCATTACTAGCCGCATCTGCGGCATCTGTGGCGACAACCATGCCACCTGCGCGGTGTATGCGCAGAACATGGCGTTTGGCGTCAAACCGCCACCCCTGGCTGAGTGGATCATCAACCTGGGCGAAGCCGCCGAGTACATGTTCGATCACAACATCTTCCAGGACAATCTGGTGGGCGTGGACTTTTGCGAGCAGATGGTGAAGGAGACCAATCCCGGAGTCTGGTCCAAAGCTCAGTCGACGGCTTGCCCGAACGGAGACAAACACGGCTTTCGCACGATTGCCGACATCATGACCGCGCTCAATCCCTTTACCGGCTCGTTCTATCGCGAGACGCTGGCCATGAGCCGCATGACGCGCGAGATGTTCTGCCTGATGGAAGGCCGCCACGTGCATCCTTCCACGCTGTACCCCGGCGGAGTGGGCACCGTGGCCACCATCCAACTATTCACCGACTACCTGGTTCGCCTGATGAAGTATGTCGAGTTCATGAAGAGGGTGGTGCCTCTGCACGACGACCTTTTCAACTTCTTCTATGAAGCGATGCCCGGGTACGAGAAGGTCGGCTTGCGCCGCACCTTACTTGGCGTGTTGGGGATCGTATAACGATCCGGACAGCTGCGACTACACCTACAAGAACATGGCGGAGTGGGGGCGGAAGATGTACGTAACGCCCGGCGTGGTGGTGGACGGAAAGTTGGTCACTAACAGCCTGGTCGACATCAACCTGAATATCAGGATTCTGCTCGGCAGCTCCTACTATGACGATTGGCAGGGTTCAGAGACCTTCGTCGCCAGGGATCCGCTGGGTAATCCGGTGGACAAGCATCATCCGTGGAACCAAACAACGCTTCCCCGTCCGCAGAAGCGCGATTTCGGGGGGAACTACACCTGGGTTATGTCACCGCGGTGGTACGACCAGCGCACTGGAGATCACTTGGCGCTCGATACCGGCGGCGGGCCGATTGCGCGGCTGTGGTCCACGGCTCTTTCCGGATTGGTCGATATCGGCTACGTGAAGGCTACCGGTCACAGCGTCCAGATCAATCTTCCTAAGACGGCACTGCTTCCTGAAACGCAATTCGAGTGGAAGATTCCGCAGTGGAGCAACACGCTGGAGCGGGATCGGGCTCGTACCTACTTCCAGGCTTATGCAGCAGCGACGGCGCTCTACTTTGTTGAAAAGGCGCTGGGCGAGTTGAATGCTGGCCGCACGTCGACGTGGTCTGACTTCAAGGTGCCTGAGGAAGCTATCGGCTGCGGCTTCCACGAAGCGGTGCGCGGAGTACTCTCTCATCACGTCGTTATCCGCGAAGGCAAGATTGCCAATTACCATCCTTATCCGCCCACCCCATGGAACGCGAACCCGCGCGATGTCTACGGAACCCCTGGTCCTTACGAAGACGCAGTACAGAACACACCTATCTTCGAAGACAATGGTCCGGAGAACTTTAAAGGCATCGACATCATGCGGACCGTTCGTAGCTTTGACCCATGCCTGCCCTGTGGAGTACACATGTACGTCGGGGACGGCAAAGTGATCGAAGTGAAACACTCACCCATGTTCGGGGCGGCGGGGCCCGAATAATGGCGGCCAGCGCTGAGCAACCGATGGCCGCACCGCGGCGGGGAGAGTTCCGCGCGCAAAGCGAACACGTAGAGAAACTCGCAGCCAAACTCGATCAGGCGGGCGACCCGGAGGTTCGGGCGGCCGCGCTGGAGCTGGTGCAGTCCGTGGTTGAGCTGCACGGCGCCGCGTTGCAGCGGCTAATCGACAGGTGCGTGGAAACGGCGGAGGGCGAGCGCGTGCTCAGCGCGGCCCTGGAGGACAATCTCGTCGCCGGCATGTTCCTGCTCCATTCCCTCCATCCTGATGACATTGAGACCAGAGTTGTCCGCGGCCTCGAGGCGGTTCGGCCTTATCTTAAGTCTCATGGCGGAGACTGCGAGCTGGTCAGCGTGCGCGACGGGATCGTCCGACTTAAATTGCACGGTACCTGCGGTAGTTGTCCCTCCTCTTCCCTCACCCTGAAGAACGCCGTGGAAGAAGCGCTCTACGAAGCGGCTCCCGACATACTTGAGATTGTCGCGGAGAATGCTCCGGCTGAGGCCTCTCACACTTCCAACCTTGTCGTGCTGAAATAAGGAGCGACGCGATGGTGCATCAAGAGATAGCTCGGGTTAGACCTTCCGTTTCGGAGACGCCACTTCGCAAGCCGATCGATCGGCTTGAAGACGATGCGACGGGTATCAATGTGGAGACGCGCAAGCCGATACACCCGAGCATGCCTCATATGCCGCCTGCGTAGATATCTTGGGAAGGTGCCGCTCAGGGGAAAGCTGTGCCCTCGACGGCTAGAGCCGGGTTAGTTTTGGCGCATTTGCGGACGGCCTGAAGGCCCTAAAGCGGCGCGTGATTGGACGGGACGGGAATGGCACCAGGAACACTTCCTTTTCTTAGGCAGATAGCAGCCCGCAAGGCGCCCACGGCGGAACGCTGTGAGCTTTGCAGCGCAGCGCTGGGGCCTGTTCACCAGCATCTGCTGGATCCCAAGAAGCGTGAGATTTTGTGCTCCTGCGATGGCTGCGCCGTTCTCTTCTGCGGACAGGAGGGCGCGCACTTCCTCCGCGTCCCGCGGCGGATTCGTGCGCTCACTGATTTCCAAATGCCTGACCTGCAATGGGAGTCGCTGATGATCCCTATCAGCCTCGCCTTCTTCTACCGCGATAGCGCAGCGGGGAAAGTGATGGCGATGTATCCCAGCCCTGCTGGCGCGATCGAATCGCTGCTGAGCCTCGAATCCTGGTCGGAGATTGCTGGGGAACATCCTGCTTTGCAGAAGATGGAGCCGGATGTCGAGACCTTTCTGGTCAACCGGGTTGGTACACCGGCACAGTACTACATCGCGCCTATCGATGAGTGCTACCGGCTGGTGGGCTTGATCCGCATGCATTGGCGTGGTCTCTCCGGGGGTACTGAGGTGTGGAAGGAAATCCACCAATTCTTCGCCGGCTTGAAGACGCGAAGCGTTGAAGTAAAGGAATCCGTACATGCCTGAGTTGCATTTCAAGATCGAAGCTGCCGAGGCGGTGCCACATGCAGCCGCTCCGCTGATTGCGTTGAAGCTGCGCATCACGAACCTGCCGGCGTCCGAGGCGATCCACACGCTTACTCTGCGCTGCCAGGTGCAGATCGAGCCGTCAAAAAGGCGCTACGTTCCCCAGGAGCAGGAGAAGCTTCTTGACCTTTTTGGCACACCCGAGCGATGGAGCCGTACGGTACGACCGCTGCTATGGATGAATGCCACAGTGGCTGTTCCGGGATTTACCGACAATGTGCTGGTGGACTTGCAGCTTCCCTGCACATTTGACTTCAATGTCGCAGCGACCAAGTACTTTCACGCGCTGGAGACGGGCGAGATTCCAGTATGCGTGATGTTCAGCGGCACGGTCTTTTACCAGGGCGAGGATGGCTCGCTTCAGGTCGCCCAAGTGCCATGGGATCGCGAGGCCAATTACAGGCTACCGATCTCCACGTGGAAAGAGATGATGGAGATGCACTATCCAAATACATCGTGGCTCTGCTTGCGGCGGGACGTGTTCGAACAGCTCTACCAGTACAAGGTGCGTCACGGTATTCCGACGTGGGAGCAGGCCATAAGCCGGGCGCTGGCAGCCGAAGCGAATGAAGAGGTTAAGGCGTGAACTTCGAAGGCGCGGAAAAGATTGCGGCGGCGATTCTCTACGAGGGATATATTCTCTATCCCTATCGGCCAACCGCGATCAAGAACCGGCAGCGATGGAATTTTGGAACTCTCTACCCACGGGTTTATGCGGAGGCGCAGCGTCCCCAGGAACCCTTCCGCCTGGTTGCGGAGTGTGTCGCGGTCGCGGACGCCAAGGCTAGCCTTGATGTCAGAATCAGCTTTCTGCAACTTGTCCCGACGCAGCATACGGATGAGCTCACGGACCCCTCGTTGGCGTGGGATCAAGCGGTCGAACGTACTTCAGAGCATGCGGGCCTGCGAATCGGCGACCTCGTTGTTTCTCCGGCGTCGCTGACAATTGGAATGGAAACAGCCGGACTGCGGATCGAGCTGACGATCGGCGCGGAGTTGGTTCAGGATGGCGTGTGCAAGGTCCGCCTCGAGGTGCAGAACGTGAGCCCGTTGCCAAGCGGCGCCGGAGCGAAACGAGAGGAGGCACTTCCCTCATCGTTTGTCTCCGCGCACCTGTTGCTAGGTATCAATGGCGGCGAGTTTGTCTCCCTGCTTGATCCGGGCCCGGCCTATCGCGAAGCGGTCGCGGCCTGTTGCAATACCGGGGTTTTCCCGGTGTTAGTGGGCGAGGAGCCTGATCGCGGCATGATGTTCTGCTCACCCATCATCTTGTACGACTATCCGCAGATCGCACCGGAGAGCGAAGGCGACTTCTTTGATGGGACGGAAATGGACGAGATGCTGACGCTGCGCGTGCTCACGCTCACCGACGCCGAAAAGGAAGAAATGCGGAATGGTGATCCCCGCGCGCGCAAGATTCTGGAACGCACGGAAGCTCTCACCTCGGACTCGTTACTGAAAGCCCACGGTGTGATCCGTGGGTTGCGAGAAATTCGAGGCGATACACGATGAACGGGGATTGGAATCCTTTTGAGGAAATTGCAGCACCGCCTGAGAGCGTGCGGGTCTTTGGTATCGAGCTGCGTGTGGGCGACCGGGTGCGTATATGTCCGAAGAAGAAAGCCGATATTTTCGACATGGCCCTGGCGGGAAAGATCGCGGTCATCGAAGCAATTGAGCAGGACTTCGAAGACCATGTTCAGCTGGGCTTGGTGCTGGACGACGACCCGGGCCGGGAGTTCGGCATGATGCGCCAGCCCGGACACCGGTTCTTCTTCTCTCCCGATGAGATCGAGCCTGTACTGAAAGGAGAGCCCACATGACGGCGAGGGTTCTGATTGCGGGCGTGGGCAATATCTTCCTTGGGGATGACGGGTTCGGGGTTGAGGTGGCGCTTGCGCTCAGCAAGCGGCCATTACCCGAGAGCGTTGTGGTGAAGGATTTCGGGATTCGGGGTTTCGACCTGGCGTACGCTCTGCTCGATCCCTGGGACGCGGTCATCATTGTGGATGCCCTGCCGCGCGGTGAAGCGGCGGGCACGCTCTACGTGTTGGAACCGGATCTGGCGGCTTTGTCCGGGGGAGCAACGGCGCAGACGGAGATCAATCCGCACGGCATGGATCCAGTGCGGGTATTGCACCTCGCTGCTTCGCAAGGCACGATTTCCGCCCAAGTGTTGGTGGTGGGCTGTGAGCCGCAGGACTTCGGCGATGAGTTGGAAGGGCGTATGGGTTTATCATCGCCGGTGCAGGCGGCGGTGGAAGAGGCGGCAAATATGGCGCTGGAGTTAGCCGCCCGCATTGCTACGGCCAAGCAAGTGAGCTTAGTGTAGTGACAGAAATCAGAGAGGTGACAACATGAATGCAAAACTCGTCCTAGGTGCACTCGGCTTGGTACTCATCGGTCTGGCGGTTACGGTCGCTCCGGACCTGCGCCGCTACCTAAAGATCCGTTCGATGTAGCACTAACCGGCTGCGGAAAAGTACCGATTGGGGAAAGTCGTGCCTCAGCGGCCAAAGCCGGATTGCTTCAAAGCATTTTCGTACGGCCTGAAGGCGGTGCCCTTCAGAAAAGCGAGAGCATTTAGGTATGAGCTGAAGGCCGTGGCCCTCAGAAACGTGAGCTTTTCTGTAGCCTGCCAGGAGGGGACATGCACGAACTCTCGATCGCCATTAGCATGATCGATCAGATCACCGAGGAGTCGGAGAACCGCGGTGGGCTGGATGTCGAGGTGGTTCATCTGAAGCTAGGGGCCTTCTCCGGAGTGGATAAAGAGGCTCTGCTCTTCGCCTACGAGCTTGCCTGTGAAGGCTCGTTGCTGGAGGGATCGCGGCTGGTGATCGAGACCATTCCACTGGTTATTTACTGTGATAGATGTCAGAAAGACCGGGTCCCTCCGTCGCTCTATGAGCTTAGTTGCCCGGACTGCGGGAGCCCAGGGCAGAAGATCGTCTCTGGCCGCGAGATCGAAGTTGCCTCGTTGGAGATTGCGGCATGAACACGCGCATGGTGGAAGTGAGGGCCAAGGTTCTCAAGCAGAACGATCTACTTGCCCGCGACCTGCGCGAGCGCTTTCGCAGAGAAGGCACCTGCGTTGTAGGCCTGGTCTCAAGCCCAGGCTCGGGAAAGACGGCGTTTCTGGAGAAGTTGCTCGCGGGGCTGGGCCGGGATTCTCGTGTGGCGGCCCTGGTGGGGGATTTGGCCACAGAAAACGATGCCGCACGGCTTCGGCGCGCGACGCCGAATGTACGACAGATCAACACCGGAACAGTCTGCCATCTGGATGCGCAAATGGTAGACAAAGCGCTTGACTCGTGGCATCTGGACCGAATCGATTTTCTCTTCATCGAGAACGTGGGAAACCTGGTTTGCCCCTCCAGCTACGACCTTGGAGAAGAGCTGCGATTTGTCCTGCTCTCGGCCACCGAGGGTGAAGACAAACCGCTCAAATATCCCACCATCTTCAATAGCTCTGACGTGGCGATTATTACCAAGATGGACCTGGCTGAGGCAGCGGAGTTTGATCTTCCCGCGGCTCGCCATAACATAGAGAGCGTTCGTCCTGGAATGCAGGTCTTTGAAGTGTCCGCCAAAACCGGATTCGGCATGCAAGGTGTTTTCGATTTACTGCATGCTCAACTCGCTCGGGCGCGCCAGTCTCAAGTTGCCTCCACCCGCTAAGCATGGTGCCGGGCCTACGGCGCCGATCTCCACCTTGCCCGAAGATTTGCGCGGCGTTGCCGGACCGGTCTTGCGTTCGGCGCTTTAGCCATGCTCTTGGCTCACATTCAACTACGCAAAGGTCTTTCCGGAATTCGCGGCGCTATGGCTTCCCGGCCGGAAACCGCGAAACCCCTCAATGAATTGGGTCGAGATCCTGTTGTACGGGCCTAACTCGCTTACTCCTGAGGAGCGCAAGCCGATATCTCATCCAAGTTGCAAGCATGAACGTCACCGCCGAAAGAATGCTCGCCGCCGCGGCACTACCGCTCTTGAGAGCCACAATACGGTTCTCATCGCCTCTGCTTTGTGCATGTACAACCGCTACGTGGATGGCCGGCGCAGTTAGCTGCCACGAGGCCCCGGGGAGGTGCTCCGGAATGGGTGACCATCTGGCGGCGCACGACGGATATGTCACACCATTGAGGGAAGTCGTACCGGGGTAGACTCGGCCGCGGCGAGACCGTCCGCTGCAAAATCCTTAGCGCGCCCTTGCAGCTTTTTTGGCGTGTGCTGAAAGCGCTTTGTGGGAAGCCGTCGAGCGAGGCTCTTTTTTCAGTGCGCCCTCGGTCGCGCGCGACCGCTTAGCCGATACCTTCTTTGTGCTTCCGGATTGACCCTTGCGGTAATCCCGTTCCGCGCTCTTTCGCGTGGCATCTTTGGTCTTCCCGGCCTTGGGAGGAGCAAGCGGGATACCAGCCCGGCGAGCTTTGCTCAAGCCGATCGCTATCGCCTGTTGGGGGGAACGTGCGCCATGCTTCCCTTCCCGCACGTGTTCTATCTCTTCGTGGACGAATTCTCCCGCGGCCGTAGACGGCGACTTCCCTTCCCGTAGGTCTTCTTCTGCCCGATCGACTACTTCCTTTTCCGGCATGATTCCTCCCCCTTCCTTCCTAGATAGGATGCTGGGCCGCAAGGAAGCGGCTAGCTCCGGAACCCGAGCAGGTCGAGCCGGTAATGCGGCTGACGGGTTTGATAGATAGGTTGCAAGGTTGGAGCCGCGGCTTTGATAAAGAAAGAGGCTGCTGTATCCCCGCTGAGCGGGTCATCTGTCTCTTCGGTGTAGTTGACCAGAAGTACCTGCCCCCCGGGCAGCAGAGAACCCAGAGCAAGGGCGCAGGTTTCCATCAAATCGCTTTCATCGAGGAAGTACAAAACCTCAGAAAAAAGAATCAAGTCAAAGGAGCCTTCGGGCCACTGCCGGGGTACCTGCATCTGTTCGATCCTCACCCCCGGGTAAGGGGCACAACGGGCACGCGCTGCTTTTACCGCAGAAGGGGCGAAATCCAGGGCAAGCAGGCGGTCGCACCGCGAAGCCAGCCGGCTGGTGAGAATGCCAATTGAGCAACCGACCTCTAACGCAGACTGGAAATGCCCGGTACCCAGTGCTGACAGGGTCGCTGCATACTTCTGCTGCTCGTAGAGGCTGGTCCCAAGGTCCCAGGGATCAGGGTTGGCGCGGTAGAGACGTTCAAAATGCTTCGCTGGGCGTGATGTCTTATTCATAGGCGAGGAATACTTCGTAGGGGCGCTCGAAGATGGAAAGAAGTTCTGGCGGCAAGCGAAATCCTTGAGGCGAATCGTCGATCAACGTGGAGTATTGCGAGGCATGCGCGGCAACGGCGCTTCGCTTTACCTGCAGATGCGCGGCAATGGGCAGCCTGTAACCGGCCACTCGCTTCACCGGGAGCGGATGATCGGGGGGCAGGAGCCAGCCCCATACCGGATAGGACAACAACCGGCATCGAGCGCGCCGCGCGGCGGCTCGCGCCAGAATCGCCGCTGCTTCGTGATCGCAGTGCGGGTCATGAAGCCAGGGAGCGAGCATCACTCTGCAGCCCCGATCTCGAGCCAGCATGGCCACCTGTTCACTTACCGCGTGACTGCTCGGCAACGCGGTGTCGGGATAGTTGAAGAACAGCAGGTTCTCCGATGACAGTCCTAACGTTGCCACTGCCTGCAGCGCTTCTTGCGCGCGAAGTTGCCGCATGCGCGCCGGCGGATATCGCTTGGACCCCGGATGGGATGCTGCGCCATCGGTAAGGATAGCTACGACGGGCTGTTGCCCGCGTTCGCAACACGCGGCGATAAGGCCGCCGCAGCCGAGACTCTCATCGTCCGCGTGGGGCGCAAGAATCAACGGCCTATCTCCGCCTAGTATGGTGTCGATCTCCGCTTCCGGCAGGTGCTGCATGGCAACGATCACTTCGTTTGAAGTCATAAGTTTTGCGCACCATGATGGATAAAATATCCGGCCGCCTCGACTAGCGCCTCATCGGGCGCCGGCTGGCGCAGATAGGTCGCGAGATCTCGGGCAATTCGCTCGGCTTTGCTGCCTTGCATGAATGCTGAGAGGCCGAGGCTGCGCTGGATGTGGCGCAGGGCGTCGAGGCATGCGGCTTCTACCGCAGTGCGCGCCAGGTTAACGTACGCTACTGCCTCGCCGCCGGCGCCTGTCGCAGCATCGATTCGCTTGACCACTTCCAACATCCAAAGGCGACCGGTCTCATGGGCAATAGCGCTCTGCCCATAACGCATTCGTTGAAATGGGTTATCCGCACGGCCTCGGGAGCACAACTCATCTTTTGCCGTATCGATCAGCGCAGCCAGGCCACCCAGTGCAACCGCCGAGCTGCGCCAGGCTCCAGTAGAGAATACCGGCTCCCGAAGATAGTCACCTGGCTCTCCGATCAGCGCTTCTTCATTGACCACGACGCCAGTAAAATTGACACTTCCGGTTGCGGCGGCTCGCATGCCGGCAAGCTTTACACCTCTGTCTGTTACTTCGGTGTGCGGGGTAATCGACACCAACACCATCTGGCTGCCGGCTTCGGTCTGAGCAGTAATGAGCGCTTGTTTCGCTGCGCCTGCAGCCGAACAAAACCATTTTTCTCCCGTCAACGTAAAGTCTCGGGACAAGTGCAGCCCCTGTTTAGCGGGGTCGGTCACCCAGAGCGCGAAGAGGTTCCCTGCTTGCGCCGCCAGTGCTGCAGCTTCCATCTGGCGGAGTGTTCCATAATGTCGTATAAGCTCAAGCGCGTTAACATGCGCTTCAAAAATTCGGCCAAGTGAAAGGTCGGCATACCCTAACAAGTGAAGTAACTGGGATAGGGCTGGCAAATCGCCATGACCATGCAGGCCAAATCCACCGAACTCCACCGGAACCGGCGCCATCAACAAGCCGGTCTCTCGCAGCCTTGCTACGGCGGCGAAGGGGAAACTAGCTGCGCTGTCGGAGCTTGCTGCCTCTTTAGCTAATGCTGGCACCAGCGCAGTGATGGTAGCGAAGAGCTGCGCCGTTCTTTCCGATAGTTGTGTTTCGACGACGTTCATCCAATAAACCTCAGGGTTAAGCCGCTGCAAGCTCCGCAGCATATTGAGTCGACAACCGGCTATAGATGCCTCGTGCAGTTGCCATTTCACGAGGCAGATCCGCAAAACGAACTCGGCGTTGCGACAAAATCGAAGAGGCCCGTTCGATCCGGGACCATGCCAGGCCGAAGTAGGGAGTGCTTACCGCCTCCATGAGCACGTTCGGCGCGAGCGCGAGAAGCCTTGCTAATCGATAGACCCGCACGTCGGTTGGCTCGTGCCATAAAAGACTGAACCGGCGTTTCATCCGGATGCGGTAGAAAGCAGCCCAGGCCGGCTCGACCCGGTCATCTGCGAATTCGTCCTGTTTCACGATTCGCCTGCGAATTGTATCGGCCATGCCTCCTTGAGCTCGCCCTTGGATGCGTCCCGAAACGACGACGCTGATTTTGGGATCGTGCCGCACCCGAGCATCGATCAAGCGAAGCCTTGCAATCACTGCGCGGTCTTCTCCCGAATGCAGGCAGGGCATACCGCCAACACGGCGGAGCATCGAGGCTCGAATTGCGATGCTGGCGCCTGAATCTTCCGTGTGCCGAGGCCACGGGTCCGCGGGGTCCGGTAGGACGAGCGATGCGATTTCGTCCAGGAGCCGTCCATAGGCCACCTCGCGAGCATCATCTTCATGCAAATGTCGCGGGATGAGCAGAGCCTCGAGCGGGTCGATGACCGCCATGCCGCAAACTGCATCCGCGCCTTGCTCGATGGCTCGCAAATTTGCTTCAATCCAGTTCTCCGCCACCTCGGCATCCGCATCGGTAGTTAGAATCACAGCTTCTCTCGTTGCACACCAGTGAAGTGGCGTGTTTCATCGCCAGTGCCCGCGCAAAGCCGGCACCGGCAAAGGACTCATCGAGGTTGCATTCGATGATGTGGAGCTGATGATGTGCCGTGGGTAATTGCCTAACGACCTCTGCTGTGCGATCCGTGCAGTTGTTTAATAGCAGAACGATGTGGTCCGCTGGAACGGACTGACGCGAAAGCGCAGCCAGGCAGCGGCCAATCCGCTCGGCCTCATCCCGCACAGGTATTGCCACGACCGACAGCTTGGGCATCCAACTACACTCCATGTGCGGAAGACTTGCGGGGGAAAGCAGCAGTATCCCTTCAGATACTGGAAAGGCGCGGATAGTTGTCTAAGGGATAAGCATCCGATTTGCTGCAGCGGTCGTGATGGCTTCCCACATAATAAACTCTGGGTATGACAACGAAGCCGGATCCGAGCCAGCAGCTTCAAACCCTAAGCATCCATTCCGGGCGTCATGTGGACCCCGCCACCGGCGCGGTCACTGCGCCTCTCTACACCTCCACCACTTTTGAACGCGATCCTGATGGCGGATTCTCCAGGCATTTTTTCTATAGCCGGATTGACAATCCCAATCGGAAGTCGCTGGAAGAGTGCCTGGCCGATCTCGAGGGGGGCGTCGAGGCGGTTTGCTTCAGCACAGGCATGGCGGCGAGCCTGGCCGTATTTCAGGCCCTGGCGCCGGGAGACCATGTGGTTCTCCACCGGGATTTATACTTCGGCGTTCGAGAACTCGTCACCGGACTCTTCTCCCGGTGGGGCTTGAAGCATTCATTCGTGGACATGCGGAATATCGAGGAGATCCGCAACGCCTGCCGGCCGGAGACCAAGCTGTTCTGGCTGGAGACCCCGACCAATCCCCTGGTTGAAGTGGTCGACATACGCCCCGTGGCTGAGTTGGCGCGCAGCCTGAAGGTGCCGCTTGCCTGTGAAAATACTTTCGCCACTCCAGTGCTGCAACGCCCGCTCGAACTGGGCGCGGATTTGGTTATCCATGCCCTGACCAAATATCTTTCCGGACATAGCGATGTCCTGGGCGGAGCGGTGATCTTCGGGCAGAAATCGGATATGGCAACCCGCATCAAGGAGTTCCAGCGGGTCGGGGGCGCGGTGCTCTCTCCTTTTGACTGCTGGCTCATTCTGCGTGGGCTGCAGACGCTGGTTCCCCGCGTGCGCCTGCATTGCGAGAATGCCCGCCGGGTTGCGGAATTCCTTTCCACCCACCCGGGCGTTTCGGTTGTCCACTATCCTGGCCTGCCCAACGATCCGGGGCACGAGATCGCCAGCCGACAGATGCGGGATTTTGGGGGAATGCTCTCCTTCGAGGTGCATGGCGGCCGGGAGGAGGCCTTTGCCTTCGCTTCACGGCTGAAGCTGATCGTGCGCGCCACAAGCCTGGGGGGAACCCATAGCCTGATCGAACATCGCGCTTCGATCGAAGGCGTCTTTTCACGCTCGCCGGAGTCGCTGCTCCGGTTCTCAGTCGGGCTGGAAGGCGCGGAGGATATTATCGCCGACCTGGACCAGGCACTTCGGGGGTAGAGCGGTTGGCTGAAGCAGTTTTCCTAATACTTTGCTCTGGCGAGGTCCGTTATTGCGGCCATGCTTGACGGAACGGCCGCGTCGGTGCAGTTATCCGGTCTACACCGTTAGGAAAATTGGCTAAGCGGTTATTGTGCAGTAGGATGGTAGCGGCCTCCGGATTTTCCTGTAAAGTCCGGTGACGTTGTCGAACCTCATGCGGCCTTTCTCAAAGACAGCCGCATACGCGTTCGCGTCCAGTGCAGCCTACAGGAAAATCCGGTCTCCAGAGGGAGATCCGATAAGGGGGAAAACATGACGCGCAGACTGACCATGGCACAAGCCATTATTCAGTTTCTCAAGTCCCAATCCGTCGCACGTGACGGCCGCGAGCAAACGTTTTTTGGCGGATGCCTGGGGATTTTTGGCCACGGCAATGTGGCCGGCATCGGACAAGCCCTGCAGCAGAACCCTGACTTTCCTTACTACCTGTTCCGCAACGAGCAGGCCATGGTTCACGCGGCCACAGGTTTTGCCAAGATGAGCAATCGCCTGCGCACCCTGGTCTGCACTTCGTCGATCGGACCCGGGGCGACCAACATGGTCACGGGCGCTGCCCTGGCTACGATCAACCGGATCCCTGTCCTGCTGTTGCCGGGCGACATCTTTGCCCGACGCAATGTTGCGCCTGTGTTGCAGCAACTGGAGTCGAATGCCAGCCAGGATGTCTCCGTGAATGACTGTTTCCGTCCGGTCTCTCGCTACTGGGACCGCATCCAGCGGCCGGAGCAGATTCTCACTGCCCTGCCGGAGGCGATGCGTGTACTGACCTCGCCGGCAGAGACGGGCGCCGTGACTCTGGCTCTGCCGCAGGACGTGCAGACCGAGGCCTATGACTACCCGGAGGAGTTCTTCGAGCATCGCGTTTGGACCATCGCTCGCTCACGTGCGGATAGTGGATTGCTCAAACAAGCCGGCGAGTGGATACGTTCTTCGCAACGGCCGCTGATCATCGCCGGCGGCGGCGTCATCTATTCCGAAGCAACGGGCGTACTATCCGACTTCGTCAGCAAAACCGGAATTCCCGTGGCCGAGACCCACGGGGGCAAAGGCTCTCTGCACGCGGATCATCCGCAATCGGTCGGCGCTATGGGTGTTACCGGGACTTCCGCCGCAAATCAATTGGCTGCGGACGCGGATTTGGTTATTGCCATCGGCACACGGTTTAGTGACTTTACTACTGCTTCGAAGACTGCTTTCCAGAACCCTGCGGTGCGGTTTGTGAATATCAACGTCGCCGAGTTCGATGCGTTCAAGCATGCCGCGCTGCCCCTGACGGCGGATGCTTTGCAGACACTGGAAGAGTTAGGCGGTGCGTTGTCATCATGGCAGGTTCCACAAACGTACCAAAGTGAGATCGCCCGCCTACGCACCGCGTGGGACCAGGAAGTCGACCGGATCTACGCGCGCAGGCATGGTCCGCCGCTTAGCCAGGGCGAAGTGGTCGGGTTGCTCAACACCACACTGGGACCCCGCGACATTATTGTGAACGCCGCGGGGAGTCTGCCGGGTGATCTGCACAAGCTTTGGCGGACTCGCGATCCTAAGGGATATCACATGGACTACGGCTACTCCTGCATGGGTTATGAGGTTGCGGGGGGACTGGGAGTCAAGATGGCGGATCCCAGCCGCGAAGTGTATGTGTTGGTTGGGGACGGTTCGTATCTCATGATGGCGCAGGAGATCGTCACCAGCCTGCAGGAAAAAATCAAACTCAATATCGTGCTCTTCGACAACCATGGATTCTCGAGCATTGGTGGTTTGAGCCGTGCCGTTGGCAGTGGAGGATTTGGCACCGAGTATCGGTATCGGGAGGAAGGGCTTACGGGTCCTGTGATTCCGGTCGATTTCGCCGCCAACGCCGCCAGCCTGGGAGCTTATGCTGTGAGCGCGCGCACCTACGAGCAGTTGGGCGCGGCTTTGGCGGAAGCGAAGAAGCAGGATCGCACCTCCGTCGTCGTGGTGGAGACGGATTACAACGATCGCGTGCCTGGTTATCACTCGTGGTGGGACGTGCCGATCGCAGAAGTGTCCGAGAGCCAGGCAGTGCGCGAGGCGCGCGCCGCCTACATTGAGGCGATCAAGAAGGAACGGTATTTCTGGCCGGCGCCCGAAGAGAAAACGGAACCGGTCTCAGCCGAACAGGTGCAGCTAGCAAAAGGGTAAACAACGCAACCATTTCGTGGGAGAGGACTGATTGCTTCAATGGACGTTGAGGTAGCGGTCCAGCTCCCACTGGCTGACGCTGTTGTGATAGCTCTCCCACTCTTCTGTTTTCACCTGGATGTAGTAATCCGCGTAGTCTGCGCCCAGCGAGTTGCGCACCACCTCATCTTGTGACATAGCTTCGACCGCCGCCTGCAGCGTCGGCGGAAGATGGCCGATGCCTCTCGCTTGCAACTCGCCCCATGGGACTTCGTACAGGTTGTCATGGCTTGGCGCTCCGGGATCGATGCGGTTGATCGATGCCATCCAAGCCGGCCGCGAGCATCGCCGCACATGCGAGGTAAGGATTTGCCGCGGCGTCCACCATGCGGTTTTCAATGCGGCCTGGACCGGGAACGCGGATCATCTGCGTCCGATTTGCGCTGCCATAGGTGATGTAGACCGGGGCCCAGGTGGCGCCGGAACGCGGTCCCCTGCGGATAAGGCGCTTGTAGCTATTCACCGTCGGGCGCCAGGATCGCGCTGAGTGCCGGCGCATGCTTCAGGATGCCGCCCATGAACCAGCGGCCCTCTGGGGAGAGGCCGAGAGGATCGTCCTTGCTGTCGAAGAGGTTCTTCTTGCTGCCAGGGTCCGCGAGGCTTAGATGGCAATGCGAGCCATTGCCTGTCAGGTTGGCGAATGGCTTGGGCATAAAGGTAGCCAGGTGCCCATGCTCTTCGGCGACGATCTTGACCATCCATTTGAAAAAGATCTGGCGGTCGCAGCTGGTGAGCGCTTCGGCATACTTCCAGTTGATTTCAAATTGGCAGTTGGCATCCTCGTGGTCGGCTGCGTATGGCTCCCATCCCAGCTCCTGCATGTAGCCTAATAGCTTGGTCAGAAGGTCCAGGTTGCGGTGCAGCGAGCGCATATCGTAACAGGGCTTGGCCGCGTTATCCATTGCGTCCCAGGGAACGCAGGCGCCGTCCTGGTTGCGCTTCAGCAGCATGAACTCCGGCTCCGCCCCCACCATCAATTCGTAACCGCGTTGGCGGCTAATATCCAGTTGACGAGCGAGGATTCTTCGCGGGCAGAATTTGGAAGGCTGGTTCTCGACCTGAAGCATCCCCGGAACCCAGGCGATGTTCTTTCGCCAGGGCAGCACGATCATGGCTTGCATATCCGGGATAGAGACCAGGTCCGGGTCATGCGGTCCCTGCCCTACGTCTCCCGCGGCAAAGCCGGCAAACCCGGCGCCTTCGCTCACCATGTCTTCCAGCGCGCTGGCAGGGACGAGCTTGGCCTTGGGAATGCCGCTCATTTCGACGAAAGAGCAGAGAAAGTATTCAATGCCTTTTTGCTTTACGAGTGCCTTGAGATCTTCTGTCAACTCTGTGCCTCCGTGGTTGAATTTACTGCGAGACCGCAGCCGCAGCTTTTTCTCCCAACAGCTTGCCGCTGGCGAAGCGGTTGGGCGAAAACGGCTCCATCAGCGTCGCGGCCTTGCCGGTGGCAATTGTTTCCGCCAGGCACTTGCCAGCTATCGGGCCGGCCTTGAAGCCCCAGGTGCCCCAGCCCACATCCATAAAGAAGTTGTCCAGTTCGCCGGCCGCTCCCATGATAGGAGCATAGTCCGGCGTCATGTCACAGACCCCGGCCCACTGGCGAAGAATCTTTAGACCGTGGAGCTGGGGAAACAACTCCAGCGTATAGGTCGCCATTTGCTCCAGCGTGGGCAAGGTGGATCGGGTGCAGTAAGTCTGGTAAGGATCGACCTCGGAGCCAATCACCAGCTCGCCTTTGGCCGTCTGGCTCACGTACACATGCAGGTTCGAGGAGACGATCACGTAGTCCAGAAATGGCTCGATCAGCTCGGTGACGCAGGCCTGGAGAGGCTGGCTCACGATGGGTAACGGGACGCCAGCCATATCGGAGATGGTTGTGGCCCAACCGGCTGTGGCATTCAGGATCGCACCGGCGGATAAATCACCCTTCGTCGTTTGTATGCGGATGACCTTGCGACCGGCGACTTCAAGCCCCGTGACCGCGGTGAACTGGTGCACCTCAATGCCCATGGCATCGCAGGCGTGGCCGTAGCCCTGCACCACCTCATCATGCCCGATGGTCCCGCCCGGCGGGTGGTAGAGCGCCGCCAGTATGGGGAATCGGGGCCGGTCGGACATATCCATCGCGGGCACCATGCGCCGCAGTTCGTCCCGGTCGACCATCCGGCTGTCAACGCCCATCAGCCGGTTGTTTTCTGCGCGTATGCGCAGACCGGTGATCGAGGAGTCAGTGTGCGCCAGCGTGAAATGTCCACTTTGGTTGAAATCCAGTTCCCAGTCCAGTTCCTTCGCGAGACCTTCGTAGAGGCGCAGCGACGCATCGTAGAAAGCGATCCCTGGATAGGTACGGTAGTTCGAGCGCAGGATAGCTGTGTTGCGGGTGCTGTTCCCGCAGCCGATATAGCCTTTCTCGAGCAACGCCACTTTACGGATGCCGTGGATCTTTCCCAGGTAGTAAGCCGCGGCGAGCCCATGCACGCCGGCACCGATGATGGCCACGTCGTAGGTAGGCTTGAGGGTATGCCTGCCCCACATGACCGGGGGCAGGCTATGCACCTTCATGACTGCCCATCCAATTCTGTTGTGCAACCATACCGAAGGGGTGCGCGCCTACGTGCAGCAACCCCTGCCACACATACTCTGCGACGTCGCGGGTGTTCAATATAAGAAAGCCTTTGCCGCGCAGGATAGTGGCGTTTACGTGCGCCAGCCGGGTTTGGCGGGCGGCGCCTACGGGCATAGCCTTTTCGCTCACGTTCAACGTGGTTAGCTTCTGCAGCACTTCCCGCGACTTTGGACCGGCCAGCAGAATTGCGCTGTAGATGGAAGTAACGTCGGTGATAGATGAGGAGGCCGCGAAGGCAATGGGGAGTGGAGACGTAACCAGCGCGTGCGCGGGGGTAAGCTTCCACAATCGGGCAGGCGGGGGGAAGTCAGCGGCCGGAGCCCGGAGGTCAAGCTTGGATAGGTAACTCACATCGGAGATGCCCGCGGAGGAGCGGACGTGCCCGAGCTCGCTCGACGGGTCCGAATACCAGGCAGGCAGCTGCCAACCCGCGAAGGTCTTGAGTTGAGCGTGAGCCTCGAGATGACACTGATGCAATGCCGATTGCCGATCCATCACATCTTTAACCGCCGACCTGCTGGGTCATAAAAGACTTCGTCAACCACACATGCGGAGTAGTCGACGGCATCGGAGCGTAGAGTAATGCGCGTGCCCTGCTTCGCTTGCGCAGGCGTCACCCACGCCATGCCGATCACTTTCTTCTTCTCCCAGGAGAAGCGAACACTGGTGGCCAATCCAACTGGTTTGCCGTCGGCCAGTACTGGAGAACCATCCGGAGGCACGGTGGCACCCTCCAATTCAAACCCTACGAGCATGCGCTCGAGCGGGCTTTGCTTCATGCGCGCGAGGGCGGCGCGGCCGATGAAATCTGGTTTATCCAGTTTGGCCACCCAAGCCATGCCTGCTTCGTAGGGATTGCTGAGAGCATCGGTATCCACACCGACAATGATGTGCTTCTTTTCCAGGCGCAGGACGCGCTGCGTCTCCACGCCGAAGGGCAGCAGGTTTACCGAGGCGCCTGCGTGCAGCACTTGCTCCCAGAGATGGCTTCCATACTCGGCTGCGACCACGATTTCCCAGCCCATCTCACCCACAAAGCCGATGCGCATCATGGTGGCAGGCACACCGGCGACGGTTGCCTGCCGCCAGTCCATGTACGGGAATGCCGAAGAGGATAGATCACAATCGGTAAGCTGAGCCAGCACACCGCGTGCCAGCGGGCCGGCGAGGTTCATGGAGGCGAGCCCGGCGGTCAGGTTGGTGATGTTGACCTTCATACCCCCCGCAGCGGCCCACCATTCCAGCCATTGCTGCACAAAGTCCGCATTCCCGGTAGTGGTGGTTAGAAAGTAGCGCTGCTCATCCATGCGCGAGATGGTCCCGTCGTCCACGATGGTTCCCAGCTCATCGCACAACACAGAGTAGCGGACACGGCCGACGGGCAGCGTGGAGAAGTTATGGGTAAAGACGAGGTCGAGCAGGCGACCGGCATCTCTGCCTTTCACTTCGATCTTGCCCAGCGTACTGACGTCGATGATGCCGGCGCGTTCGCGCACCGCGCGATATTCCTGCTCGACGCAGTGTTTTTGATTTCCCGTACTGGCAGGGGTCGTAGTAGCGCGGCCGCTTCCAGTCCCCCATGTCCATCCATACCGCCCCCAGCTGGTCATGCTGATAGTGCATCGGCGTGCGGCGTACAGGATGATGCCTCATGCCGGCGAGCACACCGAGCGTCACCGGAGGAGCGGGAGGCCTGGCCACGGTCGTTCCCACCTGCGCGGTGGTTTGCCCGCTGATCTGCGAACAGAGACTCACAGCGGCCATCTGGCACATGCGGCCCTGGCAGGCGCTCTTGCCCAACTTGGTAAAGCGTTTGATTAATTCGATGTGACCCATGCCGCTTGCGATGGTCTCCGCCACTTCATGGCCGGAAACGTCCATGCAAAGACAGGCAATGGCGTCCGTGGATTGCGCGGAGGGCGGAGGGATATAGGTTTGATTGGTAAAGCTCTCTCCGGCGGCAGCTCCTACCAGGCTCACCGACTGGAGTGAGGTTCCGGCGAGGAAGCCCAAGTCGGGAACCAGGGGACCGCACATCACTACCAGATCCGCGTCATAGGTAACTGTTTCGGTTGCTAATCCGCGAACATGATCGTCTCCCACGGCGCTGACGACGAAGCCGATCGGCAGACTCGCCACCACTTCGATCCCTGCGGCCTCTAGGTCGGCCTGCAGCTCTGAAGACATCGGTCTGCATCGCCGATCAGAACCGCCCGTTTGCCTGGGACGATCTTGTATCGACGCAGTAACCGCAGCACCGCGGTCGAGAGCATCACACCCGGCAGATCGTTGTTGGCAAAGAGAAACTGCGTCTCATAAGCACCCGTGGCGACGACCACGCTGCCGGCGCGTAGATGCAGCAGCGTCTCCGCGTTAGGCCGGTCATAATCGATTTGCACTGCGCCCAGCAGATTGCCTTCGTACAGGCCAAAACAAGTGCAGTTCACAAAGGTCGTGATCATTGGGTGGGCCTGGATTTCTTCCACCAACACAGAATCGCCACCAAGCACAGGCTGTTTTTCCAGCAACGCCACCGCTGGCCGCGTTCGGCGGATGCCAGAGCAGCTTCTATTCCGTGCGGACCACCGCCTACCACAACCACATCGAACTGCAGGTAGGCATGCTGGTAATGATGTTCTGACTCGGAGAGCGGCGGAGCCGGCGGAAAGCGTTTGACGGCCAGGGGAATCGAAGCCGCGATAAACATTCTGGTTCTGCGCCATCACCGACAGGCCATTACGCGCCGGCGTGATACAACTGCGCACGTTGGGCACGCCGTCGATGTTCACCATGCAATTGGGGCAAGAGCCGGTAAGGCAGAGCAGGCCGCGCGGACGGCCGTATTGATAGCTCTAAGTGAAGGTGCGCACCCCGGAACGATACAAGGCGGAGGCGACGGTATCGCCGGGCTTTGCCGTTACGGAGTTGCCGTTCCACTCAAAGAGGATCTCCGGCTGATCCATTATCCGCGCTGCTCCTCATCCTGCGGCAGCAGCGTTTGATGGACTTCGTTGGTCAGCGTATTACGACTGGCTTTGAACCACTCGCCACAACCGCCGCGGTGGTACCACCACTCCCACTGCACTCCGGCGATGTTCCGCTTATAGAGTGCGTAGGTCACAAAGGCCTCGGGCTCGGCTTGGGGAGAAGGTCTTTGCCGGATCTCTCCGCCAAAGCGAAATTCATAGACGCTTCGCTCGCCGCAGTTTGGACACTTCAACAGAAAAGACATCCGCTCTATCTTCCGAAGACCTTGCGCGTGCCGGCCAAGGGAACGCCACAGATGATCGACGCTTCCATGGTCAACGCCGCCATGTCTTCCGGCTCCAGGTGGTGCACGTCGGACTTGCCGCAGGCGCGCGCCAACATCTGGATCTCGAGCGTCATGGCTCGCAGCAGATTCAACGCGCGCTCCGCTCCTTGCTCGATATCGAGCCGCTTCATCAGCTCCGGATCCTGCGTAGTGATGCCTACCGGACAGCGTCCGGTGTGGCAGTGATGACAATGGTAGGGCTCCGTGCCCAAGGCGTGGTAGTCCTCGACATATAGCGGCTTGTTACAGTTCAGGCTGATCAAGGCCGCGGTGCCGATGTAGACCGCGTCGGCGCCCAGGGCCATCGCTTTGGCGGCATCCACGCCGTCGCGGATGCCGCCGGCAATGATCAGCTGCACCTCGCCGTACAACCCGCAGTCTTCCAGGGCCGCGCGCGCCTCGCAGACAGCAGCCAGCGTGGGTATGCCTGTGTGTTCCTGCAGGATGGCGGGCGATGCGCCGGTGCCCCCTTCCATGCCGTCCACCACCACCACGTCGGCGCCGGCCTTGGCGGCCAGCTTGACGTCGTCGAAGGTCCGGCTGGCACCCAGCTTCACAAAGATAGGGACCTGCCCGTCGGTCGCCTCGCGCAGCTCTTCAATCTTGATCACCATGTCATCGGGTCCGAGCATGTCAGGGTGCCTGGCCGGACTGCGCTGGTCGACTCCTACGGGCAGGTCACGTTGATGGGCGATGGTCTCGGAGATTTTTGAGCCCAGCAGCAGCCCGCCGGTTCCGGGCTTTGCTCCCTGGCCAATGGTCAACTCGATTGCGCTCGCCCCACGCATATCGTGCACGTCGATTCCGTAACGCGAGGGAAGCACTTCGTACACGTAATCCTTGGCAAACTCCCGCTCCGCAGGAGAGAGGCCGCCATCGCCCGTGGTATTCGAAGTGCCCACCTTGGCCGCCGCTTTGGCCAAGGCCGCCTTGGCGTTGTAGGAGAGCGCGCCCCAGCTCATGCCGGTAATCATGATGGGGATTTCCAGTTCCAGGGGGCGCTTGGCGAAGCGTCCGCCGAGAACTGTTTTGGTGGAGCACTTCTCGCGATACCCCTCGAGCGGAATGCGCGTAAGCCCGCAGGGCAGGAATGTCAGGTCGTCGAAGGTGGCCCAACGCCGCTGGCGCAGCGTGCCGTAGCCGCGAATTTCATAGATGCCGGTCTCCGCCTTGGTGTGAATGCCCTGCATCACATCAGGCGAATAGGTGCCGCTGGTTTGCAGCAGTGGGCGCGTAGGGTCTGGGTTATTCATCTAGAGCGCATCCTGCCAGTGTTTCCAATTGTGCTTGTCAAAGTTCCAGAGTTTCCGCCCGGCGACCACCTTGGTGAAGTCACGTCCGGCCGGTTTTTGCGCGCGCACCGCGGGCGGAAGATGTTCACGCAAGCAGACGGTCGAGCAGCTCCGCCTCTTCCGGCGCCAACGGCTCAACTACCGCATCCGTGCCCAGGCCGCCGATGGTGCCGCCGACATAACAGGTGGTGGCGTACATCGAATCGGCAAAGGCGTGGCCGGTGTTGCCGCATACCACGAGTGTTCCCTTCTGCCCCATGAAGCCTGCCATGTAACCGCAGTCGCCGCCGACCAATACCAGGCCCCCCTTCATGGAAACACCGAGCCGCGCGGCCGCGTCGCCGTGGATCACCACCGTGCCGCCGCGAATCGCCGCGGCTGCTCCGTTGCCCGCTCCTCCGTGGACGACTACGTGGCCGTGGTTCATGGATTCCGCCAAACCCCAGCCGGCACTTCCCTCTACGTGAATCTCGGCGCCATCGATCAGTCCGCCGCAGTAGTAGCCCACGCTGCCCTGAAAACGCACTCGTCCCGGTTGCAGCAGAGCAACCCCCAGGTTGTGACGGGCATTGGGGTTTTTAACCGATATCCCGGTCGCTCCACCCTGCAAGGCGGAGCGGATCAGCGCATTGATTTCCCGGGTGGAAAGCGCTGCGGCATCGATACCGACGTCTGCTATCTCGACCACACGCGCACCTCCTCTACCTGGGCTTCGGAGACTTTGTAATCTCCCGGAATCGCCGAGCGGATGGCGATTTCCTCGGTGGCCACGGCAACGAAATCGTCGGTCTCGGCGACTACCAGCGGTTTGAAGGCGTAGGGATCTTTGACGAAGCCCATCTCGGTCGCCGTCACGGCTAGACAGGAGAAGGCGCCATCCATATCCCGCAGCACTCCGTCCAGGCCCTGACGCAGTGTGGCGCCGCGATTCAGCGATTCCGCCAAATAGACGGCCAGCACTTCAGAATCGTTTTCGGTGACAAAGCGAATGCCGCGCTGCTCATACTTGCGCCGTAGCTGATGGTAGTTGGTGATGTGTCCATTGTGGACGATCGCCACATCCGCGGCTCCGCGTCCCCAGAAGGGTTGCGAGTGGCTCAGATCCACGATCGACTCGGTACAGAGACGAGTATGTCCGATGCCGTGAGAGCCGGCAAATGCCGAGATATGGTGCTTGCCCTCGAGCAGATGCGGCGTTCCGACTTCTTTCGAGAGCTCCATCGCATGACCGATGCTGAGCACTTCGATGCCTTCGCCCAGAGACTCGATTGCGGTTGTCAGCGCGGGCAGGTCGACTTTTCCTGCGAGCAAAAAGCGCACATAGACGCCGCTGCTGGAGAGATCGTACGCATCGTTAAGGGTCCGGGCGAAGTTCTGGATCGCTCCCCGGTTGGCCTCGATGGCCAGCTTGCTCATCTCCAATTCGTCGCCTGCTTGCACGCGGACGATATAGGCGGCCCGGTGCGCTGGACCGACCAAGGCCACGCCGGCGGAATCAGGACCGCGGCGGCCCAGGGCTTCCAACATGCTGAGCATGGTGGCGCCCAGCTGGTGGTCGGTGCCCGCGGTTTTTCGGAAATAGCCCAGGATTCCACACATGGGACCACCAAGATACTTCTCGTATCCATCTAGTATACCAGAGGAGGAGGGCGGTCACCGCGTAACCTCGCCCTGACCCAGCTTTTTCGATCGGCCGATATGGACAGCACTCGCTGAAAACAAGTCGGCTATCAGTGCCTATCGCGATCAGTCCCGAAGGGATGGCGGGCGGCGGGCTAACACAGTCTCTAGAACCATTCTGCTGCCACTGTTTATCGGACAAGGCTCCTTGAATGGTACTTTCGCGGCCGATGCTTTGTCGGCGATGATGGACCTTCAATGAATCCAACAGCATGCGGCCATCAAGAGTTGAGCGGCTCCGTCGGCCGAGGTCTCCGGGAAGCGACTCGACTGCTCTTCCTGCTTGGATTCCTGGTAAGTCTTCCACTTCAAGCGCAGGTCACCCCCCAGGAGCCTGACCAAAAACCGCGGGCGAAGATCGGCCTGGTACTTGAAGGGGGCGGAGCCCTTGGCCTGGCGCACATTGGCGTGCTGCAGTGGCTCTATGAACACCATGTGCCAGTGGACCTGGTCGCCGGCACCAGCATGGGAGGATTGGTCGGCGGCATCTATGCGACGGGGAGCACACCCGACCAGATCCAGCAACTGATTCAGAACGTGGACTGGGACCAGGCACTCAGCGGCCAACTGCCATTCCGAGACTTGTCCTACCGGCGCAAAGAGGATGCGGTCGAATTTCCGACCCGACTGGAGTTCGGGCTGCGCAAAGGCATTCAGCTACCGGCAGGATTCAATGCCGGCCAGCAGGTGAGCTTCATCCTCGATCACGTGGCGCTTCCCTACTCCGAAATCAAGAGCTTCAACGACCTGCCCACGCCTTTTGCCTGCGTGGCAACCGACCTGACCACCAGCAAGCAACATGTCTTTCATGATGGCTCGCTGTCGCTGGCGCTGCGCGCCACCATGTCTTTGCCCGGGATCTTTACCCCGGTGCGCTCCGGCAACAATCTCTACGCAGATGGCGGCTTGCTCAATAACTTGCCTGTCGACGTTGCACAGAGCATGGGTGCCCAGCTCACCGTCGCGGTCTATCTACAAGCGTCTACCTTCAACCCGAAACAACCGCTCAACACTTTTTCTGTTCTAGGCCAGTCATTGAGCGTGATGATCGCCGCCAACGAACTCAAGAGCATCCAGATGGCGGACGTTCTGGTCACGGTGCCCCTGGAGAAGTACTCGGCGCTCGATTACGACAAGGCGGCAGAGATCGTCCGGGCGGGTTATGAGGCGGCCGAAAGTAAACAAACCATCCTGAGCAAGCTTGCCGTGGATGATGCGTCCTGGAAGCAATACGTTGCTGGACGCGAGGGTCGCACGCAGGTCGTCCCTGTTCCTCAATTCCTCGAGGTGACGGGCACGTCGCCGGCGCTGGAGAACAAAATACAGCGCAGGCTGGCACCGGATATTGGCCAGCCAGTGACGAAAGACAACCTGGAGCAGCAATTCACCAGGATCGCCGGGAGCGGACGTTTTGCCACGCTGAACTACAGCATGACGGAAAAGGATAACAAGCCGGGCCTGCTGGTCTCGGTGGAGGAGAAGCCTTACTCACCGCCCATCGTGCGTCCGTTGATCATCATCGATGGAACCAACTACAACGAGGTGCTCTTCAGCGCGGGCGCGCGCATTACGTTCCTGGACTATGGCAGCTTTGGGTCAGAGCTGCGCAACGACGTGGTTGTGGGTTCACTCTATGAGTTGAATTCGGAGTATTATCATCCGTTCTCACCCACCACGCACTTTTTCATCGCTCCACAGGTCGCCCTCAATACCAACAAATTTTATTTCTACTATGACAATCACATCGACTCGCAATACCGGAAGCGCCAGCTTGGGGGAGCCCTCGATGTCGGGTACACGTTCAGCAACATCGGGGAGGTTCGTTTAGGCTATCAAGCGGCGTATCAAAGATATTCTCCTGTGATTGGAGATACGGTCATCTACCCTGTCCAGTCGGGGCGTATCGGAGTTACCCGGCTTCACTATATTCTCGACCTTACCGATGATAACGTTTTGCCAATGCGCGGCATGGCGGCAACCTTCCGCGGAGAATGGTGGGACGCCAATACAGGAACTAAAAAGCCGTTCCCTCTCACTGAACTTCGGACGCGCTTTCTTTTTCCCCTCACAGCGAAGTCCTCAGCTTATCTGACTGCATCCGGGGGAACGACCCTGGGCTACGAGAATACGGGGATCCCTCCATTTTCTCTGGGGGGCGGAAGCAGCTCTCTGCCTTTGGCGAGAACGAGCTGATTACCAATCAGTATTATCTTTTCCAGACCGGATATATTCACCGGCTCGCCAAGCTGCCTCCCTTCCTGGGGGACAGCATCTCCCTCATCACCACCTACGAAGCGGGTAAGACTTTCTTTGTGCCTAATGAGCCCAGCGTGCCCATGGATGGAGTGGTGGGCATCGTAATCAAGACCGCGGTCGGCCCGTTTGAGATTGCCGGAGCCGCCGGCAACGGCACGGACCATAGAAAGATTTTCTTCCAGTTAGATAGGTTTTTTTGAGTTAGCTACTTTGGCTGCGACGAGAGCCATACGCAAGCTTCTCGAACCCTTGCGACTTGTATCGGATCCACCTTAAGCAGGTACCGCTTTCCTTGCGGGCTGGGTTGGAAGGTGGTGGTACCAGTTCGCCGAAACCAGCACGTCGCCGGGCTGGGGACACACCAAAATATCCGCGATCGGGCCGCAGGTCGTAGAGGACCGTGGTCAGGTCCCAGCTGGGGCGGTCGTACGGCATCTTAGCGTAAAGCCGGTATGCTTCCGCAACGGGATTGTCCTTGGGGAAGTCGTTCTCGATGCTGACCGCGGGATATAAAATCGCTGCTCCCACTTCGAAGCCGCTTATGTAGATGTCGGTTGGCCAGGCGGCAAAGAGTTTGGTTGCGGCGGGAATATCGATCATTACGTTGTACTCGCGTTTTGGCTCGGTAAAGTTCCCCGCCATCACGGTGAGCAGGCGAACTTTTTTCTTTACCAGCTCCATCCCGCTGAGATTGCTGTAGCGGTCGGGTGCAGACTCGAGCAACCGCGCCAGATTGGTGGAGAAGCCCACCTGGATCATGGTGACGGCGCCATCGCTTTCGCCGGCCAACGTTTTTCTCAGCAGCTCCACCGCGTCTTGTACGGCTGCCTTATCGAGGCGGCGGCCGTGCAGTTCGCATACTTGCCGGACGTACAAGCCGTCTTGCTTTTCCTTGCCGTCGTGGACGATACCGACCGGGATCGAGCCTCGGCCATAGTACTCGTTGACCAGGCGGACGTATTCGGCAGCCCAGGGATTGTCTTTGCTCACGGTAACGGCCAGCAGGTTCACTTCGCCTCGGGAAGCGAGGGCATGCAGCATCGCCAGCGCCAGGGCGTCGTCAACATCGTTGCCCATATCGGTGTCAAAGATCACGTGGAGCGGGGTCGCTGCAGACGCGGGAGCAGCGATCGCCAAGGTCAGCAAAATCGCGAGGAAAATCTTCATCATTCAAGAGCCTCCAGAGGGCTTCGCGGGAACCATGCGATAGAGCGTCAACAAGTCTCTCTCATCATGGTCAAAGACGCGAAAGGTCGCAACCTTGTCCAAGCGGAAAGCGGATAGGGAGCCAACGATATCCTGGTCGAGCTCATTCCAGCCTACGTACCAACCGGGCTGATAGCGAGAGATTTTTTGCGCCAGGTCTTCGCTGCTGTATCCGTCATTGATCGAGGGAACACCGGTCATCAGCGATAATTGGTCGCCACTTGAACCAAGCAGCAGGCGGTTTGCGTGCGGGTCCGCATTCACGATTGCCTTGATGGATTCTGCGGCGTTGTAGAACTGGTATTGGCGATAGGTCAGGAACCCGAAGACTTGCGCCGTATCGAGCACCAGGGCGAGCGCAAGGGTGGCCGCAAGCAGCGACGCCAGAGTGCGGTTGCGCATCTTAAGTTCCTGCAGAGCAAGAACCAGGACCAGGATTAACGGTACCAGCATGGCCAGGAAATATCTGGGAGCGTAATCGTCCTGGCGGCGAAGGATATAGACGGCATCGCCCGCAAAAGCGATCCAGGATGCGGCGAAGAGGGGATTTCTCCATAGCTCGCCGCAACCAAACCAGCGACAGCAAAAGCACGGCCAGCGCGGCCGGATACAAAATGGGGTCGATCCACATGCAGTGACGCAATAACTGCCGGAGGAGGAAGGCGGTGTGCCCCCATTCCACGTCCGCCAGTGCATTGATGTCGAAAAAGTAGTGATAGTCGTCGGCGTATCTGGATCGCAAGACGATGGACAGATAAATGCCGATCCCTGCGCCTGCCACGGCGCCTACCCATAGGGTCGACCTACAGGAATTTTTTCTTCGTTGCCATCCATAGCAACCATAAAACCGCCGGCACTAAGACAACTGCCGTGGTCTTGGTGAATAGCATGATGGGGATGAGGATGCCAAGCAGGATCGATGGCCAGATTCGCCGCGGGTTGGCGTAGGATGCGATCCACAACAACAGGCAGAACTCGAAGTCCACCATGGTATCTAACGTGGCGAGCCGGCTAAATGCGAAGGCGAAGGGACTGGCGGCCAACAGCAGCGCCGCTACGGCCGCCGCTGTCTCCGAGGCGTAGCGGCGAACGAGAAGGTAAACCAGACCAACGGTCGCAACGGAAAAAAACACATTCACTGCGCGCGCGGCCACGATACTGATGCCGGTGAAGTGAAAAACCATGGTCAGCAAGACGGGCCATACTGGAACCGCAACCGCAGGATTGTAGTCTCCCGCGACCTGCCAGTGACCGATGAGGAAGTGTCGGACGGCCCCGTTCGCCCACCAGCCTTCGTCGGTGAACTTCGCCTGGTCCACCATCCACGGCGAGTGGTCCGGGAAGTCCGCGCGCAGATAGGCGAAACGCAGCAGGCATAGGAGGAGCGCCAACAACAGGAAGATTTTATGCAGCCAGCGCTCCACCTTTGTCCCTTTCGACGAATGATAAGGATCGGAAAAGTTCAGTCTAGCTGCTTGCCCCAGAGTTTGCGGTGTAGCTCTTTGAACCTGAAGACAATCTCCTCTTGCAGTGGGTGCCGCTGATCGCGTACCACGCAACGGCCGTTCACCACCACATCGCGAATGGCGGACCGGGTGAGGGAGAAGACGGCTAAAGGCAGCAAATCTTTGCCTGAGTTGCCGGCGATCGACACATCGTCGAGATCCACGGTGAAGAAGTCAGCCGAAAGACCTCCAGTCAATTCGCCGGCGGGGACGCCTAGGGCACGGGCTCCGTGGATGGTGGCGCAGTCAAAGAGACGCGAGGCCAAGGTCTGTTCTCCGATCTGGTCCAGGATCGCGCGTTGTTGCCGCTCCAAGCGCAAGTGGTATTCCAGTTCGCGGGCGTCTTCCAGCGGATCAATCTGCGCCTGGCTGTCCGAACCGAATGCAATGCGGATGCCCTCGCGCATGACCTGGTCGGCGACGATCACGCCATCCCCAAGGTTGCGCTCGGTTGTGGGACACGAGCACACGATTGCGTTAGCCCTGGCAAGCAGTTCGATCTCATCTGAAGTGATATGAATCGCGTGCACACCGGTAAAGTCCGGGCCAAGAAGACCTTCCCTGCCCAGCAGCGCAACCGGAGTCAGCCCATACTCGCGCAAGCAGGCTTCATTCTCCCCGAGTTGTTCGGCGACGTGCATGTGGAGAGGCAGTTTGCGTTCGCGCGTCCATGCCGCAATCTCTTTTAGTTCAGGCAGCGGCACGGCGCGCAAGCTATGGGGTGCTACACCGAAGCGCACATCGGCGGAATCGGCGGGATGATCTTTCCTGAGCGCGTCCATGTTTTCGAGAAACTGCGAGGCAGACTCGAAGAAGCGGATCTGACCCGGGTCCGGCGGTAGTTGATATCCCGAGCGCAAGTACGCCGAGCGCAATAAGACGATGCGTATCCCGACAGATTGGGCGGCTGCAATGACCTGCCTGCTCAACAGGTTTGGATCGTCATAGGGGCGGCCTCCGGGAGCATTGTGCAGATAGTGGAACTCGCCCACAGTCGTGGTCCCACTCAGCAGCATCTCCAGAAATGCCATGCGCGCTACGTCGTAGACGTCCTGCGGATCAAGCTGTGCGGCAGCATGGTACATCGTCCCACGCCAGGACCAGAAGTCGCGGCCGCTCGTCACCCTGGACTCCGACTTGCCCCGGATCAGGCGCTGAAAGGTATGAGAATGAGCATTCACAAAGCCGGGTAGCAGCGCTTTTCCCGGTAAATCGACGATGGCATGGGAGGTGCTTGTATCAGCCGCTGAGACAGTTCCAGCGGGGTTGATTAAGAGATCCGCGCCCTCAGCGAACTGTCCCTGAAAGTAGAGCAGTTCGGGGCGATAGAGCGTGTTCACGAGCGACGCGCCTGCTGCACCATTTCGACCAGCACCTTCCTGGTTTCAACGGGAGTGCTCACTTCGCTAAGGAATGCTATGCGGGCGCCTTTCATGCCCTCTTCGGTCTTTATGCGCACGTGAAAACCGAGGCGATCCACCGAGGTCATCACCGCCTCCTGGGCTTTGATCCCGGCATGGACGCCCGTCAGCAGGATAAGCGCATCCTGGTGATCGGTGTTCATGTGTTGCAGGATGCCGGCAGCCGCATCGGCCAACGGGTCTGGTTGCGCCTGGCTATACTCCGGCGCAGTGATCCACCCCATCACCCCGAAGCCGCCGACGTAGTACACGTCGACCACGTCCATAGCGAAGAAGGAGAAATCGTCGAAATCCACCCAATACTTGCTGTTTTCGTGGCGTTCCAGATAGAGACGGCGTGCTTCCGTCCGTTCGTCCGCAGGGATCGGTGAAGCATTTCCCACCAGGGTGACCCGGCCGGCCCCGAGTGGATCGCCGCTCGCTTCAGGCTGCGTGACCAGCAGGCTGGCGCGACCATCTTGCTGCAGATTTTGCGTGTGCATGGCCATGGTGCTGATCAGGAAAACTGGCCGTCCCGCGACGTCCAGGGCATAGGGCATCAAGGAGCCGAAGGGAAAGCCCGGGCGCTTGCGCGAAAGGGTGGAGAGGCTGCCGACGCGGCCCAGGTGCAGCAGCGTGCGCGCACGTTCCGCGAACGATGGTTCAGGAAGGGGCGGCTGTGTCGCTGATGCCCCGGTACCCGCGTGCTTGTTGGTCGATGACGAAGCCATGAAGCCCCCTGAAGAAGTCTAAATGGTATAAGACAGATAACCGGAGGCGTGCATGTACACTCCCAAAGCCTTTGAGGTAACAGACCTCGCCTTGCTTCATGCGGCCATGAAACAAAGCGAGCTGGCAACCCTGGTGACTATGACCACCCAGGGGCTGGTGGCCACCCATCTGCCGCTGCTGCTGGATGAGACTAAGGGTGAATACGGGACTCTCACCGGGCACGTGTCCCGCGCCAACCCCCAGTGGCGCGAAACCGATCCCAAGGTGGACGCGCTCATCATCTTCCTTGGTCTTGATACCTATGTCTCTCCTAACTGGTACCCCGCCAAGCAGGAGACAGGCAGAGTGGTGCCGACGTGGAATTACGCCGCCATTCATGCCTATGGGCGCTTGACCTTTTACGAGGATCCGGAGTGGCTGAGGACCATCGTCACAGGGTTGACCAAGCGGCACGAGGCTTCGTTCCCTGCTCCGTGGAAGGTGACGGACGCACCCGCGGTGTATATCGACTCTCAGCTTAAGGCAATCGTCGGTTTTGAATTTCGCATCCTTCGCCTCGAAGGCAAGCAGAAGTTCAACCAAAACCGTTCCGTTGAGGACAGGCTGGGAGTTATCGAGGGGTTGCGAGAACTGGGCGGAGAGCGCAAGACCGAGGTTGCCGATTTGATGGCAGAGATCGAGTCCCGGCGCGGGCCGGGAGAAGGATAGAGCACTCGAAGACACCAAAAACCCTGTGGTAGGCTACTCTCAGGTTTCTCTCCGCTATTTTTCCTGGTGCCGTGAAGTGCTGGTTCTCTTCATCTTTGGGGAGATGCTCTTTTTATCCTCAGCCGCCTGTAAATAGGAGATGTGCACGCGTGAGATCCGCCCGCCTGTTCGCCATCATCTTTGCCACTCCTCTCCTGGCCGCAACCGCTTACGCCGCTTCTCCCGCCGGCGCTGGAAATGGCACAGCCGGCTCGTCGCCCGCGACATGGAACCAGGCGGCCGCCGCTCACTACCTCGACAGCCGTGAGGTATGGTGGCAGGGTTGGCCCGCGGCCGAGCGAGATCATAAGACGGTTTGTGTTTCGTGCCACACCGTAGTGCCCTATGCGCTTTCCCGATCCAGCCTGCGACCCGCGTTGGGCGAAGATGCGCCTACTGAGCAGGAGCACATCCTACTGAACAACGTGCTCCGGCGGGTCACCTTGTGGAACCAGGTTCAACCTTTCTATTCCAATAGCCCAACCGGCCCCACGTTGGCAGCGGACTCGCGGTCTACGGAATCTGTGATTAACACCCTTATCCTGGTCTCTTACGACCAACGAAGGAACCACCTCGCCGACATTACACGCAGCGCCTTCGACCATATGTGGGCACTGCAGATCAAGTCTGGCGAGCAAGCTGGCGCATGGGGCTGGCAGAACTTTCACCTGGCTCCCTGGGAATCGAGCGAGTCTCAGTATTGTGGCGCGACTCTGGCGGCAATCGCAGTGGGGAGAGCTCCGGATAACTACCGCAACGATCCGAAAATCCAGGAGAATCTGCGGCTGTTGCGCAGCTTTCTACGCCGTGAGTATGCTTCCCAGCCCTTGCTGAACAAGGTTTATCTGTTGTGGGCTTCCGCTAAGTTGCCTGAGCTGTTGAATGGGAAGGAGCGCGCCGCGCTGCTGGCGGAACTTGTTTCCAAGCAGCAACCCGACGGGGGTTGGAGCCTAAGCGATATGGGTAGCTGGAAACGAAAAGATGATACTCCCGAGGAAACGAAGAGCGATGGGTTGGCTACCGGGCTGACTGTCCTGGCGCTGGAACAAACAGGCGTAGGGCATGCCCCAGCGAAGCGCGGGCTGGTCTGGCTGGCACAGAATCAGAGCCGGGACCAAGGGAATTGGTCTGCGTGGTCGCTGAATAAGAAACGCGATCCCGCAACAGATGTCGGCCGGTTTATGAGCGATGCCGCTACTGGCTTCGCGGTACTGGCGCTGGAAAATAGTCGCTGAGGTTTCCTCCCCGGATGGGTCAGCGGCCCCCAATCGACGGCTCTGCGTCGGTTAGGGCGGCATCGTCGGGTTGAGTCAGTTGTTTGCTTGCCTTCGGTGTCTTGGGGCTTTTGGCTTTGGTGGCGGTCCTCGTCTGTCTCTCCTGGGCGCCTGCGACCACGGCTTCCATGCTCTTGAGAAATTCCGGCAGGTTCATCTTTTGGCGAAACTCCGGCAGAAACGGCTGGATCTTCTCGAACTGAAAGTACATCTCCTGGCAGGTGTCGAAAATCAGCAACTCGTCCAACGCCCCGTGCACGACGAAAGCGGCAACCATGTCCCAATACCCGTAGACCTGCAGTATGTGACCACTCGGTTTACCACCGTCCTTAACCAGGTTCACAAACTCCTCCACTGATTTGGGCTGAAACTCCCCACCAACATAGTCGCGCGACGTCCGCAGCGCTGTCTCGCGGCGAATCTCATATAGCTTCAGAATGAGTTCTGCCTGCTTTAATGCGTTCTTGGTCTTCAACTTGCTCTCTCCTGTATCAGGTTCGGGCTCTCTACATTAGACGACTGTTTTCAGCACAGACGATTATTTGCGGAAGAAATTTCGGGCCATGAAGAGCAGGTTCGCCGGCCGTTCCGCCAGTCGGCGCATGAAATAGGGATACCACTCAGTTCCAAAAGGAATATAAACCCGTACGCGATACCCCTTCGCGACCAGAGACCTCTGCAGATCGCGGCGGACCCCGTACAGCATCTGAAATTCAAACTGATTGGGCTCGATGCCGCGCTCTTTCGCGAAGCGGCAGGTGGCCTCGATCATCTTTTCGTCGTGGGTGGCAATGCCGTGATACACCCCGCTGGGGAGCAAAACCTGCATCAACTTTACGAAATTGCGATCGACGTCAGCCTTGTCAGGAAAGGCCAGACTAGGCGGTTCCTGATAGGCCCCCTTGCATAGCCGTATGCGAATCCCCTGTGCCAGCAAGCGGTCGATGTCCTCTTCGCTGCGGTAGAGGTAAGCCTGAACGACCACGCCCACGCGGCCCCGGTTTTCTTCGCTGGCATGCAGCTTGCATACAAGATCAATGGTGGCCTGGGTGTACTCAGCCCCTTCCATGTCGATGCGTACGAAGGTGTTGGCCGTGACAGCATGTTTGACCAGAGCAGCAACAGTCGCAAAGGCAAATTCCGGGCCGAGATCCATGCCCATCTGGGTAAGCTTCACGCTTACATTGGCATCCAGTTGGCGCTGCTCGATCGAATCAAGCAGGCGGTGATAAACGTCGGCCGCCTCTTTCGCCTCCTGGGGAGAATGAACGTTTTCTCCCAGGCTATCGAGGGTAGTCGACATGCCGTGGCAGTTCACTGCGATGGCCGCGGCCAGTACTTCTTCGACACTCCTGCCGGCGACAAAGCGGGCAGACATACGCCCGCCAAGAGTAGAATTCTCGGCGAAGTTGCGTAAGGACGAATTGCGGGAGAGCGCGATCAGAATCGAGCGCAGAATGGGCATGGGAACTGCTTATTTTCGCACACGGAGTCCTCGCCGTTGGGAGGAAACCCTTTGGTCGTTTTACCGCTCTTACCAATGGGGAGTTTAATGGTTAATCAATGTGCTAATCCAAGTTGTGGCAAACCGCTCCATTATCTTCGCGAGGGCAGAATTTTCGTTTTTGATTTGCCGGACCCACACACGCCCGTACCGGCCGCCGGGAGCCGGGCCCGCCGCCTGCAACACTTTTGGCTTTGCGGAACCTGTTCGGAGACGATGGTGATGGAGCAGACCAGCGAAATGCAAATTCGCGTTGCGGTGAAGTCAAGCAGGTTGCAAGCGGAAACGACGGATATGCTTCCCGGTTCCCTTGCCTTATGAGGTCTTTTGAGGAGAAGGAACTAGCTCTTAACGACCGGCCACTCGGGCGTGAATTCCGCCACGCGCCGGTCGTAGGCACCCGCGAACGCTTCCCAACGGATGTAGGCAATTTCTTCCAACATCTTCACGCCGTCCTTGAGATAGCTGAGCCGTGAGCGTTCGTCGTGTCCCCAGGTGACGGGGACTTCGCGAACGGAATAGCCGCGCTTTAACGCGATAAACAAGAGTTCGGGATCAAAGCCCCAACGCTCGATGCGTTGCAATTGGAAGATGGTCTGTGCCACCGGCCGGTGCAAGGCTTTGAACCCGCACTGCGTATCGGCAAACGGAAGTCCCATGACCAGGCGTGTGATGGCATTGAAGCATCGCCCGAAAAACTGGCGGTAGAGCGGCTGCTTCAGGGTCTGCCGCTTGCGATCAAGCCAGCGCGAGCCGATGGCAATGTCGGCGCCTTGGCGCAGCGCCTCAAACAGCCGCTCAGCTTCTTCCATAGGCGCTGACAGGTCGGCATCGGTGAACATCACCATTTCGCCCACGGCGTGCAGCACACCTTGGCGCACACTGAAGCCTTTTCCCCGATTCTCGGGATTACACAGCAGCCGTACCTCGGGATGCACCTCAGCCATTTCCTGCACGATGGCCGCCGTGTGATCTGTGGAGCCATCGTCAACGACCAGGACCTCGGCATGCCAATCGCGCTCATGGACGCAGCGGAGAACCTCCCCCAAAGCTTTGCCGATGCGGGCGCTTTCGTTATAAGCGGGAATAACGATGCTGATTAAAGGTCGTTCCAACGTAGTTCCATTGATACCCTGTAAATTCTACGCTACTCTGCTGCAGACTGGCGCATCTGTAAGTCATTCCAGGAATTACCCCGAAAATCGAGAAGAAATCTCATCACGCCAACTTAATTTTTGACGAAAAAGAGGGGAATTGGATATCAGGAGGCCACTGATCCACAGGGAAAGCGTAGTTGCAATTGTTTCCGATGTACCATCAAGTTGCTGCATCTACTATAGCTGACTCGGGTTACCTTTATATTTTGAGGAAGATAGGACCATGACCAAAGCAGACCTCGTTGAGGAAGTGACCCAGCTGGGCGATCTGACGCGCCGGGATGGGGAGATGATCGTGGATACCATTTTCGATTCCGTGATTCACGCATTGCGTACCGGCGACAAGATCGAAATCCGCGGTTTCGGTAGCTTCCGCATTCGCCAGCGCAAGCCCAGGACCGGGCGCAACCCCAAAACCGGAGCCAAAGTGGACGTCCCCGCCAAGCGAGTTCCCTACTTCAAACCCAGCAAGGAATTGCGCGACTTGGTCAACCCCAAAGGAACGGGGCCAGACGAGACCAAGCCGGACAGCGGCAACGGAGAAGGACACTCGGCCGCGTAAAACTAGAGAGACCCGCCATGGGCGATGCCAATCACGCTCATCATGCGCCCGGTAAATCCCCGTTCGATGCGATGGGAGAAGAAGCGATCGGTGTGGCAGCCGGTACATTGGCCGGCCATAAAGATGGCCGACTCTTTGACCCCGGCGGCGACCAGCTGCCGCCGGTTCGCTTCAGCCAGGTCAAGGTGTATGGCGGGGCCGATTGCGCTATGCCCCGGAGCACGGGCAGTGAGAAAGAGCATGGGGTATTTGTTCCTGATTTCGTCGGAATCATACACCTCGCGGAAAAGTTCGGACGCGTAGGTAAATTGTGATTCAAATTCCTGCTGCACCTCTTCGCCGACGGCGTAGCAGCACTGTCCTATACCCGGCCCGATGGAAGCGATCAGGTCTTTTGGCCGGGAGCCAAACTCCAACCGCATACGCCCCACTCCGTTCTCCACGATGCGTGCCAAAGTGCCGCGCCACCCCGCATGAAAGGCTGCGACCGCCCGCTGCTTGCGGTCGGCAACGAGAACAGGGATGCAATCCGCAGTTTGGATGCCCAGTAAGACGCCCGGCTCGTCGGTCATCAGGCCATCGCCCTTAAGCCGGGCCGCCATTTCGTACCCATGTAGGTCTTTTGACTGGACTCTACGGATGAGCGAGGAGTGGATCTGGCGGAGCGTAACCAGCCCGAGGATGTCCTTGCCTTCCGCCACCGCGCTGACAAACGACTCCCTATTTGCAGCCACGATCTTGCGGTCGTCGGAGTCGGTAAAACCCAGATTGAGGTCGGATTTTCCGGCCTCTCCGGGTTGGTAGACGGTCGTTTTGCCGCCGATTCTAGTGCTGAATCCATGAATGAGCCAGGCAAGGTCCCGATGCTTGTTTCCTGTCCAATCCGGTGCGCGGAGAACCTCCGGCGCGGGGCTTCGCCGAGCCGGCAGACCGTCCCCCTTACGAAGCGCGCTGCGGTTAGCCTTGGAAGGTGTCATCCTCAGCTATATTATGTCGTCCCGCTGGTTTGAGGGGTCCGATGAGCAGTCCTGAGTTGAGTCTTCCGGGCTAGCGGCCCAGGGGCTGGATAGAGGAAAGAAACTGACTGCATGGGCCCGCCTTCCGGCGGGCCCGTTCGAGAGGCCTGTTAGGGAGGGGCAATCAGGGATTTGTTTGAGAAGAGCTCGCCGGGGCGGAGCTTCGATGGGGTAAAGAACAGCCTAGGTTGGAGAAGTTTGAAGTAGCCTCTGTTGTTATTTGTTCAGATGCAAAACCAAAATCAAAGTTGTCCGGGTTTCTAAAAAAAATCTAATGGCACCGACCCCGGGATTATTTGAGGCTTTGCGGCCGGAACAATCGCTCAATTGCGCCAGTCACCACCCTACGCGGAACGAATCGTTGCGTGAACACTTGCAGTCGCCCAGCGAGGTAGGGGATGACCCAATGTTTCCCCTTAGCCAGCCCCTCCAAACCCCGCTGCGCCACCGCCACGGCTGATTGGGGTTTCCGATTGTCGCCCGTGCGTCCGCCGGCTACCTGGTTGAATTCCGATTCCGTTGGCCCGGGACAGAGAGCACTGACATACACTCCATAGCGCTTCATTTCTTCGGCCAGAGCTTCGGCCAGCATGCGATCGAAGGCCTTTGTTGCTCCGTAGGTCGACAGATACGGTACTGGCTGATAGGACGCCGTCGAGGCCACGATCATGAGCCAGCCCCGCCGGCGCTCGACCATCGCGGGCAGGAACAGCCGGGTGAGATGGACCACGGCTGTGCAGTTCACCTGCACCATGCCCACCTGCATCTCCAGGTTGCTGCGCAGAAACTCGCCATACTCCCCGAAGCCGGCGTTGTTGACCAGAACATCTACCTGTAGGCCGGCTCCCTCGGAGGCATCGAAGATCTGCTGCGGGGCTTGGGGAAGGGCAAGATCGGCAACGATCACCTTAGTCTGAATCCCATGCTGCGTACGCAGCCGTTCTGCCAACAGATCCAGCCGCTCACGGCGGCGGGCGGTCAGCACCAGGTTCACCCCGGCCTCCGCCAACTCAACAGCGATCGCTTCGCCGATTCCGGCGCTGGCACCGGTCACCAACGCCCACTTGCCCTGCCATGCCTTACGCAGCAACGCCGAGGCCATCGCTTGACTCCTTCAAATACTTAAATTGTTGGCGAGCTGGCGAATTCTTCGCCCACCCATTGGGCAAAGGCATCCATCTTCTGTTCACGACCGAGAAAATCCTCGATCAGCTGGGTGCCCGGTTTGGATCCACCCGGCTCCAGAATGGCTTGGCGGTAGCGCATTGCCGTTGGCCCCTCCAGCAGATTGGCGCGATCGAACTGGCCGAAGAAATCGAGCGCAATCACCTTGTCGAACATGTAGGTGTAGTAGTTCGAGGTGTAGCCAATCAGATGGGTAAAGCTGGCATACATGCGGTTGCCGTCAACCCACTCGTAGGGCAGCATACGCTTGTAGCCCTCCTCCAGCATGGCATCCGGATCCAGCTCCTCGACCGGCCGGTTGTGCACATCGAGGGAGTAACTGGTGTAGAAGAGCTGGGTGCGCACTCCATCGGCTCTGCCAAAGGCGCTGGCCCGATTCATCCGTTCGACCAGAGCCTCCGGGATCGGCTCGCCCGTCTGGTAGTGGCGGGCGAAGGATGCGAGAAGTTTGGCGTCGTGGAAAAACTCTTCCAGCATCTGCGAGGGTACTTCGACAAAGTCGCCTTCTGTCGCGATGCCGCTCACGCCGGCCCATTTCTGATGGCCGCCGAGAATGGCGTGCATCAAGTGGCCAAACTCATGGAAGAAGGTGACAACGTCGCTGTATTGCAGTAGTCCAGGGTCATCCGTGCGATCAGTGCCGCCAGGGAAGTTGCAGATCAGCGCGGCCTCGGGAAGCTGACGGCCTTCGATGCCGGGAATCAGCGGCGCGGCGCTGAACCACTTGTTTTTGCCCTCGCGGGGATGCATATCCAGGTAGAAGCGGCCGCAGAGCTTGCCCCGGTCGTAGACATCCCAGGCGCTGACCTGCGGATGCCAGACGCCGGCACTCGGGTTTCTCTGGAAATTGACGTGGAAGAGCCGGGCCGCGGTTTCGAGTATGCCCTTCTCTACCGCGTCATAAGGAAAGTACGGACGGACGGATTGGGAGTCAAAGTCGAAGGCTTCGCGGCGGTACTGCTCATACCAATAACCTCGGTCGCTGCTCTTGAGCGCTGCCAGTCCGGGCTGTTGCTTGCGGGCAAAGCTGAGCACCATCTCGTATTCCCGCTGGGCTCCGGCGCGCGAAGCCCGCTCCAGTTCGCCGATGAATTTTTTCAGGTTGGCTGCCGACCCCATCATCTGGTTGGCGGTCGCCAGATCGGCCCAGGAGGCAAAGCCGAGGATCGAGGCAATCTGCTGCCGCACCGCCAGCAGATCAAGCAACAGCGGCCGGTTAGCCGGGTAGGCGCGGGTGTTATAGGCGCGGAACATGCGCAGGCGCAGATCTGCGCTGCCGGCGAAGGTCATCACCGGCTGCATATCGGGATAGTCGGTGGTGAGCGTAATGATTCCCTTGGCGTCGGCAGGATGGTTACGGATGTAATCTTCCGGCAGTCCGCCAAGTTCGGAGGCGTCCGCGCACTTCTACCCGGTTGACGTTCTCCTGCACATTCTTGGCGAAGGTGAGCGATATCTCGGTCGCCTGGTCGGAGAGCTGGCGCAGTTTGGCGCGCGTCGCATCATCCTTATCTACGCCAGCCAGCCGGTAGTTCAAGAGCGTCTGGCTCACGTAGTGCGCGGTCGCCGGGTCAGCGCTGGTCATATCCACGGCCACGAGGGCGCGGTAGACCTCCTGATTGAGCGACAGGGCGGTAGCAGCTTCGGCCACAGCTTGCGTCAGTTCCCGAGCTTTGTCGCGCACCGCTTTGTCCGGGTGCACGCTATCCAGCAGGGATGCCAGGGAGCCGGCCGCACTCAAGCGTGGCCACGGCATCGTCGTAAGGACGAAGGGTATTCTCCAGGGTCCTTTGACCTTCCACGGCCAGGAGCTCTTCGATCTGCTGGCTCTGCCAGGCCAGGCGTCCCTGGACCCAGTTTTCCAGCCCAGCCGCATCGATTTCTCCACGTTCACCCCAGGGATGTAACCCGGTCGTTTCCTCAGTCGATAGATGATTCAAGGTTGCTCCTTAGCTATCTCCCAAGGGTACCCCAGCCCTGTACCCTATTCCAGGGCATGGAATACGGTCCTTGCATCCGGCGGGTAGGGCCGGGACAGCATTTTCGCTTGTGCTGTATAAAGAGGAGCGCATGTTAGGGCATTTTCCTTACCACGCAGCAAGCGGTTGCCGTGTAGACCCCAGAAGCGAAAATGCTGGAACGCGGCTTTTCGTCAGGAAAAGACGCACCTGGTTAGACTTACCGCTGCAGCGAAGAAGTGAAAATGCATTAAGATGTCCAAATTGTCACCATGAACTCTGCCGCTCCATCTCTGTCGCAGCACTACTTGCGCTCCCGTATGGGCAAAGTGTGCGTGGCGATCATCGGTTCCACGTGCCGGCGAGATGGTGGATCGCGCCACCGAGGCCCTGCGCGACAGCCCGTTTTTGGAATTCCGCCTGGATTACCTGGAGAAGCCCCTCCTCGCGTTACCCAAGCTGAAAGATTTCCTGGCAGAAAACTACCGTGGTCACGGCAATCGCCACCTGCCGCCGCGCCGCCAACGGGGGAAAGTTCAAGGGCGCGATTGCCGCCGAACTGGAGGTGCTGCAGAAGGCCAGCGCTTCGGGCTTCCATCTGATCGATCTGGAGTTGGAGACAGCCGAAGCTATCAAGGCGTCTGATCTGGAGAAGCTGCGCACCCGTGGAGTGGCCCTCATAGTGTCGTACCACGACTATCAGTCCACCAAGGATTTGGATGGCATCTTCGAACGCATCCGGCCCTACGAGCCAGAGTTCATAAAGATCGTCTCGACCGCCAAGTCGCTCGCCGACAACGTGGTGATGATGCACTTTCTCGAACGCACGGGTGACATGGCCAACATGGTCGGCCTCTGCATGGGTGACCAGGGAATCATTAGCCGGGTGCTGGCCATTCGCGCGGGCAGCGTCTTCACCTTTGCCGCCGCCACCCAGGGTGAAGAGACGGCTCCGGGGCAGATTGCCGCACGCACATTGACTGACACCTATCGAATTAGCCAGATCGATGCGGCGACACGGGTCTATGGTGTGGCGGGCAACCCGATCAAGCACTCGCTCTCTCCGCTCATGATGAACACCGCCTTTCATCGCGAAACGGTGAACGCGGTTTACCTCGCTTTGCAAACCAGCAAGCTGAGTGATCTGCTGACGCTGGTTCGCGAACTGCCGCTCTCCGGATTAAGCGTGACCATGCCGCTCAAGCAGGAGGTGCTGAAGCATCTGGAAAATATGGACCCAGTGTCGTGCGCAGATTGGCGCCTGCAACACGATCGTTCGCGCGCACGATGGAAAGCTTTACGGTTTCAACACCGATGTAGGAGGCATCCTGCGTCCGCTGGAAAAGCGAATTTCGTTGGCCGGGGCAAAGGTTCTGGTACTAGGGGCCGGCGGGCGCAGCGAGGGCGGCGGTCTTCGGCCTGGTTGATAAGGGTGCGGAGGTTTTGATTCTGAATCGTACTCCGCAGACGGCGCAGAAGCTGGCGCGGGAAGCGAAAGCCAAAACCATTCGCCGCGAACAGGTCGCCAAGACCAACTTCGACGTCATCGTGAACGCAACCGCCGTCGGCATGCATGGGGTGAAGCCACAGCACATTCTGGAAGCAAAAGAGATCAACGCGCGTTTAGTCTTCGACCTGGTTTATAACCCGGTGGATACTCCGTTCCTGCGCATGGCTCGGCAAAAAGGAATACCCGCGGTGACGGGCGTCGAGATGTTCGTGCAGCAGGGCGCGCGCCAGTTTGAAATCTGGACGGGCAAGCGGGCTCCGGAAGACGAAATGCTGCGCGTCGTGGTCCATGCTTTGCGGCAACGGGCGGAGGCGCCGGCCGCGGAGCCGGCGCGGCACTAGGAATTCTCTTTGGACAAGGATGCACAGTACTGGATTAACCACCTGGACCTGAGCCCTCATCCTGAGGGTGGATACTACCGCGCCACTTATAAATCCGACCTCACCATTGTTCGCAGTGCGTTGCCTTCCAGCTATCAGGGAGACAGGTCTGCGTCGACGGCGATTTACTTTCTGCTGGATGAGGGGAATTTTTCTGCGTTCCACCGCATTGCGTCGGATGAGGTGTGGCATTTTTATGCCGGGAGCTCGTTGGTTGTTTATGTAATCGACCCTGAGGGGAATTATTCCGAGTTGCACTTAGGTGATGGTTCGGACGAGGTATTTCAGGCGGTGGTGAAAGCAGGGTGTTGGTTTGCCTCGCGGGTGAAAGATGCTGCGGGGTTTGCGCTGGTGGGTTGCACGGTCGCGCCTGGATTTGATTTTGCTGATTTCGAGTTGGCGTGCGCGGTCGGAATTGAGTGGTACTTACCCCGCACATCAGAAACTTATTGAAGAGCTGACTCGGGAGTAGACGCATTTCCCAAACAGCGAGCATCTAGGTGGCATGAGCGCCATGGACCGCCGGCGTTTCAACGCATGGTCGGGACATCGGCTTGACGCCGACTGGATCATTATTTGCAGCCATGATTGGGAACAGCAAATCGACTCTCCGCGCCAGAGACGCTGCAGCTGCCGCGTAATGGCTGGATGCCCAACAACCGGATCTTCCGGTTCTGATTCTCACCAGCCTTGCCCCTGGACGGGTGCCCCATGTCCGGACTGTCGCGTACATGGGTTTAAGACGACCTTTTTCCAATGCTTTCACCACGTCTAGAGCTACTTACAGGAAAAGAAAAGGAGGGGCTTCGCCCAGCTTGTTCAACCCATGTACGCGAAAGTCCGCGAACATGGGGCACCCGTCCAGGGGCAAGGCTTGGTCGGAAGCCGGAAAAGCAGCGGAAGAATTGACCGCCACCCTCGGATGACAAAGGGGAGGCGGCACTTCCATTAGGAATTAGCTAGTGGCTGAAAGAGTTGGCCCTCCGCTTCAGTTCTTAGCTCCAGAAGCTGCGGTCGAGCGTGCGGTACTGGATGGCTTCCGCGATGTGGCCCACGGTGATCCCGGGCTGGGCATCGAGGTCTGCAATCGTGCGGGCGACCTTTAGTATGCGGTCGTGGGCGCGCGCGCTCAGGCCCTGCTGTTGCATGGCGCGCTCAAGCAGGCGTTCCGCCTCCGGCGAGAGCTCACAGTGGGTGCGGATCTGGCGGGTGTGCATCTGCGCATTGGTGTAAATGCGATCGGCCTTGAAACGCTGGTGCTGCCGCTCCCGCGCCGCCAGGACGCGCGCGCGGATTTCCGCCGAGCCCTCCCCGGCGGCAGCAGAACGAAGCTCACGGTACTGCACTGCCGGAACCTCAATATGGATGTCGATGCGGTCCAGGAGCGGGCCGGAGATTTTTGAGATGTAGCGCTGCATCATAGGCGGCGTACATAAACACTCGTGCGATTTATCGTTGAAGTAACCGCAAGGACAGGGATTCATCGCTGCGGCAAGCATGAAGCGGGCGGGAAAGCTGAGCGACATCGAGGCACGAGAGATGGTGACGGTGCCATCCTCAAGCGGTTGACGCATCACTTCCAGCACGTTCCGGGGAAACTCGGGAAGCTCATCCAGGAACAACACGCCATTGTGCGCCAGCGATACTTCGCCAGGACGCGGAATACTTCCGCCCCCGATGAGCCCCGCATCAGAGATGGAGTGGTGGGGTGAGCGGAAGGGACGCTGTGTGACCAACCCTGCCTCGGCGTCGAGCACGCCGGCAACCGAATGGATCTTGGTCGTCTCGAGCGCCTCTTCCAGGCGGAGGGGCGCGAGGATCGACGGCAGCCGCTTGGCTAACATGGTTTTGCCGGAGCCGGGCGGACCGATCATGAGGATGTTGTGGCCACCGGCGGCGGAAACTTCCAGTGCGCGTTTGGCGGTCTGCTGCCCGCGAACATCTTTGAAGTCGAGCGCGAAGCTGTGCTGCTCACTGAGAAGATGATGCGAGTCCACACGTAGCGGCTGGGCATGGATACCGCCGTTGGCGGCCGCGTTCAGCATTTCACGTACCTGGATCAAACTACGGACTGGGTAAACAGCTAATCCCTCAACCACCGCGGCCTCGGCAGCGTTGCGCTCCGGGACAAGAAGATTGGCGATGCCCCTCGCGCGCGCGGCGACGGCAATGGGCAGAACACCGGGAACCCCACGCAATGTCCCATCGAGCCCCAGTTCACCCACCAGCATGAATTGTCCGAGGTCTTTTAGCTCCAGCGCTCCGTAGGCGCCGAGAATGCCGATGGCCATCGGCAGGTCAAAACCCGATCCTTCTTTCTTCAGATCGGCGGGGGCCAGATTGATCGTAATGTCGGTAGGGGGAATATTGAAGCCGGAGTTCTTGATGGCGGAGCGAACCCGGTCGCGGCTTTCTCGCACTGCAGCGTCCGGAAGACCCACGGTATGAAAGCAGTCTTCCTTCGTGCGGACGCCGGAGTAGTCGACTTCGACATCGATGATATGAGCGTCGATGCCGTAAACCGCTGCACTAAGTGCCTTGAATAGCATCGCGGCTCCAGTTGATCGGTGCCGCGAGTATAGCAAGGCTGAATGGTCGCCTTGCCTATCCGGAACATTAAGTCCTGCTCATGATTGCCCGCCCGGATTCACTGTCGAGATTATTGGCGTTGGCGAAGTTCATGCGGATTTCCTTGATGAAAGCCGCACACGCGGCCATTTACTTTCGCAGCGTACAGAGAGTCCGGGTCCCCCGGACTCTCTGCGTAGCCTGGTTGATGTCGGCGAACTTCATGCGGCTTTCCTCGATGAAAGCCGCACATGCGGTCATTACCATCGCAGCATACAGAAAGTCCGGGTCCGCGCGCTATCGTTCCACCGCCATGGCGACGGAATTACCACCTCCGAGACAGAGGGCTGCGACTCCCTTATGCACATCGCGGCGCATCATTTCATAAATCAGCGCCACCAGAATGCGCGCGCCGCTGGCGCCAATCGGGTGTCCGATGGCGACCGCTCCACCGTTCACATTTACTTTTGCGGCATCAAGGCCGACTTCTTTCATCACGCCCAGGGCCTGCACGGAAAACGCCTCGTTCAATTCGTAAAGATCCGGCTCGTCTTTTGACCAGCCCGCCTTCGCCAGCACGCGTTGGATTCCCAAAACGGGAGCGAGCATCACCCATTTGGGATCGATGCCGCTGGTGGCCTGGGCGCGGATGTGAACCATCGGCGTGAGCCCCAACGAGGCAGCTTTCGCCGCCGACATCACCACCACCGCGGCAGCGCCATCGTTCACGCCGGGCGCGTTGCCGGCAGTAACGGTTCCGTCTTTCTTGAAGGCGGGCTTGAGCGCGCGCAGCGCTTCCAGCGAGGCGTCCTCGCGCACGGATTCGTCCCGGTCGAACCAGGTTGCGGCCTCGCCCTTCTTTTTGGCCGGGATTTCAATGGGCAGAATCTGCGATCGCAAGTAGCATGCGCGCCAGGCAGCGGCGGCCTTGCGGTGCGAGTTGAGCGCATAGAGGTCTTGCTCCTCGCGCGTGATGCCATGTTTCTCGGCAACATGTTCTCCGGTGATGCCCATGTGGTAGTCGTTGTAGATCTCCCACAGGCCGTCGTGAATCATGGAGTCGACAACGGTCGCATTGCCCATGCGGAAGCCATTGCGGCCCTGGGGGAGGAGATAGGGTGTGTTGGTCATGGATTCCATGCCGCCGGCGATCACGATCTCCGCGTTGCCGGTCTGGATGGCCTGCGCCGCCAGACTCACCGCCTTCAAGCCGGAACCGCAGACCTTGTTGATGGTCATGGCGCTGACCGAAGGAGAAAGACCGCCGTGGATCGCGGCCTGACGCGCTGGATTCTGTCCCAGGCCCGCGGAGACGACATTGCCCATGATGCACTCGTCCACCTGATCGGGATTGAGCCGCGCGCGGCTGAGGGCTTCACGCACCACCAGCGAACCCAGTTGCACAGCAGAAAAACTGGATAGCGCACCCTGAAATTTTCCAACTGGCGTGCGCACTCCGGCGACAATGACTACATCTTCCATAACGGGCGGCCTCACTTTTTAGATGCCGAAGCAACGCAACACGATAGCAAGAGCTACCCGGCGCAGGCAATGTGCATCGCGAGGCGGGCGGCCCGAAGAAGAAGCGAGGGAGATGAAAGGCACCGAGGCATGACGACAATCGAACCTCCGCCAGCGGCAAGCGGGCAAGCATATGAGGAGGGCGGCCTGCTGGCGCCCTGGTGGCATACCGCACTGATGGTTTTGCTGATCATCGGGCTTTCCGTGGCCGGAGTGAGGCAACTGCGCAGCTTTGGTGATCAGCCCTTACGCCTGGTCGCCAACTACAGCCTAACCATCGCGTATGAGTGGATTCTGGCAGCCCTGGCAGTGTGGGGCATACATATGCGCAAGGTCCCACTGCGGCAACTTCTCGGAGAACTACGTCCCGGAGCTCAGGGGTGGTGGAGCGATATCGGTGTGGCGCTCGGCTATTGGGTGGGTGCGGTGGTCGTGCTCGCGGTGCTGGGCGAAGCGCTGGTAAAGATCTCGGGATCGCACATCGATCCGCAGAAGATCGGTGACGTGACCCAAAAACTCACGCCGGTCACGGGCCTGGAGATGATGCTGTTCCTGGTACTGAGCATCTCTGCCGGGTTCTGCGAAGAATTGGTCTTCCGTGGCTACCTGCAGCAGCAGTTCGCTCGCATGGGGCGGAGAATTTGGGCCGGCGTTGCGCTCTCCGCATTGGTCTTTGGAGGCGCGCACGGTTATGAAGGAATTGCGGGAATGTTGCTGATCACCGCGTATGGCGCTATGTTCGGCGTGCTCGCGCTGTTGCGGAGAGGACTGCGGACAGGAATGATCGCGCACGCCTGGCACGATTCCATCAGCGGTCTTGCGCTGGTGTTGTTGCGACATTATGGTCTCCACGCCGGAGGAAAGTGAGTGCGTGGGGAAGATGATGGTTGGCTTCATCGATTCCGATGGGTGAATTCATCTTCACGAAATGCTATTTTTTTCTTGACACTCTTTTTTTAGGATTCTATACATTCGTTAACTGCAAAGTATCTCTTGCAGGTTCGATGTCGACTCGACAAAGGGAGAATAGGAAAAATGGCAACCAAGAAAGCAGTAGCAAAGAAGCCAGCGAAGAAGGCAGCCAAGAAAACAGCAAAGAAGAAGTAAGCAGGCAACGTAACAAGGCAACACAATCGGGGGACGCCAAAAGCGTCCCCCGATGTGTTTTTGGGCAACAGTCGATCGCCAGTGTTCATGCGGCTTCGGCAGCCATTCTCGAGCGAGACTCCCGGATCTGAGTTGCGAGTAGTTCCCGGCAAGGACGCGGCTCCTCTCGCCGCGGCCGCTGGGGCAACGGCGCGGTGGAAAAACGGACTTCTGGAGTTTGGCGCTGCCGCTTCTGGCGGGAAAGAAGCGGAGCGCGGCCCGGATTTCCTGCACGAGGCTCCAAAGAAGTTCGCGTGTGCGGCTTTCAGTAAGGAAAGCCGCATGAAGTTCGCCAACGCCAACAAGCTCGACAGGAAATCCGGGGGGCGGACCTGGAGGCGCATATGCTTACCAAAGTGGTACTGGGCCATGACACCTTTTGAGGAGACGGTCGCGCCATGACGCGAAGACGGTGGATTGCCGATGAATGGGACGACACCAGCGCTTCCCTCAGGGGCGAGCAGGCAGCTCACTTGATTCGTGTGCTGCGCGCGCAAACCGGCATGGAGTGTGACATGGTTGCGGGGGACCGGGTGTGGCGTGCCGTCATTTCCGGGATCAGTGGAGATGCGGTGCGCTTTGCGCTGCTCTCTGAGGTAGAAGCAGAGCCGGCGCTTCCAGTAACGCTATTGCTCTCCGTCTTCAAGTTCGACCGCATGGAGTGGATCATCGAGAAAGCGACGGAGCTGGGAGCCGAGAGGTTCATTCCCATGAGCGCGCGGCGCAGTGAAAAGCATCTGGTCCAGGCTGCGACGGCTCGCGTGGAGCGTTGGCGGCGGGTTGCGCGCGAGGCAGCGAAGCAGTCGCGACGATCCGATGTGCCGGTGGTGGAAGATCTGGTGTCGTTGAAGTCAGCAGTGCACATCAGGCCTGCCCATCCTGGATTGAGTCTGCTGCTCGCCGAACAAGAGCGCACGACTACCTTGTATGCGACTGTCCAATCGGCACTGCAACGACCCATGCATGGAAAAGCCGGCAGTGCATCTCGCAGTGGGACCGGAAGGCGGATGGACGGCAGACGAAGAAGCCCTCTTCACACGAGAGGGTTGGCAGCCAGTAAGCCTTGGTCCGAGAATCCTGCGTGCCGAGACGGCCGGGATCACAGCCATGGCTGTGGTTGCAGCGATGCTCGGCTGAGGTGTAGTTGGTAGCGGAAGTCCCCTTCCGGCAAGCGCGGATAAGCCATCTGCAAGCAGCCATCGAAACAAGTCGTTTTCGGCGCAGGTACGCTCCCATGGCAAGCCGGGGCTCGTCGGCGAACCTAGGCACCCGTTCACTCCTGCAGACTGAGCAGCAGATCCCTACTCCCGATATAACGAAACCCCGCGGCGATTCGCCCACGGTTCATTCGTTTGCCCACGAAAATTGATGCCTAGCCCTTGCGGACGGGCTCACGTTTGATGGTCGCCAACTTTGAAGCGGTGGCCCACCTTGGCATGGACGGAGGGAATTAAACTCTGCGTGTGCGGCTTTCAGTGAGGAAAGCCGCACAGAGATTGTCAACGGGGCGACAGTGTCCGGGGGTTCAGCGGGATTAGCTGAAAAGATCCTTCATTTTGCCCAGCAGACTGCGCGAGGTGGGCTTGTTCTCGATGTGCATGGTTTCGCCGAGCTGGCGAAGCAGGTCCCGCTGCACCTTGGTGAACTTCTTCGGCGTCTGCACTACTATCTGCACCACCAGGTCTCCCCGGCCGTGCTCGTTGAGATGTGGCACACCCTTACCGCGCAGACGATATTCCTTGCCGGACTGCGTGCCCTCATGAATGCGTAGCGCGGCGTCTCCTTCAAGCGTCGGTACTTGAATCTCATCGCCCAAGGCAACCTGCGGAAAGGAGACGAAAATGACGCAATGCAGGTCATTGCCATCGCGCTCGAAGAACTCGTGTGCCTTTACCGACAGCACGACATAAAGATCGCCCTTGCCACCGCCGGCGCGACCCGCATCGCCTTCGCCCTGATAGCGAATGCGGGTTCCATCTTCGACTCCAGCGGGCACGCTGACGCTGATGGTGTGTCGCCGATCCGTTAGCCCTGCGCCGTTGCACTGCAGACAGGGATCGGTGATCACTTGTCCGGTGCCGTTACAAATTGGGCAGGTGCGAGCGATGGAAAAGAAACCCTGCTGGTAACGTACTTGCCCGCGACCGGCGCATTGTTTGCAGGTTTCAGGACCGCGCCCGGCGGGTGCGCCCGTTCCCCGGCAATCAGCGCAGATCTCAGCGCGGCGAAATTGGATCTCTACCTGTTTGCCGAAGACCGCCTCTTCGAACTCAAGCGAGAGATCGTAGCGAATGTCGCGGCCACGCTGCCCGCGTCCATTGCGCCGCCCGCCGCCCATATTAAACATCTCACCGAAGAAGTCTCCAAAGATGTCGCCGACATCGGCGTTAGCAAATCCCTCGAAGCCGGATGAGCCCGCACCGCCCACGCCCGCATGCCCGTAGCGATCGTAAGCAGCACGCTTCTGCGGGTCGGATAGCACCTGGTACGCTTCGCTGGCGGTCTTGAACTTATCTTCCGCTTCGGGAGACGGATTACGGTCGGGATGATACTGCATGGCCAGACGGCGGTAGGCAGTCTTGAGCTCCTGATCGTTGCAGTCGCGGGAGACGCCCAGAAATTCGTAGTATTCGACTTTGGTCACGTTGGATGCGCTACTCATGCTTCTTTCTGTTGCGGATTATTGACGATACGAACGAGGGCTGGACGGAGGAGCCGGTCGCGGATGCGGTATCCACGGCGAACCTCTTCCAGGACCTGGTGGTCGGGAAGGTCTGCGCGATCGACACTCTCCAGCGCCTCGTGCACACGGGGATCGAATCGGGTTCCGACGGACTCCACGGGCTGCACGTTGAGCGTGCGCAGAACGTCTTCCATTTGCTTCACAATGAGTTCGATGCCGGCACGCAGCTGTTCCAATGAGCCGGCGGAACCGAGCGCTAGCTGAAAATTATCCAGTACGGGCAGGAATTGCTCGACCGCACCAGAGACAGCGAAGTCGCGGAAGTCCGCGCGTTCCCGCGCTTCCCGCTTGCGCGCGTTTTCGAATTCAGCCTGCAACCGCGCCAACCTGTCGATTGCCTGGTCGCGTTCACCCTTAAGGCGATCGGCCTCGCCCTGCAGATGCGCTACGAGGGCGTCTGTGCTGTTGGTCTCGACTTCCGCGGTAGCCGTCTCCATGGACTCTGCAATCGGATCGTTATTCTGTTGCGCTTCGTTGGCGGGATCAGTGACTTTGCGTGTTGCCATAGTGGATTGGGTGAAAAACCTTTCGCCTACTTGATGCAGGATCGTGATTAACGATGCAGAGTGCTCCGCGCCGGGCTCTACACCTAAAGAAGAAGCGCTATTGCGTTGGCAATATCCGATCTGAGAGCTGCGCGATAAATGACACTGCGTTGATCGTCTCCTGATAAGCAATCCTGGTAGAACCGATCACCGCCACCGTTCCCAGGCTCTGCGTACCCAAACGCGTCGGCGCGCCGATAAGAACCAGGTTTCGCATCTCCGGAATGGTTTCCTCCAGGCCTACAACCACGCGCACGCACTGCTGCCGGGCATCCACGTATGCGTCCAGCAGCTCGATCAGGCGCTGCTTGGTTTCCAGAGCATTCAGCAATTGGCGCAACTGCTCGGCGTCCGCCTCGCCCGCGACCAGATTGGCAACGCCTACGATAAAAACGGATTGTCCCGCACTCTCCTGTTCCAGCGCACCTTTCCTGCAAAGCTCATCGAGCGAACGCATGAGCTGGTTATATTGGCTACGTTCCTGCTCCAGACGCCGGGCGAGCTCCGCGCGGATGCGCTCGATCGACCAGCCGCGGAAATTCTGATTCAGAAATGCGGCCGCGCCCTCAAGTTCGGTGAGCGAAAGGTCGCGGTCCAGAGTAAGAATGCGATCGAGAACCATTCCGGACTTGGTGACGACCACTGCGAGCACCCGGCCGGTGGAGATTCTCGAAAAATGAATATGGTCCAACCAGTAAATCTCCGCTTGCGCAGCCATGGCCACGCCGACTCCACTCGAAATCAATGACAGCACGTGCGATGTTCTTTCCAAAAACTGCTGCGGACTGCTCACGCCGGCAAAGCTATCTTCAATCTGATCTCTTCGCTCCTGGGTGAGGGCGCCGGGAAAAATTCTCGTACCCCCATGCAACTGCTCGACGTATAAGCGAAATGCACGCGCCGTCGGGCAGCGGCCAGCCGAGGTATGAGGCTGCTCCAGCAATCCCGCCTCACCCAAAGATGCCATTACGTTGCGAATAGTCGCCGCGCTCATCCCATCCTTATTGTCTAATTGGCGCGCTACGGTCTGGGACGCGACAGGCTCCCCGGTCGCAATATAGAGTTCGATGATCGCGTTCAGGACCAGCCGGTCACGAGGGCTGATCCGAAGGTCGGAAGACATTGTCCACCTGCCCTAATGCGCTCATTCCACACTGGTTTAAATCAACCAAAGCGCAGACTTGCCAATTTGAATTCTAGAAGCTTGAGTGTTGTACTGTCAAGATCGCAAGGGCTCCGCTGATGCGCGTTTGTTGAGTGCTGCTGAGGGGTGCGCGTCTTTAGCCTAGACATAAGGGAAACACAAAACGGGCTTTACAGGCTGCCGAGAAAATCCGCACCGAGTGGATAGGCATGATCGCAGGGGGTAGAGCCTCATCAGGCGCTGCGGTTTAAGGCCGACTAAAGCCGGCCCTGACACAAAAGATCTGCTTTTCCGCGGCCTGCCGAGCCGTATCTCTGTGCGTGAACCTTCCGTTTACCTGCGGGCTGTAACCCCCTAACCCTTCAGCCCAGAGGACTAGGTTATTTCCAGGATGTTCTCATCTTTCGCTGAAACCGCGAGCGCGCGTTCTGCAACCTTGCGCGCTACCTCGAAGAATTGCCGTGCATGTGCGTTTCCTTCCCCGGCCAGCACAATGGGCAAGCCATGGTCTCCTCCATGACGTATCTCCGAGTCCAATTCGATGGAGCCCAGGAATGCCAGGTTGGCTTGCTTGGCCAGGCGCTCCGCGCCACCCCGGGAAAAAATGTCGATCACCTGGTTGCAGTGGGGGCAGGTGAACTGGCTCATGTTTTCTACCAGGCCCAGCACTTCGACATTGACCTGATGGAACATCTCGAGCGCCTTGCGCGCATCCTGAAGCGAAACATCCGAGGGGGTTGAGATAATGACCGCCCCGGTGAGCGGGACCGTCTGCACCAGTGAGATCACAACATCCCCGGTTCCGGGCGGAAGGTCCACCAAAAGAAAATCGAGTTCCCCCCACTGCACCTGTTGCAGGAACTGGCGAATGATCTGGTGCAACATGGGACCGCGCATCACCAGCGGCTTATCGCCGGGCGAGATAAAGCCCACCGAGATAAGTTTGACGCCATGGGCGACCAACGGCTCGATCTGGTTGTTCTCGAGCACGCGCGGCTGCTGGCCGATGCCCATCATGAGAGGAACGTTGGGGCCGTAGATGTCAGCGTCGAGGAGGCCAACGCGAAAGCCAAGCTTGACGAGTGCGGTAGCGAGGTTTACTGCGAGCGTAGTCTTGCCCACTCCACCTTTGCCTGAACCGACAGCGACGATGTTCGATACTCCCGGGAGGGTTTGCGGCCCTGGCGGCGTTTGCATGTGTGCCATATAAAACCCCTTTAAGAACCTGCGTGCTTGTGACCGGCAGCAGCCAAAATTTCCGAGCGCGCGCTCTGCTTGCGCTCGCGCTCCAGTTCGCCTTGTTCGCGGCGCCGCCCTGCATCATCGTAGCGGCGCTTGTCCTGTTCAGTCTCGGGTTCCAATGGCGGCACCCGGACCCGGCCTCCTTGCGGGTTTACCGCGACGAAGGTTAGGTACGCCGACGCGACATGACGCAAGGTACCGTCAATGGTGTGCTCCACCCACACCTTGACGCCCACTTCCATGGAGGTGCGGAAAGCGCGATTGAGGGACGATTTCAGAATCAACAGGTCCCCGACATGCACAGGGGCAATAAAGTCGATATGGTCCATGGATGCTGTGACCACATGCGCGCGAGCGTGGCGGTAGGCGGCCATCGCAGCCACCAGGTCGATGTAGTGCATGAGCCGGCCGCCCAGCAGGTTGCCCAGTGTATTGGTGTCGTTGGGCAGGATCAGTTCGGTCATCTCGGACCGTGAGTCCGCAATCTTGCGGGGCGGAACTGGAGGATCGGCCATAGGGTTGTGCCTCAAAAACGAAGAGCTTAGTGCGCTGATCTAGACCTAAGTCTCGACAATTGCGTCCATGAATGCAAATTCGCTGCCGGGGCGGCTGTTGCGGCAATCCTTGTAGAGTAAAAAGAAACCTATGGACAAGATAGCAATGCTTACCGAGATTCTGACGCAAAACCCAGAAGATGCCTTTGCCCGTTACGGGCTAGCGATGGAATATGCCAACCAGGGGAAGACGGATTCCGCGCTTGCGGAGTTCGAGCGGCTGCTCACCACCCATCCGGATTACACCGCTGGATACTTTATGGCGGCGCAGGCGCTGGTGAAGGCAGGCCGCAGCGATGAGGCCAAGGCGCGGCTGGCTCAGGGAATTGCCAGTGCGCGGCGCACTGGCAATGCGCATGCTTTGGGCGAAATGCAGGCACTACTCGAAGAGCTGGAGTGAAGGATTGTGCTCCCAATGTTCAGCTCCCGAACGATAATTCCTGGTGGAAATAAAAGAGGCCTCACACCCGATTAAAGTAACTAAAGTTCAATCCCCCGGATTTCCTGTAGAAGTTGTTGGCGTTGTGGAACTTCATGCGGCTTTCCTTAATGAAAGCCGCACCCCGGTCGTCTCCAGCCGCAGCGTACGGAAAATCCGGATCGCAGGGGATCAAAACCAGGGTCTTGACAACGGGCCACAGGACGAGAAAGACGAGCATAATAGCAGCAGAATGAAGATCCCTTTGTTTCCGCTCGAAGTAGTGCTGTTTCCCGAAGCAGCACTGCCGCTTCACATTTTCGAAGAACGTTATAAAGAGATGGTTGGCGTTTGCCTGGCAGAGAAGATTGCTTTCGGAGTCGTCTGTGCCCAGCGTGAAGGCCTGGCCGTGGTTGGCTGCACTGCCGAGATTGTTCGCGTTCTGGAAAAGTATCCCGACGGACGGATGGACATCCTGTGCCAGGGAGCGAAGCGTTTCGAGATTGAGAATCTGGATAACTCACGCACCTTTCTGCAGGCCGAAGTGGATTTCTTTGGGGACGAAGGCCTGCCCGCTTCCCGCGCCATGCGAGAGGAGTGCACGGCACTGCATTTTGAAGTATTGGAGCTGATGGGCGGTGAAAAGTCGCACCGGGCATTCGATCTGGATGAGCCGGTTGCCTTTCGCCTGGCGTGGGCGTCACCCACCGACCTTGCCTTCCGCATCGAGTTGTTGGCGATGCGCTCCGATGGCGAGCGTACGGAACGGTTAATCGCCTTCTACACCGCGATGCTGCCAAAGTTACGGCGCGGTGTGCAAGCAAGCGCAACCGCCGGCCGTAACGGTCATGTCATGTAGCTGCATTTAGACCAGGTCTCTCCATGGTGTAAGGTGACAATAGGGGCCTGAGTCCGGCCGGGAGAAGTGTTCTCGCACTCTCATTGGAACATCGCAATAGGAAACCCGCTCTAAGGAGCAAAATTATGTCCTCGTCGAGCCGTCTTGCCCAGACCCTGGGTGAGCTAGAGAGCAGCAAGGAATTCTACGAAGCGCGCTTGAAGAAGCGCAGCGTAAAAGACGAGTTGCGCGAGAACCTGATTGCCCGGTTGAAGAGCCGGCAGCCGATCTTCCCCGGCATTGTGGGCTATGAAGATACCGTCGTCCCGCAAATCGTGAACGCGGTTCTGTCGAAGCAGAACTTCATTCTGCTCGGGTTGCGCGGGCAGGCCAAGAGCCGGATATTGCGTGGGCTGAGCGAATTGTTGGACGAGCAAATGCCCTATATCGCGGGCTGCGAGATCCGTGATAATCCCTACCACCCCTTGTGTAAACGATGCCGCGATCTGGTCGCTGCCCAGGGCGCGGCAACACCGATCGCGTGGCTACCGCGCAAAGACCGTTACGTTGAGAAGCTGGCTACACCCGATGTGACGGTGGCTGACCTGGTAGGTGATCTTGATCCCATCAAAGCGGCGCGGGGCGGCCAGGACTTGTCCAACGAGCTGACCATGCACTATGGCCTGCTACCCCGAGCCAACCGCGGAATCTTTGCCATCAACGAACTTCCCGATCTTGCGGGAAAGATCCAGGTGGCCCTCTTCAACATCATGCAGGAAGGCGATGTGCAAATTAAGGGATATCCGGTTCGCTTGGAACTGGACATAGTTCTTACTTTCAGCGCAAACCCGGAGGACTACACTGCACGGGGCAAAATCGTTACTCCACTGAAGGACCGAATTGGGTCAGAGATCCGGACCCACTATCCCGAGACCATCGAAGAAGGCATGGCCATTACCGCCCAAGAAGCCTGGAGCGAGCGGGACTCAACCAAGATCACCCTTCCGCAGTACCTGCGCGAAGTGATCGAGCAGGTGGCCTTCTCTGCCCGCGAAGATAAGAAAGTGGATAAGCGCAGCGGCGTCAGCCAACGTCTACCCATCTCGACCATGGAGCTGGTGGTTTCGAACGCCGAGCGGCGCGCGCTGATGCATGGCGAAAAGCTGGTGGTGCCGAGAATGAGCGATATCTATGCAGCCATGCCGGGCATCACGGGAAAGCTGGAGCTGGAGTACGAGGGAGAGATGCGCGGCGCCGATGTGGTGGTGCGGGAACTGATTCGCACTGCAATCGGCAAGATCTTCGACAAGTATTTCTCCGGCACCAACACCCAGCAGATCGAGCAGTGGTTCAACCTGGGAGGCGCGGTACGCATCGACGACGATCAGCCGTCGCAGGCCATCCTGGAAGATCTGAAGCAGATCCAGGGCCTGTTTACCCAACTGTCGCCGCTGTCCGTTAAGGTCTCCGACGCGCCCGAGATTGCGGTGGCTGGGGCGGAATTTCTGCTCGAAGGCATGTACGCCCACAAACGCCTGAGCCGCAGTGAAGAACGCGGCTTCAGCGCGCAGGAGAAGGCCACGCGCAAGCAAGAGCGATTGGAGCAGGATCGCGATTACGACGACTTCCAGGAGCAACGGCGAACCCGTCGCGGCTTTAATTAGCGCGCCGGTCCTCCTCCCTGTCACTCTCCGAGGATCTGTGGATGAAACGAATTCGCTACACCAAATACACCGGCGACCCGGCGTCGGAGATGAGCATGGAAGACCTGCTCAAGGCGCTGTCGGAATATCTGCTTGATTCCGGTTTTCAGGATCCGTGGTCGCGATTCGCCGAGCTCGACGGCGAGCACACGATGGACAACCTGCGCGAGGCTTTGCGGCAGGCACTCGAAGCGGGCGATCTTTTCGATGGCGAGATGCAGCAGCGCATCGACGAGATGGTAGAGAACGGTCAGCTTGACGAACTCATCGACAAAATCATGCAACGCATGGAGCAGGAGAACTACATCTCCAGCCAGGGACGGCAGGATCCAAATCCGCGATCGGCCGGCGGGCAGGCGGGTATGGCCGAGGGTCAAGTGCGCTTCGAGGTTACCGACAAGAGCCTGGACTTTCTGGGATTTAAGACCTTGCGGGATCTGTTGGGCTCGTTGGGTAAGTCAAGTTTTGGACGCCACGATACCAGGCACTTTGCGACTGGAATTGAAGCCAGCGGCGCTTCCAAGATGTATGAATTCGGCGATGTACTCAACCTGGATACGACCACCACTCTGAGCACGGCGATCGCCCGGGAAGGGATCTCCATGCCGCTCAACCTGGAGTATTCCGATCTGCACGTTCATCAGTGCGAATATCAGAGCTCCTGCGCCACGGTGGTGATGCTGGATTGTTCCCACTCCATGATCCTGTACGGTGAGGACCGTTTTACGCCGGCCAAGAAGGTGGCGATGGCGCTCTCGCATTTGATTCGCACGCAGTACCCGGGCGACTCGCTCTCGCTGGTGCTGTTTCATGACTCGGCGGAGGAAGTGCCGATCTCCCAGATTGCGCGGGTTAAGGTGGGACCGCACTACACCAACACACGTGAGGGGCTGCGCGTGGCACAGCGAATCCTCGAGCGGCAGCGCAAAGACATGAAGCAGATTGTGATGATCACCGACGGCAAGCCTTCCGCGCTTACCTTGCCGGATGGGCGGATTTACAAGAATGCCTTCGGTCTGGATCCGCTGGTGGTGAGTGAGACGCTGGAGGAAGTGGCCCGGTGCAAGCGGTCTAACATCATGATCAATACATTCATGCTGGCCTCGGATCTTGGTTTGGTGCAGTTCGTGCAGAAGATGACCAAGATGTGCCGCGGCAAGGCGTACTTCACAACGCCGGATACGCTGGGGGAATACTTGCTGATGGATTACATGTCGCGCAAGACGAAGACCATCCACTAGCTCCTCTCTTCCCAACAAATCGATGGGTGCCCCACATCTCGCTCGTTTTGTTGCCGGAAGAGAGTTTAAGGGCGAACAGTAGCTACTCTAGCGGTTAATTCTTTGCCATGTAGATGAAGCGGAGAATGAAGAGAGCCGCCAGGGTGAAAAGCATCCAGTCCTGACGGGTGGCTCGTCCACGCAAGAGGCGCAGTGTCGCGAAGGACGTGATGCCGAAGGCCAATCCGTTGGCGATTGAAAAGGTCAGCGGGATGGTGATCAGGGTGAGAAAGGCGGGCACCGCTACCATGGGGTCTGCCCATTCGATCTCGGTGACGGCAGAGATCATCAGGGAACCCACCAGGATCAAGGCCGGAGCGGTCGCCGCGATGGGAATGCTGGCAACCAGCGGCGCGACAAACAAAGCCATCAGGAAGAACAGGCCGGTGACGATCGAGGCGATGCCGGTCTTGCCGCCAACAGCGACTCCCGCCGCACTCTCGATGTAACTGACCACGGTACTGGTGCCTGCCATCGAACCGGCCAGCGTTGCCGTGGCGTCGGCAAAGAGAATCCGGTTTAAGCGCGGAATCTCGCCGTCCGGGTTCACTAATCCTGCCTTTTTAGTGACCGCCACCAACGTGCCGACGTTATCGAAGAGGTCGACGAACAGAAACACAAAAATAACTTCCAGCAGCCCGGCCCCGAAGCTTCCTCCCAAGTGCAGAGCCCCGCGAATGTCGAGCTGAAATGCGGTCGCGGTCAGGTCCTGCATGCGGTAGTGGACGGGGTGCCACTTGACGATACCCAGCGCGAAGCCGGCAGCCGTGGTTCCGAGAATGCCCAGCAGCATGGCGGTGCGCACCCGCCAGGCCTGCAGCACGGCAATGGCGAGCAGGCAGACGCACGCCAGGGCGGTTTGCGGCGCGCGCAGATTGCCCATGCCAATAACGGTCGCGGCATTGGGCACAATAATGCCGGCATCGCGCAGGCCGACAAAGGCTACGAACAGCCCCACCCCCGCAGCCACAGATGCAAACAGCTCCCGGGGTATGGCATTCACGATTAACTGGCGAATGCCCGCCGCCGTCAAGAGCAGAAAAACGCAGCCGGAGATGAAAACGCACCCCAGTGCAGTCCGCCAGGGAACACCCATGCCCTTGACGACAGTAAAGGCGAAGTACGCGTTCAGGCCCATGCCCGGCGCCAAGGCAATCGGATAGTTGGCAATAACGCCCATCAGGATACAGCCGATGGCCGCCGACAGGCAGGTGGCGGCGGCAACCGCGGGCACTGGCATACCGGCCGCGCTCAAAATACCCGGGTTCACAAACACGATGTACGCCATGGTAAGAAACGTAGTTGCCCCGGCGAGAATCTCCGTGCGCCAGGTGGATCCGCGTTCCTGGATATGAAAGGTTCGCTCGAAATAACTAAGCGTTCGCGTGCTGTGGCCCGGCACCATCGTGCTCATGGTTTCTCCTTTAGCTGCGAGCCCGGTATGCGATTCTGGTAGCGGTCCCAATTCGTAACAATCTCTGAGACGACAACATTGCCCACGCGATAAGCAGCCTCGAGCGCCGGCAGGTAAGCGCTGTAGCGGTGCCCGGAGCTGGCAGCCAGGCTTTCGGCAGCCGTTAACCCTATCGGCGGCTGATCGAAGTTGCTTACGGTGCGCAGCACCATCACCCGCTCCAGATCAACACGCCCGGCATGATGAAGAAAACTCAGCGATTGCAGAACGCCAGTGTCTTCCATCGCGGAAGTAACAAAATTGCCTTTGCCGTCGGTATGGTAGCTGACCCATTGATTCGCCCATTGATCGAGTAGCTTTCCGTGCCAGAAGGTGGAGGCTGAAAGCGTATCGCCCTTAAGCACGAATGGCGGGCGGCGGGCAGCAGCTCCCACAAAATGGGCGCGCGCCGCTTCCAACTGGGGCGAATCGTCGAGCTTGACCGCTTTCGTTTGCTTATACGCCCACTCCACCAGACCGGGGTTGAGATGAAACATGGTGAAGTGCTCGTCATCACGCGGCTGCTCGTAAGGCTTTGTTTTGTTCAGAGGCACATAGCCTGTGGTCCATTGCGGCGGAATCTCCCGCGCGTCGATCTCGTAGGCCAGATCGCCATCCACTACCCACTCTGCCCAGACAGCGGAGCCGAGGGACGCATCTTCGGGGTCAGCTCCGGAAATGCCGGCGACCAGCCAATATGCCTTGCTGAGGTCGAAGCGAGGATCAAGTCCGAGGGCCATGATGGAGGCGGCCGCTCTCGCCGTGCCGACTCCCGCCAGCACACCCATGACACCCCGATCGTTCATGCGCAGGTCGTGAAAGCCCTGGGGAAAAGCGAAGACGTGGTCAAGGTGTTCGCGTTCGACCCAATACTGGTACTCGCCCGGAGTGTCGCCGCGATCGGCTCCGGGCTCAAAGAGCGCGATGACCACTACCTTGACAGGAATCGGCGCAGGAACAGCCGCCAATGCGCCGGCGGCGGACAAGATGCAAACCAGGAGGGTCAGCAATCGAGTGCTCATACGGGAGCATAGACGGAAGTCGGCTTAGAGACCAATAGAAAAGAAACGCCGCCTAATACACGATCTTCGACTGGTGTTCCTGCCACGCGCGAAAGTTCTCAATCGCGAGTTCCGGCAACAAGCGCATCATGGGTAACTTGCGTTTACCCGGCGGCACGCTAAGTTCCTCATAGATAAAGTGGTCGTCGAATCCGACTGCAGCCGCGTCATGACAGGTGTTGCCATAAACCACGGAGTCCAGCCGAACCCAGTAGATCGCGCCCAGGCACATGGGACAAGGCTCACAACTGGTGTAGAGCACGCAACCCGGTAACTGAAAGGTTGCCAGGGCTCTGCACGCTGCGCGGATGGCGTTCACCTCAGCGTGCGCGGTTGGATCATTGGCCGAGGTCACCTGGTTAACGCCCGTGGCGACGACCTCTCCGTCCCTGACGACGACCGCGCCGAAGGGTCCACCCGCTCCGCTGCGCACGTTTTCCGTGGCCAGCCGGATGGCCAGTTGCATGAAGTTATTCTCAGTCTGCATGTTCGTCCCTCGTCGGCGATTTCGCTTGCACTCTCCACAGGGCTGCCCGAATATCCGAAGTATGACACAGGCTTTTGTCTCCAGCCGCGTGGTGACGCCGGAGGGAGTGCGCCCGGCAGCAGTGATCGTAGAGCAGGGACGCATTGAGGCAGTGCGCGAGCCCGGAAACGTGCCTCACGCAGCACTGGTGCATTCATTCGGCGACCTGGTGCTGCTGCCCGGATTGGTGGATTCGCATGTGCACGTAAACGAACCGGGCCGGACGGAATGGGAGGGCTTCGCCACCGCCACTCGCGCCGCCGCGGCTGGAGGCTACACCACCCTGGTCGATATGCCACTCAATTGCCTGCCCGAGACCACGACGGTTGCGGCGCTCGAAGCCAAGCGGGATGCGGCCGCCGGGCAATGCCGCGTGGATTGGGTGGCTTGGGGCGGGTTGACGGGCCAAAACCAGGAACACATTGCTCCCTTGGCGGCAGCAGGCGTGGCCGGATTCAAATGCTTCCTGGTCGATCCCGGAATTGAAGGTTTGGCCTTGATCGAACCGCAGGCACTCGAGGCCGCGTCGCCGGCGCTCGCCTGTAGCGGCCTGCCTCTACTGGTCCACGCGGAGTTGGCCGAGTACCTCTATCAAGGCGGAGATAAGGATGACTGGCGGCAGTACGGGACCTGGTTGCGCTCGCGTCCGGATGAGTCGGAGTTGGCCGCGATCCGCCTGCTTATCGGCCTTTGCCGCACATACCGGTTTCGCCTGCACATTGTTCATGTAGCCACTGCAATGGCGCTCGAAGATCTACGGCAGGCTCGCGCTGAGGGCCTGCCAGTTACAGCGGAGACCTGCCCTCATTACCTGCATTTTGTCGCCGAAGAGATTCCAGCAGGCGCCACGCTGTTCAAGTGCGCGCCGCCCATCCGCTCGCGGGCTAATCGCGAAGCCCTGTGGCAGGGGCTGCACGATGGCATCATCGATTTGATCGCCACCGATCACTCCCCCTGCCCGCCCCCCATGAAGGAAGGAGACTTCCGCAACGCCTGGGGAGGGATTGCCAGCCTCAGTGTGGCCATCTCCGTCATCTGGACCGAGATGCGCAAGCGCGGTCTCCCCATTCAAGACCTGGCGCGATGGATGTCCACGCAGCCGGCAAAGCTTGCCGGGCTCGAGGGACGCAAAGGAGCGATTGCCGCGGGGTACGACGCGGACTTGGTGGTCTTCGATGCTGATGCCGAGTTCACTTTGAGCACGGCAGACCTGCATTACCGGCACCCCGTTTCCCCGTACCTCGGGGAGCAGTTACAGGGCAGGGTGAAAGCAACATTCGTCCGGGGCGTGGCCGTATTTCTGGACGGCTCATTCCCCGATCCCCCCATCGGCAGGGAGCAGCAGCCCGGGAGAAGACTTGCACCGGCGTGATCGTGGGTTAAGAATTGAATCAGACTTTGAGTCTGAATGAAAGCCAAAGCCGGCTATCTCGATTTTCGGCGAGAGACGGAATATCACAGTTTGACCTGCAAGTTTATTACCCTGCTTGCATAGAACGATGGTTGCAGGCCAGCCGGCAGGAAGAAGAGAGGGAGGTCCTATTTGCAAACCCGCGTCGTGGGCGTCTCTGTTCCCCGCAAAGAGGGCGTCCCCAAGCTAAGTGGCCAGGCTCGCTATATCGACGATCTCTCGCTGCCGGGTATGATCTTCGGCGCCACGGTGCGGAGTACGATCGCCCGCGGCGCGATCGAAGAGATCAAATTCGGCGAGGGCATCGCCTGGCACGAGTTCACCATCGTCACGGCCAAAGATATTCCCGGCCGCAATGTGGTCTCGCTCATCATGGATGACCAGCCCTGCTTGGCGGATGGAGTGGTCAATCATGCGGAAGAGCCTATCGTCCTGCTGGCGCACCCCGACCGGCACGCCTTGGCCACCGCGGTGGCGGCAGTGAAGATCTGCTACAAGCCTTCACCCTCGATTCACACCATTGAAGAAAGCGAGCGCCGGGAGCAGATCATCTGGGGGAAGGACAACATCTTCAAGAGCTACCTGATGCAAAAGGGAGATGTGGACCAGGCCTGGAAAGACGCGGCTTGGATTGTCGAAGGAGAATACAGCACCGGCGCGCAAGAGCAACTGTACATCGAACCCAACGGCGTAATCGCACAGGCAGGCGACACGGGAGGACTGACCGTTTGGGGTTCGATGCAGTGCCCGTTTTATGTACACAAGGCCCTGGTGGCGCTTACCGGCTTACCCGCGGAAAACGTGCGCGTGATACAGGCCGAGACGGGCGGAGCCTTTGGCGGCAAAGAAGAATATCCCTCGATGATCGCCGGCCACGCCTCACTGCTGGCCATGAAATCAAAACGCCCGGTAAAGATTATCTATGACCGGATGGAGGACATGGCGGCCACCACCAAGCGGCATCCCTCGCGCACGCGGCACCGCACCGCGGTCAGCGCCGACGGCAAACTGCTCGCCGCCGAGATCGAGTTCGTCACCGATGGGGGCGCGTATGCCACTTTGTCCTCGACGGTATTGTCACGCGGCACTATCCATGCAGGCGGCCCTTACTTCTGGCCCAACATTCGCGTCCACGCCAAGTCGTACGCCACGAACACGCCGCCGCACGGCGCCTTCCGCGGCTTCGGCGCGCCGCAAAGCCTGTTTGCCATGGAGCGGCACATGGACCATGTGGCGAAGACCATCGGCTTGACTCCCGACGAGTTCCGCCGGCGCAACCTGTTGCATCAGGGGATGACCACGGCAACCAATCAAGTGATCCACGACCCCATCGTCCTCGATCAGATGCTCGACCGCGCACTCAAACTCACTGATTATCACGCCAAGGTAGAGCAGTTTGCCGAGAAAAACCCCGGCAGCACGAAGAAGAAAGGCATGGGCGTCGCGGCGTTTCTGCACGGCGCCGGCTTTACCGGTTCCGGGGAACGCTACCTCAATGCGCTGGTGGGGCTGGAAGCGGCGGCAGCCGGCGGCCTGCGGGTGCTGGTATCGAGTACCGAGTTCGGCCAGGGAACCAACACCATTCTTTGCCAGATTGCCGCGGAGACGCTGGGCTTGGAATACGACGACATCAGCATGGCGCCGGTCGATACCAGCATTAGCCCCAATAGCGGGCCGACGGTGGCTTCGCGCACGGCAATGATCATCGGCAGGATAGTTCAGACCGCGGCCTTGAAGATGCGGCAGACACTGATCGACAGCGGATTGCTTCAGCCTGACGCCGGCCGCGAACAGTTCCTGGCCGCCTGCCGGGCTTACCGCAAACAATTTGGTGAGCTGCAGTCTTTCAGCCGCTATGAGGCGGCGCCGAATATTTTCTGGAACGATGAGCTCTATAGTGGCGAGGCTTATGGGGCCTATGGATGGGCGGTCTACGTAGCTGAAGTCACGGTCGATACTTTGACTTACAGCGTTACCATCGATGACTTTGTTGCTTTGCAGGAGGTCGGGAAGGTGCTGCATCCGGTTCTCGCCGCAGGGCAAATTGAAGGCGGGGTCGCCCAAGGCATCGGCTACGCGCTTTATGAGAAGGTGCAGTGGAAGGACGGGCGCATGATCAACAACCAGATGACCAACTACATCATGCCCACCGCGGAAGACATACCACCTATTCGCGTGTTCTTCGAAGAAGTGCCCTACCAGTACGGCCCTTATGGAGCCAAGGGCATCGGCGAGTTACCCATGGACGGGCCCGCACCCGCGATCGTGAATGCCATCGTCCACGCGACCGGTGTGAATTTCAACTCGATCCCTCTGCTGCCGGAAGATATCTATCGCGGCCTGACAGCTGAGCCTGAGCGTACGGCAGAATCTTTAGCCACTGCGCTGGCGGCGGAGGGAAGCCAGTGAGCCCTCGTCAGTGCGAGATCTCGTTCACCGTGAATGGCACCCCACACACCGTGACGGTTTATCCCATGGAGCGGCTGCTCGACGTCCTGCGCACGGAGTTGGGACTTACCGGAGCCAAGGAGGGCTGCGGCGAAGGAGAATGCGGTTCCTGCTCCGTGCTCATGAACGGTGCACTGGTGAACAGCTGCCTGGTTCCGGTCCTTCAAGCCCAGGGAGCTACGTTGTGCACGATCGAAGGGCTCGCCTCTGACGGCGTCTTGCATCCGGTGCAGCAGGCGTTTCTCAAATGCGGAGGCGCACAGTGCGGCATCTGCACGCCGGGCATGGTTATGGCGACGGTTCATCTCCTACGCCGTAATCCTTCACCGACGCTGGAGCAGGTTCGCGAAGGGCTGGGCGGAAACCTGTGCCGCTGCACCGGCTATACGCGTATCTTTCAAGCCGTGTTAGAGGCTGCACAGACAGGCTTAGAAGAATGAGAGCCCAGCCATCGGAGTACGAGCTGGTAGCACCCGGCAAGCTGTCCGCGGTGCTCGATCTGCTGGCGCGTGAACCCGGCGTGTGGCTGCCGATCGCCGGTGGGACCGAAGTGATGGTGCAGTACGGCGCGGGCAGGCTCGGAGCGCGCAAGCTGGTGAGCCTCTGGGGACTGCCGGAGCTAGGGCACATCGAACGCAACGGACAGGAGCTGATCATCGGCGCGGGATGCACTTACAGCGATCTGAAGAATCATTCCGTAGTTGCGCAGGAGTTCCCTTTGCTCGTTCGCGCGGCTTCCTGGACCGGCAGCATTGCCAACCAGAACCGCGGCACGCTCGGGGGCAACATCGTGAACGCATCCCCCGCCGCTGATTCCCTTCCTGCCTTACTGGTCTACGAGGCTGAACTGCTTTTGATTTCTGCGCGCGGCCCAAGGCGCATTCCATACGGAGAGTTCCATACCGGCTACAAGCAGACCAAGCTGGAGCCCGATGAGATCATCTCGGGCATTGTGCTGCAACCGCGATTTGCCGGCTACTACTCCTACTCCCGCAAAGTCGGCACGCGCAACGCGCAAGCCATTGCCAAGCTCTGCGTGGCTGGGCTGGGCAGAGTCGCAGACGGCAAAATCAAAGACGTGCGGCTGGCCATCGGCAGTATGGCGGTCACGCCGGTGCGGCTGCGGCGCACAGAAGAGGTGCTGCTTGGCCGGGCGTGGACTCCAGCCCTGGTTGGCGAAGCGAGGCAGGCTTTAGAAACAGAAGTTGCTCCCATTGACGACATTCGTTCCAGCGCGGTTTATCGGCTCCATGTAGCCGGCAACCTGCTGCAGGAGTTTCTCGAGGGCCTCTTCCAGTGAACCCGGTGTTGATGCGTTGGCATGCGCTGCCGCGCGATGCGGCGGCGCAGGAAGTCCTCTCCTGCTGCGGCTCTCAAGCCTGGGCTGCGCAGTTAGCAGCGATGCGGCCATTTGCCGACGAGTTAGGTGTCTTCGCTGCCGCTGACCGCTGCTGGCAGCGCCTGCCTGAAGCGGATTGGCTGGAAGCATTCCGCAGCCATCCACGCATTGGAGAGAAACACGCGCAGACTAAGACCACAGCAGCCTCTGCCGCGTGGTCCAGCGCGGAGCAAAGCCAGATGAAGGCCGCCGATGCTGCTATCCTACTGCGGATGCAACAGGGTCATCGCGAGTACGAAGAGCGTTTTGGGCGGATCTTTATCGTATGCGCCAGCGGCAAACAGCCGGCGGAGATGCTGCAGATCCTGGAGCGCCGCTTGAGCAATGATCCGGCGGAGGAGTTGCTTGAATCGGCCGCGCAGCAACAGCAGATTATGCAGCTGAGACTGCGCAAATGGCTCGCGGGGGCTGGATGAGCCGCATTTCCACCCATGTACTCGATACGGCGCTGGGACGCCCGGCTGCCGGCATGATGGTGCATCTGGAATACGCCGGAACCTCTGGTGAGTGGGAAAAACTTGGTGCGCACGAAACCGATGGCGATGGCCGCTGCACTAACCTTCTACCCCAGGATGGAGCATTGCGGCCGGGGCAATACCGAGTGCGCTTCGAAACCGGGACGTATCACGCGGCACAAGGGGTCAAGGGGCTTTACGTCACGGTTGAGATCGTGGTGACGGTGCGCCCGGACGACACCCATTTGCACGTCCCGTTACTCTTAAGCCCGAATGGCTATACCACCTACAGAGGGAGCTAGCGGGTGATTGCCCTGGCAGAAAATAGCTACGGAAAATCGAGCGTGCGCGTGATGAAGGTGCTGCGCGATGGTCCGTTGCATACGGTAAAGGAATGGAAGGTAGAAGTCCTGCTCTCAGGCGACTTCGAAAGCTGTTTCACTGTGGGCGATAACAGCGAGATCCTGCCCACGGACACGATGAAGAACACGGTATATTCGCGGGCCCGCGAGAGCACGGCCGAAAGCATCGAGGACTTTGCCCGGGAGTTGGCTGAGTTTTTTCTCAGTCGCAACCCACAGGTCGAACGCGTTGCCATCAACATTGCCGGTACAGCGTGGGATCATGCGTTGGTCCAGGGTAAGCCGCATCCCTCTACCTTTGTTCGCGGCAGCGGCGAGACGCAAACCACGGCCGTTACGTATGTTCGGGGGGGAGAGGTTTCTGTCTCCTCCGGCCTGGATGGCCTGGTTGTCCTTAAGACGGCCAACTCGGGCTTCGAGGGTTACGTGAAAGACTCGCTCACCACGTTGCCGGAGACGGCGGACCGGCTTTTCGGTACCTCGATTCGTACGCAATGGAAGTATCAGTCCGCGATTTTGCCTTTTGAACGCTTGCGGAGCAAGCTGCGGGAGGCGCTGATCCAGGCTTTTGCCGAGCATGAGAGCAAGTCGGTGCAACACACCCTCTATGCCATGGCCCAGGCTGCGTTGGAAGGTGTGCCGGAGATTGCAGACATAGAACTGGCGATGCCCAACAAGCATTGTCTGCTGGTGGATCTCTCCCGCTTCGGGCAGACAAATCCTAACCAGATTTTTGTGCCCACGGATGAGCCATATGGCAACATTGTCGCCCGTATTTGCAGAGAGCGTTAATCGATCGGATCTCTCCTGCAATCGAATCGACGGATAGGTACAAGGCCGCGAAAATCTCCTTGTCCAATGCCTTTCCCTGATTCCTCGGCAGAGATTGATACGGAACAAAGCGATCGTAGGGCGTCGCCCCGTCGTTTTCACCCCAGGTACGCTCCCACGGCTCGCCGGGGCAGGTGGGCGAACGTGGGGCAACCGTCCTCTCCTTAAGACCTGGTTGAGCCCTCGGCGGGTTAATCTAACTATGGTTCCCACGACTTCAGATTTGTGGTTGGGAGAGAGGGTTATGAATGGGATTTGAAATGCGAGAGTTGGCGGAGACGGTGATTGCCCGCTGCCGCAACCTTGCCCAATTCAGCGAAGAGCCCGGCCAGATCAAGCGCACTTTTCTTTCCCCTGCAATGCGCGATTGCATGCAGGCCGTACAAGGATGGATGGAGGCGGCGGGCATGCAGGTGGTGACCGATGCAGCCGGCAATCTCCGCGGACGCTATCCTGGCCTCTCGAACACTTCTCTGATCATCGGTTCGCATCTCGACACAGTGCCTAACAGTGGAGCCTTCGACGGCGTTCTGGGAGTGATGATGGGGCTGGCCCTGATCGAGGCCCTAAAACCTGAGAAGCTGCCCTTTGCCCTGGAAGTTGTCGGATTCTCTGAAGAAGAAGGAGTCCGTTATAGCCTTCCCTTCATCGGCAGCCGAGCGCTGGTTGGGCGCTTGGATGCTGAGTTACTGGCCACTAAGGATAGCGACGGGATCAGCCTCGCCCAGTCACTGAAGTTGTTCGGATTAGATCCGATGAAGATAAAGGACTCCCAGGTCTCCGATGACGTCGCCGCCTATCTTGAGTTCCACATCGAGCAGGGCATCCTGCTGGAAAGCGAAGATAAGTCGCTCGGAGTAGTTCAAGCAATTGCCGGCCAGAGCCGCGCCGAAATCACCTTTACCGGCCGGGCCCGCCATGCAGGCACAACGCCGATGCGGCTGCGCAACGACGCCGTCGCCGGGGCGGCGGAGTGGATCAGTGAGGTGGAGCGCGTTGGCTTGGGAACTCCTGGCTTGGTGGCCACTGTCGGCAATCTGCGCACCCACCCGGGAGCGGGGAATGTGATTGCCGGGCAGCTGCGAGCCAGCCTCGATGTCCGCCACGGGGACGATTCCGTCCGCCACCAGGCTGTGGACCATCTGCTCGCCCAGGCGCTGTCGATTGCCAAACGGCGAGGTCTCACGATGATGAGTAGAATGCTCATGGACCAACCTGCTGTGAAGATGGATTCCCGGTTGTGCGCGCTGGCACAGGACGCCATCCGCAGTATAGGGGCCGAACCGGTGCCCATGGTAAGCGGGGCGGGCCACGATGCCATGATTCTGGCGGAGCGGGTTCCGAGCACGATGATCTTTCTACGCAGCCCCGGCGGCATCAGTCATCATCCCGACGAGTCCGTCCGCCCTGAGGATGTTGAAAGGGCACTTGTCGCGGGCTTGGTATTCTTGCGCAGCTTCGACAGCTGCTACTCGTCACCCGAAAATAAGGAGCAAAGCACTCCGCATGCATAACCTGGGACTTACCCGCAGCGATCGCCAACCCACGCACCTGCTGCAAACGCCGGATACTTTTGTGGGCATGCCCCTGCCCGGTTTCGATTCTGTAACCGTCATTGTGCACACAGCACCCGCCATTGGAGCCGCGTTCACGCAGTACACGGCGGAGTTTGAGCCGGGGGGGTCGTTGGGGCCGGCGCATGGTCAGCGCTTTCTCTATATGCTGGACGGTGCGGTATCGGTGATTGTGGGCGGCAAGACACAGCAGCTGGCGCCGGGCGGATTTGCCCATCTGCCGGCCAACCAGCCGCACACCGTCAAGGCTTCCACGAAAAGCAGGGTCGCGGTGATTGAGAAGCCGGCTATCTCGCTGCTGAATGAGCCGCCCGCAGCCGCTATTTTCGGCAGCGAAGAAGCGGTTGCCTCGCAACCACTCGGTGGCGACGAGGCGCTCCAGGTAAAGCAGCTACTGCCCACCACGCCGGGCCTCGATTACGCGGTTAACACCATGACCTACCAGCCCGGCGCTGCACTGGCCCAGGTGGAGATTCACGTGATGGAGCACGGGCTGCTCATGCTTCAGGGCGGCGGAGTCTACAGGCTCGGGAACTCCTGGTACCCAGTACAGACGGGAGATTTTATCTGGATGGCGCCTTACTGCCCGCAGTGGTTCGGTGCGCTGGGTAAGACTCCGGCAAAATATTTGATCTACAAAGATTGGAATCGCCACCCGCTCCCCGGAAGGTAAATCCATATGCAAGTGCAAATAGATCGAGATCGATTGATCTCCAACATCGAGATGCTGGCCTCGTTTTCTGATGACACGTCCCCCGGCATCTCCCGGTTAGTCTTTGCCGAGGCAGACCAGGAAGCGCGCATCTGGCTAAGGGCACAATGCCGCGATGCCGGGTTGTCTGTGCGCGAAGACGCGGTCGGCAATATGTTTGCCCGCTGGACGGGCGCCCGGCCGGAGCTTGGGGCAGTCGGCACCGGCTCGCATATCGACGCGATTCCACACTCAGGAAAGTTTGACGGCACGGTGGGGGTGCTGGGGGGCCTGGAGGCGATTCGTGCGTTGCGAAAGAGCGGATTCCAACCGCAACGCTCGATCGAGCTATTGCTCTTTACGGCTGAGGAGCCTACACGTTTCGGCCTGGGATGCCTGGGCAGCCGGATGTTGGGTGGCGGCCTGGACAGCGCCGCGGACGCGCGGCTGAGAGATGCTGAAGGCAATACGTTGGCCCAGCTGCGCGCAGCAGCCGGCTTCCATGGTTCCCTCGAAGAGGTGCGCCTGCACGATGGATACTATGCGGCGTTTGTTGAATTGCACATCGAGCAGGGTCCGCTGCTGGAGAAGGAAGGTTTGGCGGTGGGTGTGGTTACCAGCATTGCTGCGCCCGCGGCTCTACGCATAAGTGTTGAAGGCGAGGGAGGGCATGCGGGAGGGGTGCTCATGCATGACCGGAAGGACGCCTTTTGTGCCGCCGCAGAGATCGTGCTGGCGATCGAAGAACGCGCGCTCGCGACCGGCTCCGTGGACACTTGCGCCACCGTCGGTAAGTGCCATGTCTATCCCGGTGCGGTGAATAGTATCCCCAGCAGGGTGGAGATGGAAGCCGATATCCGCGACACCGACGAGCAGCGCAGAAACCAGGTGCTGCGTGAGATTGAGCATGCTTGCGCGCGGGTGGGAGCCAAGCGCAATGTCCAGGTGCAGGTCACGCCGATTAACGCCGATGCTCCCGCCACATGCTCTCCGCGGATCATCGATGCCGCGGTCCAGGCTGCGGCTGAGAACGGGCTCGCCTACAAAAAGATGGTAAGCCGCGCTTATCATGACTCTTTGTTCATGGCCCGCATTGCGCCGGTCGGGATGGTGTTCATCCCTTGCCGTGGGGGAGTGAGTCATCGTCCCGATGAGTATTCGGCGCCGGAGGAGATCGAGAACGGCGCCAAGGTGCTTGCCGGGACGCTGGCCGAGTTGTCGCGGATGGTGGGTTGAGAGAAGCGGCAGGTTTAGTACCGCGCTTACAGCGCTCACATCATCTTCGGGATTGAGCCCAGCCCTTCCGAGTCTGTGTGAGAACGCCGCAGACTAAACTCAGTCCCGCAGGGACGACTGAAAGTGAGGCCAGGACGGCAGTCCTGGGTGAGCCTCGACTTTGAGGAATGGTTAAGGCACCCAGGGCTTCATCCTGGGTTATTTTCAGCGGTCCCAGCGGGACCGAATTCGGGATCGGTGGGTTCTCACACAGACTCGGCAGGGCAGGGCTCCCACGGCACGCCGCGGCAGGCACGCTTGGCGACCAGCCCTCCGGGCCTCGCATCCATGGCGATTTTGCAGTGTCATTTCTCTCTCAACTCGCCACAGGCAAGCCGGTTAGCAGCTTTTTGACTATGCTTGGCCTTCCATATCGGGCATCACGAGGTAGAGCAGAATTATGCCTGCGATGGCGAACATGTGATCGGCTCCGGACTCGCCGCTCCATTCCTTGGACTGCCACATCAAAAACCACTCGTTGCCTACGGTCAAGAAGGCTGTCAGCCACATCAGCAAGCTGAGGGTGAGGGCCACAACGCCCAGCTTCTTGGCGGCGTTGAAGGCGGCCGCGCTCGATCGCAGATTGCGGATCAGCAGGATCCCTCCCAGATACAGGAGCAGGCCGGTCACAATTTCCCAGCAGACGATGGATACAAAAAAGAGCCAGGGGACCGCGGGCGAGTGGATGGAGCGCCACATACCATGGTTTCCCGGGAAAGTGGTGTCCATCAGCAGAACGTGACGCACGAAGGTCAGGTTGGAGTTGTAGTCGTTAGTATTGTTAAACACCACCAGCGTGTAATAGAAGCCAAGTGCGAAGAGAAGCAGGGCCTTGGAGGCACGAATCGTCATTTTTGTTCTCCTGGTGCGAAGGTGGCGAAGTAGGCGCGCAGTGCAGCGATGGTCTGGTCATCGTACTGGGGGCTGGCGGCCATTCTGCTGTGCGGGTTCAGGACCTGCGGATTGCGTACGTACTTGGCAAAAAATTCCGGACTTCCCGTGGCCATCGCGGCCAGCACAGGCCAGGCGAGGGATGCCATGTGCCCGCCCTCGGCGCCCATGTTGTGGCAGCGATAGCAATTCTGTTGCGCGATGCGGTAGCCCTCCATGACCGGAGAGCCGGGGGCGAAATTGCCGCGCGGGGCAATGGGCCCGAAGACTTCGCTCTCGTTGCGAAAATCGAGGCGGACGACCTGAAAAGGAATCTGCGCTTCGTCGTTATGAGAAAGCACTTTGAAGGAGGGAGTAAAGTTGGGGTTCGCGACCACATAGGGTCCCAGCTCGCCACCGTTCTCCGCCTTGGGCCAACTCTCCTGCGATTTGCCATTCACCGTCAGCACCAGAACGGGATGGTGGGCAGTGAGATAGGAGGCGGGGTAGTTGCTGCGATAACCGTCTTTGCATATCGCCACTACCATATCCCCGCGGGCGTCCAACGAACGACGCAACTCTTCGAGAGCGACGCCGCCCAGGCGCGCCGGTACGGGAAAGTTGGAGTCATTGGAGGCCATGAAGCTGACTTGGGGTAATTGGAGCAGATCCTGGTAGGAGATAAATTGCCCCGCGCCTGGGATCGCTCCGCCCAACTCAAGGTCTGTGGGGGCTTGCCGTGTTGCGTGCAAGAGTGGACTGTGTGAAGCGGTTTGCGCGGAGAGCAACAGCGTGCCGGCAACGATCAGGGCGGCAACCACTCGTTTCATTGGCATATGCTAATGCATTTTTCTCCAAGCAAATGGAAAAGTGACTGCGATTGCGACTTGGCCTATTTGGAAACGGCGGCAACGCCTTTCCAGTCTTCCAGATCCTGATCCGGCTTTTCTTTCCGGTATTTGGCATAGAGTGCTATGCCTTCGGAGTCCTCGAGAATATCTACCTGAACGCCTTTTTCGCGCATCATTTGCTCGTTCCCGGAGGCATTCGTGACGTCGCCGACGACCACTCTTCTGAACTGGCGCATGTAGATGAGAGTTGCGCAAATGTCGCAGGGAGAGAGGGTCGTAAACATGGTGGTCTTGCTGAAATCAAGACGCCCGGCATCGCGCGCGGCGGAGGTCTCACCGTGATTGTAAGGGTGGTTCTCCTGGACCAATGTGTTATGCCCCTTGCCCACGATCTTGCGCGTTTCATCGTCGATGATTACGCCTCCAATCGGGCAACCGCCCTCTCCATACCCTTTGAGCGCCAGCAGGACTGCGATTCGCATGAAATCCGTGTCAGTCAGTTTCCTGAAGAATCCATCTTCGACAATCGCCGCCAGGCTCCTGGTCGGAAGATGAGCAATCGTATTTAGAACCTCTTGGGTAGCAGGAGTGTCGCCGGTAATAAACGCTTTCATAGGGTCCTCGAGCAGGGAGTTTCATTCTCTAAGGAAAACCGGAAAAAGGAAACCCGGAAGTGATATAGATTACGAACACATGAGTGCTGAAAAGCGATTGCAGGAGCTGGGAATTGTCTTGCCGGAAGGACCCGCGCCGGGTGGCAATTATCTTTCTGCCAAGACGGTCGGGAATCTCGTCTATCTCGCGGGGGTGATCTCCACGGGTGCGGAGGGTGTGATCACCGGCACCACGGGCGCCGATCGAACTATCGCCGAGGGCTACGCAGCGGCCCGCGCTTGTGCCTTGACCCAGCTCGCGGTGCTGAAGCACACGCTGGGTTCGCTGAACAAGGTTCGCGAGATCGTCAGCGTGAATGGCTACGTGAACGCCGTTGCAGGTTTTCCAGATTCGCCCGCAGTCATCAACGGCGCTTCTGATTTGTTGGTGGCCGTGTTCGGCGACCAGGGCCGCCACGTACGCGCCGCCATCGGCGTGAGCGCCCTACCCCGCAACGCGCTGGTTGAGTTGCAGATGATTGTGGCGATATAAGGAGCCGCATGGCCGAACACCGGTTGACCGCTGAGCCCACGCATTCACGCTGGAACCGCGCGCTCGAGCCGCGGCTCACCATTGCGTCTGGGGATACGGTGCATATGAGCTGCCTCGATTCAAGCGGCAGCCAGTTAACACCTGCCTCGAGCGTGCAAGATTTTCTTGCCATCGACCGAGGCAGGATTCATGCCCTGACCGGCCCTATCCGCATCGACGACGCCGAGCCGGGCGACGTGCTGCAGATCGATGTACTGCAGGTAGAGCACCGTGGATGGGGTTGGTCAAGCGTGATCCCCGGCCTTGGATTTTTGAAGGAGCAGTTTCGTGAGCCCTATCTTTTTCATTGGGCGCTCGACCCCCAGGTAAGCCTTTCGCTGGGGCCGGCGATTGTTCCGCTGCGTCCTTTCTGTGGAGTGATGGGCGTTGCCCCGGGCGAAGATGGCGAGTTCCGGACGCGTCCCCCCGGCCGCTTCGGCGGCAACCTGGATGTACGTGAACTTTGTACCGGGGCAACCCTCTACCTGCCGGTGCTGAACCCGGGCGCACTCTTTTCCGCCGGAGATGCGCACGCCGCCCAAGGCGACGGCGAAGTCTGCATCAACGGGATCGAATGCCCGGTAGACGTGACCCTGCGCTTCCGAGTGCACAAACAACAACCGCTCGCTGGGCCGTTGGTCGAGTCGGCCGAGTCGCGCTCACCCGACGCACCTCAGGATTCATGGATCGTGGTGGAGTCTGACACGGATGCCTTGCAGGCCGCCCGCTCCGCTACTCTGCGCATGGTGGAGTTGCTGGTCGCCCGGTGGTCATTTTCCCATATCCACGCCTACCTGCTATGCAGCGTGGCCATGAAACTGCGGCTTAGCCAGGTGGTCAACGAACCGATGATCACGGTGAGCGCGGCGATGCCGAAGTGCGTGCTGCCTAGAAGGTCGATGTTTTGATAGCAGTTTCGCAATTATTTGATGATAAGATCGCGAAGTGTGGTTTTCCTTGAGAAAACCACGACAAACCGATGGTAATCAACGACCCCGCGACCGTTGCCGAGCTGCGCGAACTATATCCGCGGTATGAGCAAGCCTTGGTCTCGAACGACGTGGAGACGCTGATGAGCATGTTCTGGGCCTCGCCCTACGTAGCGCGCTTCGGCCCTACCGAGAGTCTCTACGGCATCAGCGAGATTGAAGCTTTTCGCAAAGGGCGCTCTCCGGCCAACCTTCAGCGAACCATCAAACGGCTCGATATCGTTACTTTTGGCAAGGACTTTGCCAGTATCACGCTGGCCTTCGAGCGGGAAATCGAGGGCCGAATCACACGCGGGCGCCAGAGCCAGACCTGGGCACGCCTTCCAGAGGGATGGCGTATTGTCTTCGCCCATGTATCGCTAGTGCCCTAAGTAACTTGCCTCATTCCGCCTCTAAACTCAGGCTTCAGCCCCGCATCTTCACCTGCATATTCACAGGTGCAACCAGCGTCCGGTTTCAGGTCATTGCCGCCAATGCAATTTTGCTTGGCTCGGCAATCCACTTTAAGCTATGCTCAACGCAGTCCCGCGAAATCCACCCCGGTTGAGTTTTTGGGCCGTCACCCTGTCGTGACCTTTCTGGTTACACCGACCTCGTAGTCGCATAAAGAAAAAATTCAGAGTCTAGAGCAGTTTCGCAATAACTGTGGCCTGTTAAAAGATCGCGAGGAGTGGTTTTCTGGGAGAAAACCACCACAAGCCTGGCGCCCTTCGGTCTACACCCATTGCAAAACCGCTTTCGTCCCAGCTTCTCTCTCATGCGAGGCACAGCCACATGTATTTGAAGTCCAGAAAGTTGTTTTCGACAGCAGTCCTGCTGTTGTCAGTCGTCCTCTTGCAGCCGCTAGCAATCCAGGCCCAACAAACCCTCGGTGGAATTACGGGAACCGTGGTCGACCCTTCTGGAAGCGCCGTGCCCGGCGCCGAGGTGAAGGCCACGTCGGAAGATACGAAGCTGGAACGTACCGCGCAAAGCAATGCGCAAGGTAGCTACGTATTCAACGATCTGCCGATCGGCAAATACACCGTGACGTTTACGAAGGACGGTTTCTCGACGGAGCGTTACCCGGGCATCCTGGTCCAGGCTGACCGCACCGTTCAGCTGCAGTCGCAGCTGAAAGTGGGGACTGTAGCCGACTCGGTTGAGGTCGATGTGAATCCGCTGCTCAACGCCGTCGATACCACCAACGGCTACGTGATGGATAGAGCGCAGATCGAAGCCATTCCGCTACCCACCGGCAGCTTTACCGGAGTAGCCATCTTCACGCCCGGCGTCAATGCTGAACTGCCTGGTGGAACCGGCGTCAACTCCGGCCTGGGCAACGCTCCGATCTGGGCTAACGGTGAGCGTGACACCAGCAACAGCTTCCTGCTGAACGGCGTCGACGCCAGCAACCTGTTCAACGGCAAGAGCACCAGCCAGGTAGCCTCGGAGCGCGTGGGACCAAGCACTGGAGTGGGCAACACGGGCGGCGGCGGTGTCATTCAGTCCAGCGCTTCTGTGTATCTCTCCATCGGCAATTCACTTCCCTCTCCGGCCCCGGAGACGATTCAAGAGGTGCGCGTCAACGCGTCGATGTATGACGCACAACAGGGCGCCACCAGCGGCGCGCACATCGACCTGAGCACCACCTCCGGCACCAACGACTACCACGGAACGATGTATCTGCACCGCGCCACCAACTGGTTGAATGCCGCGCCCTTCTTCTTCAACCAGGACAACGCCGTACCCGCGAACGACAAGGTTCCGCAACTGCACCGCTACACCCTGGGCGGAGCCGTGGGCGGCCCGATCATCAAAGACAAGCTCTTCGGATACCTGGCCTATCAGCATCTGCATGTCAGCGATGCTGAGATCGGCGACGGCTTCCTGGACGTGCCCGTCGGCCTAACCGACGATCGCAGCCCGCAGACGCTGGCCGCGATCACCAATAGCTCCTTCGGCGACGGATCCGTGCCTGGCGCTATCGATCCAGTAGCGCTGGCTCTCTTTAATGCGCCCGCTGCCAAGGGCGAACAAGGCAAGTGGCTCATACCCAATGCGCAAAACGTCACCCTGGATCCTACCCATATTTTCAATGCCTTCATCCCCGGGACGGCCTACTTCATCGGCGACCAGGCGGTCGCCAACCTCGACTACAACGCCACCAGCAAAGACACTCTGGCGGCCAAGTACTACTATCAGCACGACCCCACGGTCGCACCTTTCGCCTACTCCAATGTTCCGGGCTTCACGCAAAAGCTGGACGCTGGAACGCAGGTCTTCTCCATCAACAACACGTATCTGGTCGGATCCAACCTAAGCACCCAGGAGACCCTGGGCTTCATACGGGAGAAACTCTACAACACCAACGACCAGGCTTTCGGACCTACGAATATCCCCAGCGGAAGCTATCCCTCTCCCTCGATTGACACCTTCGGATCAAATTACTTCCCTGGAGTCTCTATCATCCATGTACTTGGCGACAGTAAGGTAACGGGGGAACCCGACGCGTTAAATATCGGTCCCGGCGCGGGCGACCAGGGATCGTTCACCGGCGTCTTCCAGAACCGTCTGCAACCCTCCGGAAATGCCATTTGGGTCAAAGGAAGACACAGTATTGGTTTCGGCGGGAGCTATAGCTTCACGCAACTCAACATCAGGGATCGCCGCACTGGCATCGGCAGCGGCGTGGCGACCTCGGATCTTGGCCAATTCATGCAGGGGTTGGTTACTCCCAACGACGACTATAACGTCACCACATTCATGCAGGGCAACGCCAACCGCTATTACCGGGCCAATCAGCTTGGGCTCTTCGTGCAGGACAAGTTCCAGATCAAGCCGAACCTTACCCTCACCGCCGGGCTGCGCTACGACTGGGACGGCGGATTGACGGAGAAATACGGCAACATCTTCAACTTCGACCCCTCTCTTTACTCTTACATCTCGCCCACTGGGCCGCTGCCAGGTGGTGAGACCGCCGGAACCCTGGGGCCGGATCAGAGCGGTTTCATCATCGCCGGGAACAACAAAAACGGAACGCCCGGGATTAGCAAAACTACCATGACGGGGCGCCAGTGGGGCTTCGCTCCTCGCATCGGCGCGGCATGGGAGCCGACCAGGTTTAATAACAAAGTCGTTGTCCGCACCGGTATGGGAATTTACTACGACCGCGGAGAGCTATTTAGCTACTTCTCGCCAGGCTACGCCATCGGGCTGGTCACAGGAGGACCGTTCGGCGTCAACCAGCAGGTTCCCTTCGTGACGACCCAGACCTGCCCCGTCACAAGTTACTACGATGGGTACATACCGACCTGCGCCGGTGGCACCGCGGGCTCGCTCGAATACCCGTACACGAATGTTCAGAGCCCGGCACCCACCAATCCCAAGGCCTCCGATTTTGCAAAATATCTGCCCAATGCGACGGCGATCGAGAACGGGGCCCAACCGGTCTCTCTTGGTGTCTACGATCGTCAAAACAAATTGCCTTACTCGATTAATTACACGCTCGATATCCAATGGCAGCCGCGGAACGATCTAGCCTTCGACTTTGGCTATGTCGGCAACCTGGGCCGCCATCAGGTGATCCCGGTCCCGTTCAACCAACCCAACATCGCCTCACCGTCGGCTGCAGTGCATTCGCAGAATTACTCCTACGGTTACACGCCAACAAATCCCGATGGCAGCTTCCTGCAACTGGGAGACGGTACCACGGCACTGCTGAACTTTGAAGGCGGCAACATCGACCTTCGTGTTCCCTATATTGGCTACGCTGCTGAGTCCATCACTTATAAAGCGGCGGGCGTTTCTGGTTATAACGCCCTACAGGTCCACGTGGACAAGCGGTTGAGCCACGGACTTCAGGTGGGCGCTTCCTATACCTATTCGCATGCTCTCGACGAGCAGAGCGCATTGGGGCTCTTCTACAACGGCAATAATCCGCTTAATTTGCGCGACGGTTATGCCTCTTCCGACTTCGATCGCACGCATGTATTCAACTTCAACTACGTCTATCGCCTACCCGACTTCTATGGCAAGAACACGTGGGAAGGCCGCGCTGCCGATGGTTGGTCGTTAGTGGGTGCGACCATTCTGCAGAGTGGACAGCCTTTCAGCGTGGTTGACTTTAGCGGCGCCGTAGGCAGCCTTTACTACAGCGTCTACGACGGCATCACCAATCCCATCGTGCCGCTGAACTACGCCGCTTGCTCGCCTAAGAAAGCTGAGACGGGGCACTCCGGAGCCTTTGGAACGAATTATCTTCCGGCCCTCAACCCGCAATGCTTCACGGTCCCGCTTGTGACCTCGTCGAGCCCTCTGGCTGCCGCCGTGCCCGCAGGAGATAACGTTGAGACCAGCTTCACCACTGGCCAGCGCAACATCTTCCGCCAGGCATCGCAAAAGCGGGCGGATATCTCGCTGATCAAAATGACCAGCATCACCGAGCGCTTCAACCTGAAGTACACCTTCGACGTGTACAACTTGACCAACACCACCAGCTTCGACGTCCCGGGCAATGAGGTTTTTCAGAACCAATACTTCGATCAGTTCCCGGCCGTCGGCGGAGCCGCTTTACCCACCGGATGCGACAGCAACGGCAACCAGACCAACAGCAGCTTTTATAACTGCCCGGCCGGCCTTGGCTATGTAACCCATACCATTGGCGCTCCACGGCAGATACAGATGTCGTTGGCACTCACCTTCTGACGCGAACTGAATTGTCGCCTTTCGAGCCGGATAGCGGTAAGCCATCCGGCTTTTCTTTGGTCCCGAGGGACAATTGAATGTCTTTCAGTCGTTGCAGGGAAACTCGATACTAGGGCATGACCTCACAAATGTTTCATCCTTTCGACCAGCTTGCGGCGAGGCTTCTGAATGGCTCCGTGGATGATGAAGACGGAGCACACGACCTTTCCCACATCGTGCGCGTCTGGCGTAACGCGAAATCGATCCATTCGGAAGAGGGCGGCGACATCGAAGCGCTGGCGGCGGCCGTCCTGCTGCATGACTGCGTTCAGGTGGCAAAGGATTCTCCTTTGCGCAGCCAGGCGTCCCTACTGGCGGCGAAGGAAGCGCGGACTCGTCTGGAAGCACTGGCGTGGGAGCCATTGCGCATAGAGATCGTTATAGGCGCTATCGAGAGTCACAGCTTCTCTGCCGGGATCGCGCCGACGAGTATCGAGGGGTGCATCCTCCAAGATGCAGATCGTCTGGACGCCATCGGCGTCAGCGGTATCGCGCGCTGTTTTTATACCGCTGGCCGCTTGGGCTCACGTCTCTATGACTTGGCCGATCCGGAGGGGAAGACGCGTCCGCTCGATGACGCCCGCTATGCGTTGGATCACTTTCCTAAAAAGTTGTTGACTTTGGAGGGGAGCTTCAAGACCCGCAAAGGCCAGGAACTGGCGAAAGAGAGACATCGGCGCTTGGATGAGTTTTATCGCGCCATGCTCTCCGAGGTGCAAGAGTAGACTCGATTGACCAGTGGCCTTTTACGGATTGGCTTCGCCGGAGGCCGCAGGATCATAGTATTCGCGCCAGGAAGCAATCTTGCCGCCGATCAGATCGACGATGATGGCATCGTGCGAGATACCGCGCTTGCCGTCCCTTTTTCGCGTGATGGCCCAATCCCACTCGATGGCTAACTTTTTGCCGTCGGGAGAGGCGAAAACATTTTTTATGGTGACGTGCAGATCGCTGAAGTCTTTGAAGTAGTCCTTCATGGAGGCGGCCATTTGGGGGGCAGGCGTGTTTCCTTCGGGCGACATCAATACTGCAGTGGGCAGCCAGTCGGACGCGGCCAGAGTAAAGTCCTGTTTCTCCCAAGCCCTTGCCTGACGTTCGACCAACTGCCGGGCGGCGCTCTGTTGTGCCATCCCGAGTGCGGACGTGAGCAGCACAACTGCCAACAAAAAGTACTTCCTTCGCTTCATTCTTTCCCCCTACAGTTAGCGCGTGATCGTGACCGGCAACTGTACCGGGGCGGCGGCGTAAAACTTCTTTTGGAGTTCCTCAGCGGTCGAAAAGTGTTTGCCTTCGGCGTGGCGTGCGGGGAGCTCAAAGACTAGCGTCGGCTCGGCGAAGGGATAGGGATCGAGCCGAAAGTGACGCTCGCCCACCCGCTCGACCGCAATCCGGCTCTCTCCGCCTTGGTGCTGAGGCAGCGCATGCAGCAGATCTCCTGGTCTCGGGTAATCAACGCAACTAAGCAGCGAGAGGTTGTCGCAGGCTTGCAGCAGGCGGAAGTGACTGTCGATCCGCGAGGGCGAGGTCTCGTCCGAGGTTAGGTGCTTGTCCTCCGGCAGACGTGCTCGCAGCTCATCTTGAAATTGCGCCTGCCTGGCGAGGAACGCGTCAAGAAGCGGAAGCTGTTCCGGTTGTATGGTGGCACGGTCGGCGCGGGCTGTCAGCAGATTGTTGGTGTGCATGGAGACCAGCAGGGCAGCATAGGGATCTCGCTCGGCCACCAGACGGACGGCGCGGTCGCGCACGGCAAGATAGTCGGCCAGGTCTATTTCTTCAAAAGCAGAGTATTTACCTACCAACTCGACGGAAAATGCACTGGGTTTTCCCTGACGGGTAATTTGCGGTTGTTGATCGCGCGCTGCCCAGCCGTCGTCGTGGGCTGTGACACCGCGTAAGACGTGCTCGCGCGGCTCCGGTGCAAGGAAGAGGTCATTGCCCCATTTTTCGGCGAAGGCTCCCGCCAGATGAGCATGGTCCACGTGGGTTACCAACCACCAGCCGGTTTCAGTTTCCAGACGAAGCATCTCGTTCCTCCCTCAGCGGCTAAAGCCGGACCTGTTCGTAAGCACTGTGTACGGGCTAAAGCCCGTACACTTCAGAGTTGCAAAGAGGGAGAGGGAAACCGCAGGTCGCTCCACTATACCCACATCGATTTCCTCCTAGCGTGGCGTCATGAAGACGTCTCCTTCGTTCAGGCCTAATCGTCCGTCATGGTACGCGCGGATTCATGCCAGTTGTGCAGAAAATACCATTCTAGAAACATGACCAGGAAGAAGAAGGCAAAGCCCAATACCGTCGCGGCCAGCACCAAAGCGAAAAGATAATCTGTTTGCAGCTGGGCACTGGCGTAGAGGATAGAGTAACCCAGACCGCCCTCGCCTACCCTGCTGGAACCAGCAAAGAGTTCCCCGGTAATCGCACCGATCACAGAAATGCCAGCCGCAATGCGGATGCCGACAAAGAGCGAAGGCACAGCGTGAGGAAGACGCAACCGGGTGAGGATCTGTAGCCGCGAGGCGTTGTGCATGAGGAAGAGATGGATGAGATTCGGTTCCACGCTGATCAGCCCCTGGGTGGTGTTGGCTATGATTGGCGCCAGGCAGATGATGAATGCGACCACCGTGACCGACAGGGTGCCGGGGCCTACCCACATCAAAATCAGCGGCGCCACAGCGACGATGGGCACGGTCTGCAACAGGATGGTGTAGGGATAGAGCATGCGCCGTACCCAGCGGGATTGCGCGAAGAGCAACGCGACCAGTACCCCCACGACGATGCTAGCTACGAGGCCGCCTGCCGCCTCCTCCGAAGTGATGGCCAGCGACGCCACCAGCGACGGGAAGCGAGCGACGACGGCCCTCCCCACGGCCAGCGGCGTGGGCAACATATAGGGCGGTAGATGCAAGACCATGTCAAGACCCTGCCAAAGCAGCAGGAGCCCGGCAAAGACGGCCAGTGCGTTGAGCAGGGTGACGGCATATTTCCTCACTTTCATGCGCTGTGCACTCCGCGCAGCACTCGGGAAACATGGGTCACATAGGATTCGAACTCCGGGCTCTCTCGCGTGACGCTGGTGCGGGGAAAGGGGAGGTCAATCTCTATCTCTTGGGCGATGCGGCCCGGTGATGGCGCCAGCACAATAACGCGGGTGGAAAGAAAAACAGCTTCGGCAACAGAATGGGTGACGAAGACGGCGGTCCAATTTTGTTCCGCGCGCAGGCGCAACAGTTCTTCGTTGAGACGATCGCGGGTCATCTCGTCAAGCGCGCCGAAGGGCTCATCCATCAGCAGCAGCCGCGGTCTGGTGGCGAGGGCACGCGCTACGGAAACGCGCATCTTCATTCCGCCTGAGAGTTGCCGCGGGTAGGCGCGCGCTACATGGGTGAGACCCACCATCTCCAGCAGTGTGTCCACTTTCTGTTTCCTGAGCTCACGGCCGACGCGTTCCAGCTCCAACCCTAGACCTACATTGCCGGTCACGGTTCTCCAGGGCAATAGAGTAGCGTCTTGAAAGATGTAGGAAATGGTCTCGCGAGCGTTCACGGGGGTCATGCCGTCGACCAGGATGCTACCGGACGTGGCGCTGGTGAGGCCGGAGATCAGCTTAAGCAACGTAGACTTACCGCAGCCGGAAGGGCCGATCAGGCTGACGAATTCACCCTTGGCAATCGTGAGATCGATCTGTTGCAGTACCGGCGGATTACTGCCGTAAGTCTTGTTTAGGCCGGAGAGGGCGACCTGCGGTGCTCGCACTTCCGTACTCATCGGGTTGCCGCCAATGGCAGTTCCAGCCGGGACGGATGCTCCGCATCATGCAGCACCATCTGAGTAGAGCGCTGCCAGCTCCACGAATCGGCCAGCCAAGGCTTCACTTCCGTGGATGGATTGCGGTCGTACAAGGGGAAGGCGCTGCTGGCGATTTCCAACCGGATCGCATCGCCAGCGGCAAAGACACAGGAAGTGGGCTCGAGCTCGATCTGCCAGTAGTGAATTGCATCCGCGGTGTAGCCTTGCTCGCGAAAGAGAAACGAGGAGCGGGCGATGCCAATGCATACAAAATCGGCCTGACCATTGGGACGCACGCGCACCAGTTTGCCGGTGAAGTCGGCGTGGCCGGCAGAGGTGACGGCGTAGAGCTTGAGTTGCGGCGATCCGAATATGTGGAGTGGCTTCGCGAGGGGAGGACCGGTGTAAACCAGGAGGTTGTTGCCTAGCTCCATCTGGGCTTGGTTGGAGGGTCCCGCGAGCGCTGCCACGCCCCCTGGAGCGAGGACCGGGACTTCCGGATCGTAGACGAAAATGTCACGCGGCTCGGTAGAGGTGGGAGCTTTGGTCGATAGTGCGCCATCTCCTTTGCGCGAGTCGGCGCGGCCTTCGCTGTGCAGATAGAGAGAGAGGCTGGCTGCGGGAAAGCTCTCGGCATCGAACCAACGATTGGCGCCCAGCGCGAAGTGGCGAATGCGCGGTTCATGGGCGAATTCCCCGCTGTCTTTAAGCCAATGATTGAACCAGCGCAGCAGGAGCGCGTCGGTATTGAGCAGAGCCTCGGGACCGAGGTTTTGTTCGCCGATTATTTCTCCCCATGGGATATGCACCCAGGGCCCGGCTACGAGATATTGATCTCGGTGGGCAGACATGGCTCGAAAGCCGTCTATGCTGCCTCCCAGGTAGGTATCGAACCAGCCGGAGAGGTGGAGTGCGGGGATGGTGATGCGATCGAGAGATTCGCTTACATCGAGGGCGGCCCAGTAAGGACCGGGAGTATCGTTGTTGATCCAATCATGCACGTAGGTGGGCAGGCCCTGGTGTTGCAGTTGAGGATGCAATCCGTAGGGCGTAACCAGGGGCTGGCTGCGTAGATCAGTCCATGCCTTTTCCAGGCCGTCACTGGCGGCGCGGAGTTTGCGTCGACGGGCATCTGCTTTCAACATCTGTAGACCCCAGCCCAAGCTGGAGGCTAACCGCAGAGCTCCCTGGCGATAGAACCAGCCGTGATAGAGATCGCATGCGGTCTGCGCGGGGGCTATGCACATTAGGCCTTCCGGCTGCTCGGCGGCGGCTAGGAGTTGGGTCAGGCCCTGGTAGGAGAACCCGTACATGCCTATCTTGCCGTTTGATTCGCTGCGTGTGCGCAGCCAGCGGATGGTCTCCGCTCCATCGCGGCCTTCGGTGCGAAAAGGATAGAAGTCACCTTCGGAATCGCCACGTCCACGCACATCCTGGATGACGACGTTATAGCCGTGCGCAGCGAACCAGACGGGGTGGGCGTAGACCACGGTCGAGGCTATGTCTCGGCCGTAGGGTTGACGCATGAGGAGAGTTGGGTTCGGTCCGGGCGCGGGCGGGTAGTAGTGATCGGAGATCAGTACTATCCCGTCAGGCATGGCGCAATGCACGCCGCGTTCGAGACGAACTCCGGAGCCACAGTCAATCATGGTTGATGCCTGTTCCGTATTTCCATCAGGAGTGACCGTCGTACAAAAATCTGATACTAGCTGCTGGTCATCCCACTCAAGCCAACGGCAGGCTTGCATAAGGCACCAGGATTTGTCGCGATACCTACCCACCCAGGATCAGGGTTTGTGCCAGTTCTCGTAGGCGGCCATGGCGGTCAGGGCAGCCGCGATTCTTGTCGCGGCTTCGTCGATCCAGAGCGCGCCCTTGTCTGCCGTGGCGGGATTGGGATCGCCCATTACCCCGCTGGGCGCAATGTCCCGGGTGAGCCAGGCGAAATTCGCTGGGGAGTTTTCCGGACGCAGCAGCTCGGGTTTTTCAATATCCGCAATGTAGTTCACCGTGTACTCGCTGGTGTGGACCAGTTCCGGGATAGCGCTCAGCAGGAATGAGGTTTCCACTTCACCTGCGTGGAAGCCATAGGCACGCTCTTGCGCGCCGAGCCCGGTGAAGGCCGCGCCTCCGGAGCCAAAGAGCGAGAAGAGGCGCAGCCCGAACTCTGCCCGCAGGTCGCGCGCCATCACGTCGACCAATGAAGAGTTGCCGCCGTGGGTGTTGAAGAGGACCAGTTTCTTGAAACCGGAGGCAGCGATGCTCGCTCCCAAATCGCGCAATACGGCCATGAAGGTCGAAGAAGATACCGAGAGCGTTCCGGGAAAACCGACGTGCTCGTTGCTCTTCCCGTAACACACCGCGGGTAGGGCATAGACCGGGGTCTCCTGCTCCAGACGCGCCAGCGCAGCGCCGAGAAGAATGCTGTTTATGAGCGTGTCGGTGGCCAGGGGAAGGTGTGGGCCATGCTGCTCGATTGCCGCTGTGGGCAATACCAGAAGCGTCTTATCGCGGGGTAAAGCGTCGACCTGCTTCCAGGTAAGATAAGCGAAGTTTCGGTTGTCGGGGATCCAGCTCTTCATGCGACGGAAGCTCCGGCAGGGGCCTTCTCGAAGGTGACCATCTTGCCCGGGTTTAACAATCCCTTGGTGTCGTATTTGTGTTTGGCCAGCAGCTGCACGTTGTCGATGCGATAGCGGCCGCCGCCTTCGACATTGTTCACATGAGGATTGGCGACGCTGACGCCGATCTCGCGGCAGTAGTCGATCATTTCGTTTAACCGCTCCTCGGTGGTAAAGCGGACTACAGGAATGGAGCCGGGAAAGACGACGCCCTGGGAGTTCTTCATAAATTCGAGGTGAAACAAAAATTCGTTGCCAAAACGCTGCTTCAGCCGGGCGAATTGGCTGCGCGCGGCCACCGCGTCAAACCCACATTGCAGATAGGTGTACGCAGGATCGGCCTTCATGGCCCATAGGGTGGTGTGATTCCAAGTGTAGTCGGAGAGCAGGGGCACCGTACGGAGACCGTTGTAGGGCGCGGAGTGCGTCATGGCTCCTCCAGCCTCCCGGACGGCTACTTCCAGGCTGGCGCGCTGAGCTTCCGCGATTAGAAAAAAAATCAGAGCCTTGCCCTCGGGAGCGAGCGTGGTTATCGGGCTGAAGAACGAGGGGATGGGCCACTCGAAGGTGGTGACGAGGCGCTTGGTCCAATCGTTTGAGGTGGCCACGCGCTCACTGAAATCGAGTGCCTGGTCAAAAGTATCGAAGGCCACGGCACATTGTCCCCAGTCGACACTCGGGGTCAGCGCAAGCCATGCGCGGGTAATGATGCCATTGGTGCCCCAGGCGTGCAGGATCTCGTGGATGGCTTCTCCGTCATGATGGACAAGGCGGGGTTGCTCTTCCATGGTCACGACGTCCAGGGCGCGCACCGTGGCGAAGTCTCGCAGGCCGCCATGCGCGACCGAACCAATCCCTCCCGAGCCGCCAGCCAGGAAGCCTCCCACCGAGGCCTTCACAACGGTTGAGGGGTAGCAACGCAGCTCCCACCCCACCTTGCGCGCCTCTGCTTCGAGCACGCCCAGGCGCACGCCGGGCTGGCAAACGGCAACACCATCTGAAGTGATGGATTCGATCTGATCCATGCGCGAGAGGTCCAGCAGCACTCCGCCATGAAGGGGCACAGCCTGGCCATAGTTTCCTGTCCCCGCGCCACGCGGCGTCACGGGAATGTCGTTGGCATAGCAGTAGCGAAGGACATCCTGAATTTCTCTGACGTTCAGCGGGTGAACGACCACGTCGGCGACTTTGCCATCCAGCTGCTTGCGCAGCACGGGAGAGTACCAGTAGAAGTCGCGTGACAGGCGACTGACCACTTGGGGAACCGTCGAGACCCGCGCTGGGTCGCCCAGGATGGTGGTTAGGGACACTTCCAGCGGCGTTGTCATGTGGCTGCTCCTTTCTCTCTCTTATGCCTTACGGGTGCTCCAGGTGGCGAAGGCCTCCAGCATCCGTGGGTGGGTAAACAGGGTATAGCAAAGTTCTCGCAGGATGGGCCCGGTTACGACGCACTGCATGTCGCTGCGCCGGGAAAGCTCGGCGGCTGGAATCTGAATCTGGCGGCAATGCCGGTTGGCATCCTCGATGGTGGCGCCATAGACCACGCGGTCAAGTCCCGCCCAAAGAGCATTGGCCATACACATGGGACAAGGCTCGCAGGTGGAATAAAGTGTATAGCCCTGGAGCCCATAACTCTTGCGTTTTTTGCAGGCGAGGCGCACGGTGCGCAACTCTGCGTGCGCGGAGGGATCGTTTTCGACGGCCACGGCATTGCGAGCCCGCATGAGCGTCTCTCCGCTGCGGCTGTCAACGATCAGGGCGCCAAAGGGCACCGGCCGCGGGGTCTTCAAACTGAGAGCAGTAAATTTGACCAGTGCTTTGAGGTGGGCCTCATCCGCCGCGGAGGCATCTTGGGCAGAGGATTTTTCAACGCTCATGCAGCAGTTTAAATCATTTTCTGAAGCTTGGGTGCAGCCAGAGCGTGGTATACACAAATCGATATGTCTCTCTCTCCTTTGCAAACAGCCTTGTCTACACGCGAGCCGGCTTTACAGGCGCAGGAAGCGCTTGCGCGCGCCAACAGCAACGTTGGCCGAAACGTATATCTCGCGTTGGATCGCGAACGCGTGCTCGCGGAAGCGGAGGCCCTCCCCTCTCGCTTCCCTGACCCGGCGCGGCGGCCTCCGCTCTTTGGCGTCCCTGTCGGGGTTAAAGATTGCTTCGATGTCGCGGGCTACCCCACCACTTGCGGGTCCCATTTCTATGCAGAAAAGAATGGCATCGCTGCGACTGACTCCGCCGTAGCTGCGCGCCTGCGACAAGCCGGCGCCGTAATCATGGGCAAGACCCATCTGCATCAACTGGCCTACGGCATCACAGGTGAGAACAGCGAGTATGGCGATTGCGTGCAGCCTGCCAATCCGCAGGCGCTCACTGGAGGCTCTTCGAGTGGAAGCTCGGCCAGCGTCCAGGAGGGTTCGGCAGTGGCCGCGATCGGCACAGATACCGGCGGCTCTATTCGTGTGCCCTCGGCACTGTGCGGACTATCCGGCTATCGCTCTTCCCTGGGGCTTGGCGGCGCTCAGGCTTGGCAGGGCGGCTTCCATCTGGCGGTCTCCTTCGACACGCTGGGATGGCTTTTCCGCGATCTGCGTGACGGGCCGGCGCTAGCGGCCGCGCTGCTCGATGTGCCGGTGGTAGCGGCCCCACACGGTGTGGCCATCGCGGCGGTGGGCGAGGCGTACCTGCACGACTGTGAGCCGGCGGTGTTGGAGATGTACCGCGGGTGGCAGACGAAGCTAAAGGGGAACGGCGTCCAAATCCGCGTCTTCGAGCCCGACTTCTGGACCGATTCGCGGGAGATCTTTGGGGGCATCCAGGCACACGAGGCGGCAGCTGTGCATCACGGTTACTTCGAACACTTTGAACCTACGATCCGGGATCGGTTGGCCTGGGGCGAATCGCTCTCCGCCGCCACCATCGAGGATTTGCGGAAGCGCCACGTGGTGTTTCGCGGGCTGATGGATCGGCTGCTGGAGCAGCATGACTTTCTCATGTTGCCCTGTGCGCCGATGACCACGCTGCCTGTGGGAGCGGACCATTCGGAGACACGGCTGAAAATCCTGCGCTACACCACGCCGATCAGCCTGGCTGGTACGCCCGCGGTTACGCTCGCGGCCAAGGGAGGCGGTGTGCAGTTAGTTGCGGCGCGGGGCAGCGATGCGCGGTTGCTCGCTTTTGCGGCTAGCCTGGACGAGAAAATTGCTCTCCGGCAATGAGGACGAGAGTGCTACGCTGCAATGCATGAGAGCCTCTTTCCGACTTACCGTGTGCTTGCTGGGCGTGTGCCTGCTGCTTGGGGGTTGCGAGCGGAAGCAGGCCTCCAGTGGGCTCACGCCGGTGAAGCTGCAAACCGACTGGTATCCGCAGCCGGAACATGGCGGCTTTTATGACGCCCAGATTCGCGGCTACTACAAAGATGAAGGCCTGGACGTAACCATTCTTCCCGGTGGACCTTATGTGAACTCCAGCCAGGAAGTCGCGGCGAATGCAGTGCAATTCGCTATGGGGTCCTCGGATAATGTTCTGGAGTCCGTAGGCAACGGTGCCCCGTTGGTAGCGGTGATGGCGACCATGCAAAGCGATCCGCAGGCGGTGATGGTGCATCAGGATTCGCCTGTGCATAGCTTTAAAGATTTGGATGGCCACGCGGTGGCAATCCGGCTTGGCGCATCGACCTGGTTTGAGTATCTGGTAAAGCGATATCAGCTAAAGAATGTGCGGGAGATTCCGGCAACTTATAGCGTCGCCAACTTTCTTCAGGACCCTGGTTATATCCAGCAGATATTTGTCACCTCCGAGCCTTTCTTCGCACGCCAGGCGGGCGCACCGGTGCGCACCATGCTCATCAGCGAGACGGGATACAACCCTTATCGGGTGGTGACGACTTCTCGCGCGTTCCTGCAACAGCATCCGGAGACGGTGGCTAAGTTCGTGCGTGCATCGGTGCGAGGGTGGCGCGATTATCTCAAAAATCCAGATGACATCAATGCGGCGATTTCCAAGCTGAACCCGGCAATGAGCGTGCCCCAGATGAAGTTCAGCTATGAGGGCCTGAGGGATCAACACTTCATTGCCGGCAACGATCCTGGCGGAGCTGATTTGGGCCGGTTCGATCCGGCGCGGTGGACGAGTATGTATCAGCAGCTTTTGGAGCTGAAGGTGATAACGAAGCCGTTTGATCCGGCGATTGCTTACACGTTGCAGTTCATGCCTAAGGGGAGCTAGATCTACTTTTTGGGAAATGCGGAATTCCCCAGCCGGCTATCAGCAGTAACAGGATGTAGATGACTTGCATGGCTAACCGAATTGGGACGCTGGGCATGTGCAAGCCTCCAACAGATTGATTGGCGGCATACACGTTGGCGGGAAAGATGGCGATCATCATGAGGGCGAGGCAGAAAGAGGCCGGGCGCGTGAAGGCAGGCAGCAGCATCCCTACAGCTCCGGCGAGTTCTAGTACTCCGCTGACCAAGACCAATTGCGGGCGGTAGGGGAAAAAGGGTGGAACGATCGTCGCCAACAGTGCGGTGCGGGTGAAGTGAAGCAGCCCGGAGACCGCCAATGGCAGCGCTGCAATCACGCGCAGCGCCCACTGCAACCTCCCAAAGGGAGACAGGCCTCTACGCGCCGACGCAAAGAATACCGCAACGGTGACGGCCAAAATCACGCTGGTTGTCCAATAGACCATTCGGCGCTCCGTCTGCGATCATAAGCGGCAATGTAACTATTGCAGTGACTTTGCTACCGCCGCGAAAAATGACAGGTCGTTTACCGGGCTGAACTTGGAGTCTGGTTTGGGGCGCGCACTCAGCACCACGATGACCAGCTTTTGTTGCGGGTTGACGTAGAGGTGCTGGCCAAAGATTCCAATCGCCTGGAAAGCACCGTGATGAATGGGATCCCCCGCCGGAACAGGCCACCATAGATAGCCGTAGTCGACGGATTCTCCACCTATGACGTGCGGCGCTGCCGGCCTGTTGAAACCATCCTGCGGGCACAACTCGCCGTCCGTCGATGACGCCATCCTGTTGCACCAGCAAACCGAACCGTCCGTAGTCTCGCAGGGTTGCTCCCAGACCGCTGCCGGCCAACCCCATGCCGCCTGGAGCTTCGACCCACCAAGTGGCATCCTGCTCCATGCCCAGGGGTGACCAGAGGGTCTGGGAAAGATAGGTGGCGAGCGGCTTATGGGTCGCTGCTTCCAGCAATGCTCCCACCAAGAAGGATTCCCCGGTGCTGTAGTTCCAGATCGAACCGGGAGGGCCGGCCTTTGACAGAGTATTCATATAAGCCACGATGCTCCCGGGCTTACGCTCTAGTTGCTTTTCCAGCAGCTTCCTGCGGTCCGAATGTGGATCGGTGTATGTTTCGTTCCACTTCACCCCGGAGGCCATCTGCATGATGTTGCGGATGCTCACGCCTTCGTAGGGACCGGCCTTGAGTTGGGGCAGGTAATGGGTGAGAGGCTCATCCAGGCTGGTGATGAGACCCTGCTGGACAGCCGCACCCACCAGCGTCGAGGCCACGGACTTGGCCATGGAGAACGAAATCCAGCGGGTTGCCGGGCCGGCGCCGAGTTCATAATCCTCGAAGGCCACCTTGCCATCTTTAAGAACGAGCAAACCGGCAACTCGATTGTCCGCGAGATAGTCAAACAGGTCGTACTCGGCGCCGCGCGATTGGAAGTGAACGTTCTGCAACTGTTTTGCTGCGGGCAGAAGGGGGCGGACGGCTCTCCCACGCGGCACTCGATTGACGGGAAAGAGGGTATCACTGTGCTCGAAAGTGACTACCTCTACGCCGGGTAACATGGCGCCATTAAATACTTGACGGGCCCCGGCGAGCTGCTGCGACAAGGCGGATGTAGCGGCGAAGAAAAGCACTATGCCGAGAGCCATTTCGCGCCTGGGCGGATTAAGGTTCATGGTTGCGAGTCTATGGGGCGGCCTAAGAGCGGACAAGCGGAAAACCGCGCTGATATACGACGGTTAGGGAATACCGTCACGATATAACCAAGCGGATATGATGGACATGATGCGGAATAGGGATCGAGCATGAGCGTGGTCTCGAACGTTGATTCGCTGCGATCGCGGCTGAACTACGAGCCGCAAGTGTTGGGATTTGGAACCAGCGGCCGGCGGGGTAAAGTCGTGGACCTCACGCAACTGGAGATCTATCTCAACGCGCTGGCGGAGTTGGAATACCTGCAGTCCTTGCCACTCTCCGAGGGCGGCATCCGGCGCGGCGACGATCTTTATTTTGCCTATGATCTTCGCCCTAGCTCCAGCGAGTTCGTTGCGCGAGAGGAGGGCCGAGGGGAGATTGCCCAGGCCATCGTCCAGGCGATCGGCGACGCCGGTATGCAGGCGGTGAACCTGGGCCGCATACCCACGCCCGCGCTGGCCAGCTTTGCGTTGTCGCGCGGCAAGGGCAGCATCATGGTGACCGGCAGCCACATCCCCTTCGAACGCAATGGCTACAAGACCTATAGCAGCCGGGGTGAACTGCTCAAGCAACAGGAAGCACCGATCAACGAGCGGGTGCGGCAGGTACGGCAGAGGTTGTACGAGCAGCCCTGGGAGCAATCGTTGTTCAATGAACGCGGCATGCTCAAATGCGGCCATCAGGAGCTTCCGCCGAGAACAGGGCGAAGCGCGCGCCGCGTATATCGAACGCTTTACAAATTTTTTCAAGGGCTCGACGCTCAACGGCAAGCGCATACTCGTCTACCAACACTCGGCAGTGGGGCGGGATTTGCTGGTGGAGATTCTGGAGCGACTCGGCGCGCAGGTGTTTGAAAGGCGGACGCAGCGATACCTTTGTCCCCATCGACACGGAAAATATCGATGCCGCGCAACTGGCGGTGATTCAGGGACTGGCAGATGCGGCCGCCGCGAGCAGCCGGGCCGCTCCACGCCGTGGTATCCATCGACGGCGATAGCGATCGCCCGCTGGTTCTGGGCGTGGACCCGCTCACCGCCCAGCGTGCATTTCTTCGGCGGCGATCTCGTGGGCATGGTGGTGGCCGAGTATCTGCAGGCAGACGCGGTCGTGGTTCCCATCAGTTGCAACGACGCTATCGACCGGGGGAACCTCGCGTCCGTGGTAGAACCGAAGACGCGCATCGGCTCACCCTTCGTGATCGCCGGTATGGAGGCCGCACTTGCAAAGGGAAAGAAGCGCGTCTGCGGGTGGGAGCCGAATGGAGGCTTCCTGACCGGCTCACCCATTGCCCGCAACGGCGCCATCCTGCAACCGCTGCTGACCCGGGACGCGGGATTACCGATCCTGGGCGTGCTTTTTGCCGCGGAGCAACATGGCCTCTCGCTGGTGGATCTCTTCGCCCGCCTGCCCAAACGCTTCAGCCGCGCTGCCCTGCTGAAGCAATTCCCTCGCGCGACGGCGTTGAAGATCGTGGACAGATTCTCTCCGCCCAACGGCAACGCGGAAGCGATCCGAAAAGATCTGGCGCAGTTTTTTACGCCGGCCCTGGGCTTTGCCGGTATCACGCGTGTGGACTACACAGACGGCGTACGCATTCTCTTCGCTAACGGAGAGGTGGCGCATGTGCGACCCTCAGGGAACGCGGATGAATTGCGCATCTACGCGGTCGCCGATACGCAGAGCCGCGCCGACGAGATCGCCGCCATGGGTGTCGCCGAACCTGCAGGTATTCTGCGCAAGATGGAGAAGGCCGTCAATGGTTGAAGCTGGCGTCCTGACGCTGCATGGCGTGGTCCAGCACTATGACTGGGGCGGCCACAACTTCATCCCCGATCTGCTGGGCGTGGAAAACGCAACGCGCAGGCCGTTCGCAGAGTTGTGGATCGGCGCTCATGCGAAGGCGCCATCGCTGGCCGATGTCGCCGGTGACCAGGAGCCTCTGGACAACTGATCGCCGAGGCGCCCGATGTCATCCTGGGGCAGGCTGCAAATGCTCGTTTCGGCGGCCGGCTGCCCTACCTGTTCAAAATTCTCGACGTGCACAAGATGCTCTCCATTCAGGCGCACCCTACGCTCGCCCAGGCCCGCCGCGGCTTTGCGCGCGAGAACGCCGAGGGCATTGGCCTCGAGGCCAGCAGCAGGAACTACAAAGACGATAACCACAAGCCGGAAATCGGCGTGGCACTGACAGAGTTCTGGATGCTGCATGGTTTTCGGCCGCTGGAGCAGATCGCACAGACCTTTCGTGAGACTCCTGAGTTGGGTGCGCTGATGCCCGACTTTCCCAAGCGATTGGTAGAGGCCGGCCACGATCATGAGGCCCGCCGCGGATTGCTGCGCGAACTCTATAGCACGGTCATGACCACGCCCCAGGAGCAGGTGGACGTGTTGCTCAATGGGCTGCTTGCCCGGCTGCAGGCAAAGCCACTCGACGGACAAGAACAGCGCCGACTTCTGGGCGTTGCGGGCGGCAGAGAATTTTCCCTTGCCGGGTGGACACCGCGATCGCGGAATCTTCAGCGTCTACCTGCTGAACCTGGTCCATCTGCTGCCTGGGCAAGGCACCTACCAGCCGGCGGGAGTCCTGCACGCATATCTGGAAGGGGTCAATGTCGAGCTCATGGCCAACTCCGACAACGTGCTGCGAGGAGGGTTGACGACCAAGCACGTCGACGTCCCGGAACTGCTCAATATCCTCACCTTCGAGGGCGGTACTCCCAATGTTTTCGGTGGAGAGATGGTGAGCAGCCAGGAACGTGTCTATCGAACCCCGGCGGAGGAGTTTGAGTTGAGCCGCATCGCGCTCGCCCCGCACAGCCGATACGCCGGTGACGCGCCTTACGGCCCCAAAGCGCTGCTGGTATTGCATGGCTCGGCCAAGCTGAGTTCGGCCGGCCAATGCACATCTCTCCGCCACGGCTCCATCGCTTTCGTGCTCTGCGGCACACAGTTTGTCATAGAGACGCGCGCAGAGGATTTAGTGGTCTTTGAGGCCGGCCTTCCTCGCCACGCCCGGGGCGCGTCCTGATGGGATGAAGCCGCAGGCAGTCAGTTCGCTTGGTGGAAAATAGCTGGCATAAGGGGCTAATGGCACTTTCACCCTAACTCTTCATTCTCTGGCGAGAAAGGCTTCGACTTCAGAGGCAGAGGGTAGAGATGGTTGAGCGCCGGCTCGAGTGACCGAGATCGCTGCGGCCGCGGCCGCGTAGCGGGCAGCGGCGGCAGGTGGTTTCCCGCGCGTGAGGGCAACCGCGAAGGCGGCATTAAAACAGTCCCCGGCCGCAGTGGTGTCGACAACCTTTACCGCAAACGCCGGAATCTGCTGCGCAGCGCAATCTCGTCCGGCCAGAAAGACACCCTGCGACCCGAGTTTGAGGGCTACGTTTCGCACCCCCATCGCCAGCAATTTTTCGGCCGCGGCAGGGGGATCGATATTGACGCGACCGAGCAGGATCTGCGCCTCAGTTTCGTTGGGCGTGAGCCAGCGTGGTGCGGCTGAGCAGAGCTTCCGGCAAGGGCATGGCGGGAGCAGGGTCCAGCATCAAGGGGGTCTTCGTCTCTGCGGCTTGTTCCGCCAGGCGGATGACCGCTTCCAGTGGAGTCTCCAGCTGCACCAGGATCATTTTTGCTTGCTGCACGATCTCCAGATGGGTATCGATATACGCGGCAGAAAGCAAACGGTTCGCGCCTGAGACCACAATGATGGAGTTTTCCCCATTGTCCGCCCTTGAGATGTGGGCCACGCCGCAGGGTCCGGCCACCATTTGAACCGCGTGGGTATCGACGCCGGCGGTCTTCAGGCCAGAGAGCAGTCTCTCGGTAAAGAGGTCCGTTCCGAGAGACGCAATCATGTCCACCGGCGCACCCAGCTTGGCGATGGCCACCGCCTGGTTGGCGCCCTTGCCTCCGTTGAAAACATCGAAGCTGTTACCGAGAATCGTCTCGCCCGGAGCCGGGAGGCGGTTTGCACAAGCCACCAGGTCGATATTGATGCTACCCACTACCAACAACTTTTTCTCCACGCTCTTTCTCCCGTCCATGGGCGGTCACAGAGGCCGCCGCTGGAAAGGATATCGTACGAGAGAGATGTGGAGGCGCGGGCCGGAATCGAACCAGCAATAAAAGGCTTTGCAGACCTTCCCCTGACCGTTTGGGTTCCGCGCCATTCTGAAGTGATCGACTGGCCTACAGGCAGCCGGTTGCTAATGGGTGAAGTAACTTTAGATCGAAGATGCTGTGGAAGACTACACCATTTGCCTGGCGTCGTTACTTCTGGTGACTAAAGTGTTGCATCGCGGTACATGGGCAGTCGAGCGAACCTGTTCCTCTCCAGTAGCGAGACCGGCGGTCCGCGAAGATTGGCGGACGAGCGCGAGCGTATAAGGCATCAGATGCGAGGCACCCGTCCTTAGTGGGCGAACAAGAGGTCGAAGTATTCACCGGTCGGTGAGAGCGGCTCGCAGCTGGTTAAACGGCATGTGGTGGCTCCTGCGTTCGTGGCCGCGCCGTCTTTGGCAGTACGTCGAAATCAAAGCCGGGCAGAACAATAGGGCGATGGATCGCAAATCTTAACGATCGTTCCATGTTGAACCTCTGAGCCCTGACGAAATTCCCGCAGCGGTCAATGCGATCGTTGCGCTGCGCACGCATCTTCCGGGTCACTCTCGTCTGCTTCCACTCTTCCGATGGAGCTGCAGATGAATATGATCAGGAAATTTGCGGCGTCACTTTTACGGGCAGGAGCAGCGACTGTTCCGGCAGTTCTTTTATCCACCGGCGCCCCGGCAACCGTTGCGGCGGCGAGCAATCGGGCGGCGACAGACCCCGGAGTTCGAGCCGGCATTGCCAACGTTGGAAGGCCGCTGGTCTCGCTGAGTGCTGACGAGCAGGAATCTTTCACGGATGGGCAGACCCGCTTTCTTGCATCTGATACTGTTACGGGTACTAATGGCGGCTTGGGCCCTACCTTTAACTCCAACAGTTGCGTCAGCTGCCATGCGCAACCTGCCCCCGGCGGCACCAGCCCGGCGATCAACCCACAGATCGCGGCCGCCAGTGACGATGGCGCCAACAATAGCATCCCCGACTTCATCTCCGCGAGTAGCCCGGCGCGGGAAGCTAGATTTCCGTTCTTAGTGAATGCCGACGGGACGCTCAGCACCACTGCTGACGGACACGTGCATGACCTATTTACCATTAGCGGCCGAGCAGATGCACCGGGATGTGAGATGGCCCAACCAAACTTCGTTCAGGCGCAGGAACTGAACAACATCATTTTCCGGATTCCGACACCGCTCTTTGGGGCGGGATTGATTGAGAATATCCCCGACACGACGATTTACGCCAACCTGGCAGCTAATGCCGCACTCAAGAAAAGCCTGGGTATTTCCGGCCACGCGAATACCAGTGGCAATGATGGCACCGTCACCCGCTTCGGCTGGAAGGCGCAGAACAAGTCAGTCGAGGTCTTTGCCGGCGAGGCTTACAACGTGGAGATTGGAGTCACCAACGAGCTCTTCCCTAACGAGCGGGGACTGCCTCCCACCTCCTGCCTCTTCAACTCGCTGCCCGAAGACAGCACGAATTTTTCGTTATCCGGCGATCAGATCCTTAGCGACGTCGTGGAGTTCTCCACCTTCATGCGCTTTCTCGCGCCCCCAGAACCGTCCACGCAGGGCATCCCGGGGAACCCTACCAGGCAATCCATCGCCAGCGGCCAGACGATCTTTAGTCAGGTTCACTGCGCCCTGTGCCACACTCCAAGCATGCAAACAGGAACTTCCTCCTTCGCCGCAGGGTTGAACAACCAGACGGTGGCGCTGTTTTCCGACTTGGCAGTGCATCACATGGGCACCGCACTGGCTGACAATATCACTCAGGGCTCAGCTGGACCCGATGAGTTCCGCACCGCTCCTTTGTGGGGCTTGGGACAGCGCCTCTTCTTTCTTCACGACGGCCGCGCTACCCGCGCGAATGGCGGCTTGCTCGCCGCCATAGAGGACCATGCCGGTACTGGTTCGGAGGCCAACCAAGTCATCCATCTCTTTCTCGCGCTAAGTGCTCAGCAACAGCAGGACTTGCTGAATTTCCTGCGATCTCTGTAGCGCTGGTGGTCGAAGGCCCAGGTGGCGGATCTATAACTCCTCACAAGAAAACTGTCTGTTCGAAGAAACTACTTTATTTGCCAGCCCGGAGAGGAGATACTCTTATCCCAGATTTTCACTTCGCTGGGAGGACGGGATGGTCTGGGAAAGAGATAAGAAGCGCAGAGAGTTCCTGAAGCTTACGGCATTGAGCCTGGCAGGACTTAGTACAACTTCAGCCCACGGGCTGTACCAGGCACCGCGTGAGGCAATCCAGCGGCCGGAGACACCGGAGCGCGCGATGGAGCTCCTGGTCGAGGGCAATCAGCGGTTCGTGGCGCAAAACCTGGTCTCGTTCCGAGAGGATCTGGAGATTCTCAAGGCGCACTCCGAGGAGCATCAGGAGCCATTCGCAGCCGTCCTTTCCTGCGCCGACTCGCGCGTGCCCGTCGAGTTAGTGTTCGATCAGAGCATTGGTCATGTCTTTGTGGTTCGCGTGGCCGGCAACATTGCCACCCCCGACACCATCGCCAGCCTGGAATATGGTGCGGCCGTTTTGGGGGTGAAAGCCATTCTGGCGCTCGGACATACCAATTGCGGCGCCGTCAAGGCTACCATTGCAGGCAAGGCAGTACCAGGACAGATCAGCACACTCTATCAGTACATCCATCCAGCGATAGCCGGAGCCAACGGGGACCTGACAACCGCCAGCCGGCAGAATGCTACGCTGCAAGCGTCGGTGTTGCGCGATACCTCACCTGTTCTAGGGGACTTGGTAAAGCAGAAGAAGCTGGCCATCCATGCCGCCATTTACGATGTAGGCAGCGGGAAAATCACCATGCTCTAGGCTTGAGCTTTTTCCTGCGACGTATCGTCAACGTGTCTCAAAACTCTATCTTGCCCATGGATCGTGGCAGTCGCCCATGTGCGCGCCTCGCCAGCCGGTGTGTTGGGCGCATAGGTGGCGTTTTTCACAATGCTGAAGGGACGTTTCCTCTCCTAGGTCAAAAACGTCCCACCCCACTTCAGGTATCCACGGCTGATTCCTTTGCCTTGATGGTGGGCATTGGCGTCGACGTGAAGTAGAGAAAGCATCTCTCCTTCCGCGCAATTCAAGCCGACTACGGATATACGCGGCTGCCGAACCTTGCCGGCAACGACCAAAACCTGCTGCGTATTTCTTCGGGTATCACAATCCACGTCAAGTAATCAGGTCTAACAAGTACACGAAAGCTCGTGATGAACGGTTTGACAGTGCCAAAGATGGAACCACTAGGCGGAGGTTCGCTGAATTTAAAAGTTGAAGACAGCTTGAAGAAAGACGCTGCGGTTCCCGGCTGTAGAGGCGCCAAAAAATCCCCCGGCTAAGGACTGTGATTCGCCGAAGAACGGTGACGAAAGCGTGCCGTTTGGTATTCCCAGGTTCTGATGGTTGAACAAGTTGGTCGCGTAGGCGGTGAGGGTCAGGTTGTACCGGCGCGAAGTGGTCTGGTCCAGGCGTCCAGGTCCTCCACGGCTCCCGCTCAGACCACCGGGGCCGAGTCCCCCGCCGCCGTGGCCACGCCCTCCTCCGCCGCTCCCTGCAGCGCGACCCCCTTCTACCTTAGGGCCAATGCCAATTACCTTACTCACTCGCATGTTCAAGCTGGCGTTTGAAGGGCCGGTGCCGATGCCATAGGGGATGATTCTTTCGTTGGTGCCGAAGGGGTTCGTATCCAGGCAACCGTATTTGGTGATGACCACGTCTGCTTGGCTGCAACTCGCGGCGAAGGTGGGCCGTGCGTTCAATTGGTTATTGCGGGTCAGATCGCTGCCCACGGTTACGTTATAGGGAGCACCCGAGTTGAAGGAGAAAAAAGGAGTGAGCGAGATAGCGTAGGGTGCGGAAAAATTCCCCAGAATCACGAAGCGATTGTGAACATCGAAGCTGGTTCTTCCATAGTCCAGTCCCGGATCCTGGGCAACGGAAGGGGTGTACGTTACGCCGCTGGTATCGGCTTTTGCGTTGCTATACGTATAGAAGGTGAAAAAGCTGAACCGGGCATAACTTGCCCTGCCTGAAACAATGATCTGGTTTTGCCGGTAGACGCCTCCGGATTGATATTGCAGGTTGTTCTCCTGCGCAGTCGGTAGCGGGGATTCGGGATAGATACCCAGGGCCGCTGTCGCAAAATAAGGCGCACCAATATTGTTGGTTAAATATTGGTGCACTCCCCGGCTGTAAAGGTAGGTCACATTGCCGGTAATTCTCTTAGCCAGTTGCCGATCAACGCCCACAGCGGCCTGCAGATCAGTGGCAGCATGAAAGTGCGGGTCGACGGTATAGAGGGTCTGTGCCGTATCCGCATTGGCCACCGCAACCGGAGTGACGGGGAATGTCGGGTTGGTGATGGTGGAAACCTTCTGATTGATTCCATTCTGGTGAATAGCCTGGATCACATAGGGAGTGCCCGCATTGGAGCCGAAGCTGTTGGGCACAGTGAACCGTTGGTAGAACCAGCCATAGCCTGCACGCAGGACAGTCTTGGGTGGGTGCTTTGCATCCCTGTGCCCGAGGGCGTAGGCAAACGACAGCCGCGGCGCCCAGTCGCTCTTATCGTTGATCCGGTTCTGTGTCTCCCAACGCAACCCGTAGCTGAAGGTAAAGCGCTGGTTCACTTTCCAGTCGTCCTGGTAAAAAAGCGCAGCATCGAAGAGGATCGCGCGCGCGGTGTATTGATTGACTTGCGTCACCTGGTAGGTGTAAGGAGTCTTGTTCAGATACTCCTGCAAAGACTGAAAGGTGTACTGGCCATTTGCTCCCCCGTTGGTGTAGTCCGCGTCGCGATAAGCACGCAGGCGAGTGCCGAAGTTTAACGAATGATTGCCCTCGGCCGCCGCGAAGTAATTCTGGAATTCATAGATGTCCTGGTTGTCGCGTACGGTTCCACCATTGTTGCCACCGTCCACAAAAGAGCCCTGCACTGAAATGGTGGGTGTCGTGTTTTGGGCGATGTTCTGATAGCGGAACCGGCGGTATTGAAAACGGATATCGTCGACTATGTTCTTGCTCAGCACCAAGCTGTCACTCGCCTGCAGCGTGTTCTCCAAGCTTTGGGCATCGATGGCCTGGGTAGGAAGGGCCAGGGGACCGACACTTCCGTTGGTAGTAACTGCACGGTAAAAATCGTAACGCAGCGTTAAGGTGTTCGCTTGGCCAAGCTGGAGGTCGAGCCGTGGACTGATGTCGAGGCGCGAACTTGGGTTGGGAAAGGCTTCATTCAGGCGAACGCCGGTGGGAGTCTCCGGTGTGACGCTGTCCGGGTCCACGGCATCGACCACACTCACATTCTGAGTGTTGCGCCCGAAGGCGCTGACGTAATACGAGGCGTTCTTGGATATGGGGCCGCCTACACTTCCCTGCAGGTTATAGGAGTAGTAGGGTGGTTCCGCCGTTTGCAGGATCGGGTTGCGCGAGTTGAAGGATGAGTCGTTGCCGCGTGCTTCGATTTGGCCATGCAGTTTATCTGTGCCCGGCTTGGTAAGGATTTCTATCCGTCCGTAACCGAGGCGATCAAACTCGGCGGAAAACGGATTTTGGTTGATACGGATTTCGCGGATGGAAGACTTGGGCGGAATCTGGCCGCCGGTAAACCCGTCAATATAAATCTCTCCCCCATTGGGACCAGCGGCTGGTCCAGCCAGAGCTTGCAGTTGGTTTTCCAATTCGTCGGGATCGTCGGAGAGTGCATCGAGGTCTTTACCCTTGAGCACGACCGCGTTGGCATTTTGATCCGGGCTGGTGTCGACTGTTGGCGCGTCGGCTTCGACCTGCACCCGCTGCTGTTCCATTTGGATTTGCATCGCGATGTTCAGCGTCTTGGTCTGCCCGGCAGTGACCGTCACCGTCGAGGTGAAGGGAGCAAATCCCGCCGTAGTCGCATTTACGATATAGGTGCCGGCAGGCAGGCCCCGCATCTGGTAGGAACCCGTGCCATCTGACACCGCGTTGACAACTTTTCCAGATGCGGTAGTAGCTGAGACCTGTGCCTGGGGGATGACGGCGCCGGTCGGATCCAGCACCCGGCCCTGGAGTGTCCCGGCCGCCCCTTGACCGAAAATGGTCACCGGCGAGGCGAGGGCGCCCAGAAGGGCCGCGATCACCATCAAGAAGCACTTTGTACGTTTCATCATGAGTGGCAGCTGAACCGGGGGAATTCCCGCCAAACGGCTTCACTACTTATGAGATTGACGCGCAGGAAGCGCCGTAAGTTTCCTGGGCCTATTAGGCCAAGTCCCACGAACGACGTTGAGTTAGATGCTTGTTGCAGGCGAAGGCAAAGGCTAACGAAAGCTTTATTTAGCGAAGAAACGGTAGCGAATATTCCACTTTCCCGTTTCGCCGGGTTGGACATTCACGTGAATGTAAGCTTCCGGGCAAATGGTCGTGTGGATGGACCAGAAATTGAACTGCGCGATGGGTGAGTCGGATGTTTGCTCGACTCCGACCCCGGTATTTCGGTTCTCCACCGTGAAATCGTAATCGGACGGGCTCGCTGAATAGCCTGTCAGAAAGCCGGCAACCGCCTGTCCTGGCCCAGTACCCAGCTCCTGCAGGTAGACAATATCTTTGCCGTCAATCTTTGCGCGCGGTTCCCAAGACTCTTTTGCCTGCGGCCCAAAGGCGAAATGAACCGTCATTCCAGGGCCCGTCGGAGCACCATCAAGCATGAAGAAATCGTGGTCGTAAACCTGGGTGTCGATCGCCTGGGTACCCGTGTTCTTAAGATGGTGTTCCAGTGTGAGAACTGGCTGGTGTTTATCAAGTTTTAGCGTCTTCTCGTAGACGTACGCATAGCCCAGTGGTGATTGCAAAGTCTGGGTAAAGGTAACCTGGTCTTTCTTGACACGAACCTTCCATTTTCCCAAGTCCACGATGGGATAGCGGAAGCCGAAGTTATAGGGCGAATCGTTGACCTTGCGCAGGACACCGACTCCAGGCTTGATAAAGAGTTCGCCTGGTTTGGCTTCGTTGTAATGAATGGAGCTGAACCCATCGCTCGACCGGAATTCTTCTACCGGGCCGGCGATCGCATCGTTGATCAACGGATCGTAGTGTTTGAACCAAATTCCAAAATAGGTGTGGCCCTTGTAGGTGAGGCAAGGAACGACGCCCGACCAATCGAAGCGCGTCGAGCGATAGTAACCTTTCTCGGTATCGGGCAAATAAACCACAGCCTGGACCGATCCATTGGAAAGGACAGCTTTGGGGAAATCGCTGTTGATAAACGAGGCGCATGGGGAAGAGGAGTCTTTGGCAGCCTGGGCGTCAGCCGATGGGAAAACGACCGCGGAAAAAAGCAGGGCGGCCAGGAGCAGGGACTTTTTATTTTGCAATGCAATTTCCCTCAGCAGATCTTTTGTGGTCTCCCATCCTAACCTAGGGGAGTGCAAAGGCGACATAGACGCCACCGGATGGCTTCTTGCTTGTTTGTCCTCCACTGGCGGCAATCACGACATATTGCTTGCCATTCACCATGTAGGTTGCAGGTGTCGCCAGGCCGGCAAAGGGGAGTTGCGTTTCCCATAGCAGCTTGCCCGTATGGCTGTCGTAGGCATGGAATTTTTCATCAAAGACAGTGGCTCCAATAAACAGCAGGCCTCCCGCGGTAACGACCGGGCCGCCGTAGTTATCCGATCCTGTGTTGCCCATGCCTTTAGCGACCAGCTCAGGGTATTCGCCGAATGGAATCTTCCACAGATACTTACCGGTGTTCATGTCGATTGCGCTGAGTGTTCCCCAAGGCGGCGCTGTCGCCGGATAATTTTCGGGATCAAGAAAGCGACGAAAGCCGATGGTCTTGTAGGGCATGTCGTTCTTGGCGCCGCCGTCTGCTGCTTCCGCGGCAACCGGCTCAGCAGAGGGACGCCGCTGCTGCTGCTGTGGGGCCCTGGTCAGGTAGTGCACAACGTCCTCTACCTGCTCGTCGCTCAGGCTGTTGAAGGGCGGCATGCGGCCCTTGCCGGAACGGATGGTAGCGGCAATCTCCTGGTCGGTGAGGATACCCTCAATCCCACGCAAAGCAGGAACGGAGGGTGGAGAGCCGGCGCGGTTGATTCCGTGGCACATGCTGCATTGGTTCTGATAGATCTTTTCTCCCGGGCTTCCAGGCGGAGGAGGAACCGTCAGGCCAACCAGCCATGCGGTATCGTTGGCGTTGACGTAAAACACCCCCGTGGTCGGATCAACCGCCGGTCCGCCCCATTCGCCGCCTCCGGCGAAGCCCGGCATGTCGATGGTCAGCTTATCCACGCTGGGAGGAACGAACTGGCCGCCGGCGATAAATGTCCTGAATTGCTTGAGCGCCCAGGCATGCGCTTCTGGTGTGCGGTTGGTCAGGGTATCTTCGGTGACGCTCTGGTGCGTGTACGGCGCAGGCGCAGTGGGCAGCCACTGCGTGGGGGAAGTAACTTCGCCTGGAACAGTGCTGGCGGGATAGGCCGACACCTTAAGCGGGAAGAGCGGCTTCCCTGTCGTGCGATCGAGAAGAAAGACAAAACCCGACTTGGTCGTCTGGGCGATGGCGTCCACCCGCTTGCCGTCGCGCGTGACCGTCAACAGTGCTGGGGGGGCGGGAAAATCGCGATCCCAAAGATCGTGGTGTACGCCCTGGAAATGCCAGATGCGTTTGCCGGTCTCAGCGTCGAGAGCGAGCAGCGTATCGGCAAAGAGGTCGTCGCCTACGCGATCGCCGCCATAGAAGTCGAAGACGGCGGAACCGGTGGGCACATAGACGATGCCGCGCTTGGTATCGACCGTCATGCCGGCCCAGTTATTCGCTGCACCGGCATTCTTCCATGCATCTTTGGGCCAGGTGTCATAACCGAATTCGCCGGGGTGAGGGATGGTGTGAAACGTCCAGCGCACGACGCCGGTGCGGACGTCAAAGGCGCGGATGTCACCCGGGGGCGCGGGGTGGGTCTCAGGATTCTGTCCACCCACGATGATCAGGTCTTTATAAACCGTTCCCGGAGTGGTGAGCGAGACGGACTGCTCCTGGTAGGGGTCGCGCAGGCCTTTGCGTAAATCGATGGATCCATTCTCGCCAAAGGTCGGAATCGGCTTGCCCGTATTCGCGTCCAACGCAAAAAGAAAGTTGCGCAGAGGAACAAAAATGCGGCTCTCATGGCCGTCGGTCCAGTAGGAGACGCCGCGCGATCGGGCAAAGCCCGGAACGGTTGCGTCCCACTTCCAGAGCAGTTTGCCCGACGCCGCATCGAGCGCGATCACTCCATGCGACGGCGTGAGGGTATAGAGAACCTTGCCCACAATAATGGGCGACGATTCCAGGTCTCCGGCTCGTTCTCCAGTGTCATACTTCCACGCGACAACGAGATTCTTTACATTGCTGCGATTGATCTGCGACAGACTGGAGTAGTGATCCTGCGCGTCCTGGCCGCCGTAGACCGGCCAGTCTGCTTGCTGCGCCGGCGCATTCGCGCTGTATAAGATAAAGGGCCTGGCAATGCATACGCCAACGCCCACAGCGATCGCCGCGAGTACCCGTCTTTTCCTCATGCTACCGTGGCCTTATGCTCCCCCGGATTTCCTGCGGAGCTTGGTGGCGTTGGCGAGCCTCATGCGGCTTTCCTCACTGAAAGCCGCGCTCGCAGTTATGGATGGACCCCACGTACAGGAAATCCGGGTCAGGCTTCCGCTTGCGCCCGATTCTTCAATGCTTTCATATACGCGAAGCCGTAGGCCTGTTCAGGGAAATGGCCACCTACAACTTCCGGCGTGTGGTCGAGGATCACGATGCCGTCAAACTTCACTTCAACCAGTGCGGTCATGATCTTGGACATATCGTAGTATCCATTGTCCATAAAGGTCTCGACGAAGTGGGGCAGCGGTGCGCTGACATTGCGGAAATGAATCTTCCAGATTTTCTCCGGGCCAAAGTAGCGGATCATCTCCGCCGGGTCCTTGTGCATAAGAGCAGGGCCGCCTTCGTTCCAGCATCCGCAACAGAGACAGATACCGACGTTGGGGCTGTTGGCGATCTCCATCGCTCGCTTATAGCCTTCGAAGTTGGCGAAGATGCAGCGTGGAACCCCAGCCAGTATGGGCTCCGGTGGGTCATCCGGGTGAATGCCAATGCGGACACTGTTCTCTTCCGCTACCGGCGCAACCTGCTTGATGAAGTAGGTGTAGTTCTCCCAAATCTCATCCTTCGAAAACACGCGGCCGTGGGAAAGAGGCTCGTAGAACTTCTTATCTCCCCAAACACCCACCTTGTTGGGGCTGGCCATATCAAACTCTCGCGCGGAGGCGCCGCGGATGGTGGCTCTCCCGCTACTCCAGATGCCGTTGCCCATGTGGGCGTAGGTGGTGTAGTAGATGCCGGCCTGGCCAAGGTTACGAATGTATTGCTTGTACTCCTCGATCTTTTGATCGCGGCCGGGCAGATTGAGCGTGACCTCAGGCATGTTGTGCACGCTGGAGTTGCCGATGTTCCACACCGTAATCCCTGCATCCGCATAGCGCTTCTTGATCTGCATGAAGCCTTCTGCGGTCCTCAGGTCGGGGGTGGAGGCGACACTGACATATTCAGCGCCCATCTGCTTGAGAAAAAGCAGATCATCGTCGCTGGGTTTGGCCGTAGATTGCGCGCATAATTTGATGCCCGGAGCGCTCTGGTGAACGGTGGCTGAGGCGGTTCTTGCCGAAGCAAAGACCCCCGCGGCGCCGAGCGCTCCGCCGACAGCCAGTTTGACAAACTCTCTTCGGTCGGGCGTAAACGCAGCATTGGCTACATCAGACGTCTTCTGATCGGTTCGGTTGTTTCCCATGTCTTCTGCCTTTTAGAAAGAGAGGCGCAGCGCAAACTGAACTGCCCGCGGGTTGACAGCTGATGACACCAATGCCGCATCGGAAGTGCCGCAGCAGACGGTGTCCGGTTGGTCAAATTGCATCCGATTGAAAAGGTTAGAAGCTTCGGCGCGAAACTGCAAATGATTTGCTCGCGTACCACTATGTGATCAAGTAGCGAATTCCCCAGTGAACTAATGGCCTAACCAGCGCAAACGCAAATGGGCACCGGTGAGAAGGAATTTTGTGTACGATGGTGAACCATATGCCCCTTCAACCTGTTCTAAGATCCCTAGCCTTGCTCGCCGGCTTGGGCGGTAGCGCACTTCTGCCGTTTTGGGCAATCGCGCAGTCCTCCACCCAACCGACAGCCGCCAACACCCCTGAGTCCCTGGCTGAGGTTTGGCAGAAGGCCAGCGCGAAGTATGATGCCCCTCGCAACGCAATCCTGGCGGACGTACAGCGCGGAACCAACCAGGGACCGTTCCGTCCAGATTGGAATTCACTGTCGCAATACAAGGTTCCCGACTGGTACCGGGATGCGAAGTTCGGAATCTTCATTCACTGGGGCGTGTATTCCGTTCCTGCCTTCGGGAGCGAGTGGTATCCGCGCCAGATGTACCTTGCCGGCTCAGAAGAGAACAAACATCAAGTGAGCGTTTATGGTCCGCTGACAAAGTTCGGGTATAAGGACTTCATCCCGATGTTCAAAGCCCAGCATTATGATCCGCAAGCCTGGGCGCACCTTTTCAAGGAATCCGGCGCACGATACGTGGTCCCGGTTTTCGAACACCATGACGGCTTTCAAATGTACGACAGCAATCTTTCGGACTGGACCGCCGTGAAGATGGGACCGCATCGCGACCTGATGGGCGATTTGGAGAAGGCGACCCGAGCCGAGGGTCTGCACTTTGGAGCTTCGTCACATCGCATCGAGCACGACTGGTTTATGGACGGCGGGCGCAGTCTCCCCTCCGATGTGAATGATCCGCAATATGCCGCCTTCTACGGACCAGCCCAGGTACAGTTGCAGGACAAAGAGGACAGCCTGCAGGAAGACTGGACCTATGTCAGCCCTGCTTATGCCAACGATTGGCTTGCGCGGGATGCGGAGATTGTCCAGAAGTACCATCCCGACATCATCTTTTTCGACTGGTGGATTGGACAACCGGACGTACGTCCTTATTTAGCCAAGTTTGCCGCCTATTATTACAACGAATCGAGCAAACGCGGTCCGGTCGGCATCATCACTTACAAATACGTGGATATGCAGAAGGATTCGGGCGTACTCGATATTGAACGCGGCCAGTTGGACAGCTTACACGACCGCGTTTGGCAGACCGACACTTCGGTCGGTAACAAGTCGTGGGGATATATCGAGCACGACACCTTCAAGACGCCGGAATTCATCGTGCACCAACTCGTTGACGTGGTGAGCAAGAATGGCAATCTACTGATGAACATTGGGCCCCGTTCCGACGGTACGATCCCAGACGAAGTACAACAGGTGCTGCTGGCCGTGGGTGGCTGGCTCAAGGTCAACGGCGAAGCGATCTACGGAACCCGTCCCTGGGTGAGCTACGGAGAAGGGCCCACCAAGGTCGCTGCGGGATCTTTCCAGGACACAAAGACGCAGGAATATACGGCGGAGGATTTCCGCTTCACGACCAAGGGTAACAACCTATATGCGATCGAGCTGGCGTGGCCTTCCGGCAAAGAGGCAGTGATTCATTCGCTGAGCGAAGGTGCGCTCAAGGGCAAGCAGATCCGGAGTGTTGCGCTGCTTGGTTCCGACGCTAAGCTTACCTACGATCTGCGGGCAGACGGGCTGCATATCGAGCTTCCATCGCAGCCGGCGGAAGGATACGCTTATGCCTTTCAAATCGGGCTTGATGGCCCGGCTCGGTAGGTAACTGTGGAGGCTCTTTATTCAGACGGGCTGATCGGTAATGTTCTGGTTCTTCTCGTCCCAGTACAGCCTCTTGCCGCTCCAGTAAGACTGTGCGGCCATGATGCATACGATGGCGTGGGAAAAACCATTGTCCACAGTGGCATTCGGCTCTTTACGCGACTGCATCGACTGCAGCCAGTTCGCCAGGTGTGTAACATCGTCATCGTCTGGACCAACCGAATTAGGGGCTGGTGCGTTGGGAACCCGAACAATCTCTTCGCCGTCAGCGGGCGGTCCAACGATAGGTAGTTTGGAGTAAACCGGTCCCACGTCGAAGGGATCAAATTCGTTTCTGCCCCCTTCCTTGGTGACGGTGAACAAAGACGCACCCTCGCCCCCGTAGTTATCGATCGTGCCATCGCGGCCTTGAATGCGGGCAAAGCTACGATAGCTGTTGCCGAAGATGGTCTTATAGGTATAGAGAAATCCCTTTGGATAGGTGACGGCCGCAACGGCGGTATCGGGGTTCTCGCGGCCATCGGGCCAGGTGAAGATTCCGCCGGTAGCGATCACGCTGGTTGGATAGGCTTCATCTGTCCAAAGATGGACCAGGTCGGATCCGTGGCTTAGCCACTGATCGAAGATCCCCGAAGAAAAATCCTTATAAAGCCGGAACTCCAGATATACGTGAGGATCGAAGGGACGAGCCGGCTTTCCCAGGAGCCAACGGTTCCAATCCGTGTCTTCTTCGCGAAGCTTTGATTTTCGTCCATAGAGCCATTGCTTCCACTCCAGGTTGACATCCATCAGCATCTCGCGGGTTTGGCCGGTATCGTCCGGCGTGAACCTCCAGCGGCCTTCATTCACATTCCATTCCTGCTCGATGTGGACGACTTTGCCGATTCGCCCGGAGCGGATGATGTCGCGTATGGCCAGCGGGTAGGGTTGGCTGCGATGCTGGGTGCCCACCTGCACGATCTGCTTCGATTGCTTCACGGTATCGCGCGCCTCGATAGCCTCCGAGAGCACATTGGCAAAGGGCTTCTCGACATAGCAGTCTTTGCCCGCCTTTACCACTTCTGTGCACAGCTTGGCATGTTGAAAATCGCCGGTAGCGATCATGACGCCGTCGATATCGTTGCGGGCCAGCATTTGTTCGGAATACTTATAGCTTTGCGGCTCGAGGTTGAAGGCGCGCTTCACCTGGGCGGCGCGGTGCTCCCGGGCTAAAGTCCAGAGGTCACAAACGGCAACGGTCTCAACCGGCATCTGTTTGGCCGCTAAGTGGACCATGTGGACGTGGCCCTGACTACGGTCTCCGCAGCCGAGTTGACCTATACGGATCCGGTCATTCGCTCCCAGCACCCGCGCATAGGAGCGGGCGTCCATTCCCGTAGCCAGCAGCGCTCCCGCCGCCTGCTTCACAAATGTTCGCCTATCGATTCCCAGGTTCTCCTGGTCCGTCATCTTGTCCCTCCAGTACCGGCAGACTCACACAGGCTCGATCATTCACTGCTTTTTTGCAGTGAAGTCTCCCGAGGTGTCCGACGGGTCTGCGCTTACTGTGCCTTTGATCGAAGTATCCGAATCCAGTGTCCCGATATACGTAAGGGTGTAGACCGAACCCTCATACTCCTGATCGTACTTCCAGGTCACTTGCTTTTCCTTAACGCTACCCTCGACGTTAACAGCGCGATCGGCGTCTATTTTGCAGCTGCCGGAGATCTGCTTGCCGGTCTCCTTCAGCGTGCAGGTTGGAGTAATCGGGTGGTCGGCGATCGATCCGTTGACCACCCACACACCAGAAACATCATCGGCGAATGCTGGGAGTGAAGCGAACAGGAGCAAAGCAATAACTCTCTTCATGGTCGTACCCGACTTTCGTGCTCGTTCACGGCGAAGCCCAATCCTCTGGTTAAAACGTGAGCTTGACCGCGCCTTGGAAGATTCTAGCCCCGCAATCCGTTCCCTATTGATGTTCCACTCCTGTTCAATACGGACGATGTTGCCGATGCGTCCGGAGCGAATAATATCCCGAACGGCAAGTTGGTAGGTTCGCTGCGACGCTGCGAGCCCATCTGGACGATACTGCCTGGAGGCATTCACTGCGTTGCGGGCGTCTCTCGCTTCAGATAGGACGTTGCCGAAAGGCTTCTCCACATAGCAATCCTTGCCTGCCCGTACTACCTCGATACAAAGCCCGTGACCACGTCCTCCACAACATAGGCAAGAAAAATCTCCACTTAAAGAGAAATTTATCTCACCGAGGTTTTCGCAGCCTCCTGACCACAGCAATGATGCCGCCTAAGCCGCCCTCCGATCCAAGCATATTTGACGGCGGGAATTCAGGCCCGGCGCGAGTGAGACACATCCAGTGAGAAGGTAAATCGGCTAAGAGACGATGGATTCACTATTTTTTCTTGTCACATGTGAAAATTTTCTTTATGGTTTATCTTTGCCGGTGGACGATTGATCACCACTTATTGAAGGCCGTCACTCGCACTCGGACTTCGATCGGATCCACGAAACTATCCATGACCGCTCCGAGGTTCGGTTCCAAGCCCATGAAGAAAGCATCTTCTAAAAAAAGCAAAGTCGGGCTGCGAGAAATTGCATCCGCCGCAAACGTGAGTGTGGCCACGGCTTCCCGGGTTTTGAGCGGAAACACACGCGTCGATCGCGAGATTCAAAAGGTTGTTTTGGAGCAGGCGAAGAAACTCGGGATCGATCCTGCTCAGCGGAACAAAACCAAGACATTAGCATTTCTGCTTAGCAACCGCGCGATGCTGCATGCATTCCACTCGCGCATTCTCAGCGGCGCGGAGGCACACTGCACAGCAAACGGCTGGGACATGGTGTTTCTCTCCTTTCATTACTCGCCACATGTTCCGTGGACCGAACTTCACTTGCCCAGAGTGCTGCAACGTCACGACGTGATCCGAGCGGTCATTCTGGCGGGTACAAACTCGGAGAACCTCATCAAACTTCTGGTCCACAAGGGCATCGCTTTCGTCGTTCTGGGCAACAACGTAGTCGGCGAGCAACAGGACCTGCAGAATAATGACGTCGTCTTCGCGGATGACATTCAGGGGGGCCAGGATGCGACTCGCTACCTGATCGGTCTGGGCCATCGCCATATATGGTTTGTCGGCAATACCCGGCTGCCATGGTTTGCGCGCTGCTTTGAGGGCTACCGCCGCGCCATGGAAGAGCGTGGGTTGGCCGCCCGGCAGAGCAGCACCGACTCCGAAGATGAAACGGAGATCGGATATCTGGGCACGAAATCCCTGCTGGCCCGCGACGAACCAGTAACAGCAATCCTGGCGGGAAATGATCCTACGGCGCACGGCGTCTACAAGGCACTCCGAGACAGGGGCTTGAAGGTCCCCGACGACATTAGCGTCGTTGGCTGCGACGATACCGTTGGCACGTGGCTGTCTCCGGCGTTGAGTACCACACGTGAATTTCCCGAGCAGTTAGGCAAGCAACTGGTGGAATTGGTCCTCAAGCGTATCGCCCGACCTGATCAGGATCCTCAATGCGTGATGATTCCGACCGAATTCATCAAGAGAGATTCCTGCGGACCACCCCGTGCTTCTCGTAGCAAGACCGTGAGCGAGACGATGCAGGGAGCGAACGTCAAATGATCTAAACCTGGTTGACTTGCATGCATTGGGCTCGCCAAAAGAGAAAGAGTGTGCCCGGGGATTGGTCATGACCCAAAAGCTTATCCCGAGAGACTGCATGTCATCCCGGCTGGTTAGACTCGATGCTGCCCTTGTTCCAGACAAAATCTATGAGGATCGAACCTATGGAAGTGAAGCGCTTTGAAGTGGGAAGCATAAAGCTGGAGATTCACCAGGACAAGCAGGCGGCCGGCGAAGCGGCGGCGCGCGCGGCAGCGAAGGCGCTGGAGCAGATGGACCATGCCCAGAATGAAATCGGCGTTATCTTCGCGACCGGCGCCTCACAGCTGGAAATGCTGCACGCGTTGACCTCCATGCGCGGTCTGCCCTGGAAGAAAGTTCACGGTTTCCATCTGGATGAGTATGTAGGGATCGCGGAGGATCATCCCGCTTCCTTCCGCCGCTATCTGCGCGAAAACCTGACCGCACGCGTGCCCATGGCGGAATTCTTCGAGATCGATGGAAGTACTTCCGATACCGACCGCGTGCGCCGAGACTACGTGCAAAAGCTGCATGCGGCAAACCCACAACTTTGTTTGCTGGGGATCGGGGAGAACGGACATCTGGCGTTCAACGATCCTCCCGAGGCGAACTTCCATGACCCTGACGCGATGAAGGTGGTCAAGCTCGATGCGGCTTGCCGGCAACAGCAGCTGGCAGAGGGATGGTTTGCAAGGTTTGAAGACGTTCCAGAGCGGGCCCTCACGCTGACGATTCCGACGTTATTCAAGGTGCCTAAGCTGATTGTTTCGGTTCCAGGCCGCCGCAAAGCTCAGAGCGTCCGGCGAACACTCGAAGAGCCAATTTCGACAGCTTGCCCGTCTACCATTCTGCGCACGCATCCGGACGTAACCCTGTATCTGGATCCGGAGTCTGCGTCGGAATTGAACGGCTTGCTGTCATCGAATTGAGAGACGGAGCGCCAGTGAGACGCATACGATGAACGGGATGCAGCGGGAGACCGATCGTGGTCCCGCGGAGACTTCGGACTTCCGGCAAAACCCGTTGGTGGATCGTCTGGACGCTCTTCTTTTCGACGGTCACGAATTACATTAGCCGGCAGACCTTCTCCGTGCTGGCTCCCATGCTGGCCAGTCAGTACCACTTCAGCCATGCGGACCTGGGAAGGATTCTCGGTGCCTTTCAGATTTCGTACGCGATTATGTGGCTGGTGGGAGGCGTCTTTCTCGATGCTGTGGGCACCCGGCTCGGCTTGGCCCTGGCGGTCAGCTTCTGGTCGGTGGTGAACATCTTTACCGGTTTCGCCAGTTCTGTTTCCGGTTTCGCCGCATTTCGATTTCTGCTGGGCATGGGAGAAGGCCTCAACTGGCCTGGCGCCAGCAAGACAGTGGCGGAGTGGTTTCCGAGCCAGGAACGCAGCGTTGCTGTGGCTATCTTCGACAGCGGCTCCAGCGTGGGTGGGGCACTGGCGGCCCTGATCATTCCCTGGACAGCCATAGCCTTTGGCTGGCGCTGGTCTTTCGCATTTTCCGGCGCGCTGGGGTTCGTTTGGCTGGTGATGTGGCTGCGCGTCTACCATCCGATCGATCGCCATCCCAGGGTCAGCCCGGAAGAGGTGGCTTTTATTCGCGCCGGCCAGGAGCCGACGGTCAGACTCAAGACGGGAAATGTTGCGCGATGGCTTGAGTTAGCCAGAGAACTCCAATGTTTGGGGCATCGTACTTGGCCGCGGGCTGACTGATCCGATCTGGTGGTTCTACATTTTCTGGCTGCCGCAATACTTAAGCGACGCGCGAGGATTCAGCCTGAAGAAAATCGCCCTCTTCGCATGGATACCATTTGTTGCCGCCGATCTGGGTAACTTCACGGGAGGGTTTATCTCGGGTTATTGCATCCGGCGCGGGATTCCCGTAATTCGCGCCCGCATGTGGGTGTGCGCCATCAGTTGCCTGCCCATCCTTGCCGGCATTCCCGCGGCTCGCGTTCACAGCGCGTACTCTGCCTTGGCCTTGATTTGTGTGGCTCTGTGGGGCTATGCGAGCTGGTCCACGATGGGCCTGACCTTGCCCTCTGATCTGTTTCCCCAGGAAGTGGTGGCCACGGTTACCGGTTTAAGTGGTTTCGCGGCCGGCTTGACGAGCGCGGTTTTTACCTTCGCGGTAGGGTTTCTGGTCGATCGGTTTTCCTATAAACCCGCGTTCCTGGTGGCCGGGTTGCTTCCCATCGTTGCCACCGTCTGCGTGTTCCTGCTTATCTCTCCACCAGCGACGGCCCCGCCGCCGGCTTGAAGCAGCCCGCGGCGGGTACCCGTTGGTAGAGCCTAACGAGACACCTCAGATAGGATGCCCGGGCCGTCCGGCCACCCATCCCGAAGGAAGAGTTGGGAGGTGCAGTGGTTGAGAAAGATCTGTGTATCCGCCCCTTGGGGGCGTGCCAGGGGCGGCGGCCCTGGGTGGAGGTTGGGTTTCAGGAAGGCGATGTGCGCGTCCTGGCTGCGGCTAAGTCCTTTGTTTCACGAAGGGGGCCAAATTTTATTTTTTCCCGCCCTCCTATGCTGCCTAGGGGAGGGTACTGCATTTCAGCCGGCTGATTCGTTTTGGCAGGCCCAATGCCATGCGCCGAGGACGCTCTGTTCTGCCGGATTCCTTCCTGCGATGGTGCGGGGCGCATCTTCATTGTTGAGCACACCTCTCCGTTCCGCGTGTCGCGGTTTTTAGGGGCGAAGAATCTCGAGTGAGTGGGACTCTTAGTTAGGACGGTAGTACGGTTCAGTCCTGGCGTCCAGAGTGGTTGAAAAAAAAGATGTGGATGCAGGGTAGGTAATCTAGTCTGTGTTACCTGGTGTTCGGAGCACGGGGTGTCCAGGTGGGGTGACTCTGGGTTCGGGTCAATTCGCGTATGCGCCCGGTTCCTCGAATCGGTGGTTCGTGAAATCCTTGGCCGAGCGCCGCTGTCAGCGGGCGATGGGCCACAGCCTCAATTCTGACTTCAGACCGCTTCAGTGCTGCGCGAAGAGTGGGCTGAGACCGTCGATGGTGTATTGGCCTGCTGGCGACAGTTGAAATTTTGGTCACAAGAAGTCGCAAGTCGCCGGAACCTGGGCCGACTTTGGGGAGTGTTCAGGAGTTCGCGGATTGCAGGGCGTGAACTGCCCGGGAAAGTAGATCCTTTCGTTCGCTGAGCGTTCGTGGATTGGATGATCTTCCGATCTCAAGAACAACTCACGATCTCACACCTCAATCTAGTGAGGAGCAAAAGGCGAAACGCACGAGCTACTCGAATCGAAGTGCGTCCTAGGGCTCACCGCCGACGCGCGGCGGGCGGGAATGAGCGCTGCGCCCAGTGCAGTCGAGCATAGAACCAGAAGTTGCTGTAAGGATTGTTACCGGATCTGTTGGCTTGACGTCGTATAGCTGCGATTCAACAAGACGGCCCAACGCCCAGACGCAAGGCAGCGCAATCGCTGTTCCCACGGCGATCATCACAGGGCATCCCGTAGCACCAGCCAGACGGTAGAAACGCGTGTCGCCCCCAGCGCCAATCGAATACCGATCTCGCGCGTGCGCTGGGTCACGACGAAAGACATCACACCGTACAGGCCAACCAACGAGAGCAGGAGCGCCAGCGTACCGAAGCTGCTGGAAAGTGCCGCCAGCATACGCTCTATGTTCAAGGATCGGTCGATTTGCTCGTCCAGCGTGCGGAAATAGGTGATGGGCAATGCTGGATCGGCGTTGTGAAGGATCGCCCGAATCGATCGAGAGGCTGACTCGGGCGTTCCCCGAAACCTGACGTAAAAATTCGAGCCGGACAACTCGGTGCCGATGGGAAAGTAGGCTTGCTCCCACTGTTCGCGAACATTCCGGTAGCTGATGTTTTCCACGACGCCGACGATCTCGGTGTCCGGTTTGGCGTCGGGCGCGGATCCCATAGCGACGCGGGCGCCGAGAGGATTGCGTCCTCCGAAATATCGTTTTACAAAGGCTTCGTTGACAATCACCGCGCGTTGCCCGCTCTTACTCACAGGCAGGGATAGATCCACCGGGGCGACGTCCAGTGAATCGTGTTCGTTGAAGTCTCGTCCAGCGACAATCCTGGCTCCGAGGGCTGCGAAGAACCCGGGAGTGACGGCATTCATCTGGACCTCGCGATCGGTAACGTAATCGTTCACGACCCTGGATGGTCAGCGAATTACTCCACGCTCCGCCGAGGAGTAACTGGACGTGCGCAATGGCCGAGGCTTGAGTGCTGCTTGAACTGCGGAGTCCTTCATCAATTCGGCGAATGAGCTCGGCTTTCTTCGGCTCCAGAGTAGCCGTTAAGCGCACGGCTTGATGCCGAACGAGATCAGGCTGGATGTGTCAAACCCCGGACCTTTTGTCAACAGCCCCGAGAGGGTTCTAACAAACAAACCTGCGGCGATTACCAGAATCAAGCGTGAACGCGATCTGAGCCGTCACAATGGCCCTGCGCAGCGCCAAGCCGCCGGAAGGTGTGCCGCCCCGCTCCCGGAGCGAGGAATCCAGCGATTTGCGGCCGGCCTGCAAAGCCGGTGCGAGCCCGGCGAGGAAACCGGTGACCAGGCTTACCAGAAATGCAAAAAGCAACAAGCGCATATCGATGTTGGCTTGCAAGTCGGTCGCAGCGGTGTTATGGGGCAGGAATGCGATGAGCGCCCGTACGGCAATCGGCGTCATCGCTACACCGAGCAGTCCACCGGCAAATGCGAGAAGCACGCTGTCGGCAAGAAGCTGTCGTCCAATTCGCCCGCGTGATGCTCCCAATGCCAATCTGGTGCTGATTTCCCGATGGCGAGCCGAGCCGCGCGCCAAGAAAAGTCCGGCAACATTCAGGCAAGCCAGAGCCAACAGCACCGCCGTCGCCACGAACAAGACCCAGAGCGGCCGCGAAAGGTCATGCCGCAGAACAGAATAGCCTTCGGGAGCCGCTGTGAGGTCCAGTGTCGATGCAAGAAACTGCCGCCGCTGCTCGGCGCTGAATCTTGAAAAGTCCGTGCGGCGCGTATCTTCGTCCAACATCGCTTTAAACCAGGGTTGCAATCCTGCCTTGGCTTGCGCCAAAGAGACGTTCTGCTTCAGCCTGCCGAGGATCTGCATCCAGCGCGTGCGACGGTCGAGCATCGTCTTAAATCCGGGAATGGACTGCAGCCGACATGACGGCTGGAATCCAAAGCAGACGGGACTTCGCCCACGTCGATGCCATGAAACGTCGGCGGGGCAACACCGACAACCGTCATCGGGTGCTGATTCACCAGACACCTTTCGGCCCACGATGTCCTGGGCGCTTCCGAATTGGTTCTTCCAGAAGTCGTAGGAGAGCACAACCACCGGACTTGATCCCGGCACCTGGTCATCATTGATCGTCAAGAGCCTGCCTAGAGCGGGCTCACTCCCAGTACCGAAAAGTATGTACCCGACACGAGTTCCGCGGCAGTCAGCCTGGGTTCTCCGCCGTCGAGAAGTTGATCGTTGTCGCAGCGCGGCAGAATACGCCATCGAAGAATTGCTTCTGCTGCTGGAGATCGCGGCAGATCGGGTAGGACATCAATTTGTCACTGCCGAAGGTCTCCGCCAACTGTTCGCCATTCCAGTCGAAGAGAACCAGGCGCTCTGGGTGGTCGACCGGGAGCGCGCGAAGAACGATCTGATCGATCAGAGAGTAAAGGGCGGTGGTCGCTCCAATTCCGAGCGCAAGCGAAAGCACTGCCGTCGCCGTAAACGACGGGCTGCGGAGAAAAGATCGCGCCGAGAAGCGCAGGTCATGCACGAAATCCCGGAGCCATCGATTCAGCCAGATATCGCGCACTTCTTCCCGAAGCTGCGTTGCGCCCCCGAGTTCCAGCGCTACGCGCCTTCTCGCCTCGGGTTCTGGCAAACCAGAATGAATCAGGTCGCCACGCGGCGGTCGATGTGATACTGCAATTCGCGATCCAGATCGCTCTCCAGCCTTCTCTGCCGGAACCAGTTGAGAATTCGTTTCATTGCGCGTGCTCCCTCGTCAAAAATCAGTTGCACCGCGCCCGTCAGACGAGCCCAGCTGTCTTTCTCAGAGCGGAGTTGCTTTTGCCCGGAACGTGTCAATGAATAGAACTTTGCTTCGCGTCCAGTTTCCGATTGCTTCCAATCGGCTTTCAACCAGCCTTTCTGTTCCAGCCTGTGGAGCGCAGGATACAGAGATCCCTGATTCACCTGGACAACGGATTTCGAAATCTGTTCGAGCCGCTGGGCAATCCCATAGCCATGCGCCGGCTCCAAAGAGAGGATTTGGAGAATCAGCATGTCGAGCGTGCCTTGTGGAATAGGAAATCGCGAAGATGGCATCGATACCTCAACCTTCTACCCTTCGAACATACGATATCATGGGTCGAAGGTTGAGGTATTGATTTGATTCTCGAGATTGCGGAGTGAGTGCCGCGCCTATGGCGCTCAGGGTTGCAACATTGGGATATCCCAGCCCTGCCGGGCTGGCTCCCACGGCAGGCCGGGGCAGGTACGTTTGGCGGTCGGCCCTCTGGGCCTCGGGAGCGGATGGGCTTTCTTTTGCAGTTCTCTTACGCAGGGACTCATGAGGCTTTGGCTTTACCAGCGCTAAAGCGCGCAATCAGAGTCGAGACTCTTTCACAGAGCGCTAAAGCGCTCCTCCCCCCGCATAAATGCGGGGGCTCCCACCTCGAATCTGGACAAGTCTGATTTTCAGCCGTCCCCTTCGACAGGCTCCCACGGCACGCCGGGGCAGGCAGGGCAGGCTCTGCGGGACTGGTTCCGATTCACCCTGATCGTTGATTTGTTTTCAGCGAGTGCTGTACAAATCGGCTGATCAAAAAAAGCTAATTTGGACAAGTCTGTGGAGATATGGCAGACGCGGAACGGCGCTCACGGCTTCAACGACGCTGTTGGCGAGTATTCCCGGCTTCTGGAAGCCTACCCGTCGCTGGGCTATGAAGTTTTTATTCTGCCGAAGCCGGCGGTGGCGGACCGTGCAGACCTGATGCTGAAAATGTTGGAAAGATAAAGGAAGACGGCGGAAGGGCGAGGAAAGGAGCAAGAATCCACATCGTTCCGCCATGGTGGTACTCTCGGTCGGAAGAGATTGCAGCGGGAGGCACCCTTCATGAAGTTGTTGACCAAGTTCAATCTGATACTCCTGGTGATTTTTGGAGCGAGCGGCCTTCTTATCTGCCAGCTCGCCTACCGCTTCCTGATCAACAACGCCCGCCGCGAGGTCCTCGCGCAAGCCGAGTTAATGGTGGCCGGCACCAAGGCCGTGCGCGATTACACCAGTGACGATCTGTCGCCTCTACTGCAGCAGAATCCACGCCACAAAGTGAGGTTCCTGGCCGAGACGATTCCCTTCTTTGCGGCCACGACCACGTTCAACAAAGTGCGCAAGACCTACCCGGAATACACCTACAAGGAAGCCACACTCAATCCCACGAATCCCGAAGACCGTGCCTCCGATTGGGAGGCCGATATCATCCAGGAGCTGCGCGATCATCCCGAGCAGCAAAGGGTGGTGGGCGAGCGTTCCACCCCGTCCGGCCAGGCCCTTTATCTAGCCCACCCGATTAAGGTCGATCCCACCTGCCTTGAATGCCACAGCACTCCATCGGCCGCGCCGCGCGCCATGCTCGCGGTCTACGGTTCTGCCAACGGCTTTGGCTGGAAACCGAACGAGATCGTCGGGGCGCAGATCATTTCCGTGCCCATGTCCGTGCCGGTGGCGATCGCAAACCAGGCTTTTCGGAGTCTGCTGGTGATGCTTGTTCTTACCCTGCTGCTCGCCATTCTCGCGCTCGATGCAGGTGTTTACTGGCTGGTGATTCGTCCGCTCAAGATTGTCTCCGAGAGTGGAGACCGCATCAGCAAGGGTGAAAAGAACGTGCCCCCGCTGGAGGTTTCAGGAAAGGATGAGATTGCCAGCGTGACCGCGTCTTTCAATCGCATGCGGGTTAGCCTCACCAAGGCCCTGACGATGCTAGAAGAGAGTTAACTTAAGGCATTGAAACAGTGGCGTAAGTTAGCGCCGGCAGGAAGCCAGGAACTTAGCCCGATCCGCGCTCGACTCAATTTCCTGGGAAACGATGGCACAAAGATCCGTGACCGAGGTGCAGCGCTTGCTGGCGCGCTTTACCACAATTTCAGCGATGGGGCCGATATAGGCCGCAAGGTCGCGACTGACGCGATCGATGATTGCCTTCTCAATTGCGGGGGAATTCGCGGTCGGCTTGGCTTCGACAACAGGCTTTTGCGTCAGGCCGGCCCCCAGGCGCGTGTCGCCGGACAAATGCGTCTGGAACGTTTTCTCCCGGGGCCCCCAAATAGGGCCGCAATGCCTGGATCAGCACCTGGACATCCGATTTCCAGCGCGCATGGGTTAACTCGACCGCGTTTCTGTAAGCCAGTTCGCGGAGGTCCGCGGGAAGCTGCTCCGCTCTTGGCATCTTCGCACCCCGAACCAAGACCGGAACCACAGGAATATCCCGCCGGAGAGCGGAAGCGATCTCGAGCCGGACAAAGTCAGTTTCATCATCGAGACGTCTGCTGCCCGATGCGTCTTTCGACTCCAGCCAATCCCGCCCCACGATCGCCAGCAACACACTGCACTCGTGAATGGAATCGTCAATCGCTTTGCGAAAATCACGGCCCGGCTGGATCGCATTCACATCCATGAACACAGATCCTTCGTGGAAAGTCTGTGCCAGGTCGTCAGAAAGGCGTCCGGCCTCACCCTCAGAATCATCGCGGCGATAGCTGATGAAGATAGCGCGCAGGACAAATCTCCTGGGGAGTATCCCCTTGGCTTTCGGTGCCAATAGCCGTTGCGGAAGCCTGGTTGAGTTTACCCCCAGTGCACTGGACGGCGTAAGATACCTGGATTGGTACGATTTTGCCGGGGCCGGCGGACAGGCGGTACCGGCTCGCTCGCACTTTCAGCCCTCGGCAACCGGATCGCTGCGCGGAGCAAATCTACGGGCGCTGCTTGCTCCTTGCCTGAACCTTTCGCGATCGAAGCTGGCAGGCGGCTCCCTGCACGATCAGGTCTAAGCCTTCTCTGTACCTTCGTTCGAACCGATCAAAAAGGATCGGCCCTGCCTGTCGCATGAGCGGTAGCGCTTCCTGAGAGAGCTCTTCGTCTCTCTTTCGCAGGTCATATTGTTCGGAGCGCTTGCCTGGGACGGGAAAGACGGCTTGCTCTTCCACGACGAAACTCAGAGTGTAGTTATAGACAGTCGCCAGCAAGACTACGGTCTGCCGGAATGTGAAGCCGGTCTTAACGAGTTGAGCCCCGGCAACTTCAGCCGTCTTCATGAATTCCGTGTTTGTGAGCCTGGAACCGGCGACCATGCGGGCTCCATCACGGTATCGAAGCAAGGTCTTGCGCAGACCCTCTCCAAAAGCCATCACCCATACCTTCCAGTCCGATTGTTTTCGGACCGGGACGAGATTGGAGGCGCCCTGGGCGAGAACCATGGTGGCCATCTCATCGATCAGTTCCTCCTTGCTCTTGAAATGCCAGTAAATGGCGGCGGCCTGAACCTTCAACTCGATGCCCAGGCGCCGCAGGGTCAATTGTTCAAGCCCGACCTGGTTGAGCAGCTTCAACCCCCCACGGAGCAGAATTTCGCGATTCACTTTCATGGATCCAGCATATCAAGCCTTGCATCTGATACTTGAACGTTGTTTAATTTATTGAACAGAATTCAAGTCTACCCGAGCCGGGAGCTCGCCATCCTGTTGCCGGGTGAGCGACGGAGGAGCACTTCAGATGAAAGCAGCCATTATCAAAGCCGCTGGAAGCAATCCAGTTTATGGAGACTTCGATGAACCCATCGCCCAGAGTGGGCAAACGATCGTCACCATGACCGCCTCTGCCCTCAGCCAATTCACCAAGTCGCGTGGGTCGGGCTCCCACTACAGTGCGGACGGCAGCTTTCCCGCGATCGCCGGCATGGATGGCGTAGGCCTCACAAGCGAGGGGCAGCGCGTCTACTTCGTGCTCCCGGAGGCGCCATTTGGCGCCCTGGCAGAGAGATCGCTGGTCAAAGCGCGGCAATGCATTCCACTGCCTGCCGAATTGGATGACGTCACGGCCGCCGCAATCGCTAACCCCGGGATGTCCGCCTGGGCGGCCATGGTGGAGCGTGCGCAGCTTAAAGCCGGAGAGACCGTGTTGGTGAATGGGGCAACAGGAACGGCAGGCCGGTTGGCAGTGCAACTGGCGAAACACCTTGGAGCGGCAAGGGTCATTGCCACCGGACGCAATGAGGAGGAGCTTGAGCAAGTGAGGGCATTGGGCGCCGACGTGACGATTCCGTTCACGCTGGGAAACCTTCATCCCTTGGGGGCGAAGCGATGTGAAGAGGCCCTGACGCGAGAGTTCGGAAACGGGATCGACGTAGTGGTCGACTACCTTTGGGGCGAAAGCGCAAGAACGATCATCGTAGCCATCGCGAAGAGTGTGGAGGATGCCAGGCCCGTTCGTTTCGTGCATGTCGGCGGAGCAAGCGGAGAGCAGACTATAGACCTGCCAGGTGCAGGTTTGCGTTCCTCGGCAATTGTGCTCATGGGGAGCGGGCTCAAGAGCGTGCGTTTCTCAGCACTCTTTGAAGCCATCAAGAGCGTCTTCGAAGCGACCATCCCAGCCAAACTGCAGATAGCCACGAAGGCCGCTCCCCTTTCTGAAGTGGGAGCGTACTGGAGCGCACCCGGTAAGCCGCGCGTGGTATTCACGCTTGGCTGAATCGCTCGCTAGCCCTTGCAGCGGGAGTTCCGGGAGGAAGTGCCCAGTCGTCCCTATTCCAGGAGGCCCTTATGAAAATCGTCGCTCTCATCCAACGGATTCTGCTTGGTGCGACGGCAAACGGTCGAAATAACTCCCTAATCGGCGGCTGCCGAATTCGGAGGTTATTTCGTCCCCGATCTTTGTCCAGTTTGTGGAAGCCGACCTGAAGACTCCTCTGCCCAGGATGTTCACCTTTGCGGACCCAGAGAAGATGAGGGAGCCGGCAAGTCGCGGGGAGGCCTGGGGAACCTCGGAGGCGCGTCAGATGTTGGAGTATGGAATAGAGACGGGGAGGGGAGGATGCTATCTGAGGCTGACACCAGAGCGGTATCGGGCTCTCATGCGGTTCTAAAGAGGCTCATGCAACGGCAGAGTCGGCGCGATTCGTTAGTTTCTCAAACCCTCGGGAACTATCTTGCAGACCGCACCATTGTCGGGCTGCCAGCTCGAACCATCCGCGTACCTCACAGAGTTCAGCTCAACATAGCTCACGGGATTTGAACCTGAGAACAATTCAACAAAAGAAGCTTCCTGCTTTGCGCCGACCTCCACTCTGGTTTCCAGCTCATAAGGAGCGCCAGAAATTGAAGTCTCGACAGCAAAGTGAACAGTGATCCGTTCAAGGGTAATCGGTGCTGATTTCAGGTTACTCACGGTGATCCCAACTTTTTGATTGGGTTCGAAGGGCCGATCTAGAGAAGTGTCAAGCATTCTCGCCTGCATACGGACAGGACCACAGACGGTTTGTGGATTCAGTAAAAGGCTGCGATCTATCATCGTCGTTTGGGCCAACAAGGTCAGTGGGGCACAGAGTAAAAGAAATGCGGCTGAGCGGGCCATGTCGGAACCTCCGTAAGAGGGAGATGCCTAGATGATCTCACCGTAGAAGCGTTTCCTCAAACAAATTTCCCCTACCTAAATGGTTGGAACACGGAGGGAGTGTTACCTGCGGCTGATGCCGGGGCACCAAGGAAAACTGAGACAGCCTTTAGGGCACCCTTTGCGACGGTTAGATTGCACCTACTTCAATGTGCATGTTTTGGATTTACCAACGGTGCCGGTGGGTTCCACTGATTGGATTGGGAAGTACCCAACTTGTGCAGGCGCAGTGCGAGGCCCAACATACAGATGGCGCTGAACCCAAAGTAAGAGCATAACCAAAGAAAAACTGAAGGGTGATAAAGCCTACGTTCGAGCCGAATCCAGTCGTTCGCCAAGGCGAGAAACGCCAAAGCAAAACCTACCGACGCCGCCCCAGCCAAGCCAAAGAACCACTCGTCCGCGACACGACCCCGCAAGGTCCGCGCAATTGCGAATGCGAGAATACCGAAGGTCATTGCCATCACCACGACCAGAAGTTCGAAAAATCGAACGCTGAGCGGTCCCCTCCAGAAGAGCGCCATCAATCCATATACGCTAAGCACGAGGCCATTCGCCAGCAGAAGCCAGGATATGCCCTTCGCGGATCTCCAGATGCTGGCTGCGATAGTGCAAGCGCCTGCCGCCAGGGCGAACCTATTAACAAGCATTTCCACGCCCCTATCCCCGTAGACATTCGGGGTAGTGTCGTAAATGACTAAATAGATGACCGACGCTATCGCGCAAAGTACGCCCGTCAGTGCTAACAACCACCAATTTTTGGTCAGAGTCTGCATTAAAGTGCACCTCCCTGGTCACGGTGGACTTATTGCTTCAGGTCACAAGGTTCGTCGCGATCAGGGTACTCCTCCAGCACAAGGATTGGAGATGGGGGACGGGAGATGGGGGACGGACGAAGTAACTCCCTAATCGGCAGCTGCCGAATTCGGAGGTTCCATTTGTGCCCCGCCGGGGTGGGCCGCGGCAACTTCGACGGAAACTCTAACATGGGCGAAATAGGGATCCGGAAGCAATTGGAGGCGGTACGCGACGCGGCCGGCGTTTCGTGGTTCCATTTAAACGGTTGGCTCCATACCGCAATTGCGCGCATGGCTGAGGCCGGCATCCCGATCGCGATCATCATGGAGCGCGCGGGCCATTGCTCGCCCAAGATGACCGCGCATTACACACACATCAGCACGCAAGCTCAACGGATGGCGATGCAAAGCATGTCTTACGGCAGGCCGTTCACTCCGCCGCGGTCATCGGAGCGGCCGCCACAGGCGCCGGCAATCAACATGATGGACCCGGCCATCCTGGCAGAGATCGATCGCCAAGTTGAGCGCCAGTTGGCTCTGGCACTGCATAAGGAGCGCGAGGAGCGCCATTTCGCTTCGGCTGTCACCAAGCAGAGTTGCGGCCCGCGCCTAGTCATGTTTCCAGGAAAAGGGTCCCGACCTTTGAGACGGGGGAACGACCCGAGGGCGATGCAAAATGAAACCAGAGGTACCGATGGAGCTCGTCTGCGTCCTCTTGATGATTGACTTCGGGTGCCGGATAGGTAAGACTGGGCATCCCTTCCCCAAGAAGGAATCCGACCATGGCAAGCGCACCGATCCCGAGTGTAGTAGCCATGTTGATCTGCGACCAGATCATCACCGAGCAGGTAACGAACAAGAAGAGCCTTATCGGAGTCTTTGACAAGTTTTTTTCGCCGAATTTCCCGACCATGGTGCCGCGACTCGCGATCTACGTAAAGCTGGCCGACGCTGCGGGCGATTACTTGTTTAGGCTGCGGATAGTCAAACTTAAGGATGAATCGCCGCTTGCCGAAGTAAGATTGGAAGCGCAAGTCCCAGATACCGAAGAGTATACGGAGCTCGCCATAAACATGGGGTTCTTGGTGCCGGAGCAGGGAAAATATGAATTCCAGCTATACGCCGGCGAGAATTACTTGCATCGCGTAACGATGCAGGCCGAGTTGGCACAATTACCGCCAGGAGGACCACTACAATGGCCACCGCAGAATTCCTAACCGACCAGCCGAAGGGAGCAACGGCTTACCAGTTCGAGCCGGGAATCTCGACACCGGTCTTGACGGCCCCCAGGTGTTGCCTTCTGAGCAATTCAAGCAGGAACCAGCCCCCGGAGGCTTAAGTGTGACTTTCCTTGAGCGGTGCGCTGAACCCTCGACCCGATGTTGTAAAGTTTGCGGCCATTCGGGACCCTAGATTACGAGTGGTAAAGGCAATCCCCTTGAAGGTGTCCCGTCGAGGAATCGCATTTTATTGTGAGCTGGCCCGAGACCCATGAGTTTGGTACAGGGGATACACTCAGCGGAGCCCTGGACGATTTCGCGGGGAGCGTACGCGAGTTGTACCATGAGTTGTTTTCGCCGAACGCCAATTTAGGGCCGGATCTGGAAAAGGTCAAGCAAACCCTAGCGGAGTACATCCAGCCTCGAAAATGAACCTCCGCGATTTCGCCACGATAGAACGGAAGCTGGGCATGGAGACGCGGGATTCGGCGCATCATCACGCCTGGCTCGTTCACAACGGCGTCACGGTCGCGACAACAAAGCGCTCACACGGTAACAACAAGTTCATACCGGAGGATCTGATTCGCAAGCAACTGCACCTGAATCGAGATCAGTTTGCCGGTTTGATTTCATGCGTCGTTTCCAAGGATGACTACATTAAGATTCTCACCGAAAAGGGAGTCATCGGCGAAGGTACGATACTTCCGCAACCGCCCTCTCCCCAAAAATAGCTCACCGATTTCAGGGCGTTTCGCTCCAACTCTCGACGATCTCCATCAAGAACAGACCATCTGATGACGATGATCGCGACCTTCTGCCCGTCACCATGGCGGAGACCCGCTCGCTAAGCCGGCTTAGGATCTCCGACTCCAGTGTGGCCCGTCAAAGTTGCCGGCGCCAAGCGAAGAAAACCAGGATGGCCGGTAACTGCGTGAGGCATGGCTGTAACGCTAAACCCGCGCGGCCACCGAAATAACTCCCTAATCGGCAGCTGCCGAATTCGTCTCAATCTTGCGGCCTTCGATCGCGACCCTTCATCGTACGGATGGAGCTTCTTTGTATCCGAGGTCCTTGGGAGGCCAGCTCATCCGCCCGAAGCAGAAATTTCTTGAGCAACGGAGAGGTATTCGACTTGTTGAATCCCATCACGAGATCGATGGTCGGAACCTCGCCGTGCAAAGGCCGGGCGACTACCGAAGGGATCAGCGCATTTTGCACATAGGTTGGCAATAATGTGAAGCCGCCGGTGGATGCCACGAGCGACATTCCGCCAGATAGAGTCTCGGCGTCGTAGATCTGCTTCAGTTTGAGGCCAAGCTTCGCCGTGTACTCTTCGATCACGGTCTTGAGCACGGGCGCGGCACGTGCTGTGCTAATAAAGTCCTCGCGACAGATGTCTTCCGGCCGGATTGTCTTGTGCCGGGCCAGGCGGTGGCGAGAAGGCAGGATCGCGACCAGAGGCTCCTTGACGAGGAATTTAAAGTCCAGGCCAGCGGTCCGGGTCTCGCGCCTCAGCAAGGCCACATCGATCTCTCCCTGCATCAAGGCGTTGGCGAGTTCGGGCGAGGATTTCGTTGTGATCGTAACGTCGACATCAGCCGCCTCTTCGCGCAAGATTCGTAGAGCCTCTGACAACCAGATCACTTCCTGTCCAGGCAAGAAACCGAGTCCAAAACCCGGCTTGTGGGGTCGCTCCGTGTTTCGTGCGGCTTCGCACCCGACCTCTATCTGGATCAGCGCCAGGCGTGAGTGATCGAGGAATATCCGCCCAGCCGCAGTGAGCTCAATGCCTCGCGCTTTTCGCTCCAGCAGCTTCACGCCGAGTTCCAGTTCAAGATCGCGAATCTGACGACTCAGCGACGGTTGTGAAGTATGGAGACGCCGCTCAGCAGCGTGCAGAAGGCTGCCTTCCTCGGCGACCGCAATAAAGTACCGGAGATGACGAAGTTCCATGAGGCCCTCCATCTATGCTCAATAAGCATACCTCAAGCAATCAAAGTATTTGTGCAAATGCCTGAGGGGGAGGAACCTATAGCCAACGGATAACGCTCGTAGTTGTCCGAAATCCAATCTCAGGAGTATCAACATGTCATCACAACGCAAACCAACCATCGTGTTCTGCCACGGCATTTGGGCCGATGGCTCGTGCTTCAGCAAGGTGATCCCCGCATTGCAGGCGGACGGTCATGAGGTGATCGCAGTTCAATACGGTCTGGACTCATTCGAAGAAGACGTGGCTACGGTGAAGCGCACTCTGAACCGCGTCGGCAGCCCCGTTCTCCTCGTGGGCCACTCCTACGGCGGCGCTACCATTACGGCCGCGGGCGTCGATGATCGCGTGGCTGGCCTCGTCTACATCGGAGCGGTTGCCCCGGATGTAGGTGAAACCGTACAGCAGCAGCTCGACAAGTATCCGTCGGATATCTTCTCTCGCGTCGAGGTCGCGGACGGGCACGCCTGGATGCTTCCGAACGGTACTGAGTTTTTCTGCGGAGACCTTTCCGAGGAAGAGCAGAAGCTCGTTTGGGCAACCCATTATGCGCCTCGTCGCCGATCTGTTTCAGCAACAAAAGATCTACAGCACCCCGTGGAAGTCGAAACCGAGCTGGTACATTCTTGACCACGCAAGACCACACCGTTCATCCCGATCTCCAGCGGTGGGTCTCGAAGCGTATGGGAGCGACTGTAGTCGAAGTGGAAAGCAGCCATGTTCCGATGCTCTCGAAGCCGGATGTAGTCATCGAGGTTATCCGCAAGGCCGCAAAAGCAATTCAGGAAAGTGCGACAGCTAGTTAGGCCGCGAGGTTTCTCATCTTCGACAGACCGTCGTTAGACGGTCTGTCACTTTTATGAGCGGCCATACGAATTCAAGTGCGATCTCAATACCCGTATCCGGAAATCCAGGTAGATCAGATCTCAACTGCAGGTAACAGGCCAACGCGCTCATTGAGCCACAGATCGCGTTGACCAGTTGCCGAATAAACGGCTTGTCGGTCACATGCCGGCTAAAGCAGGGCGGCGGGGATAGGTATGAGTGTGTCGGAGAAATCCTTATTCGCGCGCACGAACCGCAACATACAGCCCAGGATCCATCATTGAGCTACGACATATAGTGTGCAAAATTCTATCTCCGACACACTGGTATCCTGTCCCCGCATCCTGCCCAGCGAACAGTACTCAAGAATCGCAAAATTAGCAGTTGACATTGACGAACAATCCACTACCATTTGGTTGTGGATAAATTGGGTACAACCTTTGCGGCTCTGTCTGATCCAACCCGGCGGGCGATGATCGAGCGGCTCTCCCACGGGCCTGCCTCTGTGCACGGATTGACGGAACCGTTTGCCCTGTCGCAGCAGATGATTTCAAAACATATCGCCTACCTGGTGCGGGCACGGATTGTGATCAAGACAAAGCGTGGACGGGAGAGCGTATGCACGCTTAGGCCCGAGGCGATTAAGACAGTCAGCGACTGGGCGATCAGCTATCGCCGATTCTGGGAAGAGAGTTTCGACAAACTGGGTGTAGTGGTAAATCAGATGAAGAAAGAGGAGGTCAGAGATGACAGAAAACACGGTTAGCGAAGTCGAGCGGATGGTCGTTACAAGAGTTTTTGATGCCCCACGCGAGTTGGTTTGGAAGGCGTGGACAGACCCGAAGTACGTGATGCAGTGGTGGGGACCGAAGGGCTTTACTGCGCCCGTTTGCCAGATGGATTTTCGCGTTGGGGGAAAATCTCTCTACTGCATGAAGGCGCCGGATGGGCAGGAGTTCTGGAATGCGGTTGAATACCACGAGATTGTTCTGCACGAGAAGATCGTTTCCTCCATGTACTTTTCGGACCCGGAGGGAAACAAGGTTGATCCTGCGCAATTAGGAATAGAACATGAGGCCATAGACGGTGCGTACGACGTGACCATCTTTGAGGATCTCGGAAACGGCCAGACGAAACTCACCTACATTGGAAATGAACCCATGGAGAGCGCGAAAAATAGCGGTCAAATGGAGGGCTGGAACCAGATACTCGATAAAGTTGCTGCGGTTATTGCGGGGCTAGCGCAGGCGAAATAGAAGTGGGATTTTTGATGATCGTGCTGCGTTAGATACAGCCAAGGCTGGCGGCGGAGGCCCGGTTAGACCGGGCTTCTCGTCGCGTGGCCGAATCATGGCCCTTCCCGGACAATCGGCCCTTGCTCACCCGTTGCCTTCAGGTGGAAATTGGGGATGTTCAGCGCGTTTACACTAGCAGCCTACGCACCTCGACGATTGGCCGCTTAACCTTCTGCCTGAAGCTAGTTGCAGCGATCTGTGAAGACGGTGTACGTTTCCGGGTTTCCCGGTCTTTGGCCAATAACGACTTCCCGGACATCCGTGCGGCTAGCCACCAGTGCATAGACGGTTTGCCAAGCCGCGTCCGTTTGATCGGGCGGGCTCCCTTATGGAATGATTCCGGACCAGACTCCAGTTTCCATCTCGAAAAGCTTCAGCCGTCACCATTGGCCATCCACCTGGTGAGGTTATTGGAGAAGCCTACGATTGCTCGCACTTCTTCCGGGCTGAATTCCTCGGCGAGCAAGTAGGCGGTGAGCCGAAGGTGGCCTTCGAGTACGACAAAACCAGTAGCTTGATCCTTTCCAACGACGATGATTTCAGGGAAGACGATGCCCCTTTCCACTGCACATGCTGCCTTAATGAAAGGTTCATTGCTCTGGCCAAAGACCGTGATGCCAGATCGTATGGTTTTGGCGGCTTCCGCCGGCGAACGTGTGCCATTGGACAGTTCGGTCCAATAGGAATAGTCAACGTATCGAATTTTTGAGAGCTCGGACTTACAAAGGCCAGCTATGGCCCATGAAACATCGCCAGGAAAGTCTTTGAACAAACCCCAATCTTGCCTGTAGCCGCGAACATCTCCTAAAAGTTGGATGCGGTAAGTATTTTCAGCCTCATCTTGAAGATTGGGGCTTTCTACGATACGCCTTTCCCTACCCGCGTGTTTGAGCGAGGAAAGAATTTTCGGCCCAAACCGCTCCGAAACGAGTTCATGCTTCAAGAAGTGGGCCACCATGTCGTGCTCCGATGCTGTCTGGAACGTGCGCATTTCGTTTATCAATTCACTCTTTTAGTGTCGTGCAGCGTGTCTGTCTTCTCCAGGTGGCAGCACACGGGAGGGGAGCTTATCACCCGGCCCTCGGTGACCACATGCGCCACGACCTGGGCGAAGCATCTTCTAAGGAGACGTGAGCTTCTTCCGCCATCGGCATCAAGGATAACCGGCTTCCCGGTCACGAGGCTAAATCAGGGCGGCGGGGATAGGTATCCTGAAGCGGACTCCCAGGTCGAGACAACGAAAGTTCAAGGATTTCGTCACAGTCTGCCGGACGGATGGGCAAGACTCAGCCGAAGCCATGCCGTACACCAAGTTGGCCGTTCCCGTGTTGCAGCAGGGACCGGCATTGTTGGCACAACTCGTAACCGACTGATAGGCCAGTAGAGAACGAGGCTACTGTTTTCCGATGTTGTCGAGTTCCCGCTTTAGAGCAAACTGATCCAGGCTAGAAAATGGAAGGCAGAGGAACAGGCTGATTCGACGGTCGAGGGTAGAAAAAGCATCCTGGAAAGCGCGTTCTACTTGCTCGGAAGTGCCTTCTACCACCGCAGGGTCGGCTATCCCCCAATGCGCAGTAATCGGCTGACCAGGCCACAGAGGACAGACTTCCTTTGCCGCACTGTCGCAAACAGTAAAGACAAAATCTATGGATGGAGCATCTGCTTGGGCGAACTCATTCCAGGACTTGCTATATAGACCTGTTGCAGTGAGGCCAGCCTTCTCAATTTGATGAATAGCTTCCGGACGCACTGTTCCGGTCGGATGACTGCCCGCGCTGTAAGCTGTGAAATGAGCCTTTCCCTTATGGTTCATGATCGCTTCAGCCATGATGGATCGGGCAGAGTTCCCGGTACAAAGAAACAGCACGTTATAGTGTTTGGGCATTCCTCGACCCCATTTCTGAGTGCAAAACGTTTATTTCGACGAGCAGCAGGCTGGCCCGCAACACGCTCGTACGGGTGCAGATGGCTTAACGGCATACACCTTTACACTGGCAGCCGCCTGGTTCACGTCGTACTCCTTGAGAAGCTTGCTAAGGTCTTCATGAAGTGTTGCGGTTGTCAAATCCAGAGAAGAGCAGCAGGAATTAGCGGCCCCATTGAGTGTGGCCTCACTTTTCCCGGATGGCGAGCAGCAACCTGACTGACTTTCGACTTTGGCGTAAGCATTCAGGTCCGCGCCGCTATCGACAATCTCAACATGCTCGAATCCGGCGTCAAGAAGGCCCTGACGATAGTCATCGATTCGAATCGCCCCAGCGATGCAGCCGACATAGGCGGCCATGCTTTGCGCGATCTGCAGGCAGGGAGTTCATGCTCTTGAGCGCAATGTCACTGACGGCGAGCCGTCCGCCCGGCTTGAGAACGCGCGCGATTTCGCGGAAGACAGCAGGCTTGTCGGGAGCAAGATTGATCACACAATTGCTGATCACACAATCGACCGATGCATCCGGAAGAGGCAGGTCGATCAATGGTTCCCAGGTAGAAATTCGACATTCTAATATCCGCCCATTTTGAGCGTTGGCTCGGGCACGCTCGATCATTTCTCGGCGTCATGTCGATGCCGATGGCCTTTCCCTGTAGGTCCGACCAGTTTCGACGCAAGAAACACATCCAGACCGCCGCCCGAACCCAAGATCGACGACGACTTCGCCCGGCCGAATGGATGCAATGGCGGTGGGATTGCCGCAGGAAAGCCCCATATTGGCCTCGGCAGGGATCGAGGTCAGTTCTTCCGCACTATAGCCAAAGGCCTCCGCGACCGCCTTCACGCCCGCATGGTCGCGTGGAAAGCTTACTTTCCGCGACCGCCGCATACTTCGACTCGCACCGATTCGAGCAGCTTGTTCCGCCATAGAATCCTCCAGACATATCTGCTAAGACGAATATATTTCCGCTGGACACATCTGTCAATACGAATATAATCGTGACATGGCAGCGAAACAGAAACCATTCGAGATGGAGCGATTCTTTCAGGCGCTTGGGGACAATACCCGGCTGCGGCTCCTGAACCTCATGGGAGATCAGGAGATTTGCGTTTGCTATTTCGTAGAGATTCTGGATCAACCTCAGCCCAAGATTTCCCGGCATCTGGCGTATCTGCGCAACGCCGGCATCGTCACTGCTCGCCGCGATGGCAAATGGATGCACTATCGCATCGTAATGCCGCCCAATGAAGGCGCGGCGCAGAGTTCTGCGGCAAATCCTTCAATGGTTCAAGGAAGAGAAGACCATGCAGGCGGACCGTGCAAAGTTGACGAAGGCGTGCTGCACCCCGGAGAAAGTTTGTCAGCCTTACAGGGAGCTCCTCTACCGACTCCAATCGAACTCATCTGCGATCGTTATCGCGGTTCGAGGTAAACATGTCCAGTGTCCCCTACACCCAAGGCCAGGTATGCGCACCGATGCCCGCAAGAAGCTGTCCTTCCTGGACCGCTTTCTGACGCTATGGATTTTCCTTGCGATGGCAATTGGCGTCGGCATCGGGCACTTCATTCCCGGATCTGCGGCATTCGTGAACAGCTTCCAGTCGGGCACAACCAACATTCCCATCGCCATCGGCCTCATCATCATGATGTACCCGCCGCTGGCAAAGGTCCGTTACGAAAAGCTCGGCGAGGTCTTTCGCAATCGTCGCGTACTTGGACTTTCTTTGCTTCAGAACTGGATCATCGGCCCGGTATTGATGTTTCTGCTTGGCCATCATTTTCTGCGTGGCGAACCCGCCTACATGCGCGGCCTGATTCTCATCGGCATTGCGCGGTGCATTGCTATGGTTCTGGTCTGGAATGAGCTCGCGGAAGGAGACACGGACTATGTTGCGGGTCTGGTGGCTCTAAACAGCGTCTTTCAAGTGGTTTTTTACAGCCTATATGCGTGGGTTTTCATCACGATTCTGCCGACGTGGTTCGGCTTCAAAGGATCATTGTAAACATCGGCATAGGCCAGATAGCAAAGAGTGTCTTCATCTATCTCGGCATACCTTTCATCGCCGGGATGCTGACCCGATTTATACTTCTTCGCGCGAAGGGCGAGGAGTGGTATCGGACGCAGTTCATCCCGCGCATCAGCCCTCTTACGCTGGTTGCCCTGCTCTTCACCATCCTAGTGATGTTCAGTCTCAAGGGTGACTTGATCGTAAAACTTGCCGCTGGATGTACTTCGCATCGCGGTACCGCTGGTGGTCTATTTCCTTGTCATGTTCCTGGTGAGCTTTTGGATGGGACGTAAGTTGGGTGCCGACTACGCGCAGACGGCGACCCTTTCCTTCACCGCAGCCGGGAACAATTCGAGTTGGCGATTGCGGTCTCGGTCGCGGTCTTTGGCCTAACTCGGGCGAAGCTTTTGTCGGTGTGATCGGTCCCCTGATAGAGGTTCCTGCACTGATCGGTCTCGTCAATGTGGCCTTTTGGCTGCGAAAACGTTATTTCGCTACATAGACGCCTCCAATAATCAAGCTGCAATCAGTGCCTGAAAAGATATCGGCGTGCACTCGCTCGTCGCCGGCGGCCGAGACAGTATCAGCGCTGCTCTTCGCGTACATGACTCAGTCTCTATACGAACGGCTCCGCTGGAGAGGCGGTGAAGTGATCGAATATTTTTGTTTGGCGTCCTCTGCTCTTTCCCAGCTTCGCGTCTCTGCAGACACCTGACGTTTTGCTTGCCGTTCTGAGACCAACGAAGACGCTTGTTGCACTTGCAGCCTTTGTCGTAGTGATTGTCCTTGTGACGACAGCCTTTGCTGTGCCGGAAATAAATTGTGACGATGGGGGCCGACAGAACAGGAATCGATGTGCTGATGGGTGCAGACACTCCCATGGACACCGACCAGGGAGAAGGGGTGAAATTAGGGTGATTAGTTACGTCAGATTGTCTTGTTCTTTGCTTTCAACTACTTAAAGATGGAGGCGCGGGTCGGAATCGAACCGACGCATAAAGGTTTTGCAGACCTCTCCCTTACCGCTTGGGTACCGCGCCATCTTGGACAATTGTAACCGCCCGGCTGGATTAGAACCCAGTCTGGCAGATGCGACTTTCAGATCACTCCGGCTCGCTTCGTAGCCAAAGAACCGAGATTTCCACCATGCCGGCCGCGGCGCAACGATTTTTCGCTTAATCCTGGAGGAAATCCGGCGATGTCACCCCTGCCGCTCCTCAAAAAGCCGCAGGCTCGGAAGGTAGCTACTTGGAGCGGGAGACGGGACTTGAACCCGCGACCCTCGCCTTGGCAAGGCGATGCTCTACCACTGAGCTACTCCCGCATACGTCCTGAGGCAGTATATCGGGCGGTTCGCCGCCCGGTCAACGCGGCCCCTTATTCGTCGCCCCTGAGATAGTCCTCGACCACCGCCAGCTCGCGATCCATGCCCAGCGTCGTATCGACCTCCAACTTGGGCTGCAGAATAGGCTCAAAGTGCTGTTTGATCCTGCGGTAGAGCGCCGGATCGCGATTTTTTGCCGGATGCCCGGGATCGCTGCGGGCCAGGCGCTCTTCCGCGACCGCATCCGCACAGGTCACGTGCAGGATGCGCCAACGCGTGCCGGCTCGCTTGGCCGCCTGCAAAACCTCCTCAATCTGCCCTTGCGTCGAGAAGGTGCGTCCATCGAAGAAGATGTATTTCACCCGCCGGCGCTCGGTCAGGTAGGCGGCTGCCTCCAGCATCGCGCGCATGCACAATTGATCCTGTTCCGCGCTGTAATCGGTGAGCGTATCGGGAAACAACGCCCCCCTTATACGGTCCTTATCGAGAATGGCCGCGCCCAAGCGCTGCGCCAGGGCCCTGGCAAGCGTGCTCTTACCTGTTCCAGGCAAGCCGGCAAAGATTACCCAAATGCTCGATTCTCCAGGCAAGGGGCAGCCTATTCGTCCAGCATCCGGCCGTCGCGCATGTGCAGGATGCGGTCTCCAATCGCCGCCGCCTCAGGGTTGTGCGTGATCATCAAAACCGTTTGCTTGAACTCCAGTGCCGAGCGCCGCAGCATCTGCAGCACCACATCGGAATTGGCGGTGTCGAGATTGCCCGTCGGCTCATCGGCAAGAATAATCGCGGGGCGGGTAATGAGCGCACGGGCAATCGCAACGCGCTGCTGCTCTCCACCGGAAAGCTCCGACGGACGATGATCGAGGCGGCCGGCAATGCCAAGCAAATCGGTAAGGTGATTGCAGCAGCTCTTCGTCCTGCGCGCTGTGGCTGCGGGCGATCTCCCGCGCGATTTCGATATTGCCCCGCGCCGTCAGCGTGGGCAGCAGATTGAACTTTTGAAACACAAAGCCGATCTTCGTCTTGCGCAATACGGTGCGCCGCGAGTCGGTCAGCTGGGCAAAATCGATGCCATCGATCAAGACGCTTCCCGAAGTTGCGCGCGTCAGGCCGCCAAGGATGTAGAAGAGCGTCGATTTGCCGCTACCCGAAGGGCCAACGATGCTGACGAACTCGCCCGGCGGAACGACAAACGAGACATTGCTCAGGGCGGGAACATCTACCTTACCCGCCCGGTAAATCTTGCTTACATTCTTTGTCGCAATGATCGGCTGCACTGGTTGATTGTAGCTGGCTTGATGGGAACCGGCAGAGGCCCTGTTCGAGGGCCTCAAAATCGCAAGGTCTCGAGCAAGAGCCGCAATCAAGCGCCGACCACAACGGCCTCGTTGGCCTCCGCCTGGTGCTGAGCAACCTCCTCCGCAACCAGCGGACGCAGGCCATGTCCCTTCTTGGGACCGCGCTTGCGGGCCACCATCACCCGAATGCGCTCCAGCATCTCAACCGGCGAGCAGGCGCCCTTGGGCAGAAAGGCGTCGGCACGATTGGCGCGATCGAAAGCCTTCACGCTCCCGCTGATGAGAATCGCCGGCACTTCCGGTGCCAGCTCCTTCATGCGGCGGATGAGCTCGTTCCCGTCCATATAGGGCATGATCAGGTCGCTCAGGACCAGATCGATGCCCCCTTCGCGAAACAGCTCCAAGGCTGCTTCACTCCCCGTAGCTGTCAGCACGCGATAGCCCCGGGTCTCCAGCATGAATTTGCGCACGGAAAGTGCCTGTTCATTGTCGTCAACACACAAAATAGTTTTCTTCGGCCTCATGGGGTCCTAAAATTCTCCTTTCAAAGGAGCGGGTGAAACGCGGGCGCACATCGAATGTGCGTGGCCGCTGGGTTGGGGGAGAACGGAATAAGCCGCGTCCATGAATGGCTGCGGCAGCAACAGATCCCGCTTGCGGTCAACAGCCACAAGGTGACAGCAGGTTCTGCTCAGCAGCAGCGCGCATCCAAGCGCGTCCGGTCTGAATTCAGTTGTCAGATTTAATGGCCGACAGTTGCGTTACCTGCAGGGGAAACGCTTGGACAGAGTACGAAGATGAAAGCGATGTGTAAACGGAGAAGATGAAGCGAAATGCGGCTTGCTTTTTTGCAAAAGTTCCACCGCGTAACGGCGTCTTGTTGCCAGTGTTGCCGATGGGCGTTATCAGCCCTGTTGAAAGCATGTGAATCGTTCAAGGAAAAACTGCTCTTTTGCAGCAGGATCAGTGCTGCCGCGAAAAATAAATCACACCATATCGTCAACAGCGTTGGCGCTTGTCTCGCGTGTTGCAGAGGGCTGCAGCCGGTTCGCGCCGCTTCAATTCTTGAAGTGTGCTCCAGTCGAAAATAGTTGGCCACAGCGGCGAAGGTGCGCGCGTGAGACAGAGAAGAGAAACAGCACGTCCCTCCGCTCCTCCACGCTTTGGCCCCACGGCAAGGCGGGCCAGGCCGGATGACAAATCTCTTTGAGGGAAATGATCTCAAAGCGGTTAGGCGAATGGCTGTCAATCGTCTGCGTGAATCGTCATCCGCTTTGCCGTGGGATCGCAGAGCCTAAAGGCCATTGTTTTTTGCCATCAGCATGTGCGGGCTGTGAAGCTACAACCCTTCGTCCCATTTTCGTTCACAACTGGTGCGGTCCGCGGGTCCTCGCCCATTCCCTGGGCTCGCCCGCGGCAGCAGAGTTTGACACCTCTTGCCATGGGCTCTATGCTGTTATAGTCGAAGGGTTGCGAATACCAAATCAGCTAATGGCACTCACCTCTCACCATCCCGGCTCGCTTGTTCTGTTGCTGTCGCTGCTGCGCGCTGCGGGTGGGTTTCTAGATCGAATCGCAAGCTTCGAATCCTGTCATAAGAAACAGTCATCCACCCGCAGCCGGCTCCCGCCGCGGGTCCCTCGTGCTTGGAATCAAGCCCGGAAACGACGCGGATGGCCATCTGCCAACCAAGTCTCGACGAGGAAGAAGAACATGAGCACAGCAATCGAATCACGCATCCCACGCATCCTTGAGCAGGCGCCCGACTTCAAAGCCAAGAGCACCCATGGCGTCATCCAGTTAAGCGATTACACAGCCAAAGGCAAGTACGTATTGCTCTTCTCCCACCCCTCCGATTTCACCCCCGTGTGCACGACGGAGTTCATCGAGTTTGCGCGCCGCTCCGATGATTTTGAAAGACTGAATGTGCAGTTGATTGGCGTTTCGATCGACAGCATCTACTCGCACATCGCCTGGGTACGCGACATTGAGCGCAACGCGGGCGTGGAAGTAAAGTTCCCGGTAGTTGCCGATCTCGACCAGAAAGTGTCGCAGGCCTACGGCCTGGTGCATGAAGCGGCCTCCGACACAGCCACGGTGCGCGCTGTTTTCGCCATCGATCCCAAGCAGAATATCCGCGCGATTGTCTACTACCCGATGCAATTGGGGCGTAATGTAGATGAGTTGATCCGCATCTTCGAGGGGCTGCAGACCATTGACGGCAACGGCGTCTCAGTCCCGGCTAACTGGAAGGTGGGAGAGCCGGTGATCGTGCCCGCGCCGGCAACGGTGGAAGACGCGCGCAAGCGCACCAACGGTGGCGGAGCCGGGCTCACGGTAGAAACCTGGTATCTGTCCAGGAAAGATCTTGCCCCGCAAGGCAAGTAGCTAATCTCTGTGGGGCGGTCTCGCCGGTGAGGCTGCCCGCAGAGCGATGAGATGAGCACCGGTGGCGAAGTGGCTAACGCGCTGGTCTGCAAAACCAGTATTCGAGGGTTCAATTCCCGCCCGGTGCTCCAGAAAATCAGTATCGAAACCCTAATCCAGCAAAACCCTTGCGAACACATCGTGGTCCACGTTGCCGCCGGTAGCCACCAGGCCCACACGTTTTCCCCGTAGCGCGTGCTTCTCTTTGAGCGCGGCGGCCAGTCCGGCTGCTCCCGCTCCCTCCACTACGTTGTGCGTGTCGGTGAAGTAGAACTTCATCGCCATGCGGATCTCTTCCTCGCTCACGCGTACCACGTGATCGACATTCTCGAACACTACTTCAAGCGCAGCATCATCGGGCACGCGACAAGCCATCCCATCGCCCAGCAAGGTGCTTACCGGGGCGGCGATCTTGCGTTTCGCCTCAAACGAGAGGGCATAGGCGGGCGCACCTTCCGCTACCACTCCCACGATCCGCGTCTTCAAGTTCATTCCGTTGCGAACAGCGCTGCAGGAGCAGATACCCGATCCCTGCCCGATGGGTACGTAAACAACATCCAGATCGGCCACAGCGGAGAAGAACTCAAGCCAATAGGTAGCTACTCCTTTGACAATGTCGCGATGATAGGGCGGTACAAAGTGCCAGCCGTGCTCCTCCGAGAGCTTCTGCGCATGCTCTTTCGCTTCCTGGAAGTCGCTGCCAAACTCTATGAGGTCGCCACCCTGTGCCCGCATGGCGGCGTTTTTCTCTGCGCTGTTACCCCGCGGTACCACGATGTGCGCCGGCACCTTGAACCTGCTCGCCGCCAGCGCTACCGACTGGCCGTGATTGCCGCGAGTCGCGGTAACCAGCCCGGTCAGGTTTTTCGATTGACGGAACAGCTCTGCCGCATAAACCACCGCGGTGCGAGCCTTGAACGCCCCGATCGGAGTTTGGTTCTCATGCTTCACCCACACTTCGGCTCCGAGACGCTCACACAGCAGAGGCCAAACAAACTGTGGCGTTGGCGGCATCACCGCGTACACCAACTCCTGCGCTGCTTTGATCTCTTCGATCGTTGGCAAAGCCGTAGCAGTTAATACTTCTTTGGTCATGATCGGTTCGTCTCCATGTCTCCCACCAGTCTAAACCGCGCTCCTGCTACAACTGCATTCTTTTACGTCAAGGTCGCTGAACCATGCTGATAGATTGGTCTGGTGAGCTCTCCCACTCAGTTTGCATCGCTCCTCACTGTTCTGCTACTGGCGCAGATGGGCTGGGCACAATCACCAGAATCCGCCACGGCGTCCGGCGCGGCAACCATCCATGTCGACACCCAATTGGTCCTGCTCGATGCCGTGGTGGAGAACAAGAAATCAGGGCAAGCGGTGGATACACTTTCGGCGAAAGACTTTCAGCTCGCGGAAGATGGAGTTCCGCAAACGATCACCTATTGCAGCCGCGATCAACTGCCTCTCTCCGTAGTGCTGCTCTTCGACATGACCGAGACCGTGCATGCCGCCCTTGAGCCCCTGGCGCGAGCCGCCATGGAAACCCTTGGCCACCTGAAGCCGGAAGATGAAGTAGCCGTGATGATCTTTTCTTCTCGCACTGAACTGCTGCAAGACTTTACGAAAAATCGCGCGCTGGCGGCGAGTGCCATCAAGACTGCGTCGTGGATGGCCGATGTGGAAGGAACCTTCCTCGATGAGGATATGTTTGAAGCGGTGGACCAGGCGATGAAGGCAAGAGCGACCTGGGAACCGGCGCGTTCTGGTGTGGCTTACCGACGGCACGGCAAACGAGCAAAACTCCATGACCCGGGCAACGATCGGTCAGCACGCGCCCGCGCATTTACATTCGCAACAGGAAGCCATGACCAGGCTGCTTCAATCGGGAGCGGTGGTCTCGGCTCTGATCGACAGGACTGCGGAGACCAACCGAGCGATCGTGGAGTCGGCGGTGGGCGGAACTCGACTGGGTGACATCGATCAATATGCCAAGGCTACGGGTGGCCTCGTTATGAGCACGAGTACCAGAGAGGCCGCGGACCGTCTCGCCCTTCTGATCGATCGGATGCGTGCGCGCTATACGCTTGGATTTAAGCCTACCCGCGTTGAACCCCAGGGCAAGTTTTGCAAACTTGAGCCTGCAGCTCAATCCTGAGTTTCTCCGCGATCATCACGAACTGCGGAAGTCGGATTTCGTCGTTCTCACCAAGTCGGGCTACTATCGCTAGATCAACGGATGCGCTTATCGTTTCCGTGGCATGGATAGGTCCAGATCGGCGCCGGTGAGCTGCTTGGTAAGCATAATGATTTGGCCTACGTGCAACTGCAGATGGCCAGTCACCCGGCAAATCGCTTCGAGAATGGTCATGGGCGGCCAACTTCCAGTTGGCTGAGGATGAATCGTTTCCAGGAGGCGCGCTGGTGGAAGCGACCCGATCACGTTTTTGCATTCCGCGAGGGTTGCGGTGAAGCGGTTGCGAATCTCCGCACATCGCTGCGACGGCGAGAGCGCGAATTCCGAATCGCGGTTGCGGACGTCGGGCTGGCCATCAATTCCATGCAGGAACCACTGCCGCAGATTGCCTTCAAGATGAAGGAGAAGATTGGCGACGGAATTTTCGTGGTCCGCCCCGCGGTGCCACATCTGCTCATCCGACAGCTTATCGATACAGCGATTGATCGCATCTTCGGAGAGCTGCATTCCCTTCACCGAGGCGGTAAGGAATAGATGGGGTATCTGGTCAGCCATGAAGGAACATCATAGACGCCGGCGGGCGAGTTCTTCAAGCGCAATGGCAAGCTGGTGAACCCCGCGCCTGATTTCCTGTCCGCTCACAGCGGCGAATCCCAGCTGCAATCCTTCCCTCTGCATCGCGCCGCGGCTGTAAATACTCAGCGGAGTCACTTCCACCTTGCGGGCTTGCGCCGCCCGCCTTGCTGCCGCACCATCGATTCCCTGGCACAGCCAGCCCACGGTCTGCAGTCCCGCTTCGACGCTCGAGAGCTCCAGCAGGCCGCTGAGTTTTCTGCGCGCACTCTCCATCAAGATCGAGCGGCGCTCGGCGTACACTTCGCGCATGCGCCGCAGGTGCCGCCCGAAGTGGCCCTCGGTGATAAAGTCGCACAGCACAGTCTGTTCAAAGGGCGCTGCATGCCGGTTGAGGACAGATTTCGCCGCTGCAAAGGAATCGACGAGATCCGGTGGAATCACCAAATAGCCAAGACGCAACGAGGGAAAGAGCACCTTGCTGAAGCTGCCGGCAAAGAGGACGAGCCCGTGCGCGGACCAAGCTTCACAGGAAATCCGGGTTGATCCAGGCCCTGCAATGCGGGCACCGGCCGCCCGGCATAACGAAACTCGCTATCGTAGTCGTCCTCGAAGATCAGGGCACATGACCGGCGAGCCCATTCCAACAATTGCAGGCGCCGCGCCAGGCTCATGGTCATGCCAACAGGAAATTGATGCCCAGGGGTCACGTAGACCAGCTTGGCTTTTCGCGCCCGCCGCCCAGGCAATTCCATTCCTTCGCTGTCCACGGGCACCGCACATATCTTCGCTCCCAGGGCCTCAAAAGCCATGGCAGCGCCGGGATATCCCGGCTCCTCCACACACACCTGGTCGCCAGGGTTCAAAATCAGCCGCCCTGCCAAATCGAGCGCCTCCTGCGTTCCGGAAACGATCATTACTTGTTCGGGCTCACACCGTGTTCCGCGCGAGGTGTTCAGATAGTCGGCTACGGCAATGCGCAGCGGTAAATAGCCCATCGTGTCGCAGCCCAGCAGTTGAGGTATGGATAGGCGCCGCAGACGCCGCTCCGCTATGCGCGTCCAGATCCTGGTTGGGAATAGATCGAGAGCGGGCAGGTTGGCGCGGAAGGCTCGCGTTGGCCGGCTCTCGAGGTTTGGGAACGGCTGGACGCGCAGTGCATAGCCGGAAAGCCGGCGCGGCTGTTGCCTGATCGATGAGAGTCTCTGCCTCGGCTCCGGCGCCACCTGCAGCAAGTTTTCGGGTAAGACGCTGCTTACATAGGTGCCCGACCCTCTGCTTCCATGCAGATATCCCTCCGACTTCAACTCTTCAAATGCGCTCACCACGGTTCCGCGGGAGAGCCCGTATTGCGTGGCTAAATCCCGAGTGGCCGGTAGCCTCGAGCCGGGCCGCAAGCGGCCACCCAGAATGTCGCCGCGCAAAGCCGCGTAGAGCCAGCGGAATGCGGGCGTCTTGGCTTCCCGCGGTGGCAGGACAAGGTTGAAGGGAGCGCTGCGTCTGGCCATAGCTAATCCAAAAGTGGTACAGCCGAAACTACCGAATGTGGCCCTACCCGACAGTACCACTTCTTGCTAGCTTGGGGCATGCGGAAACGATTCCAGATTCCCGGACTGCTACTGGCTTTCCTGGCGCCGGCTGCACTGGTTGCCATCCAGGCCACGAGTCCCACCCTCTCTTCGCCGCCCGGAGCTCACGTCCGTCCCGTATTTTCACAAGCATTGCCGCAGTTAGATGGAAGCCAGCTGCAAGGTGACGACGGTCGAGGTGACCTATCCGCCGGGCGGCTCTTCGGCGCCTCACAGCCACCCCTGCCCCGTGATTGGCTATGTTCTCAAGGGCGCAGTGCGGATGCAGGTCAAAGGTGGTGCGCCATCCATCTACAAGGCCGGAGACAGCTTCTACGAAGCTCCCAACGGCATTCATCTGGTTTCGGAGAACGCAAGCGCGAAAGAGCCGGCAACCTTCCTGGCTTACTTTATCTGCGATCATGCCGCCCCGCTCTCCGTCAAAGTGCCGGCGACTGAATCGGAAGGAGACGTTCAGCCATGAACGATGACCGTCAGCGCCGCCGTCTGGAGACTTGGCTTTTCTGTACGCTCGGGTCACGCTTGGCATCGCATTCCTATCTGGCATCGCCGACCGATTCGGCCTGTGGCGTGGCAGGAATGTGGGATACGGAAACTTCGACGGCTTCATTCGTTACACGGCCAAGGTGAACTCGTTCATGCCGGCGTCTTCGATTCCCTTCCTCGCCTGGAGCGCCACGATTGCGGAGTTGGTTCTTGGCATCTTCCTGCTAGTCGGCGTGTGGCTGCGCTGGACGGCGTTTGGCCAGTGCGCTTCTGCTGATACTTTTCGGAACTGCCATGGCCATTTCGTTCGGCCTCAAGTCGCCTCTGGACTACTCGGTTTTCTCTGCCTCCGCCGCAGCAATTTTGCTTGCGTTATCAACGCAACACATCAAGCACGCAGTCTTCGGCCTAGCAGACCAGAGAGGATTGGGGTTCTGTTTCTCCAAATTCCGACAGGATGGCTCGGTTTGGGAATCAGACTATTGTCCTTAGCTTACCACGAGCCCAGTCGGCCATCTTTGGAGGAAATATGCATCGCAGATTCTTAACCATCGCCGTTGTCATCCTGGCTGGATGGAGCACAACAGGCATCGCTGCCAACACTGATGAGGGTTCCGCTCTACTCAAAGTGCGGGAGGCGGTCTGGCGATCCTGGTTCGCCAACGATGCCAAGACCCTCAGAGAACTCGTGCCACCGGAAACCATCGTCATCAGTGCCGGCGAAAAGCAGTGGAAGCATCAAGCCGCCGTGCTCCAATCTGCTGCTGATTTTCATGCCCAGGGAGGCAAGCTGATCCGCCTTGAGTTCCCACGCACAGAGGTTCAGCAATTTGGCGAAGTGGCAATTCTATACAGCGAGTACAGGCTTGAAACGGAGATGCACGGCAAGCGTTCCGTCAGTTCCGGCCGGGCGACCGAAATCTTCGTGCGCCGCAATGGCCAATGGACAAATCCCGGCTGGCACACCGATGCGGAGAAGTGAGGCCGGCCTACTCCAATACGCGGTCAATCGCCTCGACGAGAGAAGCAAAGTCATACGCACCATCGTGCCTTTGCCCATTGATGAAGAAGGTCGGGGTTCCATTGACGCCGCTGCGCACTCCTCCGCTGAAATCCGCTCGCACGCGGGGCTGAAATTCCTTCGTCTCCAGGGCCTCCTGCAACTGAGCGGGAGCAAGATGCAGTTCCTGAGCCAGCTCGACCAGGAGGTCGTCTTCCAGGCGATCCTGATTCTCGTAAAGCAGGTCATGCATTTCCCAGAACTTTTCATGAGCGCCGGCGAACTCCGCGGTCTCGGCCGCCGGCTCCGCATAGCGGATGCAACTGGGTTAAAGGAAAGTTGCGAAAGACAAACGACAGGCGCTTGCCAAAATGCTTCTGCACACGTTTGACGATCGGATAGGCGTGCCCGCATGAAGGGCACTGGTAGTCTCCATACTCCACCAGCGTGCACGGCGCATCCTCATCTCCCTGTCGATGATCCTTGGCGCTGACTGCCACTGCGAGCTTAGTCATACCCGGCCTCCTATTTTTCCAGTGCTTCCAATGCCTGCAGTATTCCGTCTGCGCCAGGATTGACCAGGATCGGCGAGCAGTAGCTCCAGGTAATGACCCCGTTCTTGTCGATGACGAAGAGTGCGCGTTCGCAGAATCCCTCCTTCTCGCGGTAGGCCCCGTAGGCGCGGGAGACCGCACCCTTCGGTTCGAAGTCGGCGGCCAGTGGAAAATGGAGATGGTGATCCTTGGCATACGCGGCGTGGCACCAGGCCCCGTCGACTGAAATACCAATCAGTTCCGCTCCGAATTTCTGAAACTCCGGCAGCACCTCGTTGTAGAGCGCCATTTGATCGCCGCAAACCGGGCTCCAGTCGGCGGGATAGAAAGGCAAGAATCACCGGCTTCCCGCGCAGTTCGCTGAGCGTAATCTTCTGATCGGGTGTCACGCTAAGGCTGAAATCCGGAGCCTTGGTGCCGGCATTCAAAATTGCAGACATGAAAAATCCTCCCTTGTGGGATGCGCGAACTGGAGATAAGCCTCTTCTGTTTCTATACAAAAAGATGATGCCGCTGCGTGGGCTTGCGTCACCGAAAGCCTCAAGCGTTGAGACCGAAACGAGTCAGCATTTCGCGCCGTCCAAGACTCGTGATGGCAAGGGCCCTGCAATCGAGATCCTGGGTCACCCATTTTTTTCTCAGGGCCAGTTTCAAAAGGGCCGCTCCCAGTGCCCCGCCAACATGAGGGCGCCTCTCGCTCCAATCAAGGCATGCGCAGGCAAAGCGCCGTCGCAGCCTTCGGGTTGCTTCAAGATCGATGCCCAGACCCTGAATCGCCTTGGTTCCCGCCGGCGTAAGCTCGTATGCATGGTCGCTGGCCTGCCGAGACCGGTTGACAGCCAGCCTAGCGCCTTGAAGCGATCGTGCAGTGCCACGGCTACGCTTCCTGCCATGTGGTCGTAGCAGGTCCGCGCAGCACATAGCCGGCTGGGAGTCGTGGGCACAAACTTGTCCCGGCGCGCGCCGGCGAGGACGCTCAAGCCTTCAAGCAAGTGGGCGACATCGGGGCCTTGCAGGCTGTAGTAGCGATGCTTTCCCTGCACCAGGACTTCGACCAGGTCCGCCGTCTTCAGGCGGCTTAGGTGCGCGCTTGCGGTGGAAGGACTCACTTCGGCCACCACTGCGAGCTCGGTGCTGGTTCGCGCACGCCCATCCATCAGGCAGTAGAGTATGCGCGCTCGCGCCGGCTCGCCGATAGCTGCCGCAATTCCCGAGGCGACTTCGTGATGGTTAGCATTCATATTTCGCTCGCTAACGAATTGTCGATGTCAAGTAGCCAGCATACTACCAACCATGCAGTCAGCAAAGCCCAGGCAATTGAACCGGCGCGAAGCGATCGTGGTGCTGGCGGGGACGGGTGCAGCATTGACCCTTTCTTGCGATGCGCTGCCGACACTCGCGACCAGGAGGAAATCCATGGCTATTACCTGCGTCATCCGCTACCAGATCGATCCCTTCCAGCGAGAAGGATTTAAGCAGTACGCCGAGAATTGGGGCCGCATCATTCCCCGATGTGGCGGCCACCTTGTCGGCTACTTCCTTCCTCTATGAAGGGACGAATGATGTGGCGTGGGGGCTGATTGCCTTCGACAGCCTGGCGTCCTATGAGACGTACCGGGCCCGGTTGAGGTCAGACCCGGAGGCGCGCGATAATTTTGCCATGGCGCAGAGCAAGCGGCTCATCCTCCGCGAAGAGAGAAACTTCGTGGAGGTAGTCGATGGCACCTTTGGCCTTCCCTCGAAACTCGCAGGATCAGCGTGACCACGCAATGAGCACACAGACTGAAAAAGGACAAGCCTTTCCGCGCACTCCACCAGCGCGACCACGCATTCATCATCCCTAACCCGTGGGACATCGGCACCGCGCGGCATGCTGGCCCACCTCGGCTTTGAGGCTTTGGCCAGCACCAGCGCCGGTTATGCCTCCTCCATCGGCCTGCCGGACGGCGCAGTTGGCCGTGAGGCGATGATCGCGCACGTATCGGCGCTCGCCTCCGCCACCGACCTGCCGGTCAGCGCCGATCTTGAGAATGGTTTGCAGACGCGCCTGAGGATGGTTGCGGAAACCATCCGCCTTGCGGCAGGCCGCGGGAGTTGTCGGAGGTTCAATCGAAGATGCAACCGGGCGCAGCGGAACAGCCGATCTATGACCAAGGGCTGGCGGCGGAGCGCGTACGCGCGGCGGCCGAGAGTGCGCGTGCCCTGGGCTTTCCCTTCACGCTAACGGCGCGTGCGGAGAATTACATCAACGGCCGCCCGGATTTGAGAGACACCATCCAGCGGCTCCAGGCCTATCAGGAAGCGGGCGCCGATGTTCTCTACGCTCCAGGCCTTACCAGCAAAGACGACATCGCCACCTTGGTCCGCTCCGTGGATCGCCCGGTGAACGTCCTGATGGGTCTTCCCGGCGCTTCGCTGAACCTGGCGGCGCTCTCGGCAATTGGAGTCAGGCGCGTCAGCGTTGGCAGCGCTCTGGCGCGCGCCGCCCTTGGCGCCTTTCTGCGCGCCGCGCGGGAAATGCAACAGGACGGAACCTTTGCCTTCGCCGAACAGGCCGCCAGCAGTCGAGAAATTTCCGATATGTTCGCGACGACAAAATAAACCTGAGGCTCTTTCCAAGTCTCGACGCCATCCGCTTAATGCGCTTCAGGGAGTGAATACGCAAAGTCGTACGAGTGTTTGCCATCGGCGATGATGATGGTCATCGTGCCCGCGAGCCCCACCAACTCGCCCGTGCCCGAATCCGGCACCACCGTCACGTTTAACGTCGGGGCGCCTCGCATCATGATTCCCAAGTGGTGCAGGATGAAGCTGCCGCGGCGCCCGTTGAGTGTTCCGGTCACGCGCTCGATGGCGACGTAAGCGCCCGAGCCTTGCACTGCAGTCATGCCGGTTAGCATCTGCCCATGGCTGACGGCTTCCAGGTCGCCGTGGAATTGCTTGTCGAGCAGCATGCGGCCGAGGGTCGAACCTTCGCTTTTGTCCTCTGGTAATTGCGGGGTCAACTTCACTTCAAACGTCCCTTGGGCATGTACTGTCATAGCTGATCCTTTCTCCACTGCCTTGGTGTATAGGATGAGGCCGAAGACCAGGCCAACCCCTATGGCCAGCTTGGCGCATGGGCCGATCTTTCTGAAACCAATCGTCATCCACGTTACTCTCATGGAGGAACAACAGAAAGGACTATCAAGATGTCGGAGCAAGCATTGGTCACGGCGGCCGTGAATTCCTGGAAAATAAACATCGAGAGAGCCGATCGGCTATTTTCCCCGCTAACGGAAGAGCAGCTTCTCAAGGAGGTAGCGCCCGGGAAGAACCGGCTGATTTATCTTTGGGGACACCTGACGGCCGTTCATGATCGTATGCTGCCGCTGTTGGTCTTGGGCCCGCGCCTCCATCCGGAATACGATGCCCTCTTCCTTACCAATCCCGATAAGACGGCGCCCACACTGCCGGCGGCCGGGGAGATAAAGAAAGCTTGGGATGAGGTCAACGGCACATTGCTCGCAGGCTTTGAAAGCCTTTCAGCGGCGGACTGGCTGCAGAAGCACGCCTCTGTTTCGGAAGAAGACTTTGCCAAAGATCCGCAGCGCAATCGCTTTTCCGTTTTGCTGAGCCGGACAACTCATATTTCTTTCCATCTGGGGCAGACCGCGTTGATCCCGAAGTGAATTGGGCTGAGGTACCGGGCTATGCAGCAGGCTGCAGCTTTAACTTGGCCAGCAAGCTTTGAAAACGAGTGTCGCTGCGGCATCCGTCGAAGAGAGGATCGATGCCGAGAATATCCACCCCCTTATCGCGGTTCATATACGCCCGATTCAGCCAGCGCATTGCGGCGTCTGGCTGGCGAAGTGCGCAATAGATTGCGGCGACATCTACACCGGAGACATAGTTATGCGGCGCTGCGGTCTCCAAGTGGTTGGCAATTTCCATCGCCGGCCCCGACGCGCCCGCGAGAGCGAGGGCGTGGGCCTGCAAAGCCTCCACGTTCGTCCCGCCGCCAAAAAGCATCAGCGCGGTCTTGAACTCGTGCAATGCCTGCTCATATTGTCCTTGCTGTTCGTAGATCTTCCCACTTACCAGGTGGGCTTCGGCAAAATCAGGATTGAGTGACAGAACTTCATCGATGCGCTTTCTGGCCTCGTCAGGCTTGCGCGCCCAGTAGGCAGTCTCAGCGGCATCGGTGCTGATAATCAGCGATAACGGATCGAGGGCGCGAGCTCGCTGGATTTCGGCCTCGGCCTCCTGCGTCCTTCCCAGGCGCGAAAGGTGCAAGCTGTACCAGTGGCGCGCAGTCGGGTAAGAAGGATTCAATTTGAGCGCCTTCCGATACTCTGCCTCGGCCGCAGGCCAATCCCAGTCCCGGTCTGTTCTCACCGCGCCCAAAACGGTATGAGCCTCGGCCAAGCCTCCCCCGAGCCGCAATGCATGCTGTGCGGCTTCCTCTGCTTTCGCCAGCGCGCGTCGAAGGGCCCCCCCCCCCATAGCTACTGAGCAGCACATAGGCGTCTCCCATGGCGGCGTAGGCTTCCGCAAAGTCAGGGTCGGCTTTGATCGCCTTCTGGTAGTACTCGATCGATTTTTCCATGCTGTCGAGCGTGCGCTTGTTCCACAGGAAGCGCCCGCGCAAATAAGCGTCGCGCGCCGTGACGTTGACCGGGCGCAGCCTGGAAGTGGATACACCGCTACCCAACGCCAGCGCGACTTCGCGCACGATGTCATTGGTCACCTGCTCTTGCATGCTCAGCAGGTCGCTCCCACTCTCTTCATAGACTTGCGCCCAGAGGTGACGATCGTCTTCTGGCGTCAATCAGATTTGCCGTGATGCGCACCTGCTTGCCGGTGTGCAGGAATGACCCCTCCAGCACCGCGTCTACATTCAGAGCGCGGGCAATCTCCCACATCGGTACTTGCTTTCCTTTGTATTGCATCATGGAGCTACGGGAGATGACACGGAGAGGTGTGCTGCTGGCCAGGTCGGTTATGAGCTGGTCGGTCATCCCGTCCACGATGTAATCCTGATCCGAGTTCTGCGCCAGGTTGACGAAGGGTAATACCGCAATGGAATGGAATCCGCTGGCCACGCTCGCTGGCCGCTGCACGGGCGTCGAAAAATGCACCCAGACGGCGTTTGCCGTAAGCAACGCTGCAACCAAAACCAGGCCGGCGAGACAGGCCACATAGCCGTCTTCGCGCAAGGCTGCTGCTTCTCACGCCCGATGTTCTCTGCTGGAAGAGAGCGGCGATAAAGACTCTGAGGGTACGTGCCGGAGGGATGCTTGCCTCCTCCTGCTCCGGGGCGGAACTGGAACTGTTATGCGCCGGCGGGTAGCGGGTAGTTTTCCTCTCGTTCCGGTACGACCGCAGCGGGGGCGACCGGATCCGGAACAACGGCTACCTTTGCGATGAAGCGGTAACCCTGGCCGACCACGGTTTGAATAAAGCGCGGCTCCCTGGGATCATCGCGCAGAATGAAGCGCAGCTTGTTTACTGCTGTGTTAACGCTGTGGTCGGTATCCTGGAGGGCATTCTCGCCCCAAAGCCGGCGGTTGATGACTTCGCGGCGGACAAGCTTTCCTTCGCTTTGGAGCAGCAGGATGAGCAGCTCCATGGGGATTCTCTCCAGCTTGACACTATGGCCAGACCGGCGTAGTTCGTAGCGCTCGACGTCTAAATCAAATTCCTCAAAGCGGATCGGTTCGGGCACAGACTAGCTCACTTGCTCGCGGTCGCTCTTCACCTCGCCCATTCAAATCAGGCAAAGGCAAAGATCGCTCAGTTGACCGGTGACGCCAAGTCTACCCCGCACGGCCCTCAATCTGCAACATCGAATCGGACGCATCTTGCAGATACAGAGAGCTTTACGGGGTTAGACGAACTTTAGATCGAAGGACAAAGGTTTTATAAGTTTTGCTATTGACTGTATCCGTTGGTGCAACGATGATTCGTCACGATCACCGCACAGAGATCTCCCCTCTTGCGCAGCGGTCTTCGTGGGCCCTTTTCCCCCAAGCATCTTCGGTTATGCCAGCGTCGGCCCAGCGACCATGTGTTTCTCGGGCCACTCATCCGTCTTAGGATCCGCCCCTTTGTTCGGCGGAAGGAGTAATTATGGATAGACTACGAAATGTTTCCGGACTCAGAATCCGCGCCAGCCGCCCTCTTTCAGGAATGGTCTGGTTGGCCGCAGGCACGCTTCTAATTTCTGCAGCCCATGCGCAGGGCCCTCTTGCGGCCAAGATCAACGTAACTCCACTTGCCAGTTACACGGGCAGCAACCCGTTGCCAAAGCCAGAGAAGATTCTGGTCTATGACTTCGCCATCAATCCTGACGATGTCCAGGTGGACAAGATGCAGTCACTTCGTCCCCGCCATCTGATCACCGGAGACCAGAAGCCGGAATCCATCGCCGCCAGCGCAAGCAAGACGTACTCTCAGGAACTGGTGAAGAGGCTGGAGAAGACAGGTATTCCGGTGGAACATGTAGCGGCAGGCACCCCGCCCTCTGACAACGCGATGGTGATTCAAGGCTCGTTTACCTCCCTGAAACAGGGGAATAAGGCGGAGCGCGACACCATCGGCATGGGAGCTGGAAGCGCCGATGTGCAGACCAAAGTCGATGTCCATATCAAGACGCCTTCCGACTCGGTTCTGCTCTCCGAGTTTCAGACCGATACCAAACCGGCGGAGAATGTCGGCTCAGCAGTACCGGTTGCTGCCGGTTTGAACCCCGCGGCGGTTGCCGCCAAGTCCACTGTGGGCGACCGCAAGAAGACGGCGAACGCCTACGCCTCAAAGACGGCGGATGCCGCGGCAAAGGAAATCATCAAGTCCATGGCTGCACAGGGTTGGGTCAAGACCAATGACAAGGGCGAGCTCGTGGCCTCAACCAAATAGAGACTCGCGTGCCGCTCGCTGTTATTCAGTGAAATGACAACAACAAGGCGGTCGAAAAGGGCCGCCCTGAATTTCTTCATGAGGAAGCAGGAAATATGAAAAGGAATCTACGTGTTCTTTCGCTCTCCCTTGTTATTGCGGCGCAGCTGCCCGTGGCGTTTGCTTTTCCCCAGGCAACCGCCTCCAATCCCGCTACGGATAAATTCCATCAGGACATCAAGGCTGCCGTCTTGAACGGCAGCATAACTATCCCGCAGCTCAAGGAATTACAGACCAACGCTGAGGCCCTTAAGGCCTATAAGGCGGCACAGACACCCGGCGGACCCGTGGATTACATCACGCCCTGGCAAGCTGTTTCCAATATGAAGGCAATTATGGCCACAGTGAAGCAGCCAGATCGTGAAACGCTGGAACAGGATCTGGAGGTAATGATGGCTAGCAAACAGGCCACGACCGTCTCCACCGAACCCCCGAATCCAGGGGCGAAACTTGGCAAAGACATATTCACCGCTATCATGCACGGCCAGCCGACCGAGCCCCAGGTGAAGTCCTTGCAGGATAGTATGAATTCGCTGCAGAGCATCAAGACGGGTGGCGGCGGCAAGCTGCAGCAGCTCATGGCGCTCAAGAAGGCAAAGTCTGAGATTGAGCAAACCATGGATACAGGGCAGTTTCGCCCACAGGACCGGCAAGAGGTGCTGAATGACCTGAACAGCCTCGGGCCGCAAGGTGGTGGCGGCGGCTTCAGGGGAGGCCGATCCTAAAAAGAGATCCAACCCTCGCTACGGGTACAATTGCGATTCAACAATGATGCGAGTGAAGTGCAGCAAGCAGCTGGGCTGGGCGATCGCCGGGACCGCGCTGATGGCCGGGGTGTTATTGCGGGGGGAAGTCACCCCAGCTGACGCCCCGGTCCTCTCGCTTTCGCGGGCGGTCGAGATTGCTCTCGAGAATAACCGGCCGGTGAACATTGCCAAGCTCGACATAACCAAAGCGAATTGGGAGGTTGCGCAAACCAAGACCAAGCGCTTTCCCGCGATCACCACTTACCTTTTTGCTTCGGGTAATCTCACATCGCCCACATTCAATTTTCCCGCAGGGAGCTTCGGCCCCGGATTGCCCACGAGCTTCGCGTTGTCCCACGGCATTACGGGAAATGCATCCGTGCAAGTAGCGCAACCCCTCTCGCAGCTATACCAGATCCATCTTGCTATCCGGGAACAGGAGCTGTCTGCCGATTTTGCCGGCGAGCAATACAAGGGTGATAGACAATCGCTGGCGGCAAGTGTGAAGCAGGCTTATTACTCTGCGCTGCAGACGGAGAGCGCCCTGGAAGCCGAAAAGGCCCTGGTCAAACAATACGAGGAGACGGACAGGGTCGCGGCCGACTACCTTTCCCAGGAAGCAGTCCTCAAGTCTGACAGTCTGCAGGCAAAAGCCCAGCTGGCCAAGGCGCGATACCAGATCATCCAGTTGAACGACACCCTCGAGACCCAGAAAGAGCAAATCAACGAACTTCTGGCGCGCGATCTCGATACCCCTTTCCGTACCGAGCCCGTGCCTCCAATCACTCCCGCGGAGATGGACATGAAGTTAGCCCGGCAAACGGCGCTGGCGCAGCGGCCGGAGGTTAAGGAAGCCACCATCGATGTGAGCCGCGCCGATTATGACCGCAAACTGTCCAAGGCTAAGTACATTCCTGACGTGGGCGCAGCCATCCACTATCTCGAACCCATCAACACTGAGATTCTGCCGCAGAATATTCTTTCGGCCGGCCTGGAACTTAAGTGGGACCCCTTCGATTGGGGAGGACGTAGAGACGAGGTGCGGCAAAAAGATGTGAGCGTGACGCAGAGCCACTATCAATTGCGGGAGACGCAGGCCCAGGTATTGCTCGATGTCGACAACAACTTCCGCAAGCTGGAAGAGAGCCGAACGATGCTCGAGGTGGCCCAGTCTGCGCGCGACGCGGCCAACGAAAAGCTGCGCGAAGTGAGCGACCAGTTCAAACACTCCGCGGTATTGCTGCGCGATCTGCTACAACAGCAAGCCTCGGTCGCCAACGCGGACCACGACTATGAACAGAGCCTGCTTGCCTTCTGGAATGCAAAGGCTGCATTTGAAAAGGCTCTTGGGGAAGAGTGAACGAATGAATCCCACAGCCGCTAAATTTTGTCTCACTGCGCTCGCGACCGCTCTCACGCTGGGCGGCATTGCATGCAAACAGCAGAACGCCGCCGAAACCCTGCCGCTCCCCGTACACACGGCGATGGTGCAAACCATCGCCGTAGGCAACGGCGCCAAGTACTCAGCCAGCATTGTTCCTTATGCGCAGGTTGATCTCGCCTTCCAGTCCGGGGGATATGTCGACAGTATCCGCCAGGTCAAGAGCCCGAGCGGCGGTATGCGCAATATCGATCAGGGAGACTGGGTACCGAAAGGGACTGTGCTTGCGGTGGTGCGGCAACAGGATTACAAAGACAAACTGGAACAAGCGAATGCCCAGCTGGCGCGTTCCCAGGCAGAATACGACAAGGCAAAGCTCACCTTCGATCGAACGTCTGCCCTCTATGCGTCGCACAGCGCAACCAAGCCGGACTTCGACTCAGCGACGGCGCAGCTGGCCAGCACCACGGCCTCTATTTCCGGCGCCAAGGCCCAAGTCAGCGAGGCAAACGTCGCGCTCGCTTATTGCGAGTTGCGGGCTCCGTTTAGCGGCTGGGTGGTCAAGCGCAGCATCGATCTCGGCAGCCTGGTCGGGCCGGCTACCAACGGCTTTACTTTGGCGGACACGGAATCAGTGAAAGCCGTCTTCGGTGTGCCCGATACCTCCATCAGCCGGGTGCGACTGGGCCAGCACCTGGCGATCTCCACGGACTCGCTGCCGCAGCAGTTCGCCGGACGCGTAAGTGCGATCTCTCCCTCCGCCGATCCCAAGAGCCGGGTTTTTTCTGTGGAAGTGACCATACCCAATGCGAAGAATCAGTTGAAATCGGGGATGATTGCTTCGCTGGCGCTGAACGGTGTGCAGCTCCCGCAGTCCGTACTGGCGGTTCCCCTCTCAGCGGTCATAAGGGATCCCTCTCGCGCGGACAACTTCGCAGTCATGATTGCGGAGGGCAGTGGAGATTTAGAGACAGCGCGATTGCGTCCGGTCGAACTGGGCGATACGTACGGGAACATGATTGCTGCCAAAGGCGGCCTCACGTTTGGAGAACGAGTGGTCACGACCGGTGTCAGCCTGGTAAAGAACGGCGATAAGGTTCGCGTCATTCCCTGAGTGGACAATTACGATGAGCCATAAATCCGAAGCCGAATACATCGAAAAAACGCACAATACGGCGCGGTTTTTCACCGAGCACCGCCAGGTCTCGATGGTCCTGCTCATCGCGGTATGCGTGTGGGGCTGGTATGGCTACATGCACATGCCCAAGCGCAAAGACCCCAGTATCCCGGTGCGCGTAGCTGTCGCCTCCACCGCTTGGCCGGGGGCAACAGCGCAAGAGGTAGAGCAGTTGGTAAGCCGGCCGGTGGAGCAGACGATGGCGCAAAACGCGTTCATCAAACCTCCTTTAGCCTCGGACTTCGGTATCCGCTCCATCAGCTTTCCCGGCCTTTCTTTGGTCTACGTTCAACTGGACGACACGGTGACCGATCCAAAGAAGCAGTTCTCCGATATCAACCTCAAATTAAATGCGCTTAATAGCAGGCTGCCCCAGGGTGCAGGCCCGATCCAGTTCAACAGCGACTTTGGCGACACCGCGGCGTTGATGCTGACCATAGCCAGCCCTCGAGCCAGCGACGTAGACATTGCGTTGCGCGCCCGGTCCATCCGTAACGCCATTGAAGCAACGCGCGCGGCAGAACCGAAGCAGGCCTCGCAGCCGCGGGTCAGCATTGTTTACGCCTTTCCGTTATCTGTCTCCCCGGATCTGGTACGTGACGCTTTTGTTGCTGTCTTGCAGGCGGGAGGGAAGAACAAGTATGTCTCTGACCCGCACTTCTTTTCCGGCAGCGGCTTCATCGGTGCCGACGTGAGCTCGCCATTAAGCGACGATGAGTTGCGGGCCTTGGGCGATCGGCTGATCATCGAGAAGTTGCATCGATCGGAGATCCACCCGGACAGTTGGCCCGCGGCATTTATCCGTAATCCAGCAGATACCGAAGCTCACCTGACCGCGGTAGCGGGGGATAAGTACTCCTATCGGGAGCTGGACGATTTCACCGATCTAATTGGCAGAACCGTGCAGGGGGCCGCGGCAGTAGCCAAGATTGAACGCAAAGGTGTGCTGCCGGAGCAGATCTACCTGGATTACTCACAACAACGGCTGGCTGAGTATGGCATGACGCCTTCCAACCTGAAGGACATCCTGGGCGCCCGCAATAGCACACTGCCCGGCGGCCAGCTTGAAGTCGGCCCGCAGAATATTCTGATTGACCCATCCGGCAAATTCACCAACCCGCAACAGATCGGCGATGTCATCATCGGCTCTTCCTCATCGGCGGCGCAGAGTCCCGTGTATCTGCGCGACCTGGTAGACATTTCCCGCGGCTACCAAAGCCCGGCAACATACTTGAACTACCTCACCTGGGCAGACAAGGACGGCCACTGGCGACGCAGCCGCGCGGTAACGGTTGCAGTACAGATGAAGGATGGCGAGCAGATTGACGCTTTTGGCAGAAACGTCGATGCCAAGCTTGCGGCGGTAAAGCAGTATCTTCCTGAGGACCTGATCATTGCCCGCACCTCGGACCAGCCCTTGCAGGTGAAAGAGAACCTCAGCCTGTTCATGGATGCGCTCTACGAGGCGATCGCGCTGGTGGTGCTGGTGTCCTGGCTCGGCTTTTGGGAGTGGCGATCGGCCGTTCTGATGGCCCTCGCCATCCCTATCACCCTGGCAATGACCTTTGGTGGAATGTATCTTCTCGGCATTGATATCCAACAAGTTTCCGTCGCCACCCTGATTATTGCCCTCGGTTTGCTGGTGGACGACCCGGTGATCGCGGGTGATTCCATCAAGCGCGCGCTGGCCGAGGGCCATCCCAACATCGTGGCTGCATGGTTAGGCCCCACCAAACTGGCGACCGCAATCATGTATGCCACGGTTACCAATATCGTCGCTTATCTTCCGTTCTTGCTGGTAACCGGCAGCACAGGAGAGTTTCTCCACAGCTTGCCCATCGTAATGACGGTAGCGCTGGTGGCTTCTCGCCTGGTTTCGATGACATTTCTTCCCGTCCTCGGCTATTACCTTTTGCGGCCGGAAAAGAAGGTGGAGAAGACGCTGGAGGAGCGGCGCAACAGCGGCTTTTTTGGCCTTTATGCTCGGGCAGCAAAGTACTCAATCGAACATCGGTGGAAGTTTTTTATTGGTTCCCTGGCCTTCCTCGCTTTGGGAGTATTCATCTTCTCGCGCTTGAACTCCGCGTTCTTTCCTGAGGACGTCCAATATTGGTCCTATATCGATGTGTGGCTCCCCAACGACGCCACGCTGGAAGCCACGAACCAGACGGCCCGCCAGGTGGAGCAAATTGTGCGCGAACAGGCGGAACGTTTTTCTAAAGAGCACCCTGAGGATGGACATGCCGGGGATGTATTGCGTTACGTCACATCATTCGTAGGCGGGGGTGGGCCGCGTTTCTGGTTCTCGGCCTCTCCACAGCTGCAACAATTGAATTACGCGCAGATATTGATCGAGGTCAAGGATAAGGAGATTACTCCGCAGTTTATTAAGGAGCTGCAGCCGGTGCTGACTGCATCTATCCCAGGCGCGCGCATGGATGCACGCCAGCTGCTCACCAATCCCATCGACTATCCCATCGAGATTCGCATCTCCAGCACGGCCGACGTGAACGCCAAAGACGAGGCAGCGGATATTCGCGGCCTGCGCAGTATCGCCGCCAAAGTAGAAGAGATCTTCCGGTCGATTCCCATCGCTGAGCGCACGCGCAATGAGTGGGGAGAGGAGAATGCGCAGATCGCGTTAACCATCGATCCGGATCGCGCCAATCTGGCCGGCATTACGAATATGGATGTCGCCAACTCCTCGACGGCAGGCATGAGCGGAACCACAGTCAGTGCTTTGCAGGAAGGTCAAAAGCAGATCCCGATCGTAGCCCGGCTACGCATGGATGAACGTTCTCAACTCTCGGACATCCAGAATCTGTATGTCTACGGCTCGCAGGACAATAACAAGATTCCCCTGGTGCAGATTTCCAATATCGATCATGATCTGGTCACTGGCCGAATCGTGCGCCTGGAACAATTCCGCACCATCAATGTGCGTACCTTCCCTGTTGCCGGGCGCTTAAGCTCCGAGGTTCTGAAGGAGGCGATGCCGCGCCTGCAGCAGCTAAAGGCCGCGCTTCCTCCTGGCTACGAAATGAAGATCGGCGGCGAGTATGACAAGACCAAGAGCGGCTTTAAGAACCTGGCGATGGTGATGCTGATCTCGACAGTCGCCATTTACATTGCTCTGCTCTTTCAATTCAAGAACGCCATCAAGCCTCTGCTTGTTCTGGCAGCCGCCCCTTACGGTATGATGGGCGCCTTTGCCGCGTTGTGGGTCATGGGCGAGCCGTTTGGGTTCATGGCGTTTTTAGGAGTGGCTAGTCTGATCGGCGTGATCGTGAGCCATTCCATCGTTCTGTTCGACTTTATTGAAGAGCGGCATATTGCCGGAGATGACTTCGAGCTGGCCCTGATCGATGCCGGCATCCTGCGCCTGCGTCCGGTCCTGATCACCGTCTTTGCCACCGTGCTGGCGCTGTTGCCGCTCGCATTGCACGGCGGTCCGCTGTGGAAGCCGCTCTGTTACGCACAAATCGGCGGCCTGCTGGTCGCGACGGTTGTGACCAAGTTGCAAGTGCCGGTGATGTATGCCATCTTTGTCCTCGATTTCAAGATTCTGAAATGGGAAACGCCTGAAAATGAGCCATCCGCCCCGCCTGTCAATGCGCCGCCGCTACACAAACCCAGTTTCAGCTGACATGACCAGGGCAAAGACGTTCTGGCTCGTGCTCGCGTGCATGATCTTGCCGCTGCCTCTTCACGGCCAGACGCAGGCCCCGGCCGCGGCCCCGAGCATCCTGAAGGAATATGACCAGGCCATTGACCAGATTGCCGAGCGTGCGATGCAATCGGTGGTGGAGATTGAAGTAACCGGCTACGGCGTACCCGAGCACGACAAGGATCAAGGGGATTCGCAGCAGGCCCTGGAGCGGCAGCGCTCGATAGGCTCAGGGGTCATTGTTGACCCGGATGGTTACATCATCACTAACAACCACGTGGTTGCCGGCGCGATGCGCATCCGGGTGATCATCGCACCCGCGACTGTGGAGCTGGCGATGGGTAATACGCGATTGAGCAACCCGCAGCGCGTGTACGAGGCGAAGCTCATCGGAACCACCCATTATGCCGACCTGGCGGTCATCAAGATTGAAGAGAAGGGTCTCCCTTTTATTCCCTTGCCCGAACTATTCAGTCCGATCCGTTTAGGACAAACGGTAGTGGCGATTGGTGCGCCCGAGGGTCTGGATCACACCGTCACCAAGGGCATCATCAGTGCGGTAGGCCGCCAGCCGGAAGTAGACAGACCCATGGTGTATGTGCAAACTGACGCCCCTATCAATCCCGGCAATAGTGGCGGTCCATTGATCGACCGCAATGGAAACCTCGTGGGGATTAATACCTTCATTGTTACTTCTGGCGGAGGCAGCGAGGGATTGGGCTTCGCGATCCCAGAGCCCATTGTCCGCTTTGTTTATAACGAGCTCAAAGAGCACGGAGTCGTTCCGAACGTGACGATTGGCGCGCATGCTCAGTCGATCACGCCTGCCTTGGCAGCCGGCCTCAAGTTGCCGCAGGATTGGGGCGTCATACTTTCTGACATCGACGCCGGCGGCCCAGCCGCGGCGGCGGGCTTGCGGCAGCGGGATGTGGTAACAGCGATAGATGGGGCAAGAATTGACTCGCTGCCCAAGTACACTGCGCGCCTTTACGTACATCCGCGAAACACGCCCATTAGGATGGCAGTTCTCCGCGACGGCAAGCCGGTCACGGTTTCGATCACGGCTGTCGCTGCGCCCCCGATGATCGACAACTTATCCGACCTGATTGATCCCAGGAAGGACCTGATACCGTCCCTGGGAGTGTTTGTGATCGACCTCAAACACTCCCAGGTTGGAGCCATGCTCAATCTCCGTTCCGAAAATGGGGTGCTGGTGGCTGGTCTGCTGGGAGGGGAGCCTGCCACCGCAGCGGATCTCTCGGCCGGTGATGTGATCCGCGCCATCAACGGGACGCCATTGGACGATTCGGAGCAATTGCGGCAGACGCTCGCCGGCCTAAAGCCCGGGGATGCCGTAGTGCTCGAAGTGGAGCGGCAGTCTGTCCTGCAGTATGTAGCGTTTGAGATGGAATGACGAGCAGGATAACTCCAAGGGGAAAGTGGTGCATCTAATCTTATATAGGAGATACAAGTATGCCCAATCAAGCCACTCCAAACCTGGGAAAGACTGAAAAACCGTCGAATCTGGATGTTAACGACCCCAAAACTGGCGAAGATAAAGAATTGGATCGCGTAGCCGAACGGGCTGCCAAGAAAGCGGGCAATACCGAAAAGCGCTACGACAGCGACCACGGCATATTCACAAAATAGCCGGACGAAAATTCGTTGCATGCTCTGTTCTGTGGAACAGCCAGACGAGCCGCGAAGAACGCTCTTGGGGCTAGGGGCATCCAAAGCCCTCGTGTCACTGGGTCTTTACTACCAGACTGAGGGTGACGCGGATATTATTGGGACGTAAGGCTCGAGAACAATGGTGCTGCCGCCCGCGGTCCAGCGCCAAAGGGGTTTCCTGCCCCCAGGCCGGTTGACAAAGCCACAAAGCCGCACCATCGTTCGCAGATGCAAATGAAAAAACATACGTCCATAGTGGGTCAAACGACTACGTCTTGGGGTACTTCTTGAACATCTTCTCTATCGCTTTGTGAACCAGGTTCTGGTTCTTGTCGCCATTAGTGCTGAGCGTGCCCTGGGCAATGCCCCGCCACACGAGTTGCTTGGCTTTCGCGTCATAGAGGTTCACGATCAGCGTGCCCTCTGTGCTTTGTTGGGGAGTGATCGTGCTCATCCCTCCGAAACGCGGTCCTGCGCCCCAGGCGCTGTAGGAGGTCTGCTGCTTCGAACCGCCGCTCGCCACCAGGATCAGGTCCGGGTTCTCCGTTTTCTGGACCTTAGCCAGCCCTTTGCTCTGCATTGCGTTTTCGATATCCGTCTTGGCGACCTGCGCCAGAATTGAGTTGCGAATTTGGTTGGCGTTTTCTTCTCCCCACGCATAGGTGTGGAACCGGGAGAAATCCTGGGTTTTGACGTAGTTGACGGAAACTTGCTGCGCCATCAAGGGCGCCGCAACGGCGAGTAAGAGAGTGCAAAGAGCGGATACTCGGGTCTTCATGGTATCTGCAGTTCCTTTCCAAGGGCACAGTCATGCCAGGCCATAGGCCAGCACTATTAAAGCACTGCACCTCCGGCTGCGGAAAACAAAAGACAGACTGTTGGCTGGATTCAGCGAGCGTTCGAAATGATGCGCGACGACCGGTTCCAGCTCTCGACATTCATTTGGCCTAGGCCCTAGGCTAGGATTCCAAAGCCAAGCTATTGAGCTGCGCAGCGAGTTTTTTCATTGCCGCATTTTCAAGGGTAACCTCACCAGCCTCTCGACTATGCAAAGCTATTTCCGCGGCGATTGAGCGACCGAGAATTCGCTGATCAATATTGCCAAACGGCCCAGGCACGAGGCGTCCCAACCAACCGGCCCAGGCCGGAGTATGAGCGTTGCCGACAATGATGCCGGGGCGAAAAATTGCGAGGCGGGTAAAACCGATGCCGCGCACGGTATCTTCCTTCATGCCCATGACACGGACATAGCGAAAGCGGCTGCGGGCTGAGCTTCCTGCCGCAGAAAGCAGGCAGAACTGGGCGATTCCGGCGTCATGGCATCCACGCGCAAAGGCGCCGACGACGCCGAGTTCAAGTCGTTGCAATTCTTCTTCGCTCCAGCGCATCGATCCAGAACCGACACCTACACAGCTCACGGCGCTGGCGGGACCCTGGCTCAAAACTTCGCGGGCAAGCGGCGGCAGTGCGCCCGGCAAAGTCAGCAGCGCCGGTATCAAGGACGACGCTGCGCACCCGCGATCGCGCCGCAACGGGCTTTCTGGTGATCATCACCACTTCCCGGCACTCCGGAATTGCCAGCAACTCCGCGACGGCTGCACCTCCGACTTGTCCGGTACCACCGAGGATTATTACGGCGAAATTCTGGTTCATAAATAGGACCTCTGCTTAGGCAAGAATGCGACAGCTCTATTCACCCAAGAGGCAAGCATACTTGGTCCCAGTTCCGGTCGCCTCTGCCGGGAACGGATGCAGCCACGTCTATCCGGTTGATTGACTTTGGTGTCCGGTGGCGCCACTATATGGATACGCCATATGTGGGAGAGAACCATGACGCCAGAAGTGGAGTGGAAGAAGGTCAGTGCGGAGCTTTTGATCCTGTCTCTTGTCGAGGCGCGGCCACGGCACGGTTACGAGATTTCCAAACTCATCGAGCAACGGTCCGGCGGGACTGTCCGCTTTTATGTCGCCTCCCTCTATCCATTGCTTTATCGCTTGGAGAAACGCGGTTGGATTCAGGGGCGGTGGGTGGAAAAGAGCGGCCAGCGCCGCCGTCGTTATTACCGCCTGACATCCGAGGGGCAAAAGGTTCTGGCGTCGCAGCGCCGCGGTTGGAAGGCATTTGTGGAGGCAGTCAACCGGATTACGGAGGCAGAACATGCCTGACTGGAAAGAGGAAATCACCAAGCGGTTCTCGTCCCTCAAGCTGGACTCAACGCGCGAGGTCGAGATTATTCAGGAGTTGGCGCAGCACCTGGAGGACCGTTACCAGGAGTTGGTCTCGGGCGGCGCGACGGACGAGGAGGCCCGCAGCGATGTGCTGATGGAGCTGAATTCCGAGAGCCTGCCGCCGCAAGGACGAGTGGGGATGGTACGCGAGGCGCGGCAAGAGCCAGCGGCGCCTGGAAAAAGTGGGCCGAACTTTTTCGCGAACCTCTGGCAAGACCTGCGCTATGCACTTCGCCAATTCAGGCGCAATCCCGGCTTCGCCGCCGTGGCGATCATCACGCTTGCGCTTGGCATTGGCGCCAGCACGGCGATTTTCAGCGTCATCGACAACGTGCTGCTGGAGCCATTTCCTTATAAGGATGCCGGACACATCGTATTTCCGCGCGTTCATGGCAGTACACAGACTCCCGACGAGGGGCGGCAAGGATTCAGCTCGGATGAGCTGCTGGAGTTTTCCAGGCAGAACCATTCCTTCGAGAGCGTAATCGGCACCTCCGACGATCCCGTGCTTTACAAACGTGGAGCAGGCGTCGAATGGCTTTACGGAGCCGGCATGACGCCGGGCTCATTTGAATTTTTCGGCATGCCGGCATTGTATGGCCGGGTACTACAACCTGCAGACTACAAGCCGGGAGCATCGCCCGTCTTCGTGATGCGTTATAAGACCTGGAAAACCCGCTTCAACAGCGATCCAGGAGTATTGAACAAGATTTTCGTGCTGAATGGAACGGCGCGAACGTTGGTCGGAATCATGCCCCCACGCTTCGGCTGGTATGACGCCGATCTCTGGATTCCCTCGATCCCACATCCTGGAATCACCCCGGGCTTCGCTGGATTGCCCGAGCGCTGGTTCGTGCTGGCGCGGCTAAAGCCCGGCGTCTCGATGGCGCAAGCTGGAGAAGATCTGACTGCGGTCGCGGACCGGCTGGCGAAACTCCGCCCGCAGGACTATCCCGCTCATTTCCAGGTGTTCGTTGAGCAGATGGGTCACTCGATTGCGGGGCACTTTCAGTCCACGCTGTACACCGTTTTGGTGGCCGTCGGATTACTGTTGCTGATCGGCTGTGTCAACGTGGCGAATCTGATGCTGGCGCGCGCCACCGCGCGAGGAAAGGAGTTCGCGCTGCGCGCAGTGCTGGGAGCCGGCAGAGCGAGACTGGTGCGGCTTCTGCTGGTTGAGAGCCTGGTATTGGCCATGGGTGGAGCGGCGCTAGGCGTAGTGATTGCCTGGGGCGGACTGAAGTTGATTGTCGCCACCATGCCGGTAGATTTGATTCCGGCAGAATCTGTGATCGCACTAAACCCACAGGTGCTGGCTTTCACGTTGGTGTTGGCGGTATTGACTCCACTGATTTTCGGCCTGATGCCTGCCCTGCAGGCCGCCCGCCGCGATCTGAACGATCCTCTGCGAGATATGGGAAGGGGTGTGATCGGCGGATTTCGAACGGCGCGCATGCGCGATGCAGCGGTAGTGATGGAGGTGGCGGTGTCATTGGCGCTGCTGATAGGCGCGGGGCTTTTGATGCACAGTTTTGTGGCGCTACGCCAAGTGAACCTGGGTTTGCAATCAGATCACGTCTTCAAGACGTTCCTGCTGTTGCCGCCGGATCGCTACAAGACGGCGGAGCAGGTGAGCACATTTTTCCGGCCGGTGCTGGAACGTGTCAAGGCGATCCCGGGGGTGATGGATGCGGCGGAATCGAACGCAGTGCCACCCGAGAGCGGCCTGGACAACAAGATCGAGGTCTCCGGGAAATCGCCCGCGGAGGCATGGCATGCGCAGGTGCAAAACGTCAGCGAGGCGTACTTTCGCGTGCTGCGTATTCCGTTTGCGACGGGACGTGGGTTTACAGAAGCGGAAATCAACGATGCGAGAAAAGTAGCAGTGGTCAACCGGAAGTTTGCGTCGACGTATCTTTCCGGAGAAGACCCGATTGGACGTCAAGTCAAGCTCGTGGGGCTGGAGAGCGTTGCCGGATTCGCAGCGGGAGCCCTGGTTCGAAATCGTGGGAGTGGTGGGTAACGTCACAAATCAAGGTGCGCCGGGCTACGGCAGGGGTGGTCTGCAGGCTCCTATTGCACCGCAGGTGTGGGTACCGTACACCGTTACAGCATCGGGGATGCAACTCTTGGTGGTTCGGTCGGCACAAACGCCGATGGCACTGATGAATGAGGTGCAGCAAGCAGTATGGGCGAGCGATCCAGGTGTGGCGCTCATGTATCCGGACGCATTGGAGCATGCCATCAGCAAGGGATTGTACGCGGGCCCTCGCTTCGCCTTGTTGCTGATGATCATTTTCGCGTGTGTGGGCTTGATTCTTGTCACCGTGGGCGTGTACAGCGTGTTGGCGTACACGACGGCGCAGAGGACGCATGAGATCGGAATCCGTATGGCTCTGGGTGCGGAACGCGCCAACGTGCTTCGTCTGGTTATCATCGGGGGCTTGCGGTTGATCCTGGCCGGCGTTGCGGTTGGACTACTGGTTAGCCTGGCGCTGGGGCGAGCGGTCGAGTCAGCGTTGTGGCCGGGAGTGAAACCTTATGATCCGGCGACCCTGGCGAGCACGGTTTTATTGCTTCTGGCAACCGGTGTACTGGCATGTTGGATTCCGGCGAGGAGAGCCGCACGCGTGGATCCGATGGTAGCGCTGCGATACGAATAGCGAGTGGCTAGGGAATGCGTATGTTTTCTCGCCTTTTAAAGGAGATCATGCCGACTGGAAAGTCGACGAGGACTTCTATCGCCACTTCAGTATTTGGATGGATAGATCGACATCCCGGTACCATGAGGCCGACCCATGAGTTGACAGGGGCTATTTCTTCTCTATTATTGAAGTAATGCGCACTCGAAGCTATTTGGGAGAGTTTGAACTGATGCTTCTTCTCGCTGTGATCCATCTGGGCGAGGAGGCTTATGGTGTACCAGTTGCCCGTGAACTCGAACAGCATCGCGGCCGCATTGTGTCTGTGGGAAGCGTCTACGCGGCTCTTGAACGGCTCGAGGCAAAGGGCCTGATTACTTCGAGCCTGGGCGATCCCACACCGGAACGCGGTGGCAAAGCAAAGCGATATTTTCGCGTCACCAAAGAGGGGTTGCGCCAAGTGCACGAGACGCGCCGCGTGTTGACGAGACTTTGGCGAACAATCCCGGGTTTCAAGCTGGAATTCCATCTGGAGGAGAGATGAACCACAGGGAGCCACCTGCGCTTGCAACATGGATGTTGGATCATCTGAGGTCGAGCGAGAGTAACGAGGCGCTTTCGGGCGATCTGTTGGAAGCATTCCGCACAGGTCGTTCTACGGGCTGGTATTGGTATCAGGTCATTGCCGCAATCGCAATAGCTTGGGGCCGGAACGTGTGGCACCACCGCATCACATTGTTTTTTGCCGCCCTTTGGTCGGTCTTCTCCCCCGCTTGGTTGCTGGTCCTAGTGGTCTTCAACTTTGGCGGCCTGGTTGGCTATACCTCGCGTATCCCCTTTCCGTGGTCGTTTATTAGCGCAATTATATGTGTTGCGATGGATGCCATGCTCTTCATCTGGCTCGGAGTTGCTGTCTATTCGATTTTGCATCTTCTTGCCTTCGGCAAGCTTTTTTTCCGATCTGTCCGGAAGGGGTTCTTGTGGGGTTTAGTGGCATACGCGCTGGCGCAGGCAGGCAAGATCGCGATCGATATCCACTATCCGCAGCCTCTTAGCCATGCAGAGCACTGGGGAAGCCTCACGATGATTGGCGTGATTGAAAACTTTGGAGCATGGAGTACGCTTATGCGCTTTCCCTATTTCATCGGAACTGCCACTACGTTGTGGTTTCTTGCGTCAAGAGACAAGCGCAAAGAAGTACGTACTGCATAGTTTCGCTCAAGGCTCATAAAGGTGATGACCGGCAAATCGGAAGATTGGTCATTTTCGATCAACGAGCCTCAATGACGATGCTGGTTAAGCGGGCCGCGAGGACCGCATCAGCGCCTCTCCCGGGGAAATATCCTCACACCGCTCGACAGCGAACAGGGCTTAACTCTCTTGCTATTGACTGCACCTTACTCTCCATGCAAATGTTGGAGGGTCAATCTGAGACATTTTCAGTGCGGATCGCTGACCTTATCCTACCTGTATTTGCGGTGATCGTAAGTGGCTGGATCGTTGGCTACACGGGCTATCTGTCGCGGGCGTTGTCTGACGCGCTGATTCACTTCGCCTATAACATCGCAATGCCTGCATTGCTGATCGTCACCATTGCACAAGAGCCAAGTCGTTCGCTGATCAATTGGCGCTTTCTTGTTGCCTTTGGTGGTGGATCCCTTCTCTGCTTCATGCTCGTATTCGGCGTCATGAGCATTCATGCTTCCCGGAGTCTCGCGAGCCGAACGATGCATGGCATGGCGGCATCGATGACCAATACCGGCTTCGTCGCTTTACCAGTCCTGCAGGCGATCTATGGTCCGCGCGCCGTGTTGCCGGCGGCAATCGCCACGGTATTCGTGGCGGTTGTGATGTTTCCAGTAGCCGTGATCCTGCTCGAACTTGGTCAGCGGGATGCGCATGGCTCGCGCACGCCCGCAATGGTCACAGTGAAGCACGTCGTGCTTAACCCGATGGTCCTATCAACCCTGATCGGCATGCTTTTGTCGGTGCTCGGTCTCCGCATGCCCGGGCCGGTCACCGCTTATTTTGACATCCTGGCCGATGCGCTCACGCCTTGTGCTCTGTTCGCCATCGGACTGGGGCTGTCGATCGATGGATTGCGCGCCAATATTGGGCGAGCTTCGCTGCTCTCGGCGGTCAAGCTCGTCATCATGCCTCTGATCGTGTACGGATTGAGCGTGTCCTTGGGGCTCGACCCCCTCTACACCATTGCGGCCGTAATCTGCGCCGCAGTGCCCACGGCCAAGACAGCCTACATTCTTGCGGGAGAGTATCGCTGCGAGGAAATGATGGTAGCGTCCACTGTCTCGATGACGACTCTAGCTTCCATCATCTCGCTCGTGATCTGGCTTTATGGCTATCCGGGCTAGCAACACGCATCACTGCCAGATAAGGGCAGGAAACGGTCCGAATGCCCTGCGTGTTTCCCGGCGGGTGAGGAGGGCGCCTGTGCTGCAATCGCTCCTGAGCTGTTGTCGCGTCCCGGTAGGCGCATAATCGCCGATGTGCTGCCAGGTTCGATAATTTTCCAGATTGCATCGATTCAGTTTTAGTCGACCGATGCTGGCTGGGGGACGAGCACGCGTCTATGATGAGAAGGCAACTGCAAATCCGCTGGGGGCACATACACAATGCTTCGGAAGACGGGGTCTCTGAGAATCCTTGTTGTCGGCTGTGGAAACATGGGCGCATCGCATGCACGCGCATTTCGCAACATGGGGGGAGTGGAGATTGCCGGCTTGGTATCGCGGGGCGAAAGCAAACACCACCTTGCCACGAACCTCTCGCTCCAGGTGCCGTTATTTGACGATGTGGGCATTGCGCTGGCCAGTCTCGCACCTGACGCGGTCTGCATCTCGACCTATCCAGATACACACGAAGCCTTCACGCTTGCCGCGATTGAAGCCGGGTGTCATGTCTTTGTGGAGAAGCCACTGGCGCCCGACACGGAAGGCGCGCGTCGCATGGTTGAGGCGGCACAGCGCGCGGGCCAAAAGCTCGTCGTCGGATATATTCTGCGCCACCATCCGACGTGGCAGAAGTTCATCGGCATCGCACGAACGCTGGGCAGTCCGCTGGTTATGCGCATGAATCTTAACCAGCAGAGTTCGGGCGCGGAGTGGGAGGTGCACCGCGGCCTGCTCGCGTCCGCTTCGCCCATCGTCGATTGCGGCGTGCACTATGTGGACGTCATGTGCCAAATGGTCGCAGCCAGGCCGCTGCGAGTTTCCGCAATCGGAGCCTGCCTCGACCCAAGCCTCCCCGGCGGCCGGTGTAACTACGGCCAGCTGCAGATCGTCTTCAGCGACGGCTCGGTGGGCTGGTACGAGGCCGGATGGGGACCGATGATGAGCGAGACCGCATTCTTCGTCAAAGACGTGATCGGGCCTCGCGGCGCGGTATCGATCCAGAGCATTCACTCCGACTCGAACGGCGCGTCGGCCAAGGTGGAAGACCACGTCCGCTCCAACGCGATTCGCGTGCATCATGCGGAGCTGTCACCATCCGGTAGTTTTGTCCGCCCAGACGAGTGGCTGACGCAAACTGACGAGCCCGATCACGACGAGCTCTGCCGGCGCGAACAGGAGTTCTTCGTACGGGCCATTCGCGAGCAGCTCGACCTGACCTCGCACTTGGAGGACAGTCTTACGAGCCTTTCGATCGTGCTCGCCGCCGACCAAGCCATACGAACCGGACAGCCGGTCGATCTCTCCAACTGTGAATTCTCCCTACATCCCGCCGGCGCCTAATCGGGCTATTCCATCGCGAGGTCGGGACTCTATCTGAGCACCCCATCAGCCGTGCGAGTTCCGCGCTCAGGTACTCGCGGCGGTTTCGCAGAACGTTACGTTGGCTTGGTCGGTTTAAACAGCAAAGACGGAGCGACGGCATAGATCGCGCGGAAAGTACGCGACCGATGTGCGGAGTTCGCGAAGCCCGCAAGGTGAGCCGTTTCGGTGAAGCTCGTCATTATGCCTCTGATCGTATACGGATTCAGTGTGTGCCTGGTGCGAGATCCGGCTTTATGAGCTATCCGGGCCGGTACCACGCATCGCAGGCTTTGCCGGAGATATTTACATCAGGAAAGAGCCCAGCCGGAACGGTCTTGCCGTCGTATGAACTGCGCAGCCTGAGGGCAATTTTTGGCAACCATCTTCGGTCCGTCCCACTCAATCTTCTGACCCGCGCGCAATGACACGCAGCCCAGCAGCATGATCTCCGTGAGGCGCGCAGCGATATCAAAACGCGAGTAGCAGATCTCCGGCTTGTTTTCCTTAACGGCAACAAGCCATTCCTGTGCATGGGCAAAAACACTACTTCCGCCTGTTTTGCCGTAATGATTGCGCGGAATGCGCTCCGGATATTGCGCCATCGCCGGGTGTTCGGTGTAGTTGAGGAATTTTTGATCGCCTTTCAGCTTCACGAAGAAATTCGTTCCATAATCGTCGGGTGAAAAGACCTTGCCTCCGTCGCCAACCAGGAGACAACCGCTATCGGGAACATTGCCGCGCAGGGCGACGATGTCGGCAGTCAATTCGACCGGTGGCTTGTTGCTCAAGTCATGGCCTCCGCGGGCTGTGGGGTCGGGCTGGCCGCCGTCATACCACCACAGCGTGACCGCATCGTGCTCGATCTTTCTGGAATGATGGAAAAGATGCGGATGTTCGGCGGGAATGTGCGCCTTGCGCTTGGGAAAGTCGAAGCGAATTTTGGAGCCGACGGGATACGATTCCTTGTTCATCCGGCCAAAAGGCATCGCTTCAACTCCGTAGGGTAATCGAGATCTAAAGCGCGAAACGGCATGTTGACCGTGTGGCATGCCATGTCGCCCAGCGCGCCGGAGCCGAAATCCTGCCAGCCGCGCCAGCTGAACGGCTCGTAAATTCCATATTGATCATATGGTTTATGACTGGCCTTATACGGCCGCATCGGAGCCGGTCCAATCCAAATATCCCAATCTAATGTTGCAGGAACCGGATCTTCCCCGAGTGGACGATCCATTCCCTGTGGCCAGAGTGGGCGGTTCGTCCAGACGTGAACTTCATGCACTTGTCCGATGAGTCCGTCTTGAATCGTCTCGACGGCACGGCGCAAACCGTCCGCGGAGCTGCCCTGATTGCCCATCTGCGTAACGAGCTTTCTCTCCTTGGCCATTTTCCGCAAATAGCGCGCTTCATAGATCGTTTGCGTGAGCGGTTTCTGGCAAAAAACAGCCTTGTTCCTCTTCATCGCCGCGGACGCCACGATCGCATGCATATGATCCGGAGTCGAAACCGTCACCGCATCGATCTGGTTGCCCATCTGGTCGAGCATCTGGCGGAAATCTTTGTAAAATTTTGCGCTGGGATATTTTTTCGTTTGAATCTCGTAAGCCTCTGAACCAGAATCCACGTCGCACAAGGCGACAATGTTCTCGTCGGCGCAGGCATCGGTGTCGCTCCGGCCTTTCCCGCCGATTCCGACGCAGGCGATGTTCAACTTGCTGTTGAGATTCTGTCCGCGCAATAGTGCTGGCGCGCCAAACACAAGCGCGCCGGCGGCCAGAGAACTCGTTTTGATAAATTCACGGCGGTCGATACGCGAGAGCGAGGTGGTTTCAGGAGATTTCAGTGGGAGCATTTTTGGGATTTTTCGATACACGCAACAGGATACACTCGCTGATTCCCAATGAGCAGCATTCCTGTTGTGCAGCTTTTTCTCCAGGCGTTTCAATTTTTCAAATCGAAGAAGGATGAATCGGTTAGCCATGGCCGCTATTTATGGAGAGTCGCGGCTTAAGAGGCGGGGGAAATCCTGGAGAAGCTCAGCAAGGTGGCCCGGGGAGCACCAGGACGCTCTACTTTCCTCTCTCAGTAGGGAGGTACCACTCTATTGCTCAGAATCGCTGACCAGCAGGGACTAGATCGAGGGGTTCATCCAGGTTATCGGCGACTAGCGAGCCCCAGGCGCCCTGATATCAATGACGCACAAAACGATAACGGCTAAAGCCCGTCGTATTCTCAACCGGTTTGCGGCCCGACTAAAAGTCGTGCCCGAACACACAAAACAGGGCCCGCGTGTGAGAGGCGAAAGGTCCCGTACGAGGGGCATGGCTTCACAGGCTACCGAAAAGTCTGAGCAGGGCAGGAAGACAAAGCGTAAGGGCTAAAGAGTCCGCGTGAGAGCCGTCGTCCGATCTCAGTCCCGCAGAGCCTGCCCTGAGCCTGTCGAAGGCTGAGAGTGGGAGCTGTCCGAATTAGCGAATAGATCAGGCTGATTGTGCGGGTAATCCCTTGATTGCATGGAACCGGAGCGTCTGAATGAAAATCGGGTTGGCTTTGGGAGATTGCTATCACTTCCGCGCGCTGTGCAGGGCCACCCAGGACTAACGTCCTGGGACATTCTCAGTCGCCCCGGCGGGACTGGTCTCGGCGGCTATGTACACCCAGGACCGACGTCCCGGGCTACTCTCAGCCGTCCCTTCGGGACTGATCGGCAATACACCCGATGGTTGATTTGTTTTCAGTGAGCGCCCAGGCGAATCAGTCCATCGAGAAAAAGGCCAATTTGGACAAGTCTGACTCTCAGCCGTCCCCTTCGACAGGCTCAGGGCAGGCTCTGCGGGACTAAGATCTGACGACGGCTCTCACGCAGACTCTAAAGCCCTAATTATTTTCAGTCTTTATTGGCCCGGCTAAGTCGTGCCCTGACACAAAACATGAGCGCTACTACTGCCCGTAAGCGCCCGGCCAGTTCTCAACCATTTACGGCACGACTAAAGATGCCGCTGGAAAAGTCAGCATCAGTGAGGAAGCAATACTGAGGGAACGCTGCGGAAAAGTCCGGACGAGTAGGTATGCAATGTCTTAGCGGCTAAAGCCCGTTGTGTTCTCAACCGTTTTAAGGCCAGGCTAAAGCCGTGCGCTGATACAAAGCAATTTTGAGCATGTGGATGAAGCGAAAGACTTAGACGACTACGGCCGAGGTATCACAGAGAGCTGATTGCCTCTTGAGCAAGCACCTCCTCTTGCGCTCCCATAGGTGTGCCCTATATAGTTTTCCTATTGCTTGCCAATAGGGAGAATGCCTTGGGCGAAAAGACCGATGTTTGGCAGGGCACGCTTGCGTTGATGGTTTTGCGCACGCTGGAAACGCTGGGCCCGCTGCATGGTTACGGGCTGGCGCGCCGGATCGAGCAGACCAGCGGCGATCTGCTGCAATTAAACTACGGCACACTCTATCCGGCCTTGCTCAAGCTGGAGCAGGAAGGCTTCATCCGTTCTCGCTGGGGCTTCTCTGAAAATAACCGCAAGGCGAAGTATTACGAACTAACCAAAGCAGGTCACCGCCAGTTGAAGAAGGCCGCCGCAGAATGGGAGCAAACAACCGCGATTCTGGCGCGCTTTCTCGCTCCGACGGGAGAAGCATAAGGAGGAGCGGTGCACACACTGCGAGCATTGGGTCTTCGTCTTCTAGGCTTCTTCCGGGCTCGCAGGCCGGAAGACGACTTCGCCGCTGAACTCGAATCTCATGTGGCGCTGCATACCGACGAGGGCATCCGCGCAGGATTATCGCCAGAGGAAGCCCGCCGCCAGGCCTTCATCCGGCTGGGCGGTGCAGAGCAAACCCGCCAGGCTCATCGCGAACGCCGTACCCTCCCCTGGCTCGATTCCCTTCTGCAGGACCTTCGCTACGGCCTGCGCACCCTGCGCCGCAGCCCCGGTTTTACCATCACCGCCGTACTCACACTGGCCCTCGGCATCGGCGCATGCACCGCCATCTTCAGCCTGGTGAATGCGGTGCTCATTCGCTCGTTGCCCTACGGGGATCCGGACCGCCTGGTCTATCTATTCACTCCCAATCCCCACGTCCCCGTCCCACCCGATGTCATGACTCCCAGCTATGCGGACTTCTATGACATAAAGCGAGAGAGCCACTCCTATAGCGACATGAGCGTTTTCGAGCAGGCAGCCTACAATCTTTCGTCGCAGGGATCGGTGGAACGGGTTGGCGCAGCTCGTGTCGACGAGAGATTTTTCACCACGCTGCAATCGGCACCGGAATTTGGCCGCGCGATTGGCGCGGATGACAACCAGCCGGGCCACGATAAGGTAGCCGTGATCAGCCATGCGCTTTGGCAGTCTATGTTTGGCGGCAGCACGGACGTGCTGGAGCGCTCCTTACCCCTGAATGGCGTTAGCTACAGGATCGTTGGCGTCATGCCGCCGGCGTTCGAATACCCGCTCGGCTCCGACCTCCCTTATGGAAACGTGAAGAAAGGGACACACATCTGGATTCCGCTTGCGCTCACGTCCAAACAGAAAGCGGAGCGCGAACTAGGAAACGTTGCCGGCGCGCTCGCTCGCTTACGCCCAGGGGTTTCTGTGAGCCACGCGCAGTCGGAGATGAGCACAATCATGGTTCGCCTGGACAAGCTTCACAGCGTTGCGATGTTTCCGGAAAGAGGTTGGGGTGCATTAGTAAAAAGCTTTATGGACTACGCCGTCGGCCAGGTAGGCCGTCTGCTGTGGCTGCTGCTTGGTGCGGTACCATCGTACTGCTGATCGCGTGCGGAAATGCGGCTAACCTGCTGCTGGCAAGGGCTTCGAACCGTATGCGGGAGCTCGGAGTGCGCGTCGCCCTGGGTGCGGGCCGCAGACGCATCATTCGCCAACTCCTGACCGAATCGCTTTTGATCGGCGTGACCGCGGGGGTCATCGGCGTTGGGCTCGCGGGTATCTTCCTGCGCTTCTTGCCACTCCTCGATCCTGGCAATATTCCGCGGCTCAATCAGGCGTCGCTGGATATTCGGGTGATGGCCTTTACGATCATTGTATCCATGCTTACGAGCGTATTGACGGGGCATTCTGCCCGCATTGGCTGTATCGCGAGTTAGTCCTGGCGTGGTCCTCGCGGCGGGCAGCAGCGGCAATATAGCAGGGGTGCATGGCCGCTCGCAAAGCATCCTGATCGTGGTGGAAGCGGCGCTTGTCGTGGTGCTGCTAGCCTGTGCCGGTCTGCTGATTCGCAGTTACATCAACGTCGAATCCGTCGATACGGGATTCTCGCCATCCACCGTCACCGTGAACATCGGGTTGGATTCGAAGTATAGCCAACCCCAACAGCGTCGTGCGTTTTTCAAGAATTTTATTGGCAAGGTCGCTGCTCTTCCGGGCGTGAGCGCGGTTGGAGCGGTGAGTTACCTGCCGCTTAGCAACTCGGAAAGCCTCGGCTATATCTGGGTAGACGGCTTCGCAAACAGCAAAGACCAAATGGCTGAAGGGCGTGGTGTCACACCACAGTACTTTGCAGCAATGAGCATTCCGCTGATCGCCGGACGCTACTTCACCGAGGATGACGACTCCAACGCCCAAAAACCGATCGTCATCAACCAGCGATTTGCCCAGCTATATTTCGCCAATCGCAACCCTCTTGGAGGGCGGATCAGACAGGAGGACAACCAATGGAGCACCATTGTCGGCGTCGTTGCCGATGTACGCCATTCCAGCCTGGAGGAAACCCCGCAACCCCAGATGTATAGCCTGAATTACGATTTGAATGGCGCCTACATCGCCGTCCGCTCCCTGCTCCCACGCTCGACCGTTGCTTCCGAGCTTCGATCAACGTTGAAATCGCTGGATCCCGGCCTGCCTTTCGGCGATGTTCGGACCATGGGGGACCTGATATCCGAAGCAACCGCGCGCCGGCGATTTCAAACATCATTGCTCACCGTTTTTGCGGCTATCGCTCTGTTTTTAGCTTTGGTTGGCCTCTACGGTCTGATGGCGTATTCCGTCAGCCGGCGTACCCGCGAACTGGGCATTCGGATGGCCCTCGGCGCGCAGAGGACAGACGTTATGCTGCTTGTTTTAAATAGGGCAGCGCTCCTGTTGGGGCTAGGTCTTATCGCTGGACTTGCCTGCTCATGGATCGCGACGCGGGCTCTCAAGGCCTTCCTCTTTGGTGTCGGCGAACATGATCCAGCCACGATTTTTCTGGTCTGCATTCTGCTTGCCGTATGCGGCCTCGCCGCCGCGCTGATCCCTGCGCGCCGCGCTGCATCCATCGATCCCATGCAGGCGCTTCGGACGGAGTAGGAGATTAGTCGGCATTTGCGTCCGGTCCGAGTAAAACTGCAGGTCTTTCCCCAACGCTACCTCGAATTTCCTGCCTAACGTAGTGGAGTTGGCGCACTTCGTGCGGCTCTTTACAGAGCTGCATACGTCGCCTTGGCAGTGCCGTGATGTAGTAAATTCGAGTCCGCTGCGGTCCCATGGCAGGCCGGGGCAGGCGGGATGACAAAGTTGAGGCTAGTGGCACAGCTCAACATTGGTGGAGGTGGATGGACAGAGTCAAAAAACTAATTTGGGGTCAGCAGGCTGATTTGATTTTCTGCGAAGCCTCGTCCCAAAGTACGGGGGTCTTTCGAAAGTACGACTCATTGGCGAGGTGGCAGCCGAGCGCCGCATGATGCCCGAAGACCACGTCCTGGACGACGGGCTGGCGCGATCGAACTGACTGGAAGAACTTCCACAGATGCGGCCGCAGGTCGTCGTAATCATCCCCGCTATAGCTTACGGTTTCGAGGGTCGGCTCTTTATCCGGGGCAGGGTCATGTTCCTCGTGCCACTGTTTGACATAGGCAGCTCTGAGAGGGGCAGGGTAAGAGCTGGTGTAATAGCTCGGGGACTCGTCCACGCCTGTCTGCGGGATATGGGTGACACTGGTCCCACGCAGTTCGATGATCCCCTTCGAGCCCATGAAGCGCGTAACTTCGTTCGACTCTGTGCCTAGCGTTAGCCGCATATACACAGGAACGTTGTCGTATTCGAAGAGAACGGCTTGGACGTCGGGCATGTCCCGTCCGTCTTTCCAACGATAGATGCCACCAAATGTCGACACCTTCTTGGGGACCTCGTTGATGCCGAGCACAAACTGCATGCCGCTGATCAGATGGACGAGCAGGTCTCCGGCAACACCGGTGCCATACTCTCGCCAACAGCGCCAGCGCGCAAACAGATTGGGATCGAGAGGCCGTTTCGGCGTGTCCAAAAGCCAGGTGTTCCAATCCAGGTTGGCGAGAGATAAGTCCGGGGGAGGGGGATATTCCCAGGCGCCGTTGGGACTGTTTCTGCCCATGGTGGCTTCGACCAGGCTCAATTCACCGATCGCGCCCTGCTGGTAAAGCTCCTTGGCCTTGGCACACAGTACGGAACTGGTCCGCTGGGCGCCTACTTGTACGATGCGATCTGTCTTTTTCGCTGCCGCGACCATGGCCAGGCCATCGGCGGGACTGTGGGACATGGGCTTCTCGCAGTAGACGTCTTTGCCTGCGGCCAAGGCATCGACGACCACCTGCTTATGCCAAAAATCAGGGACGGCCACGATGATGGCATCGATCCCCTTGTCATCGAGCAATTCCTTGTAGCGCCGGGTGGTCTTGATCGGTTTGCCGACGATTTCCGTGGCCAACTCATGACGGCCGTCATAGAGATCAGCGGCAGCTACACATTCTACGCCTTGCAGTTTAACTGCGGTGGTGAGCAGGCCGGAACCCTCCATACCAACGCCGACAATGCCAAAACGAACGCGGTCGCTGGGGGCAGTTGTTTGCGTCTCAGCCGCCGCAAGGCTGGAATCCAGAAACATGGAGCTGCCGGCCAAAGAGGCTCCTGCAACACCGGCAGTTGTCTGTAGAAACTCGCGGCGCGAGAGGTAGGGCCTAGCCATCGGTTCAATTCTCCTGCTGGACACATTGTATCTTCTGCGTACAAGCGAACGCCAAGGTCCGGCCAAAAGATGAATCGAAAGGCGAATTGCAACCGGTCACGGGCTGGTCCCGTGGCGCTTCCGATAAAGGTTTTGAGAAGTCTCTAATGTTTTGGCGAAGACTTTGGCCCACTGCTGCGACTAGCCGTTCTACCGAGGATGGCAAAGGCGAAAAAGCCTTCAAAAGGAAGTCGATTGCCGTAAACCCGGCCGAGAGGGATTTAGGGCTCTGAACATCTTTTTTCAGAGATTGCCAAAGGCCTGGCCCAGGTGTTTCCCGGCAAGTTATCTGAGATAGCCGTCGGGCAACTGGAACATGTCCGCTGGCAGGGACTGCATTTCTACGACGTGATCTTGCCGCTCTTTATGTTTACTTCTGCTGGCAGCGTTCTACCTGATTGTCGATATTGGCGGTTATCGGAAATGGGCCATCGGCTTTGTGGTCATTGGCGTAAATGCCCTGGCGGTCATCTGGCTCCTGCTGTACTGGATGTACCGCACGAAATCGTTTGTGAAGGTAGGATTCCCGCTAAGAGATATCTTGCCGCTTTTGCTGTCATTGGCCCCATTCGATTTGTGGTGGATCGAGTGAAACTGTCGTGGGGCTTTGCCCGTCTGTCCAGTTTCTCATGGGAATGTTCAGCGAGGAAAATCGCTCGAGCTTACCCGCGGTCTGCTAGAGTGCATTGCTATGGAACAACACTCCAGTTTCACTGTCATGCGCTCGTGCCGAGTTTCTGTGGCCGTCCTGATGTTGTGCGCGTTCCACGTCTTGGATGCACAAGCACCCGCGGTGCCGGACTGGGCGCAGCCGGGGTCCCCTACGCATGTGCAGGTCCCGCCACCGGCAGATTTTCATCGGCCGAGCACGACTTTTGATACACCGATCGGCATCTTTCAGGGCCAATCGGATATCGGCAGCGCGGTGGTGCCGGGGAGCGCAAGCTACGATCCGGCAACCAAGCAGTACACCATCAGCTCCGCCGGTTACAACATCTGGTACTCGCGCGATGAGTTTCGTTTTCTGTGGAGGAAGATGTCCGGCGATGTTTCGCTGGCGGCCGACGTCACTTTTCCTGACCCGAAGGGATACGGCGACCGCAAAGTGGTCCTGATTATTCGCCAGAACCTCGAAGACGACTCTAAAGAAGCCATGATCGGCGAACATGGGGTGGGCATGATCCACCTGGCATGGCGTCCCGACAAAGGGGCGTTCATCAAGGACATGCAGTATCGCTTCGGAGGAATACTCGCTGGAGTGAAAGCGAAGCGCATCGGGATCGAAAAGCATGGGGATGCCATTGCGATCTTCGTCAGCCTACAGGGCGAACCCATGCACCAGCTCGGCCCTCCAATCAATTTGCACTTTGACCAACCGTTTTATGTGGGCGTGGGCTTCTGCTCACACCTACCCGCCACACGGGATACCGCCGTGCTCTCCGATGTCGTTCTTGAACGTTCCGCAGGCAAAGTGCGCTAGTCGAGGTCTCGGAAATGGCAAATATGATCCGCTTTGTATTGGGTAACTTTACTCTTACCTTCCTGGTGATCGGCCTGATTGCATCCGGGGTGGCGCTGCTTCGCAAGCCAAAACCTTTGACAGCGCCGGTCGTGGTCGAAGCACTTTTTTCCTATTTCTTACTTTTCTCCATCGGGTTCAGCCTTTTCTATAACTTCGTGCTGCACAGTTTTATGGGGGCGATGACCGCAGGCTTTATCGGCTGGGCGAACAGTCCATTTCAAGCAGAGGTCGGCTTCGCCAGCTTGGGATATTCGGTTGTTGGTTTTCTTGCCTTCAGGCGCAGCTTCGATCTTCGATTGGCAGCAGTCATTGGACCGTCACTGTTTCTTTTATGCGCGGGGTTTGGCCACGTTTATCAGATCATTACTACTCACAATTTCGCGCCGGGAAATGCGGGTGTGATTCTCTATATGGATTTCCTGCTACCCGTGATCGGTTTCATTTTGCTGTGGCTGCAGTACCGATGCGAGCAGAGATTGACCGCTCAGCGCATCGGATGAATCGAGAGTCAGACGGAGAGATCAGTAGTATCCCACATCTCGCGAAAAACGAGCGAGATGTGGGGCACCCGTCCTTGGTGAGGGAATGAGAGTAAGACCCGAGGGGCTAAAACCAACGCGAGCTTCACGCGGACTCTTCTAGCCCCACCAAGCTTCTCCCGGCGCAAGGTGGGCGCGGACGTAGTCAGGATTCGGTTCTACTCCAAGGCCTGGCTTATCGGGCACTTGAATTCTGCCGTCTTTGACCAGGGGTCCGTCATGCAGAACAAATTGTTCCCAGGTTAGTGAGGGGTCGCCTTGGTAAAAGCCCCAGGGGAGTTCATGGGTCTTGGAAGCCTGGGGTCCGAGCGACGGGCTAAGCGCCAGCTCATGCGCCTTGAAATCACGGATGGCCGCTGCGCAATGTGCCGAAGCGATCGCGCCTAAGGGACCAATCGCATTATGCGCCGATACGGGGATATTGAAGATGTCGGCCAGATCCGCAATCTTCTTCGATTCGAGTAACCCGCCGGACTTCGGTATATCGATTTGTACGATCTTGCAGCCCTGGTGGACGATGAACGGCATAAAGCCACGGCGCGTGTAGAGGTTCTCGCCGGTAAGGATGGGTACGGGAGATTCTTCGGTGAGCTTGACCCAGGATTCCGAGAAGTCAGGATCCATGGGATCCTCAAGCCACATCGGCTGAATGGGAGCGACTGCGCGCGCCAGGTTAAGCGCATCCGACATGTCCAGTTCCCAATGGCAGTGGATTGCGATTTCGTAGCGGTCCCCAAGGGCCTCGCGCACATTGGCAAAGCCTTGGGCGTTGATTTCCAAATCATGCAGGCTCAGTTGGCGGCTGTTAAAGCGGGCATCCGCGGGGAAAAGGCCGTAGGGATCACCCGCGCGCCGGATATCGGTCTTTACCGCTTCAAAACCATAGCGGTGCTCCTTGACCATCGCCGCCCACTCACGGCAGGAAGCAGGGTCAAGAAAATCCGGCGGGCTTGTCGTGAGGTAGGCGCGCACGCCGCTGCGATATTGGCCACCCAATAGCTTGCAGACAGGCACTCCGAGAAGTTTTCCGGCGAGGTCCCAAAGTGCAATCTCGACTCCGCTAATCGCGGTAATGGTTACACCGCCAATCGCGCCGGCACCCCCGGTGCGCAGGATCATCTGGGTGTATAGCGGGTCAATGTCCAACGGGTCCTGGCCCATGATCGCATCTCGCAGATATCCGAGCATCACATCTTTGATGCCGAAGCCCCAATAGGCTTCGCCGTAGCCGGTGATGCCCGCATCGGTGTCGATTCGAACCAGGGTATTGCCTCCAGGCTTGCCGACAACCATGACTTTCAAATCGGTGATCTTCACCTTCTTACGCGATGGAGCCGCAAGCGCCGAGTAGTGTCCCAATGCAGAGGACGCAGGAACTAACGCCGCGAGCCCCTGCAACAAATCTCTTCGTCTCATCCCTTACCTCTGCCGGCAAGTCAGTGTCACAATCAATGGAGCCACATCAAGGATCTGTTCATTACGGAACTACAAATAGGAGTGGCACTCGACCCCATTTATAGTCTCAATTGATGAGGCTGTGGGGACGGATCGTCTTCCTGGGCGGATGAGTTCGTCAGGGAACTTACATCGTTGAGAAATCGAGGAACCGGATGGAACATGATTTGCAGAACACACTCTCACTTCTCACCCGAACCCCGAGGCCCTCAATGCGCTACTGCGTGACCTGCCGGAAATATGGACGACGCGCAATGAAGGCGAAAACACCTGGAGCGCGTTCGACGTGGTGGGCCACCTGATTCACGCTGAACGCACGGACTGGATGCCACGGGTCAGGACGGTGCTGCAGTTCGGAGAGGCCCAGTCGTTTGCGCCTTTTGATCGCTGGGGAATGGTGCGAGAGACCCAGGGCAAGTCCTTGGGTCAGTTGCTGGATGAATTTGCCCACTTGCGATCAGAGAACCTGGGGCAACTGCGGGCCTTAAATCTACAGCGCGCAGACCTTCAACGGTGTGGCCAACATCCTGCGCTTGGAGTGGTTACTCTGTCAGAGTTGCTGGCTACCTGGGCAACGCACGACTTAACTCATTTGCATCAAATTTCAAGGGTCATGGCCCACCAGTATCGGGAAGCCGTGGGCCCGTGGAGCGCATACCTCGGCGTGCTGCAGTGCGCCGGGCACAGCTCTTGATTGGGAACGCCTTTGATGATCTAAACCGTCGGGACCAGGATCTCGGTGATCAATTCTGCTTCCGGTGTCGTTCTCGGATCGTTCACGTAGTTCTCAATGAAGTAGTCATCCCTTACCGGAAGCTTGGTCTCAGAGATGATCTGCATCACCCGGCCGGTAGCCGGGCCGAGGTTTGAGTAAGAACCCGTCAAGACAAAGCGGCTGAACTTGCCGCCGCTGAATTGGGCGATAGCCCAGGCCTTCAGGCAACACCGCGGGATGCGCGGCTACCGAAACTCCAGCCCGATAAATCTCCGGCCCCATTTTGTAGAGGCTCATATATCCCGTGATCCGATTATGCTCGGCGATCTTAGGGACGAATGTATGCAGGTTCTGCCAAGCCTGGGGCGCATTGGTATGGAACGGTCCTACTTTCTCCACGAAGACATAATGCGTTTGAGGCCAGGTGACTACTTCGGGCTCTTCCGTTAGTTTCATGGCTTCTCCCCGCTGATCAATCCTTGGGCATCCAGAATACGCGCTTTTTCGTTGCTCGGAGCATGCCCGAGATTGATGCGGAGTGGCTTGTTCAGCGTCTGTTCATGCGCTCCACAACTGGGCGCAACCTCGAGCCGGTTACCGCGCAACTTCGCGGTAGGGGATTGCCCACAACATGTATCGGGGAACTCCGCCGCGGTGGCTGACGGATTATTTTGCCGATCTGTTCGAGGCTGCCTTGCGCAGTTTCTGCCGCGAAGGACTGGTCGATTCGCGGACGATCAGTTCTGGCTCGACTGCTACCTGTGGCGGAGCCTTGGTCTCCGATGGGCGCAGTTGCTGCAGTAGTAATTCGACGGCCAGTTCACCCATGTGGTGAAGGGGTTGGCGAATCGTGGTCAGGCTCGGTGTCTGGAATGCCGCTTCTTTGATGTCGTCGAAGCCCACTACCGACACATCCTGCGGAACACTCAACCCGGAATCATGGAGTGCGCGGATACAACCGATGGCGGCCACGTCGTTGAACGAGAGAACGGCTGTAAAGCTGCGATGGTGAGCGAGTAGCTGCTCAACGACCGGATAACCGAGTTCGGGTGACGTCAAGTCCTTTTCCAGCTGGATGGTCAATTCCGGCCGGATAGAGAGGCCAAGATCTTGCGCCACCTGAACGATACCTTGCCACCTGGCGTCGGAATCGGAGCTGTAAGGCTGACCGCGCATGAAGGCGATCGTGCGGTGCCCGAGGTTGTAAAGATGACAAAGCGATAGTTCCGCAGCGCGGCGATGATCGAGCACGACGTTGGTAACTCCGCTCATGCGCTTGTGGCCGGCAATTGCAACGACCGGCAGCGGAATCTTGTGAGCTAAATTGGTGTCGATCGCTATCAGACCTTCCGCACCCCGGCTGATCAGCATGCGGGGGTACTGCTCGATCAGGTCGGGCCGGTGACGGTGATGGGCGATGAAGTAGAAATACTTTTCCTCGAGAAGCCTGTCTCCAATGCCGGTCATTACCTCTGCGTGATAACCATCGGCGAGGACCGGAACCAAGATACCGATAGTCATGGTGCGGCGATTTCTCAGGGATCGTGCGAGGAAGCTGGGCTCGTAGTTGAATTTAAGCGCTGCCTTGCGGATTCGCTCCCGCGTAGCTTCAGGAATGGAGCGTCCTGGAACATCGTTCAGAACGACCGATATTGTCGTGGGATCAAGATTGAGATAAGCCGCAAGGGTCTTGAGACTGACGGGTCGCAGGACGCTGGCTGTCGTCGCGCGTGCGCTTTCCCATCGCTGCCGTACCTCGTGTGTGCAAGTGGCTGTTAGGCTATAAAAATATCAGCCGCGGCGTTTCTAAACAATAGTTTGTCTAGATACTGTGCCGGCACTCACCTGCACCGCCTCCTGGTCAGGAGCCGCCCGGGCCTCGTGGCTGCCCCGCCGCGCCGCCGCGCGCGGGAAGAGCCCCTTCGCCTTCTTTCAGGAGGTAGAAGCGGTCTGCGCCTAGATTAGTCAACGTTTCCACCTTTCCTGAGGGCCAAAAGATCTCGAGTTTATCCACCTTTTCATGTTGAGCAAGGCCAAAGTGGATCCTCAGATCGTTCTGGGAAAGATAGCTTCCCCCGCTCTGGACCTGATCTTCCTGCACAAGATCGCCTGCAGTTGCGCGTAGCCGCGCATTGAGGGCGAGCCGGTTGCCTTTCGCCCCCTCCAGTTCGAAGCTGACCCAATGGTTGCGAGGTCCTCCCTGCGTCTGCAAGATCATGGGTTCGCCTTCAAGGTTCTCAATCACGATCTCCAGGCGCCCATCATTGAACAGGTCGCCCACCGCGAGCCCCCGGCTTACCTGCGGTACCTGAATGGCTGGACCGGCAAGTTTGCTTATGTCGCGAAATGTGCCGTCGTGTTGGTTGAGATAGAGGAGCTTCGGCTCGCGAAAGGTGGTGCCGATGTCCTTCGTATCCACCTGCGGATAAACATGCCCGTTGACCATGATCAGATCAGGCCAGCCATCGTTATCCAGATCGAAGAAAGCATCTCCCCATCCCACATACGAGGTTGTTCCGCGGGCAATACCGGAGGTGTAGGAGACATCGGTGAAGTTGAAGCCGCCGTTGTTACGGTATAGCGCGGCATACTCCTCGCTGAAGTGAGTGATGGCGAGCGAGAACAGGCCCTTGTGCTCATAGTCCCCGAGCGCCACGCCCATGTTGGCCTGTTCGCTGCCATCGACGTTGACGGCGACTCCGGCATCCAGGGCGACGTCAGTAAAATGGCCGTTGCCGTCGTTGCGATAGAGGTAGTTGGGCTCTCCATCGTTGGCTACAAACAGATCGAGCCGCCCGTCGTTATTGAAATCGCACCAAATGGCCGTCAGCCCAAAAAACTTCTGAGGATCGTCCACGCCGGCCGCTTTCGAAACCTCGGTAAAGGTTCCGTTGCCGTTGTTGTGGTAAAGCGCGTCAGGAGATCCCTTAAGACCCCGGGGGCCGCACTGCACGGCTATGCCATGGTACTGACACGTTGGCTTGGAGCCGAATTCCGGGAGGTCCTTAAGGTCCAAATCCACGTAATGTGCAACAAAGAGGTCGGGCCAGCCATCGCCGTCGTAGTCACCAAAAGCCGCGCCTGTCGCCCAACCGGAATCCTTGCTTAGCCCTGCCTGAGCGGTTACGTTGCTGAACGTGCCATCGTGGTTGTTGCGGTAGAGGACGATCCCGCCAAAGCAGGTGACCAGCAGATCGGGCCAGCCGTCATTGTCAAAGTCTCCAACGGAAGCCCCCATAGCCCAGCAGGGATAGCCGACACCGGCCTTTTCCGTTACATCGGTAAATGTGCCATCGTGGTTGTTATGGAAGAGCGCACTGCGCGCTTTGCGGCCGGCCAGGGCCATGTCGATTCCGGGCGCATTGGTGAAGTAGATGTCGGGCCAGCCGTCGCGATCGTAGTCGATGAGGGCTACTCCCCCGCTCATCGACTCCACGATGTACTTTTTCGCCGGCGAAGAAAGATGATCGAATTGGATTTTGGTGGAGCGAGTGATGTCGACCAGTTGGGGAATTTGGTTGGTCGATGGCGAGGGCGCCTGGTTGGCTGGTTGGGGGCCAGGGTGTTGGGCCCGACTGCCAAGGGTATGCAGAAGATTACGAGCGAAAGGCACAGAAGAGCCAGGTTTCGCGACAATCGGGCTCTTGGCATTCATATCTCCCTTGGGCTGGTGCTGACGGTCGTTACTTTGCTCTCCTCCTCGGTGGACAGTCCAGCCGGATGGAGCTGCATTTCTTTAAAAACTGCCTCCAGCTTTTCCTTCATCTGTTTGTATCTTTTGTACTCCTCGACCTCATGTTGTGAGTCGGCGGTCCGCCCCATCTCGCGATAGATGGTGCTTAGGCGAAAGTGGGCAGCGGCGTTGGTGGGTTCAAGCTGCACGGCGCGCTCGAGAATCGGCAATGCTTTGGCCTGCTCGTTCATCGCGATCAGGGTTTTGGCCAACCCGAAATCCGCCTCCGCATCTTCAGGCTGCAGACGCAGCGCGCTGTTGTAGTGCTGCAGCGCCTGGGCAGAATCCCCTTTGCGGCTGGCCAGGTCGCCCAGCTTGGTTTCTGCTTTTTCATCCAGGGCGTTTTCGGCGATCGCCGCTTTGTACTCCGATTCCGCTTGCGCCTTGATCTTTGGATCCTCCGAGAGGCCAAGCAATTCTGCCATTTCGAAGTGGATGCCCGGAAGTTTGGGGTCGATTTCGAGTGCTTTCTGAAATTGCAGCCGGGCGGCAGCGTTGTTGCCTTGCCTTGCCTCTTCATGGGCCATGACCTGATGCATTTGCGCCGAGTCCGGAGCGGCCAGCGCCAGGCTCAGCATGGCTTCCCTGGCAAGGTCGGAATGAACGCGATAGGCGGCGTAAAGCACCGCAGGGTTGAGCGGGTCGGCCTGGCGCATGGCGTTCACCACCGCGCTGGCCTTTTCCAGATCCTGGCTTGCTGTATACATCTCGACCAGTTCCATGCCGATCTGCATTTTTAGTTTTGGTTCGTTCACGGCGGCAAAGGACGTCTCGAGATGGGTGCGCGCGCTGTGGTTTGCCCGGTGCGCTTCTCCGCCATCCCGAGCAAGGCCTGGATTTTGGTCAGGGTTGGCTGCATATCGAGTGCCGCGCGCAGATGCGGTTCGGCCTTGCCATAGTCGCCCTGAAAAAAGAGCAGAACCCCGAGGTTGGCCTGAGCATCCAAGTTTCGGGGTTTAGGGAGACCAGGGCTTTGAATTCCGGGATGGCGAGATCGGGCCGGTGCTGGGCCAGGTATTGCTGGGCCTGCCGGGAATGGGCCGCACTGGTCCTGATTGAGCCGGCGCCTGGGACAGGAGGGGGAGGGAGGGGAGGGAGGCCAGGACAAGGGCACAGAGTTTTTTTTTGCGCACATCGCCTCCGAATGATACCGCGCGCGCACGCTCCGAGACAAACGGTTGCCGCAAATAGCAGGCTTTGGCTTCCAACCCTCGCGGTTTCTGTATAGTTGAGCGAGCGACACGCCCGCAAGGGCGATGCCGGGCACCGGAAATTCGTTTTTAGCCTTAAGACACACGGTTGTCCTGTGATACGACTTTCAACGAGTTCAAGATAATCCTTGACAACTTTATGGCGGTCCTGTTATATTGCTCGCGCGCGGCCAGAGGACAAAAGACAACCGTTTGTCTTTAGAAACTGAAGACGCGACAGGAATCAAGATTATATACAGCGGCGCCAGTTTTTTGGAGGGTGGTATGAGATCAGGAGATTAGCATTATTGGCCGGAGTGTTTCTACAGGTTGTTTCGCGGCTGCGTTTGGTCAGGCGACAAACGCCGGCGACATCAGCGGCACAGTGACCGACACATCCGGGGCGGCTATTCCGGAGGCGACCGTAAAGGTCATCAACATTGACACCGGAGTCACGCCAGACTACACCACCAATGCGGCCGGGGTCTACGACACGAATTCCATCGTTGCCGGCAACTATAAAGTCACTTTTTCGAAAGATGGATTTATCTACGCTGGTGCGGTCTTCGGTCACCATTCCGGTGGGCCCAACCACACTCAACGCGCCGCTGGATGTGGGTACGGTGAACACCCAGGTGGTGGTCAACACGGACGTCCCGCTGCTGAACACGGAAAGCGGCGCGATCACGACGACCATGAGCGCGAGACGCTTGCCCAACTGCCACAGGTTTCCTCGATCGGTCAGGATTGGTCGAGCTTCAATATTCTGCAGCCTGGGGCTGCAGGCGCTCCTGGTGGGAACCAGGGAGTTGTTGGGTCTGGTACTTCAAACGGCACCATGCTCGCAGTGAACGGCAACCTGCCATTCAGCACGGTCTTGGCAGACGGAGCGGAAACTACGCTGCCGGCGAGCGCGAACTCCGACATCATGGTGCAGGAAGATATCCAGGAAGTGCAGACCAGCAGTTCTGCCTTTTCGGCGCAATACGGCATAGGCGGCATTCTCTATAACCAGATCACCAAAGGTGGTGGCGAGCGGTTCCACGGTTCAGCCTATGAGTACTTCCAGAATACGGCGCTGAACGCGAACAATTACACCTTCGGCGCGAACACGGCGACACCGGTCATCCACTTCCACGAATTTGGGGGACCGATCGGCGGCCCGATCATCCGGCAGAAGTTTTTCTTCTTCTTCAACTACGATCACATTATCGACAACGGCGGCACCGCGGCCTCGTTTTTCACCGTTCCCACGGCGGCAGAATTGAGCGGCAACTTTGCCGGGCTTCCTACGATCTACGATCCCGCCTCGACCACTGTGTTTCAACAGACGGGTACCTACACTTACCCCGGCGCGAGCACGCCGACCGCTGCCCTTGCATCAGCCGCACGGCCTTCCCCGAACAACCAGATTCCGGCCGACCGGTTTGATCCCGTCGCCAAGGCCATCCAGGCCTACTTCCCGAAGCCCAACACGGCGGGGACGATTTCCAACGGCCAGGTGCACAACAACTACACCTACACGGCTCCTAATACCAACCCGTTCACCAAGTTTTTCGGACGCCTGGACTACAACCTCACCTCGACCAACAAACTCAACGGTTCGGTCACCGAGGGAAACAATCCGGGCAAAAGTTTTGGTCCGGGACTATGCCCGATCGGCTGCCAAAGCGGCGATGTAAGCAGGATCAATAGCCAGGTGACGGATGTGTGGAGCATCAACTCGCACGTCACGAACGAAGCGAGAATGGGCTATACCAACCAGCTCAACTTCTTTGTGCCCTACACGCTGGACAAGGGATATCCAGCCAAGCTGGGATGGCAATTCGCCAAATCGGATAACTTCCCGAACATCAACATCACCAATTTAATGTCAACGGACCGAATGGCAATACTGTTCTGTCTTCACAGATCAACGCGGTCTACAAAGAGCATGCCTTTGATCCATCGGACGTGGTCACGATGGTGATTGGGAAACATGTGCTTCACTTCGGCGGCGAGTTCCTGATCTACCAGAACAACTCAACCGCGTGGGGAAACTTGAACGCCGGGACGATGACTACACCGGGCAGTACACCCAGGCTTACGTTGGCGAGCAGCGACGACCGGCGCTCGGTATGCGGACTTCCTTCTGGGACAGACGCAAAACTGGAGCGCGGGCGAAACGCCAGAGTATGGCGGCCGGGAGAAACTTCCGCAGATGTTCGTTCAGGATGATTACAAGATCTCACCCAACCTGACCCTGAACCTGGGTCTGCGCTACCAGATTCAGACCGGTTGGAGCGAAGTCAAAGGCAACGAAGCCATCTTTCGATCCGACGGTGCAGAACCCGACCGCAATACTTGGGCGCGATCTGGTTTGGTTCGACCCACGCCAACGGCCGCACGCATCTGCAAAAACCGGTCTACAACACGTTTCTTCCTCGCGTAGGGTTCGCTTATCTGCTGAATCCGAAGACGACGATTAATGGCGGCTTTGGCCTTTTTGCTTATAACTGGAGCAACGATCAATATGGTGGTGGCATGGGTCAGGCCTTCGGCTCAAAGGGCAGCGTGAACGACAACACGAACGGGTTAACCCCGGTCGTGATTCTCTCGGGAAGCGGAGCGAACCTGCCGTATGTGTCGAATTCGACTGCTCCCGATGCCTACAACGGACAAAGCTTTGACTTCAATGCGTACCATGAACCGGTCGGAGGCTCTTATCAATGGAACCTGCGGGCGCAACGTCAGATAGGAAACAACCTCGTGGCTTCACTTGGTTACGTGGCGACACACGGTCATAATCTGCCTTTCCCGGTGGATATCAACCAGGTGCCGCAAGCTCTACTCTCAGCGAACGACCAAGGATCCCGGCCCTATCCGCAGTTTGGCTCGCTGAACACCTCAGGTACTCCGGCAAATGAGAATGCCGTTTCCAACTACAACTCGCTTCAGGCTGTGATCGAAAAACGCATGAGCCAGGGTCTCAGTCTCCAGTTCAGCTATGTGTGGTCACACTTTCTCGATGACGCCGACTCTGCCGGTTGGGGTAGCCACTCGGGGGACACGCGGATTCAGAACTCGTTTGTTCCGTCGGCAAACTATGGGAACTCGAACTTCGATATTCGCAACGCCTTCCGGGGCTATGCGGTTTACCAGCTGCCCTTCGGTAGAGGGCGGCAGTTCGTGAATAACAGCACCCCGCTCGACGCAGTGATCGGGGGATGGCAACTTGCCGGAACGCTCATCCTGCAGAATGGCCAGCCGTTTACTCCGGTTATGGCCAGCGGCACTAATTCCTACTCGCTGGCTGGTAACAACTTCAGTTGGTTTCCGAATGTGATCGGCAACCCCAAGCTGCAAAAGCGCGGTCCGACCCAGTGGTTCAATGAGGCTGCCTTTGCCGTACCGGCCGCAGGAACCTTCGGGGACGAGCGCCGTAATCAGCTGACCGGTCCGGCTTGGAACAGGTCAACCTTGGGCTGGGTAAAACGTTCCACTTCACCGAAGGGATTGGCGTAGAGGTGCGTGCCGATGCCAACAATGCCTTCAATCACCCTACCTTGGGACTGCCAAACAGTCAACTTACCGTTTGCCCATCCTCCGGTGTGCTGCCCAGTGGCTGCGGTAATTACGGCGCAATCGCAACTGGAACTTCAACGATTACAGGCTTGGCTACTGGGAGCACACAAAATGGCCGCACACTGCAGTTAAGCGCGCACTTACGTTTTGACACACCCTACCTGTCAGTAGATACTCGGGGTACCAGGGTTCTGGCGCCCCGATTTTTTTTTTGCTCCTGGTTTTGGAGGACCATCTCAACATTCGCGTGCAGTAAAGTTCACCCAGGACTAACGTCCAGGGCTACTCTCAGCCAGAGCTGCCCAAGTTAACGAATAGATCGGGCTTAGCGTGCAGGCAGGCCGTTGATTCGATGGAACCGGGTGAATCTCAAAGAGAATCGGGTTGGCTTTTGATGGTCGCTGGTCAGCACTCACGTGCGGTTCGGGTTCACAGGACGCGTGTCCTGGGATATTCTCAGCCGTCCCTGCGGGACTGATTGCGACACACGCTGAGAACTGTTTTTAGCGAGAGTTGTCCGAATCAGCCAATGGAAAAAAAGCTGATGGGGGCAAGACTGGGCGCCTCGAACATGGGGCACAGGTCCCAGTGGATTGGCTTATTTTGCGAGTTGGGTTTCTTTGCTTTCGGGTGACGCTTCCAGAAAGTCTTTTCCGCGCAGGCCCAGTGGATTCGCGGACGATCAGTTCGGGCGCGACTGCTATTTGCTCACAGTCGCGGTTGCCGGAAGGGCGGAGTTGTTGCAGCAGCGTCCGCACCGCCAATGCTCCCATCTGATGAAGGGGCTGACGAATGGTGGTCAGGCTCGGCGTCTGGAAGGCCGCCTCTTTAATATCGTCGAACCCAACCACAGAGACATCCTGCGGTACTCGTAAGCCCACATCGTGGAGCGCACGAATGCAGCCTATCGCAGCAATGTCGTTGAAGGAAAGGAACGCGGTAAAGTTGCGATGCTGCGTCAGTAGCTGCTTGACCACGGGATAGCCAAGTTCCGGGGAGGTCAGGTCCTTCTTCAGTTGGATGGTTAATTCCGGCCGGATTACCAGGCCGAGATCTTGAGCTACCTCGACAATGCCTTGCCACCTTGCGTCGGAATCGGAACTATACGGCTGGCCGCGCATGAAGGCGATGGTGCGGTGGCCCAGATCGTAAAGATGACGAAGCGATAGCTCCGCCGCCCGATGATTGTCGAGCACTACGTTGGTTACGCCGTTCATCCGCCGGTGACCGGCAATGGCAACTACCGGCAGAGGAAGATTGTCTACCAGGTTGGTATCGATGGTAATCAGGCCCTCCGCGCCACGGCTGATGAGCATGCGAGGATACTGCTCGATCAGATCGGCTCGATGGCGGTGATGGGCAATGAAGTAGAAATACTTTTCCTCGAGGAGGCTGTCCCCGATGCCGGTCATCACTTCCGCATGATAGCCGTCGGCCAGGACCGGAACCAAAATGCCGATCGTCATGGTGCGGCGATTTCGCAGAGACCGGGCGAGAAAACTAGGCTGGTAGTTGAATTTGAGCGCTGCCTTGCGGATTCGCTCCCGGGTGGCTTCGGGAATGGAACGTCCGGGGACCTCGTTCAGGACGACGGAGACAGTCGTCGGGTCAAGATTAAGATAAGCCGCAAGCGTTTTGAGACTGACGGGTGCAGAAGGCGGATCGATCGTGCGCTTGCCCATCGCTGGCGCAGTGACCTCAATCGATTGTCGAATTTCTGTTGATACGAATCTTATCCGCCGGCATGCATTCATTAGACAAGGGTTTGTCTAGGGAGATTTTCACACCGCCGGGATGGGTCATGGCAGCTACAGGGTGCGTTTAAAGAGGGGCGTCGCAATCAACAGGGTAACGATCCCAAAGCCGGACAGGAAGAGCAGGTCCATGCGGATGGCAGTAAGGCCGCCGTCTTTGAGAAGAATGCTCTTGAAACCATGTACGGCGTAAGTAAAGGGATCGAGGTGCGCGATTACCTGCAGCCATTTTGGCAAGCCGGAGACGGGAGAAATTGCTCCGCTGGGAAAGAACAGGAGCGTATTCAGTACGCCAAACATCATGCGCGGCACCAGGGGATCCTCAACCCGCACCATCATCAGAAACATCATGCCGTTAAAAGCCATGGAGGTTGCGATGATGAGCAGCAAGAGCAGGAGAGCAGATTCCGGCTTAAAGATGACGCCCAGACCGGCCAGCAGAGAGCCAATGACGGTGATGCAGATGCCCGACAACACCGCCTTGACGGTGCCTGCGAGGTTCAGTCCCATCACCAGCTCGAGACTGGTGATGGGGGTTACGAGATAGCCTTCATGCACGCCGCGCGCTTTGTCGTCGATATAGAGCATGCCGCCGCCGATCATCACGGCCACATACATGGCGAGCGCCACGGAGCCGGCGAGAAGATACTTCATGTACTCCACATAGGGATAGAGCTCGACGATCTCGAGTGCGATCTGCTGCACCACTTTCTGTTGAATGACGGGGGCATTCAAGGCATCGACCAGCGATTGCATCTCCGCTTCCAGACTGGCGCTCATGGTCTGGTCGCTGTTGTCGACCACCAGGCCGATGGCGGGAGAATCGCCGGCCAGTACACGCCGCGAATACTGCTTCGGGATGATGACTGCTCCGTCGATCTTGCCTGTGCGCACGTCTTCCCGGGCCGTTTTTTCATCGTTGTAGGCCACGGTGGTGAAGGTACGGATATTGGCAGCGATGGAATTGAAGGCTTCTTCGACCTTGAGCGCCTGCGAGCCCCGATCGTAATCGACCACGCCCATCCGGGCGCCACGAATCTTGCCCCCGAAGGCATTGCCGAGGATCACCAGTTGGACCAACGGAAGCGCCATCGACATGATCATCAGCGTCGGTGAGCGGAAGAACTTGCGCATCTCTCGTTCGACAATGGCCATCATTCGTTTCATGGTTGCACCCCTGGGCGCGGCGGCATGACGAAGCCCAGCGCCTTGACCTGTTCGTCACGAAGCGCGCGCCCCGTGTAGTGCACAAAGACGTCATCGAGTGTGGTGTTCTGTACCGTTAACGACTTGATGCTTTCGCCATATTTGTTCACCATCTCCACCAACTGGGTGGTGGTGAGTGAGCCGTTTGAGGTGAGCAGCCTGTACATGCCTGCGCTCTTGGATTCGACAGCGGTTACACCTGCCAACTGCTCCAGCCGCTCCGACCATTGCGGGGACTCGCGGGTAAAATGCACTTCCACCACATTGTCCCCGGGAACACTTTCTTTTAGCGCCATAGGGGTATCGAGGGCTACCAGCTTTCCGTGGTCGACAATGGCGATGCGGTCGCACAGGCGATCGGCTTCGTCCATGTAGTGCGTAGTGATCAGCATGGTGAGATTGCGGGTGTTCTTGAGATGGTTGAGCATCTCCCACACGGCCACGCGTGAAACCGGATCAAGTCCCGTGGTGGGCTCGTCGAGGAAGAAGATGCGGGGGTTGTGAATCAGGCCACGCGCGATCTCGAGACGACGGCGCATTCCGCCGGAGAGTGTCTTGGTCTGTGCGTGGCGCCACTTGAGCAGATCGACCGCCTGCAGCAGATCGTCGATATTGCGCTCGCGCTCCGCCTTGGGAACCTCGTAGAGCTTGGCGTAGATGGACAGATTTTCTTCGACTGTGAGATCGATGTCGCTGGTAAGCGCCTGGGGAATGACGCCGATGGCTCGCCTGACTGCATCTGGTTCGCGCGAGACGTCATGGCCGGCGATGACCGCCTTCCCGCCAGTGACCGGCAACAGCGTTGTCATCATACGGATGAGCGTGCTTTTGCCGGCGCCGTTTGGTCCCAGAAGGCCGAAGATCTCCCCTTCTGCGACCTCGAAGCTGATACCGGCGACGGCTTCGAAATCACCGTAGCGCTTGACAATGTTTTCGACCACGATCGCCGGCTGCGACTTGGCGGCACTCATTGCGCCACCAGCTTGTCCTTCGGGATATAGACTTCAGCCAGCATTCCCGGCACGTAGCGCATGCGGGGGTTGTCAATCAGGAGCTTGAGGCGAATGGTTTTGATGTCGCGCTTACGGCGGCTCACGTCGCGCTGCGTGGCAAAGTCCGCTTCTGCGGATTTGGCGATCACTTTGCCTTGAATCGTGGCCCCGCTCGGCATTACGACTCGCAGGCTATCCCCAAGCTGCACGGAGTCTGCCTCGGTTTCGGGAAGGGGCGCGTAGACCCAGGTCTGGGTCAAATCCGTGATGGTTACGATCGGCGTTCCAGCCGCGACCACTTCGCCTTGCCGCGCCGCTCGCACGTTTACTTTGCCGGAGATAGGCGACAGCACACGCGAATAATCCAGTTGGATTTGTGCCTGATCCAGCAAGGCCCGCGCGTTCTCCATATCACCGCGCGTCGCCGACACCGTCTTGGCGGCTGCCTGGGCTTGAATGGTGTTGGCTATGGCAACCTTCAGAGATGCTTGTGCAGCCCCGACATTCGCCTTGGCCGAGTCGACAGCCGCCTGTGCCGCATGCAAAGCCGTGGCCGCTTCATCGCGCGACTGGTAGCTCATGATGCCCTGTGCCGCCAATGCGACGGTACGCGATGTATCCGCATTCTGATGCTCGTACTGCGCCTGGGCCTGTATCAAGGCGGCCTGCGCGCTGCGCAGTTGTGCTTGGGCATTCGCGACCTGGTTTGAGGTGTCCCCTTTGGTTTGCCGCTCGGTGTCGCTTGCTCCCTGCAGCTTGAATTTTTGACTGACCGCGGTCGCCGCAGCAGCCTGCCGGGCCGCCTCCAGATCGTCACTTTGGATGGTGGCGATCAGTTGTCCAGCGCGCACGTCGTCGCCTTCATCGACGGTAAGGGTCTGGATCCTGCCCGGGAATACGCGAACTGACGATCACTTCATTGGCATCTACCGTGCCGATGAGCTGCAGATCGTTTGAGCGCTCGGCGGTGAAGAAATACCAGCAGAGCGCAATGACCAGCAGAACTCCGAGCAGGATAAAGACCCGGTTGCGTGCATTCATAAATACTTTCTCCAAACTCGAGCGTTCCTGACTTTAGGCATGGGCATATCGGCAAGAACCCGCTTGGCCAGATTCGCTCCGTGGGCACGGTCGACAAAAAGTGCGTTGCCGAGAAATTGCACCGCAGCCCTGCGGCGGCATTCGATCGCGGTTCTTTCGAGCGGGTCGAAGGACAGTGTCAGGCGCACCATGGGCGCGCTGAGAAAATAGAAAACGTTTGCGCCCAGCGCGCAATAGACCACCTGCAGCCAATCCACCGGGCACAACTCCCCCGTCTCGATTCCCTCGAGGACAACCTGCTGCAGCTTTTCCATCAGGGGTTTAAAGACGTGCTTCGCCAGCAGTGGCACTGATTCGCTCTGACCGCGCCGCAAGCGGACCATCTCCTGCTGCATCAGCCTTTGGAATTCGCGCTGGGTGAGAATCCGGTCGAAGTGATTCAGCGCTGTTCTCAGCAGGCGGTCGCCCGCGCTGCGTGCGGGGTCTAGAACGGAGAGAGCGCGCTCTACCACCGCAGCCGATGCCTCTTCGAGCGCTGCGGCGTAAAGGCCGTTCTTGCTCTTGAAGTAGTAGTAGAGGAGCGCCTTGTTGACTTTGGCTGACGCTGCGATGGCATCGGTGCGCGCGCCCGCCAGGCCGTGCTCACTGAACTCGCGGATAGCCGCGCGCAGGATGGTTTTTCGCGTGCGATCGGCGCGATGCAAATTGGGAGTTTTGTCGTTCATTGATTAACCAGTTAGTTAAAGTATAGCAGCCGGAGACGTGCGATCCACGTTCACCCAGGACTAACGTACTGCGCGGCTGGCCGTCCCTTCGGGACTGATCGCGATACCGCCCAGAAGCGGATTTGTTTTAGCGGGTGCTGTCCAAATCAGCGATGAAGAAAACCTAATTGGGACAGCGATGTGGGATTGCGTATCATGCGCAGTTGAATCGGTCCCCCGCTAACCATCGCCGGCGCCGGGCCGTCCTAGCTTTATTGCTTCTTTGTTCGGAGGAATCTCTGTCCTCATCTGATCAAGCGGTGCCCACGCGGATTCCACCCGCCTGGCTTGTCGGTATGTCCATCTTTCCCTTCGGCCTGGTGGTCGGATTCACGATTACCGCGCTGCCTTTTTTGCTGACGAATCTAGGCATCCCGCTTTATCAGGTGGCCGGCGTAAGCGCCACTGTGATGTCGCCCACCTTCTGGGGATTTCTGCTGCAGCCGATTATGGATACGGGACTCACCCGGCGCGCCTATAGCTGGCTGACTGCGACCAGCTCGGCAATTTGCCTGGCGGCGGGCCTTCTCTTGATCTCGCCGCGCACCTGGGAGCAGCCACAGCACTGCTCATGCTGGCAGAGTTAGGAATGGTGTTATTTTCCGGCGCGGTGAGCGGCTGGACTGCACAGTTCACACCTGACCATTTGCGAGGCTCAGTAAGCGGGTGGACCAACGTAGCGAATCTCGGAGGCGGTGCGCTGGGTTCCTTGGCCGTTATGTCTCTGGTGCCACACCTGGCGGTGTATTGGATCGGCCTTGGTCTGGGCGCATTCATTTTGCTCGGTATCCTGCCGACGGCATTCTTTCCTTCGCCAAGAAAATCCTCTTTCCCTTCCGGCAGATCTTCACCGATGCGCTAAAGGCTACATGGCACGCTTCCAAAACAAAGGAGTGCCTGACGGGCTTTGCTCTTTTCCTGGCGCCGGCAAGCGCGGTAGCGGCGATTAACTTGTTTTCCGGGATGGGCAGGGACTTTCATACCAGCGAACAGACGGTCATCTGGATAACCGGCGCAGGATGTGGCATCAGCACATCGTTGGGCGCGCTTGCGGGCGGATACGCCGCGAACCGCATCTCGCGTGGATATCTGTATCTCTGCGCAGGACTGGCAGCCAGCCTGTTTGCGATCGGCTGGCATTCGCTCCGCACACGGCAACCACGTTCATCTTTGGGGTGTTGATTTACAACGGCATCGCAGGGGTCGTCTATGCAGCATTCAACGCCTTGGTTACTAGTTAGTTGGGCAGAAGAGCCCGGTGGCCAGCACGCAACTGGGACTGTTTTCCGCGGCAACGAATGGGGCCATCGTGTACATGACGTGGTTCGACGGGCAAGGCTACAAGCATTTTGGTGTGCGTGGGTTACTGTTGAGGATGGCCTCGCCGGCGCAATCTCTGCAATCCTGTTGCTGCTGTTGCTGCGGAAAGCTGCTCAGGAAGAAGGCAGCCGGATGCTGTCGAGCTCCCTGCTCTGGCAGATGCCGGGTAACGCTATGTTTCGACTGCTTTTCCTGTCCATTGGATTTGCCGGTCAACGTCGCAAAAAGCTATGGTGGGCTTCGCCCGTCTTTTTCCGCCCGGGTACGTTTGGGCGAACCTGGGGCACCCATCCTGGCGATCGATTTTTGCCGGGACTTGGGGACCTTACCGATGCGAGGATCCCGGGCGAGGATCAAGTCACAAGCGTGGAGCGCTGCTTGCTCGAAGTCCGGGGCGTCGGCGGGAAGAACCTGCCAGCCCGTAATTTTCTTTCCAAATAACTGAATGGACCGCATGCTTGGGAACTCGCGAGCCAGGCTTTTATGGTGCTCCTCCGTGGTGGCGAGCCACACGCCGTTGTCCGCCGGAGGGTCGCGACGATCGCGGAGGATGAGGACAATCTTGTCACCCAGGTAAATGGCGAGGCAGCCGAACATGGTGCGGGTTTCGGTTGGGAGGTCAGCCAGGGCATCCAACACAAACTCATAAGGGATCGCCTTGCGTCGCTTCCCTGGGAAAATTTTGTCGTTCGACGTTAGAAAGGCTGGATTGAGACGAGGTTTCCGCATCGCAACCTCAACCGCCGCAGCACTCTGTCTCATCACTACGTTGTTGGGAACATTGTTCCCTGCGCTTCGTGCTGTTCGGGCGGATCCTACCGCGGTGATGCGGGCAGAGTAGGTGTGTAGCTGCCCGATAACTTACGCATCAACGGTACCCGAGCGGGCATCCGCGGTCTGAAAGTCCTTGATTGTTGGGAGCGTTCTGATCAGCGGCCCTGACTTTTTCTGCGCCAGCCTGATTTCATACAGGCTCTGTAGGTTGAGCCAGAACTCAGCGCTGGTGCCGAAAAAGTGCGCCAGCCGTAGCGCCGTATCACCGGTGATAGACCGTTGGCCGTTCAATATCTGCGTCACGCGATTGGTCGGCACGCTTATTTGTCGCGAAAACTCGGCTGCGCTGATGCCCATCTCTTTCAGTTCCACCGCCAGATGTTCGCCCGGATGTATCGCTTTCACCGTTTTCTCCCCTCAGTGGTAATCCACAATTTCCACGTTATGTGGACCCGTTGCACCTTCCTGCCACTCAAAGCAAATTCGCCATTGATCGTTGATCCGGATGCTGTGTTGACCTTGGCGGTCACCCCTCAACGGTTCAAAGCGATTGCCCGGCAACGCCGAAAGATCCTTGACCGCAGTCGCAGCCTCCATCCGATCCAGCCTGAGCCGGGCGGTTCGCTCAAAGGCGGGAAAGTCTCTTACTCTTTTCCCGGCGGCGAAATCCCTCGTTCGCTTGTCCCGGTAGCTCAGGACCATAAGAAACCATAGCAGCATTTACGTCATACGTCACGCGTACCGGCCATCCGCGACCAATTCCGAGAGGTACCTTTCGATGATGGCGATTCCGGGCTGGTTCAGGCGAGAGCAGCTGCGGTTTACCTGCCAGTCTATGTGGCCTAGAATGAGGGGATGGTGAATTTTGGATCCCAAGGGCGCCGATGACTTTTCCTGAGCATGAGCTGCATTTTTTTCAGAAGTTCGGATTGACCGGGCGGGTGATCGAACGCTGCCTGGGCGAGGCGCTTTCAGCCGGCGGCGATTTTGCGGATCTCTATTTTGAATCCGTGGCCTCGACCGCGATTTCCGTGGATGAGTCGCTGGTCAAATCCGCCAGCCAGGGCGTAAGCGCAGGCTGCGGTATTCGCGTTGTCTCCGGAGATCGCACGGGCTATGCCTACACCGATGACCTCTCCGCTGAACGGCTGATGCGCGCCGCGCGCACGGCGGCCCTGATCGCTGATGGACCTTCCAAGCAGAGTGTTGCCGGGTTTCGCGAGACGGCAAAGACAAGTCTGTACCCGATTTCCGCCGCTGATGCGGATCCTGGTATCGCACCCAAACTGGAGTTGGTGATGCGCGCCGACCGCGCTGCCCGGGCCTATGATTCTCGCATCGTGCAGGTGCGCGCCGGCTACAACGACGAACTCCGCCACATTCTCATCGTTGCCTCCGACGGCACCTTTGCCAGCGACACCCAGCCGCTTGCCCGCTTCAATTGCTATGTCATCGCGCGGGATGGATCGAAAAACTCCAAAGGCGGGTCTGGCGGCGGTGGAAGAGTTGAGTTGAACTTCTTTGAAGGCGATAAGTCTCCGGAGCACTTCGCCAGGGAAGCGGCCCGCCAGGCCATCCTACAACTCAATGCCGTTGCTGCTCCGGCAGGCGACATGGAAGTGGTTCTGGGACCCGGCTGGCCGGGTGTTCTCTTGCACGAAGCCGTGGGCCACGGGCTGGAAGCTGACTTCAATCGCAAGAAGACTTCAGCTTTTGCCGGACTCATCGGGCAACAGGTCGCAAGTTCCAAGGTGACCGTGGTAGACAACGGTACGATGCCGTCGCGCCGCGGATCCTTGAATGTTGATGATGAAGGCTCACCGACCCAGGAGACCGTGCTCATCGAGAATGGCATCTTGAAGGGTTACCTCAGCGACAAGCTTTCTGCGCGCCTGATGGGCATGGCCGACACCGGCAATGGACGCCGCGAAAGCTACCAGCACATCCCAATGCCGCGCATGACCAATACCTACATGCTCTCCGGCGAAGACAGCCCGGAAGATATCCTGCGCAGCGTGAAGCGAGGACTCTACGCGGTGAACTTCGGCGGCGGCCAGGTGGATATCACCAGCGGCAAGTTTGTCTTCTCCGCCTCGGAGGCTTACCTGATCGAAGACGGCAAGATTACCGCTCCGGTACGCGACGCCACGCTTATCGGCAATGGACCGGAGGCGCTCAAATACGTATCCATGGTAGGTAACGATCTCGCGCTGGACGAAGGCATCGGGACCTGCGGCAAAGACGGGCAGAGTGTTCCGGTAGGCGTGGGTATGCCCACTATCAAGTTGGACCGCATGACCGTGGGCGGCACAGGCCGATAATGTCGACAGCCACACCCATCCCCGCGGCAACAAGTAAAACGGAACTGCAGCAGCTGGCAGCCGATGTAGTCGAGCGCGCGCTGTGCGCAGGAGCCACCGAAGCCGAAGTAGTGATCCGTGAAGGTGACGAATTCTCCACCCTGGTGCGCCTGGGGCAAGTGGAGACGCTGAAGGAGTCTGGCGCGCGGGGCATCGGTCTGCGCGTCTTTATGGGCCCGAGCGGGGCCTATCGCACGGCGAACACCTCCACCAGCGACTTTTCCGAAGCGGGGCTGGCCCACATGGTCTCCGGCGCCATCGATCTGGCCAAGGTCACTTCCGAGGATCCATTTGCCGGCCTGCCGGAAGCAAGTGCCATGGGACAACTATCGGGGAATCTTGATCTTTACTACGAAGACGTCTATGGGCTGCCCGCGGCGCAGCGGATTGAATACGCACGGCGCGCCGAGGCCGCGGCGCTTTCTGCCGATCCTCGCCTGAAAAAAAGTGATGGCGGCAGCTTTGACGCGGCAACGGGGCACAAGGTGATGGCCAATTCGCGCGGCTTTGTGGGTGAGTATCGCCGGTCTTATTGCTCGCTCTCCGCCATGCCTATCGCGGAGACGGAGAAAGTGGCATGCAGCGGGATTATTGGTACTCCAGCGCGCGCACGCTGGCCCGGCTGGAGTCTCCTGAAAGTATTGGCGCCGAAGCGGCACGGCGGACGCTACGCCGCCTGAATGCCCGCCGCGTCCCCACCCAACGGGTACCCATCGTCTTTGCGCCGGAGATTGCGCGGTCGCTTGTGGGCAATATCTTTGAAGCCGCCAATGGAGACAGCATTTATCGTGGAGCTTCCTTCTGGGCCAACCAGCTGGGGCAGCAGGTCGCCAGCCGCAACGTAACTGTCATTGATGACGGCACTCTACCCGGCCTCTTTGGAACATCGCCGTTCGATGGAGAAGGTCTGCCCACACGACGAACTGTTATCGTCGAAGATGGCGTCCTGAAGAACTACCTGTTGAACACCTATACCGGGCGCAAACTGAATATGCAGAGCACGGGGAATGCCTCGCGCGGACTGGCCGGGACTCCCGGCATCGGCGGCGGCAACCTCTTTCTTCAAAAGGGCACGATTGCCCCGCAGCAGTTGCTAGCCGACGTCAAAGCTGGGCTTCTATGTCACGGAGCTGATGGGGTTCGGCGTCAACATGGTGACCGGCGACTACTCCCGTGGCGCTGCTGGTCTTTGGATTGAAAACGGGGAGCTGACTTTCGCCGTGGAAGAAGTCACCATCGCCGGCAATCTGAAGGAGATGCTGAACAACGTCACCGCCATCGCCGACGACCTGGAATTTCGTGGGTCGGTTGCCTCACCCACCCTGCGCATCGACGGAATGACCATCGCCGGGGAATAATCATCTCGTCGGGCGAAGACGGCCCGGCGAATGAGTCTTCCGGGGGCCTATGAGAGCCGGTCTAGCCAACTCCATCCGCTTCGATCCGGCTGATCCCCGCGCCAGCCTGAGCGGCCTCCCTGAGGCTCCGGCGGTTTTTGCTTTGTGTGCGGCCGATCCGGCAGCCGAACCTTACCTGAGCAAGACACCCAACCTGCGCCGCGGTCTGATGCGCTTTCTGCGCGGACCCCAAACCGGCGACGGGCAGAATGAACCGCCCCGCACGAAGCGCCTGCAACTGGCGCACATGGTCGACCATATTGAGTACACGGTCACCGGCTCCGAGTTCGAGTCCTCTTTGTGCCTCTATCAGGCGTCCCTGCGCGCCTTTGGTGACCGGGCGAAAAAGCGACTTCGCCTTCGCCCTCCGGTCTTCTTGCGGATGTCGGTCGACAATCCTTATCCGCGGGTTTACGTGACGGCCAAGATCAGCAAGACAGCGGCCAACGCTCTTTTCGGTCCGTTTCCTTCGCGCGCGGCGGCCGAGCGGTACGCGGATGAGATGTTGAACCTGTTTTTGTTGCGCCGCTGCACGGAGGATCTGAACCCCGATCCGGCCTTTCCCGGCTGCGTTTATTCCGAGATGAAGATGTGCCTTGCCCCCTGCTACAAAGGGTGCTCCGACGAGCGTTACCGGCAGGAGTCGGCGGAGGTGTTTGCTTTTCTCTCCACCCGCGGCGCCTCCATGCTCGCCAAGCTGGAGGGCGAGCGCAACGCCGCCTCGGAGGCGATGGAGTTTGAACGGCTGCGACCCTCCATCAGCGGATGCAGAAGGTGCAGAGCGTAGCCCACCTGGCCAGCGAGGCGGTTCATCCGCTGGCTCAACTTTCCGGCATCCTGGTGCAGCCATCGGCTGAGCTTGACCAGGTCGCGCTTTTCGCTCTGCGCCGCGGAGTGTGGAGTGGGCCGGCGCTCTATTCCATCGTTGGTATGCGGCTGGCGAATGAGCGCTCGGGGTCCAGTTCCCTGTTTGCTCATCCCTTTGCCCTGGAGCCTGTTCCCTTGGAAGGTACGCCTGTCGTAGCCGCGAAAGATCGACTGGAGGCGCGGCTCGAGGAGGCTTTGTCGACGCTTGCTCAGACTGCCCCGAAGACCGGTGTCTTCGCAGACGTTATCGGACCACCTGGCGTTGTTCACTCAATGGTTTTACCGGCCTTCGGCGCGGTCTACGGGGGAGATGATCTTTGCCGGAGCGGATGGGGAGGTGGCCCGCAAGCCACTGCTGCGCGCTATCTCGCGGGTCGCGGCTAAGGCCAATAGCGCCAACCCGGCAGAGCTGGCCAAGCCGCCGATCCAATGGCACGCTTAGGGCGCGTGAAAACCCCGCTCTTGACTCCCGCCGCCACCCGTCAGTTGGTGGCGGCGGCCCAAGTTACAGCCGGACTCCTGCTACACTGAGGGCTGTTGAGGGGTAATCATGGTTGAATTGGTGCCATCCATCCTCTCTGCCGATTTCTCGAAGCTGGCCTTGGAAATTGAGGCCGCCGAGCGCGGTGGCGGCTCTGTTATCCATATCGACATCATGGACGGCCATTTTGTCCCCAACCTCACCATGGGGCCTCCGGTGGTCAAGTCTCTGCGTAAGGTCACGAACCTGCCGCTCGACTGCCACCTGATGATCGAGAATCCCGACGACTTCATCGCCGAGTTTGCCGATGCCGGGGCCAACTGGATCAGCGTCCACTACGAGGCCTGCCGACACCTGCACCGCACCCTGGAGCTGATCGCGCAGCATGAGATGGAGCCGGCAGTGGTCATCAATCCGGCGACCCGGGTCGATCTTCTGATCGAAATCCTGCCTATGGTTCACCACGTGCTGGTGATGAGCGTGAATCCGGGCTTTGGCGGCCAAAAATTCATTCAGTTCTCACTGGACAAGATCAGGCGGCTGGTCGGAACTGCGGGCCGAACTTGACCTCAACTACAGGATCGAAGTCGATGGGGGCGTTGCTCACGAAACCATCGCATCCGTGGTCGAAGCAGGAGCGGACCTGCTGGTGGCCGGAAGTGCCGTTTTTGACTCCGGACACCCCGAAAAAGAGGCCCGGACACTGCTAAACCTGGCGCAGGAGGCCGAACAGCGCCGCCAAGGCCAAAATTTCCATTCCGCACGGGCTGCCGCCATTTAACATTGAGGTAATACGAACCGGCGGTGGCAGGGCACCACTGCTGGTTGGACGTCTGGCCCCATGCCGAAGCATCTGCCCATGAGGTGCTATGCAGCGTTTCCTATTCCGGTTCTTCACCCTGTGTCTGCTTTGCGCGCTCCCCGCGCCCGCTCAGTTCGGCATCTTCAAGCCTTCCAAACCGGCGACCAAGCCGACGCCCGACGATCCGCTCGCCGGCCGCACTTCGAAGCAGCCGGATAAGGAGCTCTTCGACAAGGCCTTGGTGGCCATGAAGAAGGGCAAGTTTGACGTCGCCCGCCTGGATCTGCAGACGCTTTTGAATACCTACCCGGAATCCGAGTACCAGATGCGCGCCAAGCTGCTGGTCGGCGATAGCTGGTTCAAGGAAGGGGGCACCGCCGCGCTGACCCAGGCGGAGGCTGAATATAAGGACTTCATCACCTTCTTCCCCAACCAGCCCGAAGCCGCCGAGGCCCAGATGAAGGTCGCCGACATCTACTACATGCAGATGGAGAAACCCGACCGCGACCCCAAGAATGCCGAGCAAGCCGAGCAGGAATACCGCACCATGATCCAGCAGTTCCCCGATTCGACCTTTGTTCCCCGGGCAAAGCAGCGGCTGCGGGAAGTGCAGGAAGTTCTGGCCGAGCGCCAGTACCAGGTCGGGAGCTTTTACGCCTCGCACGAGAACTGGGCGGCGACCATCGCCCGCCTGCAGACGGTTACCGACACCTACCCGCTCTATAGCCATAGCGACCTGGCGCTGATTGGCCTGGGAGACGCATATGCGGCGGAAGCCCGCTACGTTCAGGGCCTTACCCAGATCAATGCCAAGGCCAAGCAGGAACTGATGAAGGCCTACGATGACCAGGCCGCGGATGCCTATGCCCGCGTGGTCACGCACTATTCCATGGCTGCTCATGTGGAAGATGCCCGGGAACGCCTGATCGCGCTCAATCGCGCGGTGCCCGAACCTACCAAGGAAGAACTCGCGAACAGCGAAGCCGAAGAGCAAAGCCGTACAGGGTATCACCTTTAAGGATCGTGCGCTGTTGCTGGTAAAGCGCGGCCCGGTGACTGTGAATGCCGCGCGTATTGGGGAACCGACGCTGACCGACCCTCCAGCGATCACGGCGCCCGAAGTTCGTAAGCGTGACACCGCGCTCTTTACCGCGGCTCTCAACAACCAGCCGCTGCCCGCTCCAGCTCCGCTTGGGCCGCCGGGGACTACTGCAGTGGCCAATGGAGCTGCTGCGGCGCCCGAGCCGACAGCGGGCTCTACCGCTGCAATTGGAGAATGTGCCCTCAGCTGACAACGGCGCACCCGCGGGCGGCGGACCGGCTATCGGAGCCAGCATCGTCAGTACCGGTGAAGGCAGCACGGGCGCGGCTCCCGCCCAATCGGGACCGCCCACGTCTGCCCCACCCACCACAGCGCACCCGGCGCGCCAGTAGGGCCGCCGGTTACGTCGGAAGGCGCAGCCACGGCGGCTGCGGCTGCGGGTGTCCAGGCGCGCAGAACCAAGGCGGATTGGCAACGGTGGGCCCGACGAACAATCAGCCCCTGCCTCCGGTGGAGAAGGCGGCCGAGGCTCCGGCGCAGACCAACGATGTGAAAAGCGGGACTGCTGCCCAGGTGCAGACGGGCACCGATGCCGGCGCCACCAATGGCAAATCAAAAAAGAAGACGCCGGCGCCCAAGTTTGATCAAAGCGACGAGTCTTCCAGCAAACACAAGAAAAAGAAGGGCCTCGACAAGCTCAACCCATTTTAGGGCTTCGCCTCCCTCAGGGGTTGAACAGGATGCGAAGAAACTTCAGAGGCTAAAGCCCGTCCTATCGTCAGCCGTTTACGGCCCGACTAAAGTCGTGCTTTGACACAAAACATGAGTTTTCCCGCAAGCAGTAAAGCCACGTCAACGGAGCGGGTTTCTGTACGGACTGAAGAGGCCGAGGAAAAAGTGCTGCTTCTCGTGACAGGCGAAGGAAATCGCCCCTCAGCGGCTAAAGCCGGACTCATTGCAAAGCATTTACGTACGATCTGAAGATCGTACCCCTCGGGAACAGTTTTTCTGCAAACTGGGAAGCCTGTACCCTTCAATGGTGTTGAAAGAAAACGCCCATGCCTCGTGACCTGCCCAAAGCCTACGACCCGGCTGCCATCGAAGATCGTTGGGCAGCCTACTGGGTCGAAGAAGATCTCTTTTCCATTCCTCACACGGAAGCCGCTTCCTCTGCGCCCATCTTCACCATGTTGCTGCCCCCGCCGAATGTCACCGGGCGGCTGCACATGGGGCACATGCTGGAGCACACCGAGATGGACATCCTCACTCGCTGGCGCCGCATGTGCGGAGATCTGGCTCTTTGGCTCCCGGGCACTGATCACGCCGGCATAGCCACGCAGTTGATGGTCGAGCGCCAGCTTGCCGAAGAGCACAAAACGCGCCAGCAGCTGGGCCGCGAAGCTTTTGTCGAACGGGTTTGGCAATGGAAGCAGCATTACGGCGCCGCCATCCTCGACCAGATGCGCCGGTTGGGTACCAGCGTCGACTGGTCGCGCGAGTACTTCACCATGGATGCGCCCCGCTCCGCAGCGGTTCGCGAGGCCTTCGTCCGGCTCTATGAGCAGGGGCTCATTTATCGCGGCGCCTATATCGTCAACTGGTGCCCCCGCTGCCAGACCGCTATCTCCGACCTGGAGGTGATCCACGAGGAGCAGCAGGGCAAGCTATGGGAGATCCGCTACCCCATCGTGGGAGAAGCCGGCTTCGTCACCGTGGCGACCACCCGGCCGGAGACCATGCTGGGCGACGTGGCAGTCGCCGTTCACCCCGACGATGAACGCTATGCTCACCTCCACGGCAAGATGCTGCGGCTGCCGCTGACCGGACGCGAGATTCCTATCGTGACGGATACCTGGGTGAGCCGCGACTTCGGTACCGGCGCGGTTAAGGTGACGCCTGCGCACGATCCCAACGATTTTGCCCTGGGGCAACGCCATGGGCTGCCTTCGATCAGCGTCATGGACGAGACAGCGCACATGAATGCCGCCGCGGGTGCGTATGCCGGTCTCGACCGCTACAAGGCGCGGCAGCGGGTCCTGGCAGATCTGGAAGCGCAGCAGCTGCTGGCAGGGGTACGCGAGCACGTGAATTCCATCGGCAAGTGCGACCGATGCAAGACCGTGGTTGAGCCCTTGCTTTCGACGCAGTGGTTTGTCAGGATTCAGCCGCTCGCCGACAAGGCTATTGCCGCGGTGGAGCAAGGCTTCATCCGCTTCACGCCGGAACAATATTCCAAGACGTACTTCGAGTGGATGCGTAACATTCACGACTGGTGCATCTCGCGCCAACTGTGGTGGGGCCATCGCATTCCGGCCTGGCACTGCGCTGCCTGCGGCAAAATTACCGTTGCGCGCACCACCCCCGAGGTCTGCGCCCACTGCGGCAGCGCCCACATCGAGCAGGAGAAAGATGTTCTGGACACCTGGTTCTCCTCCGGGCTCCTGCCTTGCTCAACGTTGGGCTGGCCCGAGCACCCGCCGGATCTCGACTCGTTCTATCCGACCCGCTTACTGGTCACCGGCTTCGACATCCTTTTCTTCTGGGTCGCGCGCATGATCATGCTGGGCTGCCACTTCATGCTGGAGGAACCACTGGCCGACGGCAGCAAGCGCACCCTGAAGGACGCGGTGCCTTTTCGTGAGGTGTACATCCATGCGCTGGTGCGCGATGCGGACCGGCAGAAGATGTCCAAGACCAAGGGCAACGTAATCGACCCCATCCAGGTGGTGGAACGCTTCGGAACGGATGCCGTGCGCTTCACATTGGCGGCGATGGCAGCGCCTGGTACGGACATCGCTTTCAGCGAGGAGCGCACCGACGGCTATCGCGCCTTCGCCAACAAAATCTGGAATGCAGCACGCTTCATCTTCATGCAGATGGAGAGGGCGGCGGGGGCCGGCATCGCGGTCGATTTGAGCCGGCTTGCGGAGAGTCCGGCCGGGGGTACAAGCAACCCACTCGAAGCCCGATGGATTCTCTCCCGCCTGCATCGCACTGCCGGTGAAATCAACGCGGCATTGGGGGAATATCGCTTCCATGAGGCAGCCAACACGCTCTATAGCTTCTTCTGGGGCGATTTCTGCGACTGGTACCTCGAGGTGGTCAAGCTACGTCTCGATTTCAGCGGTCCTACCACCCCGGTGCGCTCGGCGCTGGCTACGCTGCTGAATGTTTTCGAGTCGGCCCTGCGTCTTCTGTCTCCCTTTATGCCTTTTATCACCGAGGAGATCTGGCAGGCGCTGCACGAAAATCGTGTTCCGGACAAGTCGATCGCGCTTACACGCTATCCTCAGGGCCGGCCAAACCTCGTCGATAGCGCGGCTGAGCAACAGATGGAGCGGATGCAGGAGCTGATCGTCGCGGTGCGCGATATGCGCCGCAAGCTTGGAGTGGAAGAGAAGGCCGCAGTGCCCATCCTGCTGCGGGTCGATCCTGCGGAGCGAGCGGGCATTGAAGAGAATAGCGACATCATCGGCCGCCTGGCCAAGGTCTCGGCCATTGAGTTTGTCGATGCCATGCCGGAAGGCGCGGGTGTTCGCTCCGCTCCGGGATTCGACGTGGCCGTCATCTATGAGCGTACGATCGATGTTGCGGTGGAATGCGATCGTCTGACGAAAGAGCTGGCACGCTTTGAGAAGGAAGAATCGAATGCCGATCGCCAATTGGCGAACGAGGGCTTCCTGGCCAAGGCTCCGGCGAGCGTGGTAGAAGGACTGCGGCGCCGCGCCGCCGAGTTGAGCGTGCTGATCCCCAAGACACGTTCTGCGCTCGATAGCCTGGACTGCGACACTAAGGCCCAATAAGGAAGGCCAATGGATTGGAAGAGCAGGCGCGTTGAAGCCACCCTGGAACAAGCGCTGGTAGAGGATCGGGCGACCAACGACGTCACCACGGCCATGACCATCGAACCCGGCCTGCGGGCGTCGGGTACGGTCTTCGCCAGGCAGGATTGCGTGATCTCCGGGCTAGGTTGCATTCCCCGCTTTCTGGAGATCTTCCTCCGGCTCGACAAGAGAACCTCGAGCCGTTTTGAAGTCATTAATCACCCCGAGATGTTCGACGGTGTCCGGGTCAAGAAGGGTCAGGCGGTGGCCGTGATTCGGAGCAATGCTCGCGTCATTCTGGCTTGCGAGCGCGTCATCCTGAACTTGATGCAGCGGATGAGCGGCATCTCCACCTGCACCCGGAAGTATGTGGACGCTGTAGCCGGCACGAAAGCGAAGGTACTGGACACGCGCAAGACGGTTCCCGGCCTGCGCGTACTGGATAAGTACTCTGTTCGTTGCGGCGGTGGCGAGAGTCATCGGCTCGATCTTTCCGACGGCATTCTGATCAAGAGCAATCACATCGGGCTTGGCGGAGGCATTCCCAAGGTTCTGGCCCGCGCCTTTGCCGCGCGCACGCCCGGCCAGACAGTGCAATGCGAGATTCGCGACCTGGCAGAGTTGGAGCAGGCCCTGGACGGTGGCGTGGAGTCTCTCCTATTAGACAACATGTCTCTAACAGAGACCAAAAAGGCGGTCGGCATCGTACGCGCGCGGGGGCTTACCATCCCAGTCGAAGCGTCAGGTGGCATCATCACGCTCGAAAATATCCGCAAATATGCCCTTGGCGGAGTGGATTTCATTTCGATTGGCGCCCTGACACAATCCGCAGCTGCGGTTGAGCTGAGCATGCGGGTAACCACGGATATTTTCTAGGACTTCAAGACTCGCAATGGGGCACCCGACGTTGGTTGACAGATCAGGATGCTCATATTGGTTTTTCCCATTGATTAATCCAGCTCAAGAAGATGCTTACGATCTGCCCGCGATCGACGTGGCCTTGGCTGGATTGGCGTTCGCCGGCAAGATTCGCTTCTTCCCTTCCATCCACTCCACCAACGTATTGGCCATGCGTGAGGCCGACGAGGGCGCGCCGGAAGGTATGGTTTACCTGGCCGACGAGCAGACGGCGGGACGCGGCCGGGGCGCACACAGCTGGCACTCCGCTCGGGGAGCCGGTCTCTATGTCAGTGTCCTTCTACGTCCGCGCGTCGCGCCCGCGGATATCCTCTGGCTTTCGCTGGCCGCAGGTCTCGCGGTGCGTGAGGCGGTGCGCGAGGTTACTTCGCTCGAGGCCGATATCCGTTGGCCCAACGACCTGCTCTTCGGCAAGAGAAAGTTCTGCGGCATTCTGACCGAGCTAAACGCTGAGGTCACGCGTGTGCGCCATGCTGTGGTGGGCATCGGCCTCAACGTTCACCAGGAAAGCTTTCCCCGGGAGCTGGCACTCATCGCCTCCTCGCTGCGCAGCGAAACCGGCAGGTCGTGGGCACGGCAGGACTTGCTGATTGCTTTGCTACAATCGCTTTACCGGGAGGCACAAGCGCTCAGTGCGGACACAACCAGCGCGGCCTTGAACATCCTTAGCCGCCTGGAAGGCGCGTCTACCTGGATTCGCGGCAGGCGCGTGCACGTAGACGAGGGCCCCGGCTACTCGGGCGTCACTGCCGGCCTTGACGCGCGCGGTTTTCTCCAGGTGCGCACAGCCCAGGACCTTCGCACCGTACACTCCGGTGGCGTCCGGGATGAATGACGGGGACTCTATGCTGCTCACCCTCGACGTAGGCAACACCAACACCGTCCTCGGCCTTTATCGCGTCGCCTCCGATGAGTTGATCACGCACTGGCGCGTCAGCACACTCCGAACCCAGACGGCCGACGAATATGGCGTGCTCTTTCTCAACCTTTTCGCCATGCGGAAGGTGGAAGCCACCGAGGTTTCGGCCATCATCATCTCTTCCGTCGTGCCGCCGCTCGAGTCGACTCTCCGCCAGGTGTGCGAGCGATACTTCAACATAAAGCCCATGTTTGTGGAACCCGGCATCAAGACCGGGATGCCCATCCTGGTCGATAACCCCACCGAAGTGGGCGCCGATCGCCTGGTAAATAGTGTGGCCGCCTTCGCGCGCTACGGTGGTCCTTGCGTTGTGGTCGATTTCGGCACCGCCACGACCTTCGACCTGGTATCGGCTAAGGGCGAATACATGGGTGGCGCGATTGCTCCGGGTCTCGCGATTTCTGCCGAAGCGCTCTTCGCGCGCGCCGCGAGATTATCCCGGGTGGACGTAAAGAAGCCGGCCAAGGTAGTGGGCACCAATACGGTCGCGGCGGTCCAGAGCGGGCTGTACTACGGTTACATCGGCCTGGTGGATGGCATCCTGGAGCGCATTGTGAACGAGACCCGGGGCCCGGACTCGCCGGCTCCGAAGATCATTGCCACCGGCGGCCTGGCCCACCTCATCGTCGACGATTCAAGGTTTATCCAAACCGTCGACGACATGCTCACGCTCGACGGGCTGCGCCTGATCTACGAACGCAACCGCGTGACCAAGGTCAAGCACAGCCATAGCGAAGCTGCCGGAAAGCACGCCTGACGCCAGTCGTGCAAAATTACTTCAACTACTTTACTGAGATTGAAGAGCACTTCCAGCGCCGCCGCGGCTCGCTGCTTCTGCTTTCCACGATCGACTGGGCACTGATCGAAACCTGGCGCGAGGCCGGCATCCCACTGGCAGCGGTAATCAAGGGCATCGACGCCGCCTTCGATAAATACGACGCGCGGAAGAATAAGGCCCGCGTGCGGCGGGTGAACGGCCTGGCTTACTGCGCCCAGGAAGTGATCTCTGCCATGGAAGAGATGAAGGAGGCCGCTGTTGGAGCTGCCCCTGCCCGGACAAGCCCCGCGGGCCAAGCTGCAAACCAGGGCTTCGAACAGGAACGGATCGCAGGCCATCTGGAAGCAGCAGCGGAGCAGCTCCATGCCGCCCCACAGGGTGGATCACTCACCGAGATCGCCGATCGCCTCCAGGCGCTCGCCGTCGAGGTGAGAGGCAAATTGCCGCACCTCGAAGAGCTGGAGCAATCCCTCACCGTGCTCGAAGAGAAGCTCTTCGCCATCCTCCTCACCACCACCCCGGAAGCCGTGTTGCTGGCGCTGCGTCAACAGGCCGGCTCCGAACTGGCTCCTTACCGCAGCCGCATGCCCGCAATGCAAATACGACAGGTGGAGCAGCAATTTCTGCACAAGCGGCTGCTGGAGAAATTCAACTTGCCACGGCTCAGCCTGTTCTATATGAGCCAGGCATGAAGCTGCGCATCGAGAAGGCGGTCTACGGAGGCGACGGCCTGGCGCGGATTCCCGCGGACGAGTCCGCATCGGGTGGCAAGACAGTCTTTGTTCCTGGAACGCTGCCCGGCGAACTGGTGGAAGCCAGCATCGCGGCGGACCGCCGCAGCTTCTCGACCGGCGAACTCGACGCCATACTCGAACCCTCGCCGGAGCGAGCCCTACCCGGCTGCGAATATGTTCCCCGCTGCGGCGGCTGCCAATACCAGCATGCCAGCGCGGCCGGCCAATTGCAGATGAAGCTCGACATCCTGAAGGAGACGTTGGCGCGAGCGCACGTCCCTTTCCGCGCCGAGATCGGCAGCCTGACAGGGCCGCCATGGGGTTATCGCAATCGGATTCGCCTACACGTGATGAAGCGGGCGCTGGGCTATCGCCGGCGCGGATCGCATGATCTGCTCCCGGTGACGCACTGTCCCATCGCTGCTCCCGTTCTTGAACAAGCGGTCGCCGCGACCACGCGCATTGGCGCGGAGGCCGGCCTCGAGAGCCTGTGCGAGGAAGTGGAATTCTTTACCAACGATGAGCAGGATCAGTTGCTTGTCTCACTATGGCCAGGAGCCCGGGCACATCGACAACCGGCGCGACTGCGTGAGCAGACCCTCGAAGCGTTCGCTGAACTGCTTCATGCGCAACTGCCAGTACTCACCGGGGTAGGGCTTTTGGCGCAGGGCGAGATGATGCATTGGGGCCAGCGCTCTCTCACCTACACCGTCTCCGGACACTCCTATCAAGCGAGCCTGGGGGGCTTTTTCCAAGTCAATCGCTTCCTGCTGCCCGGATTGCTGCAGCTGGCGGTGGAGAACAGCGACGGCGAAAAACGATCGGGTCGCACAGCCTGGGATCTCTATTCCGGCGCCGGATTATTTGCGCGGGCGCTCAACTTCGAAAACGTAACCGCGGTAGAATCCACTGGATTTTCGGCTGACGATCTGACGCATAACCTTGCCGGAAAGGCACACCGCATTGTCCGTTCCAGCACACTGGATTTCCTGCGCAGCCAGACCCGCGGTCCGATGCGGGCGAAGCCCGAACTCATTTTGCTCGATCCACCCCGCGCCGGCCTGGGTAAGGAGGTATGTGAGCACCTGGGAAGTATCGGCGCTCCCGACATCGTCTACGTCTCCTGCGATCCAGCGACGCTGGCTCGCGATTTGCAGTCACTGTTACAGTTCGAGTATTCCGTGCAGACGATTCATATGGCGGATCTTTTTCCACAAACCTTCCACATGGAAATTGTAACTTTCATGAAGCGTAATTAATGTGTTGGCCGCTGTAAGGCTTGTGGGATGATTAGCCCGAAACCGCAGGTCCCTCCACTTCGCTTCCACGGCACGCCGGTTTCACACCCATCTGGGTCAGGAGAAGCCGTGGTCAGAAGTCGAAGCCTCGAACAGCTTTCCTTCGCCACCGCGCCCGCTCTCTACGCCGCCTTGTGGCTCTCCGCCGGCATCATCGTGGCTCAGTACTACTGGTTCGCCTCCGGAGTACTTATCAGTGGCGTCCTGCTGCTCGTTCCTCTATCCCTGCTGGCGGCGCGGAAAGCGCTCCGCGTCGCACTGCTTCCGTTAGCGTGCACCTGGGTGCTGCTGGGCTTATTGCTCAGCGAAATCGAGCCCGCCCCCGACCCGCAGACACAACTCAGCCTGATAGGGGACGCCGGCGGGGCCACCATGATCGACGGTGAAGTTACCCGGACCACGCCTATCCGGCTTACGCAATCCACTCTGCCGTTTGGCAACATCACAAGGGAAGAACAGAGCGAGAGTCTCGATCTGCGTGTCACCTCCGCGGATGGCCGCCCGGTTCGAGGCGGTCTGCGGGCTACTCTTTACGGCCCCGCCAATCAATCATTCCCGGCGATCCACTGCGGGGACCATGTCCATACCCTGATCGCTATGCATCTGCCTGAGCGCTATCTCGACCCCGGGGTGTGGGATGCCACCGCCTGGCTACGCCAGCAAGGCATCGGCGTGGTGGGTTCGCTGAAAGCCTCCGGCGTTACGTTCTTTCACGCACCCGCCAGGTTCAGCTTTGCCTGCTGGCTGCATTCCGTGCAGGAGGCCGGCAGCCAGCGTTTGATCGATTTCGCCGGTTCTACGACGGCATCCCGGCTGCCGCGATGGCTGCTGCTCAGCCACGAAGACGCGGGCATGCTGAGCGCCATGATCCTGGGTGACCGCACTTATCTGAATCACCAGGCCCGAGTGGGCTTTGAACGCACTGGCTCCTTTCATCTGCTGGTTGTTTCCGGCATGCACCTGGCGATCTTCGCGGCATGCATTTTCGGTCTGGCCGCGCTGCTGCGGCTGCCCCGCGTTTGGTCGACTACCGTGACCATCGCGTGCTCCTTTTGCTACGCGCTGCTCGCCGGCTTCGGCGAACCGGTGCAGCGCTCCTTCTGGATGGTGACGCTCTATCTGCTCGCGCGCCTGCTCTTCCGGGAACGCAATAGCCTCAACGCCATCGGCTTTGCGGCCGTCTGCCTGCTCGCGCTCGATCCTCGATCACTTGCCGGGGCGAGCTTCCAGATGACGCTGCTCTCGGTGCTGATCGTCGCCGGGGTCGCTGTTCCTGTCGCCGAGCACACCTTTGGCCCCTACCTGCAGGCGGCGCGGAACCTGAGGCTGGTCGCCATCGACCCCAGCCTGCCTCCCAGGCTGGCGCAGTTTCGCGTTACCCTGAGGCTCGTCGCCGACCACCTGCGAGCCGCTTATCGGCCGCCGCCTCGCCCGGTTCCTGCCTCCCGCCCTCGTCCGTCTCACGCTGCGCAGCTTCGAGCTACTGCTGGTCTCGGCGTTGATCGAACTGGCCATGTCCCTTCCGATGGCCATCTATTTCCACCGGGTCACGGCTCTGGGTTTACCGGTCAATCTGCTGGTGGTGCCGCTGATCGGGCTGGCGCTCCCCTCCGCCCTCATCACCTTTTCCACGCTACTTCTGTGGCCCTCTCTGGCTATCGTGCCGGCGGCGGTTACTGCGGCTCTCCTGCATGCCATCAACGGAATCGTGCAGCTCTTCAGCACCATGGGCGCGGGCGACATTCGCCTCTCCAGCCCGGGGATCCTCGCCATCGTTGCCGGCATGCTGGCTGATCGGCCTGGCGGTATGGGCTGCACGCAATAGCCGCTTCCCCGTGGTGGGCTCCTGATCCTTGCGCTGGCCTGTTCCGCTGCGTGTGTCTTTTATCCCCGAGCGCTCGCCTACCATCCCGGCGTACTCGAGGTCACCGCCATCGATGTCGGGCAGGGCGATTCTCTGCTGCTGGTCTCGCCCCAGGGGAAAACCCTGCTCATCGATGCCGGGGGGCCCATTGGGGGCGCCCAGGCCTCGAACGCCAACTTTGAAATCGGGGAAGACGTCGTCTCCCCGGTCCTGTGGTCCCGCAATATCCGGCGGCTCGATGCCGTCGCGCTCACCCACGCGCACAGCGATCACATGGGTGGCATGCCCTCCGTCTTGCAAAACTTTCGTCCGCGGGCGCTTTGGGTGGGCAACAACCCGGGTATTCCCGCCTACGAGGCGCTCCTGGCCGAGGCTCACCGGCTCAACATACCGGTCAAATCCATGGCTGCCGGCGACCGCTTTGCTTTCGGCGGCGCCCAGGTCGAAGTGCTTGCCCCGCCAGCCGGTTACGCCCCCGGCCCTGCCGCCAGCAACGACGATTCCCTGGTACTCCATGTCGCCTACGGGCAAACCTCGGTCCTGCTCGAAGGCGATGCCCAGGCAGCCAGTGAGCAGCGCATGCTGGCTGAGTCGCTTCACTCCGATCTGCTGAAGGTCGGCCACCATGGCAGCAAGACCTCGACTACTCCGCGCTTCCTGGCTGCGGTGGCGCCCAAATATGCCGTCGTCTCCGTCGCCCACCACAACCCCTACGGCCATCCCAAAATGGAAATCCTCCGTCGCCTGCAGGACGACCATGTCCGTACCTTCCGCACCGATGCCCTGGGCGCTACCTCCTTCTATCTCGATGGCAGCACGGTGACGGCACAGCCCCTGGCGGCAAGGGATCCCTAGCGTAAAGTAACCTGCGGGGACACGTCCCCCCGGCCCTCAAGGACAGCTTTTTGTGTTTCCCTGCCACGGGTTCCGTTATACGATTCGCAACAAAGCAAGCTTAAGCATTTTCACTTCTGGGGCACGCAGAGCCACCAGCCTCGTCGCGACTTTTCCTCAAGAAAAGCCGCACATCGCTGGACTCGACTGGGCAGCGTAGAAGTGAGAATGCCAAAAATCGGAGGAAGGGTTTCCCATGGGGTCACGCGAGTCCGGTCGCAACGACGAATCTTCCCCCCTACCGCTCAATTCTGGTCAATCCGCCCAATCCACGCAGGAGAAGATGGAGGAACAGCGCAAGATCCGCCGCCTGCAGATGATGATGGACATGGTTATGTCAGTGATCAGCCAGGATGGGAGCCTTACCGTAGATCAGGCCGCGGAGTTGGTGGCGGACAGCAAGAGGGCCGCGCTGGCCATGTTTCCCGATAAGGAGCTGGCTTACAACATCATCTATAAGCCGAGACTGCAGCGGTTGATGCGCGAACGCTATCGCATTCAGTAGGCTACTTTCAGTAGGGCTACTTTGCCGCCATGCTTACCAGGCGCATGGTGATGGTTCCCCAGAAGAGCCGGGCGCGCATCTGCACCGGCATGCGACGGTCGTCGTCGGTATACCAGATCCAGATATTGCCGCGATTCTTGACCACGCCCGCATCGGCGATCGGTTGCACCCGGATGGTCTGAAACGTTCCCGCCAGGGTCACCACCTGTTCCTTTGCCTCGGCCTTCATGGTCACATCGACCACCCGCATGGCGTCGGCTACCGGCATGTGGAAGGACCCTCCCGGCTGCAACGGTTGCGATCCACCATAGAAGATCGCGGACATCAGGTCGGTTACGCAGGGTGGAATCGGCGATTCCTGATGCTTGCTGGTTCCCGTGACCAGATTCTTCTCTTCCAGAACCTGTTTGCCTTCGCTCGAAAGAAATCGCAGGGTGCTGACCAGCTGCCGCCTGCCCTCCTGGAGCTGCTTGGCAAAGCTGGTGGAACAACCGGTGGTGCGGTTGAAGTACGACTCAAAGCGATCATTCACGCGAAAAAGCAAGTTCACGGCGCCGATCGACTCGCCGGTGGCGACCACGTGCTGCATCCCTCCCACCTGCTCCAGGTGGAAAGTAGCGGTACCCGCGGGGAAAACACGCCAATCCACGGCATAGGTGAGGGTTTGCTTGGCGGGGAAGGAGAAATTTGCTGCCGGGGGAAGCAAAGGAGGAAGCGTCTGCCCGACGGCGATCAGCACCGCGCAGACACAGGCCATGACCGCGACAAGTCTTGGATACCGTATCACCGTCCACTCTCTCCGGGGAATCAATGGCGGAGCCACAGCGTGGCCACCAGTACAGCGTAAACGGCACAGGCACCCAAAAGTGAATTGTACTCGCGGTGTTGGCGATAGAGCGCCCCAGAAAAGCTACCCTCTCCGCCCGGGATCCGCGCCGGTGTCAGCCGCGGCAGCAGGCGGGGTACGCGTTGGGAGTAGCTCGCAAATGCGGGAAAGGTGGCGCGCAGAAACTGTTCCTCGGAGTAGATGGTAGGCACATAAATGATGGTGAAGAGGAGCGCCAGCAGCAGCGTGATCCACAGGCTGCGGGAGGCGGCGGCAAAACCGAAAGCCATGAGAACTGAGCCCAGGTACAAGGGATTGCGGGTGTACGCGTATGGGCCGGTCACGGTCAACTCCGCGTTCTTCTTCACGTAGCCCGAGGCATAGGCGCGCAAGAGGAGCCCGGGCACAACCAGCAGCAGGCTCCACGCCAGCGAAACCACGCTCGGGCGGGCTCTCCAAAGGTAAAAAGCGGCAAAGAGAAACCCCGTCGGCACGCGAATGCGCCGCGCCACCCGGCTCCAGTTGCCTAGCATTGTTGCTCCAGCAGATATTTCGCTGCCTCCACAACGTGCTGCGGCGTAATGGTCAGCAGACCAGCCTCGGGCTCGGCGTGCCGGGAGTGGTCGCGCTTGCTTTTCGGGTGCCGCAGGACCCGGAAGGGCACCCCAAAGGGACCGTTCCGCTTGGGATCGGTCGGCCCATAGATACCCACCACCGGCTTGCCCAGTGCGCAGGCCAGGTGCAGTGGTCCCGTGTCTCCGGCGATGACCAGGCAGACCCGGCGGGTCAGGGCGATCAGCCGCTCCAAAGTTGAGCCGGGCGTCGTAAACTCGGGCGCCCGGGCGACACCGCCGCTGGCGCGTACTACCTCGGCAGCGATCCCCTGCTCCTCTGGGCCGGCGTTGACCAGGACCATGAAGCCTTGGGCGTGCAGTTCCGCCGCGACCGCTCCGTAGCGCTCGGCAGGCCAACGCTTCGCTCCCCAGCCCGCACCTGGGCTCAGCAGAACCGCTGGCCCGGCTAGCTCCGTCGCAACACTCCATCCGCCCACGTCTTCTGCGTCGCGATTGCACTGGTAGCGGGGGAAGAATCGGAGAAAGCGGCTCCCCAGCAGCCGCGTGCACAGACTTCCACAGCCTGCTCGATCACGTGCACGCCGTGGGTCGCAACCCGCTCGCCAAAAAGCCAGCGCGCTGCCCACTCGCGCGGCTGGTCTTCTCCAATCATCCGCGGGGCGCCGGCTAGCCGCCCGGCGAGAGCGGAACGCACTGCGCCCTGCAGATCGATGCACAGATCGTAGCGCTCAGCCCGCAGTGCGTGGCGCAGAGCGGCGACCTCTCGCAGCGTCTCTCCCCGCAGCGGAGCACGAGCCCATTCTTTGGCTTTTACCAGGTGGGTGCGATCCACCAGCGGCATCTCGCCGCCGTCTCCACTGAGAAGAGCGAGCCAGCGAGGCTCGACCGCCCAACCCAGATACCACTTTGGATGGGCCCTGCGCAGAGCAGCAACCGCCGGCAGGGCATGCAGAATATCGCCCATCGCGCCCAGCCGCACAATCAGGACGCGGGTTTGTTCAGATTGCTGTGACAATAGGTCGATTTTCTCATAAACCGGAAAGCACTTGCCCGCCCTCCACTGCGCTCTGCTCAGGTCCTAATGAACAAAAGCGGTCGTTGGGCTTCGCCTGTCTTTTTCGGCCGCGTATCCCGGATTTCCTGTCGAGGTTGGTCGCGTTGAGCAACGTCTTGCGGCTTTCTTTGGGAGAAAGCCGCATGCGTGGTCGTGGTGAGTGCCGCATAGTAGGAAATCCGGGCAACGCTGGTGCGAACATGCGGGCACTGGGAAGGGGACCTCATCATGCGGCAAGGGAAACCTTCTCAGGTAGGCACTCTGGCCGAGCGCACTAGCCTCTTTGTCGCCCTGGCGAAGTTGAACAATGGCAAAGCTGAAGGCTTTTGACGACTTTTCTAGGCAGGCTGCGGATGCCCGTCTTATGCGCCTCGTACGCTCTAAGCCGAATGAGTGCAACAGCTCGCCGTGTTCTTGATGGGCGGCAAGTCAATAACCGGATTTTGATCAAAAAAGCCTGACGGCGCAAGTGTGAAGCCGCACGCAATGCAAGACTGCACTGGATGATCTTCCGGACGCGGCAGATGATGCAGTCCGAAACTATGCCACAGAACCAGATCGGTGTTCTCGATTGGCCGATCCTTGGCTGTCCACGCCGGCAGGCCATCATCGCCCGTCGATTGGTTCACGAACTCGCCCGCGGGGTAACGCTCGTTCACATCGTAAGGCGTGACCCATAGCTGATGCTGCAGGAACCGTCCCCGTCTGCCCGACGGACCGTCCGGATGAGTAAAAGGCCGCACAGGTGAGCGTGCCTCCAGCTTGTACGCTGTTGGCTTGCCAACCCAGTTGGTGGTGCTGGGATTGGTGATTCTCCAATAGCGCATGGTTGAGAAATCGAAATCGCGCTGCGCCTGAAGCTCAGTTTTCAACGCTGTCTCTTGCACAAAGTAGGCGTTGCCGTGCGGGTTCTCCGGCCCTATCGGCAGCGCAATGGTGTCGCATTCGGTGACTGTATTATTCGGTCCGTCCACTTCCATATCAAGCCGGGCCGAAAAGATGTGCTGGTGGATGTGGCCGACGATACCCGGCGCGACCTCGGTGCCGAATTTTCCCGGTTCTCCTGGACGGCAACCCGCAGTATTGATGATTCCGGTGGCCTTCATCTCGTATTCAATCCGCCCGTCCTGGTGCAGATACCAATACGACGCATATTCGTAATTCCCGATGGTTGATATAGAAGAGATGACCAGCTTCCGCGCTCGGCGCACCTCGGTGCGACCGGTACGCATATCGAAATGCTTCCACGACATGCCGGCGTCTTCCTCATGCAGGCAGATGCAACGTTCAATGGTGCGTGGCTGGCCGAAAACATCCGCGACCACGGCATCAAAATAATGGATCACCCCCAGGCAATCGCAGCCCAGGGTCAGAGAGTTCGCCATGCGGCCGAAGCCCAGTTCGCCGCTGTCAAAAACATTTTTGCGATAGTGGCTTCGCTCGGGGGTGCCGTAAGGGACCACCATCTCTGCAATAGACGCGCGATAAACGATGGGACGCCGTTTGGCGTTCTGCGTATAGCCGATGGTGTAAAGCACCAATCCTTCGCGGCCATTGAAGCCTACGCGGAAGTCCCAGTTTTCCCATGTCACCTGGTTGCCCTGGACCACGAAACCAGCACCATCAGGCTGCACGATATCGAGCCGGGAAGACGGCTTGCGAAACTCCGTAAGAAGATCCGCGTCGTAATTTAAGGGTAGACGCGGAACCGGAATGTAATCGCCGCCGGCTTCGAAATGGTCGTGGACCTCCAGCACCTCCAGCGTGCTCACATCAATCAGCGCATGCAGCCCCTCGACCGGATGAGCGTAAAAATTGTCCAGGGGAAACATGCGCATCCAGATGAAGCAATTGAGCACGCGGCGCCCTTGCTCGATGGGGATGTCGAAGTCGCCGGTCGTCCATGGATCAACGCACATGTATTCGAGCTCAGCGAGTAGCCCCCGGCGGCGCAGTGCTTCCTGAAAGCGAGCGTCGGCCTTAACCGTCTCTTCGATCTGCAGGACTTCCGCGATGGCAAGCATCGGTCGAGCCTTCTCTTTGAAAAGCGCCGAGATGACTTTGTCGCTGCCCAGATCCACCAGTCCATCCCACACGCCCATCGCTCCCCGCCGATATACATGGAAGCGCGCCACCCGCGCCGGGGCAGTTTCGGGGGTGTAGTGGCGCACCTTGTCTTTGTCAGGCTCTTGAATATCGATCGTCTCCACCCGCAGGTCCTCACCCCACTGGAAGTGGTCCTCAAGGATGCGCGTGACGGCTACGATCTCAACGGCGGTGAGCGGATCAAACGGATGGCTAACGGCTAGCCCCCCTCCGCTCAAGGAAACTCCTTCTGCTTTCGAACCCATGACTACTTCCTCTCAATCACGGGACAGGAGGTTGAAGACTCCGGGCCCGTGGTTGGGTCTACCACTTCAGTCGAACGGCGGCCTGCAGAATGCGGGGATCAAAGGCTGTGCTGATCACCATGAGATTGGGCGAACCCACGGTGTTCGTGGGATTCTCGAGGTTGCCACGGTTGAAGGCGTTAAAGGCTTCAAAACGGAACATCAGAGAAAGCCGCTCCACAAGGTGAAAATCCTTTTGCAGCGCGTCGTCGGTGCTGGCGAAGCCGGGCCCGTAATAGGCGTTGCGCCCGGTATCTCCGAAAGTGCCAAGCGCGTTTACAGCAAAGGCGGCAGGATCCAGGTACTCCGCTACCTTCGCTGCCTTGCTGCGGCCGTTGCCCAAATAGGGGCTGCTGACCAGATCGGCACGATCGCTGCCGACACCGGAACGCGAGTTATCCACACCGCTATATACCGAGAAGGGCTCGCCACTGGTCAGGGAGACAATGGACGAGAGCTGCCAACCTCCGAACGCTGCGTTCGCGAACTTATTTTCTGGATGGATGGGTAGATCCCAAAGCCCGGAGAAGCTAAAGACCTGGGGATGATTAAAGTCGGAAACCGCTCGATCGAAGTTGAGGTTAAAGGGATCGGTTGCGGTTTGTCCCGTCTGCTTGTTGGCGGAAGTAACATCTATGGACTTAGCCCAGGTGTAGTTGGCCAGGATGGTGATGCCGTTGAGGAAGCGACGTTGGATAGTCGCCTGGAGCGCGCTGTAGTTGGAGTTTCCATTGGCCTCAACCAGGGTGCTGGAACCAAAGTTTGGATAGAGGGGCCGGCGCTGGTCGGTGGTAGAAGTCGTGGCGCCCTCGGAGTAGATTGCCGGGTTCCCTTCGACCAGGTTGGGAAGGTGAGTGCCTTTCGATCCCGCATACGCAAGGCGCATAACGAGCTGAGCCGGTAGTTGTTGCTCAACCGTCAGGTTCCAGCTGGTTAATTCTGCATTGCGCATGCTTTGCGTGTATCCGTAAGCAACATCGGGAAGCAGAAAGGCGACATTGTGAGGCGGGTTCGGGCTTTGAGGAAACGGATTGGTGTTACCTGCGTAGGGACTGGTGAGGCTGTTCGCCGAATCGCCGCTGATTTCGACAACCGTTCCGAAGGGAGCCTGATCTGCCTGCGAATTGGTGGAAATGGTGTTGGGTGTGTCGTAGTAGATGCCGAAGCCGCCGCGTACCGCAGTGGCGCCATTACCATACACATCCCAGGCGAAGCCGACGCGAGGACCAAAGTTCGTCCATGCGCGGTTATAGCCCCCGGGAGGAAGCCCGGGGTCTCCAGCGTAGAGGATCCCCTCCGGAGCATTGGGGTAGACGGTCGATTGTTGGCCAGGCCGCCACGCAACCACCTTGCCGTTGGCGTCGGTGTAGGGGAAGAATGGATCCCAGCGGAGGCCGAGATTGAGCGTCAGCCGCGGGGTGACGCGGAAGTCATCCTGGGCAAACAGATCAACGTGGTTAAATATCGTGTTTTTGTATTCGCCGACGCCTTGCTCGAGATTGGAAAACTTGCCCACCAGAAAATCTGCCAGGGAGTTTCCGGTAAAAGGAGCCGAGCTATCAAAGGAGAAATAGCCGTTGGCGCGGTAGTTATTGTTGATGTTGCCTACTCCGTGACCAACGTCTCCGCCAAAAGTTAAGGAGTGTTTTCCTTTGGTCCAACGGACCGTGTCGCTGTACTGTTCCTCGCCGCGGAAGAAGGAGTTTGTATCCTGAGTGTCGAGCAGGAAATATCCGCTCACGTCGTAATAGATCTCGGGCATCTTGTCGTTGTAGTAGTCCGACCCCAACGCGGCAACACCCTTGGGAGGGTAAATGGGAGCGTTGGTGTTGTTGGTGCGGTTGTAGGAGACGAGCGCCTGGTTAAGGAGATTGGGGCTGATCGTATATGTCCATGAGCCGGTTACGGTGGTGTTTTGCCAGATCGCCCCGGGCAGATTAGCAAAGTAATTGGCGGGAGCGAGGAAGGCGGGCTGATTGGCCCTGGATAGGAAAAACCTTCCCATAAAACGATGCTTATCGTTAACGACTTCGTCGCCGCGCACCAGGAACTGGTTATCGGTGAGGTCATTAGGCAAGGCGAAGGAGACGGTCTGGCCTCCAGCTGCCGGCGCCGGGATAAACGTGTTGAGCGAGGCCACGCTGACGGGATTGAACTCCGAAGCGGGAATCTGGTTGTTCGGGTAAGGCGCGCCATTGTTGAAGGGGTCGTGTAGCTGAGTTCCCAGCGCGGAAAAGTCCCCTGCCCGTTGCGCGTTGGTAGGCACTACCTGTTGTTGGGTGGTAGGAGCGATGACCGTAGAGGTTCCCTGGTAGGAGAAGAAGAAGAACGTGCGGTCCTTGCCGTTGTAGATTTTCGGGATGCGCACCGGGCCACCCAGCGTGGCTCCGTACTGGTTGCGCTTAAGCCCGTCACTTTGCTTGCTGCCATCGGGGTTGAGAGGGGCAAAGTAATTGCCTGCGTTCACGGCGTTGTTGCGGATGTATTCAAAGGCCGACCCGTGGAGCTGGTTGGTGCCGGAGCGGGTGACGGCGTTCACAATGGCGCCGACGTTGCGGCCATATTCCGCGTTGAATGAGTTGGTCTGCACACTGAACTCTTGCAACGCGTCGGGATCCGGCATGGGATTGGGCGCGTTGCTGTAGTGGTCGTTATTTTGCGCGCCATCGAGGATGTAGTTGGTGGTGTTGTCGCGGCCTCCATTGACTGAGACAGGGAAGACGCCGGGATAGGTGGTTCCGGAGGTGACGTTTGAGTTTTGCGGATCGTATTGCACCCCGGCAACCAGCTGCATCAACTGAACGGGATTGCGGCCATTCAGAGGGAGGTCCTCAATTCGCTGCTGATCGATAACGGTCTTGAGGGTCATGGACGTGGTATCTACCGTCTCCACTGAGCCGGATACGTCCACGGTTTGATCGACACTTCCAACCTGGAGGTCGATATCCACGCGCGCCGCTTCATTCACCTGCACGCGGATGTTGCTGGCGGAAAACTTCTTAAAGCCTGGGGCTTGCACCGTTAGCTCGTACGCTCCGGCATCCAGATCGCGGACGAAGTATTCACCGCTGGAATCTGTTTTCGTATGGAAGATTGCGCTGGTTGCCGTATTGGTTACGGTGATCTCAATTCCTGGTGCAACCGCCCCGCTTGCATCCTTCACGACGCCGTTAATGGAGCCGGTAACGTCGGCGGCCTGGAGCAACGTGCTCACTCCGAGCAGTGCAAAGAGAATACAGATCGTCCATTTCGAAATCATGCGTGTGAACCTCCGAAAGATAGTCCAGGGGGAGAAGCGCCCCAGTTTGGGCCCACTGTTTGAAAGGAGCGTTAATTATTGAAAACTTGGCACAAAGTACCATGAAGTGAAACACTATGCAATATGCATAACTTAATTTATTTTTTGGAATATAGTTTACGTCTGAAGAACCTCACCGAATCACGGCAGGACATTCTACTCGCCCAGGGCCAGAAATCTTGAAGGAGGCCGTGTGAAGACAATTCTTTTAACCGGTGCTAGTGGCCGCATTGGACGGCACGTCGTTCCCCTACTGCTCGAACACGGGTATCGGGTGCGTGTGGCTATGCGCCGCCCAAACTCTACGGAGAACTGGTTCAACCAGGTCGAAGTAGTGCAGGGCGAGTTACCGGGACGTGAGTGGGTAGAGGCAGCAGTGGCGGGCACGGATGCAGTGATTCACCTGGCCGGAATCATGCCTCCGGCGGGGGACGATCAGGTGTTCCACACCAACATCGAAGGAACATACAACATCCTGCAGGCTATTTCCGCCATGGAAGAAAAAGCCACGATTGCTCTTTGCCAGCTCCGACGCCACGTATTGCACCGGATGGAGCCTGAGCGCGTACTCAGCTCCGATTCTGGAAGATGCTGAACAGCATCCGTCCGTGTTTTATGGTCTCTCCAAGGTGCTAGGGGAACGGATGTGTCTCTATTACGAAGAACTGCACAAGCTCCCAATCGTGCGCCTCCGGTTTGTCTGGACACTCGAAGCGGAGGAGATTCTCGACCTGTTTGTGAAGGCGCCGTATCGCGACTATCTGGTCGAAGAGGATCGGAAAGTCTGGGATGAAGCAGGCGTCATCGCGGTGCCGTGCGAAGAGGATGGCACCCCTTTCACCGAACATGTGTGCGATGTCCGAGACGCAGCCGAAGCTGTTTTGCTGGCGTTGAAGAGTGACGCTGCGCTTGGGGAGGCTCTCAATATCGCCGGCCCGGAGGCATTTCGTTATGCCGATACCGGAGCGGATCTGGCTGGGATCACTGGCATGCGTACAATCACGGGCCGCTGCCGGGGAATTCACTCGTATGCGCTGAGTATTGAGAAGGCGCGGAAATTGCTGGGGTATCGACCGCAATTCAAGGTAATGAATTCCTTACAGGATGCACTCGCTAAGCGAAAGGAATCGGGTTCGTGATCAGGAGAAGTAAAGGCCCGTTAGATAGCTGCGAAAGAAATGGTGGGAGAGCCATGAGAAGCATTTTCGGAGTGATGCTGGCAATACTTTGCGTTTCGTTTGCTGTTGCGCAAGCGGCCGAACACACGGACGTCGTTTATAAACAGACAGGACACTTCGCGGGTTGGCCGGCGAACTACGGCATCTGGTCCTGGGGCAACGAAATCCTGGTGGGCTTTGAAGCCGGATCGTTTCACATGCGGCAGCCCAGCGAGCGAGAGCATTCGATCGACTACACGCAACCTTCGCAGCATCTGCTGGCTCGCAGCATGGATGGGGGCAAGACGTGGACGATCGAAAGGACAGCCAGCCTGCTCCCGCCACCGGGCACCAAAGTGGCCGGCGTGCCCACGGAACCCGGGGGAAAGCAGGTCACTGACTGCCCTGGCGAGATTGACTTTACTAACCCTAACTTCATCGCGACCTTCCGTATGGCCGACGTCGATATCGGGCCCTCACGGTTCTACTATTCGCTGGACCGGGGAAAAAACTTCGAGGGGCCTTATCGAGTTCCGGACTTCGGGCAACCGGGAATTGCTGCGCGCACCGATTACCTGATCGACGGCAAACACGACATGACGGTCTTCCTGACGGCGGCCAAATCGAATGGCCACGAGGGGCGAGTGATCTGTGTGCGCACACATGATGGGGGCAAGACCTGGCAGTTCGTCGCCTTCGTAACCCCGGAACCGGAGGGGGATGATCACGCCATCATGCCTTCGTCTGTGCGTCTCTCGGCCGAGTCCATCGTAACCGCCGTTCGCTACAGACACTGGATCGATTTGTACCGCACGGACGATAACGGGAAGACGTGGCGATATGTGAGCCGGCCGGCGCCGGATACTGACAATCCGCCGAGTTTGGTTCATCTGAAGGATGGACGCCTTGCCCTGACGTACGGCCGGCGTACGGCTCCATTTGGAATCCGCGCGCGTCTCAGCTCCGACGACGGCGCGGACCTGGGGAGAGGAGATCGTTCTGCGCAGTGATGGGGGTAGTTGGGATCTCGGCTACACCAGGAGCGTGCAACGCCCTGACGGCAAGATGGTCACTGTCTACTATTTCAACGACGCGCCGGATCATGAGCGGCAAATCGATGCCACGATATGGGATCCCAAGTCGCCGAAAGGCAAGTGATGCGGTTAGCTGGTTCGCAATTCCGCGGTGATGGCGCCCGCGGCATCTTTCACTGCGGCGATCAGGCGCTCCTGGTTGGTAAATCTCATTTTAGGCGTGGAGACACTGATCGCAGCTACGGCCTGGCCGTCTTTGCCGAAAATGGGGGCGCTGATACAGCATCCGCCCAGCGTGCTTTCTTCGAGATCGCTGGCGTAGCCCTGGGCACGCACGAGGTGGAGTTCCTTGTTCAGGGTGACCTCTTCGACGATGGTGCCGGGCGTGAACCGGACCAGGCCAAAGGATCGCAGCAGCATGTCGCGCCGCGTATCTGATTGGAATGCCGTAATACATTTACCGAGCGAGCTGGCATGAGGAGGAATAAGGCCTCCCACCATGTTTCCCATACTTACGCGGTGGGGACTATCAATGACCGCGATGACCTCGATATGGCTTGCGAAGAGAAATGCAAGGCTGATGGTTTCACGGAATTCCTGGCTCAGATTCTTCATCCAGGTGCGCGAGGCGTCACCTACCTGCTTCAACAGGTGATTTTGCATGAAGCCGGCACCCGGAACGATGGAGAAGCGCTCGCCTTCGAGCCGTTGAAGATAGCCTTCAATTTCCAGCGTGCGCAAAATGCGGAAGGCCGAACTCTTGGGAACGTTCACCTGACGGGACACCTCGGTCAGCGCGAGCGGTTCGTGGCTTTGCTGGAGCAGTTCGAGAACGCGCAGCGCATTGGCGATGGCTTGGGAGTAGTAGCGATACGACGCGCCGGAAGCGCCATTAGCGCCGTTGGTTGAAGGCTCTACCGAAGTCTTAGTTTTGCTCTTCCTGCTCATGTAGAAGTTTCAAGGGTAACTTTGCGATCACTGGTGCGAACAATATGCCTTCACAGGTCATTCACGAAAGATTCGACCGCGTAACCCTTCATCCCTTTCTGAAATGGCTGAATCCGCCCACAGCGTGGGAGATCGACCACGCCCACTCGCGTCTGCTGCTTAGACCGGATGCTGCCACCGATTTCTGGCAACGAACCCACTATGGGTTCCGAGCCGACAACGGCCACTTCCTCTACGCCGAGATTTCCGGCGACGCGATCGTCACTACGACCGTTCACTATGACCCTGCGCACCAATACGATCAAGCCGGCTTAATGGTGCGATTCTCTGCCGACTGCTGGTTGAAAGCATCGAACGAATTCGATCCCCCGGGACCGAGCCAGCTGGGAACGGTTGTAACCAACTTCGGTTTTTCGGATTGGTCACTTCAGAATTTCCCTTACGGCGAGACGTCTTCCTATTCTCTGCGTGTACGCCGCGAAGGCATGGACTTCCTGGTAGAACACGCGCCAACGGAAACCGGGCCGTGGACCTTGATGCGTATCGCTCATCTGCATTCCGCTTCGGAGCCGGTTGCGCAGATGGGGCTTTATGCGTGTAGTCCAAAAGACGGAGGGTGCCTGGTAAACGCCCAACTTCTGCGCATTGAGATACCCTGATCTGCGACCCGCAGCAGGGGTAATTGTAGCATCTCTTTGTAGTCTAAAGATTTGCCAGTGAAACAGCGCGTGATTTGATTCACTGCTTTTAGGGCTCGGTCCGAGGCGCTAGCGTTTCTAATGTTGAACGACGTTTTAAAAATGTTGACTTGACTTAGGTCAAATGGTACGGTGGTCCAATTCTCTACCTTGAGCGTACTCAATGAAGCTTCCACTCTCTGGTGTCTTTGCGGCCCTGGTGACCCCGATCGACGATCTTGGCCGCCCCGACTTTGCTGCTTTTGATCGCGTGATCGATTTCGTTGCAGAGCGCGGTGTCGATGGTTTCGTCATTGGAGGCGGCACCGCCGAGTATCCGCATTTTGACGTGAGTAGCCGCGCTGCTATCGCTGCGCATGCGGTTCGCCGGATAGAGGGCCGAGGGCGGGTCGTGGTTTCCGTTGGAACCTCTTCCATTCACTCCACCCTGGCCCTGACCAGGAGCGCTGCCGACACGGGCTGCGATGCGTTGGTTTTGCCGATGCCCTACTTCTTTCAATACAGCCAGGATGACTTGGTCGCGTATTGCGAAACTGTTTGCAGCTCGGTGGAGATGCCTTTTCTGCTTTATAACCTGCCTTCGTTTACCAACAATCCCATCGAGCCGAAGACGGCCATCCGCTTGCTAAACGAGGTGCCAAATCTAGTTGGGATGAAAGACAGCAGCGGCGATACAGCCTACCTCAAACCCATGGCAGATGCGCGCAAGCAGACCGGCTTCTCGATGTTTGTGGGCGACGACAGCTTGCTGCTTGGCGCCCTTCAGGCGGGCTGGGATGGTGTTGTTTCGGGCATCGCCTGTTTCGTTCCTGAATTGATTACCTCGGTATATCGAAGCTATCGCAACGGCGACGAGGCCCTGGCGACGGCTTACCAGGCGACACTGGACGCGCTGCTCGAACCGGTGGTGCGTCTGCCCATTCCGTGGGGTGTTCGGGTGGGCCTGGCCGCGCGCGGAATCGCAAATGGGCCTTTCCATTTGCCGCCCTCGAAGGAGCGCTTGCGGCAGGCTGATGAGCTGCGCGGTTGGCTGGCCAAATGGACCGCGGATCACGGCCTGAGCTTGAACGAAATTTGGAAACACATTCCAGTCGAACGGGGAGGGCGGGGCACGGTATGAAAGTATTGGGTGTGATTCCGGCGCGCTATAAGTCCACTCGCTTGCCGGCCAAGCCGCTGGCGGATATTTTGGGCAAGCCGATGGTGCAGCACGTCTACGAGAACGCTAAAAGAGCGGTACATCTGGATAGCGTTGTAGTGGCCACGGAGGACGAACGTATCTTCGCGGCGGTGAAGGCATTTGGCGGTATGGTGGTGATGACGAGCCCGGACCATCTATCGGGCACCGACCGGGTAGCGGAGGTGGCTGCGGGGTCCGATGCCGCGATCGTCGTGAATATCCAGGGAGACGAGCCCCTGCTGGAACCGGCGATGATTGACGAGTGCGTTCAGGCGCTCAAGGGCGAACTGTCAGACAGCACCGTCGGCATGTCAACGGTGGTGAAGAGAGTCGGGGAAGAGGGCTTTCACGATCCCGGGGTGGTGAAGCTGGTCAAGGATGTCCGTGGGCGAGCTCTTTATTTTTCTCGATCGCTTATTCCGTACCCGCGAGTTCGCACCGAAGCCTTCGGCGTTTTCGAGCATGTTGGGCTCTACGCGTACACAAAAGATTGCCTGCGGAGACTTTCCCAGCTGCCGCCGGGTTACCTGGAGCAGATCGAAAGCCTTGAGCAACTGCGCGCCCTGGAGAACGGTATCTCTATCCAGGTGGTGGAAACCAAGTGCGTGGGCGAATTGGTTTCAGTGGATACCCAGGCAGACCTGGAACGAGTGCGCCAGATTCTCTCAAATGGAGTGAAAGGGTGAGACCTTCTGCGGCTACGGTAGCGGGACTTCGAGCATCGCTGCCAAGTTCTACCAAAGACCATTTAGAGCAGGCAATCGCGAGCATCGTGCAAGCTAAAGAGCGCGGTGGGCGAGTGGTTGTGGTTACGGGCAGTGGTCCGAATCTCCATGAAGGCGTGACGACGCAGATCGCGGAGCTGATTCGCCACGGCGTGATTGATGGCGTCATCACCAGCTCCGCGGTGGTCGCCCATGAAATGGCGGGCACGCTGGATCGCGTGCGGCGCATCCGCATCGAGCCAGAAGATAGCTTCGAATTGCCGGTTCACCTGCTTCCGCGCGGCCGGGTTTTTGAAATCACTGTTTTATCCGCCCAACAGCGTTTGGAGATGGAGAAGGAGTTCTCCACCGGGTGGGATATGTACGATCGTCTCGCGGCTCGCGCTGGGAGTTCAGTGATCAAGGCGGCGGGAAACATGGCGTGGCCGCTGGGGCTGCGCACCGAGCGGCTCGCGCAGGAACTGCGGGACGCTGCCAGTCAGTACGGTGTGCCACTTGAATACTTCGCGGGTTTGGGCGCCGACCTTATGACCATGATCGGGGCCGGAGCGCGCAAAGGAGTTCCGGTGCTGGTTTCCATTCCGCAGCTTGTGGGCGGAGGCGCAGCCGGCATCTCCATTGGAGACTCGATCCCGATTGCCCGGCGATCCCGTGCGATCGCAGAGATGCTGGGCAGCGCGGACGTCATCATCGAATCGGCGATCGCGCTCTCGCAGGAGATTCATGACGGTCCGCTGGAGACATATACCGGACACGGCATCTGGGCCGCCTGGGATCAGTTGAACACCTACAGTCTGGAGAAAAAGACGCTTATCCGAATGGATCTCGACCCCAACCTGGAGCGCGCCTGGCAGATGGAGCGCCAGGACGCGGAAGTGCAGGAGGCAATCAATCGTGGGTTGCCGAAGACCAAGATCACCAAGATTCCGTTCCGCATGGAGATGTCGGGCTTTGCACGATTGGAAGGGAGTATTCCGGTCACCGGAGACATTGGCGCGCTTTGGCCGGTGTTGACATGCGCGGTAGAAGAGCGTCTCGGGCTCAAGCTGGAATTTGTTTCTGCTCCGCAGGAGAGCGAAGAAGGAAAGCGAATGCGTGATTGGATCGCGGATGAGGTTTCTTATCTCGACCGCGACGCGACCTATAACGAGGCGCGGCGCAGGTTGACGCCGTTTTCTGGTTCTATCACTGGTGCCTCCGCTACTGGCCAAGGATCGGCAGCTCAAAGCCACCCCAATGAACTCGTCCGCTAAACATTACAAGTGGTACGTGGTGGGCATGTTGTGGTGGATTGCCTTCTTCAACTATGCCGACCGGCAATCGATCTTCTCTGTTTTTCCGCTCCTCGCAGCGTGAATTTCATCTGAACGATACGCAATTGGGTCTGTTGGGCTCCTCCTTTGCATGGGTGTACGGGCTCTCCGCTCCATTGGCGGGCAGTGTTGCCGACCGCATCCGGCGCAAGACTGCGATTCTGAGCGGCCTGAGAATCTGGAGCCTGGTGTGCATGGCGACGGCGCTATCGCGCAGCTTCGCTCAGCTGCTTTTCTTCCGTGCTGCCGAGGGGTTGGGCGAGACCATCTATTTTCCGGCGTCGATGTCTCTGATCAGTGACTACCACGGCAAGGCCACGCGTTCCCGGGCCATGGGAACCCACCAGACGAGCGTGTACATCGGCGTGATTGCGGGTGGATTTTTCGCCGGGGCAATTGGCCAACGCTACGGTTGGCGTTCCTCGTTTGTCGTCTTCGGGGGATGCGGCCTCGTGCTCAGCCTGGTGTTGAGCAAATTCATCGTGGAACCGGTACGGGGGGCGGCCGACCGTGCAGACCTGGGTCCCGACGCGCCGGCGCAGGTTGCTCCGAGGCGCATCTCGGTGCGCGAGTTTTTCAAACTGGTGCGCACCACGCCCACGCTGTTGTTGTGCATGGCGGCCTTCATGTGCGAGAACTTCACCGCAATGATCTTGTTTACCTGGATGCCGACACTGCTCTACCGGAAGTTTCATTTGAGTCTTGCCATGGCCGGGCTTACCGCGACGCTCTACGTGCAATTGACCAGCATGCTGGGATCGCCGGTTGGGGGATGGCTGGCCGACACGCTTCGCAAGCGCATGGCCGGCGGAAGGATCCTGGTGCAGGCGATCGGCATTCTGCTTGAAGCTCCGTTTGCGATTTGGGCCGCGCTTACCGGTTCGATGAAATGGCTCATCGTCAGCCTGCTGCTGTGGGGAATCTTCAAGGGTTTTTATGAAGCCAATATCTTTGCCTCGGTGTTCGACGTGGTGCGGCCGGAAGCGCGTGGCACTGCGACGGGATTCATGAACATGATGGGCTGGCTCGCCGGCGGCGGGTCGGCTCCGGTGGTGGTGGGGATTCTGGCAGACCGATTCGGTTTAAGCCACGCCATGGCCTACGCCTCAGTCTCGTATGTAATCGCCAGCATTTTGCTGTTGCTTGCTGCAATGGGGTTCGCACGGCGCGATACGCAGCGAATGCAAGCCGAGCTCACCTACGACATAGTGGGTGCTGCTTAAACTTTCTGGAGGAAACGATGAACCGTCTTCCGGTTTCTGGTCCTGGTTTCCTGCTTTGTCTGGAGTGCGGGCCTCAACGCGCAGAGCGGCCTTAAGCTGGGCGAACCCGCTGGCCCGGTCACGCTTGTTTCGCCGCAAGGCCTGCAAATTTCCATGAACAATTATGCCGAGCGGCTGGGCACGGCGGTTCTGTTTCTCTCGACGCGAGACGACGGCACACTGGCCAACGCGAATGCGATCGTCACCCTGAATCAAAAGAACCGTCACCACAGGATTCTGCTGGTGGGCGTCTTTCCCGCAGCCGACGAGTCAGGCCCCGAAGTAAGGGCATTCAGCCAGGCTCACGGTTTCAATTTCCCGGTCTACCGGGACCCCGGCGGAACCGCGGTCAAACGATTCGGCGCGCAGGTAACCCCGGAAGCCTTTCTCCTTGATAAGGAAGGCAAACTGGTCTATAGCGGCTCCATTGATGGCTTGGCCACCGCATTAGCCGCGATGGACTCGAGCGCACCATTCCCGGCTTCGATGACTAATGTTCCGGGTTCCCCCATCGGCAAATCTCTTCCCGAGCGGCCGATTACCGATCCATTCGGTGAAATCAAATTTTCTTCCGAGCTGATCTTTGACAAGATCCCGGGTTACCCGGTCTTTCACTGCTCTTCCATCACCATAGCGCCCAATGGAGACTTGATCGTTATTTGGTACGGAGGTAGCTATGAGTCTTCGGATGACCAGGTCTTGTTTCTTTCGCGCAGAAAGAAAGGTTCCAGCGATTGGTCGAAACCGGAGATTATTGTTCGCAGCCCTGGACGGCCCCCAGGTAACGCCGTGCTGTTCACGACCCGGGACAATCGCGTATGGATGGTATGGGGCCGCATGGACGGCACGCAACCGATGTTGCGCGGCACGGGCTGGAAAGACTGCACGCTGTTCTTTCGGACTTCTTCGGACAACGGCCGTACCTGGACGGAGGATAAGCCTTTCTTCCACGACACGCTGGGCTGGCTTCCGCGGAATCTGACGATATTTCTTGCGGACGGAACTTTGGTTCTACCCATCAGCGACGAACGCAATGGCCATGGCGTCGACCTTTCCTTTTTTCTGTCCACTAAAGACAACGGAGCCACCTGGACTCAAAGCGGCATCATGCGCGGCGGCGAGCAGCCCACGTTCATTCAGCGTGGCGACGGTTCGATCCTTGCGTATCTGCGAGTGCGGCCGAATATTGTGAGTGCGGAGTCACATGATGGCGGCAAGACCTTCACTACCCCGACGCCCACGCAGTGGAAAAACCCCGACTCCGGCATCTCCATGTGCCGGCTGAAAGATGGACATGTGCTGCTGGTTTTCAATAATCAGGATAACTCTCGGTCACCGTTGCATATTGCGATGTCGGTCGATGATGGCCGGACGTGGAGCAAGCCGCTGGAGCTGGAAAGCAATCCTGGAGAGTATTCGTACCCCTCAGTTTTCCAGGCACCCGATGGCAAGATTCATATCATTTATACGTTTCGGCGCTATTCGATCAAGCATGTTGAAATGAATGAGGATTGGCTCACGAAGCTGGAGCGGCCGGACTGAACAAAAGCAGTCGTTGGGCTTTCCCCGGATTTCCCTAATTTGCCCTAGGCAAGTCCGTTGCCTGAGATGACAATTTTGGAGGAGAGGTGGGCGAGCACTTCACCTTCGTCTTCCATCTCGACCACAAGCGACGCAATGCGCAGAGGCGCGACCGCATTCAGCCGCTGATGCATGGTGGCGTCTAGCTTCACTTCGTCCTTAGCCGTAGTTACAAATGCGTCACATCTATGTCGCCGGCCGAGCTCGGCCAAGCGGTCGATATCAGCCGCGGAATAGCGATGGTGGTCGCGGAAGCTCATCCGCTCCACTACCTCAACACCAGCCGCCGCCAACGAAGCAAAAAATTCCGCGGGACGGGCAATCGCGCAGAAGGCTAGCGCCCGCCTGATGTCGCCGGAGATACACACCGAGCGCCGCACGCGCCAGAAGCAGCAATCCTTTACCGCATAGACACGAAGGGCAGACTCCAACTCTGCGTCCTCCTGACGCAGCACAATGACGCCGGCGCGTTGCAGCGAGGACAGCGGCTCGCGCAACCGTCCCGCGGGCAGCAGCCGCTCCCGCAGGTCGCTCCGGTGCACGACCACAATGTCTACGTCGCGCGCCAGCTGACGATGCTGAAAACCATCGTCCAGAAGATGAACGCGGCGCCCTTCTCCTCCCAGCTCGGCTTCCGCCAATAAGCCCGCCTCGTATCGGCTCGCGCCCACGTAGACAGGCACCCTTGCGGCACGCGCGATGAGCAGGGGCTCATCGCCAAATCGCTCCACATCCCCCGCGCTGTCGACACGCTCAGTCTCTTTGCTGGATCGCCCATAGCCCCGGGACAAAACGTCGGGATGCAAACCCGCGCGCTCCAGCAGCTGCGCCAGGCAGATCACTAGCGGCGTTTTGCCTGTGCCTCCCACGGACAGATTGCCGATGCTCACCACTGGCCAGCGCAGACGCTGCGCGGCTGCGCGGTCAAAGCGCGCATTTCTGGCCCGCACCAGCGACCCATATACCAATGAGAAAGGAGCCAGCAGCGGGGTCATCACGCTTGCTTCTGGGGCAGCAAGCCCAAGAGCGCGGTGATCGCCCGCCCCGTTGCCCCGGATTGATGATGGAAGACCTCGAGCGCTCGCACGCCCAGATTGTTGGCCGCCTCGTCATCGGTGAGCAGATTCTCCAGAATGGGCACCAGGGTCTCGACGGTGGCCAACTTCAATGCTTCGGCTTGAATCAAGGTATCGATGATAGAGCGGAAATTGTGCATAGTACGTTCCCATGACAATGGGGACGGCGAATTGTGCCGGTTCCAGCGGATTATGGCCTCCCCACGGGATCAGGCTGCCACCCACGAAAGCGACGGTGGCCAGCGCGTAGACAGACGCCAGCTCACCGATCGAGTCCAACAAAATCACCGTGCCGGGTTTGATCTTCGACGGGCGCTTCATCCAGTTGGAACGGCGCACGCTTTGCTGCATTCCGGTTTTTCAGCAGCTGAGCGACTTTCGCAAATCGCTCCGCATGGCGCGGGGCAAGAATCATGACGCAGCCGGGGATGGTCTTGCGCAACTGCCCGAAGGCATCCAGCAGCATCTCTTCTTCACCCTCGAGAGTGCTGCCGCAGACCAGCACTCGGGTCCCGGTGCTCAGCTTCTCGCGCAGCGCGGTGGTAATTGCGGCCGGCTCAGCACTCCTCACATCGAACTTAAGATTGCCTGCGAAGGAGACCCGTCCCGCGGGCGCCCCGATCGCCTTCATCCGTTTTGCATCTTCTTCGCTCTGCGCCAACACGATGGAGACGCCGGCCAGGATTTGCTTCCACAAGAAGCGCAGCCGCAGATAACGCGGTAATGAGCGATCGGAGATCCGGCCGTTGACGACCGCCACTGGGATAGCAGAGCGACGGCAGGCGGTCAGCAAATTGGGCCAAAACTCCGTCTCCACCAGCACCAGGAGCGCGGGATCCAATCTTTTCAGGTAGCGGCGCACAATCCAGGGGAAATCCAGCGGGAAGTAGAAGGTGTGGTCGGCACCGGTGCGTTCCCTGGCCAACCTCTGCCCCGTCCGGGTGGTGGTGGAAAGCAACACGCGATACTGGGGCGCGCAGGCGCTCAGCTCATTGACCAGGCGGCTGGCGGCCACGACCTCGCCAACCGAAACCGCATGCACCCAGATGGTCTGCCGGCTATCCCCTTCTCGAAGACGTGCAGGCACCCACCCCAGACGTTCGCTGAGTCCCTCGCGGTACTTGCCGTTAGTGGCCATGGCCAGCAAAAAATAGGGCAGGCCCAACAGCAGCACCACGAACAGCGCGAAGCTATAGATGAGGAGCGGCATGGCCGGCCTCTTTACACGCCACAGCTTTACTCGCGATAGCAGGGAAGCTCATAATCGAAGGCGGGAATGCCTCGCCGATTCGTTTTGTCTGCATTGCTTGCCGTTGCGCTGCTCTCGTGTCCGCTGTTGCTCTTCCGGGCCCGCGCCGGTGAGCATGCACCGCCTCCTGCCGGAGTAGCGACCAGCTATCCGGCTTTTGACCAGCATCCCAACGAGCAGGTGGCGATCGCCGCCGATCCCTATAACACCAAGGAAAAGGCATCGATCTTCCGTTTCAAGTACCTGGAATATGGATTTATGCCCATCCGCATCATTGTTACCAATAACGGAGATAAGCCTATCTCCCTCATCGACGCGCGTATCAACTTCATCACTGCCGCGGGCGACAAGATACCGGCAGCCGACCCGGAAGACGTCGAGCGTCGCATCGGGGTATAAGCGCCCGGACGGTGGCTACAAATTGCCCGGCCCGTTGCCGCGCGTCGGAAACAAGTCCGGAACCAAGAACAAAGACGTCGATGAGGACTTTCATACCTTTGAGTACTCGGCAGTGGCGGTGGAGGCCCACACCACCCGCGCCGGATTTCTCTTCTACGATGTGCAAGGGGTCGCCAATCCGCTGGTGGGCGCTAAGCTCAATCTGCGCATGCTGCGCAATTCTGACGGCAAAGAGCTCTTTTACTTCGAGATCCCCTTTGACAAGTACCTGGCGACCCAGGGCGCCACGGCGAATTAGAGTGGCGCTACTCGTAGTAGGTGGCCGTGGTCGTGTCCGTCTCCCAGATGGTGCAGTCCTTTACCACCACGCGGCCGCCGGTCATCTCGCTTAGTTGACGGTTGGTTTCATCGTAGAAATAACGCGCCAGGTTTTCCGCCGACGGGTTGAGCTCGATGAAAGGTTCGAGGTCATTGAGCATCTGGTGGTCGATGCGGTCGATGACCGGCCGCATCACCTGCTTGAGCAACTTGAAGTCCAGTAGCAGCCCGGTGGCGTCGAGTTCCCTGCCCCGCAGCGTCAGCCGAACCTTGTAATTGTGGCCGTGGGGGTTCTCGCACTTGCCGCGATAGTTGCGTAGGTAATGCCCGGAAGAGAATCCCGATTCGACCGTAACTTCGTACATGGCCTGTATTTCCCTCGTCTGATTGTAGCTGGTCTCTATTTGCGGGCCTTGTTGCGGCTGAGGCGGGCCAGGTCTTCGTTCAGCTCCCGCCGCATGCGTTCCTCGCTCCTGCGCTCCACCTGCTCGAACATCGCGGTCAAGATCCCGGCGAGGGCGGAAAGGAGGGAGGCCAGGAGGAGAACCAGGCCGATGGTCTTCCACACGCGAGCCGTTGACCGGCAGGCCGGGCTGCAGGGTGTTCGGGATCAGGCTCATCCCGCAGGAAACGAGCGAAAACAGCAGCAGGGAGGCTGCCAGCAGGTAGAGGTTCCGGGACATCGCGCCTTTCATAGGAAGGCCTTAATCCTGGGGCTGAGTGGAACCGCAGACTCCCTCCAGGTCGAACGCTACCCCGGATTTCCTGTCGAACTTGGTGGCGTCGGCGAACTTCATGCGGCTTTCTTTACGGAAAGCCGCACACGCAGGCCATGTCCAGCGCTGCGTGGCAGGGAAATCCGGGTACGCTCCGAACATTTTCAACCCTACTCGAAGAAGTTTTCCACTTCCGCGATGTCGCGCGTGAGCCGGTACGGTGGCAGGCTCTCCAGAAAGACCTTTCCATAGCGTTGCCGCTCGATGCGCGGGTCCAGCAGCACCAGCACGCCCCGGTCTTCGAGAGAGCGGATCAACCGCCCAAAGCCCTGCTTCAGCGTGATCACTGCCGCCGGCACCTGGTAGTCAAAAAAGGGATTGGCTCCGCTGGCCGCGACCGCGCGCATGCGTGCCGAAACCACCGGGTCCGTCGGCACGGCGAAGGGCAGGCGGTCGACAATCACGCAGCTCAATGCCTCGCCTTGCACATCCACCCCCTGCCAGAACGAAGAGGTCCCGAAAAGCACGGCGTTGGGGGTGTTGCGGAATTCCTCCAGCAGCGCTTTGCGCGGCGCTGTCCCTTGCAGCAGACAAGGATAATCCAACTCCGGCAGCAGGCGCTCATAGAGGTCGCGCATCTGCTGGTAGCTGGTAAAGAGACAGAAGGCGCGGCCGCGAGTGATATCCAGCACGCGCCGGATGCTGCGCGCCGCCTGGGCGGCAAAAGCGGGCTCACGCGGGTCCGGCATCCCGGGCGGCAGGTAGAGCAGCGCCTGCTCTTCGTAACGGAAATGAGAAGGCACCACCAGCTCCCGCGCATCGCGCAACCCCAGCCGCTTTCTCAGGTGCCCGAACCCGGCCTGCACGGTCAGCGTCGCAGAAGTGAGAATCACGCTGGGGTATTGCTCGAATAAGCAAATCGGAGAGCAACTCGGAGACATCGATGGGCGTCGCCTGCAGGTAGGTATTGCGTCCTCCCTGGCGAGGCGAGCCGCCTCTGCGCTCGATCCAGAAGACCGTGTTGACGCTCTCCGCCTCCATCAGGAAGCGCAAATGCTCGCGAATGTCGGCTACGCGCTTCTTCAGCCCCAGCGCCTCTTCCACGCCGCGCAGCCTTTCCAGTTCGCCCTCCATGCGGTGCAGCGCGTTCATCACCCCCAGGTAAACGTCGCCGTGTTCCTCCAGAAACTGCTCCCGCTGCTCGAAGGGCATGCGACCCTCGCCCTGCCCACTGCCCCGTGGCAGCGCGGCAAAGAACATCCTGGCCCGCTCGCGCAGCATCTCTCCACAGCCCTTCAGTGCGCTGGAGTGAGCCTGCCTGGCGCGCAGCACCGTCTCCATGTCGCGCACCAGCTCTTCCAGGCGCACATTGCTCAGGCTGATGCCGAAATAGCTGGATGCCACATCTTCCAGCTCATGAGCCTCGTCGAAGATCACCGCGGCGGCTTCCGGCAGCACACCCGCATCCGGAGCTGCCTTGGCCTGCTGCTTGATGGCCAGGTCGGCAAAGAAGAGATGGTGGTTCACGATGATGACATCGCTTTCCAGGGCGCGCCTGCGCATCTCGGTGATGAAGCAGCGCTCGTAATCGGGACAGCTCTGCCCCAGGCAGGCCTCTCCGCGCGCGTCTACTTTGGACCATACCTGGCTCGACTTCGGGCAGGGCGTCGATCTCTACCCGGTCTCCGGTCTGGGTCGTCTTTTCCCAGGTCGCGATCTGCTGGAACTGGTCAATCTCTTCCAGGCCATTCAGAATCGGCTGGTCGCGCAGGGCATATAGCTTGTTGCGGCAGAGGTAGTTGGCCCGGCCTTTCATGTAGCAAACCCGCAATGGCCCCAGCAACGACTCCAGAAAGGGCACGTCGCGGAAAAAAAGCTGCTCCTGCAGGTTCTTGGTCCCGGTGGAGATGATGACCCGCTGGCCGGTGCGCAGAGCGGGCAGCAGGTAGGCCAGCGTCTTGCCCGTGCCGGTGCCTGCCTCGACAATCAGGTGTTTGCCTTCCTGCAGGCTGCGTTCCACCGCCCGCGCCATATCCAACTGCCCGCGCCGGAACTCATAGGGCAGCGTGGAGTGCGAGAGCATGCCTCCGGGGGAGAAGAAGTCGTGCAGCGAAGGCAGCGGCTGGGCGGAGATGGAAGCGGTCGACAAGGCGGTGAAACTCTAAGTCTATACTTTGGCCCGGCCGATATATGAAAGACTGAAAGAGAGCCTCATTCATGAAACCCTTAAAAGGAACCAAGGCGAGAAAGCCCAAGCCGCACTCCAAGGGAGGCAAGCGAGCGGCGGTGGCGAAAGCGGCCCGCCGGGCCACGCCGGCCACCCGCGGGCAGCACTCGCGCGCCGAGATCAAGCGCGGAGCGGCTGCCAAGGCGGCCGCTGAAGCAAGCGCGGCGGCGCGCCTGGGTAAGATCCGCAAACGTCCCGTGCAGCGCCAGGGACCGATGGGCCGCATAGAGGCTGAACTACCCGATCCGCTGGCGCCGGCGGCGCCGCCCGTCCGGCGCGAGGCAGCGGTGGACACTTCGACGTGGCCGGTGGTGGCCATCGTAGGCCGCCCCAACGTGGGCAAATCCACGCTCTTCAACCGTCTGACCAGTTCGCGCCGCTCCATCGTGGGCGATGAACCGGGCATTACCCGGGACCGGATCTACGGCGAAATCGAGTGGGCCGGCCAGCATGCGCGCGTGGTCGATACCGGCGGTATCCTGCCCGATGACCCGGAACTGATTCCGTCGGAGATCTTTCGCCAGGCCCGGGTGGCGCTGGATGAGGCCGAATCCATCGTGATGGTGGTGGATGGGCGCACTCCCCTGGCCGCGCCCGACTATGACCTTGCCCGCCTGCTGTTGCGCGGCGGCAAGCCTCTGCTGCTGGCGGTCAACAAGATCGACACCGAGCGCATGGAAGAACAGACCGCTGAATACCGGCGCCTGGGCATTCGCGAGGTGCTGCCTATCTCCGCCGAACACGGAATCGGCATCGGCGATCTTCTCGAGCACGTCTTCGCCACGCTCACCTTTCCTGAGACGGAAAGCAGTGCGGAACCAGCGATAGAAGCAGAACCCGAAGTGGCAGAGGACAAGTCGCACCACCGAACCCACGGCGAGTTCCAGCAGCACGAAACCTCGATCGCCATTATTGGCCGCCCTAATGTGGGTAAGAGCACGCTGCTCAATGTCCTCACCGGCTCTTCGCGGGCTATCGTTTCCCCGGTTGCCGGCACCACGCGCGACGCGGTCGATGAGGTGATCGAATACGACGGCGGCCTGCTGCGCTTTGTCGACACCGCCGGCATCCGGCGCAAGGGCAAAACCAAGATGATGGCGGAGAAGCTTTCCGTGGTCATGGCGCGCCGCCACCTGGAGGCGGCCGACGTTGCTCTGCTGGTCATCGACGCCACCGAAGGCGTTACCTCTTCCGACGCCACCATCGGCGGCTACGCGCATGAGAGCGGCCGCTCCGTGATCCTGGTGGTTAACAAGTGGGACCTGGTGACCACGGGAAGAACAGATGGCAAGCCGCCTGCCGACAAGGAGATTTTCGAAGAGCAGTTACGCAAGGTGCTCAAATATCTGGCCTATGCGCCGGTGGTATTTATCTCCGCTTCCGAGGGCAAGAACATCCACACCGTGCTCAAGCTGGTGCAGGAGGTGGCCGCCGAGCGGCGCAAGCGCGTCTCCACCGGGCAGATGAATCGCTTCCTGGAAAAAATCGATTTTCAGCGCGCCACCGTCCCCGCCGCAAACAAGATGCGGATCTTCTACATGACCCAGGCTGCCGTGGCGCCTCCGACCTTCATCCTGTTTACCAACCGGCAGGTGAAGTTGCATTTCGCCTTCCAGCGCTTCCTGGAAAATCAGATTCGCGCCGCCTTCGGTTTTCGCGGTTCGCCAATTTGGTTCAAGGTGCGTTCGCGGGACAAATAAAGGCTGTTTTCTTCTGCGTCACGTGCACCTTTCTTGCTATTCCCGGCTTCTATTTTTCATGGGATCGTCGATGAATTCGCTATCGTCGTTCGTCTAATGATGAGCAAGGAGTAAGGGCTATGTGGAATTCCATTGGTTCCTGGTTTTGTATTATGGGCCTGGTGATCGGGCCGTTCTCTGTCGGCGTGCTCTTTGAAGAGAAACTCCAACGGGCTAACCGCGAGCTCGGCTCGCGGCTGCTGCGCAGGTACTAGAGCTAACAACTGTTCGGACGATCCGTCGTTCGCGTACTCGATCGCTTAGTTTTCCTAAGCCGGTTCCGTAGTACGTTTGCGTATGGAAAAAAACTCGCGCTCGTGCGCTGTGGCGGCGGCGCTCCTTTGTGTCTGTTTTCTGACCCAATCCGCCTGGACGCAAACCACAGCCCCGCCTGACAAATACCCTGCTTTGCCCAGTGAAACCCCGGCCAGGCTGGAGACACCCACCGCCGGCTTCGACTACCTACGGCGTGAAGTGATGATCCCCATGCGCGACGGGGTCAAGCTGCACACCGTCATCCTGGTGCCGAAAGGGGCCAAGGGGGCGCCCATCCTGCTTACCCGCACGCCGTACGATGCGAACGCACTCACCACTCATGAAAGCAGCGCCCACCTGGGGCCCAGTCTCCAGGGCTACGACAACGCCACCGACGTGATCGTTGAGGGCGGTTATATCCGGGTGGTCCAGGATGTGCGCGGCAAGTACGGCTCCGAGGGCGACTACGTGATGAATCGCCCTATGCGCGGTCCGTTGAATCCGACACCGGTCGACAATGCGACGGATACTTACGACACCATCGACTGGCTGGTGAAGAATATTCCGGAGAGCAACGGCAAGGTCGGCATCCTCGGCATTTCCTACGATGGCTTCACGGCTCTCACTGCGCTGGTCAATCCTCACCCGGCGCTCAAGGTCGCCGTGCCCATGAATCCCATGGTCGATGGCTGGATGGGCGATGATTGGTTCCACAATGGGGCCTTCCGCGAGCAGAATCTCCCCTACATCTACGACCAGGAAGCGACTCGCGACGGTACAGCCAAGTGGTGGACCGACTACCGGGACGACTACGACACCTACATGCAGGCAGGATCCGCGGGTGAACTCGGGCGACGCCACGGCCTGGAACAAGTCGGGTTCTGGCGTAAGGTTCTCGCGCATCCCAGCTACGACAGCTTTTGGAGCGACCAGGCAATGGACAAGATACTGGCCGCCCAGCCACTCAAAGTACCCACCATGCTGGTGGACAGCCTGTGGGATCAGGAAGACATCTACGGCGCCATGGCCGTATACAAGGCCATCAAGCCGAAGGACACGGAGAACAACAAGGTCTTTCTGGTGATTGGTCCGTGGCATCACGGGCAGGAGATCGAAGACGCCAGCACCCTGGGTGTTTTGAATTTCGGCGCCGACACCGGACTCTAC
>CAWFGM010000044.1:0-92703 GCA_963815175.1 uncultured Acidobacteriaceae bacterium
CAACCACCACGATTCCAGCGATTGCAATTGACAACGTGACTGGATCCCTCGGCTTTAGCCCATACAACATCGAAGCAGCTGCGTTGCCGGATGCGATTGTCATCGCCGTACCGGCCGCCACGCCGATGGATATCAAAATTGCAGCGTCCCGCAAGATCATTCGCACGATGCGGTTGCGATCGGCTCCCAGCGCCATGCGCACGCCGATTTCTTTTTTGCGTTGCAGGACGACATAGGAGATCACGCCGTAGATGCCGATTACGGCCAGTACCGTCGCCAGCACACCAAAGAAGCCCGAAAGGGTGGCCATCAAGCGCTCGCGCATGAGACTCGGGCGAATCTGCGTCTTGAAGACGGTGTATTCAATCTCCATCGAGGGATTGATTTGATTTGCCGCCCTGTTGATGGATGGAATCAGCGAATACAGAGATTCGTCCGATCGAATCATAAGCGTCGAGCGTTGCTCAGGACCATTCGACTGCGTGAACGATACATAGACCGTGGGTGAAGGGTCTTCGCGCATATCGTGGAATTTGGAATCCTTCACCATGCCCACAATCTGGTACGTTTTGCCGGGCGCGTCGGAATCGTGGAACACCTTGCCAACCGGATTGGCCCCCCCGTAATACTTGCGCGCGAATGCCTGATTCACGATTGCCTTGCGCAGCGCGGCGGGCACATCTGTAGGATCGAAGTCCCGCCCGGCGAGCAGCGGAGTCTCCATCGTCTGAAAATATCCAGGGCTAATGCGGTTCAAGGTCACGTCTTGCCGCTCAGCTCACCCCGGAATATCGATATTGCCATCCCATCCGCTCTGGCTCAAGGGAACCATCTGAACCTCGGCGGCAGAACTTACACCGGGAAGAGCTTGCATACGCGAAAGCAATTCCTGCTTGAAAACCATCTGGCTTTCAGCCATTAGTTTCAGCGGCGCGAACTCGAAATCGGCAATCAGAATATGATCCTGCTGAAAACCTGCATTCAAATGGACGATGTTCCGGAAGCTGCGCACGAACAGAGAGCAGCAGCGAGCAATACAAGAGAGAGCGCGACTTGGGAGATGACGAAAGTTCGCCGCATCAGGAAATGATTCCGGCCGGCGGTTGTTCCACGCGTACAGGCTTTGAGCGCTGCGCCTGGCTCGGTTTGGGACGCCTGAATCGCAGGCGCGAGCCCAAACAGGATGCAGGTCAGAATCGCCAAGCCGGCGGCGAATCCGAGCACACGCCAGTCGGGAGTCAGTTCCACAAAGATCGGGTTCTGTTGAGGGCTCAAGAATGCGACCAGCGCACGGCTCAGGATCTGGGCCAAGCCGACGCCTCCCAACGTCCCCAGCGTGGCAAGCAGCAAGCTCTCCGCCAGCAACTGGCGGATCAACCTGCTCCGCGATGCCCCGAGCGTCAGCCGTAAGGCCATCTCGCGCTGTCTCGCGCTCGCGCGAGCGAGCATCAGGTTAGCCAGGTTCGCGCAGGCAATTAGCAGAACCAATCCGGTCATCGCCAACAATACCCACAGTGGAGATTCATAGTCCTTTCGCAGGCTTGAAACTCCCGTGGCTGCCGGCAGTGCGCCCAAGTGGAATGTGAGATAGTCCTTCTTCGCAATCGCGTCGTAACCTGCAGGCAATGTTGCAGCGAAGATTCCGGGCGAGATCGCATCGAGTTGCGAAGAGGCTCGCTCGAGGGTCCAACCCGGCTTCAGGCGGCCGATGGCAGCAAGCCACCAGACAGCCGAACTATCCATCAAGGAGGGTCTGCTGAGATTCGTCGAAAAGACTGGCTCACTGCACAGGGGAAGGGCCGCATCGAAATTCTGTCCTACCTCCAGGCCATAGAAGCTTGCCGGAGCAACGCCGATGACTTGAAATGGATGGCCGTTGAGTATGAGTTTGCTGCCCACCACGTCAGGCCGGCCTCCAAACTCGCGTTGCCAGAAAGCGTAGCTGAGCGCCACACCCTGCGCACCGCATCCACGGTAATCGTCAGCGGGAGAGATTAAACGGCCTACGACCGGTTGTATTCCCAGAACATGAAAGAATTCTCCGCTCACCAGAAGCGCATTCGCATAACGAGCCTCTCCGCCCTCTCCCACATCTAGGCGAGTATCGGCCCATGCCGCAATCGCGGAGAAACCCTGTTGCTCGTCATGCACGGACTTCCACAGGTCGCCCGTCAAGTCTGAGTGGGACGAGTAGAAATCCCCGGTGCAACATTGGGGCGAGTTCACAATGGCCACCCGCGCAAGCTGCTCAGGCTTCTTTACCGGAAGGGTTCTGAGCCGCACTGCGTCCAGAAGTTGAAAAATAGTAGTATTCGCGCCAATCCCCAAGGCCAGCGAAAGAATCGCGACGGTGGCAAAGCTAGGGCTTCTGACAAGCAGACGGGCACCATACTGCAAATCATTCCAGATGCCCGCCAACAGCCGCTCCTGTTTCTCTCTGCCAATGGGGATAGGCGCCGACGTCTCGCGTACGGTAGCTTTCAATCCCGCCACCAGTTTGCCGTCCGTCAAATCGTGCTTCAGGATTCCATAGGCCTGCTCCTCGCCGACACCTGAGATGAGCAACTCTTCATAACGATCATTGAGGTGCTGACTCAGTTCCTCGACGACCTCTGCTTCGCGCGCTGCCGAAAGATTCAATGGAGCGATCGCGACCTCGATCTCCTTTGACCAGTCATGCATTCTCGGCCTCCGTGATCAGCCGGATTGCGTTCACGAGGTTGGCCCAGGTAGAACGCTGCGCCTCCAGCATCTTCTTCCCATTCGTTGTGAGTTTGTAATAACGGCGACGGCGCTGGCCGGCCTTTTCAACCCATCGCCCCTCGATCAGGCCGCGTGCCTCCAGCCGATACAACAGTGGATAGAAGGAAGCAACGTTGTACTTCAACACTCCGTCGGACCGCTCCTCGATCAGCTTGCCGATCTCGTAGCCATGGCGAGTACGGTGCTCAATCAGGGAGAGGATTAGCAACTCAGCACTGCCCTTCTTCAATTCCCGATCGATAGCTTTCGTTCCGATAGCTTTAGTTCCGATATGTTTCATAGCGACATATTGCAATGAATGTTAAGAGATGTCAACGTGCTCACTGGAAAATAGTCATTTGGAGTTTCGCCCGTTTTCGAACAGTCTCGGTCGAAAATGGACAGTACCTCTGCCGCATCCATCGCCTTCACCATCCGGTTGTTGGTTGACAACAAAGAAGTAGCACCCACCTGGCCAAGTGGTACCTTGCGTGCATATGTGGCCCGCAGGAGGAAGTTCGAATGCAAGAGTTCCCGAAGAGTCTCTTCTGCACGCTCCGAGCTGTCGTTCGATTCGTGGTTCTTGGAGGTGTAGTCTCCGTTTCCGTTCCTGCGTCTTTGGGCAACGCTCAAATCGCGCCGGACATGCCCAATCCCATCGCCGCGCCAAATCCACTGACAAGAACGCTCTCGATTTTTCGCCTCAATATGCAGGACAAGATCGCCAAGGCGGCGGAAATGATGCCCGAGTCAAAGTACAGCTACCGGCCCACGAAGGAAGTTCGCTCGTTTGGCGAGATCGTGACTCATATAGCGGACATCTCCTACTATTTGTGCTCGAACATGAAGGGTGAAGCGCCTCCCCCTGCGGCAGCCGGAAAGACTTCGAAGTCCGAAATCACCGCCTACCTGAAAGCCTCGTTCGAGTACTGTGATGGTGCGTACTCCGGGTTCACGGATGCTCACCTCAATGATCCGGCGGATTTCTGGGGCCACAAGACAAACAGGATGTTCATCGTAACGCAAGTCGGAAATCATGACGCTCTGCACTACGGCAACCTCGTCACCTATCTGCGCCTCAACGGCCTCGAGCCGTCAGGCGGCTGGTTTTGATGACAGCGCAGCGGGTCTTTTTCAAAGATCGGTAGGATACTTCGGAAGGAAACCAGGGGACGTTCGCCACGCTACCTGAATCTATTCCTTAACATTGCAGGTCTAGATTTCGGGGATCGGCGAAAAGTAACCTGATGGGCGAAAGAAGATCCGTTTGCGGTGAACTTTTCGTCTGTTCGGGGAGCATAGCAAGATGCGTCGCTACCGCGATCCGCATCCGCGCCCGTCCCGCGTTTGGACCCGGCCCGCATGGCTGACCGACTTTGGCCACGTTTGGCTGTTGACGCCCAGCAATTTGAGTCCCTACCGTCTCTGCATGGCTAAGAACGAATACCTCGCTGAATATGACGCGATCGTCAATACCGTGCAGATGTATATTGACGGAAGCAAACAAGGCAAAAGCGGCCTTATGCATCCCGCCTTCCACCCCGATGCCTCCTTCTTCGGATACGCCGGGGAACAACTCGCTATCGGAACCCAGTTCCTCTTCGACTGGATCGACAAGAATGGTCCCGCTCCCGAAATCGAGGCCCGCATGGTGAGTGTGGACATCCTCGAATCCATCGCCGTCGCTCGTCTTGAGGTCGCCGGCTGGTCCGGCAACCTGGCTGGCTCGGGCGTCTCTATGTCCGATCTGTTTACACTGCTTAAAACGCCAGGTGGGTGGAAAATCATCCAGAAGGCGTTTCACTGGCATGCATGAGACCTCGGTTTCACGCGGCTTCTGGTATAGTTTCTCGCGGGGGTTTGGGTATGCTTGCGCGGAACACCCCACAGAAAACGCTGGAATCGTGGAAGCAGATCGCGGCTTATCTGGACCGCAGTGAACGCACTGCGCGGCGCTGGGAGGCGAGTGAAGGACTCCCAGTCCACCGCCGTGAGCACGAAAAGCAGGACACCGTCTTCGCGTTCAGGCACGAAATAGAGGCTTGGAGCCGCTCACGCACAAGGTACCCCAGCGAGATCTCGATCGATGAAGCCGAGAACCTCCCTCCCGTTAAGCCGCCTACCAATGCGTATCTAGTCGAACATGACGCGATCACCCGCACCATGCACCGCTATATCGCCGGCGCTCGCGAAGGTAACGGAGATCTGATGCGCCCTGCATTTCATCCTTCTGCAACCATCTCCGGTTACTGTCAGGGGGTCGAATATACCGGCTCTGTGGAACACGTGTTCAACTGGATCACTCAGAACGGTCCGGCGCCGCATATCAGTCCTCGCTTCGCACGTATCGAAATCATCGAAAGCATCGCCGTCGTTCATCTTGAGGTTCAAGACTGGTCCGGCAAGTTGGCTGGAGCCAAAGCCCGAGCTTCCGACGTATTCACCCTGCTCAAGTGGAATGGCGAGTGGAAGATCACGCATAAGCTCTTCCACTGGCACGGCCAATGATCCGCCCGGACGCGTAGGTTTTTTCTATTTGACCGACGTCGACAAGATTGCAGTGAGCAGACGGAAAACTCACCCTCATAGGCGAGGAACACTTAGAGATTAGGAATGCGTCAACGGCGAACTTTCCCACCCGTCGCGGTCTGGGTTCGTGACTGGCTAGCGGGCTCGGACGAAACCATCCAGCAAACTAAGTCCAAATAAATCGCTTGCATACACTTCAGCATCCTCAAGGCTGTGGCGTGGCCTTGAGGAAACCTTCTGCGAAGTGTTGGGGAATGGCTTCATCCAGTCGGTCGAATGCTCATTTACCTTGACTGCAAAGCCATCGGCGCTGTCCTCAACAAAGATGATGCGCGTGCAGGTCGAGCTACTGGTCTCCTTCACTACTTTGCGCAGGCTGTGAGCTATGCCCATAGCATAATCATACGTCGCCCGCAAGCCCCGTGCCGTGCATGGTTACATTAAGTTTCCTTAATCACCTTAGAAGGATTCTTATCGTCTTTGAGCCTGACAAATTTGGTATGTCGCAGATGATCAGCCCCGGTCCATTCCAGAAACTAGATCTTCGCGACCAGCTCTGGCCGTACCCAAACACACTCCTCCATCTTCTCCGCGGTAAGCCCCTGTCCCCAGCGGCCGGTTTTCTCGCAAGGAAAACCACATGAAGTGCCATGGCTCATTAGGCCTATACAGGAAATTGAGGGAAGCCCGTTCGATCGAGAGTGTTTTAGCCCTGGGTTTCTGCAGCCTGTTCAGCCGTGGCAATTGCAAGGGCCGAGTGGGGGGCTTGGGAGTCTGCGTAAGAACTTCGCTCTGCAAATTGAGTCCCGCGGGTTCGCAGTTATTTCTGTTCGGCAGCGAGGGATGGATATTACGGTCAATGGGGTTTGTGGCCAATTCAGGAAAGCGATCGTTGGGTTCCCCAATCTTTTTCCCAGCTTGAAGATGGGCCGTTCCACGCCGTCGTTCCAATTCATTTAGGGTTTATTTCGTCTCCCCCATCAAGACGGTCCGTCGCTGCCATGCTTGGCAATTCTGATCATCGCTGCGACGCTGCGTTCGACATCATCGTTCGTGGTGGCCCAGCTGGACACGCTGATGCGCATGGCCGCCTGCCCGTGCCACTGCGTTCCTCCGCACCAACAGGTCCCATCGTTTTGCACACCCGCAATCACTCGCCTGGTTTCCTCTGCGCTGCCGAACGAGACCAGAACCTGGTTCAAGACCACGTCGTTCAGAATAGAGAAGCCCGCTGCGCGGAGACGATCCGCGAACAACCTTGCTTGTTGACAGTTTCGTTCGATCAAATCGGCCAGCCCGGTTTGTCCCAGGGAACGCATCGCCGCCCACATCTCGACCCCGCGCGCCCGGCGCGATGCTTCCGGCGCGTAATGCCAGGGCTCGCGCCCGGCGCCCGGCGTCAGATAGGCGGCGCTCATCGCCATGGCGGCCTGGAGATATTCCGGCTTCCGCACGATGGAAACCGCGGAATCGTAGGGCACGTTCAACCACTTATGGCAATCGATCGCCCAGGAGTCGGCATCGCCGGCGCCCGCCAGCAAAGAGGCATACCGCGGAGAGACGGCAGCCCAGTACCCGAAGGCGCCATCCACATGCACCCAGGAGCCCGCTTCCTGCGCGCGGGCACAGATCTCTCCAGCAGGATCAAAGGCGCCCGAATTTACGTTGCCTGCCTGAACACAGATGAGTGTGCGGCCATCGAGCGCAGGCAGCGCCTCCGGCCTCATCCGTCCCTGGGCATCGGCAGGAACCCGCGTCACACGCGAACGCCCCAGCCCGAGCATGGATAGCGCCTTCAGCAGGGATACGTGCACTTCCTCTCCTACCACCACTTGGATCGGGGGCGCCCCAAATAATCCGTCCTCCTCGACATTCCATCCCGCACGCTGCAACAGTGCGGTTCGGGCTGCAGCCAAGGCGGTAAAGTTGGCCATCGTTGTGCCGGTGACAAATCCCGCTCCAGATCCCAATGGCAAACCCAGCAAGTCGACCATCCACGCAAGGACGATCTCTTCCAGCTTGGCGGCGACGGGAGACATGACTTGCATCGCCGCGTTCTGGTCCCATGCTCCCGCCAGCCAATTAGCCGCCAGCGCCGCGGGCAGCGAACCACCGATCACGAATCCGAAATAACGTCCTGCTGCGGTTGCGACGGTCGCGGGCGAGCCGAAATGATCCAGCATGGCTAAGACTTCTGCGGGGTCGGAGGGCGATTCGGGCAGCGCTCCGGCCAGCGCCTCCAATCCCGCCACGTCGGCGGGTAACGGTGCGACCCGCCTTTGGCCAATGCCTTCGAGATACTGCGCCGCGCGTTCCGCGGTATCCAGGAGCAGAGTTTTCATGGATGGGGTCTGCCAGCCTGCGCGTGACTGAGTCACTGTTTCGCTCCCAGCGCGCTCGGCGACCACAGCGGGTTGCCGGCCGGAATGTGCTCTACCTTCATTGTGGGAAAAACCAGGCGCAGATCTTCCGTGCACTTTTCCATGCCCGGCTCCTCGGACACTTCGTGTCCCAGCAGGATGAGCGCCTTGTGCCGCCCCTGCGCGCTCGCGTCACGCACATACTCCACCGTCTCCCACTCCGATGCTTCCCCGGCGATGAGCAACTCCACCGCCTCGGGTCGCAACGCCGTGACCTGTTGTTCCAGCCCTGCGGCTCCAGGGCTCAGAGCCACATGCGTGATCATCAGGTTTGGATCTCCAACCACGCGCATGGTGTTTGCCTTCAGCTTAGCCTGTAGCTGCTTTGCCAGGGCGCCAAGGCTTATCGGCGGAATCGTCGCGTGGAATGGGTCATTTGGCTGGATATAGCCCTGCCAGCCGAGGGCTTCGATTAAACCAAGCGCAATATGATCAGGCGCCGTGCCGTGGATCTCATCGTGCAGGCGAAAGACCACCATGTGGTGTTTCTCGATGAATGCCAGCTTCTCCTGGTAAACAGGATCGCTCAAAAAAAAAGTGGTGCTATCGCGATGATTGTAGAAGGTCGGTTCGTGCGTGATAACCAGGTTCAATCCACGCCGGTTCGCTTCCCGCAAGACTTCCATCGTGTCCAGGAACGTAGTAGCGATACCGGTCACAGGCGTGGCGGGATCTCCGGCCTTTACGGTGTCCACCGTGTCGGCGACCGGAGCAGGATACCGCTCCTGGATTCGGCGAATCACCTGGTTAGCTGTGGGCGTCTGGGCCACTCCGCAAATAGGGAGCACCGTGGCACAAAGAAAGATCATCACCGAGCGCATTTATGAATCATGCACGCAACTGCCACCGGCGCACAAATTTCCGCGTGCCACGAGGCGCGGAGTCTTTGCAAAGGCTCGTTCCCTCACCGAGGACCCGTCCTCGGTGAGAAAACGAGAGCGAGATGCCGGGGGCAAATCGACGTCCCTGGCATTTGACAATCATGGCAACAGACCAAAGACGGCAACACTCGTCTGCGTGCCTACGTACACCTTGCCATTCGCGACCGTGGGCGTGACAAACTTGTTGTCGGAAAAATTATCCCGGCCGTTGGGTGCTTGATTGCTGTCATAGAGCTCGGTGGGCAGGTTGTTGGGATCGTAAGCGTGCAAGACTCCCGCGCCATTCTGGTTTTCGATGGCCCAAACGATGCCGTTCTGTGATCCATTGGAGCTTACGCTAGGAGTAGCGCCAGGATAGCCGAAGGTGTTGGCGGACTCGGCCGCCGGGGTGGTAGCCAGCAATGCGTTGGCGATGGGAAACGACTTGAGGTGATCGCCCACGCCTGCATAATAGACGGTGTTATTGAAGAGGGCGGCCATAGACCAGGCGCCTCCGCTCAGAGCATCCGGAATCTCCTGATAGACTGCGTTATTGCTGCTGGCATTGAACTTGCCCATGTTGTCGCGATTGACCACATAGATATTTGTGTCTTTGCCGGCGCCCACGGCGAGGTGGCGCACGACTCCGCCGGCATCCGTTTGATCGGGCAGCAGCATCGCTCCGCCGGAGCCCAGGTCCTGGTCGGCGTCGCTTTCCGATTGCAGGTTGTAGGCGGCGAAATAGTCCGCGGCCGCGAGCACGTTACCAGTGGTCGATACCTTCATGAAGGAGTTGCCAAAGTCTCCGCTGGAAGGAAAGCCGTTGGCGGTCAGCGTCGAGTCAAAGGTTCCGTTTGCGTCCAGGAAAAAGATATTTCCCTGCGCATCCCCGGCCAGTCCCGCGCCGCTCATCCACACCGCGCCCTCACCATCGCCGAAGTGCGGAGTGGAAGGGCCGTTCGGGGTGAGGTTCAGAACACTGGATTGCTTTAGCGTGGTTTCACTGTACGCCATCAGCCAACCGGTGTAAGGATCATCGTCGCAGTGCGAGGTCCATGCCAGGTAGATCTGATTGTTCATCAGGAGCAATCCAACCCGCTCCGCATATTGACCGGGGTCGAAGACCTGCATCCCACTCGTGGAACCGTATCCGTTTCCGGGGAAGGTGGCCTGGATTTCCGACGGGCTCCCCGCGAGCTCTGCGCCTGTGGTCAGGTCTAACGCGTGCAGCCGCTGGTGGTAATTACCGCTCGCGTCCTTCGACATGGCTACAAAAAACACTGTCCCGTTCGGACCATTGGCGCGGTCGATCACCGGGGTGTCGGTAATGCCAATCTGCGGTGAAATCTGGCCGCAGCCATGATTGTCACTGGTCGTCTCGTTCGCGCCCAGGGCCGTGACTTTCCACAGCTGCGTACCCGAGTCGGCGTCGAAAGCATAGGCGCTTGCATTTTCAGTAACTACGATGAGCACATTATGGGTTTGCCCGGCTATAGAAAGGCCGCTTACGTACAATGGCTGCGCGTCTACCTTGCCGTCTACCGGCAGCTCACTAAGCTTACCAAAGGTGTTGACATTGACATTTTGCGGGGTGAGCGTGGTCTCCGAGGCGTTCCATCCGTCGCGTGCATTGTCATTGTGATAGGTGGTTACATTCACTCCCGCGGAAGTAGCCAACGTAAGCGCCAGGGTCGCGGTGTGGCTGAGCGAACCCGAAGTGGCGGTAAAGACGACGCTGGCACTTCCCGGCTGGGCGCTCTTGGCCGCCGTGAGCGTGACGCTTTGCGGCGTGCCCGGGGTAAGAGAAAGCGTGGCCGGGTTGGCCGTCACACCGGCGGGCAACCCGCTGAGCGCAACGCTGACTGTCCCGGTGAACCCGTTAAGCGAAGTTGCCGTGAGCTGTACCGGTTGCCCAGCTCCGCCTGCGGTCAGACTAAGGGCCGCGGGGCTGACGGCCAGCGAAAAGTCCGGTTGAGTGGGTGGCGGTGCAGCTACAGTGATAGCCACGGATGCGGTATGTGTGAGGCTCCCCGACGTGCCCGTCAACGTGGCCGTCGATGATCCAGCCGCGGTTCCGGCAGGGGCAGTCAGGGTAAGGGTGGCAGCGGTTCCCGGAGTCAGCGTGATGGGCGACGGCTGCGCTGTTACCCCGGCAGGCAAGCCAGTGATGGTTACTGGAACCTTAGCGGAAAACCCATTCTGCGCTGTCGCCAGCAGAGATACCGTAGCCGGTGTGCCATTGGCGGGTAGGGTCACGGTGGCCGGCGTGGCGCTGAGCGAGAAGTTGGGCGTCGTCGTCGCCTGAACCGTTAGTGAGGCCTGCGTAGTTGCTGACTGGCCACTCACCGCAGTTGTAAAGGTGACGGTCGCGGTGGTTACGGGTGCCGATGAGGCGGCCGTAAACATCAGCGGCAGCGCCGACCCAGGGGTAACCGACAATGTCGACGGGGAAACCGTGACCCCGGTGGGAAGGCCAGTGACCGAAATCGTCACCGCGCCGGCCCCTGCAGGTGCGGCCAGAAGCAGGGAAGCCGGTTGTCCGGCTGTGCCCGCCGTCAGTGTGATGGTCGAAGGTGTGAGTGTAAGCGTAGCCTGAGAGCCGCTATTGCCGCTGCTGCTACTGCAGGATGTGAGACCGCCGGCGAGCAAGCTGCAGGCAAAGAGCGAAATAATGCCCTTGCAGAGTTGGTTGGGAAGATGCATGGACAGGGGCATGGTGGCTCCGGGGGACGGTATGCCGGGCAGGGCGCCGCCCGTAAAGCTGGTCTTTGTTCACCGGGAAGCGCATCACAAGCCCTTCCGGGTTAGCGTGAACATTTCTTACAATCCCGCCGAAAGTGCTAGGCCACAATCACACTTTGGGCTCAAGGTTGTTGCAGGAAGAAGCACCATGCCTGACGTTGAAGCACCATGCGCGACGCACCGCGCCAGTTTACGAGTTGGATGCGCGATTTCGCTGAAACGAAGATCGGTGTTCCTTAACAGCAAACCCGTCTCAAACCTGGGGGATACATCAGTGGTAAGTATGTTGATGTTGCGGCAAACGTAAGCTAAAGTTCTTGACATCGTAAAAAGAGTTTGATATTGCTCAGGAGCCAGCATCTCGCTTCTGGTTTGGTTTATGCGCCGCGCCTCACGCCATGCAGAGTATCGAATCCGCGGTTAGTGGAAATTAAGCGGCCTGCATTCTTAAGTGCTCACAGGGCGCTCCTATAGTTATTGCGCGACTTCGCAACGATTAGTTGTGCGCTGAGGATTGGCTCACCGTCATGCCGGAGTGTATCTCGCCCCGATCGCTGTACTCTGAAATCGTTAAGAGACGCATGCTGCGTTTTTGTTTCGGAGTAAGGCCTTTCGCCGATTGTTCTTGGAGCCACTTATGAAAGTGCTCACCTTCCTGCCGCGGTTTGACCTTCGAGGACGGGTCGCCAACGTGCTCTGCCCGGGCCAGTTCGTGGTGGAGACGGCAGTCTCAGCGAAGGAGTGCCTCCAGTGCGCCCAACTTGCCCGATACGAAGCGGTTTTGGTTGATTCTGATTCTCTTATCTTTGCCGATGCCCTGGCCCTGGTAAGGCTGCTGCGCCAGGAAAACTCGCGATACATCGCTCTTTGTCTTTGCCCGTTACCTGGATCTGGAGCAGCGCTTGTGTTTGTTCGAAGCCGGGATCGATGACTGCATACGTGAGCCGTTCTATGCTTCGGAATTCGCCGTGCGTCTGAGCCTTTCGATACGGCTGCGTCAGGCAGCTTCCGACCCGGTGGCCGTCAACGCCGTGAACATACTGCGTTCCGGCGATCTTGAACTGGATCTGGTGCGGCGAAGAGCAGTGCGGCTGGGCAAGGCCATCGATCTGCGGCCAAAAGAATTTCTGTTGCTTGAATACCTGGTACGGAACGTAAACCGTTCCGTGACCCGCACCATGATTCTTGAGCATGTGTGGAACTCCTCTTTCGAGGGTTTGACCAACGTAGTCGACGTGTACATCAGCGCTTTACGCAGCAAGGTAGATCGGGGCTTTCCCCGAAAGTTGATTCAGACCAATCGCGGCGTCGGCTATACCTTTACCTGCGTCAACGCCCCTATCCCGCCGTCAACCGGCCGTTCCGGGAGAGAGGATCGAAGTGCAGCTGTTTCCTAAGCTGTAAAGACACGTTGACCATGACCCGTGCACCCTGCAAGATCGCTGAAAGCGATCTCCCTCAGAGGTCCGCCGCATAGGGGTCTCTGTCCGCGACGTGAATTGCAAGAAAGGTCTGCCCCATGGCAGGAATTGGTTTAAGGCTTCGTACAATTCGGCGTCAGTGGCAACTCTCTTTGCGCGAGGTGGAGGAACGAAGTCTCCGCTTCGCTCAACAGCAGGGCAACCAGTCCTACCAGGTATCTGCCAGTTGGCTGGATCGCCTGGAACGGGAAGAACACGAACTTACCGTCAACAAGCTCATTGTTCTGGCCGATATCTACAATCTCCCCGCCGAGCAACTGTTACGCTCCATCTATCCGGGAGACTCCCAACCGCCGTCTCTACGCCAACTTTCCAGTCCCAACGCGACCATGTTGTTGACCGAGGGGCCATTGGAGGAGCAGGCAAAGTATTTGCTTCCCGACACGCTGGGTCTCGATCAGCCACCCGATGAGACTACGCTGCTCGCGGTCGAGAATATCTCGTCGCTGGTGCCCTTTCGGCGAGGCATTATCGGAAAACGCGACCGCACCCTGGATCCTATGATCCCGGCGGGCTCGATTGTTCAGATCGACACCCAGAAACGGGCCATCTCTTCGCGCAGAGACTGGACCCACGAGTTTCAGCGGCCCATCTATTTCTTAACCACCCGGGACGCTTACGTCTGCGGCTGGTGCGAACTGGACAGGGATTCCGATTGGTTGACCCTCATACCCCACCCTCTGTCGCCGGCTTCCAGCCGGCGATGGAGATACCGAAAAGAAATAGAAACCATCGGCCGAGTCACCTTTGTGGCCATTCGATTGACCCCTTGAGTATCTTTTGATCACGCGCATGCCGCATCCTGCTAGAGCGCCTCTTGTAACTTTGCCAGCATGGAGAAGTTCACGGCTTGGTAGAGGTCGAGAAGCCGGCGGGTCATGTGGTAATAAGTAACCACCGCACGCTGGGCGTAGAAAGGGAAGGAGATTTGCAAGTTCCCGGTCTGGGCTGCTCCCTTCAGCCGAGCCCACATGCCATCTCAACTCGCGGGCATCCAGGCGTAGCCGCTCTGCGATAACCAGCGCCTCTGGATACCACTTCTGGAGGTAGAAAGCCAGGTCGATCAATATTTCACTATTCTTCTCCAGCGCCTCAAGCCCCTTAAGTCCACCAAGCAACCTCCAGAGTTCCTCGGGCTCAAGGTTCGCCGCATGAGGGGTTTGCCTGGGCTCACCAGATTCGTCTACGAGGTCAAGGGCAACCTGGGCGATGGTATTGCGGTCGATCCAGGTGAGCTTTTTGACCAGGTCTTCCCAGCTTGCCTGGGGCGAGCGGCGCGCCCGGGAGTAGTAATATCCCGCAATCGAAAGGAGCAAACTAAGAAAAATCCCGATCGCAGATAGGAAATAGAAATTATGTGTAGTCACATTCTTTTCCGTGATCGCAAGTTTTGAAGATCGTATTCCACCTTCTTTGAAAAGTAAACAGCCTTTCGCGCATTTCTTCAGTCATTTCGCGAGAAATTTCTTCCTTTCGCCATAGCATGACGGCCCAGTAGGCAACACAGACCAGGTAAGCAGCTATGCGAATATGCGATAGAAAAACGAAGTCCCTCACATCCGGCCGACCCCAAAGTAACTATGCCCGGTCTCGATCAACAAACTGACCAGGGAATAGGCGCCTAGTCCCTGGGCTATCTTCGCCACGTGGGTTCTCCAGGGAAGCCGCGCACTTATGGAAAGAGCCATCATGAGGACGAAAAGTTCACTCATCAATGCCGCGGCAAACAGGTTGCCTTTCGTGACAAATGACTCTACCCACCTTCGCGCCGGTGGGCTCGCCAGCCAACTCAATCCCAAAGCCACCGATTATGCTGAGGGCCGCCAGCCAGATGAAGCTTCCGCGCACGTCGCGTGCCCACACGCCTACGGGCCGGAAAACGCGGCTGGCAACCTCGTAGACGATGCCAAGCTGCAACATCGTGTCGAGTATGGCCAGCGACCAGTACGTATTGAAGTAGCTATCTTTCGATCCGTAGCTATGGACAAAATACAGAACAATGGTTCTGATGACGCTCAGTATGGCAAGGGCGGTAAAGAATGGGAAGCTCCTCGCCAGGCGCCGATAACAAAGAACGAGGAGTAATGCGAGATTCTCTAAAAGCCCGACCGCCCAGAAGAAGAAATCTAGCCCCGTGAGATGCATAGTCCGGAGTCCCCTTCAAGGCGGTCGAGAGAGAGCGCTGCTTGAGGGTATTTTACGCCAAGCCAAGGTACGCGAGGATCACATGGACTACTCCCGGTTCCGGATCTGCGCCGGTTTGTGCGGAGGCGGCTGGAGCAAAGAGCGCCAAAAGTGCTGCGCCGATGATGAGTTTCGAAGCCAGGTGCTTGAACATGGTATGTCTCCTCGATGAGCGCAGATATGCGCTGCACGGAGACTAAGGAAGCAACGAAAAAAAATCCGAGATATTAGCATCTGCTGTTGTGTATCCGTAACATGGTGCGGCGTTCCCTAAGAGGGAACTCGCGGCTGTTCATCTGGCCATAAGTGACTGTGATATGAGTGTCTCTGCCCTGCCAACCCCGATTACTGTTTCCGATCCGCAACAGTGCTCGATGTCCACTCGCTCTCCCCGGAGTGTGTGGTTTATTGATCTATTGGCATAACTTCTATCACCCCGGGCGGTACTCGTACTTAGGAACCGGGCCGCTGCCGCGATAAAAGTCCGCGCATCTTCACCTGAACATTTGTTTTCCGTCCAGCCATTGTTCCTTTTGGTGATAGATACTAAACAGTTGCTAAATAGCTGATACACAGTTATTGACAGGATCAACTTTGTTCTGGTATTGCTCAGTGACTGTGTAACACTTTGCTTTTCTGTCTCGGGTCTGTGCGTCGTGCAGGCTAAGTATCGACACGGCGGTTGAGTGGAAGTGACGGCCTGCATTTGTATTGCTCACCGGGCGCTTTCCTTTCTTTGGCAAACCCCTGCGAATCGCTCGCATGGCGCTTGGGACTCACCTTGCCGTTGAAAAATGCTTGCACGCTGTTTCCCTCGGGCCTGTTCAATCGTCTAACCAGTCTTGGAGCTACTCATGAAAGTGCTCACCTTCCTTCCCCGATGTGATCTTCAAAGACGCGTTGAAAAGGGCCTCAGCTCGGCGCAGTTTGTCGTGGAAACGGTTGTCTCTGCGAGAGAGTGCCTGGAGTTTGCCCAGTTCGCACAATACGAAGCTGTTCTGGTCGATTCCGATTCTCTTATCTTTGCCGATGTCCTGGCCCTGATAAGGCTGCTGCGACAGGAAAATTCCGACGCATCGCTCTTTGTCTTTGCCCGCTACCTCGACTTGGAGCAACGTTTGCTTCTGTTCGAAGCCGGGGTAGATGACTGTGTGCGTGAGCCATTCTTTGCCTCGGAGTTGGCCGTGCGTCTGGGCCTTTCTATACGGCTGCGTCAGGCAGCTTCCGATGTCGTGGCATCGAATGCAGTGAATGTGTTGCGCTCTGGTGATCTGGTCCTCGACCTGGTGCGGCGGACAGCCGCGCGGCTGGGCCGGGCCATCGATCTGCGGCCAAAGGAATTTCTGTTACTCGAATACCTGGTTCGGAACGTTAATCGGCCGGTGACGCGCACCATGATCCTGGAGCATGTGTGGAACTCCTCGTTCGAAGGCTTGACCAACGTCGTCGACGTGTACATCAGTGCTCTGCGCAGCAAGGTAGATCGGGACTTTCCTCAGAAGTTGATCCAAACCAACCGCGGCGTAGGTTATACCTTCATCTGCGTGACGCCTTTTCCCGAGCATCAAATGCCGGCATCAGCTGGTCATGCCAACGGATTTCCTGTGGCGTCTGTTGGATCCGGCGAACTGGACAAGCGGCGAGCTTCAAAAGGGCGACGTTTCACCCACGGCGGGAGGCTTGGTCAGTGTGAACGGCTTTAGCCGTTCCCGGAAACGGCCTGCGGAACCCGCTGCCACCTCAGCCAAAGGCCGGCAATGCACCCTTGGCCGGCCAGAAGTTTGACACATCTCGATGAACGATTTTTAATCTCTGCCCCATAAATTCTTCAGCTTCCGTTATTACAGTCACTGAGTACCACGATCCCGGACAGCGACTCGGAGGCGCAGATGGCATCAGTAACTGTAGTTGCGACAGAGCCCACCCTCCCGTTGCATCGTCTGCCCAATATTCCCTGTAACCCCTGGTTGTGTTCGCTGGTGGTTCTTGCGTGCGACGCGATTGCGCTTACGTTTACGGCCAGCCTGGTGCTTTTGGGAAAGTGGGCCAGCGGCGGTGGCCTCGACCTCCATCGCTATTTCGCTCTCTGGCCGGCTCTGGGAGTGTTCTTCGCCGTCTTTGCCGCATCCAGCCTCTACCCCGGCATCATTCATAACGCGGTCACGGAACTTCGCCGCCTTGGCCTGGGACTAACCATTAGTTTTCTGGTCATGGGAGGCGTAATCCTCGTCACCCGGACTACCGATGACTATCCCCGAAGTGTTCTTTTTCTCTGGTGGTTGATGGCTATGATTGTCACGCCGCTGCTGCGATCCGTAGTGCGCGAGTTGGCTTGCCATAAGTCCTGGTGGGGAATCCCAATCGCTGTGTTCTACACCGGCGTTGAATCGGCAGACATCATTCGCGAACTGGAAAAGCATCCCGAGATCGGGCTGAAGCCGGTAGTCATCCTTTCCTCCTCTCATGCCGTCCGGCCGCGGCATGCACTGCCAGTGATCGACATGCGATATGCCGCGGAGGTCAGGGCCTGCGGAGTGCACCGGGCCCTGATAGCCCTGCCCGATGCGGGTTGTGGAAAGTTGCTGCAGGATCTAGAGGTCTTTGAGAGCCTCTTTCCGCGTTTGTTGATCATGCATAGTTCGGCGGCTCTTTACAGCCTTAGCGTCGATGCGCGGCAGATTGGTGGGTCCCTGGCGGTTGAGGTAACAAGAGATTTACTTCTACCCTTCCCTAAATTCGCCAAGCGATTCATGGATCTGTTGATTGTCTGCCTGGTCCTGCCGTCAGCGGGGGTCATCATTTCTCTGCTGGTCATCCTGGTAAGGCTCGAATCGCCCGGGCCGGCCTTCTATGGTCATCGCCGCATCGGGCGCGATCACTCTTCATTTTGTGCCTGGAAGCTGCGCACCATGCAGGTCAACGGAGACGAGCTGCTGCAGAAGGCCTTGGCTGAAGACGGCGCGTTGCGCGAAGAATGGGGTCGCGATCGCAAGCTGCGGCGTGACCCGCGCATCACCCGTGTGGGCAGAGTTCTAAGGAAGATGAGCCTCGACGAACTACCCCAACTGTGGAACGTTCTGCGGGGAGAGATGAGCCTCGTTGGCCCCCGACCGATCGTGGAAGAGGAAGTCGCTTCTTACGGCCAGAACTTTTCGCTGTATTGCAGAGTCACGCCGGGTCTTACCGGTCTGTGGCAGGTTTCCGGCCGCAACGCCGTAAGTTCACGCGATCGTGTGCGCCTGGATAGCTACTATGTTCGCAATTGGTCTCCGTGGCTCGATCTCCATATCCTCGCGCGGACCGCGAAGGTTGTCTTAACAGGTCAGGGCGCGTACTGATCCACGTCATCCAACGGAGGCAAAAAGGAAATGATAAAGAAAGCAATCGACCGTCGAGTCCTGGTCACGGGCGCGGCCGGTTTCATTGGCGCTCATCTCGTCCACCGGCTTCTTGCGGATGGATTTGAAGTGGTAGGAGTAGACAACCTGAACAACTATTACGACCCCCGCCTTAAGGACGCTCGGCTTAGAAAACTTTGCATAGGCCCCCGATTCTGGTTCATCCCGCTCGATCTGGCAGATGGAGAGGGAGTGGGAAGCCTCTTTGACAAAGGCGAGTTTGAGGCCGTGGTTCATCTGGCTGCGCAAGGGGGCGTGCGGCGCTCGATTACCAATCCGGACGAATATGTTGCCAGCAATCTGGTCGGATTTGTGAACATGCTCGAGGGCGTTCGGTCGTGTGCGTGCCGTCATTTCGTCTTTGCTTCTTCCAGCTCAGTCTATGGGTTGCACAACAAGATACCTTTCGCCGAAGGAGACCCCACGGATTTTCCGGTTAGCCTCTATGCGGCCACGAAGAAGAGCAACGAGGTTATGGCCCACGCCTACAGCCATCTGTTCCACATCCCGACGACGGGACTGCGATTTTTCACCGTCTACGGTCCCTGGGGCAGGCCGGATATGGCCATCTTCAAATTCGTCGATGCGGTCATGGCGGGTCGCGCCATTGAGCTTTACAATTTCGGGCGCATGCAGCGTGACTTCACCTTCGTTGACGATGTTGTGGAGGGAATTGTTCGCCTTTTGCCCCTGCCGCCGGAATGCGCCAAGGCTGGTGGGGCAAGTGAACAAGCGGCCATGCGTCTCTGTAACATCGGAAACCAACGGCCCGTCCAGCTACTCCACTTGATTCGAACCATTGAAAGATGCCTGGGACGATCCGCCGATATTCGCCTGATGCCCATGCAGCCCGGGGACGTCTACGAAACCCAAGCTCGCGTAGATAAGCTCACAGAAGTCACAGGATATTGCCCTCGCTTCTCGATCGAGGAAGGCATACAAAGATTCGTGGATTGGTACCTCTGCGAGTATCTTCCGATGGGCCTGGCAGATCCGCCCCTCTATCAGCAGCCTCTGCCGGTGCAGAACGACTATCAGGACGTTGCCTGGACTGCCCGGGAGGGATAGGTCTATTTTCCCCGGTGAGAAGGGATGGCCCTTTAACTGTCTTTCCATATCCGAGCGGGTATCTTCTCCGCCAGCACCGGCGCTTGCCTCATCGGTGCAGAAAGGCTTTTTGCATTCATGGACCCGATCATCTTATATGTCCTTATCAGTCTTGGGTTCGTCCTTCTGCTGTTGCAATGGATGAAGCTCGCCGAGTTAAACCGCAAGAGCACGGATCTCCGCCCCATCCTGGACACGCTGCATATCTTGCAGAGTGATCGTGGACTGCTCGATAGAGGGATACGTGATGAGAACTCGCGCAATCGCCAGGAACAAGCCATCGAGTCGCAGGCATTGCGTTCGGAGGTCGTCGCCACTCTCCTTGCGGTTGGCGACTCAGTTGCTACCAAGGTTGGCGCGGTTAGCCAAGCAAACGACGTACGGGCCGAGCAGCTTCGTTTCGCTTTGGAGCAACGAATGGATTCGTTTGCGTCGGAATCAGCGCGCAAGACCGACGGCCTGTCGCAATCCCTGAGTGCTTCATCGGCGTCGCTGCGGGAAGAGGTATCGGCGAAACTGAGCGACTTTAAGAGTTCGCTCGAAGTTACGGTGAGAGAGGCGCATCAGCTTCTGGGGACACAAATGGAGAGTGTTTCCGGAGCCATCCGAACCCTGCAGTCCAATCTGGAACAGAGACAGATCCAGCAACAGGCTGCGATCGACGCCAAGCTCGCGAACCTAGGCCAGTCGGTCTTATCGACGCTGACAGGAATTTCTCAGCTGCAGAAGGCTGAGATGCAGGATTTAAAGGCGACGGTGGATTCCCGGCTCTCGACCATTCAATTCGAAAATGAGAAAAAGCTGGATCAGATGCGGCAGACGGTGGACGAGAAGCTGCAAGGTACCCTGGAAGCCAGATTAGGAGAGTCCTTCAGGCAGGTGAGCGAGCGCCTGGAGCAGGTTTATTCGGGGCTCGGCGAGATGAAAACGCTGGCTAGCGGAGTAGGCGATTTGAAGCGCGTGCTGACCAATGTGAAAACCCGCGGAACATGGGGAGAGGTACAGTTGGGCGCGATCATCGAACAACTTCTCGCACCCCACCAGTTCTCCAGAAATGTGGCCACTTCCGCCAGCGGTGAGCGCGTTGAGTACGCCGTAAAGTTACCGGGCCGCGACAGCAGCGGCGAGCCAGTCTGGCTTCCCATCGACGCGAGTTTCCCCATGGAGGATTATTTGCATGTGATGGAAGCCTCGGAGAGGGGGGACGGGGAAGCATCTGAGAAAGCCTCGCGCCAACTCGAGATGAGTTTAACGGTATGCGCCAAGAATCTTAGCGAGAGGTACCTTGCGCCTCCCTTTACGACCGACTTCGGCATACTGTTTCTTTCGACCGAAGGGCTTTATGCGGAGGCGATGCGACGCCCTGGCTTCGCCGACGCGATACAGCGGGACTATCGGGTTGTGTTATCGGGACCGAGCACACTCGCGGCGCTGTTGAACGCCTTGCAGATGGGCTTTCGGACGCTGGCGATACAAAAGAGATCGAGCGACGTGTGGGAAACGTTAGGGTCGGTGAAGACTGAATTCAGTAAGTATGCCCAAGTCTTAGTGATCGTCAAGAAAAAGCTAAGCCAGGCACAAGATTCGATCGACAATGCGGAGACCCGCACCAGGGCCATCCAGCATACGCTGCGCGATGTAGGGGGGGGTAACGCAGTGGAATTGCCTGCTGATGCTGAGACCGAGGACGAAGAAGCGGACAGGCTACCGGTTCTAGCCACCGCCATGCAGGAAGAATAGAGGCTTGCACCGTAGCCAGCCCGGCAAGAACTCATTGACAAAAACAGTCCCGCAGGGGCGTGCCTCCTGTTTCATCGCCCTTTCTAAGGGGTAGACTTAGGACATACCCCTGGTTCGCATCCAAGTATCTTGAAACCAGGAGGGTCCCGGACTCGTCTGGGAATAAGCGACACCAGTAGCTACTAGACGTTGCTGTTTTTGGACCGGACCAGTAGGCGTCGCCCGGTTGAAGGGAATGCATGCCCATCGAAAGACGACTTGGTCTATTGATTTTTGCTCCTATGCTGTTTGTCGCAGTGCTTTCCGCCCAGCAGAAAACGCCGCCAATTCCACCCGCCGCTGCCACAATCGATCTCGAGGTGGTGGTTACGCCAAGGACTGGGCCGCCGGTCGCCGATCTCCAACAACAAGACTTCACAGTTTTTGATAACAAGTCGCCTCAGCGCATAACGTCCTTCCAGGCTTTCGGCGGCAGCCAAGCTCCCATTCAGGTTATCGTCGTTATCGACGCGGTAAATGTTCCATACGAGCGGATCGCCTATGAGCGGGGAGAAATTGATAAGTTTCTGCACGCGAATGGCGGCCGGCTAGCGTACCCGACCTCGCTCGCCTTTTTTACGGATAAGGGCATACAGATTCAGCAGGGCTTTTCCACTAACGGCAACGAACTGAGTGCTTCCGTGGACAACTACGCGGTTGGTTTGCGCAACATACGCCGTTCCTCGCAATTCGAGGCCAGCGACCGCTTTCAGCTTTCTATCAATGCGCTTCGTGCGCTGGTTGGGAGCGTGGCCGATCGCCCAAGCCGCAAGGTAGTTCTCTGGGTCTCTCCAGGCTGGCCCCTTATTTCCGGTCCCGGCGTCTACCTTGATTCCAGGCAACAAAACCAGCTCTTCTCTACCGTGGTGGATCTCTCCACTAGACTCCGGGAGGCCCATGTGACGCTTTACAACATTAATCCCATCGGCGCCGCGGAATCGGTCGGCCGCACTTTCTTTTATCAGGAATTCCTCAAGGGCGTTGCTAAGCCGGGACAAGTCCAAGTCGGCGACCTCTCGTTGCAGGTTCTAGCTACCCAGAGCGGAGGTCTTGTCCTTGATGGCAGTAACAACGTTGCCGGTCTCTTAGAGCAATGTATGGCCGACACCAAGGCGTACTACGAGTTATCCTTCTCTCCCGCGGCTTCCGAACACCGTGCCGAATATCACCATATCGAGGTCCAGGTAGCCAAGCCCGGCTTAACGGCGCGCACCCGGGATGGCTATTATTCGCAGCCCTGAAGGGCATGTCCCAGGGGATGCTCGGTCAGGCTCGGCTTGCAGTATCTTGGGAGGGTGACAACGTCACCCCAATCCGGAGATCTGGCACTGCCGCTGCCGTCAGCGCCGCAGTCCAGGGATTCGGCTGACCAGGACCTTCCGAAAAGTCTCCTTCAGGAGCTGTGGCTCACTGCCAAGGGTGAGGCCAGCGGGCTAACATGCGATGAGTTCGGCACCGCCATTTACGCTGTGGGTACGAGGTTCAACTACGGTTTGCCTGCTGCTGCTCGCGCGGATCGTTCGCAAAAGGTAGATTTCCTCAGAGCCCTCCGTCTTGAAGACCTGGCGCTCGCCACTGCCTGCGTATTAGGCCGCGAGGTGGCGTGGCAACGCTTCCTTCACCTATACCGCGCACCCCTAACGCAGGCCGCCGTCGCCATCACTGGGTCAAGCACGTTGGGCCACGATCTTGCCGACTCGCTGTATTCGGAGCTCTACGGCTTGCGCGAGGTCGAAGGACAGCGCCGCTCTCCCCTCGCTTCCTACTCCGGTCGCGGTTCGCTTCTCGGCTGGCTTCGCACCACGCTCGCGCAACGCCATGTTGATCATTACCGGCGAACGCACCGCGAGTCGCCGCTCGATACTATCGACGCGCCCGCGCTTGCACCAGAGCCCACACCGGTCGCAGCGGAACTCACCGACCTGGCGCGTGCCATTACCAGCACGCTGCAGGGACTTTCTGGGGAAGAGCGCTTCCTGCTCTGCTCGTATTTTCTTGATCGGCAGCCCCTTGCCCAGGTCGCCCGCGTCCTTCATGTTCACGAAGCCACCATTAGCCGGCGGCTCAAGCGGCTGCTCACTGATCTGCGCAGACGATTGCTGCAGCAGCTTCAGGCAGGAGGATTGAGCAAGCGGGCGGCCGAAGAAGCGCTGGGCAACGACCCGCGCGATCTGGAAATCAATCTGCGTGCTTTACTGCAAAGTTCGCAAACCAGCACGTTCTCAGAACAGACGACAGCGGACGACGCTGCCGCATCCAGGCAATTATGAGCGAACGTCTCCAGGCCGGGCAGCATCCAGACGCGGACCAGCTCAACGCCTTCGTCGAGCACACGCTGCCCTCACACGAGCAGCAGCAGACACTCGCGCATCTTGCTGTTTGTCCGGCGTGCCGGCAGATTGTTGCGCTCTCGCTTCCGCCAGCGGACGAGACCCCAACCTGGCAGCCCGAAGCTGTTCGTCGTCGCTGGTCGCCCCGCTGGTATCCCGCATGGGTGGTGATTCCCGCCGTTGCCGCCCTTATCCTCGTAGTTCTCTATGTCCACCATGAGAGGGCGACCAGACGTTACACATCCGCACTGTCTCAGATGGCCGCTGCTCGTCCATCGGCGCCCGCCCCGCCGCCGGCCGCAAGTACTCAGCCGGAAGCAGCGCGTCCATCGGCGCCACTCGCCCTATATTCCTACCGGAATCGAGCGCTGACCCCTCCGAGACAGTTTTCACCGGTTATGCCGTCGTCTCGAGAACCGGCCGGAGCCGGTGGCAGTGCAGGCGGTGTCAATGGCGGTGTTATGGGCGGCGTTCTTGGAGGCATCGGAGCTTCACCAACGCAGCCACCTGCGCCTGCCTTTGGGGCCTCGTCGGCGAGCGCCGGCGGACCGGTGACGGCTCTGGCGGTCGATCGCCTTCAATCTGCTTACTCCACCCCAGGACCTCTGCCCAGCGGTCTCGCCATCCTCTCGATGGCTTCGCGTGGTAACCAGCGTCTCGCTATTGACACCGGTCACCACGTCTTCTTCAGCGAGGACGAGGGCAAGAACTGGAAATCCTTTGCTGCGCCATGGAAGGGCCGCCCAATCAGTGTGGTGCTTGCTTTCGCGGTTTCCTTCGGTAGCGTTCGGGCGTCACTCAAAGTCAGCTCCCATCCCGCAGTGACCACAAGCTCAACCTTATCTGGCACCGTGACTGATTCTGCCGGCGCCGTGATTCCCGGCGCAACTCTGACCGCTAGCAACCCCAGCGGGGTGCTGGTTGGCAGTGCGACGACAGACAGCCACGGCCAATATCGCATGGAAGCTCTGGCGCCCGGCCGCTATCGGATAGAAGCGCAGGCAAGCGGTTTCGAAAAGCAGTCGTTCGCCATCGAGGTCGCACCCTCACAACAAGCTGTGGCTGACACCACGCTGCGTGTGGGTTCGGCCTCTCAGACAGTCAACGTCCAGGCATCTCCCGCTGCCCTGGATACTTCGTCCGCTGAAGAGAACCAGGCGCTCAAACCCGCCGTCAGCCAGCCTCTGTCTCGCTTCGAGTTGACTACGGACGACGGGGAGCACTGGACCAGCACCGATGGACAGACCTGGATTCGTAAATAATGGCAGCGCTAAAGCGCAATCAGAGCGGGGAGTCTTTCACAGAGCGCTAAAGCAGCTCTTTCCCCGCATACATGCGGGGCTCCAACCAGCAAAAATATATTTTGTTTTTGTGTGCAAGTTTTTAGAAGCTCCACGTTCTCCGGTTAGACAGAAGCTGCCATGCCCGGCAGCGCGCTCGGAGAACCGGTATGCAGATCCGCTGTGACAGCGTTCTACTTCGTTTCCTTCCGCTTTGGTTGGTGCTGCTTCTTATTGCTCTCACCGCCGCTTATGCTCCATTTAGCCAAGCCGGCGCCGCGTCGCCCGTTGCTACGCTCACGCATGGAGCGGTCTCAGTCGCCATTCCCTACCATGGAGCGCGGCCGGGTTCGGGCAGGCTCATCTTCGAGATCGTCGATCCCGAGGAGCATGTCCTCGGCCGCGCGGAACGGCCGGCCGAAATTGCCAAAGGCGATGGTAGCTGGCAGCAGAGCATCGTACCCGCAAAACCGATCGCCTTCGAAGACCTGGTTTGGCAACGGGTGCGCTATCGATTCGAGTACGGCGACAAGGGAATCCCCGCGATCGCTGGGGTTGAGTCCATCTCGCGCATCCTGCGCCGCCCAGTGGTTCATCTCATCGGTCAGACCGAATACCTGGCGGGCAGCGAGGCCGCTATCCGGGTCTTGGTCTCGGACGCGGGCAACGAGGATTCTGCTCTCACCGGCAACGTCCGCGCCGAACTGCTTATTCCGGAGAAGCGAGCTCGCCAGCTCTTCTCCGGACGCCTGAACCAGCACGGCACGGTCGCGGCTCAGTTCCACCTTCCGGCCGGGCTCGAAGGCAGATACGACATCCGCTTCATCGCCGATACGCCCATCGGTTCCACGGAGTACACGCAGCCCGTCGAGCTCAAAGACCCGGCGCTGATCATGCTGACGACTGAAAAACCGATCTATCAGCCCGGTCAGACAATCCATGTGCGTGCGCTCGCGCTCGATCGCGCCAGCCATCGGGCAGAGGCGGATCACAACCTTACCTTCGAGGTAGAGGACTCGCGCGGCAACAAGGTTTTCAAAAAGAGCACAGCGACTGATCACTTCGGCGTCGCCTCCGCGGAGTTCTCGCTGGCCGATGAGGTGAACCTGGGCACCTATCACCTGCGCGCTCTTATGGGCGATAGCGCCGCTCCCGTGAATAGCGCGGAAGTTGCTCTGAATGTGGAACGGTATGTTCTGCCTAAGTTCAAAGTCGCGGTGGAGTTCACACGAAAAAGACAACAAGCCGCGGCGGGACTATCGTCCTGGCGATCACGTCACCGGCACTGTGCGCGCCAACTACTTCTTCGGTAAACCAGTCGATCACGCCGAAGTAGCCATGAAAATATCGAGCGGCGATGTCGAGGTTTTTGAAGCAGCGTCCGTCAAAGGCAGGACTGATAAAGACGGCGTGTATCATTTCGATCTCGTGCTCCCCGGCTACTTTGCGGGCCGGAATTTCAGCCAGGGCGCAGCGCGTGCCCTGGTCGAGGCTACCGTGAAGGACTCCGCAGGCCACTCTGAAACGCGGGGTGAGCCGATCACCGTCAGTCAGTCGCCCTGCTGCTTACCGCGGTTCCGGAGAGCGGAACACTGATTCCTCACCTTGAGAACCAGATATTTCTTTTAAGCTCCTATCCCGACGGCACGCCGGCAAGCGCTGCGCTCACGGTCCACATTCCCGGTGAACGCGATCAGCACGTAACCACCGACAGCAGCGGTATCGCCACCATTCACCTGCTTCCCGGCGACGTCAGCCCGTTGCTCCGCGTGGATGCTGATGATCATCGGGGCGCTCGCGTGACAGCAAGTGTTCCGCTGGAGACGCGGCAGGGCGCCGACCAGATCCTGCTACGCGTCAACCACGCCGTAGTCAAGGCCGGCGAACGGATGGAATTGAAAGTCCTATCGACCCGTGCTCGTGGCTCGGCCTACATCGACATCGTGCGCAATGGGCAGACGATTTTGACCCGCGATCTCGACCTGCAGAACGGGCAGGCCGCGTTCACGCTGGCGGCCACGGCGGAGATGGCGGGCACACTCGATATCGACGCCTACCTTTTCGGGCGCGATGCGCAACCGGTCGCCGATCATCGCCTGGTTTTCGTGCAGCCGGCGGATGATCTGAAGATTGAAACCACGACGGATGCCGGAAGCTACAAACCGGGTTGCGATGCACATATCTGCTTCCACGTAACCAACGCACATGGGGAAGGAGTCAGCGCCGCGCTGGGCCTGCAAATCGTAGATGAAGCCGTGTTCGCCCTGGCGGAGAAGCAGCCGGGCTTCGCGAAGACATTCTTCTACCTGGAACAGGAGGTGATGAAGCCGCGCTACGAAATCCACTCGCTTTCTCTCTCCAGCGCCATCGAGCCCGTAGAAGGCCGCCGCGGCGATCAGGAGAACGGCGATCAGCAGGATAGGGCGGCGCGCGCTCTTTTCTCCGCCACTGAGATGGCTGCGCCGGCGAAGCTCGATACCGAGTTTGGCCGCAGTCTGCCGCAGGAAAAATACTACGAATACCAACAGCGCTACCGCTCGGTGTTCAACGACCAGGTGCGCGATCTTGCTGCTCAACTCAGCCAGGAAATCCGCAAGCACCAAGCCGCGCACGACGGCGCCGCACTGGACATTCCAGCGATGGTCAATGCGGCGCGTGCGCGCGATTCCTGGAATACACCGCTGCGTGTCGAACCGGCGCCGTGGGGCCGGGTAAGCCGCGTCTACCTGGTGCACAGCGCGGGGCCGGACGGCGCATTCAACACCCGAGACGATCTTGTTGCCTACATCGAAGCGCGCTCCGGAAGGCTGGTTGGCCAGCAGGGAAGCCGCGGCACGCTGGATATCCAGGTCGAACACAACCGCGGTCCGATGAACCAACGAGCCGAGGTCAGCGGTACGGTCGTGGATGCCAGCGGAGCCGTGATTGCCGGCGCGACGATCATCCTTCGCCCACTCTCCACAGCCATCGGGCGCATTACACATGCCGGGGCCGACGGCCAATTTGCTCTTGCGGCTCTTCCTCCGGGCAGATATCGGGTGGAAATCTCATCGCCGGGATTCTTCAACCTTTCGAACGAGTTCACGCTTCAGGAGCGCGACCGCGCAATCCTCAGCGCCAGATTGGACGTAGGAACCGTAACCGAGACCGTCATGGTGGAACCCGCGCCGGCGCCGCAGCTGGCATTTAGAGCGGCAGTTCTGGGAGGTGTACTGGGCGGCATAGGTGCCGGCATGAGGGCAGTAGACGCGCTGACCATTAGCCCGATGGAAAGGGCGGAGTTTGCTCAGCCCGTCCAGGGACGCGCGTTTAGCGTGGCGATCAAGCCGGCCATGCAAGAGGCTGCGCCGCATGTTCGCTCCTACTTTCCGGAAGCGCTGTACATCAATCCGGAGATCATCACCGACGCCCAGGGCAACGCCGATATCTCGATCCCGGTCGCCGACTCCATCACCACGTGGCGCATGGCCATGCTGGCCTCCACTGCTTCCGGAGCGCTGGGCAGCGCGACGTCGAGCCTGAAGGTGTTTCAGGACTTCTTCGTGGATCTCGATCTCCCGGTCACGCTCACCCAGGGCGACCAGGTTTCTCTCCCCATCGCGATTTACAACTACTCAGGTAAGTCCGGCCAGGTCAGCCTTAAGGTCAAGCGGGAAGACTGGTTCTCCCTCGACCACGATACGGCGGAAAAGTCGGTGGCGGCTGAATCGGGCCGCGTGGGCGGCTCGCAGTTCACGCTGACCGCCACGCGCATCGGCAAATTCAAGCTCACCCTTTCTGCTCACATGGACGGCGACGTCTCTCGCGATGACATCATTGTGCGCGAGATCGAGGTCATGCCCAACGGCCGCGAGCAGGACCAGGTCTTCAACGGGCGGCTCGAGACCTCAGCCGCACACGATCTCCACTTTCCCGATAATGCCATTCCCGATGCCAGCAGCATCTTGCTCCGCCTCTATCCAGGGCCCTTGAGCCAGCTCATCGAAGGGATGGACAGCATCCTCAGCATGCCCGGCGGCTGCTTTGAACAAACGTCTTCCAGCACCTATCCCAACGTGCTTGCGCTCGACTACATGAAGCATACGAAGAAGCTCACTCCGGAACTCCACGCGAAGGCAGAAGGCTACATCTCCAACGGATACCAGCGCCTGCTCACCTTCGAGGTCCCGGGAGGCGGCTTTTCCTGGTTCGGCCAGGCTCCGGCCAACAAGATCCTTACCGCCTATGGCCTGATGGAATTTAACGATATGGCCAAGGTGTCGGACGTGGATCCCAAGCTGATCGAGCGTACTCGCGACTGGCTGGCCAACCAGCAACAAGCAGATGGTAGTTGGAAGCCTGACGCCTCCTTTATTAATGAAGGCGCAACGGATCGCTATAACTCGAACGTGCTCCGCATTACGGCTTATATTGCGTGGTCGCTGGTTAACACCGGCACAAAGGGGCCAGCGATCGATAAAGCCAGGGATTTCATCGACGCTCATCGAACAGCGCGCCTGATCCCTACACCCTGGCCGTGATCGCCAACTTTGCCACAGAGTACGGCCGCGACCGTGACTTCACGCGCCGCTCCATGCAGGCGCTGCTCGATGCGCGCACGGAAAGGGGGGATCAGGTCTTTTGGAGCGCGGAAGAGACCGGGGTTTACTCGACCGGGGAAAGTGCCGCCATCGAGACGACCGGCCTGGCTACACAGGCTCTGCTCAAGTGGGGGCAGGCATCGGAGGCGGCGCGCAAGGCTCTCAACTTCATCGCGCAAAAGAAGCAGGCCTCCGGCGCCTGGGGCACCACCCAGGCCACCATCATGGCTCTTCGCGCCTTATTGTTGGCAACGCAGTTGAGCGCAAGTGCCGTGCACGGATCGGTCCAGGTAATGCTTGATGGCAGGGAAGTGAAGACCCTCAACCTCAATGCGAGCAACGACGACCTGCTTCAGCAGTTTGTCTTCAAGGGTATCGACGCGCGCCAGCCCTCCTCGATCCGGCTGCGCTTCGAAGGCTCGGGAAGCCTGGCTTACCAGGTGGTGGGCCGTTCGTTTATCCCGTGGGACGAGAAGCACGCAGCTGAACCGCTTTCCATCCATATTGCTTACGACCGCACCCGGATGTCTCAGAATGATATAGCCACCGAGACAGTGACAATTCGCAACAATCTCAGCAAGACGGCAAACATGATCATGGTGGACCTGGGCATCCCACCGGGCTTCGATCTGCTGAGCGAAGACCTGCAATCGCTCCAGGAAAAGGCGGCCGGCAGCGACGCTGGACGGCTGGAGAAGTTCAGCCTCACCGCAACCCAGGCGATCCTCTACTTCAATGGTCTTGCGCCGCATCAGGAGGTAGCGCTGAAGGTCCGTTTGCGAGCGAAATACCCCATACGCGCGCATACGCTGCAGTCGCGCCTCTACGAGTACTACGACCCTGACGTAAGCTCGACCGCCCGGCCGGTAAAGCTGCAAGTCGTTGGGCGTTGAAGGTTGGCGGCTAAGTCCTTTGTTTCACGAAGATGATCAAGATGATCAAGATGATCAAAATTAATTGCGCATCTTGCTCAGTTCGGGACCAGATGACCAGGAAGTTTCAGCCTGGAAGTTGTGACGCCGCCGGTACACTCTCCCGTGTGCAGTTTTGCTTGCACTAAGTGGTGTTTCCAGACAAATGCAGAGTGCAAAAAAAATCTGCGAACTAAGAACTATGCGAACTAAGCCTGCTTTCTTTGCAAGAACGGAGTCACTATCTTATTAGATTCAGTTTCACTGCGGTTCGGTTTTCGTTTCCGAAGTTTTTTTGAGTCCCGCAGGAGGCGGATGCGCCAGGATGGGGACTTAAGCCGCTTAGGGCGTTTCGGCGCACGCCCTCCGGGGCTGAGGTGTCTGCGGGGGGCTGGGGGACACCCTCCTGATCTGCGTGATTTCCGTCTTTCCTACGCTCCTCTAAGGATAGGCTTCGCGTACCCTTATCTCCCAGCAACTCCAGACTTACGTTGCAAAGTTTCGGGAACGGCCTGGACCCGACACTTCCAACTGAGCGATCTCAGCTGGGCATATGGGTATAGCGACAAAAGATGAGCCGTGTTTCCCGGAGCAGCCGATTTGCCCACACCCAGGCGTCCGCGCTGTGAGAGTGGCCGGCAACGGAGAGCGCCAGCCAAACATTCAGGTCAGGAAAGAATGAAGTCATGCGGAATCTCATCTTCCGGAAACGCAGGGCCAAGCTTCCCCGAACCTTGAATCAGCGGACGCGTAAGAAGGTCACTGCTCTTGTTGGTGTCAGGATAGGTTTGCTCGATCGCCCGCACGATCAGCGAACGGATGGAAGCCCCGGATTTCTCGGCCCGATTCCGCAACCGGTCGTGCAGTGGGTCGGGAAGGTCAACTGTGGTACGGATTGCCATGACATGATCATGGCATAGATGACAGACTTGCTTGAGAGAAGGGGGAATAGCGTCCACGAGACTTTATCTGGCGTCCAGCGCATCCCATCTACAGTTCTTTGAGGCGGGACATCGTAAATCCATCAATGAAGGACAGGCCATGAAGAAGCAAGCGCGCTACCATGTCAACCGAAAGCTAAGTGAGTCCAACGAAGCGCGCGGCAAGCCCACCGGCGCAGTCTCGGGAGAGTTTGTCACTGAGACGTTCGGGTACGACGATGGACGGCAGGTCACGGTATACGTTCCACCGGACCCGCCCGAAGCGATCGTCTTCGCGGGCGACGGTCAGAGAATCTCGAAGTGGGGCCGGTTGCTGGAGAAGGCGGACGTACCGTCCACAATGATCGTCGGTGTACATGGACCGACCGATGAGACGCTGCGGCTCCATGAGTACTCACCGGGCTTTGAGCCGGAGCGGTTCGCGGCGCACGAGAGGTTCTTCGTCGAGGATGTTCGGCGATTGACTGAGTCGCGGTTTGGCGTGGCGATGCCGACTGAACGCACCGCAGTGTTCGGCGTCTCGGCGGGTGGAGAGCTGGCCCTGGCTCTTGGGCTTCGGCATCGAGATGTTTACGGTGCGGTCTTCTGCGCCTCGCCTGGCGGCGGTTACAAGCCACCTGGCGTTATGCCGAGTCCGCTTCCGCGCACATACCTGGTCGCCGGCACACAGGAGCCATTCTTTCTCGGGAACGCAAGGAGGTGGGCGGACGCGCTGCGCGATGCGGGTGGGGATGTGGTCATGAATGAGCGAGCTGGATCGCACGGTGGTGCATTCTGGCAGGATGAGTTCGCGCTGATGGTGGCGTGGGCATTCGGACGATGATGGTCCTGCTCTCTCTCGCGGCTCTCATCCATTGCACGCATTGGCTCACGTCGCCGGCAGACGCAACCGAAGCATTTCGTGCTTAAAGGCCGGGAAAGCTCAGGAACCGGCAAATGTCAGGGAGAGGGTTAGAACTGTCACAGACCCCAACTTCATAGTTGCCGTCGAGATTCGCAAGCGAATCTCAGTAGTGCCCTGAAGGTCGCATTTTCAGTACGTTTCTAGCCGCAGGGGCAGGCAGGAGCAAGTTACTGAAAGCTCCGTTTTCGACAGGCGAAACTGCCTACCGACACTCATCCCGATGCAATATGGCCAAATTGATGGTGTATCACCTGCGGACGGGTCATGCGGAGGAGGGCATTGATCTGAATTCTACTGGCTTCAAGTACAGGATACTGATCGTCGAAGATGACACTTCCTTGAGAGAGTTTGGCAAACTTCTGCCGGGCGCTCAAGGTTACGAGGTTCTTGGCGCGGAAGACGGCTTCGAGGGTCTCTCCGCTCTGAAGCAGTCCTTGCCCGACATCATCATTTCGGACCTCAGGATGCCGAATATGAACGGTTTTGAATTTCTTTCGGTCGTGTGGCGACGTTTCCCGACCATCCCGGTCATCGCCATCTCCGGCGAGTTTTCCGGGTTATCCGTTCCCGAGAACGTACTTGCCGACGCATTCTTTTCAAAGGGCCAATATCAGCCGCCGGAATTGTTTCAAAAGATTTTGGAATAGCTAGAGGAGCTTCCTACTCGCCCCCGAGCGGGTAAACCCAACAAGGCTGCAGTATGGGTAAAGAAAAACAAAGGCAGCATCGCCGTAACGTGCTCAGAGTGCCTACGCACCTTCCCGGTATCCAACGCCCTGAGGGGAATCAACGAGGCGGAGTGTGACTTTTGTTCCAGCCTCATTCGCTTCGAGATCATTGGAGACGCCGCAGGCTTGGTCTCAGTCGGGACGACGCCCTAAATCCAATCGTACCGTGGAATTCGATTTAAGGTGCGGCACACTTGCAGTCAGCATCGCGATCGGTACGTCAACTTGCGTAGTACCCCTCAAGGGAATGGGAGGGAATGGCGACAGCCTGAGTGCGCCATTTTCCTCTCAGCGCAAATAGATCACGCAGTCCACCCGGTCCCCAAGTTTTCCCCTAAAATTCACTTTCGCTTCATCATCCAGCCGATGGATATTCCGGTGGCGACGCCTATCGCAATACCTGTAGCGATGCCTATCGAAAATGTCGCCATCACTGTCTCGACGGGGTGCCGTTGCAGGCGCTTGATTGTGTCATCCATGAGCTCTTCGGCAGTGTCGCCGCCTTGTTTTACGATGCGACGCGTCGCTCCTAAGCTCTCCTCAAGCGCATCTGCAAGAGCAGTTGTCGCCCGTGAAGCCTGCCGCGCTGCTTCAGCAACCCGGTCGCCCGTCCATTCCGCTACTGATTGCGCCATGATGTATTAATCCCCCTCGTGTCTCAGTTCGGTTTCGCTTTTGCCTGGTTCCCCACAGCCACTTCGCCTTCACGTGACATCCCCTGCTGAAGGCCGCAGTTTTTATGTTACGCCCCGCCATCCAACTATGGAAATGGGGGAGCCAGAGCATAGGGCGATGCACGCGGGCGCCGTTGTTCTTTGGTTGCTGGACCCCTCAGCTGCGACACGTTGAGCGCCCTTAGTTGGGGACCTTGTCTCCTTGTCTCCCTGGCATCTCGCGCCGCTGAAGCCAGTTGTACTTGTTCAGTTAAAAATAGAAGTCAGGCGTTCTTGAGAGGAGCTAACCAATTCACGATTGACTTCATGACCGTTTCGTTGCGCTGATTGAACACGGTGGTGCGGGAGCGAACGATACCGTATCCCGGGCGGTTCACCGAGCGGCGAACTTCCAGTACCTCCGATTCGGTGCGGAGCTTATCTTCAGGACGCACGGGATGAGTCCAGCGCATTTCGTCGACGCCCGCGCCGATCATTCCACCCTTCACTTTGATCGATTCCACTCGAAGGCGCATGACAATCGCGGCCGTCAGCCATCCAGAAGCGCAAAGGCCGCTGAAGAAAGAGTTCTCGCCCGCGCCCTCATCGATGTGGAACGGCTGAGGATCGTAGCTCTCGCCAAACCTTATGATCTCCCTTGCTGTTACGCGGTAACTGCGTAAGGAATTGAACTTCTGGCCGGGATAGAAGTCTTCGAAGTACATCTCCTCTTCCATTGATCCTCCTGTGGACGTCTCTTGTCGTATGTCTGTCTTGCCTTCATTTTCAAAGTTCCGCGAACGGCTGGGGACAGAGTTTAGGTGACATCCATGATAGCGGCACTTGGGAAAACACGGAGGGCGGGAAAGGCAGGTTTTCCTGGTTTTCTCTCGGGGCGTGCTCGTGTAGGGCGATGCTATTTCAATCACCGGGCATGCTTGGATTGATGAGAAAGCAAGGAAACAGCACGCTTGTGAAAAGATACGAAGGTGTCGCCGCCCATCCACTCGCCCTCGTACGCGACCAGGCCATCAGCAAAATATCCCATTGCCCTGAGTACCGACAATCCGGCAGCTTCCTGGTTTTATCGGCGTATGGGCGCAGCAGTTTTTGCCGGTGCGGCGAAATCCTTCCGTTAGGGATTCTGTTTTTGGGAGAGTCCCGGGGAGGGAAAGATACCTTAGAGCAAGCTCGGGAGGGCTATGAAAGAGGTCCCCCCAGCGGCTAAGCCGAACCTATCTACAGCCGCTCACGTACGGGCTGAAGCCCGTACCCTTCAAAAGCTGGAGTTTTTTCCGGAAGCTGTTTTAGCCGCTGCAAGCTTCAAGATTGTAAGTTGGGCTCGGAGCAGGATAGAGCACGGACCTAGATGCTGAAACCGATTACATTGCTTATTTCTGCGTATCAGGGCAGCCAAGCTTTCCTAGCGAAGAGAGGTTCAGCTGTAAAGAGTCTTATTGATGACTCCGGTGGCAACAGCAATTTTCTGCCTTTTGCTGAAATCATGATGTGCGTTCAACGTCTCGCTCTCCAGACGGCTGATTTTCTCCGCTACGGCGAGACTAATGAAGTGGTTAAGTGAGACCCCGTCCTGTTGCGCCAGACTATTGGCCATGTCTTTCAGGGATATTGCGAGTCGAAGGGGGAAGGTCATACGTCGTTTTTCGTCGATAGTCATTGCCGGACCTTCTTGGTTCACAAAGTACACGCTGGTAACTGCATGCTGCGGATTTTAGCCTTCGGTGCGGCGTTCCGAATCACCCAAAAGTTGCAAACCGGCGGTGAGGGTGAAATCCGCATAAATCGGGGATTCCCTGATATTGGTTGTGCAAACAGCCGCCAAAATACGAAACATTTAATGTGCTCTATTAAGCCGGCTGCTCCGCCGCTCTGCTTGGTGAACATGTGATATCGCCGTAGATATCAATCTGCATCTATATCTCGCCCATAGCTCGAAAGTTACTCAACTTTGATGATTAGATGGCTAAGTTGAGCAGGGCTGAAGCGACGAGTGGCAGCTCTCATAGCAGCCCGATCGCCGATCACCTGGAGGTCGAGGCCGATATGCGGGGTGACTTTCATCATTCGTTTGCCGATCAGATAACCTGGATTGCTTCGTCTTCCTGCAAAGCGCGCAAGGTACTCTCTCCCGGCATCTACTTATATCGTCCGGCGGCGCGTGTGCGGGTCAAGCGAGCTGAGCTGCGCGCCGGCTATGCAGGATTACTGATCGTTGTCGCCGCATGTATTGGCTTGACGGGTTGTGGAGCGGGCGGATACGCGGGCAATGGCATCACAAGTCTCTCCACTTCGGCAATCACCATCGATGCCGGTCAGTCTTTTCAGATAACCGCCGCACTCACCGGAGATGCGCCGGTGTCATGGACGATAGCAGGCGGATCATGCTCCGCGGCTGCGTGCGGTTTTCTCTCGAGCCCGACCGGGGCTATGGTCACCTACACGGCCCCGGCGGGAATTACGACGCAGATGAAGGTAACTTTAACCGCGACGACTAACGGAACAACAAACACCAGCGTTGCCAGGGTCACGGTCAATCCGGATCCTACGATTTCGGGAACTCCTGAACCCGGGACGGTGGGGAGTGCTTATAGCGCGACATTGAACGCGGCGGGCGGAACGGCTCCGCTGAAGTGGAGCATGGTTGGATCGCTGCCCGCCGGTCTTACCTTTAATCCAACAACCGGCGTGATCTCCGGAATGCCCACGACTGCGGGTTCGACTGGCTTTTCCGCACAGATTCTGGATTCGAGCGATGTGCCGTACACGGCGAAGTCGCCGGAGACGATCGCGATCTCAATGCCGGTCGCGCAACTGGAGATGATTTCGGGCAATCCTCCTGCGGGGACGGTGGGCATAGCCTATTCCACCTCGCTCAGCGCGTCGGGCGGAAGCACACCATATTCGTTTAGCGTAATTTCGGGTTCGTTGCCGGCGGGCCTTACGCTTACGGCGGCCACGGGAGTGCTTGCAGGAACGCCCACGGTAGCGGGCACATCGGTCTTTAGCGGCCAAGTGGAGGATGCTTCCGGAGCCAAGGCTTCCGCGAGCTTCAGCATCACGATCAACACAGGTGGTAGCGGCCAACACCTGGCCCTTTCGTCTCTGCCTGGTGCGACCGCAGGAGTACCCTACAATGCGACGATCGGCGTAACGGGTGGAACAGGACCCTACACCTGCCTCCAAACCGGAGGTAGTCTGCCCGCCGGGCTGACCCTATCGGCAGGTTGCGTGGTGAGCGGCACGCCCATCGCTGCCGGGACATCGCCGTTCACCGTCAAGGCTACAGATTCCAGCAGTCCTGCCTTAGCGGTGGATGGCCCGGAAAGCATTACCGTTGCAGCGGCCGGCTCTCTTACCCTGTCCTCGCCTCCGAATGCAACCGTGGGCACTCCTTATAACGGCGCCATCGGAGTAGGGGCTGGAGCTGCGCCTTACAGCTGCGTGATTGTGAGCGGCACGCTGCCTGCCGGATTGACGCTGGGCTCGGGTTGCCTCATCACCGGGACGCCGGCAACGGCGGGCACATCGAACCTTACCGTCACAGCGATAGACTCCAGCAGCCCGATTAAGACGATCACAGGCCCGGTCAGCCTCACGGTTGTTCCCAGCGGGCTGACACTAGCGTTAGCGACGCTGCCCGGTGGGACGGTGGGCGTAGTCTACTCCGCCACTATCGGCGTGTCCGGTGGAACCGCGCCCTACACCTGCCAGCAGACCGGGGGATCGTTGCCGGCTGGGCTAACCTTGTCTGCGAGTTGCGTGGTGAGTGGAACGCCCACGACCGCAGGTAGCTCTACCTTGCAAGTGAAGGCAATGGACTCCAGCAGTTCAGCGGAAACGGTTACCGGGCCGGAAAGCATCACAATTGCGGCCGCCGGCTCGCTCACCATTAGCTCGCCGCCGAGCGGAACCGTGGGAACACCCTATAGCGGGACCATCGGTGTATCCGGTGGGATGGCGCCCTACAGCTGTGCGATTACTGCCGGCACGCTGCCTGCCGGGCTGACCCTGGGCGCGGGTTGCGTGATCACGGGAACCCCAACAACCGCCGGAACATCGACTGTAACCGTAAAAGCGACGGATACCAGCGCGCCGATCAAGACGACCACAGGGCCGGTTACCCTGGAGATCAATCCCAGCGCATTGACTTTGACCTTGGCCACGCTACCTGGGGCGACGGTCGGCATACCCTATAGCGCAACCATTGGGGTGTCCGGGGGAACAGCACCATATGGCTGCATCCAGGTGGGCGGCGCGCTGCCGGCGGGACTTGCGCTTTCCGCAGGCTGCGTAGTGAGTGGCACGCCTACGACGGCGGGCACGGCTACGTTGCAAGTGAAGGCAACGGACTCCAGTAGTCCGGCGGAAACGGTTACCGGGCCGGAAAGCATCACTGTGGCGGCGTCCGGCTCACTTACCATTACCTCGCCGCCGAGCGCAACCGTGGGCACACCGTATAGCGGCACCATTGGTGTATCCGGTGGGATTGCGCCCTACAACTGCGTGATCACCGCCGGTACGCTGCCGGCCGGACTGACCCTGGGTGCGGGCTGCGTGATTACGGGAACCCCGACGACGGCCGGAACAACGAGCGTAAGCGTAAAAGCGACGGATACCAGTAGCCCGATCAAGACCACGGCAAGCCCGGTTGTCCTGACGGTCAATCCCAGCGCGCTGGTGCTGACCTTAGCGACGCTACCGGGTGCGACGGTTGGCGTACCTTATAGCGCCACCATTGGTGTGTCTGGAGGTACGGCGCCTTATGCCTGCAGCCAGGCAGGCGGCGCGCTGCCTCCCGGACTCACCTTGTATGGAAGCTGCGTGGTCAGTGGCACGCCGACGACCGCCGGAAGCTCTACCGCGCAAGTGAAGGCGACGGATTCGAGTAGTCCTGTAGAAACGGTCACTGGGCCGGAAAGCATCACGGTCTCGCCAGCTCCGCTGACCCTGACCTTGGCGACGCTCCCTGGGGCGACGGTCGGCGTCCATTACAGCGCGACCCTTAGTGTGTCCGGCGGAACATCCCCTTACGCCTGCAGCCAGGCGGGGGGGCACTACCCGCCGGACTTAGCTTGTCTGCGAGCTGCGTAGTGAGTGGCACGCCCACAACCGCCGGAACCTCTACCGCGCAAGTGAAGGCAACGGACGCCGGTACCCCTGTAGAAACGGTCACTGGGCCGGAAAGCATCACGGTCTCGCCAGCTCCGCTGATGCTGACCTTAGCGACGCTACCGGGCGCAACGGTTGGAGTACCTTATAGCGCCACGATTGGTGTGTCAGGCGGAACGGCGCCTTACGCCTGCAGCGAGGCGGGGGGCACCTTGCCTGCCGGACTTACCTTGTCCGCAGGTTGCGTGGTGAGTGGTACGCCCACAGCCGCCGGAACTTCTACGGTGCAGGTGAAGGCGACGGATACCGGTACTCCTGTAGAAAATGTCACTGGGCCGGAAAGCATCACGGTCTCGCCAGCTCCGCTGACTCTAACCTTAGCGACGCTACCCGGCGCGACGGTTGGGGTACCCTACAGCGCCATTATTGGCGTGTCTGGCGGAACAGCGCCTTATGCCTGCAGCCAGGCAGGCGGTACGCTTCCTGCTGGGCTTACCTTGTCCGCAGGCTGCGTAGTGAGTGGTACGCCCACAGCCGCCGGAACCTCTACCGTACAGGTGAAGGCGACGGACACCAGTACTCCCGTCGAAAGCGTCACTGGGCCGGAGAGTCTTACCGTTTCGCCCGGTCCGCTTACGCTGACCCTAAGTAGCCTTCCCAATGCGACGGTGGGCTCGCCTTACACCGCCACCATTGGCGTTGCGGGGGGAACCTCTCCCTATAGCTGCTCGATCGTCGCCGGCACGCTACCTGCCGGTCTTAGCCTGGGGGCGGCTTGCGTAGTAAGTGGTACGCCAACCGTCGCCGGGACGGTTACGCTCAGTGTCAAGGCGACAGACGCCGGCAGCCCTGTCGAAACAACCACTGGACCGGTCGGACTGACGGTTCTGGCCGCTCCCCCGACTTTGACCCTCACTTCGCCGCCGAATGCAACGGTGAATGTGCCGTATTCGGGAACGATTGGGGTGACAGGCGGCAAGGCACCTTATGCCTGCACCCTGACCGCGGGTACTTTGCCCGCAGGGCTCACCTTGTCTGCGAGCTGTGTGGTCAGCGGAACACCAACCACGGCGGGCACGGCCACCCTAACCGTCAAAGCAACCGACTCCAGTACTCCTCTGGCAACCACTACCGGGCCAGTGACCGTCACCGTCTTGCCGGCTACGGCAACTCTGACCCTCAGCTCGCCGCCGAACGCGACGGTGAGCGTCCCTTACACGGGTACGATCGGAGTAGCCGGGGGGACGGCACCTTATAACTGCACACTTGTCTCTGGTACTTTGCCTGCCGGTCTCTCATTAAGCGCGGCCTGCGTGGTCAGTGGCACGCCCAGCGTTGCCGGAACATCGACGGTAACGATCCACGCGACGGACTCCGCGACCCCGACGCCCGATTCGGTGACTGGCCCGGTCAGCATCACCGTTTCGCCCATCCCTGCGCTGAGCCTTACGGGATCCCTGCCGAATGCGACGCTGGGTGTGCCGTATACACAAACCCTGGTGGCGACGGGAGGGCTGAAACCTTACACCTACGCTCTGACCGCGGGTAGCCTGCCGCTGGGATTGAGCTTGTCTTCCACCGGGACGATCAGCGGTACGCCAACAGCAGTGGGTGCATCCAGCTTTACGGTTAGGGTTACCGACACGGAGCCGACAGCCCAGACGGCAAGCCTGCCGCTGGTCCTGCTGGTGGTGTATCCGGCGACGGCTAGCGACGCGGAATTGATCGGGCCTTATGCCTTCCTCTTCCAGGGCTATGACGATGTGCTTGCGGGCGTGCTGGCTTACCAGACAGCGACCGTTGCCAGCTTAACCGCGGATGGCACCGGCGTGATCAGCGATGGAGAGCTGGATTCAAACCATCAGTCTTCCAACCCCGCTGGAAACACCATCAGCAGCCAGCAATTCCTCGGTACCTACACGCTGGGAATGAACAATCGCGGTTACATGACGATTACCGCGCTCAACGCCAACGGAACCACGGCGGCCACCACTACCTACGCCATCACAGCGAAGGCTCCGGTTGCTCCTGCCACGGTGGCCACCGAGGCAGACATGATCGAATTCGACGGTAGCGGGTTACAAGGTACCCGCGGTTCGGGCACGATGTTGTCCCAACAACCGACGGCGTTCAGCGCCGGGTTGAAGGGTAGTTATGCTTTCGGCCTATCTGGCGATACGCCCTGCCTGCCGACCTGCACCGTCGGGATCATAGCCGGCCCGGTCGCTTCCGCGGGGCAGTTCACAACCGATGGAACCAGCCTCTTAAGCAGCGGAACCAGTGACGCGAACATCGCCACAAAGAACATTCCCAACGCCCTCCTGACCGGCAGCTATGGGGCGGCGGATGGAAATGGACGTCTGCAACTGACGATGGATACGGCTGGAACGCCATCCGGGATCTATCCAACCGACTATGCGGTGTACCTGGTGAATGCGAACGAGGCTTTCCTCATGTCGACCGATAAGCACTCAACTTACTTGCTGCTCGCCGGCACGGCCCAGTTGCAGACGCAAGCGAGCTTCAGCAATGCGTCGTTGAACGGAGCCTTCATCGGCTACGAGAATGCCCAGTCAGATCCCGGACTCCTGGGTGTGACGCTGGGCAATGTGCTAAACCTCAGCACGGCGACGATTTTCCGGGCTACGGGCAATGCGGCGGGAACATGCGACTTTACCAATGTAGATGTGGCGGGGCTTACCGGCCTGGTCAACCAGCTGACCGGATTGGGGAGCAGCGCCCCGATTCTCAACGCACTGCTGGGAACCTATCAATCAACCGGGAATAGCACTTGCACGGTTGCGGGCAACGGCCGTGGTGTGCTGAATTACCCCGCTCCCGACACCGCGCTTTCGTTAGTTCTAGGGTTACTCGGGCTGTCAACGGCTCCGCCGGCTCCGCGTGAGTTTTATCTCATAGGTCCCAATAGCGGGTATTTCCTGGAAACGGGTTACGCAGGCCTGGGCAGGTTCGAAGCCCAGACCGGAACCCCATCCACCCTGGCATCACTGAATGGCACTTATGTTTACGCAAGCCAGCCTGCGGCGTCGCTGGCCAGCATCAACACGTCGGGAATTTTTGTTGCGAACGGAGCCGGAAACGCGACCACCACCACGGATACAAATGTTGGAGTGGGGACTATTAACGTGCTGCAAACAGATGTAACCAACACCTCGACGTATCACCTGACGAATGCCGCTGATGGACGCTTCGTATTTAATACCACCGTTGTTCTCTACGAGATCGAGCTGGGCAGGTTTGTCCTGGTTGACACCAACACGCTGACGACATCACCGGGAATTTCCTTGCTGTATTGAGTCTTTTGCATTGGTACACCGGGCACGGAGCCCAAAAGGAGTTACGAACCATGCGCGGAACGCGTCTATCCATAGTGGCCTTGGGTCTCGGAGCCTTTGCTGCCGCGGCTGCTTTTTGCCAAACCAAGCCGCAATTCAAATTACTGGATGCCACGCGCTACGATCTCTCGATCGGGTACAACAATATCCGCGCGAATGCACCTCCGGGCGGCTGCCCCTGCTTCGACATGAATGGCGGATTTGTCTTCGGCACCGTGCGCTTGACAGACTGGCTGGGAATCTCAGGGGAATTTACCGGCGGCCACAGTAGCAATATCAGCACCCTCGGACAGGGACTTACCTTAACCACCTTTACAGCTGGACCGAGGGTGTCCCACAGGGTTCGCCAATTTACTCTTTATGGCGAAGTGCTTGCCGGCGGGGCCCACGGAAGCGGTTCGTACTTTCCTACCAAAGTTTCCAGTTACACGGCTTCTTCCAGCTTTGCGGTTTCCACTGGGGGTGGGCTGGATGTCAGCCTCAACAGGCGCTTCTCGATTCGCGCGCTCGATTTCCAATACCTTAGGACCTCGTTTCCCAACGGAGTCAACAACGAGCAGAATCAACTGATGATTGGCGCGGGATTGATGATTAAGTTCCAGGGCCACAACCGGGAAGAAGAAGCTGCTGCGCTCCCGCCTCCTCCGCCTGCTGCGGCCGCGCCTCCTCCTCCTCCTCCTCCGCCGCCGCCAAGTGTGGCTTTCACCTGCGGTACCAACGTTGCCAATGTTCCTTTGGGCCAAATGGTCGTGATCACTGGTGATGCCAAGACCGAGCCAGGGCAGCTGGACCTCGATTATTCGTGGTCTGCAAGCGGGGGTGCGATCGAGGGCACGGGAAATGTTGTCTCCATCAACACCACGGGGATGGCAATCGGAGACTATCGAGTCAAAGGGCGTGCAAGCCTGACTTCCTCGCCGTCGATCGGCCGCGATTGCGTAGCGGTATTCAGGGTTATTCCAGTGGAGGTAGCGGCGGCTTCGACTACTACGTATGTGAATATCGAAAAGAACGACAGAGAGTTCCACGATAATGTGAAGGACGCGTACTTCGGTGTGAACAGCGCCAAGATCACGCCCGATACCCTGGCAACGATTATTCACGCTGCACAGTACCTGGTTGCCCATCCCGCGATCCAGGTCGTTATCAGCGGATGGGCGGATCCTCGAGGTTCCGTGGACTTTAATCTGGCGCTTGCTGCTAAACGTGCCAATGCTGTCCGTGCTGCCCTCATCGACGCCGGAGTGCCTCCGAGCCAGCTGGAGATCATCAGCAACGGCAAGTCGAGCCAGGTCTGCACCACCAGGGACCAGGAATGCTGGCGACAGAATCGCCGCGTCTCGTACAGCATGAAGCCGTGAGGGGGCTTTCTGATGGGCTCGATTTGCAGAGCGGTTGAACCCGAACGCCGGCAAGCGAAATGGGTTGGTTGCTTTAGCGCACCTTCCACTCTTGCCGGGGTGAGCCACCGCCCTCAACTTTGTCATCCGGCCGAACTCTGGATTTGCTACTAAAGTGCGCTAATCAACGATTTTCATCCCTTGGTTCCTCCGGTTCCAGGGCACGCCAGGACAGGCGGGATGACAAGGTTGAGGCAGGTTGCGCACCCAGGTGGTTGTTCCTATTTAGTGAGCAGGCTTTCAAGACTGGTCACTTTGTATTTTGCCTTCTCCATGTGGTCGCGGGCGGCTGCAACATCCCCGTCCTCGAGGTCGGTCTTCTCTGCGCTGAGATAGGCATTCATGCGGACGTACGCGCCGGCAACCTCCTGGTTCAAGCCCGCTCCCGCGGCCTCTTGTTCACTCTTCATATGTTTCACGATGATCCTGGCGGCGGCGGCGCGGGAATCAATCTCCGCCGTCTGGTTGCGCACTGTCTGCAACTCGGCCAGAGTGGAAGCTGACAACGAGGGCTTGGCCTGCTCTTCACCTTCGGCCGTCGCGCTCGGAAGAGGGACGGGTTGAAATTCTACCCGAGCGAGCTTAGGCGCTGCAGGCCGCACACTCTGTCTGGAGGCCCTTGCCGGCGCGTTTGCCGGCGGCGGCACAGAAGCGCTGGCAGGCGCGGGAGGGGGATCGTTCTTGGGGATCTCAGGCGGTTCAGGCGTGGTTATGGGTGCGCTCCCGGTGTTGGGGTGTGCGACGCCGGCATTCTGCGCAACCGGCAACGAAGGCAATTGGGTGGTTGCATGGGCGATGGTTTTCGCTTTAGCGATGGTCTTCACAAAATGCGGAAGACCGAAAAGGCTGAAGACACTAAGAGCCACAACCGCGAACGCCTGCGCCGCGATCCAAGATCTGCGTCGAGCCGCGGTGGGGAATCGGGATGTTTTGGCGGCTACTGCTCCCACGTTCATGCGAGCGCCGCCGGCTTGAGCAGCAGCATCCACCTGGACAAAGACAGCGCTGCTCTCGATCGGCGTAGTGGCGGCAATGCCGGTGGCTTGCCGCAACGCATCGCTGAAAGCTGCCGCGTTCTGAAAGCGCTTTGCGGGATCTTTCTCCAAAGCCTTCAAAATCAAATCGCTCATCGGCTTTGGCAGGAGCGGGTTGACCTCGATGGGTGGAGAGGGCTCAACCGTCAGCTGACTATGCAAGATGACGTAGGCTGACTCATCGTCGAAGGGGCGGCGCCCGGCCAGCAGTTCGTACATCGTGATCCCGAGCGAATAGATATCGGAGCGTCCATCGATCGGGCAGCCCCCGCGTGCCTGTTCGGGCGACATGTAAAAGAGCGATCCAACGGTCGTGCCGGGACGCGTAAGCTCAACTTGAATCTTCGACTTCGCAATGCCGAAATCTGTCAGCTTGGCCATCCCGTTGGGCGTGATCATGATGTTGGCGGGTTTGACATCCCGATGGACCACACCGCGGTTATGCGCAAAGCTGAGTGCGGCCAGCACCTGGTGCACATAGTTGACAACTTGCTCCAGGGGCAACGGGGCCTGCCTGGCTAGCTGTTGCAAGGTAAAGCCGTCGACAAACTCCATCATCATGACGAGTTCGTCGCCAACCTGCATCGCCGTGTGCAACTGGGCAATATTGGGGTGATCCAGGGCAGCCAGTGTACGAATTTCACCAGCGAAGCGGGCGGCCAGGTCCGGCTCAGCGTTCAAGTCAGCGAGCAGAACCTTCATCGCCTCGGTGCGATGAGAAATGACATTGCGTACGCCATACACGCGGCTCATGCCGCCGACACCAAGAAGGCTTACGATCTCGTAATCGGCGACCCGTTGACCAACATCGAACCCCACAAGTTTACCTCCAGGCTGCTTTCCAAGGACCGTGGGAAACCAGGGCCATCAAGGAAGAAGCCTACTCAGGATCGCCTATGGGGGAGCTAGGACTGCTGAGCATCTTTCAGGATCAACTAAAGATATTTGCCTGGAGCAGAGAAGGTAAATGGCGCGTATTGGTTAAGCAGCGCCGGCGGCTGGTACCCAGTTGATGGGTTACTCACTTTGTGACAAATGTGTGAGCGAAGTGGAGTCTCTCTCGGCTCGGCTACATACTTCGCGGGAGCGTGGCTACCGCCGGGGAGCTTTAGCCCGGACTCATTCTGTCGTCGAATCAGCCATTGCAGCGGCAATGATTACAGCTTTGACGATGCACCTGCATGAGATAGGCCAAGCGCGCCCTTCCGGCACGGTGCCAGTTGGAGAACTCATGACGTCCTGCGGACAATAACGAGGTGGTGATAAGACTGTTTTCGTTGTATGTGTTGTTTCTTGATTGAAGTTCATGCATCTCGGGGCAAGCCATCAGGAGTCCTCCAGGGCAACAGTGTTCCTTGGTGCTTACGATACGGTGCAATGGTTTGATATGGCTTTATAAATAGACCAGGTCTGAATCAGATGTAATCCAACCTGGGTGACCGTCTGGGGACGGAGAACAGACGGGAGAATGGGCCATTGGCAGGAAAGGGCCAACGAACGCCAAATTGGCAGCTCGATCTATCCTTTAAGAGGACTCGCGCCGTACCCCTCCAGGGTAATGCTTATGGGGTCAGGTTCATAGCCTTCGTCCTGTAAGGTTTTCACAGCGGCCGACCGCAGCGCCTGTTCGTTTGCATCTTTCGGAAGCTTGCAAGATCTCCGAATTACCTCTTCCCCACTGGTAATTCTAAACAGCCAAGTCGACCTGCTCTTATCCCAAGTGACGTCTACCCGATCCGCACGCAATGGGCACCTCCGGCCGGAAGCTATATAACCGCGTAGACCAAGGTACAACCGAAATGCCAATCCGGGAAGCCATGACCCAGTGGCCGGGCAAGCCTGGCTCCTCGTGTAAAGCGGCAGGCCGGCATTGGGTTGCCTTGCGGCGGAGAGGATGTGTCAGGGTTGGCTGTGGTCAGGCGCTGCGAAGCAAGGGCAGCATGCTTTCAAGGGACAAGCGCCTTTTCCCAGGCGGAAATGGGAGCCATCCGGCTCGAAGAACATTCGATCGCTTAGTGAGATCCTCTTGTGGCGGCGCCCAAGCCCGAGGACAACACCATGGAGCCTTTCCCGCGAGCTGCATCCAGCGGAAGTGACTTTCCTTCTGCTGCAGGTTCGGCATCAGTTGAATTTCGATTTGCATGCGGGGCCGGCAAAAGGCCTCTCACCCAGGACCCCTTAGTAATGGACTCCTTGAGCGATAGATCTCTTGACCTCCGCCGGTTTCGGAGAGGAGGCCAGCCCTATGCGAGGCGCCACCACCACCTTCCACCAGAGCAATAGACGGTAAGAAGGGTTGCCTGCCCGCCACGCCAAGGCCTCTTCCGCAGAGGGGGAGGGCCGATGCGGAAACCTGCTTTCGTAGGCGTCAATGGCGCTTTGAATGGCCAACATATCCGAGGGAGTAAGAGTCATCTGCCACCTTCAATCGGGCCGTCCTTCGCCCCGCAGATTCTAGGCGACGGCGTAACGGTTCAACCTATATTTGAATGTAGCCAGATTGAGTACAGTTGCCTACACCATTGTTCCAGCCAACAGCGCAATTGTAACCAGCATTTGATTACTAATGGATGCCAGCCAGCTTTAGCCGGGCGCAGGTGCGGAAATGACGGTCTCCTGGTTGGGCAAAAAAAAAGCAGGCCGGCAGCTTCGCAGCTCCCAGCCTGTTCTCATTGCCGCTACTCCTTGGGTTCAACCACAAGTCATCCTAGACCATTACTAAAATCCGCGGATCCATCACCACTGTTGTTGTAAAACACCAAAGGAACCAGTTACGGTTACGAAAGAGGGATGGGTAGAAGTGTATTGTGTATACCGGCAACACAGAATGATTACGTCAGGGACTCTCCGTAGTGACCTAGCTGGGTCAGCCGGGTTACCGCTAGGATGTACCCCATGCATATCCTCTGGGTTATTGCCAAACTGTTTTTCCTCTTCTCCTTGGCTCCAGCGGTTGGAGTGCTGGCCGGGTTTCCCCTCTTCTTGTTGAACGAACAGATCAAGATGTTTTGGACAGAACGGCCTGTGACCGCCCAAGATGGGCTCGTTACCCTCAGCAGCCTCGGGTAACTATTGGATGCGAAGTAACCGGTGTGGTTGATTTCAGTGATCTTGCGAGATCTTTCGGTCTTCTCGATAGGTTGCGCACGTCATGGAAAATGAGACGAGCCGGCGAAATGAAGTGACGTGCATGCAGGTCTTTAGTCGAGGCCTTCTTCAGTGAAGGGGCTTCCGTAGGCTTTGCAGCCGAAGAGACTCTGTTATTCCGTGCTCAGCGCTTCCACGGGATTGACCGACGAGGCCCGCCGCGCCGGGATCAAGCTGGCGAGCAATGCTGAAAACCCCAACACCGCAGCCACTCCCGCCAAGGTCGAAAGATCCCAAGCGCGAACACCGAAGAGCAGGCTGCGCATCAGCTGAGCGGCTGCAACTGAGCACGCCAGGCCGATGAGAATGCCCATCCCTATCAGAAACCCCGCCTCTTTCAGAATGAGCTTGTGAATAGCGCCCCGCTGTGCGCCCAGTGCCATCCGTACACCGATCTCGCGCGTCCTTTGGCTCACAGAGAAGGCAATGACCCCGTACAGACCGACCACTGCCAACACCAAGGCCATGGCGGCAAACCCTGCCACCAGCCAGGCGGAGAATCTGTGCAACAGCGCGCTTTGCGAAGTGCTCATCTGCACGGCCATGGTGCTTTCGCCGTAAATCCCGAGGTTGGGATTAATCGCGCGCAGCGTTTTCAGTAACAGCGGCAGAAGTGCCTGCTCGTCTTGAGCAGTGCGCGCCGCTACTTCGAAGTAGTTGTCAGAGTCGTGATAAATGGAGAGGTACTCCGCCGGCCACGCCTCGTCATCGAGCGCTCCCTCGCGCACATCTTCGATCACCCCAACAACCTGTCGCATCGATTTTGGAGTCAGACCCCCATCACCGATCATTTTGCCGATGGGATCCTCGCCGGGGAAGTACTTGCGCGCCATTGATTCATTCAGGATGGTCACACGGGGATGATTTGCATCATCGGCTTCGGTAAACATGCGCCCGCGCAACAGCTTCGCCTTCAGCGTTGCCAGGTACTGCGGGCTCACGTCGCGTTGCAGAACCTCATTGTGTTCGCCGTGGAACGGCCTGCCTGGAATTCGTATCCAATCAGTGTTGCAATTGCACTGCAGCGGAAGATCGCTGGTAATACCCGCGGACATCACTCCTGGCAGCGCCGAAACCTTCTCCAGGATCTGGTGATACAGAGCGATTTGTTGTTCCGGTTTGGCATACACATGATCCGGCGCCATTACATAGACGGTCGCGAGATGCGAAGTATCAAATCCCGTTTCCACGTGTAGCAGCCGGTAGAAGCTTTTCGCCAGCAAACCGGCGCCGGCCAGCAGCACTACGGCTACGGTCAATTCCACCACCACGAGATTGGCTCCGAACCTGCGCCAGAATCGGCTAGCCGCTCCGCGTCCTCCCTCACTTAGGCCCTCGCGGATCTCCCGGGACGCGAGCCGCAGCGCGGGCGTGGCTGCCAGCAGAACCGCGGCCATCAGCGTGGCTCCTGCGGCAAAAAGTGCGGTATGTTGGTTCAACCCCACGACAGCGAGAAACGGCATCCCTTGCATGATTGCCTTCGGAACTAATCGCGCCAACAAAGACATCCATGCGATGGCGAGCAGAACTCCAGCCCCACACCCCAGGCTGGCCAGCAGCAGCCCTTCGGTGACAAACTGGCGAACCAAACGCTGCGGTGTGGCGCCGAGGGCGCCCCTCACTGCTGTTTCGCGCCTGCGGCTTTCCGCTCGCACCAACATCAGGCTGGCCACATTGACGCAGGCGATCAGCAGCAACAGCCCCGCGCCGGCGAGCAGCGTCACCAAAGTCGGCCGCAGCTTTCCTACAAGAACCTCGGACAACGGGACAACGCTTGCCCCCTGGCCCTTGTTCGATCCCGGGTACAGGATAGAAAGTTGGGTTGCAATCGCCTTCATCTCGGCGGACGCTGCCTGCACGGTCGCACCGTGGCGCAGCCGCCCCACCCCATCGAGGTTGTGGCAGCTTCTCCGCTGCTCGCATCCGGTCTTGTCGAGCAGGGGAACCCAGAGTTCCGCGCCGGCTCGGGGGGCGAATGCAAAACCAGGCGGCAGTACGCCAACGATCGTATAGGCCTCGCCGGTCAAGCTAACGGACTCCCCAATCACATTCCGGCGGCCGCCGAATCGCCTTATCCATGTGCCGTAGCTGAGGATGGCGATCTTGGGCTGCCCGGGCTTGTCTTCGCCCGGGCGAAAGGCGCGTCCGAGAATGGGCTCGACCCCGAGCGTGCGAAAGAAGCCGTCGCTTACCCGGGCGGCCGGTACGGGTTCCGAGAGGGATCCCGTCCGGAGCAGAAAACCAGTGCCTCCATATACGTCGAGGGAGCTAAGCGTCTTATTCAGCCGCTTCCAGTCCTCGTAATCGTCACGCGACAGGTTGGAGCGGGGAAACATCGCGGAGCTTTCGTCGATATCGACCAGTTGGTTAGGATTTGCATAGGGCAGCGGCTGAATCAGCAGCGCATCCACAAAATGAAAGATGGCCGTGCTTGCCCCAATACCCAGCGCCAACACCAGGATGGCCGTGACCGCGAGTCCGGAATTTCTTCTCAGCTGTCGCACTGCGAAGCGCAGGTCCTGGGCCACGGTCTCCGCTCGAAATCCCATGACCTCGTGGCTGCGCTCCCTGAGCAGCGTCGCATTGCCAAACTGCCGCATCGCCGCATAGCGGGCGGCTTCCGGGGGTATACCGCCGGCTTCGAATTCCTTTGCCGCCTGCTCGCGATGGAAAGCCATCTCCTCTTCGAGTTCCCGATCGAAGCTTTGCCGCCGCATCAGGACCGCAATCTTCCTCAGTAAACGAGCCAGAGCATTCATATCGTCTCCTCTGCGTCCTCGAGCACCCGGCCGATGGCCGCGATCATCTTCTGAAACTCCGAGACTTCGATACCCAGTTGCTTTCGACCGGCCGCCGTCAGGGTGTAATAGCGGGCCCGCCGGTTGGTCTCCGTCTTCCGCCACTCTGCTTTTACCCACCCTTGCAGCAGCAGGCGCTGCAACGCCGGATAAAGCGAGCCTTCTTCCACGGTGAGCACATCATCCGACACACGCTTGATCGACTGCGCGATTCCGTATCCGTGGAGCGGCGCGCGGGTGAGCGTTTTCAGGATCAGCATGTCCAGGGTTCCCGGCATCAGGTCCGGTTTAGTCGCCATGGCCGTAACCATAGATAGTCTATGGATAGATTGTCAATGCTAGGGACCCGAAACCCGCCTGTGCGTGGCCGTGCCGGAGACCTAGGCGCATAGGGCGCTTCAGGCGCACACTTTCCTGGCCCACGAGGTTCGCGTCCAGAATGGCAGGGCCGGCTCAGGTGCTTTGCATCCCGCGTGGTCAGGCGATGTTTTGATTGAGAGAAGGGAATCTCTGTCTAGATTGCGCGCAGCATGCGGACCGGCAGGGAGATCAGGGCGGCCACCAGCTCCAGCGCTCCGTGGACGGCAATGCCAGCCAAGCGGAAGGGCAATAAAACCACCCAGACTATCGGATATAAGAGGATAGCCATGACGGCCAGCGGCCAGCAAAGAATGAAGAGAATACACCACAGCAAAAGCTTGATCATGATTCCATCTGCTCCAACAGGTAAATGGACCCACCCTTGCCGAAGATTACGCAATTCGGGCGCCCCAGGTTCCCTGAGGTTCTGACGATAGTCCCATTATGCTAGCGGCGAGACTTATGATGGGAGCCTCACATCAAAAAAGAGACAAGGGGATAGGGGAGAAAACAGGATGCCGGATAATGGAATCGTTCGTAGGGCCAGCAGCTATTCAGTCGATGAGACTGTGCGCAAACTGCAGAAAATCCTTGAAGACAAAGCGGTCACTGTTTTCGCCTTGATCGATCACAGCGGAGAAGCGGAAAAGGTAGGGATGCGAATGCCCCCGACCAAGCTGCTTGTCTTCGGTAATCCAAAAGGCGGCACTCCCCTGATGGTGGCGGCGCCGAGTATCGCCATCGACCTTCCGCTCAAGATTCTGGTGGCTGAGGACGATCAGGGAAAGGTATCGGTCTCCTATAACAGCCCTTCGTACTTAGGAGAGCGGCACGGGGTGCCGGCACATCTGCTGCAGAATCTCGCCTTCGTGGAGGCGCTGGCTGCGAGCATCGCCGGTTGAATATGCAGGGGGCATCGTCCATGTTGCAGGATCAGATTGCCGAGCTGGCCCAAAAGGCGGGATTTTCGAAGGCTGGGATCGCTCCCATTCCGCCGCCCGGAGAGGATGCCCCCGAGCTTAATCACTTCGAGCCATGGATCGAGCGCGGCTATGCGGGGGAGATGGAGTATCTGAAGCGGCGCGACGGAGCCAACCGCCTGCTGCGATCGTCTCTGCGCATTGCCGTACCGTGGGCGCGCTCAGTCATCGTTTGTGCCGCCAACTACAACGCCGAGGCAGCCAAATCCATCGATCCAGCTTCAGCAGAGAGCGGCTGGATCGCCCGCTACGCGTGGACTGGCTACGCCGGGCAGCCGAGTGACTACCACGATGTTCTGCTTCGCCGCCTGCAGGAGCTGGAGCAAAGTCTGCAACAGGCGCTGGGACCCTTTCAAGCCCGCTGCTACGTGGATACGGGTCCCCTGGTGGAACGGGTTTACGCCAAGTATGCGGGCATAGGCTGGATCGGCAAGAACACCTGCATTCTGGACCAGGAACTCGGATCGTGGCTTTTTCTGGGGGTGATTCTAACCGGGCTGGAGGTGCCATCCACCACGCCGTTGCGAGTTGCGGAAGACCGTTGCGGCAGTTGCACGCGATGCCTCGATGCCTGTCCCACCGGCGCCCTGGTCGCGCCCTACCAGATGGATGCGAGCCTGTGTATCTCTTACCTTACGATTGAAAAGCGGGGCCCCATAGCTGAGCCGCTACGTGCACAAATGGGTCGTCAGGTTTTTGGCTGCGACATCTGCCAGGATGTGTGCCCGTGGAATCGCCGTGCGCCCATAAGCGAGGATGAGGAGCTGGCGATTCGTACAGAACTGGTCAACCCCGCACTGGCCTGGCTTGCGGAATTGGACGGGGAAAGCTTTCGCAGTCTGTTCCGGCATTCTCCTGTGCAACGCACGAAGCTGAGCGGCCTATTACGCAATGTAGCCATCGCCATGGGGAACAGCGGCCTGGCGAGCTACGTACCCAAGCTACAGGAGTGGGCGGCCAGTCCGGAACCGGTGCTTGCGGAGGCGGCGCAATGGGCTCTTGCCCGCTGCCGGCAGTAAGCAGTTTCGCGATGGGTCAAGGCCGAAGGGGCGGACCTTATGTGGTTTTTCATCAGAAAAAACCACACCTCGCGGCCTAAGCCAGAACACAGTAATTGCGAAGCTGCTTTAAAAAAAATCAGGCGCTACGCACAACGTTGGCTGCATTGAGTCCCTTGGGGCCTTGCTGGCATTCGAACTCCACCGCATCGCCCTCGTTCAGGGTCTTGTATCCGTTCTCCTGGATAGCGGAGAAATGAACGAAGACATCCTCTCCCGTGGAACGCTGGATAAATCCGTATCCTTTAGCTCCATTGAACCACTTCACCACGCCATTTTCCTTCAAGCGAACTCCCTTTCCCGATCTTTATTAACCATCTCCAGCATTCCTTAGGGACACCACGAGCGGCCGATTAGCACACGGCAGATCCTGGGTCATCTGGAATGCTTTGAGAGCGATGAAACAATTACACCAAGTGGCCTTCCGAGCGTTCCGAACAGGGAACTTTTGTTCGAGCTTGATGATGTTATGGCAGGAATTGGAATCCAGTGCAAGCAAAATTTGCCTGACGGAACCACGCGGCAATAAGCAGCGACCCCCGGCAAGCGGAGGGCTCTGTTGTCAAAGAGTACAACGTTGTAGTTACCTGGAAATGACGTGGGTGATTCCGAGTCCACTTCCATACTGCTAGCATCAGAGCCATGAGGCTCGGCATATCCGCCATCCCCCCAGTATTGGCGACTCCTGAAGAAGACGCGCTTGCCGGCGCTCCCGCTGCACCAAAGCCACCGTCCGGCTTAGCCAGCAATGCCAGCCTGGCAGCAGAGATGGTGAGCCTTGGCCGGTACATGGCGCAGACCGAAGTGCACACCTACGCCTTCAGCGTCGCAGCGAATGCCATTCTGTCGCTGTTTCCATTCATTGTCATGATGTTCACCATTGCGCACCTGGTCTTTCATTCGACCGCGATGGAGAGCGCAATCGCGGAAATGATCCGCTACTTCCTGCCCAGCGGGCAGCAATTTGTCACCAAGAACATGGAGATTGTGGCCCACGCGCACAGTGGAGTGCGGGTTGCGTCGGTGGTGATGCTGCTGATTTCTTCCACCGGTGTCTTTCTCCCACTGGAAGTGGCCTTGAACCGGGTTTGGGGAGTCACCAAGAACCGCTCCTACATCATGAACCAGCTGGTCTCTCTTGGCCTGGCGGCAAGCATTGGCACTCTAGCGTTGGCCAGTATCGCCGTGACCGCGGCGCAGCGATCACTGTTGCATATGCTGTTTTTGGGCCACACCGATAACGTGGCCTTTACCTTTGTCGCCCACTGGCTGCTGCAGATTTCGGCTGCCATAGCCAGTGTCCTGCTCTTCTTCCTCGTCTATTGGATTCTTCCCAATCGCAAGCTGCCCGTACGCGCAGTGCTGCCGACCGCCATAGTGATCGGGCTCTCGTGGGAGGGGGCCAAGACGCTGTACGTGGCAGCCCTGCCGTGGATGGACCTGCAGAAGGTATACGGCCCCTTCTCCGTCTCCGTGAGTTTGATGTTGTGGGCGTTCGTGACTGGCCTGCTGCTGCTGGCGGGCGCACACTACTCGGCCTCGCGCCACGCTCTACGCATCGCGTACCTGGCAGATCTGGAGCGCGCCAAAGCAGAGAAGGCGGCTGGATGACTCCGTCCCAGGATATTCTCAGTCAGAGTTGTTCAAATTAGGGAATATATCGGGTTTGTTGTGCAGGTAATCGCTTGATTGCATGGGACCGGGCGGTCTCAATGACATCGGGTTGGCTTTGGGAGATTGCCTATCACTTCCGCGCGCTGTGCAGGTCCATCCAGGACTAACGTCCTGGGCTACTTTCAGCCAGAGCTGTCGAAATTAGCGAATTACCTGGCTTGGTGTGTAGGTGATCCGTTCATTGTGTGGAGGAGCGTGAGGCTCAAGGGGAATCGGGTTGGGTTGTGCACTGCCGGCATTTGCGTGCGGTCTGAGTGAAACAGCAGGTTCCTTCCTTACGCTGCGCTCCAGTCCCACGGCACGCCGGGGCAGGCAGGGCAGGCTCTTCGGGACGCAATTTTGAACCGGCGCTTTTTCGGCTAGCCTGTTTCGCCAGTACGGTTCACCAACCTAGCGAAGGAGGAAGGCCTTCACTACGATGTCGTTGGGCGAGCGCCCGGCAGGAAATAAGGTGAGCAGGGAAGCGGTGTTGGCCTCGAGACGCACGGCCGCTATATCGCCGGATTGCGCATTTGCGACGAGGAGCATGCGTCCCGATGCGGAGAAGGCTAAAGCATCGGGACCCTCGCCCACCCTAACGCCCGGCGGAACCAGCTTGCCATCGTCAATGCTGTAAATCACCACTCTCCCGGCGCTGAAATCACTTACATATAAAAGAGAGTTGTCAGCGCTCACCAGGCCGCGTACCGGGTGCGCGCCCACCAGGTACGCTCCTCCTACTTCGTTGGATGAGGTGGTGAGCTCTGAAATAGTGTCGCTATCGTAGTTGGAGACGAACGCCTCACCGCCATCCGGCTTCAGGGCCATCTGCATGGGGGTCTTGCCCACATCGAGGAAGGCGAGCAGAACGTCGGCGGTCGTGGGACTGCTACCGGTGGCATGCGCCAGCCCGACCACCATGATCTGGTGCCCTCCGGAACAGGCGATAAAGGCCTTGGAGGAGTCAGGCAGGATCATCACATCGCTTGCGCCCGGGCAACGATCGAAGCTGCTTCTGACTTTGAAGGAGCCCGCATCGGCGATGCTGACGCTACCGCTGGCGCGGTTGGAAATCACCAGCGTCTTGCCGTTGTTCGCGATCCGAGCGATGCCCGGCGATTCCCCGGCGCCAATCACGCCGGCCACGCGGCGACGCGCCAAGTCGATTACGGAGACATTGTTGGAACCGGAATTGGCGACATAAGCGCGCTCACCGTGCGCATCCACGTCAATGAAGTAGGGCCGCTGTTCCACGGGAATGGTCGCAGCGACGGTGTTGTTCTCGGCGTTGATTACGGTGACCGTACCGCTGCCTGAGTTCACCACGTAGACTTCGTTGCGGCGAGGATTGACCGCCAACCCCGAAGGATCGGCGCCCACGGCGATGACGCGGTCCTGCCGCATGTTAACCAAGTCGAGAACAGTTACGGTATTGCTGCCGCCATTGCTGATGTAGGCGTACTCGCGATAATTCGCCGGATAGCCGACATTACGTTGGCAGCCGGCTGCGCCGAGCGTGATCAGGGCCAGCCAAGGCAGCCAAGTGCGCAACCGCATGGGGCGCACTAAAACATTTTCGCGTCTACTCAGCACTGACTAGTGTAGCGAAGTGCGGTTTTTCTTGAGGAAAAGACGCGGCAGCCCGGTATGTACAAGAAGTAAAAATGCTTTAGGCCCTCGCGGAGGTGATGGACTCGGGGACCTTGATTCCTCGGGGCAGAGACCGGTGTACAGCGGCGGCGATGGGGGTGATTTCGTCCATCAGCTCGGCAAACTGGTCGGGATAGAGCGATTGAGCACCGTCGGAGAGGGCCTTATCCGGTTGGTGGTGCACTTCGATGATCAGGCCGTCGGCGCCGACCGCGGTAGCTGCTCGAGCCAGAGGTAGAACCATGTTTCGCTTGCCCGTGCCGTGGCTCGGATCCACGATGATCGGCAGATGGCTGGCCCGCTGCACCGCCGGGACGATGCTCAGGTCGAGAGTATTACGGGTGTGATCGGCGAAAGTGCGTACGCCACGCTCGCACAGAATCACCTGGTAGTTGCCTTCGCTCATGACATACTCGGCGGCCATCAGCAGCTCGTCCAGAGTGGCTGACATCCCGCGCTTGACCATCACCGGCTTGCGGGAGCGTCCAGCGCGCTTCAATAGGGAGAAGTTCTGCATATTGCGGGCCCCGATTTGTATGACGTCGGCGTATTCCGCAACCAGGTCGAGACTCTCATTGTCCAACGCCTCGGTAACAATGCGCAGGCCGAATTTCTCGCGGATCTCTGCCATGATTTTCAGGCCATCTTCGCCCATTCCCTGAAAAGCGTAGGGAGAAGTGCGCGGCTTATAGGCGCCGCCACGAAAGAATTGGGCTCCGGCGAGGGCGACCTGCTCCGCGACTGCGAAGGCCTGCTCGCGGGATTCGATCGAGCAGGGTCCTGCAATGACTGCCAGGTCACGGCCGCCAATGGTCGCATTGGTGCCGGGGAAGGCAATCACCGTGTCGTCTTGCTTTACATCCCGGCTCACCAGCTTGTAAGGCTTGGTCACCCTGATCACTTCGGCCACGCCGGAGAGATCTTCGAGGTCACCCTGATCCACGGCGCCACTGTTGCCGGTGATGCCGATGGCCGTGCGTTGCGCACCGGGCATGGGATGGGCGCGGAAGCCCATGAGTTGAATCTGGTCGCAGACGGTCTGAATTTCTTCCGCTGTAGCCTGCGGTTTCATGACCACTAGCATGGGGTCCGGACCTTTCTATGCACACTAAGTGTACTGGCTACAGTGATCTGCGGCAAACGGCGTGGACGCAGGTTTAACTTGTCCGGGGCGGGAGGGAAGTAGGGTGGGCAGAGTTTTTCCGCAGACTCTTCAGTCCTGATATACCTGAGCAGATGGATCACGCACGAAGGCTCCGCTCCTTGCGCCGGCAGATGAAGCAACGGGGCATCGATAGCTTGCTGGTCACGCACTTGCCCGACGTTCGCTATCTTTGCGGATTTACCGGGTCCAACGCTTATCTCGCCATTACCGCGAATCGAGCCGCCATGTTCACCGACGGCCGGTATACGACCCAGGCGCGGCAGGAGACTAGCGCAGCAAAGGTTGTTATCGCGGCCAAGTCGGCCCGGGATGAGTCGTGCCGATGGCTGGCCTCCAGCGGGGTCGAGCACTGTGCTTTCGACCCGGGATCTACGACGGTTACCGAGTTGGGTCTGTTTCGCAAAGCTTTGAGCCCCGGTCACCGTGCATTTTTCCGGCCGCTGGCTGAATCGCTTGTCCCGCACCTGCGCCTGATTAAAGACCAGGACGAACTGCGGTTGATGAAGCAGGCCGCCCATCTGGGCGTGGACCTGTTCCATGAGCTCTTGCCGTACCTGCAGCCGGGAGTTCCGGAGACGACAGTGGCCGCGCAACTGGAGCACAGCGCGCGGCTGCGCGGAGCCGAGGCCATGTCCTTCGAGAGCATCGTCGCCAGCGGTGCACGGTCAGCCTTGCCGCATGGCCGCGCCACCTGTCAGCGATTGCCGCGTAAGGGATTCTTAACGCTCGACTTCGGTGTTATTCTCAAAGGTTATTGTTCAGACATGACACGCACGGTTTTCCTGGGCCAGCCAACGCGCCGGGAGCGCTTCACGTATGATGCTGTGCGGGAGGCGCAACAGGCGGCCGTTGCGGCGGTGAAGCCCGGGGCTTCCTGTGGAGAGGTAGACGAAGCAGCGCGCAGCGTCCTTCGCAAAGCCGGGTTGGCTGAGTACTTTACGCACTCCACCGGTCATGGCGTTGGACTGGAAATTCACGAAGCACCGCGCATCGCCGCGGACCAGTCGCAGTTCCTTTTGCCGGGAATGGTGGTTACCATTGAACCCGGCGTCTATATTGCAGACCACTTTGGGGTCCGGATCGAGGATATGGTTGCCGTTACTCAGAATGGTGGTCAGATTCTGACCCCGGCATCCACCAGTTGGACGCAGCTCTGAGGCCATTGAATTAACGCATTTTTGCTAATACTGTGGTCCGGTGAGATCAGTTATGTGCGGCCATTCTTTGGCGGAATGGCCGCGTTGGGCTCAGTTTCCTGGTCTACACCATTAGCAAAAATGCTCTAAGCAGACGAGAGATTCATGACGCCTGACGAAATCAAAGAGTTGAAGGAACTGATTGAGTTCCTAAAAGAAAACGACATTGGCGAGTTCGACCTCGAACGCGACGACCTCAAGGTGCGCATAAAGTTTGGTCATCCCTCGCATGGAGCGCCACCTTCGGCTATCGACGTGGCGCGGCTCAGTCAGCTGTTGGCCCCTGGCCAACACGCAGCCGGCGCCCCTGCGCAAGGTATACACGCGGTGGCGGCTCCTTCTCCGGCTGCTGCCGCGGACGCTCCGGCCGAGGAGGAGGCGCTGCATATCGTCAAGTCGCCCATCGTGGGCACGTTCTACGAGTCTTCTTCTCCCGGCGCCGCGGCCTTTGTCAAGATTGGGGACGAGATTGAGAGCGGACAGGTGCTTTGCATCGTCGAGGCCATGAAGTTGATGAACGAGATCGAGTCAGACGCAGCCGGAGAAGTAGTCAAACGTCTGGTTACCAATGGCCAGCCGGTCGAATATGGCCAGCCGCTCTTCGCCCTGCGGCCCCATTGAGCATGCTCACGGTCTCCCATTGAAACCTATGTTTCGTAAATTGCTCATCGCCAACAGAGGCGAAATCGCGCTTCGCGTCATTTGCGCCTGCAAAGAACTCGGCATCCGTACGGTCGCGATCTACAGCGAGGCGGACCGCAACTCGCTCCACGTCCGTTTTGCCGACGAGGCGATTTGCATCGGTCCACCACGGTCGGCAGAAAGCTATTTGAATGTGCCCGCGGTCATCTCCGCCGCAGAGATCGCGGATGTCGATGCCATTCATCCCGGCTACGGACTGCTGAGTGAGAATGCGAACTTTGCCGAGGTTTGCCGCGCTTCGAATATCAAATTTGTCGGGCCGCCTCCCGAAGCCATGCGGCTTATGGGCGAGAAGGACAAAGCTCGCCAGGCGATGAAAAGGGCGAAAGTCCCGATCCTGCCTGGTTCCGAGGGAGTGCTGCAGAATGAGGATGAGGCCCTGGAATGGGCCCGATCGGTAGGTTTTCCCGTCATCCTCAAGGCCTCGGCGGGGGGTGGCGGGCGCGGCATGCGCGTGATTCGCTCCGAGGAGGAGCTGCCGCAGCTCTTTCAGGCCGCGCACACCGAGGCATCGAACGCCTTCGGCAATGGCGACCTGTACATGGAGAAATTCATTGAGCGTCCCCGGCATATCGAGTTCCAGATCCTGGCCGATGAGCACGGCAACGTTTTCTCGCTGGGGGAGCGGGAGTGCTCCATCCAGCGTCGCCACCAGAAGTTGATTGAAGAGGCGCCCTCGCTTCAAATCACGCCTCGGATTCGGGAAGACATCGCCAAGACACTCAAGAGGTGTTTGACCGCCATCGGCTACCAGAACGCCGGCACGGTTGAGTTCCTCATGGACGAAGACGGCAAGCTTTACTTTATCGAGATGAACACGCGCATCCAGGTGGAGCATCCAGTCACCGAGGCAGTGACGGGTATCGACCTGGTGAAAGCGCAACTGCGTATTGCCGCCGGCGAGCCGCTGAGCAGCATCCTTCCCGAGACGGTGCCGATTCGCGGCCACGCGATCGAGTGCCGGGTCAATGCCGAGCATCCGGAAAAGTTCACGCCATCCGCCGGCCGTATCACTGCCTTCAATGTTCCGGGTGGCAACGGGGTGCGCGTGGATACAGCGCAGTACGCCGAAGGCATTGTGCCTCCTTATTATGATTCGCTGATCGCCAAGCTGATCGTCCATGGCAAAGACCGGGCGGAGGCCATGGCGCGCATGTCGCGGGCGCTCGAGATGTTCGTCGTGGAGGGGATTCACACCACCATTCCGTTGCACCGGCGTATTTTGGAGGACCAGGAATTCCGCGACGGGAACTTCGACACCAAGTTCATGGAGCGCTTCTTTGAACGCGAGAAGGACCGCCGCGAGAAGCTTCTTGCCGGGGGATAAGCATGGCCCGGCTTGTTTTGCCCCGTTTTTATCCCATCCTGGATGCAGGTCTTCTATTAAGGACTGGCCTTTCTATGGAGAGCTTTGCCCGCGAGTTGCGCGAGGCAGGCGTCCGCTTTCTGCAATATCGGGACAAAGAGGCAGCGGATGAGCTCTTGCTCGAGCGGGCAGCGATGCTGCGCCGGATATTTCCCGCGCCGGATAGCTGTCTTATTTTGAACGACCGCGTAGCGCTGGTGCTCTCCGCAGGGTACGACGGAGTGCACGTGGGGCAGGAGGATCTTCCACCTGCGGAAGCGCGAGGCGTGCTGGGATCAGGAATGCTGGTCGGGGTCTCGACACACGGCAAGGGTCAGCTGCTCGACGCAGCTGTTAGCCCAGTGGATTATGTTGCCATCGGGCCAGTCTTCGCGACTTCGTCCAAGCGAGTTCCGGATCCGGTGGTTGGCCTGGAAGGGGTCCGTGCAGCGCGCGCCATCACGGATAGACCGCTTGTCGCCATAGGCGGGATCACTCGAGCTAATTGCGCCGGGGTGATCGAGGCAGGGGCGGACTCGGTCGCGGTCATCTCGGATTTGATCCCGAGCCCGGCCAGGAGCGTAGGCGAATTCTTCTCTCGCTTGGGCAATCACGGTGCCGTCGCATGAAATCCTTCGCTGGACATGGTTACCGGAAAACGGTATAGATACAACCACCGATGCCTAGACTGCTGGCAACCAAGCCCCTCTCAATGCTTACCAAGGAGGCCAACGAGGTAGGGGAGAATACCCTCCGTCGCTCGCTCGGCCCGGTCAACCTGATCACGCTCGGCATCGGAGCCATCATCGGCGCGGGGATCTTCGTGCTGACCGGCCAGGCGGCCGCACTCCATGCCGGTCCAGCGGTGGCCCTCAGCTTCGTCTTTGCCGGCATCACCTGCGCGTTTGCCGGGCTTTGTTACTCAGAGTTTGCCTCCATCATTCCGATTGCCGGCTCCGCTTATACCTACGGCTATGCCACCCTGGGCGAGCTGGTGGCCTGGATCATCGGCTGGGACCTGGTCCTGGAATACGCTTTCGGCGCCGCCACTGTGGCCTCCGGGTGGTCTGGTTATTTCGTAAGCCTGCTGCAGCAATTGCACATTCACCTGCCGCCGCAGTTCACCACTACTTATGGGAACGAGCTTTATCTCTACGCCGATAAGTGGCAACCCGCGATGTCGCTTCCCGCTGGTGTTAACGCCTCGGCCCTGCCCCACGCCGCCGGTGTCTTCAACTTTGTCGCCTTTTTTGCCATCCTGATCGTTACCGCGGTCCTGGTCATCGGCATCAAGGAATCAGCCAATCTGAACTCCGCTATCGTGATCGTCAAGCTTACGATTGTGGGGATTTTTCTGGTCCTGGGCGGCAGTTTCCTGCTTCACCATCCTGAAGTCGCGAGGCTCAACTGGCATCCCTTCATTCCTCCATCGCAAGGCCCGGGGCTTTATGGATTCGGGGGTATCACGGCCGGAGCGGCTTCAGTCTTCTTTGCCTATATCGGTTTTGACGCGGTCTCCACAGCCGCGCAGGAGGCAAGGAACCCGCAGCGGGATATGCCGATCGGCATCCTCGGCTCGCTGGTGGTTTGCACTCTGCTTTACATCCTGGTCTCCACTGTGCTCACCGGCCTGGTCAACTATCGCAGCCTCGATGTGAGCGACCCGGTGGCTGTGGGCATCGATGTGACCGGCATCACCTGGGGCAGCCTGTTGGTCAAGATCGGCGCCGTCTTCGGCCTGGGTACCGTGATGCTGGTGATGCTGCTGGGCCAGTCGCGCGTCTTCTATTCCATGTCGAAAGACGGCTTGTTATGGAAATGGGCTTCGGACATTCATCCCAAGTTCCGCACCCCCTGGATATCGAACATAGTGGTAGGCACGATTGTTGCTTTTCTTCCCGCACTTCTCCCCATCGATAAGCTGGCAGCCCTGGTCAATATGGGAACGTTGCTCGCGTTCACCATCGTTTGCGCGGGCGTCTGGATTTTGCGCCGGCGCCACCCCAACCTGGAGCGGCCGTTCCGGACGCCGCTGGTTCCGCTGGTTCCCATCCTCGGCATCTGCAGCGCCTTCTATCTCATGATCAAGCTTCCACTGCTCACCTGGGAGGTGCTGGTGATTTGGCTGGTTATTGGCTTGGGGATCTATTTCGGATACAGCATCAAGCACAGCAAAGTGCAGGCCATGAGTCCGGCGGAGACCACTGGCCGTACGCGCTAGGTGACTTTCGCAAGCGGCGAGCACCCCTCAGAAACCACTCCTCGTGACCGGTATCAGTCATTGCCGGAGCTGGCTTAAAATCCCTCCCCGAAAGTCCCTAACCGAATATTCGTATTGCACCCATCAAGGAATGGCCTATACTTCTTTCGCCACGAGCAACCTGCGTTAGATGCGTTTGGGAGAGAAAGAGTTAGCCCCGTCTCTCCGTCACCAAGACTGCGCTGACTGCTCATGGAAAGGGCCTCGCAACAGAAAAAATATTTACGAGGAGGCGTCCATGAATAAGTATTTCGCTGAACTGGTTGGTACGTTTGTCCTGGTTTTTGGGGGCGTCGGCAGTGCGGTCTTTGCGGGGAGCCATATTGGCTTTGCCGGCGTCGCCGCGGCCTTCGGCCTTTCACTGCTCGCCATGGTTTATACCATCGGGCCCATCTCCGGCTGCCATGTAAACCCGGCAGTCACCCTCGGGGTCTTTCTGGCCAGGAAAATTAACGCCAAGGATGCAGCCGCTTACATGGTGGCGCAAGTGATCGGGGCTGTCATTGCTTCCGCAGTCATCCTATTTATCGCTAACGGTATCCAGGGCGGCTATAGCGCATCTGTCAGCGGACTCGGGGCGGATGGGTACGGCCTGCACTCTCCCGATCACTACTCGCTGGCGGCCGGCTTTGTTGCCGAAGTTGTGCTCACCATGTTTCTCGTCCTTACCGTGCTGGGGTCGACCGACATTAGCGCTCCCGTGGGCTTTGCGGGCTTGGCCATTGGCCTGGTCCTGACGTTGATTCACCTGGTTGGCATTCCCATCACCAACACGTCGGTAAATCCCGCGCGGAGCATCGGTCCGGCGATTTTTGTAGGCGGTTGGGCGCTGCAACAGTTATGGCTGTTTATCGTGGCGCCGTTCGTGGGCGCGATTGTTGCGGCGGTCGTCTATGCCGGCCTTGGCCACCCTGCCATCCTGATCACTACGCGGAAAGCTGAGCAAGCGCTGCCTGGGGAACAGATCGACAGGATTGCCTAACCGATAAAAGTTCGCGGCCGGTCGTAGAAGACTGGCCGCGGACTGCTCTTTCTTTTCGTCTAGATGACTCTTCGCGCCAAGCGGCGAACCAGTTCCGTGGTGACGCCGTAGATTGCATGCGTCACCAATTCACTGGCATGCTCGCGCGCGGGTTGGTTCTCCGGGCTTTCGGTCAAACCCATCATGGGCAGTGCGGATGCGTGCGTGATCCCGCAAAGGGTCAAGCCGAAGTTGGCTCCCATGCGCCCGGTCACGGTGGGCTGATACTCTGCCAGGGCACCGTACACTCCACCTGCCAAAGCTCCGAAGCCCCAATGGATGGCTTGCACGGAAACCTCTTCTTCGCTCTCGGTGAGGGGACGTGCTGACATTCGATTGACCAACACCGCCGGGGGAGGGATCTGCCCTTGGGTACGCGGGGGATAAATTGCTTCCCCAACGGCTTTAGCAGCTGCTCCGACCAAGCCTCCGATGGCTCCGGCGAGAAACCCCTTCACTAGCGATCGTGAGCGGCGAGGAGGCGCAGTTTCTTCGGTCGTCATATGTCGATCCTATAGATGCCTGGTTGTCGTAAGGGTGGTACGGATCGACGCACGCGGTACGTGCGTGTAGAAGGGGGCCCGTGCTGCTAACCTATAACGTCACCGTAGGCAATGCAAGGCTGGAGAGACATGGCCATTAGCAGACAGTGGACCGAATGGCATTTGACGCCGGCCGGTTGGGTTTCGGGATCGAGCCGGCGCGACGGAGAAGGGAACGTCTGGCGCGATGAGCCCGTGGACCGGTTGGTCACCTTTGTTTACCAGGAGCAGATCGATAAGGCACATCCGACGGCGCATGCCACGATCCAGGAATCCTGGCGATCCAAGGCTGCGGGGGCCGCGGCGAACATTGAATCTCTGCTGACCCAGCATGGTGCCTGTCCGAGAAAGCTGTAGGCCCTCGGGGCCAGCGCTGGCTCTGCAGAATCCACCTCCGCCCATGCAACGGTGGCCACCCTAAAAATCAGTAACCCACCCGACGCAGCTTTTACGGCGTGGCCTTCAGCGAGAGTTCATCCTCTACATTCTTGTTTTAACGTATGTGGATGATTATGCAGGTGTCTTGCTGCACAGCTCATTCATCGCGCGGGTCAGTTCCTGGGCGATCATCGGCGCGGTTGCGGTCTCAATGGCAGAGCGTTGCATCAAGTAGACCAGCTTGCCGTCGCGCAGAAAAGCAATGGCGGGCGAAGTCGGAGGATGCCCTTCGAAGTAAGAGCGGGCGCGCTCCGTCGCTTCGCGGTCCTGTCCGGCAAAGACGGTGATTGCCTGGTCGGGCAGGTTTTTGTTCTGGAGCGCCATCCTGACGCCTGGCCGCATCTTTCCGGCGGCACAACCGCAGATCGAGTTGACCACGAGCATCGTTGTGCCCGGCTTTGCCAGGGCCGCGTCGACTTCCTCGGCGGTCCGCGCTTCTTTGATGCCAGCGCGGCTAAGTTCTTCGCGCATCGGTATGATCATGACCTCGGGGTACATGCCTGCTCCTTCAGTACTCTGATGTGTTGCAGATAGTGAAACAACCTGAACACTCCCCTGATTGTAAAGACTCAACCAGGGTTTCGCCAGTGATATACCCTGATTGCAAAATGCAGTTTCTCGAGGAAGTCCCGCTCGCGCCCTACACGACGTTCCAGATTGGCGGTCCCGCGCGCTGGTTTGCGGAGGCGGCGAGCGAAGACGATATCGCTGCCGGCATCGCTTTCGCCGGGGAACGCAACTTGCCGCTCTTCATTCTTGGCGGCGGCAGCAACTTGCTGGTTTCCGACGCCGGCTTTCCCGGTCTTGTCCTGCGCATTGCCCTGCGGGGGATCTCGGCCACCCAGAAGGACGGTGGTTCTACCCTTTCTGCCGCAGCTGGAGAAGATTGGGACGGGCTTGTCGCTTATGCCGTCGCCGCAGGCCTCGCCGGGATCGAGTGCCTCTCCGGGATCCCTGGCACGGTGGGCGGGACGCCGGTGCAAAATGTCGGCGCCTATGGGCAGGAGGTTTCGCAAACGATCGTAACGGTACGCGTGTTCGATCGGAAGAGCAGGCAATTTGTGGATCTCCCCGCCTCCGATTGCGGGTTCTCCTATCGCCGGAGCATCTTCAATAGCAGCCAGCGAGAACGTTACGTAGTCAGCCGCGTCGACTATGCCTTGCGGCGGAATGCTCCTGCCAACTTTGTGTATGCCGATGTTGCCCGGTACTTTGCTTCCCGCAACTTGACAGCTCCGACGTTAGGCGAAGTGCGCGATGCGGTGCGATCGATACGTGCGCAGAAGGGGATGCTGATCGTTCCCGGGGATGCGGACTGCCGCAGTGCCGGCAGCTTCTTCAAGAACCCGGTGGTGCCGGTATCGACACTTGATTCGCTGGCTCTGGAGCTGAAAGTCGAAAAGCAGAGCATCCCTGCCTATCCGGCGCAGAAGGGCGAGGTAAAGTTGTCGGCTGCCTGGCTGATCGAGCGGGCTGGTTTTGCCAAGGGTTATGCGCTGGGCAACGCCGGCATCTCCAGCCGCCATACGCTCGCTCTCATCAATCGCGGCGGCGCCAGCGCAACCGAGGTGACTGCCCTGCGCGATAAGGTCATCGCCGCGGTGGCATCGCGCTTCGCCGTCCGCCTGGAACCGGAGCCGGTCTGGCTGGCTTAGAGACAACCTGAGATACAATGTATCTCAGGAGAATTGTCATGTCCTCAACGATGGTTCACGTGCGCGTGGATGAAAAGGTCAAAGAGGAGGCCTGCGCAACCCTGGCGAAGATGGGATTATCGGTTTCCGACGCTGTGCGCATGATGTTAATGCGTATCGCAGCAGAAAAGGCGCTTCCTTTCGAGGTGCGTGTTCCGAATGCCACGACGATCAAGGCCATGCAATCCGCCGATAAAAAGCAAGGCAAGCGGTTTCGGTCCCCGGAGGCATTGTTTGAAGACCTAGGGATCTGACATGCGCGAGATCATCCGCAGCATTCAGTTCAAGCGCGATGTGAAGCTGGCGGAAAAACGTGGCAAGGATATGACGAAGTTGCGGGACTTGATTCTACTGCTGGCTGGGGAAACGCCACTACCGGTACGTTACAAAGATCATCCTCTGAGTGGCCAGTGGAAGCATCATCGCGACATTCACATCGAACCAGACTGGCTTCTGCTTTATAAGATGGACGACAACGGTCTTTATTTGGTCCGCACCGGCACACACGCCGATTTGTTCTGAGCGGGCTCTGAGTTACTGAACCCAAAAGTTGCCCGGGTCTATGTGCCCTCGGCGGTTGAGAGCCACCACCCGTTCCCCGAGCACCAGCAGGTTTCGTCCGGCGGCGAATTCCGCCGCAGCGAGCGCACCTTGCCGATATGCCCTCGGCTGCGTGAGTGCAGTGAGGGCTGCCCATTATGGATCCCGTGCTCTTCTTCGATCGCGACGACGATGTCCTGGTAGAGCAAGGTCGGATCGTCAGTTGGCGTCGAGGTGTATCCATGGCCGTTGAAGACCTTCCACGGACCCGGCCCTAGGTAGTGCTCGCGGGGTGTGGAAGCAAAAGCGGAGGTGAGTCGGCTGTTGGGCACTCCCGCGATCGCCGTGATCAACTCCGCAAAAATATAACATGGACGAGCCTAGCTTGCGCCTAGTTGGCGCAGCAGTTGCTCACGCCGGGCTGCCAGCACCTCTTGTGCTGGCCCATGAGCCCGGATCTGGCCGCTTTCGATGACCATCACATCTGCCGCGGTTTGGAAAACTTCCGCCACATCATGGGAGACGTAGAGTGCGGGGATTTGCCGCACTGCGAGCCATGCGGTGAGCTGCTCCAGGATGATAGCCTTCAGGTCCGCATCGAGGCCGGTGAATGGTTCGTCCAGCATCAGTAGGCGCGGCTCGGGAGCGAGGGCGCGGGCTAACGCTACGCGCTGCTTCTCGCCTCCGGAAAGATCGGCAGGGCGCCGCTTGGCGAGATGGGCGGCTTGGAAGAGTTGAAGCATCTGTTCCACGCGCTCTGCATTGGTGCGGTTGCCAGGCGCGGAGAGCCCAAAGGCAACATTGGCGGTTACATCCATGTGGGGAAACAGTGCGGGTTGCTGAGTGACAAAGCCAATGCCCCGTTTTGCGGGGGGAACCCATATTCCCTTCGCGGTTTCCAGCAGCGTTTTCCCGTTTAATACCACCCGGCCGCGTTCTGGCCTGGTCAGACCTCCAAGCACACGCAGCATGGAAGTCTTGCCCGCGCCCGAAGGGCCGAAAAGCACCGTCCACGGGGTCGACAGCGCGCACGAGATGCGCAGTGACAGATCGCCCAAGGTGTGTTCGATGTCGGCCTGTAGATAGACGCTAGACACCGGCTCTCCCCCGGCGTCTGTAAATGACCAGCAACGCCAGAAAGGAGAGGCTTAGCAGCAGTAAAGCGGTGTGGTTGGCCTGCGCATAAGCAAAGTCCTGAACCTGATCGTAAATGGAGATGGACAGAGTTTTGGTCACTCCTGGAATACTTCCGCCAATCATCAGCACCACTCCAAACTCGCCGACGGTGTGCGTGAAGGCCAGCACCGCGGCGGTGAGCAGAAAGGGCCGGACCAATGGCAGCAAGACCCGGAGCAGAATCTTGCCGGGGCGAGCGGACAGAAGCTCGGCCGCTTCCAGGATCTCCCGATCCACTGAGCGGAAACCGGAGGTCATCGGCTGCACGGCAAAGGGCAGGCTGAAGATGATGGAGCCAATCAAGAGTCCCTCGAATGAGAAAGCCAGGGGATGACCGAAGACCACAGTAATCGCTCTCCCAACCGCGGTGCGGGGCCCCATCAGCACAAGCAGGTAGAACCCCAGAACCGTCGGAGGCAGCACCAATGGGAGCGCCACGGCGGCTTCGACCAACGGCTTCCAGCGCGCTCTCCCGTAGGCCAGCCAATATCCTAAGGGGACTGCGATGGCGAGCAGGATCAACGTGGTCAGGGTGGCCAGGCGGAAGGTGAGATAGATAGCTTGCCGATCCATATGAGCTCGAAGGCGGATGAACTTAAGGCGCTTTCAAACCCCGCTCAGCCAGTTGCTTTCTGATTGGCGGCGACAGAAGGAAGTCGAGGAATTGATGAGCTTCGGCGGCATCGGGTCCACGCTTGAGTACAACCGCTCCCTGCAGTATCGGAGGGTAGTCGTCTTGAGGAACCTCGACGTACTTGCCGGACCCGCTCAGGCGCGGCGTCAGTGCTGAGGTAAGCGAAATGAAGCCTGCGTCCGCATTGCCCGAATCGGCATATTGGGCAGCCTGGGCGATATTTTCCGCGACCACGAGCTTGCTCTTCAAGGCCGCTGTCAATCCCAGCTTCTCCATCGCGGCTTTGGCAGCGCGACCGTAAGGGGCGTGTTCCGCATTTGCAACTGCAACGGTTCGCAGCGACGGGCTGCGCAGCGAATGGATGCTGAGCGGTTGTACCGGGGAGTCATTTCGCGCCCAGAGCACCAGTGTTCCGCGAGCGTAAGGAATCGGTTCGGCACTATCCGCCAGGCCCGCGGCGACCACCTTCTGGGGGAAGGACAAATCCGCCGACAGGAAGAGAGAGAACGGGCCACCGTTCAGAATTTGCGTGGTCAGGGTGGCCGAGGATGCGTAGGCCGCGTCAACTTTCTTGTTGGTCTGCTTTTCAAACTGGTCGATGAGCGCCGGCAACACGGGCTGCAGGTCGGCGGCTGCGGCAATCCTGAGCGTGCCGTTTTCCTGAGCCACGGCACCCTGGATGGCAACCAGAACCAGAAGAATTACAAAGGTTCGTCTAAACACGCAGCACCATTACTTCGGTGGATTTGATCAAGGCAGCTGCTGTTTCACCCACCTGGAGGCGCATTTCCCGGGCCGCTTCGGCGGTGATAATCGAGGTAATAATCTGTCCGCCGATAGAAAGCTTGACCTGGGCCAGTAACCCTTCAATCTTCAGTTCGACAATGCGGCCGGTGAGCTGATTGCGCCCGCTGAGCGAGCGCAGCATCTCCCGCTTGGGAGTTTCAGGACGTTTCGCCTGGTGCAGCAAGCTATCCAGCTCAGCTTCTGGAATGCGGTAGTGGCCGCCGGGTGTCTTGATCGCCTTCAGTTTCCCGCGATAGAGCCACTGCTTAATGGTGGGATACGAAATGCCCAATCGCTGAGCGGCTTCGCGGGGTGAGAGCAACATGGCGAAAGTATACGATGCGCTGCGGAGTGGTATACGAATTTAAACGAAATGTGGACGAAATCGGGGTCTCCGGCTGCCGAAGAAGCTGCGGAAAAGCCGGCAGGCGATAAAAGAAGTCCCCTCAGCGGCCGAACCTATTACAAACACTTACGTACGGGCTGAAGCCCGTACCCTTCAAGAACGGGAGTTTTTCCAAAAGTCGTTCAGCCGTGCCGCAGAGTGTTTTAGCCCTGGGTTTCTGCAGCCTGTTCAGCGCGTGGCAATTGCAAGGGCCGATGAGGGGCTACTCTCAGCCGTCCCTACGGGGCTTATTTGGAGAGCGTAGTTCTCACGCAGACTCTTAAAGCCCTCACAGCAGTGGCGGCTAAACAGGTTGTGGAAAAAATTGGGAGGGCGATGAAAGGCATTTTCCTCAGCGGCTTCTAAAGCCGAACCTATTTACAACTAGCTATGTAGGGGCTGAAGCCCGTACCCTTCAGAACACGGACTGAAGCTCTTACCCTTTAGAAGCGCGGTTTTTCCGCAAGCTGTAACCCCGTGCCCTTTGTTAAGCGATTTTTTTCCCCAGCCTCCAAAGGGGGGCGGTGGCCGGTAGGGAGAGTCCCATTGGCAAGTCTCATGCGGCGGAAACAGATGTGGCCGCATTCGCGGACTCGTGAAATGCGATGCTAGGCTAGGCTTAAACCATGCAAGAAGCTTCTCATCAACTGCGCTGCGTCGGTTGCGGCGCCGTGATTCCCCCGGACACCGTAGAAAAAGACTTTCGCTGCGTCGATTGTGGCGAGCTTCTGGAGGTGGAATATCCTTCTTGGAGCGAGGCTGGTGGCCCTTTTTCCAGCCTACGCCGTATGCCCAATCCGGGCGCCCTGCGCTGGCTATGGCAGGAGAGGCTCCAGTCCAGGCTACCCATCGATCAGAGCGGAGTCTGGCGCTTTCGCGAATTGTTGCCCATTCTTATCCGCCCCGAACAGGCAGTCACGCTACGCGAGGGCAACACCCCACTCTACCGGCTCTTGCAAAGCGCCGAGGAGCTCGGCCTGGAGCAGCTATACGCCAAACACCAGGGCATGAATCCCACCGGTTCTTTCAAGGACACCGGCATGACGGCTGCGCTCTCGCAGGCGCGCGAGCGCGGGTTCCAATGGGTGGCGTGCGCTTCCACCGGCAACACTTCGGCCGCAATGGCGGCCTACGCCGCCCGAGCGCGCATGAACAGCCTCGTCCTGCTGCCCGAAGGCAAGATCTCCTGGTCCAAGCTGTCGCAGGCGATTGATTACGGCGCCGTCACCTGCCAGCTGAATACCGACTTCGACGGTTGTGTGCGGGTGCTGGCGGAAGTGGTTCGACGCGCGCCGGTGTATCTGCTGAACTCCGTCAACCCCTACCGGCTCGAAGGGCAAAAGACCCCCGCATTCGAGATTGCCGAGGAGTTCGACTGGCAGGTTCCCGACCACGTGATTGTTCCCGGAGGAAATCTGGCCAACGGTTCCGCCTTGGGCAAGGGTTTTCTGGAAATGATGCATTTAGGACTGACCAACAAGGTGCCGAAAATTACTGTGGTGCAAGCCGAGGGAGCGAACCCGCTCTACCTAAGCCTGCTCAACCATGACGGAAGCGAGATTGAGCCGGTGGAGGCTAACACCCGGGCAACCGCGATCCGCATCGGTAATCCGGCCTCCTGGCGCAAGGCAGCGCGCGTCATTCGTCAAACCGGCGGTTACTGCGAACAAGTCAGCGAAGCCGAGATTGCCTTGGCCAAGGCAGAGATTGGCCAGGAGGGTATCGGTTGCGAGCCGGCATCTGCCGTAACCCTGGGCGGCCTGAAGAAGTTGGTGCGGCAAGGCAGGATCCATAGCTCTGAATCGGTCGTGCTTCTGCTCACCGGTCACACGCTCAAGGATTCCGAGTACACCATTGATTTCCATCGCGAGAAGTTGCTGACGGCGGAAGAAAGTGCGGGGCTGGAGCGGGAAATTGCCGAGAGGCGCAGGGCGACGCTCTCACTGGAAGCCTCTTCCGATGCCGTGCTTCGTGTTCTTGAGGCGGCCATTCAAGCATGAAGACGGTTCGACTGCGGCTTCCCGCAACTTCGGCCAACCTGGGGCCGGGCTTTGATGCTATGGCTCTCGCCCTGGAGCTCTTCCTGGAGATCGAGGCCACGCCGGCATCCAGGTTTTCCATCGCCGCCACCGGCCGCAATCAGAATATCTGCGCCGGATTGAGCAGAAATCTCCTGATTCAGACCTACGAGTCGGTATTGACAGCTCAGCAACGCGAGGTTGTGCCGCTGGAAATCACCATGAGAAACGGCATTCCTGTGGGTATGGGATGTGGTTCCTCGGCGGCGGTCCGGTTGGCTGCCGTCGCTCTCGCCTCGGCTTTCGGGACCCTCGATTGGGATGCCGCGAAGATCGTTCGACCAGGCTGTGCGGATCGAAGGGCATCCTGACAATGTGGCGGCTTGTTGGCATGGCGGTCTGACGATCGCGGCCGATACGCAGGAGCTCGCCATCGTCTCCATTCCACCGCCCGCGCAGTGGCGCGCTCTCCTGGTGCTTCCCGAGACCCCGGTGGCCACCGCCAAGGCACGCGGGATGCTGCCCAAGAGCTACGGGCAGCCGGACGTGGTCGCGAACCTGCAATGCGCTGCGTTGCTCACTGCCGCGTTTGCCTTAGGTCGAGCGGATTTGATGCCACTGGCCACGCAAGACCGCTTGCATCAGCCTTACCGTATGGAGTTGTGTCCGTTGCTGCCGGCTCTGCTGCCGCTTGCGGGGAGCCATGGAGTGATATCTGTGACCCTAAGCGGCGCGGGGCCGGCGGTATTGCTGTTGACGAAAGAGCCGGAAGCACAAGGAACGCAGGAGGAAGCCCTGAGGGCGGCAATTTTGGAGCTTGCGCACCGGGTGTGTCCCGTGGAGATTCTGACCACGCCGCTATGCCATGGAGGCACCGAAGTAAGCCTCGAACCATAGGTCTCATGTGATTAAAAGGTAATCTTTTTCTTTCCTCAATTATTACTTTATTGTTACCTAAGTTTTGTTTACAAAACTTGTGGCGAAGCCCTATTTTCGCGTCGTGGGCAGTTCTGGGGGAGGGCTGCTCTAGCGCCTGTGGCCGTGAGGCCCAGGCGCTTTTGGTTTTGTGGCATCTGCACCTTTTACCCCCAATCCGCATCAATAGTTCAGGGCTGAAGTGTGATGTGGATGGTATCCTCAGCCAGGAAGCGAAGGAGGAACATGGCAGGACCAGGGGTCTTTGAAGTAAGTGACGCGACATTTGAGCAGGAGGTGCTCCAGTCTGAGCAGCCTGTTCTGGTCGATTTTTGGGCCGCCTGGTGCGGGCCGTGCAGAGCGTTGGCGCCCGTCGTGGACGAGGTCGCGGTGCAGTACAGCGGCAAGCTCAAGGTAATGAAGATGGATGTGGATCGGAATTCGGCCACGCCGATGCGTTATGGCATCCGCGGCATTCCGGCCCTGCTTCTCTTCAAGGGTGGCAAGGTGGCAGAGCAGATCGTCGGATTTGTTCCCAAAGACAAGATTGATCAGAGCATCGGCAAGCTGATCGATCAGCCAGCGGATCGCAGCGTAAGCGCTTGATCCTCTGGTAAGACGAGAAGCCCCGGCTTCAAAGCCGGGGCTTTTTTGCGTGTCCCTTATCGGGGTCCTTGGATGCCCGGAAGGCGGCCACTTTGACGCGTCTAGTGCAGGATGTCTAAGCGTAGCGGCGCAATACACCAAGTACCCGGCCCTGAATCGCTATCTGCGAAAGCGGTACATAGATGGGTTCCATCTCGGTATTCGAAGGCTGCAATCGCACCATGGTTCCTTCAATGTAGTACCGCTTCAACGTCGTCTCGCTACCGCGGACGAGGGCGACGATGATCTCCCCTTGGCGTGCGGTACTGGTGTGCTCCACCAGGACATAGTCCCCGTCCACGATGTGCTCGTCGCGCATGGAGTCTCCGCGCACCTGCAGCGCAAACACCTCCCGGTTTCCGATCACGTCTCCCAAGGAGATGCTTTCGCTGGTCTCCGATGCCTCGACCGGTAGACCGGCCGCGATTCGGCCCAGGAGCGGAAGCCGGTCGGAGCGTCTCGTCTTACTGCGTGGCGGCAGTACGTCGATCGAGCGGCTGCGGTTGTGCGCGCGCTGCAGCAGGCCTTTCTTCTGCAGATTGGTGATGTGCTTGTGCACCGTGGCCAGCGATTTGAGACTCAAGCCGCGGGCAATCTCCTCAAAGGACGGGGAGTATCCATTGCGCTGCACAAAATTGCTGATGAAGTCGAGCACTTCTTTTTGTCTACGGGTTACCGACATTCCGGCATTATAGCGAACAAAAAGCGAATCAACCAAAACATTTTTTTACTGGCTGCGCAAGTCGATCAGCCTTACGAGTGAGACCGGCTCGCGAGTGTTTCGCTTTAGGCCAACGACAGGCGGATCTATCCCGTTATGAAACCGCAAGGAAGTTATGTCTTTGAGTTGTGTGTTGCGGGGTCAATCTGGGTGCAGGGTAGAGATGGGAGGCGGGAAGGTGACCGGGCAAGCGTTCAGGGAGTTCGCGAATGGGTCACTCAGAAGTAACCGGGGTGAAGTCGAGTTTCCCAGGGGGCTGCCGATATCACCACAAAGCTTTGTTACAGCACGAATGGATTTGTTAGCAGCCTGGGCCTTCCCCCAAACAAATCAACGGTACTTCGACAGCGGTTCTACGGGTCTTCAACAAAACTCGGCTCCATGTTGGCTGGATGGTGATTATGCAGGAAGCAGGAAAAGGTCAGAGACGTCCCCGGCGGAATGGAGCACCGACGCCAGATGTGAGCGCAGTGAAGCGGGCCGCATCCGAGGAGGCGGAGAAGGAAGTTCCGGTCGAAGGATCCACAAAAACGTCGAGGCCACAGCCAGGCGACCTGCTCACCGCCGAACAGGAACTGCTCATGATCGAGCATCTACCTATCGTCCGTTTTATTGCCCGGCGTATCCATGAGCGGTTGCCGCAACATGTGCCGATCGAAGACCTTTACAGCGCAGGGGTGGTTGGGTTGCTGGATGCTTTCAGTAAGTTCGACCCGTCCAAGCAGGTCCAGTTTCGCAGTTATGCGCAGTTCCGGATACGTGGGGCAATTTTAGACAGCCTGCGGACGCTTGACTGGAGCCCGCGGGAGTTAAGGCGCAAAGGCCGGGCCATTGAGCAGGCGATCCAGACGCTGACGGCGCAGTTTGGGCGTACTCCAAGCGACATTGAGATCGCCCAACAACTGCACATCGATTTGGCAGCCTATCAGCAGTTGCTGGGGGAACTGAAGGGCCTTGAAATCGGCACGCTGCATTCCGAGCGCTCAGAGGACTCAGGCGAAGAGGAGCTGGTCTACCTGCCGAACCGGCCTGAGGACGATCCGCTCTTTCGTTACTTGCACGCCGAGATGCGGGACCGGCTGACGAGCGCGATCAGCGATCTGCCTGAACGCGAGCGGCTCGTCATGACGCTCTACTACTACGAAGAGACGACCATGAAGGAGATCGGCCTCATCCTGGGTGTGGTGGAATCCCGGATCTCGCAAATTCATGCCTCCGCTGTGTTGCATCTTCGCGCGCGCCTGGCTGATTTCGGTGCTCGCCAGGAGCCAACCATCAGCCCAGCGCGGCACGAACCACTTTCCCGGCGGACTGCGATTTCCCAGGAACGGGGCTGACCGCGGAAAAACTCCGCACCGGTCTCAGGGGCCGGTCTATCGTTCCCAAACGAAGGATGGGTGCCCATATCTCGCTCGATTTTCGCGAGATGTGGGATCCCACTGTTCTTTCCCTCTGACTCTCGATTCATCCGACGCACTTAGCATTTAACATCTTTGGTATCCCGCGAAAATCGAGCGAGATATGGGCACCCGTCCTTCGCTGAGGGAACGAGAGGCCTAGGTTTAGCGACGATTCCCCAGGCTGTAGAGGTTCCCGCGATTTTTGTTTAAGGGATCCGGGCTACCACAGCTCCCTTTTTATCTACTGCTGATACTGCTAGGCTGAAGATCCGTATGGACCCCTTCCACAACTCGCCGGCGGTCAAGCCGCCTGACGACGCTCCTGCTAAACCGGCAGACGAAATAGAAGCACGCGTGGTTCAGGAAGGCGAATCTCGCCTCCAAGATGCCAACGCTCAGCCCATTGATGATGCGCGCCGGGAAAAAATCGAAACCCTGAAGAAGGCTGTGGCCGAGGGAACCTACAGCGTCAGTGCCGAAGAGGTGGCGCGCAAGCTGATCGAGAACATGCTGGAGCCTAAGGAATAAAGAGCCCGGATATACTCTGTTCAAGAGGGCGCTGGCATGCCGTTTCGCTTTTTATGGAATGCGACACGAGGCCATCGGCTCATGCCATGGCGGAGCGAATACCTCAAGTGGCGTATCGAGACCTACTCCGGCCGCAAAGCTGACACCATCGATGCAGCGTACTTCTGGTTTTTTCTCTGGAAGGAGAGGGCGCAACTAATGCGTTTCCTCGGATGGACGCGAAATTTTGGAACCCGGCGCCGGCAACCCTCTTGAGTCTTTGCTACCTCGATCATCGCGTTACCCACCGCTTTCGTCCGCTGGTTGCCTGCATGCTTCTCCTTGCCGTACGAGCGCACGGTCAGCAGGCCGCCTCACCCAATCCTACGATTCGCGTTGAAACGTCTGAAGTGTTAGTGCCGACGCTGGTGGAAATGCCATCGGGGGAGATTGTCTATGGCTTGGGACCGGGCGATTTTCAATTGACGGACAACGGCGTGCCGCAGCAACTCCACGTCGACGATGACATGGATAATGAACCGGTCTCCGTCGTGGTTGCGGTGGAGAAGGGGCGCATGGCGGCGCTGGAGTTCGAAAAGATTAATCGGCTGGCCCCGTTGATCGATCTTTTTCTGGGAGATGGGTCGAGCGAAGCGGCATTCGTGAGTTTCGATTCCAAGCCGCAACTGGTGGTGCCGTTCACGAAGGATGAAGACCGTCTCGGTCGTGAGTTGAAGCGCATAGAGCCGGGGGATGGCGGAGCCGCCATTCTGGACACCGTGGGCTTCTCGGTGAAGCTTCTGGAAGACAGGCCGAAGGACTATCGCCGGGTGCTGCTGTTGATCAGCGAGACCCGCGACCATGGCAGCCGGGATGTGGATGCGCAGCGGGTGGTGGAACAGATCGGCATCAGCAACACACTGGTTTTGAGTGTCACCTTCTCTCCCTCTAAGGCTCTTTTGCTGCACGATCTGAGAGATGGCGGGCAAAGCGCGGGTGTCGCTGACCTGCTCACGCCACTGATGATGGCCATCCAGGCGGTGCGCAAAAATGTGGCGCGGCAGATTGCCGTGATGAGCGGCGGGGAGTATGCGCCCTTTACCACCGAGCGCGGCTTTGAAGCCCGCGTGCAGGAGGTTGCCAAACATGCCCGCAATCGATATCTGCTGAGTTTTCGCCCCACGGACAGCACTCCAGGACTGCATGTGCTGGAGGTTCGACTCACCCGCGACTTGGGGGCACGGGTGGTGGCCAGGACCAGCTACTGGGCGTTGGAAAAGCAGGCGCAAGCGTCCCCCGCTCCTTAAAAATTTTTCGAGGGAGATCGGCTCCAGTGTCCTTTCCGCGCCACGAATCCGATCCCAGCGACTTCATGATCGGACGCGGTGGCCCGTGTACCCTACAGAAGTGTTCGAACCAGCGGAGGAGAAGTGATGAGCAAAGTAGTGAAGTTGCAAGCCAGTGACGGTCACGAATTGGATGCCTATGTGGCCCAGCCAGAGGGTAAGCCTCGGGCGGGACTGGTCGTGGTGCAGGAAATTTTTGGAGTCAACCAGCATATCCGTTCGGTAGCCGATCATTTTGCGCGCGAGGGATTCTACGCCGTGGCCCCGGCGCTATTTGATCGCGTGGAAAGGAACGTCGATTGGGGTTATGACGGCGAGAGCGCGAAGAAGGGAATGGCCATCGTGCAAAAGATCGGGATCGATAATGCATTGAAGGATGTCGATGCTGCATTGCACTATGCCTCGAAAGAGACGGGGAAACCAGCTGGAGTGGTGGGCTTCTGCTACGGGGGAACGCTGGCCTGGTTGAGCGCGACCCGGCTAGCGCCGGCCGCCGCCGTGGGCTACTACGGTGGCAACATCGGGAGCTTCGCTCAAGAAAATCCGCGTGTTCCGGTCATGCTTCATTTCGGGAAGAAAGACGATCATATTCCGGCGTCAGACGTCGCCAAGGTGCAGGAGGCCCATCCCGAGGTCGAGATCTATTGGTACGACGCCGGGCATGGATTCAATTGCGATATGCGCGGCAGCTTCGACGAAAAGGCATCAAAAGAAGCCATGACGCGGACGCTGGCTTTTTTCCATAAGCGTCTTTGACAGTAGACCGGTTGTAGACCGTCGTTGGGAAGTGCAGAAATGGCGTCGATCGGGTTCAGCGCTGCATCTATCTGACTGGCTCAAGGAGAAGGATGGCGACCAGCACTGCCAACGCTGCGGCCGATAACGAGGCAATGTACGCGTGGAGGCCCAAAGCAAATCCCTGGCTCATTGCCGCCAGCGTTGCTCTTGCGGCTTTTATGGAGGTATTGGATACCTCGATTGCGAATGTGGCGCTCCCTCATATAGCAGGAAGTCTGGGCGCCAGTTTCGATCAGAGTACGTGGGTCCTGACCTCGTACCTGGTAGCGAACGCGATCGTTTTGCCCATGGGCGCCTGGGCGGCGAGCGTGATTGGGCGGAAGAATTTCTTCATGCTCTCCATTGTCATCTTCACGGTCAGTTCATTTTTATGCGGCATTGCGCCCACGCTTGGCCTTTTGCTGCTCTTCCGGGTATTTCAGGGTGTTGGCGGGGGTGGTTTGCAGCCGATGGCGCAGGCCATCATGGCCGACTCCTTCGAGCCGGCGAAGCGTGGTCTTGCATTTTCACTTTACGGGGTGGTCGCCGTGTTGGCGCCTTCCATTGGGCCAACTCTCGGCGGCTGGATCACCGATAGCTATTCGTGGCACTGGATTTTCTACATCAACATTCCTGTAGGCATCTTGGCGTTCTTCCTCACCAACCGGCTGGTCGAAGATCCACCCTTCCAAAAGTCCGACCGCGCCAATCTTTACCGCATTGACTACATCGGTGTCGGTCTGCTGGTAGTCGCCATGGGCGCACTGCAGATCACGCTCGATAAGGGTGAGGAGAAGGACTGGCTCGGGTCGCACTTTATCGTGGGCTTTGGATTAGCTTTTATCATTTCGTTCATCGCCCTGATTGTTTGGGAGTTTCATGCCAAGAGGCCGCTGATGGACCTGCGGCTGTTCAAGTTCAGAAATTTTGCCGTATGCGCCTTTCTCATGTTGCTGACCGGTGGACTGCTCAACGCAACTACGGTGCTGCAGCCGCAGTTTTTGCAACAGGAACTCGGCTATACGGCATTCAGCGCGGGCCTGTCGCTTTCCGGCGGAGGGCTGGCTCTGCTGGTCGTGATGCCCATGGCAGGTCAGGCGGTGAGCCGATTCCCGGCGCGCAATCTGATTGCCATGGGATTTGTCCTCTTTGCCTTGTCGTATTTTTATACGGCGACGCATATCAGCCTGCTGATCAGCTTCGCCTTCGCGTCCTGGCTGCGTGTCTTTCAAATTGTCGCGATCCCTTTTGTTTTCATTTCGGTGACGACGGCTGCTTATTTCGGCATTCCTTCGGAGAAGAACAACCAGGTTTCGGGACTCATCAATTTCGTCCGCAATATCGGTGGCAGCATCCTGATCTCGCTCACCAACGCTCTGGTGACGCAGCGGACGCAGTGGCATCAGGACGTGCTTTCCGCGAAGACAACGCCCGCGGGTCGAAGCTATCAGCAGCAAATCGACGGATTACGAGGCATTTTTGACATGAGTGCAGGTAAAGCCAATGGATTGCACCTGGCGCAGGGGCAGTTGTACAGCCAGCTTCAATCCCAGACGCAAGCCCTGGCTTACGTCGATGTGTATTTTGTGCTGACGGCTGCCGCCATCCTGATGGTGCCCGCGGCCTTTCTGCTCCGGCGGAATCAGCCGGGCGGCGGGCCGGTGATGATGGAATAAAAGCTTCCTGCGGCCCTGCATCGGGGCTACAGCCGCTTCTGATTCCGGACGAGGCTTAGATTGAGCAACATGAGGGGGAGTGGGAGCTGGTTTTGCGGTCCAAAGTGGGAACCTGAGAGGCCCCATTGCATGGACGCCACAATCGAATGCATGTTATTCTTAGTCAGACACTTAGAGAGTGGACTCGATTTAAACGTAGAGGAGTAAAGCGCTGCCGTGCTGGCAACTGCAAAGAAGACCGAAGTTATTACGCGCTTTCGCACCCATGACAGTGACACGGGTAGCCCGGAAGTGCAGATTGCGATTCTCAGTGAACGTATTGGCGAGCTGACTGAGCACTTCAAGCTTCACAAGAAGGATCACGCCTCAAGGCGCGGTCTGTTGATGCTGGTGAGTAAGCGCCGCCGTCTACTGGACTATCTCAAGACGAATAATTCTGACCGCTACCGTGATGTGATCGGTAAGCTGGGCATCCGCAAGTAACAAGCGAGCAACTTGTACCCCACAACTAGGCGAAGAGACTGGATCGGATGGAACGCTGAGACGGCTGGTGCACACGTGGTCGCACCAGCCGGAAAGCGCGCGCCAGTTGCTCTGTCGTTGCTCGTCGCGAGTGGGGAGCGAAGTAGCGCGTGTCGGCTAACTCTCTCTCCGCACTTTACCGCTTGCGCCGGTACGATTCCCGCCTCCTTGGCCGCTTATAGCCCCGCCTATTGTTCGATCAACGAGATCGCCTCGCGTCCCGCCCTATGTGCACATACGAAATGAGGATTTTATGAAACAGGAAGTGACTGTCGAGCTTGCCGGTGGCAAGCGATTGACTTTTGAAACAGGCCGTATGGCCAAGCAGGCCTCCGGCGCCGTGCTCGTGACCCAGGGTGACAACGTAGTTCTGGCGACCGCCGTAGCCGCACCGGATCCCAAAGAAGGCCTCGATTTTTTCCCCTTGACCGTGGATTACCGCGAGTACACCTATGCTGGTGGCCGCATTCCCGGCGGCTTTATCAAGCGCGAAGGCCGTCCCAGCGAGCGTGAGGTCCTTACCTGCCGCCAGATCGACCGCCCCATCCGCCCCATGTTCCCTAAGAATTTCCGCAATGAGACCCAGGTGATTGCCCTGGTTATGTCCGCGGACAAGGAAAACGATCCCGACGTGATCGGCATCAATGCCGCGGGAGCGGCCCTGGCGCTTTCCGACATCCCCTTCGGCGGCCCGATCGGCGCAGTGCGCGTGGGCCAGGTGAATGGTGAATTCATCGTCAATCCCACCTATGCCGAGCGCCTCGAGAGCAAGTTGAACATCACCGTCGTGGCCACCAAAGATGGCGTGGTGATGATCGAGAGCGGCGCCACTGGCGTGAGTGAAGATACGGTCGTCGATGCCATTGAATTTGGCCACGCCGAGATCAAGAAGATTTGTGCGGTGATCGATGAACTGGTTGCCAAGGCCGGGAAGCCCAAGCGGGTCGTGCCTCCAGTCGAGTTTGATCACGGGTACCTGGCGGTGTTGCAGGCTAAGGTCGGCGACCGGTTGAAGGATGCGCTCGACACCAAAACCCATCCCAAGGCGGAAAGCTACGCGCTGGTCAAGCAAATCAAGGACGAGCTGGCGAAGGAGCTGCCCGAAGGGGATGCGGACGCCAAGAAGAAGCTGGCCAAGTATTACGAGGTAATGCGGGAGAGAATCTTCCGCGAGCAGGTCACCAAGGATCGTATACGGCCGGATCGGCGCAGCTTCGATCAGATTCGCGAGATCACGATTGAAGTCGGCGTGTTGCCGCGTGTTCACGGTTCCGCGTTGTTTACCCGCGGCGAAACACAGGCTCTGGTTACCGTGACCCTGGGAACCACGGACGATCAGCAACGCCTGGAGACCTTCCAGGGAGAGCAGCGCAAGCGTTTCATGCTGCACTACAACTTTCCCCCATTCTCCGTGGGCGAAGTCGGTCGCATGACCGGGGTAGGCCGGCGTGAGATCGGCCACGGCGCGCTGGCGGAGCGTGCTATTGCCGCGGTGCTGCCTGGAGAGGACGAGTCTCCCTACACCATGCGTGTCGTCTCCGACATCCTGGAATCGAATGGCTCTTCTTCGATGGCCAGCGTTTGCGGCGCGAGTCTGGCCCTGATGCACGCCGGAATTCCTCTCAAGGGAGCCGTTGCCGGCGTGGCTATGGGTCTTGTCAAGGAGGGCGATGACTACGCCATTCTGACGGACATTGCTGGGGCAGAAGACCACTACGGCGATATGGACTTTAAGGTGGCCGGTACGCGCGAAGGTATCACCGCGCTGCAGATGGACATCAAGATCAGCGGCGTTACCGGGCAGATCATGCGCGAGGCGCTGGAACAGGCCCGGCGCGGGCGGTTGTTCCTGCTCGACAAGATGGACGCGGTCCAGGCTACTTCGAATACCGAGAAGTCGAAGTTCGCTCCCCAGATTCACACCCTGCAGATACCGACCGACAAGATTCGGGACCTGATCGGACCGGGCGGCAAAACGATTCGCGGCATCATCGAAGCCACCGGCGTCAAGATCGATGTCGACGACACTGGGCGCGTGAACGTTGCCTCCAGCGATGAAGAAGGTCTGAAGAAGGCGCTGGCCATGATCAGCGATCTCACCGCTGTACCTGAAGTAGGCAAGACCTATTTGGGCAAGGTGGTGCGACTGGCTGAATTCGGCGCATTTGTCGAGATTTTCCCCGGCACCGATGGGTTATTGCACATCAGTGAAATTGCCGAGCATCGCGTGAAAGACGTGAAGGACGAATTGCGCGAAGGGGATCAGGTCCTGGTCAAGGTCCTGGGCATCGAGGGTAATCGCATCAAGCTTTCGCGCAAGGCTCTGCTCAAAGAACAGCGCGAGAAGCTCGGGCTTCCAGAGCCGTCGAGGGGCGTCTCCGGAGACGGTGGCGGCGACGGGGCGGCACCGCGTGCTCCGCGGGCACAATCGCAATCCCCGGTGGAGCGCCAGCCGGCTTCGAACGCCAGTACCATTACCATTGAGGGCGGGGAAGACTTCGATGACGATGAGCCTTTTGTCGAGGGCGGGGATGAGCCCAACTTCAATCGCGCAGATGGTACATCGGATGCTGCGCCAGTAGAGGTTCGCAGGCCGTCATCCGGTGGTGGTCCTGGTGGTCCCGGAGGTCAGCGTCGCCGGCGGCATCGCAGCCGCGGCCGCGGGCCGGGCGGTGGCTCCGGTAACTCCGGTGGTGGCGGAGGCCGCGGGCCGCAGTAACTGGTCTGAAAGGCTTAAGTAAGCGAGGGGGTTGCGTGCTTTGCGCAGCCCCTTTCTTTTGCGGTGAACAGGGATGGATATCAGAACAGCAGCCGGACGGAAGTACTGGTTGTTTGCGGCGCTGGGCATTGTCTGGGGCACGACGTGGGTGGCCGCTGACACTCTAGCCGAGTACGTTCCGCCCTTGCGGGGAGCGGCTGCACGCTTCTTGCTGGCCGCGCTGCTCTGTATTCCGGCGATTTTGTGGAAGCGGTTGGAATTGCCTCGGGGCCGCGCCCTGGGTTTTGTATTCATTCTTTCCGTCACCTTGATCGCTGCTCCCGTCCTGCTGTTGCTTTGGGGCCAGGCACGGGTTTCATCAGCAACCGTGGCTGCGTCGTTTGCTGCGATGCCTCTGCTGGTAGTGCTGCTGACCCCAGCCCTTGCCGGCAGGGATGTGCCTCGGCTTGCCATGCAGGGGTCGATCGTAGGGCTGGGGGCGATTGTGGTGGCTTTGGGCGCGACAGTCTCGTTAGCGCAGGCCGGCGGTGTGGCGGTGGTACTGGTCGCTGTGGCATCGATCGGCGCTTCTTCGATTCTTGCCCGCCGCGAATTCATTCGCGTGCATCCCATCGTGGTGACCGCGATATTGCTCGGCGTTGCGGGGCTGCTGTTGTTTCTGGCCAGTTTGCTGTTGGAGCGCGGGCAACCGGTGCAGTGGAACCGCAGCGCCGTTGGTGCAGTGGCGTTTCTGGCGCTGGTGGCCGGCGCCCCAGCCTACTCGATGTACTTCTGGCTGTTGCAACGGATGGAGGCGTACCAGGTTGGAACAGTGCAATGGATCGAGCCCCTGGTCGCGATCCTCGAGAGTGCCCTATTATTGCGCCTCGGCTTGTCGTTCAGCATGATTGTGGGATCGCTGATTACCTTGGTTTGCCTGTTCCTGGTGATGCGCGCGGGACCCGAGGATGACGATACCGTTTCCCTTCTTGGTAATTGATCGCGTAAGGAAACCGAATCCCGCGCAAGGATGCGATAAACTGCTGGCCATGGGCGCCACTTTGTACATCGTCGTGGAAGGGGAGGACCCCGGCTTCGACATCTTCGTGAATGGCAGGGCGCTCGCTCGCAACGAGGATGCTCTGGAGAAGATGGCGCAACGCATCGGGGTCAAGCCGCTGCTGGAGTTCTTCTCCGCCGATGAGAACTCCATGGCCCTGCTGCTGGAAGAAGGCGCGGGCGATCCGGAGTGGGCCAAGACCTTGCCTCCTCCGCAATGGTTTTCACCCGAAGATGGCCTGACTACGGTATGCACTCTCCTGGATCATCTGAAATCTTCGCCGACGGCTTTGGGAACAGAGACTCCGGCTGTTCTGCGCGAGATGGAAGAGTTTGAGCGCGTGTTACGCAAAACAGCTCAGCGCCAGATGCGCTGGCAGCTCGCCGTTAGCTGGAAGTAAAGCCTTTATTGAGCCCGAACGACGGGTGCCCCACATCTCGCTGGTTTTTCGCGAGATGTGGATTCCACACACCTTTCCTCTGACCATCGATGCAACCGATGCACTTGGCGGTCAACATCGGTGGAATCCCACATCTCGCGAAAAACCAGCGAGATACTGCCACCCGTCATGGGTGGTAAGGAGAGGGTCCCAGTCTGAAAGAACAGATCTCCAATACCCACGGTGCGTGGCTAGGGACAGAGTTTGAATCAGCTCTTCCAGGCGCCCAGAAGGCGGCGGAGGAATACCAGCTCGCCGGTGTGATAGCTGTTGTGATCGGCGGCCAGCAGCACTTCGCGCAAGAGCGTCTGGTCTTTCTTACCCCAGGGAATCTGCGCATGCAGGTTGCTGTGGGGGTCTTTGACCAGTTTTTCAAAGGCCTCCAGGTCTTCCTCCAGCCCTCTCATCGAATCATGCCAAGCTTCCTTGGAAGGCGGTTCGGCTGATGCTGGCCAGTAATCGTCCGGCCATTTCTTTTCCACGTACTTGTCGTTGGTGGAAAAATCCAACAAATCATGCAGCGCAATGCGCGTGTGTTCCAGGAGCTCCCACCGGAGTGGGGCGCATTCTCCGGCTTTGCGCCGTAGAGTTTCGCGGGGAAACCCTTCAACGCAGTAAGGGTGTCAACGTGCGCATTTCCGCCGCGAAGAAGCTGGACAAGTTGATGACGAAGTGCAGCGTCTGTGTCTGCCATAGTGAGTCGGATGCAGGAATGCCCGACGGGGTCGCAGAAAGACGCTTATCTGACCTGGGCCTCGAGTGCGACTTCGCGCTTGCCATCGGGGAAGATGTCGCCCATGCGACGGATCTGCGCGCCAACGCCGCGCAGCTTCTCTTCAATCCGCTCATATCCGCGGTCGATATGGTAAACGCGGTCGAGGATGGACTCGCCGTCGGCAACCAAAGCGGCGAGCACCAAGGAAGCCGAGGCGCGTAGATCGGAGCACATGACCACCGCGGAGGAGAGCGGCGTTTTGCCGCGCACGGTCGCAGTGCGACCATCCACCTTGATATTCGCACCCATGCGCACCAGCTCGCCTACGTGCATGAAGCGATTCTCAAAAATGTTCTCCACCACTGTAGTGGTGCCCTCGGCCTGTGTGGCCAGCGCCATGTATTGCGCCTGCATGTCAGTGGGGAAGCCCGGATACTCTTCGGTGGAGATATCGTTCGCCTGTAGATTGCCTTCGCTGCGCACGCGCAAGGAGTCAGAACCCATGGGCGTGATGCGCACTCCAGAGGCTTCGAGCTTGGTCACAAGCGCCGAAAGATGCGCTGGCTGGCAATTGGCAACGACCAGGTCGCCGCCGCTGATCGCACCCGCCACCAGAAACGTTCCCGCTTCGATGCGGTCGGGATTGATACGATGCTTGGCGCCGTGCAGCTGCTCACGCCCTTTACCTGGATGGTGCCCGTCCCGCGCCCTGAATATTCGCGCCCATGGCTACAAGGAGAGCGGCCAGGTCGACTACCTCGGGCTCGCGCGCGCAATTTTCCATCAGCGTGTCGCCCTCAGCGAGAACAGCCGCCATCAGCAAATCTTCGGTGCCGGTCACAGTAATCTTGTCGAAAACGATATGCGCGCCATGCAACCGTTCGGCACGTGCTTCCAGATAGCCGTGTTCCTGCACGATGGTTGCGCCCATCGCTTCCAGGCCCTTGAGATGCAAATCGATGGGGCGGTCGCCAATGGCGCAGCCACCAGGCTGGGCTACACGGGCGAGGCCACAGCGTGCAACGAGCGGGCCCAATACGAGCGAAGAAGCACGCATGGTTTTGACGATCTCGTACTTGGCGGTGGGATCGGAGAGTACGCGGCAACTGATCCGCGTGCGGTGTTGTGCGCGGCCATAGCCGAGTTCCACCTCGGCACCCATCGAAGTCAGCAGTTTCCGCTCGGTCTCAATGTCGCGGACCTGAGGAATGTTCTCCAGGACGACTTCGTCTTCGGTGAGAATCGCGGCGGCCATGCAGGGCAGCGCGGAGTTTTTGGCTCCGCTTACCCGAATCGTTCCGAGCAGCGGGTTACCGCCGCGAATGACAAACTTATCCATGAGGGCCCGGGGGTGCTCCTATGTGTATCTCGTTTCTATAACTCGAGCGTTGTATCTTCGATTGCCAACCGTACATTACCATCCGACTTAGCCAGGCGACGCACTGCTTCCGGCTTGTCGACTCCAGCCTTGAGCATCACCAAGGCGACGGGCACGCTGCGCCCGGCAGACTTGATGGTGAGCACAGCCTGCTCGCGGTCGATCTTGCAGGCACGCATCAAAATGCTGATGCCACGCTCCACCAGCTTGGTGTTCTGCATGTGCACATTGACCATGAGGTTGTCATAGACGTAGCCAAGCCGGGTCATGGCGCCGGTGGTGATCATGTTGAGCACCATCTTCTGCGCCGTAGCAGCCTTCATGCGCGTTGAACCGGAGACGACTTCCGGTCCGACTTCAGCAACGATGCAGATGTCTGCGGCGGAGGAAAGCGGGGTGTTGTGATTGCAAGTTACGGCGGCGGTCTTGGCGCCGCGGGCGCGGGCGTATTCCACCGCGGCCACTACGTAAGGCGTGCGGCCGCTGGAAGAGAGGCCGATGACCACGTCTTTGCGAGTCGGGCGGCGGCGGGCGATATCACGCTGACCCAGCTCGGTTGAATCTTCATTCACTTCTACAGCAGATGCCAGAGCCTTAGGGCCTCCCGCCATGATGTACTGGACGCTTTGCGGCGGGGTGGAGAAGGTCGGCGGACATTCGGAAGAGTCGAGGCCGGCGATGCGGCCGCTGGAGCCGGCGCCTACATAAATGAGGCGTCCTCCATCGCGCAAGCTGCGCGCCACCATGTCAATCACCAATGCAATCTCAGGCAATGACCTTTTAACCGCGGCGGCAATCTTTGAGTCTTCGTGGTTGATGATGCGTGCGATTTCGAGGGCAGATTTAGTATCGAAGCCCATCGAGGCTTCGTTAGAACTCTCTGTCGTCAGATCGTGCAGGTTTTGCGGCTGGTCGTTGGTTGTCTCGCTGCCGCTCCCTGTCTCCGTATGAAAAGTACTTGTTGTGGCCATGTTGGTTTACTCAGCTCCCACTCAACTAAATGATTTTATCTCCAACTGGCCCTACTTTGCTCTGAAATTAGGGCGTAACGTGCCATCCACGCAAACACTTTTGGGTTATGGCAATTTAGCCCCTCCCTTGCTCAATTTTTTCCACGACCGCATCGTGAAAGGCGGGACGAATGGCGCGAATATCCTGGCTCTGGCGGTGCGGCCAAGTGCGATTCGTGAGCAAGGCGATGGCTAGCTGGCGCTCAAAGTCGATCCAGACGGAGGTTCCCGCGTAGCCGAGATGGCCGGCTGAGCGGCGGCTGAAGAACTTGCCGGAAGACGAGGGTTGGGAGGGTGTATCCCATCCCAGTGCCCTGGAGCTGTCTGGCAAGACGCGGGTGGTGAAGAGTCGAATCGTCTGCGGCGTGAAGAGTTGCCCGCCGAGCAGGCATCGCGCGTAAAGCAGCGGATCCAGTGCATTAGAGAAGAGGCCGGCATGGCCGCTTGCTCCTCCAAGGACAAAGCAGTTTTCGTCCTGGACCTCTCCCTGGATGATGCGATTGCGGAAGGTCAAGTCTTCTTCGGTCGGTGGGATAGTGGATCGCCAGTCAGCGGGTGGTCGAAAGCAAGTACTGGTCATCCTCGATGGGGTGAAAAGCTCTCGCGAACAGAAGTCTTCCAGGCTCTCGCCAGCGACGACTTCCAGGGCGCGCCCGAGCACGATGAAGCCAGGGTCGGAGTACTCGGAACGGCTTCCAGGCGCGGCTTCGAGGGGCAAGCGGAGGCAGGCATCGAGCAGTTCCTCGCGGCTTCGAGCGATCTCGAAGAGGCGAACGTAACCGGCCAGCCCGGAGGTGTGCGCCAGCAGCATGCGTAGTGTCACCTGGTGTCGCGCGCTGCCGATACTTTCGCCTTGTGCAAAGGCGGGTAAAATCTGCACCAACGGCTGGTCGAGCGACAGCTGCCCCCTCTGGTAAAGCAGCATGGCCATGGAAGTGGTCGCGATCACCTTGGTGACGCTGGCTAAGTCGTATACGGTGGAAGCGTTCACAGGCTCCGTTGACTCCCCGTAGGTAAAACCGCCAACGCCATCCAGCGCCAGCACCTCTCCCCGTAAAAGCACGCCAAAGGCAGCCCCGGGAAAAGCCTGCTGGGCAACTGCCTGCTCCAGGATCGAGTATGCGGCGGCAAACCGTTGGCGCTGCGCGGAAGCGGAGGAAGGAACTGTTACCTGTGGGGGTGCCATCGGTTTGGGTTACCAGGCCATAGGTTTGGGTAGCCAAACGACAATCTCTTGGGCGTAAGACCCGGGTAGTTTCCTTATAACAGGAAACCGCGTGAGGTGACCTACTTCGGGACTAATCCCAGCTATGCGCTCGCCCAATGCCGTCTGCAGCCGTCTATACTTATGACCGGAGGTTGACGGGATGAACGTTCGCGGGAAGTTCGTCGCAGCCGGGATGCTGGTTGGAATGGCAGCCGCCCAAGGACTAGGGCAAACGGCAACCGCAGCGTCCAGTGCAACCCCAGCGGCAACACCCGCCCCTCCCGCACAGGCGCCATCCCAAACCTTCACCGTTCCCGCAGGCACCAAGGTTCTTCTCTCCCTCAAAAGCGGGATTAACACCAAAACCGCCCAGCAGGGAGATGGCGTCTACCTGGTTTCTTCCTTCCCTGTGGTGGGCAATTCGCGGGTAATGATCCCGGTTGGCGTTTATGTGCAGGGTGTGGTGGACCATGTAGTGCGGCCTGGCAGGGTAAAGGGGCGTGCACAGATTGACCTGCACTTTACCACCATGATTTTCCCTAATGGATCGATCGTCGAGGTTCCTGGTGTCCTGAATAGCCTGCCGGGGTCTGATGGCCCCAAGGTGAAGGATGGTGAAGGCACGGTGGAGCAGGCGGGGAACAAGGGCCGTGACGCAGGCAACATTGCCAAGGGCGCGGCGATCGGCGCGGAGGGTGGTGTGCTCGGCGGCGCCGCGTCGGGAGATGTGTTGAAAGGGGTTGGCTACGGTTCCCTCGCCGGCGCGGCAGCTGGCGCCATCTACACTCTCTTAACGCGCGGTAATGATATTGTGATTCCTTCGGGAACGGCGGTAGAGATGGTTTTACAACGGCCGCTGGTCTTGCAGCGGTCGCAGTTCGCCGGCGGCAACCAGGAGAACGGGCAGGCGCAAATGGTTCCCGCCAGCCAACAGCAACCCATGCGGAAGCAGAAAATTCTGTGTCCGTTCGGCAGCCCGGGCTGCGACTGAGCAAAGCGAGTGAATCATTGGGATGAGCGATGAACCCGGAAGAAGATAAGACGGGGCCTGAGCCCGCCACGCAGCAAGAGCCGCTGCCTCAGGTGCCGGCGGGGTTGCCGGGGCGAAGCTTCTGGCTCTGGGGACGCGACATGCTGTTTTCGCTCGCGGTCTCTTTTTTCATCATCACATTCCTGTATCAGCCGGTACGGGTGGAGGGGACCAGTATGTTGCCTCGCCTGGGAGACCAGGACCGGCTATTCATCAACAAGTTCGTCTACCACTTCGCCGAAATTCACCGCGGCGACGTCGTAGTCTTTCACTATCCGCGCGATCCGCAGAAGAGCTACATCAAGCGCGTGATTGCGGTGCCGGGCGATGAGCTGCGCATCGACGACGGTCGCACCTACATCAACGGCAGGCTGCTGCCTGAGCCGTACGTGCCCAGAAGGTTCCACGACAGCCGATCGCAGGATGCGATGGTGATCCAGCCCGATCAATATTTCGTCATGGGCGATCATCGCTCGATTTCGAGTGATAGTCGCGACTTTGGACCGGTGCCGCGGGATCTGATCTACGGCAAGGCAGCGTTCGTCTATTGGCCGGCCGAGGACATGGGCGTTATCCACTAACCACCCCGTACACAGCTGTCTGGACCTGTTAAACTTGACTGAATCCACTCGACGGAGAAGCCATGCAGGCAATCCTCGCGCTCGAAGACGGGCGCATCTTCCGCGGTGAGAGCTATGGCGCCAGACGTGAATGTTTTGGCGAAGTGGTTTTCAATACCGCCCTGACTGGCTACCAGGAAATCTTCACCGATCCCTCTTACGCTGGACAAATTGTTGTCCTGACCAATCCGCAAATCGGAAACTATGGAACCAACGCCGCCGACAACGAGGCTAGCCGCCCGTATATCGAGGGGTTGGTCACGCGAGAGTTCTCGCCCATAAGCTCCAATTGGCGTTCGCAGCAAGTGACGGAAGAATACCTGGAACGCTTTAACGTTCCTGTAATCGCTGAAATTGACACGCGCGCTGTGGTTCGTCATTTGCGCACCCATGGTGCGTTGCGCGGAGTCATTTCCTCGCTCGAAACAGATCCTGACAAGCTTATCCTCAAGGCCCGCGGCATCCGCAAGATGGATGGCACAGACCTGGCCAAGGTGGTGAGCACCAAGGCTGCGTACGAGTGGGACTGTAACGACCGGCGCAACTTCAACGGGGATCCCTTGCAGCTAGGCGACGAAAGCCTCAAGCTACCCCCACCGGATCTGCATGTGGTGGCCTATGACTTCGGCATCAAGCACAACATCCTGCGCATGTTGGCGCGGGAAGCCTGCCGGGTGACTGTGGTGCCGGCGGAAACCTCGGCGCAGGATGTGCTCGACTTGAAGCCCGACGGTATTTTTCTCTCCAACGGTCCGGGCGATCCAGAGCCGGTAACCTATGCTCAGGAAAATATCCGCAAGCTTGTCGGACGCAGGCCGATGTTTGGCATCTGCCTTGGCCACCAGTTGATCGGCTTAGCCCTCGGTGGCAAGACATACAAGTTGAAGTTCGGCCACCACGGCGGAAACCACCCGGTGCAGCAGACCCAGACGGGCAAAGTGGAAATCACCGCGCACAACCATAACTTCGCTGTCGATCCCGATTCAATCAACCAAAGTGAGGTCGAGCTTACCCACGTCGACCTGAACGACAACACACTGGAAGGCCTTCGCCATCGCACGCTGCCGCTGTTCAGCGTGCAGTACCACCCCGAGGCCAGTCCCGGCCCGCACGACTCCAACTACCTCTTCCGGGACTTCCGAAAACTGATGGAAGAGTGGAAGGGCTGAACATGCTTGCGGTCGGCTTGTGGTGAAACTGGACTTGGTCCCTCAGCGGCTAAAGCCGATCCTTTCAGTTAAGTCTGACGGCGGGGCTGAAGCCCCGCCCCTTCAAGGACGAAGGGGGCGGGCTTATGGCGGAAGTGGATCCCGGCATTGAAGGATCGCAGGTTCTGGTGTTGAAGGGGACGGGCTTCAGACCGTCCGTCACAACGAACAAGTTGAACGGCTTTAGCCGCTGAGGGAATCAATGCGACCGGCCAGAGAGACAGTCAGGAGGAGCGGAGAGACATACTTTGTAAGCGCCCAGACCGTTGATCGGCAGCCATTTTTCCGCCACGAACGGTGGGCACTGTGGATGGAGGAAATTTTCCAAGATTATCGAGGCAGTTCTTATCAACTACACGCCTATGTCGTCATGCCTGACCATTTCCATGCAATCCTCTCCGCTCAAGACAGCATTGAGAGAGCGATGCAAAATATCAAGGGCGGCTTTTCATTCCGAGCGAAGCGGGCATTTGATTGGAAACACGATATCTGGCAGGTGGGATTTTCCGATCATCGGATTCGAGATGCTGCGGATTGGGATCGCCATGTCGCCTATATGGGGCATAATCCAGTCAAAAATAAGCTCTGCTCAATCTCTGATGCTTACCGATACCTTGCGGTGAATCTGGGCCCGATCCCTCAGCGGCTAAAGCCGTCAACTCTTCGTGGATCTAACGGCGGGCGTGAAGCCCCGCCACTTCAAGATTCAACACCGCCATTTCAAGAGCCAAGACCGCCACTTCAAGGTTCAGCACCGCGCCTTCAAGAGCCGCTCTCTTGGATTCAATCAGA
>CAWFGM010000045.1:0-10880 GCA_963815175.1 uncultured Acidobacteriaceae bacterium
GATCGAAAAAATGTCTCGGCGTCAAATGTCGTCATCCCATTGCTGCTACTTCTTGTCTTATTAGTCATCTATGAAACATCTGCGGAAAGGAGCTCGTCCTGCCGGATATGCAGAGGTCCCCCAACACCAACCTTCACCAGTCGAACGGCATGCCCCCGAGTGCAGAGCAGGTTGAGGAGGTTTTGCGCTTTGCACGAAAGCTGGAGATGCACAGCGATCATAAGCAGCTGTTGCATGCGCTGCCGGCGGAGCTTTGCGTCCTGGTGGATTGCTCCACGACCGCCCTCGTTCATTTGCACGAGGGCCAAGTCACGACCCAAGTGGTCGACAGAGATGGATGCTCGTTGGTCACAGATCATTCGGCCGATGGGACCATGCGGCTCGCAACTGGCCGGAGGAGCTTTGGCAAGCGATCTCGGATCAGGAGAAGCCGCTCGTTCTTGCCGCGCTCGACCGGCTCTCGCCTGACGGCAACCAACGATTTTCCGAGGCGGTCCGTTTTTTCCGGGAATGCGGCAATCAATCTCTCTGCCTGCTTCCCTTGAGCACCGCCCTTCATCGCCTGGGCGCGCTGTGTATCGGACGCAAGCATCGGGACGCCTTTTCAGAGCAGGAGGTCAGTCTTCTTTCGCTGATAAGCCACTACGCGGCCCTGGCCATCGATGATCGGCTTAACTTTGCCCAGTCCGAGCAGGTGCGTGCTCAGCTGGAGAAGGAAAGGACCAAGCTCAGGCTCATCCTGGACCTGAACAACAGCGTGGTTTCCAACCTTGAACTGCGCGACGTGATCCAGTCCATTTCCCCCGGGATCAGGAAGGCAATGCGTGTGGACGGGGTGGCTCTGATCCTGCCCGACAGGGAGGGTCAAGAGCTCCAACTGTGCGCTTTGGATTTTCCCGCCGGCGATTCCGCGCTTCGCCAGGATTTGCCGGCTTCGCTGGACGATTCCGTTGCCGGGCAGGCGTTTCGTTCGGGAAAACCATGGGTCGGGGATATCGGGCAGCTGCCAACGGCAGGACTGGACCACAAAATCGCGTCCGCGGCAGGAGTGGAAACTCTATGCATGTTGCCTTTGCTCCGGGTCAACCGTGTGCTCGGCGTGCTCTGCCTGGTGCGGACCCAGAAAAACGCCTTTAACCAGCCTGAGCTGGAGTTCTTATCGCAGATCGCCGGGCAGGTCGCGATCGCCATCGACAACGCCTTTGCCTATCGTCAGATCACGGAACTCAAGGACAAACTCACCCAGGAAAAGCTCTATCTGGAAGATGAACTCCGCAGCGAAATGAATTTTCAGGAGATCATCGGCAACAGCCCGGTACTGCGGCGGGTTCTTCGCCAGGTCGAAGCGGTAGCCCCGACAGGTTCCACGGTACTGATCCACGGCGAGACCGGTACGGGCAAGGAACTGATAGCCCGGGCAGTCCACAATCTCAGCCAGCGTCACGCCAACTCGTTCGTCAAACTGAACTGCGCGGCCATCCCGACCGGCTTGCTCGAGAGCGAGCTCTTCGGGCACGAAAGAGGAGCATTCACCGGCGCGGTCACCCAGCGGATCGGACGTTTCGAATTGGCCAATCAGGGAACCATCTTCCTTGACGAGGTGGGTGAGATCCCCCTCGACCTGCAACCGAAGCTGTTGCGCGTCCTGCAGGAGAAAGAGTTCGAGCGCTTAGGCGGTTCACGAACCCTTCGCACCAACGCTCGCCTGATCGCCGCGACCAATCGTGATTTGCAATCGATGGTCGACGAGCAGAAGTTCCGCTCCGATCTGTTTTATCGATTGAACGTCTTTCCCATCCATGTTCCCCCCTGCGCGAACGCACGGAAGATATACCGTTCCTGGTGCGGCACTTCGCGCAATACTTTGCTTTCAATATGTCCAAGCAGATCGACACCATATCTTCTGAAACCATGAACGCGCTGGTTCGATACCCCTGGCCGGGAAACATCCGGGAATTGCAGAATGTCATCGAGCGAGCCGTCATCCTTTCCAAGGGCCCTTCGCTCAAGGTCCCCCTCAGCGACCTCAAGCCCCGCTCGCTGGAGGGGGCAAATGGAAGTGGAAATGGGTTGGCGACCCTTGAGGAAGTGGAGCGAAGGCATATCCTGTCGGTCCTGGAGCAAACCAACTGGGTTTTCGCCGGCCCCAATGGCGCGGCCGCGCGGCTGGGCATCAAGCGCCCGACCCTGCAATTTCGCATGCAGAAGCTGGGAATATCCCGGCCAGCCAGACCTTAGCAGCCGAACCCTGGTGCCGCGACCAATTCCGTCCCTGGAGCCCATGCCTTTCATTCTCGATCGTGCCAACAAGCTGGCAGAATGCCAACCATTTGGCGGCGCGCCAGTTAATGGCATTGGCCTTCTTATGGATGACCCACGTCTGCCGAACACGAAGTTCCCGCGTATCTTGATTATTCCGCGTTAGGCACGCGGATTGCATATAACCCAATGACAAGGGATACGTCGAAGCAGCAAAGGGATCGGAGGAATCGCCGTCGGGCACAGACGGCCGCTCTTAACGAAGGAACCGAAAAGATGTTGAGAATCACCGTTGTGGAGAATGCCTTGGAGGACCAGTGGACCCTTCAAGGCACGCTGACCAAGGGCTCGGTACGCCGAGTTGCTCTCCAGTTGGAGAGCATCCAGCCTGTCCCTCAGGCAGGCGCCGCATCGTGAATCTCGATAAGGTGACTTCCATCGATAAGAGCGGCGAAGAAGCGCTCTCCATGATCATGCGCGAGGGAGCGACCGTGGTAGCCTCGGGCGTCTACACCAGACACCTGTTAGACGAACTGCGAGCACGGAGACCAGCACCCGAGGATCCCAGGTCTTAGCCCGGAACTTACTCCAGCACCGGGAGACAGCAGTCACGCCGGTGCTGGAGAAGCCCTCAAACGGCTCTCAGAAGAGAATCTTGAGAGCCAGTTGGACGTTGAAGGGTTCGCCAGGTCCAATGCCTGGCGAGTAGTTTCCGGCCCCGATCGTAGAGGTGATCTGCCCAAAGCTGTCCGTATCCGTGTAGGAATTGGCTAGCTGTGTGTATCCGGGACTGGCAAGGTTCAGATGGTTGAACAGGTTGAACATCTCGACCCGGAACTGCGCGTTGACCCGCTCCGTTATATGAGTGTTCTTGAAGACGGAGAGATCAACGTCCTCTAAGCCCGGTCCGAAGATGCTGTTGCGCGTGTAGTTTCCGTAAGTCCCTGCCGGCGGGTCGACAAAGGCCGCCGGGATTGAACCATTGCACGACGCCGTTCTGGACCTTGTGCGAGACTCCGGCAAAGGGATTGCCGACGATATTCGGACGCTGCGCATATTGGTTTTCGCCGGTAGTGTCAGTACCCGTGAAGAGATTCATAGGCTGACCACCCTTCAGGGTAATGACTCCATTTAACTCCCATCCGTTAGTAAGAAGCTTCGGTCCGCGGAATCCGGGTATCGCGTAGTTAGCATAGCCAACGAAGCCGTTGCGGGTATCGAAGTCGCTGTTCCCGTAGTCGCCCTTGAAGTTGGTGCTGTCCTGCGGTAGCTGTCCACGATATTGCGTGACCTCATCGAGATTGTGGCCCCAGGTGTAACTGAACTGAGGAGTCAGCCCATGATAGTTGCGTATCTTGAAGGTGGTCTGGAGCGCACTGTAGTTCGAGGTTCCAATGCTCTCAATCTGGTTGATATCGCCATATTGAGGATAGTCGCCGACGTAAGGGCCTCTGGGTAACACCATTGTAGATCGCTCCCTGATAAGCAACATCGTTTGTCGGTCCACCAAGGAGGGCTGGTTGATGTTCAGGAGGCTAAGCAGCCGGCGTCCTTCGCTGCCCACATAGCCGATCTGAAACATCGCATATTGACCGAGCGCTTGCTCAAGTTGCAGGCTGAAGTTGAAGTTGTATGGAGTTTTGAAACCGCGGTCAACGGAGAAAACGCCGCAAGGGTTTCCCGGGTTGCACAGGCTGGTGGTGGTTGGCGTGACCACGGGAAAGATGGACTGACCGGGAACGACGGCCGTACCATAAGTAGCGAACGTGTAGACCGGTTCCGGTCCGCCGGGATTGCCCTCCAGGCCATTGGGTGCGTTGTTGCTTGGACGGTTGTCCAAAAACGGGTTGGCGTTCGGTGTGTCGAAGAACATGCCGAAGCCGCCGCGCACCACGGTTCCTTTAGCAAATGCGGGAGAGTACGGAGAAGCCGACACGCGGGCTGAAGTTGGTCCAATCGCTGGGATAGACGGAGCTGATCTGGTTACCCTGGAAAGCGAGCCCGTCGTCAGCGGTTAACTCCGGCCGAAAGACGGAGAGGTTTTGAAAATTGACTGTGCATCGGCTGCAGATAGTCGTAACGAATGCCATAGTCGACACTGAGGTTTTGGCGTGAGCTGCCAGCTATCTTGCGCGAACAGGTCGAAGGTATTGATGAATACCTGCCGTTCTGCATCGCCGCGGGCAATGGTGCCGGAGGCCAGGTCCCCAGCCATGAAGTCCGCGAGCGCAAGAACGTTACCCAGCGATTGGGCTTGGCAGGCCGCCTGAATGGCCGGGTTGCTGGCGAAATAACCGGTGCATTGCGCAGCTCCAGAGGAGCTCTGGTAGTCGGTGGCCCAGGGTCCGGTAGCCCCCGTAAACTTGAAGCTGCCAACCGAGTGGCGTTGGTAGAACTCGTCTACCTGCGCCTGCCGGTACTCACCGCCAAAACGAAACTCGTGCTTGCCCTTTATCCAGGAAAGCGCTTCATCCAAGTGCCCCGTAATGTCGTTGCGGCCCTCGGGCGGGGTCTGGCCAATTTCCTCGAATCCGGTAATCGAGATATTCGGGGAGTTGCTGTAAGGCGAGCTGGTTACGAAGCCAAGCGAGTCAACGTCGAAGCCCGTTTTTTGATCATTGAACACCTGGTTGAAGTAGTTAACCCCAATGGTGATCTGGTTAGTAATGTGAGAAGACAAGGTCAGATTGTGAACGATCGAGTAGTTATATACATGGATCGGAGCGACTTCGAAGTAATAAGGGATGGTGCAATTGCAAACCGGCGCGATCTGATTACCCTGGCCAAGAAAGGCACGCGCTGAGAGGGACTGACGATCGCTGAAGTTGTGATCGAGCTTGATTACTCCGTTGTAGCTGTAGCCGGTTTCCGGGGCGGAGGGCAAAAAGTTGGGGCTGGATGCAGGGCCGGTTAACGAATCCGCAGGCCATAGAACCGGCAGCAAACTGCTGGTAGCAGAGTTTTGTGCGACCCCATAGTAGGCGAGTAGTGGTAACGCAGCTGCCTGGTAGGCACCTGACGGCTCAGTGCCCTGGTTGCCGGTGGCGATCTTGAAATTCTGCTTCTCGAAATTTTCAAACCAGAAGGTGTGATCTCTCCAGAACGGACCGCCTGCCGACTCGCCCCACTGTTGATTGCGCAAAGGCGGGTTGCCTTGCTGAAAAGGCGAGACCTCCGCGAGTGCTTCGTTGCGGTTGTAGTAGTAAGCGCTTCCATGGATTTGATTGGTTCCCGACTTAGTAACCAGGTTCACTGATCCGCCCGGGTTGCGTCCGGTCTCAGGCGAGCCTTGCGTTTCCAGCGAAAACTCTTCCACCGAATCGATGGGCAAGGTGATGCCGGCGATGTTTTCTACACCGCCCTGGTTAACCGCCGGAATGTTATGCCACAGATCATTGTTGTCTGAGCCATCAATCTGCCAGTTGATCTGGTTTGCACGCGTTCCATTGACTGATCCGTAACCGCCCAGAGAGTAGCCGGCGAAGCCGGGAGCCATGCCGATCATCTGCGTGAAGTCGCGGCCGTTCAGCGGAATGTCCTGGATCGCCCTGCCGGACAGGACGGTGGTTTCTGTCGGAGTCGTCGTATCGAGTGCGACTCCAGCGGCATTCACTTCAACTGTCGTTGCCTGGGAGGCGACCGCAAGCTTGAGGGGCAGCGTATAAATTGTCCCGGCTGAAACCTGAACCTTTTCTACCTTAAGTGTTTCAAAGCCGGAAGACGTTGCCGAGACGGTGTACATGCCCAGCGGCAGGTCCTGGAAGGCGTACTCGCCCGCGCTGGAAGTAACCGATGAGTGGATGACACCCGTAGAGTCGTCGGTAATCTGCACGGTTGCGCCTGGAAGGGAGCCGCCGCCCTGGTCCGTCACTGTGCCGTTGATGCCACCACGAAAGTTCTGGGCTGCGGCGAACGTCACGCTGAGCAGCAGCATGATCAGTAAAGCGGGTAGGGGGAAAGACCGAATGCGGGTATAGCCAGATGCCATGAGACAACCTCCAAAGGATTGCGCGAAAAAAGTGCTTCCAGACCCTCTGAGACCTTGGGGCGGATGAGTATGACTCGACTTATCTTCGACTTGGAAGGGTGCTACAGGCCGATTCCGACGAGGAAGGCACATGGGAGGTGAACGATATCGGCTTCGACAAGGAAGGCGTTCACCTGCTCTACAGGTTCGTAGTGTTTAGCTAAACTAACCCTAAGTGCCGTTGAATGCAACCAGAAAATGAAAATCTTCGTCGGTCCGCGCCACAGTTACGAATCGATTGGCTCAACCCCGGCGCCGGGTGAGTTCGTAGTACACAACCGGAGTAACCACCAGGCTCAGCACAATCGATAATGAGAGACCTCCGATCACCGCGATAGCCAGGGGCTGTAACATCTGTGAGCCTGAGCCCAGGGCCAGCGCCAGCGGAAACATGCCGCACACCGTGGCAATCGCTGTCATGAGAATGGGGCGCCTACGCCGCATCACAGCCTGGAGCATGGCCTGGCGGGCATCGAGGCCGGCGGCGCGCAGCTGCTCATCGGAGTCAAGCAGCAGGATCCCGTTTTTGGCCACGATCCCGATGACCATGATGAGCCCCATGAAGCTGGCCACGTTGAAGTTTGTACCCGTGATAAGCAAGGCGAATACGACCCCCGCGAGGGAGAGGACGGAACTGGTCAGGATAGAAATAGGAGCAGCGAAATTGCGGAACTCAGCCAGCAGTACACCGAAGACCAGGGCGAGTGCCAGCACCAGAACGCGGGCCAGATCGGCAAACGATTGTTGCTGCTCCTGGTAGGTTCCGCCGTATTCCACGCGAACCGAGGCTGGGAGCTGAAGGCGGCTCACGGCAGTCTGGACTTGCGCCATGGCCCCGCCGAGATCGGAGCCTTCCAGGCGCCCGCTCACCAGGATCACCTGCTGCAGGTTCTCGCGGCGAATCTCATTCTGTGGCGGCAACTGCGTTACCGTGGCCATCGCGCTTAACGTTGCGGTGTGCCCGCTGCTGCTGTTGAAGACCGTGTTTTCGATGGCTTCGAGTGAAGCTCGATTGGCGTCAGGCAAGCGCACCCGGATGGTGTACGGCCTGCCACCTGAAATCAGCGGGTCGTTCGTGGGCAGGCCATCGAGGATGGACGTAGCATCCTCCGCAACTTCGGTCGGCGTAAAGCCGAGCCGCCCGGCAACCACGGGATCAATTTGGAAGTTTGTGGCCGGCCCGCTGATGGTATTGTCGACGCCATTCTGCGTATCCACCACGCCGGGAATTTTGGCAATGGCTTGCTGAACGCGCGGGCCAAGCGTAAGGAGAAGGTTCTGGTCGTTGGAAAACAACTTGATCTGGATGGGTTCAGGCGAATTGGAGAGGTCGCCAATCATATCCTGTAGGATCTGCGTGAACTCCATATCGAGCGATGGCTCAGCCGCATGGATCCGTTCTCGTGCATCGGCGATCACTTCATCGATGCCGCGGGAACGGTCTGATTTCAGGCGAACAGTGAAGTCCCCGGTATTCGCTTCTGTTACCGCAGCCAGACCCATCTGCAGACCAGTACGGCGCGAGGTGATGGACACCTCGGGAATGCCGTGCAGAATATGATCCACGTGCTCGAGAATACGGTTGGTTTCGGTCAACGATGTTCCCGCAGGAGTGAAGTAATCCAATATAAATGCGCCCTCATCCATCTCCGGCAACAGGTCGGAGCCGAGGGCGCGATAACTGAAATAGCCAGCGATGATAAGCACCGCACATACCCCCGCCAGGGCAAGCGGGCGTTGAAACGACCACTCGAGCGATCGCTCGTGGTACTGGAGGAGACGATGGAAAGCGGCTCCTCCTTTTTGTTTCATACCCGCAAGAAGCCGCTTTGCTTTTCTCCTTCAGGTACTGCGGGCTCAGCGTGCATCTTCTTCTCCAGCCGGAGAGAGAGTGCCGGAGTGAAGGTAAGGGCAAGCAGAAGGGAAGTGAGCAACGCAACCGTCATAGTCACGGCAAGGGCGCGGAAGAAGCTTCCCGTGACCTGGGTGACCGAGACCAGGGGAAGAAATACGATCACCGGCGTGATGGTGGAAAAGACCAGCGGCCGGCTGATTTCGTGGATGGCTTTACGCACAGAAGCCGTCCGCGATTCTCCCGCTTCGCGATGAACCGCGATGTTCTCGACCACTACGATCGCGTCGTCAATGACCAGCCCTATGGCCGCGGCCAAGCCACCCAGGGTCATCAGGTTAAAGCTCTGCCCGGTGATGCGAAGAAAGAGAATGGTCACCGCGACGGTGACAGGGATGACCAGGCCGGCGACGAGGGAAGACGTCCAGTCGTGGAGAAAGAGGAACAGGATGATACAAGCGAGCACCAGGCCGATGAGAATAGCGTCGCGGACGCTGAGAATGCTCTCCCGCACCAGCGCAGACTGGTCATAGAAAGATTCGATATGAATGCCGGCGGGTAACTTGGATTGCAGTTGGGCCATCTCCGCCGCCACCCCGTTGGCAACCGCAACGGTGTTGCTCGAGGGCTGCCGGGTGATGTTGAGCAGCACGGCAGGTTTACCGTTCGATCTGACCGCGGTATAAACCGGCATGGTCGAAGGTTCTACCGTTGCCACATCGCCGACGCGGATGGCCACCCCACCGGGAGTGGTCTTCACGATCAGATTGCTTAGCTCGGCAGCGTCGTGCGCCTGGGCTCCGATCAGCCCTAGGATCAGTTGGTGATTAGCCTCGTAAAGACCCGGAGAATCGATGATGTTCGATTCCTGGACTGCATTGACCAATTCGAGCAGGGTTAGGCCGGCGGCCTGGAGCCGGGCGAGGTTGGGCACGATGTGGAACTCGGGAATCTGCCCGCCTTGCACCAGTACCGTGCTCACCCCATTGACTCGGTTGAGGGGCGGTTTCAAATCGTAGGTGGCTATCTCCCACAGGCGAGTCTGAGAGACCGTGTCCTTACCGCGATCATCTGCCGTGAGCGCATAGCCGAGGATGGGAAAGGTGGCGAAGGTTAAACGGTTGGTGGTGATGCGGGCGGTAGCTGGCAACGACTGCGAGATCCTGGCCAGCGCTGCGTCTGTCAATTGCAGCGTGCGAAACATATCCACATGCCAATCGAAGAAGAGGCTGACCTCCGCCGAGCCGCGGCTGGTGTTGCTGCGCACGGTAACAAGGCCAGGAACGCTGTTGACCGCGTCCTCAATGGGCTTGGTGATGGTGACCTGCATCTGTTCGACAGGCATGACTCCGTTGTCCACGCCAATGACCACTCGGGGAAAGTTGGTTTCGGGAAAGACGGAGATCGGCACTTGGAACGCCATATAGATGCCGGCCAGCGTGAGCAGCGCCAGGAAGAAAAAGATGGGTTTGGCAGCGGCTGTGAGCCAGAACGAGCTCTCGCGGTCCGCGCTCTCAGGGGTGCCGGGGTTCACTCCTTCTCTCCTCCGGCTTCCGCAGGAGCGGTGCCAACCTTGACTTTAGTGCCAGGGTCCAACCCGTATCCGCCGCTGGTGATGACGTTGTCGCCGGGGGTGAGGCCGCTGAGAATCTGTGCCGATTCCTGGTTGCGTAGGCCGAGCGTCACCGGCCGTTTGTCCGCGCTTCCGTCGGCCTTGATGACCAGAACAAATTTGCTTACGCCATCCGAGTCGGTCTGTACAGCTTGCATAGGAACCAGGAGCGCATTCGCAGCGGTTCGACCGGCGATGGTGGTGCGTACAGGCGTACCTGCCCTCAATGTTGCCTTCGGATTTTCGACTCGCAGCCATACCTCGACCGTGGTGCTTCCCGGGTCGAGCGCAGGGCTGATGAGTGAGACCTTGGCGGGGAGGGGATCGTCGAGCCCGCGAACAGCGATGGTCGCTGCCGCGCCCATTGATAGCTGTTGTGCTTGTAACTGGGAGAGGTGCAGCTTGGCCAGGAGCGCTGACGTATCCATTACGGTAATCACGGGATTGCCGGCGGAGGCCGTTTCCCCTGCGAAGAGAGGCCGGTCAGTTACCACGCCGGAAATGGGGCTGCGAATCTCCGTATAACTTAGCTGTGCCTGGGCGCCAAGGTATTTGCCCTTGGCGGAAGTGAGTTGTCCTTCCGCGCTCTCGAGGGCGGCCTTGTGGCTGATCTTCTGCACCGCTTCGAAATGCTGTTTGGCTATTTCATAAGCGGCCTGGGCCTGCACCAGGGAAGCCTTTGCCGTATCCAGATCACGGCCCGGGATCGCACCCTGGGTAAAGAGCTGCTGGCGGCTGTCCACAATGCTCTGGGCCAGGTTCAGGTTAGCGGTTGCCTGGGTAAGGTCCAATTGTGCCTTAACCGTCTCTTCGGGTACGGTGGCCCCGGTGGCAATGTCGTAAGTACCCTGGGCCGCGTTGTAGGCGCCTTTGTTGTCCAGCGCGGCGGCCTCGAGATCGCTGTTCTCGAGAGTTGCCAGAAGTTGACCAGCCTTTACACGCGAACCCCGTTGCACGTAGAACTTCTTTACCGGCGCCGTGACCTTGGGTGAAATGGCGGCCTGGGCCAGCGGCGCAAGCGTGGCGTCCGCAGTAATCTGCTCGGAGATTTCACCCTTTTTCGGATGCTCGGCTTGAACGTAGACATCGGTGGGCGCGGGCTCCGCAGTCTTGCGGCAGGCGGTGACCAG
>CAWFGM010000046.1:0-108603 GCA_963815175.1 uncultured Acidobacteriaceae bacterium
CTTTGGTTGCCCGAGTTGCTTAAAGTCCGGCGCGCCATCGGAGCTAGAGATGCACTATGCTTCGCGCGAGCTGGTAGTGCCTTCCAGCCGCGCCGAGGGGATATGGGGATGGCGCAGCCATCTGCCCACAATCGCACCACAGGCACGTATTACCTTAGGCGAGGGCGCCACACACCTTCTGCCCGTGGATGAGAACGATGCGGGCCCCACGGTCTACCTGAAGAACGAGACCAGCAATCCGACCTGGTCGTGGAAAGACCGTCCGAATGCAATCTCGGTCTCTATAGCAAAGCACTTCGGTTTTGAGCAGGTGGTGGCGATAAGCACAGGCAACCACGGCAATGCTATGGCAGCGATGGCGGCCGCCGGCGGTTTGCGGGCGACAGTGCTATGCAATGCCGCGGCTCCTCCATTACAACTTGCCCTTATGTCCGCTTATGGAGCAAGGGTGGTACGTGGTGGGGACGCCGAGGCTATGGTGCTTGACCTGGTCGAGCGCGGAGACTGGTTTCCGTGCACGATCTTCAGCCTGCGCGAGACCTACACGAATCCTTTCGGTATCGAAGGCTTTAAAACAATTGCGTTTGAGATTTGGCAACAACTTGGCCGGGTGCCCGACCGCGTTTTTGTTGGAGTGGGAAGCGGCGACGGTATCTACGGTATCTGGAAAGGATTTCGCGAGCTTCGCGATTGCGGGGTGGCCATCACAGTACCCCGCATGATCGGCTGCCAAACCACTGGGGCCAATTCGTTGGTGCGCGCATTCAACAGTGGAATGAGCATCATTACTCCTCTCGCGGGAACCAAGACGGTTGCATCGTCTCTGGCAGAGCTGGCAGCGGGACGTCAGGCTTTGCGTGCTATCTACGAGTCCGATGGGGAGGCACTGCAGGTGACTGACGAGGAGGCACTCGAGGCGATGCGCCGAATGGCATCGCGCGGCATCGCACTCGAGCCGAGTTCGGCAGTGCCACTGGCCTGCCTACGCAAGTCAAGCGGCCAAAAAGTTCAGGAGAGTCACAGTGGCGAGATTTGGGTAGCCATCGGCTCAGGTGCGGCGCCAAAATGGCCGGAGGATCTGCTGCGTGACTTCTCAATGCCCGCCGTATTGTCCAACGACCAGCGGACTCTGCCTCCTCAATAGGCGGCGACAACGGAGTAAGCCTCTTGACCTGCGTCGGGGATCCTTAGCCACTCTTCCTTAGCGTCAAAGTCCTGCCAGGGTTTACCGTTCACTGTAACGCTGCGCAGCTGTGCACCCTGTGGATGGCGTAAGCGGAGGAGTATGGTCGTGTGCGGCTGGCTCCCCTGCAACTGAACGGTCGCTTCGATTTTTCCGTCATTCGCGTGACTCTTTATGTTGAACGAGACCTTTCCGAACCATGTAGGCGCGTTCTTCACGGAAATCTCTTTGCCATCCTGCATCCAGGCTCGTGGCGGGGCCTGCGACAGAAGCAGCGTGTGGTCGTCTACTTCGCGTACAAGCATATTGCGGTAGAGCTCAAACCACGCGCCATCTGTGCTGGGCGGCCCAAAATATTGACCCCAACGCCAACGGTGCTCGACCGGCTCATAAGCTCCCTGGCTGAATCCGCCAGCCATCAAACTATAAAAGGCACGAATCGTGGCCTTGACATCATCGCGCATGAGATACGCAGTGGCCTGCTGGTTGTACACTGGCTCATTCGCCAATCCCCAGCCATGCAGGAATAGATTGTCTTCCTGATCGTTAAGAAGTGAATTCGCCAATGTACCTGTTACAGGCAAAGCACGAAGGCGCAAAAGGTGGGTGGGGCCCGTATCGACGTCGGAGGGGTACCACTGCTCGAAGTTGCGGCCCGGAAATGCGGCGTTCGAAGGAACAAACGGAACCCAGGTATGGTCGCGTAACTGAACCAAAGGAGATTGCACGCTTGCCTTACTTATGCCCCGGTTGATGGCGTCGAGATAGGTTTGCGCAAATTGCCGGCATTCGGCAGCGCGTGGGTTCCCATACCGCTCGAGCGCTTTGGCCAACTCCGCGATCCCTGCGTAGAGATAAGCCTGATTGAATGCCCAATAGCCGGGACCGGTTATATCGTTGAGCGGCCCCGCTACCAGCCCAGCGGTCGAATCGTGCGCAGACGATGCTGCACGAATCTGCGCCATGGACCAATCAAGAGCCTTGAGTGTCTCTGGCAGCACCTTTTCAAAGCTCGCGCGATCGTTCGATAAAAGGTAGTTCTGAGCCACTGCATACAACATGCCAGGGGTATAGGCCAGCCAATGGGCGTATCCGTTGACGCGGCCATCAAACTCCTGGTTGTTGGCATACATAGTTCGAAATTCGTCAGCGGCTATCTGGTTGTAACCCCGCAAACCGAAGATCATATAGTCGACATACACTGCTTGATTGATAGGCCAGGGCGTTCCCGTCTGGGAATAAGCAAAGTTTGAATAGGGCAAATCAATCTGATGGTCGCTGTGCCTCCGTGGCAAAGTCAGCGCGTGCCACAGGTTGGCACGAAAGAGATCGTTGACTGCCTGCTCCGGAACCTCGAACTGAGCGCCCTGCGCCAAATAGGACGACCAGAAATCCAAGGTCTGCCCGCGCGCCTGGTTGTAGTCCAATTTGACAAGACTCTCTCTTCCTTCCGGTCTCACGGCCGGGGAAGGCAGCATGACAAAGAACTCTCGTGTGCCACCGGCAGGAAGAGTAACCGAGAGCGTTACATCGACCCGCTTTGTTTTCTGGCCCTGCTGTTCTACGCCCGCGTAGGCGACCGAAGCATCCGGAGCTTCGATGGCGAGCAATATGCTGCGATGGGCGCGATCCTCCAACAAGAATTTGTTGTTCTGCCGCTCGTCCGTGATGCCTGGATCATCCTCGGCAGGCAAACTGCGCTCTTGCACCATGGTGACGGGCACAATGCGTGCCTGACCTGACAGTTCGGTCAAACGTACGCGCTGTAGAAGCAGCATGTCGAGGTCGCCCCCGCGCTCGTGTGGCGGGCCATCCAGTGGATAGGCAAATTGTTCCACTTCATATCGCACGCCGTCCCGCTCGAGTGTCGTAGTCACGAAAGGCAGGCCGTTCTGGATGGTCTGGCTCTTCCAATACGGGCTAATCCCTTCGGCGAGATTGGCGAACTCGAACCAGAAGTGGAAATGATCGGGATTGCCGTAGTCGGGCCACACGCCCGCGCCGCGATCTATGCCGAACTTTCGAACAGTGGAATCCCAGGAGAGACCGATGATATGCCCAGGGCCTTCCTGGACAGGATGAGCAAAGGCGGGGTCGCCCATATTCGGCCACTTGTTTTTAAAGTCGCTATAGCTAGCCTCTGGAGCTGCTTCTACCTGATCGAGAACGCGCGCACCTCGATAGGGAGCGAGCTGATTTTGGGCCTGAGCAAACGGAAGCGGCGGGTCGCCGACGCTGATATAGAGATCCAACGACGGGATCCAGAAGTTCTTGTTCTGCTGAAGCTGATCGATGGTTAACGAAAAGCCGCTGGTGCCGTCGGGATCGAGTTCGAAGACCACCCGGCGGGGATCTATGCGCCATGCCGGATCCATAGTGAGGCGACGGACCGTATCAGCGTCGCTATGAGCGATCAGATCCGACCATATCACGTGCATGTTCTGCAGAGGTTCAATAGGGGTCGCAGGAAAGTCGAGCGTGAATGTTTTGCTCGCGGCGTGACCCGCTCCAGCCTCGCCCTGCCACGGAGCTTGCTGATCAACGTTGACACCACCGGAGGGAACGATTCGGACATAGAACGGAGCCGGGGTGGTCGCGTTGTGGCCCAGGGACACTTGCACCTTAAGATGATCGAGCGCCTGCGCAGGGAGGCTCCTGGGAAGCACGCCGGCAATAACGAGCACGATCAGCGCGGCAAAGAACAACTGCCTTTTCGACCGAGTTCTGGGTTTCGGTGACGCGATTCCACACTCCGCATAGGCTACGAGGGAAATTGCCACGGGCGCCTCTGTCTTCGACTTTGTCCAGTTTATGCGGCTATTTGCGCTTTAGGCTTGGTGCATTATGTTTCCATCCAGTTGGCGGGACGAAATTATTATGAGCACGGAGTTGACCTTTTCAGTACTTACAATGGCCCAAGTTGTCTCTATCCGAGCTGGTGGTATGGGAGCTGAGGAATCGACGGAATGATTCGCATTGAGTCCTCTGCACTCATCGTCGAGGTTATGCCGGAGGTGGGCGGCAAGGTAGCCCAGATTCGCGATAAGAGCACACTCTGGAATTTTCTGGTCCCGGCGCAGAAACCCTATCGCACGATTCCTTTCGATGGCGATTGGCTAAAATATGACACGAGTGGAATGGACGATTGCTTTCCCAACGTTGCCGCAGGGTACTACCCTGAGGCGCCGTGGACGAACCTGCAATTGCCCGACCTGGGCCTATGGACACATGGCACATGGGACGTAGCGAAGGCCTCGATCAGCGAAGTTGTGATGGAGAAGGCCGGCAAAGACCTGCCATATTTTGCTACAAAAACTATCAGGTTCCTGGACGACCGGACGCTTCAGTTTTGCTATCGCGTTGAAAACCGCGGCGAAACAGCCTTGCGATACCTGTGGTCCGCGCATCCGTTGATTGCTGTTCCAGACACCTACGAAATCCTGCTGCCTGAAGGAGCATTGACCTATCAGATCTTCCCGCGCGAAAACCGGGTGCATCCGTGGCCCAAATTCAACCATACTTCTCTCTCCAGCGAATGGATTCCACAGGGAAAGACCTTGAAGCTGTTTATTGAGGGACTGAGAGAGGGATGGTGTGCCTTGCGGCTGCCGGCATACACACTTCGTTTCTCGTTCGATCTGAGCACCGTGCCAGTGGTCGGCCTGTGGTTCAACAACTACGGCTTCCCTGCTGATGGTAAGCGGCCATTCCGATGCATCGCCGTAGAGCCATGCACGTCCGCTTCGGATCTGCTCAACGACCTGGATCCCGGGGCCTACCCTAGAATCGCGGCCGGAGGAACCGCGCAATGGTCCATACAGCTGAGCATCCTACCGAACGACTCAAGGAGTGGCTAGTAGTACGAGGGAAACAATGCCGGTGACTATACCTGCGATTCCGTAGGCACCGATTTTCTCGCGGAACAGGAGGACCCCCGCAGCCGCTACGAGGAAGAGATTGCCACCAGTGGTTACAGGAAAAACGATGTAGCCCGGTACGTTTCGCTCGAGTGCGAGAAGGCTGAAAAACTGCCCCCCAAAGCTTCCCGCCCCAATCGCGAACGCCATAGCTAGTTCTTTCAAGTAGACTCGGCTGCGGTCGGCCAAGAGTGAGGCGAGGCCAAAGACCAGGCCACCGGCGTACCACGCTAACAAGTACTGATAGTGGTATCTCTCTGCCAAACCCTTTTCGGCCAAGATCTTCAGTCCGAACGGACCCAGGCCATTGGCCAGGAAAGCGATGAACATTAGCCGCGACCAAGTTGATGTGCTACTCATGAGTTTCCTTGGGCCGTGACAGCGGTTGCTGCTCGTTTTCGTTCGTCGTCCTGCTTGTCTTTCCACAAAAGCAGTACTGAAACGATCGCGAGCACCAACACGGCAACTTTTTTTCCCTTGACCGGCTCATGGTAGAGCACGACCGACCCGATTGCGGGAACAGCAGCCGATAAACTTATGACTAACCAGCTGGTTGAGATCTTTCCAAAACGAACGCCAATCATAAATACGAGGACGCCGATCACGCTGGCTACGCCAAAAGGGAGGGCGATAAGGTAGACGACGCGAGGCGCACCGAATTGAGCGCCCCGATACACGATGAGCAGGAGCGCGAACAGCAGGGCCCATCCGTAAGCGAGGGTTGAGAGTGCACGGGGTTTGCAACCGCGAGTCTCCGCAAATTTGATGAAGATCCCAATAAGCCCAAAACATGTCAGCGATAAGATCATATAGAGATAGCCCAATGTCCCCTCCGCTCATCACCCTTGCTTTAACATCCCCGACTTTAGCATCCATGCCGGCTGAGGCCGACTGGCGTCGACGGCGCCGTCCACGAAAGCGTCCAACGGGCTGAACAGCGTACACCTCCATCCTTAATGGGGCGAGCATCCTAAACTGAGATGATGCAAGAGAGAGTTACGAATGAGATCGACAGAGAGAGTTAACCCTATGCCCACACTCATCCACCATCCCGAACTGATCGATTTTGACAAACCGGGGAAACACCACTACCGGCTGGCGTTCCATGTAGATTCGGGCTGGGGATATTCGTTGGTGCCCCTCACGGTAATCAATGGCCTGCGCGCGACCACCGGAGAGGCGCCGTCGCCAGGGCTGGCAGCGTTTGGAGGGACACACGGAAACGAATGGGAGGGTCAAGTGGTGGTCAAGCGCTTGTGCCAAGAGCTTGATCCTGCAGACGATCAGCGGCAGGGTCATCCTTATGCCCCAGTTAAGCAAGAGCGCGTGTACGGCGAATCAGCGAATTTCTCCGCTCGACAACGTGAATATGAATCGAGCATTTCCCGGCAATCCCCGCGGAACCATTTCGTACCGCATTGCGCACTTCGTCAAGTCTTATGTTTTTCCGAAGGTCAGAGTCGTGGTCGATATGCACGCCGGCGGCCGCGAGGGTGGTTTCGCGCTTTGCACCTCATTTCATCCCGTGCCTGACGCCGCGCAGTTTGCGGAGATCGCCAAGGTAGCATCGTTGTTCGATCCGCCTTTCATTTTGATCTACTCGAGCCAGATGGCATCGGGCCTGCTTAGCGATGAAGCGGAGGCCGAAGGGAAAATCGCCATCGGCTCCGAGTTTGGCTATGGAGAAGGGTTGAACCCCAAGGGAGTGCGGCTCGGGTACGAGGGTGTCTTGAACGTGTTGAGGCATTACGGGATGCTACCTGGGGCAATCACAAAAATCGACACGCTGCGCACCACCCCGCCTCGACTGGTAGACGCCCGCAATCTTGAAGACTATGTGCCATGCCCCTTCAGCGGTATCTGGGAACCGCTTGTTGCTCTTGGCGAGGATGTGCAGCAGGGGCAGCTACTGGGACACATCCACGACTTTTCAGATCATTCGGCAGAGCCCATGAATCTGTACGCGCACCGCAGCGGCGTGATGATCATGATGGGAGCGGCGGCGCGCTGCGAAGAAGGTAATACGCTTTATGTGATTGCCCAGGATTATGTCAACGCATAACCCCGCTTCTATCGGCCGAGCAAACGATGTTCCCAGTCCAGGGGTTCGAGCCACCAGGACTCAACTCCGTAAGGCTGCAGTGTGACTACGGTCGATGGAGATTGAGGGGAGAGCTTTATATCGTCTAGCGGCCGAAGACGTGCGTTTTCGTCTCCGGAAGGAGAAGCAGCATCGAGCAAACGTCGCTTCGCTATCAATGCCTCTGGAAGTCCCTGTGCGTTCAGCGTGACGGAAACCGGCTTATCTGAGAAATTCCAGAAGAGAAGATTATAGATTTCGTATTCCTTGTCGAAGGAAAGGAATGCGTGCACGTCGTCGTCGCTGGAATCAGCGGCCAGACGTGTTCCCGTAACACGCGACAATAACTCAAAAGCAAAATAGGCCGGGCGCATGACATTTTGATAGTCGAACAAGCCCGAATACTGCGGCATACGGTTCCACCAGTTGGCCATGAAAGAGGCGCCGCCGGGCGAGAAGAAGGACGCAAACCGGTAGCGGTCCACGTGGTAATCACGAATGTGGTAGAAGCAGGAATACGTCAGCTTCGATTGCTTCATGCGCCAAGCTGTTTCTACGACGAAGGCCGGCTGTATCGAAGGGTTCTGGGGTGGCACGGTTAATGCCATATTCCACTCATCAAGGATTGTTTCTACATGCAATGCAGGATATTTGGCGAGAAGTGCATTCATGCTCTCAATGGTTTCCTGAATTGCCTTGGGATGATTCGTGTAGGTGTGCCAGGAGATAAAGTTGAGCGGCACCTTCTCTTTATCGCAATAGTCGACGAGCGCGGGAAGAATCGGGGACTTCCAGTTGGCGACGGCCGGACCGCCGACACGGGCAGTCGGATCAGCCTTCAAAATGGCGGCCACGGTATGCCTGTAATAGCGCACATAATTCTCAGAGGTGAAGCGATAGGGTGAGCCACCCGACTCCCCGATATCCCCTTCATTTCCGATTTCCCAATAAAGACCGCTCTGCCCTCGCTGTTTATAGTGGTCAACGAGGTGGAAGATCAAGGCCTCCCATTCGGCGTAGCTGGTGGGGTCCACAATATCCTGGTCAATTTTGGGAAACAGCACCTTTGGCTTTATCGCGATCAACATCAATGGCGTCGCACCAGCCTCTACGATTTCATCGACCGATGGGTCGAGCGTTTCGAAGTGGTAGCGGCCATGAGCAGGCAAGACGTCAAAGTATTCCTGTACGAACAGTCGAATCAATTTTGGGTGGAGAGTACGTATCTCCGCGATACGATCGTTCCACATCGGGTAAGGAGAGAGGCCGCCCTGGCCAAGAGCGATGTGATTCATCTCCACAGGACCGAGAGTCTTGCCGTAGTCGAGGGTTAAGGTTGCAGTGCGGGTTTGAGCGCCCGCCATTGCAGCCATTCCCGCCGCAAGCATGGCTACCACCAGTTGTGTCAGCTTCATTTCGTCTATGTCCGCTTTCTGCCTGCGCTCGCCGTCCAACCACCGTCAACGGGAAGGGTGACTCCCGTTACAAAAGAAGATTCATCCGAAGCAAGAAACAGGGCCGCCCACGCCACCTCATGTGGGTAGCCAACTCGCCCCAGAGTCGTCTGATCACATTGCCAGACGTAATGCGGATCGTTCGCCCCCGCAGAAATGCGCGTTTGGATCGGCCCCGGGCAAAGTGAGTTTATTCGAATATTGTGCAGCCCATAGTCATAGGAAACGCTCATCGCATAGCCAAGCAGCGCCGCCTTGGTGGAAGTGTAGGCAACCGAAGTCATCATGCCTTCCATCGCCTGAATGGATACGACATTTACGATGGATCCCTGCTTTTGGGCGATCATGTAAGGCAAAACGGCCTTGGTGAAGTGATGCGTTCCCAGAAGCGTCACGTTGATCGAGTTGCGCCATTCGTCGTCCGTCGCATCGAGCGCGCCGTGAAAGCTGGACGAAATATAGGCCGCGTTATTACACAGAATATCTACGCGACCGTTGTGCGCGGCCGCTTGTGCCACCACGGACTGCACTTCTTCCGGGTTCGATACATTTGCTCGGACGAACTCAGCCTTACCACCGCTGGCCTTGATGGCAGCAGCCGTTGCCTGCCCAACGGTCTCTTCAATGTCGACGATAAGAACCCAGGAACCCTCTTGCGCGAATCGCTCGCAGATCGCCTTACCAATGCCATTTGCGCCGCCGGTTACGATGGCAACTTTGTCTTTGATTCTGTCCACGTCTCAACCTACTCTGTACTTTTCAATGGTGCCTTCATCTACCTCTACGCCCAGTCCAGGACCCTGGGGAACCTCCAGGAATCCATCTTTCAGCGTGAGCGGGTTACGGCATAGCTCCCGGCTCAGGGGTCCACTGGTGACATTGAATTCCTGGAAGACGGCCCGGCGCATGAAAGCGTTGAGATGAAGGGATGCGGCAGTCAGTAGATCGGAAATCCAGGAATGCGGGATCACCAGACGATTGTGCAGCTCCGCCAGGTGAACAATCTTTCGCGCAGCGGTGAAGCCTCCACATCGGGAGAGATCCGGCTGAATTACATCGACTTTTCCCTGCTCGATCAGAGTGCGAAAGCCCCACTCGGTCGCCTCCTGTTCACCGCAGGCGATGAGCGTATCGACAGCACCTGAAAGCTGCGCGTATCCGTCATAATCCTCAGGGGACAAGGGTTCCTCTATCAGGAATGGCCGATACTGCTCGAGCCGTCGCACCATCAAGATGGCTTCTTTTGCCGTGCGGTGGATGTACCACCCGGCATCGATAAGCATCGCAGTGCGATTTCCCAGAGCCTGTCTTGCGGCAGCTACCAGCTCTACATCGCGGTCGGCATCTTCGCCGAAGACGCCCCAGCCAAACTTGACTGCAGTAAATCCGAGCTCAAGATAGTGAGAGCTGGCCGCGGCCATTCCCTCAGGGGTGGCGCGAAACAGGGTGCTGGCATAGGCACGCAGCTTGTCGCGATGGCCGGCGCCCAGTAGCTTGTAAATCGGCTGGTGAACCCTCTTCCCGATGATGTCCCACAGCGCAATGTCGATACCGGAGATGACTTGCACGGCGGCGCCACGCCTGCCGTAGTAGCAAGAAGCCATGTACATTTTGTGCCATAGTCGTTCGACCTCGAATGGGTCTTCACCGATGAGAACAGACCTGAGTCCTTGAAATCCAGGAACCGCTCCCTCTGAGGGCGCGTTCACGATCGCCTGCGCTACATGGGGTTGGGTCTCGAGATCGGCGTAGCCAGTGATACCGGCATCAGTCTCGACCTTCACGATACCAAGATGCTTGATCCCGTATGCTTCTTCACCACCCGACGTTGCGCCATAGGAACCTGGCGATTCAAGTATGACGACCGTGACATCAGTAATCTTCACGCACTTTCCAATCCCAGGCACTTGAGCGTCGGACTGTAGATCAGGCCCTCTATTTCCGCTGGGGTGAGTCGCGGAAGGTTGGTACCTTCCGTGAAGTGATTGATATTCCTCAGCCCCTCCATCTGCGCTTCCGGAGTCGTAAAGGGATAATCCGATCCGAACAAAATCTTATCGAGGACGCCATATTCCTTGGCCAGGATGAGAGCGTTGTAGAACTGCCAGGGACGATAATGCAAAGCCGAGATATCCGAGTAGACGTTGGGATGTTTGCGGATGAGAACGATCGTCTCTGCAATCCAGGGATGGCCGAGGTGGGCAATGATCATCTTGAGCTCGGGAAAAGCAATCGCTACGTCTTCTAGCTGGATGGGCAGGGCATACTTCAGGGGGCCGGTGCGGACGAAGGTCGCCCCCTGGTGAATCATGATCGGTAGGCGATTAGCCTCGCAAAATGCGTACACCCGCATCATTCGAGGATCCGTAGGGTGGATATTTTGGTAGATTGGGCCCAGCTTTACCCCGCGCAGCTTAAGGTGAACGATCTCATTGAGCGTTTCTCCAATGGGATCGACCCCGGGATCGATGGCTCCAAAGCCGATCACCTTATCCGGATACTTCGCCGAGTAGTCGCTGATGTATTGATTCGGAACCGAAAGACCAGAGTATTGGGCCCGCAGGCCGAATACGATTACCTTGTCGACGCCGGCCATCGCCTGCAGATGTTTTTCAGGAGGAATATTGAGGTCAAGCTTCATACCTCCTCGAGATCTCGCGTTGGCATCGTTCACAAACGCGTCGGAGATATGGCCGGGATAGGCCCACACATGCGAGTGGCAATCGACAAGCACTAGTTGGCCCCCCCTGTCGTAATCGACCTTTCGTTAGTGTATTCGAGGTATGTATCGCGGGGCTTCTAAAAGTAAAGTTTCATGGCTACCTGCAGTTCGCGTGGATCGCCGGCGCTGAGAATCTGTCCCGCAGTTCCGGATTGGATGTCGCTGTCCGGGTTCTGGAAATGCGGATGATTAAACGTATTGAAAGCCTCCGCCCGGAATTCCGCGTACACGCGCTCGGTAAAGTGGAAATCCTTCAAGAGAGATAGATCCCAGTTCTGATATCCGGGTCCAATCAGAATATTCCTGCCAGAATTACCAATTTGACCCGCCGCCGGCACCTGGAAAGCAGAGACGTCGAACCACTGATTGATAGACTGATTCGAAAGGGTCCCCGAGCCAACTCGATTCGGCCGCGTGGCGTAGTCTGTATCGGTCGGATTCGCCTCCATCGTCGGCGTAAATGGACTTCCACTTTGGAATTGAGCGATACCGCCAAATCGCCAACCACCGATGAGCAGATCAACAGGCCGAGGAATCGTCCCTAGGTACTGCATACCGCGACCGACGGGTAAAGCGTAGCTAAAGCTCGTCACAAAACGATTCTTGATGCTCTGCGAGCCTAATCCATAGTCCAACGCTAGATTCAGTGGATTCTGGACAGTCATCTCATCGTCGACGTTCATGTCGTTCATGAGTTTTGACCATGTATACGCCGCGAGAAAAGTGAGACCGTGCGAGAGCCGCTGTTCCAGGCTGACCTGCAACGCGTTGTAATTCGAGCCTCCGATGTTAGTGAAATCGTCACCATTGCCGAACTGAGGATACTGCCGCCGGCTTTGCCTTGAACCAGAATCAGGCAGGCCACCCACAGTGGCATAGTTAAGGGGAATATCCTTTTCCAGGCGGGTACCTTTGTTACCGACGTAGGCAATTTGCAGAGCAAGCCCACTCATCAAGTCGCGCTGAATCGCCAGATTCCATTCCTGGTTATAAGGTGGCCTGACTTTCAAGTCCTGAGCGCTCAGATAAGGAGGTCCGGAAGTGAACGGATTATTGAAAAAGTTTTCCGTTGTGTAAAGTGGCGTGCCCGCAGGCGTTAACTGGTTTGGAACAACCTCGTCCACGATGAAGGGCAAGTTGATGATTGATTGAGATACGGTTGGGTTGCCGGGAGAAAGAGTAAAGAAGACTCCATATCCAGCGCGAACCACTGTCTTGTCGTCGTTGAACGGACGAAAGGCAAACCCCACTCGCGGTGAAAATGTCTTCTTGCTCATTGTCTGCAAGTTATTGTCTAAACCAGCCTGTTTCGCGGTAATTATGTCCGCGCCGTACGCATTGTAGGCGTCCTGAGCGACCTGCTGGGTTGCCAGGTTAATCTGGCCATTTTTATAAGTGGAAACAATCCATTGTCCCCGGCTTATATCAAATACGGAATTCTGGCCCAGGTCTTGCGTATCAGGAGACGCCAGATCATAGCGCAGACCAAGATTCAGAGTGAGGTTGCTGCTCACCTTCCAATCATCCTGGAAGAAGATCGGATAGTTAAACACCCGCTCGCCAAACAGATTTCTTGGGAAATCTCTGTATCCCTGATCCGGCGCGCCTACCAGAAAGTCCGCGAGGGCGTTGCCGCTATATTGGCCATTGAACGCAAACCTGCCCCTGGAGAAGGCGGCGTTCGTCGAGGTGAGGTGGAAGCGACGGATATCAACGCCCATGTTGAAGGTATGCTTTCCATGATTCCAGGTGACCAGGTCACTCAGCTCCCAAACGGTCGTCGGATTGATGAGCGGCGCATACAAATTGCCGTTTACAAGAGTGCCGTTTACGTAAGAGCCAACATTGAACTGAGGAAAGCCCGGGTATACGAGGGACGTCTGATCGAAGCCAAGGATGCCGGCTTGCGTTGTGTAGTTTGTACCTAATCCCTGGGGTGAGTTGGCATTGTAAAGATGGGCATAGCCAAGACGAACCTGATTCAGAAGGTTAGGCGAAAAAATGTGAGTGTAGCTGTACCCCTCGTTAGTGGCGTTGGTGATTAACGATTGCGCCCCGTTCTGGGGGACCGCGCCGGGACTGAAGCTGGTGATGTGGCTGATCGAGTAGCGAGCAAAGAACGAATCCTTGGAGGAAAGCTGATAGTCAACTCGAGCATTTCCCTGATCTACATTTTGCGTAGAACGCGAGTTATAGCTAAATAGTCCGGCGGCCGTGTTGGGAAGCGGCACAAACTGCAAGACAAACTGCGCGGCACCATCGAGTTCGGCGTTGGGGATCTGGTTGTTGGGGAAAGCAGCACCCGTCGCGGGGTCGATAATGGGAGTCGTGGGCGTGACCAGGGCAGAGAGATCCCCATTGCGCTGCGCTTGCGTCGGCACCAGCACAGTCGACGTCACCGGATTGTCGAGGCGCGTGCCCTCATAATTCAAGAAATAAAATAGCTTGTCTTTGAGGATGGGGCCACCAACCGAACCGCCGAATTGATTCCGGCGCAGCGGGGGCTTGCCTATCGCAAAGTAGTTGGTAGCGTCTAAATCGTCATTGCGAAGGAACTCGAAAGCTGTGCCGTGGATCTGATTCGTGCCGCTGCGCGTGCTGACAACAATGATCGCAGAGCCTCTTCCATATTCAGCCGAAAAGGAATTTGACAAGACGCGAAACTCTTGAATGAAGTCGATGGAAGGACTGAATTGCACTCCGTTGTAGAGTTGTTCCTGGTTAGAGATTCCGTCCAATAGGAATTCTGTCTTTTCGCTCTGGCCACCACTTACCGAGACTGTCGTAAAGCCAGTGTTGCTACCGGCTGCAGGGGCCGCCAGGAGTATTGCTGGTTAAAGCTCCAGGGGTAAGGGACACCAACTGGGTGAAATCACGGCCGTTAAGGGGTAGGTCAACGATCTTCTTGTTATCAATTACCTGGCCTATCGAAGATACCTCGGTCTGGATGAGTGAGGGCGCAGCACTTACCGAAACATTCTGACCCACGTTGCCCGGGCTCAGTTTGAGATCGATCAGCGCCTGTTGCGCTACTTGCAGAACAATATGGTTCACCTCGGACGAGCTGAACCCGTTAGCGGAGGCAGTCACGGTGTAGGGGCCAATAGGCAGGGAGACGATCTCGTAGGCGCCCTGGGAATTTGTCGTAACCGTTCGGCTGATCCCACTTTCCTCGTTCCTGGCTACTACTGTTGATCCCACAATCAGGGCTCCGCTCGAATCACGCACGGTGCCTTCGATCAGCGCCGTGGACTGGGCGAACGCGTTTACTGCGCCAACGATGGTCAACACGAAATATATGGTTAGGCCTTTTAATTTTGTCATGCCGAGGCTCCCTAAAATTAGTATTTCGCTTGCAACTGGCCCACCGAAAATGCGTTTTTACTGCTAACAGGTATTACTAGTAGCACGGGTACTATGATGCGTCAATATGACAATACATAGATTGAACTTTGATCCAAGCATGCGCCGGGATCAAGTCTCTTCTTCACAGAATCCATAGGGCTGGACGAAACGCTGTCGTGTACTGCGCTGGCGCCTGAAGCACACCCTTGCGCCCGGCTCGCTTCATCCTGGCCGATGCTGCGCTCAAGCGGCCAATCGAGCCACCAATCGGGCTCGATATTCGATGGCGGCTAGAGACTCCGTTCATAGAACCCCATATTTTGTATAAACATCGGAGAGATAAGCCCCATTCATCAGGTCCCTACGGCTATCGTTTTCCCTGGAGATTTTGTCGCGGGCCAGGGCCAATGTTTGATCGACGAGAGAGGCGGGAATGGCTACCACGCCATCGTAGTCAGCGACAATCAGGTCGCCCGGTGTGACTATCACTCCCCCACACAGCACGGGGATGTTGTAGTCAACTACCATACCCCGGCCGCGCGAATCCACCGGCTTTATCCCCGCTGTGAATACGGGAAAATCGAGTTTCTGGATGGCGCGAACATCGCGCACCAATCCGTCGACGACCGCGCCCCTCGCCCCCCGCGCCTTGGCCGCGGTCGACAAAAGCTCGCCCCAGGGTGCGTTGCGCTTCGACTCACCGGTAGAGACGGCGACTACCTCACCGGGCAAGATGCTATCCAATGCCTCGATCTCCAATCCGTACGGATCAGCTTGCTGGTAGAACGCATCCATACACACGATCGTGCGGGCCCACCCGGCAAATGTCCTGTCTGGCAGCAGAGGCCTCAGATACTCCCGCATGGCCCGTTCGTGCTCTCCCAGTTCGTCCAGGGCATCGGCCAGCACTGCAGTGTAGAACGTTTTTTCGATGGTGTCGAAAAGCGCAATGTCAGACTCACTTGCAGCCTTTCCTGCCACCCTCACACCGCCAAGTTTACTTTCGCCAATCGTCAATTGATCGCTCTCCTCATGCTCGAAGCATCTAGAGTCAAAGTGAGTTGCAAAATGCGGAACAGTAGATACCGAGTACCCTCGAAAAGCCTATGAGCCGATCTGCCTCACTAAATAGCAGTAGATGTTCCTTTGCGCGCCCATGCAGCGTTTACTGCTTGGCCGAGCTATTCAGGCCTCTGAGGTAGTTCCCTAGCTCTTCCTGGATTTCAGGTCTATCCCAGAGAAACTTCTGCGGAAACTGTTCCGTGAGTGGATAAGTCGGGCCAGTACCGGGGCTAAACTTCTCTAAGGTTCCCGCCTCTACGCGATAGTCTCCAATACGGTAGCCATACATATCCAGATGACGAATGCCGGCTTGCAAAGCGGCGTCGGCAATCAGGCGGATTTGCTTCACGGTGGGGAATTTCGCGGGACCAGGCGTCAATTCCTCGGCTGGATTGGCGACCCAGAAGGTATAAATCGTATTCTTTTCCTTACCTACCTCTTGCGTTACCTTAGCCAGGATGTCCTGCGTTCCCTTTACCACCTTAGCGTCGTCATCGGGAGAGCCTCGGTACGCAAAGTCCGAGTAAGCGCCAAAAGCATCGAAGTGTTTGGCGACCCGGGCGAGGTCCAAACCAATCGTCTTGGTCCGATCGGGATGCAAAACATCATCGGCCGGATCTTCGAGGTAGATCTGATGGGCAGGATTTTTATCAACCTGACGGATGAAGCCAACTGTATCCTTAGCCCAGTCTTCCCACCAGTTCTGACGAGCGGCAACCCACTCATTCCATCGCGGATCCGTAACCTTCCTGGGAAGTTCACCGCCGAAGTGATCCTGTTCATATTTTCCATACGCGATAATCCCGCTTCCGGCCGGCCCTCTCTCCGAAGCCACGGGACCGAGAGTGAAGGAATCATCGAATACATAACCTGCCATCCCAGGTTCTCCATGATAAGCGCCTGCCACCGTTTGAAGGTATTTCTTCCATGATGTTTGCCGCCACTCAGGATTAAAGACATCAAAAGAGAACAGAACATTGCCGGCAGAGTCGACTTGTTCGAACCCAGGAAGTCTGGGGAGAGAATTCGCCGTTGGCTGCCACACTACAAGATAGGACTTCAGGCCAGCGCGATAGGCCTCTTCAATAGCGGACTTAGTGTCCTCTGTTCTAAACCCGACGGCCGCAAGATCAATGCCCCAGCACAAGACGACATCGGTGAATCCCATCTTCTTCATGGTCACGAAATCGCCTTCCCAAGCCACCTTGGGCGCAGAGTTCAGCCAATACCATGCACTGATCCGTACCTTTTGTCCCCAGGCGATGCCCTGCGGGTGAGCGAGTGCCAATATAAGCGTGATCATGAGAAAGCGCTTCAACAAGGACCACTCCTGACCTATGTAGAACACTAAGGGGTTTCGTAGCTAATACTGAGCAACAAATACTCGCCTTTTCCCACTCGTCTGAGGGCCCAAGAGCAATGCCGAAGGTGCGTCCGGGTATCCACGGCTCGGCCTTTAAATGTGCGCCTGTTCATTGGTGTAGCTTGCTGCTTTTCAGCGGTCAAGCGCCATCAGAGGATCGTCCAGCAGGATGGATCTTAGTTTCAAGACTTCTTCCGTGGGCATATTTCCCAGTGCGTAATTATGTCTGTATACAAGTCTTAAGAGGCAACAGCGTGTCCAACCGGCTGAACATTTTTGGAAAACCGCTCAATAAAGCCAACAAATGTCTTCCTGGATCGCTATCATGACATACACACCAAAATGGCATTATCGAGCACAACCGCCGTATCTTTTCCAGGTTTCCAGCTGCTCGCGTAGATTGGGCTGCCTGGACAAAATGCGGTTGCACGGAACTTATCTTCTTTCTTGTCCAGAACATGTCTCTAGTCGATTGGAGCATCCTCGCAATCTACTGTGCCGCGGTTCTAGGGCTCGCGCTATTTTTTCGAGCGCGGGCAGGCAAGAGTGTGGAGAACTTTTTTGTTGCCGGGCGAAATCTACCCTGGTGGGTCATTGGATTCGCGGATGTAGCCGGCTATACCGGCGGCGGCCAAGGCTTTGTGATGGTTGTGTTTCTCTCAGGGTTCGCCGGCCTGTGGTTGATGGCCTGGATTTCCTGGGTGATCTGGATGCCGCTAGTCGCCATCCTCTGGGCGCCGATGTGGAGGCGCCTTGGAGTGGTAACGACGGGAGAGTTCATCGAGCGCCGCTATGCCGGGCGGCGGGCCGCCACCTATCGGAACGTCTACGCCGTGTACGCCTGTTTCGTGTGGGGAATGACCTCAATCGCCTATGCAGCGGCATGGATGGCAGCCACGACGACCCCCATTCTCGGGTGGACATCGTTTCATGTGCTTCTGGTATTCGGCACCCTCACGGTGGTGTACAGCCTGATCGCCGGACTCTTCGCGGTGGCTTACAACGATGTGTTCCAGTTCGTTATTCTAATGGGCGGAAACATTGCTCTGGGCTGGTTGCTGATATCCAAGGCTGGTGGCATGCAGCATGTCTGGGCGCGTATCGCGGCAACGCGCGGAGACCAGTTTCTGGCCTCTTTGCCTTCCGGCGGGTCGCTCACGATGATGTCGGTGATTGCACTTTGCGTCCAGGGCCTGTTTTTTGCAGGTTCGCCGTTCGCCGGCGAAGGATGGACGGCACAGCGTTTTATGGCGGCACGCAATGAATGGCATGCCATTGTGGGACAAATTGCGAACGGCGTCCTCGCCCTGATTGTTCGCCTGGTACCGTTTATCCTGATAGCGCTTGCGGCAGCGGCTCTTTATCCGCCTTCGAGCATAGGCGTACCGGCGGCGTTGTGGGGCAAGTTGGTGCAAACGTATGCTCCTCCAGGTCTTTTCGGCCTTTTACTTGTCAGCAGCCTGGCCGGCTACATGGCGGCGATCTCTTCCATCGGAAACTGGGCCTCCAGCTATCTGATCAACGACGTTTACCAACGGACGCTCAGGCCGCGAGCCGATCAGCAGTGAGCTGGTTCTTGCCAGCCGAGTGGTATCCGCGCTGCTACTCATAGCTTCTTTTGTCCTGGGCGCAATGATCGACCCCGCACAACTTGGGAAGTGGATCCTCTTTATCAACTCGTCGCTGGTTGTCTTTTCTCTACCATTGGCGTGGCTCAAGTGGTTCTGGTGGCGCACCAATGCGGTCGGCGACATGGTCGGTGTTCTGGGCGGCTTTCCTGCCGGCTATGTGATCTGGTTTGGATCTGATGCCGTGTTACCCGCCGCCTTCCGCCGCTGGCTTCACAGTGCTACGGGCCATAGCTGCGATCATTTGATCCCTGCGTTCAGTAACCTCGATCGATATCCGTTCTGGCAGGGCTTCGGCATACTTTTTTGTCTGGGCTGGATTTGCATCTTGCTGGCTACGTTACTGACCAGCCCGGAACCTCCGGAGATTCTTCAGAAGTTTTACTTATCAGCCAGACCTCTCGGATTTTGGAGGCCTGTGCGGCAAAGCCTGGGCCTTGAGGCGATGAAGAGCCGCTCCGCTGAAACGGCACGCGACTTGTTTGTCTGTACGCTGGGCGTCGTCTTTTACTCTTCACTGACAGTTGCCTTATTCAGCCTGATGGGCGGTCACTTCGCGTGGGCTGCGTGGGCATCTATTCTGGCGGCTATGAGCGGCTATATGTTCGCTAAACTGGCCATGTCAAGGCTCGAGCTGAAGGCCTAGGCAGCGCACATTTTTTGAGAAAGGCCAGAAAGAGCACATGAAAATCGTCGCCATCGACACGTTCCCGGTCTCCCAAACCGTAAATCCCCAGCTTGCGATCGTCAGCGCCGCGGGCAAGCACCCGGAATCGCACTACCTCGTGGTCCGCATCCGTACCGATGAAGGGGTCACTGGTTACGGTGAGGCCACGGTCGTTCCGGTATGGAGTGGAGAGAATGCGGCGGGTGCGCAGCACATTGTCCGCGAATTGTTTGCACCCTTGCTGCTAAGCGCTGATCCCATGCAATTTGGCCTGCTTGCGCAAGCGATGGATGCAGTGGTCATAGGAAACCCATTTATTAAAGCCGCAGTCGAGATGGCACTGCTGGATGTGGCAGCTAGAAGTCTGAACGTTCCCGTTCATGTGTTTTTGGGCGGTCCTCGTCGGCCTCTGGAGATTGGGCTGAAGTTTTCGATTGGAGCCTTTACCCCCACTGAGGCGGCACGTGTGGCCCGGCATGCTGTGCAGCTTGGCTTGCGGGCGGTGAAGGTCAAGGTTGGCATGGACGTGAGCGAAGACATCGCTCGGGTGGAATCGGTTCGGTCGACGGTAGGCGATGACTTGCGAGTGGCAGTCGACGCCAACGGAGGCTGGACGGAGGCTGATGCCCGGCGCGCTATTCCTTATCTGGAACGGCTCAATGTAAATGCGCTCGAGCAGCCGCTACGCCGCGGGGACTTTCGAGGAAGCGCCCGCTTGCGACAGAAGACCGGTATCCCCCTTATGCTGGATGAGTCCATATTTACACCAGGGGATGCGTTACAGGCCATCCGCGAAGAGGCGTGTGACCTTATCAGCATTTATCCGGGGAAAAATGGAGGGATTTTGCGCTCCCTCGAAATTGCGCAGATGGCAGCAAGCGCAGGGCTGAAGTGCGTCATCGGAAGCAATCTGGAGATGGATTTGGGAACAGCCGCCATGCTGCACACCGCCGTAGCTGTTCCGCAACTCGCTACCAGCGTGGACCATGATGTCATCGGCCCTCTTTACTATAAGCACCACTACACTGCCACGCCCATTCGTTACCGTAATGGATGCGCTGTGCTGCCGGATGGGCCAGGATTGGGCATCGAGATCGAACTTCCGGAGGAAGTGGACCGTTCAAGATAGGACGGCGGTATTCGGTCTACGCGCCGGCTGCACGAAAGTCTTCTAACTTTCCCGACGCAAGCTCGTTCACCAGGTCACGCAACTCGGCAACGATCGCGTCGAAGAACCTTTGCCCCTTTTCGGACGAGGCAGTCCGTGGGTCACCGACGGCCCCCTCTGTGCTGATTTCTGTGAACGCTCGCGATACAGTGGCGGGGCCACCAGCCAGCATGTCAGAAGCGAGGAATCGAGACACGGGCCACTTACCATCGGCCTTGAGACGGTCCGCCCGAACCAGCTGCGGCCTCTCCGCGAGCACGAGAGATGTTTCGAGTTCGCAGGCGTGGCCCATTCCGCCCTCCTTGCTCTGACGAATGATGCCCAGTTGCTTAGCCGCAATATTCCAGTAGGTCACGAGAACGATACGTGTAGCCGGGTGCAACAATCGCAATTTCGTGAGGACCACATCAAGGGCGGAGGCATTTCCTCCATGCGAGTTCAACACCAGAATCTTGGCAAATCCGGCTTGCGCAATCGAACCTATGATCTCCGCGGCAAGAGCGAGATAGGTATCCACGCTTGCGCTCACCGTTCCGGCGAAACCCATGTGATGCGTCGAGAGACCCAGCCATTGCGTTGGCAGCACCAGTAACCTGCCTTCACAACTTTCGTCGAGACGGCAACTGATGCTTTCGCCAATCAGCGCATCGGTCTCCAACGGCAAGTGAGCACCATGCTGCTCCATAGCGCCGAACGGAACTACAACGACGGTCCCACGATCAAGACTATTTACTTCCTGCCAGGTCATTTCTCCAAGACGCATCGGTATCGCTCCCTGGTATTGCGCAGGCTCGTAGCTCTCACGATCATTTCAGAAAGCGCTCAATTACATTGCGCGTAATCCGGGAAACACGATCGTCAGGAAACAAGGACGAGACCCAGGTAATCGAGCCGACAGAAAAAACAGCTCCTGCACCTTGCTCGAAGTAGACCATGTCGGCGCCCCCATTGTCGGGATTCATGCCTTTGGCTAGATGGTCGAGCTGCTGGGGCGAACTGGAGGTGATCTTGTCGGTTTCATGTCCAGAGGCGCCCCCTGAGACGCGCTCGTGCAGACTTCTCTCGCCAAAGAGATCTCCATTGCGAAGTCCGGTATCGGCATAGACCCAATGATCGGCGGCAAGTGTGCGGTAGGGGGCGGCAGTCATCACTCCACTTTCTGAGAAAGCCACTCCCAGCATCGCTGCCTCTGATTTGAAGGTGCGGTGCATCCGTGAGTCGTGGCCCGAAGCGGAGTCACCTGAATCGTCGAAAGACAGGCAGCGCATCGTGGCGCCAGGTTCGAATAACACTTCGCAGTTCACCCCGTTGCCTCCCAGATAAACCAGCCTGCCCGCCTGCTCACGGACCCAGGTATCAACCCGGTCGAACATTTCACGCGTCCAGTATTCGGGATGAACCGAGGTCACCAGGACTTTATAGGCCTCGAGGGGTAGGGTGCCCTCGTGCAGTTGAGCTTCGGCATAATAATCGTAAGCAAATCCCTCTCGCTCCAACCAACCCAGAAGGCGCCACTCTCCAGGCGCCTGCCCGCATTGCATCCTACCTTGTATCGGGTCTGTGATCGAAGATTCTCCCCAAGGTGGGTTATCAAAAATATCATTGCCCGGTTCCGGCCGCTCGAATGCGAGCGGTTTGTAGTCACTGTCCGCGATCGACCACGTGCTTTGCGCACTGGTGTAACGGCTAAGGTCTTGCCGGGCATTCACGGTTGGTGTTGGCGGCAGGCCCGCGTTGTTAATGTAGTTCGATCTGCCCCCAAAGTTGTTATAAGCATTCCATGTGTTTGTCGAAGCAAGCACTGCCATCTTGGCGCGCGGTATCTTCGGCGCGACTACCCACGGAAATGAAAAAGTTTTTCCGGCAGCCGTGCGCGCCCAAAGATAGTAGAGACCCGAATGCTCCGGCCCCCTGACAAACTGCTGGACATGTGGGACGGGATAACCACAGCGATTCCAGTTCACCCCCGTCTGGGAGTAGTCACCGTCAGGTGTGATTTGCACGGTGGCCCGTGGGCCATGCTCGTCGTACCACCCGAGCATGCGAACAAATTCCTTCTTGAAACCATATCGCCAGAGAGTGAGTTGATAAGGTTCCGGACTGTGGCAGCGAATCTCGGAAGCCTCATCGGTGCGAACCCACTTCGGCCACATAAAGCCCAGGATGCAATCGCTCAACAGACGAAACTGGTATGGCGTACCCGGCTCCAATCTGCAGATGACCCACTTGGCGCCGTATCCATCTTTGGAGAGCGTTACTCGATAGCTGCCCGAGGGAATATCGCCGTAAAGGGCTCCTCGCGCCGAAGAGAGCAACAGGTGACGTTCCCCGCTAGTTGGGGACTCGAGTTCGACTGCTACGTTGGCCAGCGCCAAATAGTTCTCATCTGATACGAATCCAATCAGCTTCATTCTGTCCGAATGGTGGTGAATAGCAGAATTTTATCCTCTGGCGCCGATAACGACGAGTGACTTTCCCCTGAAAATATATGCGCCTGCTTATGCCAGGAGCAAGCATTTAGGCTGAGATCGTCCACCATCCTGGATTAAAGCAGACGCGTCCAACAAAAGCACTTATTCTGAGAGGGTCAGCTTTCCATACGAGATCGAAATCAATATCAGGTGACGGCTTGAGCACAATTGCAGCGCCTGAGATTCATGAGAACAATCAAAGCTGGACCCCGGTTCTTCTGCTCGCACTCGCCTTCATCTTGAATTATGCTGACCGGCAGTTCTTTTTTGCCGTGTTCGCGCAAGTGCGGCTGGACCTGGCGCTTTCTGACACGCTACTCGGTTTGACCGGAAGTGTGTTCGCATGGAGCTATGCCGTTGCCATGCCGCTGGCCGGGTATATGGCAGACCGAATCCCACGCCATCGAATGGTGATCGCGGCTCTGATCTCATGGAGTCTGGCAACACTTGGCACATCGGTCAGCCGCGATCTCTCGCAGCTAATATTCTGGCGGGTCATGATGGGGCTGACGGAAGCCCTGTTCGTACCATCAGCCTTCGCGCTGATCGCCACGATTTATCCGGTCACAGCGCGATCGCGCGCCATTTCCGCTCTCGGGCTGGCGCAATTTGTGGGTCTTTCCATCGGAGGTATGTACGGTGGCTGGTCAGCTCAACAATTCGGCTGGCGCCGTGGTTCGCAATATCTTGTGGTCACGGGCTTAGTCTATTCGATCATCTTAACCTGGCGGTTTTGGGGATTCCATTCTCCTTCGGTACCAATACCGGCGGAGCGCCCCTCACCTTTCAAGGCTGTGCGATCTCTTCCCTTTCTGTTGCTGGCCGCGGTCTTTTTCGCTTTCTGCGCCATGCTTTGGGTGATCTATGCGTGGCTTCCAACGGTAGTGCACGAACGATACCAACTGAATCTGACGCAAAGTGGCGTGACCAGCACACTCTGTCTGCAGATCGGGTCGGCACTGGGAGTGCTTGCAGGAGGTGTCCTGGGCGATTGGGCCGTGACCAAAACGTTCACCAGCCGCATTGAAGTGGCTCTGGGCGGAGTGCTGTGTTGTTCTCCATTCGCGCTGCTCATTTTCTCGACGCACTCCCTATTCTTGCTGCAAATTGCCACCTTCTGCTTCGGCCTCTCTTCGGGAATTTTTATCGCGAACACGTTTTCATGTCTGTACGACTTCACCGATCGCAGCAACTTCAGCTTCGCGACCGGGTGCCTGAATATGTTGGGCGGTGCTGGCGCAGGCGTTGCGATCTTACTGGCTGGCATTTTCAAGAACACTCGGGGTATCGCGTCCCTGATGCTGTGGACATTACTTTTCGCCGACGGCGCCTCCCTCGCTCTCTTTTCGCTGGCACGCTGGCGCAGAAAGCAGCAATAAACCCCGCTGACTACGGCAATTTCGTTCTCCAGGCCTAGTCGACGAGTCCCCCCCGCGGCCGCCGTAACTATTGCTGTTTCAGCTATTTAATTAGCGCCCCAAGTCGCTTCCCCCAGACTTCGTCCAGTATTATGGACGAGAGTCCTGATTCTTCTTGACGACCGGGAGGACAAAGCTGACATTTACGACAAGACGCAAGTCACTGAAATGTAATAAGAATAGGGGGCCATGTCGCCCAGGTCGTTTTTCATTAAGGGCTAAGCAAGGAAGTACGCACTCAGGAGGTCGACAATGGCCAGCTCGAAGAAACCCTGCTCAGGTTCGGTTGACCGGGCTTTCTCAATCTTGGAATTGCTGAACTCTTCAAAACGCGGCTGGAACATATCGGAAATGAGCCGCAAGCTCGAAATTCCCAAAAGCACAACCCATGTGCTGGTTTCGACGCTCGAGCGATTGGGCTATATACGTCAACATCCGCCTTCCCGCCGCTTTCACCTGAGCACCAAACTGTTTGCTTTGGGCCGCAGAGCGCTCAATCTCAGCCCTCTGCCTGATGCTGCCCTGCCTCATCTCCGCTGGCTGGTACAGGAGACCGGGTTCACGGCGCACGTCGGCATACTGGAAAGAAGCCAGGTCGTTTTCGTTCAAAAGGTTGATGGACCCGGAATCATCAAATTCGATACCTATATCGGAAAAACCTCTGCATTGCACTGCACTGGCTTGGGTAAGTCTCTGGTTGCTTTCCAGCCTGAGGACTCCATCGAGAACCTGCTGGCTAGCTACTCCTACAATCGCTTCACTCGAAAGACCATTTCGTCTCGCGAAATGTTCATGCTCGAACTGGCCCGCGTGCGGCGGCAGGGTTATTCCATGGACGATGAAGAAGAAGAATTGGGCATTCGTTGTGTCGCCGCCCCAATCCTCTCGGTTGGCAATGTGTCTGCCGCCGTCAGTGTGACAGGAACGGTCAGCCAGATTCAAATTGAAGATGTGGACAAGGTGGTCGCGCTTACCAGGCACGCGGCAGCCAGGATCTCAGCCTCTATCTGACATCTGCTCTTGTCCGCGATCTTCAGTAGGTCGCGACGACATCGATTGAATCGCCCGCAGGCAGCACTATTTCGTCTCCGGAAAAGGATTTATCGTCCTTACCATTCACGGCGACCGCTCGTATTGGCCGACCATCAGGCGAAGGCAGCCTGAGTGTGGTTACCCTTGCCCCGAAGTGACTTTCACGCTGCACATGGGCGCGTATGATGCCGGCTCCGCTGGCAACGGTCAGGGAGCATTGGCCAAAGAAGGTGGGGGCGGCCACTACTGAGATCTTTTTCCCGGGCAAGAACCATTGCGCGGGAGCACCATCGAGCAACCGAAGTTCATCCTGCGAGTCAGTCTCCATGGTTTCTCGTACCAGCGACATACGGAGGAGCTGGAGAGCCATTCCAGGAGCAGCGGAAAGAGGATCGCCTTCGCTGGTGTGCCATCCGCTGAAGTCCCAAACAAAATACCAGTTCCAGATTTCGCGCATATGTTCGCGCCAGTTGGCTTCGTTACTGGTGCGCGTTGGGAAGACACCAGCCACTTCTGGAAAGCTGTATAGATTCGAAGACATCCCGTGCGCGAGTACACCATAGAAAGATGTAAGGAAGCGGGCGCGATCTCCGCTCTCAAGCAGACTTTCGTAGTAACCCTTGCCATATTCCTGATCCAATCCCATCAGAAACCTGGTCTCGCCCGCCAACAGCCCGCCGCGTTGTTCGATATAACGGGGAATCCAGCTCGCGCGCGGGTCACCTGCCGGGAACAGCTTTACCTCAAGGATCATTGGAGCGAACAGATTCCAGTAGTTCGCAAGATAGTCCCAGGTGTCCGTAGCAGGAACATCCGGGGAGAGAAAGGGATATGTCGGCTCCCTTTCGCGGTAGTCGGCAGTGGCCGCTGAACCTAAGTCAAATGACATGGGTAAAAAGGGTGGACTCGACTTTTTGTCCACGAGTTGGTCGCTGATGCTCAAGAGCCGTTCCCTGTACTGCTCTGCGGCACGGGCATAGCGATCCGCAAGGAGAGGCTGGTTTAAAGCACGAAACGCTATCGCCGTGTCGTGCAGTCCGCGCCAGCAAGTTGCGTTCGCATAGAGACTGTAGGCGGGCGTCTTAACGTCGCCTCCGTACGTGTGGCGGGGAAGGATGCCCGGATATTTTGCATCGTGATTCTCATCCGTCGCCCGCATCGTCCATTCCGCCGATTCCTTAAGCGTTGGAGCAATCTTTTCAAGCCATGACCGATCGCCCGTGAGCCTGTAGATCCAGATTGCGTACCACGGTTCCAGTCCGTTGCGGTACTGGTAATGCTGCCCCTGCTTTGCCATCAGCTTCGGCGACAGCATGATGTTCAGGATCTTCTCCGCCTCGTCTCCATACCCGTATTGCGCCAGTGCAACCGCCGGCCAACCCTCTTCGATCCCAAAGTAAGACTCGTAAAAATATGCGCCGTAAGAGACTCGCGTGTCTCCATCACGCGTGATGATGAGCGCCTGGGCCAACAGGCTCTTATAGATGTCATTTATTTCGCGCTCAGGAACATCGATACGCATTTTCGAGCTGAGCGTAGCGTTCCACCAGGCTTCAAATCGCGAGAGCGATACAGCCCAGTTTCGGTCTTTCAGATCATCCAACGACGGGGAATCCGCATCCGGCGCGGGAATGAAGAATCGAAATTGTTTTTGCTCGCCCGGGCCCAGGGTGAAGTTGTATTTCAAGTGGTCTTCAAGGCCTGTCGATTCCCACCTTGCGGGTTGCTCCGCATAGAGCACGAGTTGGCCCGAAGAGAGTTGCACCGCATGCCCCTGACGCGCCAGTTGGTAGTTCGTCGGTTTTGGTGCGAAGGTAAAAACACTTTGAATCACACCGGCTCGGCGCTGGTTCTGCCGCCGGCCCATAGCAAGCATGAAGGGAACCTCGATGGGTTCGTTGCTGGTGTTGCCGATTAAAATATCCAAAACCGTGCCATAGACAGGGTCGTCGGGCGAGGTTACATATGCCACTTGCCGCAGTTGCACATGGTTTAGCGTGGCCGTGGTAACAGTTGCGGGCAAGAAACCATTCAAAAGCTTCGTCTGCGTTCGATTCCAGTCCGCTCCCGGGATGTTGGGATCGGGCGTTGAAAACGAAGCAACAAACCAACGATCAAGTGGGGCAGCAGCTTGGTCCCCCTCGAACTGAAGCACCGTGCCGTTCCAAAGCACGATCGTTTCTTCCTGGTCTCCCGGGCGGCCGATAGCGGTCTTGTCAAAATCAATGGGCAGCATCAGACCGCGCATGGCGTTCAGATCGCCCTGCTGCATCCGACGGAAGCGATCGCCGAGAAGATCAGTGCGCGCGCCTTGCACTTCGTTGAAGTAGCGGGCCGCGTTGGCATTGAGCGTTACTTCGGCAAACTGAATGGATGAACTGCCATGCAGACGCAAACCAGAGGTGGCTACCGGAAGAAATTCAACCTGATCGGGACCGTCCCTGCCATCATTTTCGACAGGGCGCCAGGAGCCACCGTCCCACCATTCGACTGAGCGTAGTACCTGGTGATGCCGAAGCTTTACTTGGTTGATCAGTAATGGTTTCGGCCAGTGTAGCTCTGCTGCCGTTCCTGGAGTCAAGCGAACGCCCGACTCGGGACGCGCAAGATTGCCACCATCACGCAACCATTCCGGTGTTGCGGACGCGAGGCCGGAAATCGAAGGGCTCCGCAACGTCGAAAAATCGCTGGGAGCCGGTGGAACACCGCTTAACTCCGCTTCAATCCGTCGTATCGCGTAGCAACGATGGCCAGAGTCTGGGTTCTCCGGTTGAAACAAGCGTACCCGCAGCCGGGTAGTTGCAATCGGCTGGAAAGCATACTCCCATGTCACAGACCCAAACTGTTGCACGGATGCGAACTCTGACCGCTTGCTAGCGTCGACACGAACCGACGCGTGCAGGCTTCGCCATGCTGCTCCGTCCCAGTACTCGGCCTCTTGCCCCGCTACGGCTGGCTCGTAAACGCGGCCGAAAAGCGACGCGTAAGTAATCCTGAGCGTGTCCAAGCGCACTGGATACTTCCATTCCATACCGGCGTCGCAAGGATCATGGCTGGGCCCTGTACAAAGCACTTCGTAAATGTCCGGCTGCGCGGCGTTGCTCGCCAGCTTTAAATCGCGCGCTTGCGGCATCCAGGTACGCGCGATCCCGCTGGCAGCGGCCGATGTGGTTCCGGCAGCAAACAGGCAACCGGTGCAGGCCAGGCAAAACAGCAACGCCGCCAGGAACTTTCTCACGCACACAATCCTCGCCTCTCTATTTTGCCGCCAATCGAGCACACTTTATCCTGTGCGTGCGAGGACTACGAAGTTCACGTCCAAGGGGCGGGACAAATAGTAACGGAGCCGCTCTTGCACTCACACTTCTGGTGGCTGCCAGCCCATACCCCGGAAGACGTCCAGATCCGATGCAAACATTTCGCGTAGGTTTATCGCTACGGATCCAGGATTATGAATCGCACCGTCTTTGACGACTGTTCTGGGGACGATGTGGGCAGAGCCCACACGTGTCTCAAAATGCGTGTCTTGAAATTGGAACTCACCTGCCACTAGGTCAAATTGAAGCAGATCGGCGCGGGAACCAACACGCAAAGAACCTATCTCCTGCTCTCGTCCCAAGACCTTTGCGGGCGCGTATGTTGTCTTCAAAATCACGTCCTCCAGGCTCATACCTAGGCAGAGGAACTTGGACATAACGGATGGCAAGGACACCTTAAATGGGTCTTCAACGGCCCAGCGATGCAGGTCGGTACTCAATGTATCGGGATAAAAGTCGTGTTCATAGGCGCGTTGCGCAGTGTCCCAGGAAAAGCTGCCGCAACCGTGGCCAACGTCGAAGATGATGCCCCTCTCCCGGGCATCGAGCACAGATCGCGTTGTCATCTTGCCTTCATGCTCGAAGAGACGATTCCCTCTGCCATGGAAACAATGCGTCACGATATCGCCCGCCCGCAGGCGGCCAAGGATCTGAAGCTCTTCCGCGCCCTTGCTCACATGAACCATCAACGGTACCCGCGCTTCCGTGGCGGCCAGGAGCGCCTGACCCAGTGCCTCCATCCCGTGGTCGCCCGTCATATTGCCGATACGGATCTTCACCCCCAGCGCCCGGTCCCGGTTTCGTTCTATCGTCAACGCGGTCTCTATGGGACGCGCATAAGAAAGATTCAACAGTTCCTCTGCAAAGGGAGCGAGCAGCCCCATAAAGGAGATATGAACGAAGGCGAAGAGGTTGATCGGGCACTTGTCGATGGTCTCTCGACGGAACGCGGGAAAATTTGCGTAGCCCGTCGACCCCGCGTCGACGGCTGTTGTCACCCCGTGGTCAAGGCATATTCGCGGATCGATCCCGTAAAGATCTCCTTCATACCAGTGCCCATGAAGGTCAACCAGTCCGGGGCAAAGATAGCTTCCACGCGCATCCTTCACCTGAAGACAACCGGTCGCCGGCAAGTCCTTACCGATCGCAGATATTCTTCCCTGGGTGATTCCAACGTCGAGAATCGCATCGATGCCCTGCCCCGGATCGATGACATGGCCGCCTTTGAACAGCAGATCAAATCCCATGCAATCCTGCCTGCAAGTAGGTTGAGGTCGACAGTCGATAGTGCTTACCGTGCATCCACAATTCCTCCTCGAACGAAGCGTTCGGCTCTAGTCAGCTGAGGGAGACGATGGCGCCAGTCCCCGCGGCAGTATAAAACGCTGCGATAATTTCCAGAGCCTTCAAACTATCCTCCGGCGTTGGCTCGGCCGAGCGGTTCTCCCTGATGGCGCTGGCGAACTCCCTGATTTCTGCCTCCAGGCCCACCTGCACTTTGTAGGCATGAGGCTCGCCCTGGTAGAGCACCTTATGCTCCGTGCCCAGCGGCCCGTGAAGGGTGTATCCCTGCCATGTGTGAACGACCAAGCTTCCCTGGGTCCCAACAAGCTGCAGACTGCAGACAAGAGGATGGGTTGCTTTCATGAAAGCCATGGTCAGGTGGGCAGTAACGTCGTGGTCAAACCAGAGAAACATGTGAGCAGTGTCTTCGATTGGCGCCGCGAAATACTTGTTCCCAACCGATCCCATGACCCGGCGCGCCTCTGCCCCAGTGAACCAACGGAGACGATCGATGAGATGAATACCGTCGCTCATGGCAACTCCGCCGCCGGACATAGCCTTATCCATATACCATCCAGGCAAGGCCTGAGATCCCAGCGGCTCGATGATCGTATCGTTGCACATAAGCACTTCACCAATGGCGCCATCGTCCACGAGCTGTTTTGCCTCGCGCATCTCGGGATAGAAGCGGTGCGTCATACCGACCATAAGCACGCGGCCAACGTCACGGGCACGATTGCACATCGCCCGGCCTCCTTCAACTGTTGTAGCCATCGGCTTTTCAACAAGGACATGCTTACCGCAGGAGAGCGCGTCCAGGCAAGTGGCGGTATGAAAGCTGGTTGGTGAACAGACAATGAGGGCGTCGATATCCAGCTGGAGCATATCGCGGAAATCTGAAAATCGCTGTATTGCGGGGTCCAGCCCGTCAAGCAGGGCAGATCTCGTCTCTGCCACGGCCGTAAGCTTCATGCCCGGCACATTCATAAGGGCGCGGGCGTGTAACCTGCCAATTCCGCCGTAACCGACGATCCCGACTTTAATCGCGCTCGTCATGGTCTAAAGCCGGTGGATCTTTTTGTCATGGATAAAGTCAGACAATTGTCGCACCCATCCGAGCCGGCCATCACCGAGAAAGCCGTAGTTGAAAAAGGCAAACGCTCCGATGCCCTGCTCCAATGCAAATTGCACGATCCTGGATGCGCCAGCAAGCGACGGTGTCGCCGGTAGGCCCAGATTCAGAGTTAGGTTCAACTTCGACGAGTCCTCAACTAAGGACAGGCAAAAGAGCAGGTCACCGTTAACGGCATCCGGGTCGCTGCTGTAAGCCAGCAAGACAAACCGGTCGACCAGCTCCCTGAGAGAAAGAAAGTCTATACCCTCCATCCAGATATTAGAGGGAGAACCGGCGAAGCTGGACGTAAATAGATTCAATTCTATTCTTGGGCACTCAACCCTTATGCGGGCGATAAGACTCGCGATGTTGGCACATCGAAGTGCGACGAACGCCTGCATTTCGGGAATCAAGGCGAGAAGCGTCGAGATCTGTTCACCGTTCTGGGGATCGCAGCCCGCTGCGTGATCCGCCTTAAATCGCTGCAGGATGATTCGCTGCAAAGTGTCCCTCAGCCTATCGATTTGAATTCCAGCGTGGGCCGCAGTAGCCCGGCAGGCTTCACAAAAACACAACGAGAGAATGAACTTTTCCAACGGCCCAAGCGGGATTGCATCAACCTCGTGGTGATAGCCGTGAACGTAGCCCAGGTATCCCATGGACTCGAGGTCAATGGCGGCGAATGCCCCGGTGGCCTCGATACTTTTACAGAGGTCCACCGCATAATCCTGGACGCGGCGATGACTCGGGCACAGAGCAAATCCATATGGATCACCGAAGAGATTACGCAAGGTCAGACCGGGATGGGCTTGGCCAAGACTGGAATTATGAAAAAAGACCGTCCAGGCGGCAAGGTCAATCTGCTGCCTCTGCGCCGCGCCGGCAAGCTGGTCAAGCCAGCCGGTTGCTGCAAGTTCGCTGACCGGCGGCGTCAAGGTCCGCCGGAAAGCATCGGGCGCGGGAGCAAAATATACGCATCCAGGCTCGGGGAAATACACCTTGCGCCTGCTATTGCGGGGGAGAAGGAACTTCCCGCTGTGATAGCAGGTGGTCACGTGCAGTTCGGTGACCCCGAGCTGCACGGAATGGGCGACGAACTCTGCCACTCCGGTGTCGATGATGTCCCAGGGATAGGCAAAGAGGCCAACCCGGCGGTTACCCGTTTGCGAGTGCAATTGATCTCCCCTCGTCAGAAGATTGCTGCGCAAGAAAATATATGCAAGACGGCTCCTTGGTCTCCATCATCATTTGTATGATGATACTAGCAATAATGCCCGGGGCATTTTATGCTGGGTCAGGATTTTTACCACCTAGGCTCGTTTTACCGGGATGGTCCACGAATAGAGGAGATTCTTCGCCGAATGCAGATAATGACCGTCAAGGGCCCGGTATCGGTCAATACGCTGGGCTTCACCCTCTCGCATACACACTTCATGATTGATTTGTGGAACATCGTGCGCACCTACGACGGAATTCTTGATGATGAAGCGCTGGCCACGCAGGAATTACTCGATTACAAGCATGTAGGCGGCGGTTCTGTCGTTGAAGTCACCAGCGGCGGCATCGGGCGCAACCCCGCGGCTTTGCGCAGGTTGTCTGAGGCCAGCGGCGTAAACATCATCATGGGCGCAGCCTGGTACCGGGAGATGGTTTATCCGAAGTTTATTTATGAGCTCGACACGAACGCACTTGCAGACATCGTGGTGCGCGAGCTCGCCGTCGGTGTCGACGGAACCAGTGTGCGCGCTGGAGTCATCGGCGAAATCGGAACGGAGAGAGGTAGTATCACTCCGGCACAGGAGAGAGTGTTTCGAGCATGTGCCCGAGCGCAACAAAAGACCGGCGTCACTATCGTGACGCATACCACACACTTTGGCGAGTTGGCCCTCGAACAGATTGCTCTTTTAAGGGAAGAATTCGTGCCCTTTAGCCGAATTTTGATAAGTCACCTGGGGGATCGAATTGACACCACAAGCCTGACATCCATCGCCGAAAAAGGTGTGTTTCTTGGCATTGATAACATCGGGTTCGAGAAGGATGGCTACGCGACGGACCACATGCGCGCCAAAAACGTGGCCAGGCTTATAGCGGCCGGCCACTTATCTCAGATCCTCCTTTCCAGCGACTTCTGTTTCAAAACTCAGCTTGCGGCCTATGGGGGCAAAGGCTATACCCACGTCATCGACAAATTTCTTCCTCTATTGCGCGGCGAGGGAGTGTCCGAAGAACAGATCCATCAAATGACTGTGCTGAACCCAACGATGGCTCTGGGCGTGGAAGAGACCTCGGTTGTCTTTCAATGATAGGAGAAGGCATGGATCGCTCAGAACAAGCCGGCATCTACGACGAACTGGGGGTTCGGCGCGTCATCAACGCACGCAGCTACAGCACCAAACTCGGCGGTTGTATCGCTATGCCTGAGGTCATGGATGCAATGCGCGAGGCAGGAAAATCCTGTATTCGGATGGAGGATCTGCAGGAAGCGGCAAGCCGCATCATCGCCCAAAGCACCGGCGCAGAAGCGGGAATTGTAACCAGTGGCGCCTCGGCCGCTTTAACGCTGGCAGCTGCGGCCTGCCTGGCGCGATTGGACGTCGCGATCATGAATCAGCTTCCTGACACTGCCGGGGTTAAAGACGAAGTCATCGTACACAGATCGCATCGCAACGACTACGATCACGCATTACGACTGGCCGGCGCCCGGTTTGTGGAGGTCGGCTTCAGTTACCATACTTTTCCCTATGAAGTGGAAAAAGCCATCTCTGAGCGAACCGCGGCGCTCTTCTTTTTAGCGGGAGCTAACGACGGCGTCGTACCTCTGCGTGAATTTGCCGGCATTGCCCACAAACATGACCTGCCTGTCATTGTGGATGCATCGGCGGAGCTTCCCCCTGCCAACAACCTACGCGCCTTCATAGACAGCGGCGTTGATCTTGTGGCGTTCAGCGGAGGCAAGAACATTCGCGGTCCGCAATCCACAGGCATCCTCTGCGGAAAGAAAGACCTGATCTTGTCCGCAGCACTACAACATCAAGACATGGACGTCTTCCCGGAAACATGGCCATACAGGCGCCTGCTCGCCGAGGGGGTCCTCGCCGGTCCACCTCATCATGGTGTCGGCCGTGGTTTCAAAGTAGGGAAAGAAGAGATCGTAGGTTTGATTACGGCCCTCAAACTATATCCGCTTCGCGATTTTGAAGCTGAACTTCGGCAATGGATGAGTGAAATGGAGAGCATCGCGTCAGTATTGGATGGGCTTCCCGGAGTTCAGGCGGCCATGGTTTTTCCCCAAGCCAATGGAAGACCTGTTCCCAACGTCCACATCAGGATTGACTCCGCCATGACAAAAATCAACGCCTGCAAAGTGATAAACAGGCTACAGGAGGGCACTCCGCCTATATGTGTTTTCGAGAAGCTTGCGGCTTCCGGGACTGTTGTGATCATGCCCGAGGCTCTGCAGCCTGGCGATGCCCGCGTCATAGCCAGCAGCCTTAAATCGATTTTTACAAATCCGCAGTGAAGACTGCCGATCATGGATCGACACTATCGTCACATCAGGGTTTCTTGCGCTGCTTTGACACGCCCTTTGCAGCTTTCGCTACTAAGTGTCTTCCGGCATGAGGCTGCGCGTCGGCTCCGGAACGCTGAAGCCGTGCTACCCGGCGAACGCAATCAGCATTCTTCAAGTGAGCGCGCATTGCGGCTCGAGCTTTTTGTGGACTTCGCTCTTTAATCGCGCGAAGAATCCTAAGGTGATCGTGAACGCTTTCCTCCGGCACCTTGGGCATCTGGATAGTATGAGTGAGCACCTCAGCGAGACGCGGCGCGATCTCATCCCACACCTTGATCGCCATCGCATTCTTAGACGCAGCAGCCACCGCTTTGTGAAACTCCATGTCGGTATAGCAGTCTAATTTTCCGCGTCTGATCTCACGCTCATAGGTTTCAATCACCCGCTCCATGTAGAGGATGTCCTCCCGGGTAGCTCGTTCTGCAGCAAGCGAAACCATACCTACTTCGATGATGTTGCGGAACTCTTGCAGGACGTCGACGTTCTGAGGGTCGTCGGAAGAAAAGTGCTGCGCGCTCAGGAGCATGGCCGAAGAGGACTCCTGAACAACGGCTCCGATTCGCGGACGAATCGTGACCAGGCCCAGAAATTCAAGCGATTTGAGAGCCTCCCGCACACAGGTACGACTAACACCAAGTACTTCGGTAAGTCGCTTTTCAGTTGGCAGCGTTTCTCCAACCTTCACCTTTCTTGTCTTGATCAGGCTTAGCACATGTTCAATAACCTGCGAGGTAAGTGTCCGGCGCTTTAGCAAGAAATGGTTCCTTCTCTGAAACTTAGAGTCTATTTGCAGGGAGTTTCAACGTCAACCAAGGAACCCCGGCGAGATTAGAGACCTGTGTTCGAAGATTCCATTCGATTCGTACGCCAGAGCGTGCCGCTGCCAAACCACGCGAATCGTGTGTGTGGCAGTCTTTGTCCCACTTTTCGACAAGTTGAATGCGTCTCATTTTTTGCCTGGCTTTATTCGAACCTTCTTCGGTCAATTAGCAAAGAAGCTGATCTCAAGCCGTTGCCCACGGTAAGTATTGAACCCGGGACTAATTTGACCTCACTTGGAAAGTCAGGTCAGAGTCGTGAGCTGGTCGAAGATGACCCTTCGGACGCGCGGTGTGGCGCCAGCAATTGCCGGCGTGTCTAGTACAGACATTTGGACTGGCAACGTCGCAGATTTATAGGATGACAGTGAAAATCAAGGCACGCGATCGCGGATTAAGTAGTTACCTTTACAGAAGGCAAAGATTTGGCAATGGATCGATTTCCTCGTGGTATAAATACGCGCCAGAGGCACGCAATGAGAACCACAGCTGAGATTCTCCTGTTTTGGCTGCGTTGAGTGTCTTTCATGCGGTCGGAACAGATGCCAGGCCGGCCTGAGTGCGGTTAGAGTTTAAGGTTTGCCCCGCCACCCCTTTTCCACCTCGTCCCGGGAAAAAGGGGACCGAAATTCGAGGGCACTTTTCTTGAGCGCAGTGCTCTTTATTCGCCTTTTTGATCCCTCTGCATGCCGGCGATTACAACAGGAGTTATATTGAATGGCATGGAAGAGGTCATCGGTTCTATCTCGATCGGGTCCGCCAAACAACTCAACAGCTTAGGGCATTCATTCCGAGGAATCGGCTGAACCGCCGTCTAACCGGTTCCTGCCGCCGGCAGGTCCTCTTCTTCCGTTATCTTAGGTCTTCAGCCCAATCAACAGAAAACTGAGAGGCAAGATGCGTCGATCGGGGGGAACTCTATTTTTGGTAATTGCTAGCGCGGCAATCGCCGTCGCCAGCGTGACAGCGGCAGAAGTACCAGCCGTGACCTATGTTCGCGCGGGCAAGCTGCTGGATGTTCGTTCCGGGAAGCTTCTCAGCGATCAAGTGATTGTCATACGCGGCGAGCGTATCGAGCGTATCGCCGGCAGCCGCGATGTGCAGATTCCTGCAGGCGCAACGGCCGTGGATTTGACGCGGGCCACCGTGCTGCCTGGGCTGATCGATTGCCATACGCACATCATGCTCTCGGATACTGACGACTCGCACTATGACGACATCCTGCTCAAGCAATCGTGGCAATACCGCACGATACTCGCCACACTGAACGTGAAGCGCGATCTTGAAGCCGGCTTCACGGCCATGCGCGACGTCGAAACCGAAGGCGCCATGTACAGCGACGTCGATGTGCGCAATGCGATCAACCAGGGGCTGATTCCGGGGCCGCGCCTCAAAGTCGCCACGCGAGGCATTTCCACCACCGGAGGGTATGGACTTGAAGGATATTCGCCGGAAGTAACTGTTCCTGTCGGCGTACAAACAATTGATAGTCCCTTCGAAGCGCGCAAAGCCGTCCGCGAACAATTTAATTATGGCGCGGACCTGATCAAGGTTTACGGAACGGATCGCTATCGATTTCTGCCGGACGGAACAGAGGTCAGCGTCGCCGACTTCAGCCGCGAAGAAATGGAAGCCATTGTGGATGAAGCCCGGCTGAAAGGCATCAAGGTTGCATGCCATGCTTACGACGGGCCAGGGCTCCACTACTGCATCGATGCGGGCGTGGCCTCAATCGAGCATGGCATCCAGCTGGACGACGATGCGATTCGGAAGATGGTGGCTAAAGGAATCTATCTTGTGCCCACGCTCTACGTTTACTGTTGCGCGCTAGAGAAGGCGGACCTCGCCATGTCTGGTGGGAAAACCAGCCGCATGGCAATCCACGAGGTCAGTTTTAAGAAAGCCCTTGCGGCGGGCGTGAAGATCGCTTTTGGCACCGACGCCGGCCCCTTCCCACACGGCACCCAGGCAATTGAGTTCGAATGGATGACACGCTACGGAATGTCCCCGTTGCAGGCGATTCAATCCGCAACCATCAATGCTGCTGATTTGATGGGGTGGGCCGATCAGATTGGCGCCATCGAGCCAGGCAAATTCGCCGACATGATTGCCGTGGACGGGAATGTGCTGGAAGATGTCAAGCAACTGGAGCACGTGCGATTCGTCATGAAGGGCGGCGCCGTAGTGCGCAACGACTTCGCAAAGTAACGCTCGTTACGCCGACCGTCAGGACTTGGATAGATTCAATTCCTCTGTCCGGGAGACGATCTGCCCCCCTACAAACACCTCAAACAGCTGAAAGGCTGCGAGCCGGCACGTGCGCCGAAAACGCTTCTACTTCAGAGCGCCCACCGATCACCAGCGGGGTTCTCTGGTGTATGGCTTTCGGGATGATGTTCAGGATCGGCTCTTCGCCGTTGGTGGCGATTCCCCCTGCCTGTTCCGCGATCAGTGCAAGTGGGTTCGCCTCGTAGAGCAAACGTAGCTTGCCACTGGGGTGACTTTCCGTTGGAGGATACAAAAATACACCGCCCTTCAAGAGCGTTCGGTGGAAATCGGCGACCAGTGAACCAATGTAGCGCGAGCTATATGCGGCTCCTGGTTCGGGCGCCCGCAGTGCGTGAATGTAAGCGCGATAATGCTCCGGAAAGAGGTTGATGTTCGCTTCGTTACATGAATAGTATTTGCCTTTCGCCGGCATCTTCATCTGTTCATGGCTCAAGACAAAGGCTCCGATCGTTGGATCAAGCGTGAACCCGAACACTCCGCGGCCTGCTGTGTAAACGAGAACAGTCGAGGGGCCGTAGAGGACGTAACCGGCTGCAAGTTGACAGCTCCCAGGCTGCAAGACGGATTCGACGCCGGCTGGGAGAGAAGTCGCCTTTGCGTCGATAGATGGAGAAAATTGTACCGACGTTCACATTCACATCGATATTCGACGATCCATCAAGGGGATCGAAGACGATGACATATTTTCCCGTGTCCGGTTCCCTGCCGAAAGTGACTGGCTCGTCGTTCTCTTCAGAGATCAGTGTAGCGACCGAGTCGCGGACGCCAAGACAGTGCAGCAGCGCTTCATTTGCATAGACGTCAAGCTTCTGCTGGGTCTCGCCCTGCACATTGGTTTGCCCGGCTGTCCCCACGATATTGCACAGTCCCGCGCAGCGGATCTTGGCTTCAATCATTTTCGCGGCAAGGGTAATTCCCGAGAGAAGCCAGGAGAAATCCCCCGAAGCGTATGGGACTTCACGCTGTTGTTGCAGGATATGTTGCTGAAAGGTCGTAATCATCGAATGCTCTCCCCGTGTATCGTATGTGGAAGTTCGCGAGAATTTTAGACGGCCGACATGCGCACCACGTTTTGCTCTGAACCGCGAGTGATTCCTCTGGCCTGGGCCACGGCTATCTGGGCTACAGGCAATCGCGCAGGAGAACAGGAGACGTAGTCCACACCGGCTGATACGAAGAACTCGATGGAAGAGGGATCTCCCCCATGTTCGCCGCAGACACCTATCTTGATTCCCGGCTTGACCGCTCGCATTTGCGTGATGGCCATCGCAATGAGTGCGCCGACACCTTCACGGTCAAGAGTGACGAAAGGATCTACCTTCAAGATTCCCTCTTCGAGGTAACGGTCGATATATTTGCCGGCGTCGTCGCGTGAAAAGCCGAACGTCATCTGGGTGAGGTCGTTGGTCCCGAAGGAAGCAAAATCGGCATATTGCGCAATCGCCCCGGCGCAAACCGCAGCCCGCGGCAACTCGATCATGGTTCCAACGCTATAGTCGATGCTGGCGCGGTGATTAGCGAAAACTTCGGCCGCGACTTCGTCGATCCGCCGGCGAAGCCATCGCATCTCTTCGGCGCTGGCGACGAGCGGCACCATGATCTCCGGAACTGGCACGAATCCTTCAGCCGCCACTTTCAGCGCAGCCTGCAGAATGGCCCTCACCTGCATCTCCAGGATCTCCGGGTAGCTGATACTGAGGCGGCAGCCGCGATGTCCCATCATGGGGTTGGTTTCGCTCAAACTCTGTATGCGCGTTGCCAGCTGTTCCAGCTGCTCAATGGCCGGCAAATCCCTGGCTTCTTTCGCCAGAAAAAGCTCAGTCTCTGTTTCCTTCAACGAAGGTAGAAATTCGTGCAATGGCGGATCGAGCAGACGGATTGTGACCGGCAGCGAGGACATCTCCCGGAAAAGCTCCTCAAAATCGTCTTGTTGCATAGGCAGCAGTTTCTCGAGAGCTTGTTTCCGATCTTCGGTTGAAGAAGCAAGGATCATCGCGCGCACGTGCGGCAATCTCTGGGGCGAGAAAAACATGTGCTCGGTGCGGCAAAGCCCTATGCCAAGGGCTCCCGACGCTCGCGCGTTCGAAGCATCCTCCGGAGTATCGGCGTTGGCACGGATTGCGATCGGGCCTTGCTCCATGGCCCATCCGACGATCGTATCGAGAGCCTTGTGCTCTGTCTCAGCAACTTGCAGCGGCAGCTTTCCTGCGAAGACACGACCTGTGGAAGCGTCAAGAGAGAGCCAATCTCCTTCCCGGAAAACGAGGTCATGGATTCTCAGGACACCTGCGTCAGAATCCACGTGGATGTCTTTGGCCGCCGTGATGCAGCACTTGCCCATGCCGCGCGCCACCACGGCAGCGTGACTTGTAGCTCCTCCGCGAGCCGTGAGGAAACCGATGGCGGCGGCCATACCGTGGATGTCGTCTGCGGTCGTCTCCTGACTCACCAGGATGACCGGATCGCTATCGCGCCCGGCGGCAGCGGCGACGGCCGCAGCTGCCGAAAGCGCAATCCTGCCGACTGCCGCCCCTGGAGAAGCCGATAGCCCATGTGCGATCACTTCGGGAACTCCGAGGCTGAAGTCGAGCTGCTGAGCGGTTATCTCCGTCACACTGGCCGGCTTGATCCGGGCAACTGCTTCCTTACGGGTAATGAGCCCTTCTGACACCATCTCGACAGCAATCCGGACCGCTGCCAACGCACTCCGCTTCGCTGTTCGCGTCTGCAGCAGGTATAGTCTTCCCATTTTCCACGGTGAACTCGAAATCCTGCACTTCGCGATAGTGTTGCTCAAGACGGCGCGTGATGAAACTTAGCTCTTCGTATATTTCGGGCATGCTGTTTGCCAGCGCCGAGATGGGAACCGGCGTGCGGGACCCGGCCACGATGTCCTCGCCTTGAGCGTTGACCAGGAATTCCCCAAAAATGGCGTTTTCTCCAGTCGACGGATTTCGGGTGAAACCTACGCCGGTTCCACTTCGCGCGTCAGCGTTGCCAAAGACCATGGCCTGGACCGTAACCGCGGTACCCAAATCATCAGGGATTTTATTGAGCCGTCGATAGTATTGGGCCCGTTCGTTTCCCCAGGATTCGAAGACTGCGTTAATCGCCATCGACAATTGCTGTTCGGCGGTCAATGGAAGGTCCTTCATCGCGTAACCTCTGAATCGCCTGCTCAAATCCTTCCACTACGGCCTGCAGTTCAGCTTCCGAGAGGTCCTCACCACAGGTGGCCAGGCCTGATCGATTCCATGACCAGATCAAACTCCTTTTTGGGAACTTCCAGCACGACCGTCCCATACATTTGCAGCAGGCGGCGGTAGGAGTCGAGCGCAAATCGGAGCGAGCCACTCTGCGCCGCCAAACCCTGCAGGTTTTCTCGCGTGAGACCTACATTCAGAATGGTGTCCATCATTCCTGGCATGGAGACAACCGCGCCCGAGCGCACGCTGGTTAAGAGCGGATTGGCAACGTCGCCGAATGCGCGCCCCACCGCACCCTCAAGCCAGGTCACTGCGGCAGCGAGCTCCTGCTCGAAGCCAGGCGGTAGGGACTTATGTTCAAGATAGTAGCGGCAGACGCTGGTTGAGATAGTGAAGCCCGGGCGGCACAGGAATATTCAGCAATGTCATCTCGGCCAATCCCGCGCCTTTGCCTCCCAATTCCGAGCGCATGGACCCGTCGCCATCAATGGCGCGATTGCCGAAGCGATAAATATATCTGCCGTTCCCAATCATCGGATTGACCTTTCTAAACGCTCCCAATCGATCTAAGCCGGCCGTTGCGAGTTCAGAAGTTCTTCCTAGCCGATGCGGCCCTGCGCCGTGACCTTTCAAACGTCGCGCGGTGACTGGCGGAATGAGGATTTCCCAAGGGAACACGCATTCTATGGGCAGTGAGAGCCGGCAATGTCTCATCCTCCATCGATTGGGTTCTCACGCGCGTCATCGATGAGCACCCACGCACCGGACGCCGGAGCATGGGGAAAGGTCGTTTGCCCAAACTGGGTTACAAAGTAGAAGTCGTATCCAATCTGGCGCAGCCGCGCCGCGAAAGCCCGGTGGTCGAGCTCGTTCCAGCGGACTCCGTCCGGCATCGGCATATGACCGAAGCCCAGCTTCTTGCCGGGAAACGAAGATTGCACCTCAGAAGCGAAATGTGCCGCTTCTGCAAGATCGGTACTGTGGCTGCGCAAGCAAACTACCTCCGCATACCGGGCAAACACCAGCGCGCGAGAGATGGCCGCATCGAGACCTCCACAATAAACATAAGAGTTGTCCCCGGTCTTCATCCCGCTCAGGAATCTCCGGTCGCGCACATCGTCATCGTCTTCTAAAGCCGCCGCGTTGCGTGCTTCTGTGCAAGCGAGCACATGCAGAGGGTGCTCGAGCAGGTTTGCAGCTTCCCGTGCAGCGTTCAATCTGCGCACCGTCTCTGCAATGGAAAGCAATGTGCGCGGGGAGCGGTCAACGCTTTCGGCTGGTCTGCAGTTGCCCGTAACAATTCGTAGCCAGCGCGCCGATTTCCATCAGACGCCGAGCAAGCACGATTGAGCTGTTGAGCGCGAACAGCGCTGAGGGGCCGGACGCCGCCGGAAGAGACGCATCGCCTGACAATGCTTCCATCACTGCTTTACCTCGCGAACTGGATTTGTATTGACTTGGGGAAGGAGGTCAACCGTGTCGTCCGCCGAGAGCATTTCCCGGTTGATCTGAAACCACAGTACCGGGCGGATTTGCACAAAACAAACAGCAGGTCGTCCGATTCGGACGTGTCCTCTTTGGACGTGTTGAGTCGATGAGCAAAATTCGGAATTTTGTTGATAAAAGCGGACATTTGACGCCTTTATGCGGGCGCCAACGGACTATTCGTATGACTAAAAATTGTATTTGCATGTCCAGAATGTCTCTGCTGAAATACGATGGAGTCATGACGCTTTCTCAGGGTTTATTGGACAAACTGAACGCGGCGCTTGTCGACAGGCGTATCGCAGACGGCTTCCAGTTGCTGGCCCGGGCAGAAAAAGAGCTGGAGGCCCTGCAGCCGACAGATCCCCATGCCGCAGCCTATCTGCTCTGCATCGCACAGTGGGTCGATCTGGGATTTCGCAATGTCGACTATCTCAACGGCATCGCCGCACGGTTCATCGACGTGCGCTCGAGGCCGGATGCCCATCTGCGATTACCTATACCTCAGGATGGTCGAGGGGCATCTGGCGTTTCTTGCTGAAGACGCCCAGGCAATATCGATCTTCAACTTTGTACTGCAGACCGAAACCACGATTATGGAGCCGTATCTCGTGGTGGTGGCACACTTTTGGAAGTGCCGGGCGCACCGCAGGCAAGGAGAATACGAGCCCGCTCTGCACCATATCCGGGAAGCGAAGAGGCTGGCCCGGGAAATGAAGGCTCCGAAGCTTGTTGCCGTTACCAACATTCACGAAAGCTGGCTACTGTTTCAGCGCGGCGAACGGCGGGAGGCTATGCGCCTGCTGGATTTGGCAGAGAGTGAGCTGAAATCAACTGGGCACGCTCTGTCGCTGGGGAACATTGAGTCCGCCAGGGGACGGTTTGTACGGCGGTCGGGCGAATACACGAAAGCCCTCGCTCATTTTGAGAAAGCAGTTGCCATTTACTCTTGCGCCGTCCCGGACCACCCCAACCTGGCCCGTGCACTCGTCAATGCTGCTTACGTCAAGCGATTGATCGCACTGGATCTACTGCATCGGTCGAAGTCGGGTAAGGCGAGAGGGGCCGACCATGCCCGATACCTGGAAATCTGCCAGGATGCGTTGGCTCTGCTTGGCCGGGCGGGTGAAATTTACTCTCGCCAGCATCATCACTCTGGCACCGGATCTGTTCTGGTGAATGCCGGTCATCTCCACCTGGATAGCGGGGATATCGATCGAGCAGAGGGTGAGGCGGCTAAAGCCTACCGTCTGGGGGAAGAACGGCAGGATCACATCTTGATGGCTCGATCGCGCATTCTTCAAGCTACGGTTCAGAACGAGCGAGTGGAAGAGCAGGTCGGCGAGTCGGCGGATCTATCCCTGCATGGTCACCTTGCCCGAACCTACTCCGAAGATGCGATTGCTCTGGCCAAGCTTACGCAAAATAATCGCCTGCTCGCGGGGGCCTACATCGCCCGGAGTTCGGTGGCGGCCAATGAATTCTTTCAGGATTGGGAAACAGCGAAGACTTTCGCTGCGCTGGCCGGCGAGCTGCTGGGAAAAGATGATCTCGACCATTTATCGAAAGAACTGATTGTGCTGAAGGCCAGAATTATCAGGGCAACGGGAGTCGATGAGATGTTGCGCGCCTGGTCTGAAGGCATCACGGGAGAAAAAACTTTCCAGGAAGTTACAGAGGAATTCGCAGAGCTGGTGATACCTAAAGTATGGATCAGAGAAGGCAGAAAGGTCTCTCGCGTGGCCGAGCGCCTCTCTATCTCGCCTAAAAAGGTGCGCAGGATACTTGCCAACGTCGATCTGCTGAAACGCCAGTGATAAATAAAGTAGAATGCATTCTATTAGCGAATAGGCGCTAGTTTCGCTTGCAGGGGATTCTGAACGTCGCAGGCATGAATGCGCTCTCGGTTCGCGAATTTCCGCAGGAATTGGAAAGGCCGCGATGGTACCTTCTGACGTTCAACTGGCAGGATTCGTTCAAGACAGGCGCGGTCATTCCGGCCCACCCACTGGCGCTCACCGGGAAACGCAAACTGGACGAGCGGCGTCAACGTGCACTCACAAGGTACTATCTCGCGGCAGGTGCCGGGGGCGTCGCGGTGGGTGTGCACACGACGCAGTTTCAGATCCGCGACCCGAAGATCGGGTTATATCAGCCCGTGCTGGCTTTGGCGGCTGAAGAGCTACTTGGGCAGCGATGTGATTCGTATTGCGGGTGTCTGCGGGAAAACGGCGCAGGCCATACGAGAAGCCACGATCGCCCGCAATCTTCGCTACCATGCGGCACTACTAAGCCTCAGTGCTTTAGCCGGAGCATCGATTGAAGAATTGATCGCCCACGTGCGCGCGGTTGGAGAGATCATTCCCGTCATCGGCTTTTACCTTCAGCCGGCTGTTGGCGGCCAGTCTCTTCCATTTGAGTTTTGGCGAGCATTCGCCGAGATCGAGAGCGTGATCGGGATCAAGATTGCTCCCTTCGATCGCTATGCAACCCAAGATGTTCTGCGCGGGGTAGCTGCATCCGGCCGCGCAGGCGAGATTGCTCTCTACACGGGCAATGACGACCACATTGTTCTGGACCTGCTCTCCAAGTTCCAATTTGGCGGACAGACGCTTCGGTTCGCCGGCGGTTTGCTTGGACATTGGGCGGTGTGGACGGCTCGCGCAGTGGAGTTGCAGCGAGAACTCCATCGGGTCGTGGAGTCGACGGAGCCGATCGATGCGAAGTGGTTCCTGCGAAACGCAGAGGTGACGGACATGAATGCGGCGCTCTTCGACGTTGCACATCACTTCCATGGATGCATCGCAGGCGTCAACGAGATTCTCCGCAGACAGGGGCTTCTGGCCGGCCGGTGGTGCCTGGATCCAGCGGAAGATCTGTCGCCCGGCCAGGCCGAGGATCTCGATCGCGTGACAGCAGCGTATCCGCATTTGATCGACGACCAGTTCGTTCAAGAGAACCTGGATCGTTGGTTGTTATGAACGAGCACTTGCTCGATCTCTCAAGCGAAGGTTGTCTAGCGCACGAAGCCAATGCTAGCCAGGTCAGCCGAAATGTGCTTGCCGGCATCGACCACTGAAGTGATCAGCACCTTCTTCCGCGCTGCCGAGCACCGGGCCGTCGGGATGTTGACGCTGACGGATCCACAGACGGCCGACTGGGAGTCGAAGATGGGAGCACCAACGATAAAGGCGCCTGCCACGGTCTCCTCATCGTTGAAGGAATAACCCGTCTTATGCGTGCGCTCCAGGTCCGACTTCAGGTCGCGCATTTTGGTATAGGTCTTTTCCGTGTACTGGGCGAGCTTCGACTTGTCCAGAAACCTCGCAAGATCCTCCGGCGAGAGGAATGCAGCCACCGCTTTACCGAGCGCCGTTGCGTGTATGGGGCAATCATCTCCGATATGGAAGGTCAGCCGAAGAGGATGCGAGGTCTCGAGGACATCAATCAGAATGACGGCCTCGTCTTGACGTTCTGCCAGGGCTACTGATTCATCCAGTTTCTCGCGAAGGCGCGTGAGGTGGGGTCGCGCGACGGTCGCCAGCCCCAAGCGTTTGGCGTTACGCCGTGACAGGGCTGCGGTCTTGAGCGTGAGCCGGTAGACTCCATTCGTCTCGGGTTGTTCCACGTAGCCGGCCTGCTTCAGGGTGAACAGGATGCGAAACGCAGAACTCTTCACGAGACCGACTTCCTGGGCGATCTCCTTAAGTGGTTTGCCATATTCGCTATTGGTCAGGGCTTCAAGAACTGCCATCGTCTTAACGACCAGGTCAATGTGGTTCTTTGCGGCCATTTGTTGGATTCCGGTGTCAGTTTAGCAGTCGCTAGTGCGTGGTCCACTCACCCGAATTCCGGTCCGGCGGCAGCCATCATCGATGCTGGATCACCGGGCAGCGCCGCGAGTCCAAGGCGCCATGCGGGTAAAGCGCCGCTGAAGTCGAAAGCCATGCTCGGCGAGCGTCGGAATGAGCGCGCTCCCTGCATCCAGCACATCCACCACGACTCGGCCTGAAGCTGCGCGGATTGCATCCGTCGCCAGTGCATGCGCTTCCGAGGGCGGAGCAACGATGGGGCCTAGATGGCAAGCTGAGGAACCGTGGCGCAATATCGCAAAGCCGTGCGGAGAACCGAACGCGAGACTGCCGGGACGCGACAGGAAATCCTGAAACAAGAAGCAACGGTCAGCCCCAAACGCCAATTGGTCGAGCGCCAGGTTCGGGGAAACGGCTGCAGCCAGGCCCTCCCTGCCACCTTGACCTTCCCAGCGTTCCATCGTGCCGAGTGGCACGAAGTCGAGTGCTGCATAGATTCCTGTCCCAGCCGGTGCTGCATCCAGAAGAGCCGCTCGACCCGCATCACGCAGGAGTGACGTGCAGGCTGCGACGAGCCGGGTAGCAAGGCCTTGCCGGCGCCATTCGGCGGTGACCAGCACCATCGAAATCCATCCGAAGTGGTCGCCATAGGGGAGCGCCGCCGCAGTTGCCAGCAGCCGATCACCCATGGAGAATCCAAGCACCGTACCATGCCTGAAAAAGACTGCCCAGTCAGCCGCATTTTGGTTCCATCCGGCCTCCCCTGACAACAGCAGAGCCCGGGAAATCCAGGTTGCGTCCAACGATATCGGACAGAGCTTGCCAGCTGACATCATTGCGAACCTCAGGGAAAGGCTCTGGCAGTGGAACGCTGTGCGTCATCTGAATCCAGGCGGAAGTCAGCAAAGTCGCCCGTTTCGTCAAAGGAACCAACTCCAACTTGCCCACTTGTGAAGGTGTGGTCTATCACCGAAAACCGTGGCGTCGTTTGCTTGTCCACGAAAGACTTGAATGGAGCCTGAGCTGACATTGCGAACGATTCGTACATCGTGCCAGGCGCGGTCTGGCAACGCCGCAGAGGCATCCAATCCGGCGATCCGCCGGCGATCTCCCCCGTCAACAATGAATAGGCCGTTATGAACGGCTACTTGAGTTCCAGGATCTTTAGAAAGGTGAACATAGTAGAAGTGAAGCGTATCCACATAGTTGAAGACGATGATCATCGAACCACCTGCGCGGCGCACCTTCACATCAAGCGAAAAGCTGCCGGGCCTTTACGCCTTTCAACCGTGCAAACTGCAGTGGGCGGCGAGGAACACCAGGCGGCCGGGAGCGTTTCATATGGAGATAATGGAGGCTTCCGTCCGTGAGGATTTCCCAGTCTTCGGCGAAGGGCATCTCCCAGGCATTCAAGTTGCCTGAGTTGAAGTCGTCTTGAATGGACAAGCTTGCTTCCCGCGCGTTGCTGTACGCGGGTGCCGGCCACACGAAGACCGCATAGAACGCAATCAAAGCGACGGCGGCAAGTAATGCGTTTGGGATCCTAGAAGTTACCATCGCGTCTCTCAAACCTGGTTGGTTTTCCAAGTGTCACCCCCCCAGCAGCGAACCAATCGGCTGTCATTTCGATTAATCGCTCCTCGCTGATATCAGGCGCCCCTAGCAATTCCGCGCATCGAGATGCATCGCTGAGTAGGGCGCTCTTCGATTCCGTTCCGATGAAGTTTGGCTTCTTGCCCAAGCGATGGCCGAATCTTTCCGCAACTGCGCGAACGGAAAGGTTTTTCAGACCCGTGACGTTGAGAATCCTCGCGGGCGAATCGCAGAGAGAAAACGAGCGGAGACAATAGGAGTTGGCATCGCCTTGCCAGATGACATTCACGAAGCCTGTTGTTAAGTCGATTGGCTCTCCAGAGAAAACCTTCTCGCATATGTCAAGCAGAACGCCATAGCGCAGATCAATTGCGTAATTGAGCCGCAAGAGCAGGACCGGCGTTCGATGAACATTCGAGAAATATTCGAGGATACGTTCTCTGGCAAGAGTTGATTGAGCATACTCACCTACCGGAGCGACGGCTGTGCGCTCGTTGGCGCCCAGGCTATCCACCGAGACAAATGGATAGACATTCCCGGTTGAAAACGCAACTATCCTTGAACTTTTAAACCTCTGAGCCGCCAATCCGGCTATCCATGCATTGGTTGCCCAGGTGAGAGGTAGATCGCCCACAGATCCAAATTTACGGCCGACCATGAAGACCACGTTCGGTGCATCCGGTAGAGTATCGAAGCCATTCGGATGGAGGAGGTCGGCTTCAACAATTTCCAAGCGGTCGGAAAGTCCCCGGAAAAGACCATGCCTATCTTTACGCACCACGGCGAACACCCTATGCTTTAGCCCCGCTCTCTGAATAGCCCGGCCCATGCGCACAGCCAAACTCGGTCCCATTTTTCCGCCTGCGCCCAGGATAATTACGTCTCCTCCGAGCTGAGACGCAGCGGCAACATCCCGTTCGGAGGGAAGCGTTAGACGCTCTTCCAGCTGACCTTCATCGAGGATGGTGTCGATCATCAAACCTGACCTCGCTTCAACTCGCCCATGAGGTAATCACAAGAGCGAACACACAAGGCCATAATCGTCAACGTAGGATTTTGGCACGGATTGGAAGTAAAACTCGACGCATCCATCACAAAGAGATTCTTGACATCGTGCGTTTGTTGAAATTGATTCAAGACTGATTTTTTTTGATCGTTGCCCATGCGCGCCATACCCGCCTCATGCGCAGCCCAATAGGGCACAGTTGGCATTGTATTCATGCGAATATTCCTGGCTCCCGCCGCCTCCAGCATCTCGACAGCCGATTCCCCGATGTCTTTTAGCATCGCCGCTTCGTTTTCACCATTCGACATATGAATCTTCAGCACGGGGATCCCGTAAGCGTCGTTCACGGTGCGATCGATCTCTACGAAGTTGTCCCAACGCGGCAGCATTTCGGTATAGCCGGTGATGCGGAGCGTAACTTGCGGCTCATGCAGCGCCTTCTTGTACGCTTCGCCGTACCCAGGGGCATTCCAGTTGAACTGCGTACTGGAGTACCCTTCATATCCGTAACCTCGCAGGAAATTCTTCGAGGCCGGCTGATTCTTTGTGTTGCGAAAACGGGCGATGTAAATGCCCACCGGCCTTACAGGTCCTCCCATGGTGGGCGTCGAACCCATCGCCGGAAATTCCCCCGCTCCACCGGCCATCGCAGCATGAGAGATGAAGTAGTGGCCAAGCACGCCGCTGGAATTGCCAAGGCCGCCTGGATGTTGCGGCGTTTCCGAATTCAACAGGATGCGAACCGACTCTTGCGCCTGGGCACACAGAATGACCACACGTCCGTAGACCTCTCGCTCCTGCTTAGTCTTCCGGTCAATATACAAAACACCACGTGCCCGGCGCCCGTCCGGGTCCATCAACACCTTGTGCACCATGGCATCCGTAATCAGCGTACAGTTGCCCGAATGCATAGCATCAGCAACCGTTGTAAAAGAGGAATTGAAGTACGAATGGGTCATGCAGCCGCGTTCGCAGGGGCCGCAATAATGACAGGGACTTCGGCCATTCAGCGCCTGGGTGAGGTTCGCCGATCGTGAGAGGGTCACCGTGCGACCGAGCTTTTGTTTTACGCGATTCCTGAAAATGGTTTCCTGGCAGGTAAGCGGCATCGCCGGCTGAAATTGTCCGTCCGGAAGCCCTTCCAGGCCTTCGGCCATGCCGGTGACGCCGATGTATCTCTCTACCAGGTCGTAGTATGGTGCGAGATCCTTATAGCTTAGCGGCCAGTCTTCACCACACCCATCGTGAGAAGCAGCTTTCAGGTCCCAGTCGCTAAAGCGCAGGCTGAGGCGGCCCCAAACATTTGTGCGGCCCCCAACCATGCGCGTTCGGCCGAGCCAGTTGTAAGGTTTGTCGGCAGGCGTCGTATAGGGCTCGTCGATGTCATTGCAGAACCAGTCGTAGTTGTACTCGCTGGCGGCGTAAAGCTTGGATTGAATTGGGCGCGTCTTGCGCATGAGTTCCGGCGCCATGTTGCGATACTTCAACTCGAATTTGGGGGTATGCTCGGAAAAATTCTTTGACGATTGCGGACGTCCGGCTTCCACCAATGCCACTTTTAGCCCAGCTTCGGTCAGTCGTTTTGCGGCCCACCCGCCGGATGCGCCGGAACCCACAATCAGAACGTCATAGAGTTGCTTGGACCGATTGGCAGCAAGATTCATGTCAGGTGCTCTTCCGGATGAGTGCATCCCGGGAAGTTGGGAAAGAAGCGATTGGGCGTCCACCCAAGCTCTTTCATTCCCGTTTCAGAAGAATAGTACGCACCCGTAATCCACTCTTTGAGATCTTCGAAGGATTCTCGAGTTGTGTTGTTTTCCGGGGAAATGGAAACAGCAGTAAGCAAAGAATTTTGCTGCAACATAGAAAGTCCCTGAAAAGATTTACCGAATTGCCGCTCTCCTTCCTCCTGCAGGGCCGAAAGAGAGGCGAGAAATTTATGCTGACGAGCGGCGGTGTCCACGCTAAGCAACAAGTCAATGAAGCGATTCACAAGCGCTGCTGTGGATCCGGGAACGATTGCTTCCGAGAGGGATTGCAAAGCCTCGCTCTGTTCGGGTGATAGAAACAGTGGCTTCCAATTTGGGCTGGCTAAGTCGATATCACTGTGGGAAAGAAGCGGGGTCCCATTCAGGAGATGGCCCCAGACAGGATGCAGTCCGCTCAGTGACCATGCTCCAGTCAGTCCGAGAAGTCTTCGCGCCACCTCTCGTCTGGAGAGGAGCTCACGCTTGAAAGAATTCTCCTGGCGATTTAGTCCCAAACTTGACGACCCGCCATTTTCAGACACGCGAAAGCACCTCACTATCAGAATCGGTTATTCAGCGGCCCCAGTGTTCTTCCTGGTAGAACCTGTTCTATTTCTGTAGAAATAGTCCAGTAGCGTGAAGTTTGTCAATCCAATGTGCTCACAGCTCCCGTTCCGGATCGAACGGAAATTGCGTAGATTGCAACCGCGCCCAATAAGCCTGCGACGCTCAGAATGGCCCATGCCAAGCTGTAGCCATGAAAGGCATCGAAGACTCTCCCTGTGGCCCACGGCGCAATCCATTGCCCAATGGAATATCCCATGATGATCAAGGCCAATAACTTGCCCAACGAGGCGACTCCAAAACATTCTGCCGTCACCAAGGGAATCAACATGTAATCGGCGCCCATGGCAAAGCCGAAAACTACGGTGAACGCCAAGGCCGCCAAGGGCTGGCGCGCGATACACAGCAATGGAATAGCCCCGCCAATCATCAGATAGAACAGCGCCATGGTGTTCTTCTTCTTGAAGCGGTCGGCAAAGTAGCCTACCACCACGCGGCCACCAAGACTGGATGCGAGCAGAATCGACAGCAAGCGGCTAGCCGTTGTTGTCGAATACCCCTGGTCTTTCATAAACAGGATGAAATGTTGAATCACGGCGTTGATCGCGCCGATAACAAGTGCGGCTCCCACTAAGATGAGCCAGAAGTTGGCGGTGCGTACCGCAGCCGAGATTCCGCTGGACGCGGGTTCAGCCAAATCGCCATTCTCGCTGGATTCCGGTAGAACCCCATCCGGCGTAAGACCCATCTCATTTGGAGCCGAGCGTGTAATCCAGAATCCAACCGGAAAGAGCACGATCAGGATGAGCACTCCGGTAATTTCCAGTGCGTGGCGCCATCCAAAATTCCGAATCAGTAAATTCGCCAGCGCAGGAGCAACCACCCCACCCAGGCCAAGTCCCAAGTACGCGTAACCCATCGCCCGGCCGCGCCGCACGCGAAACCACCGTGCGATAAGAACCTGGTTGGCAATCGGTCCCGCCAGTGTGTAGCCCAGTACTTCCGCGACGCAGAGCAATTCGTACTGCCAAAATCTCGTCATCCAATTCATCAAAATCAGCGGCATCCCGATAAAGCCTACCCCGGACAGAATCACCCAACGGGCGCCGATTCGATCGATCAACGCTCCAGCCAGCAAACCGAAAGGTAGCCCAACCACGAGAAAGCCGAGCAAAAAACCCTGCGTGACCTGTGCTCGCGTGAACCCTAGAGAGGCCACAAACGCGGGATAAAAAACCGGAAAGCCGTAAAAGATGATTCCGACCGCGAAAAAGAGGTTGAGGAACGCCGCGACCACAATCCACCAGCCGTAGAACATGCGCGGAGACGAGCCGGAATCGCTATCTTCCCCGCTCTTCGGCTTCTGAAACACGGTCGTCACGAATGAGGAACTCCGAGAGTTCTACCCATTGTAGCTTTGCGTCCCGGCCCACGGCTGAGTTCAGCCATGACCCTTCGCAAGCGGTCGGCGTCATATAAGAACCCCATCAGGAACTGGACGGCTCCTGCTAGAAGAAGGGACTTCCCGCTGGACTTAGTTCGCAGTGGAGCATCACGCGGTATCCGCGTCGCTCAAGCCTTTCTCCTCGAAAAGCATTCTCCCCGGCAAACCGCGCTTAGTAGATGTGGGGACGATCCAGCGGGAGCCGCACTTGAAAACAAGTCGCATGCGGTACCGATTGCACTGACACTGAGCCGAAATGCTTACCCACGATTCGGCGTACCGTGTCCAGGCCGAGACCAAGCCCTTGCCCCAGGGGCTTGGTGGTAAAGAACGGCTCAAAGATGCGTGTAGAAAGTGCGGCGTCGATTCCCACGCCGTCATCCCAGATCTCCACAAACGCCATTTCTCCTCTCGATCGAGTGGTCACCTTAACCGTGCCCTCTCCATGGGTGGCATCGATGGCGTTCTCTATGAGCGCCGTCCACACCTGGCTCAGTTCCCCCCGAATCCAGTAACCAGAGGCATTGCCGGGTCGTAGTCGCGCACCACCACCATTTGTTGCAATTGTGGATGAAGCAGCGCCAAAGCGTTCTCCAGCGACTGCGCCAGGTCGACTTCCTGGATGGGCGCCTGGTCCATGTAGGAGTAGTCCTTAATGGCGCTGACGATGGTGAAGATACGCGCGGATGACTCAGAGACAGCATCGACCATGTTGCTGGCGTCCAGAGAAGTGGAGAAGCTGGTCACCGCAGCTGGAAGGGCGCTGGAGCTGATCACAGAAGCCAGCTCATCGAGCAATCGCAGCGGCAGATTCGCTCGCGCAAACGCCGGCGCTACGGCCCATGCGGAGGGAACCCGATGCGCCTCCAGCCAACCGATAAACTCCTCCTCGCGGTCGCCCTCTGACAAGGACCCCTGAGCGACAGTTTTCGCCGCCGCTTCCGCCTTGATCGCCAACAAAGCTCTCTTGCTCCATGCAACGTAATTGGAAAGCTCTTCATCGGAGCGGAACAATCGGCCCAGGGTGCATAATTCCTGGTCTCTGTCGATCATGGATGACAGGCTAAGCGGCTCGCTGGGCTGCAGACGCCGGATTGTTGAGTTCATGGGAGAGATTGGCCGCCAGCTTTCCTAGCGCGACCAGCTTCTCCGCCTGCTGATCGGCACGCGTGAAGTCCCGCGTTCGATCGAGCAGGATCCACACGCAGCGCTGGGCCATCGAAGGGATCGCAAGAAGCATTTCCGGAAATAGGTCTTCATGAATGTCGAGCACCCACAAGCAACCGGAACTGCTACCTTCCGCGGCCCATGCAGTCATCCGCGAAAAGGGCAGCTTGCCGGTGATCTGCCCCGTACGGCCGATGAACAGCGATACCGAGCCCGAATTTCTTCTATGAACGTAAATTTCACCCTTGAGGATGATGTTGAGATGGTGCGCAGGTTCGTCTTCCCGGAAGACGACCGCCGGGTCGGCGGCGATGCGTTCACTGCCGTGGGTGGCGAGCCAGTAATACTCGCCCTCAATGAGGTCCTGAAGGCCTTCGACCTTGCGCAACGCGGCCACGATCTCGGATATGGGCGTCGGACGTACCGGGGCGGTAGCACATACTTCGCAGCCACCCTTGGCAGGCGCCGCCGCGCTTCCTCCGTGGGGCTGGTTCGAAAGTGTCGCAGTCATGTGCTCTCCTACTTTCTGCGGGAATCTGCTTCGACCCCCCTTTAGGGGGAGCTTAGACCCCTCCCGGTTATCCTTCCAACACTTCCAAGTGCCACTTGGCCGGCTAGCTCGCCGTCATAGAGCACCCTGATCCTGAAGCCTCGACTGCAATTCCCGATACCCCCATTAGAGGTGAAATTGAGCCGCACAATGGGGGGAGACTGTTGGCTGGCCAGAGCATCAAAGTCGCATCGAAGGGCAAGTCAGGAGACAATTCAGTCGATGAGTAAAGACGCCTTCCCAGTCGGTAAACTCCCCAGCATCTCTCCGATCGTCCGTAGGGGCCATTCGGGTTGGGTGGCGACTCTTGTCCTCTTTCAGGCCGCTCTTCTCAGCGGTTGCCACAGCCAGAAATTGCCCGGCGCCCCGGTGATTGAGTTCACCAGGATCCCACCGGCCGCGCAAGGGGGCCGCGAAAGAACCGATGTCATCTCAGGCCGCGCCGAGGGTGCTGGTCCCAATCAGCGGATCGTCGTCTATGCCAAGTCGGGGCCGTGGTGGGTGCAGCCGTGGCCTGACAAACCTTTCATTGCCATCCAACCAGACCACACTTGGAGCACGCAGACGCACCTTGGATTTGAATATGCGGCCTTATTGGTCGATCCTGGCTATGATCCGCCCCCGACTATTGACGTGACCCCCACGGCAGGGGGCTCTGTAGTCATGGTTCAGACGGTGAAGGGCGTTGGGGCCGTCCAGCTGGCTCCCACCAAACTGCTTAGTTTCAGCGGATACGATTGGAATGTTCGCACCATTGCAGGGGATCGAGGTGGGCTGAACAACTTGTACGACGCAGATAACGCCTGGACAGACGCGAGCGGAGCTCTTCACCTTCGCATAAAGAAGCGGGCAGGCCGCTGGGCGTGTGCGGAACTGGAAATCTCCCGGAGTTTCGGCTACGGAACTTACATCGTCACGGTGCGGGATACTTCTGCTCTGGAGCCCGCTGCCGTCCTGAGCATGAATACCTTCGATGACTGGGGTGGAGAACAACATTTTCGAGAATTGGATATCGAGATGAGTCGATGGGGCGATGCCGCCAACAAGAACAACGCCCAATTTGGTGTTCAGCCTTTTTACATTCCCGGCAATCTAACCCCCTTTGCGGCGCCTGCCGGTACCCTGACGCATTCGCTTCGTTGGCAATACGGGCGCGCGAGCTTTAAGACGGTGAGGGGCTCCTCCATCCACGCCGGCGCACCCGTTGTTTTTCAACATGACTTTACCTCGGGTGTACCTTCGCCGGGAACGGAAAGATTCCTGTTGATGTTTTACCTCGTTGCCAGCGACAAAAGTCCCTTGCAACACGAAAATGAAGTGGTCATTGAAAAATTTCAATACCTGCCATGAAGAGAGACATCACGGCTGCGGTTGGTCATAATTGGAGTACCGGACTTAACTGTCACCAGCCGTGCCCACCGGCCTCATGCGCGATGGTCGCTGGACACGTGGAACCCTGAGGACGCCTGTTGAGCAACGACACCTTCACAACCAATCGAACCTTCGGCGTCTCCACAGCAGCTCTGACGGTACTTCTCGTTGTTCTCCTGGCCGGTTGCCGCTCCCAGAATTCATCCCATGCTCCGGCCATTGAGTTCACCAGGATCCCACCAGCGGCGCAAGGGGGCCGGGAGAGAACCGATGTCATCTCAGGCCGCGTCATGGGTGCGAGGCCCAATCAGCGGATTGTCGTTTATGCCAGGTCCGGGCCTTGGTGGGTACAACCCTGGCCTGAAAAGCCATTTATTCCCATCCAACCAGACCACACCTGGAGCACTCCCACGCACCTTGGCTTCGAGTATGCGGCTTTGTTAGTCGATCCTGGCTATGAACCACCCCCGACCCTGGATGTGGCACCCACTGCAGGCGGCTCGGTGGCGATGGTTCAGTCGGTCAAGGGCGTCGGCACCATCCAGCTTGCTCCCACCAAACCGCTCAAATTCAGCGGATACGACTGGAATATTCGCACCATTGCCAGCGATCGAGGCGGCCTGAATAATTTCTACGACGCGGATAATGCGTGGACCGATGCGAGCGGAGCCCTTCATCTCCGGATCAAGAAACGCGCCGACCGCTGGGCATGCGCGGAGGTAGAACTTTCACGAAGCCTGGGCTATGGAACTTACATCGTCACCGTACGCGACACCTCTCGCTTAGAACCCGCCGCAGTTTTAAGTTTGAACACCTTCGATGATTGGGGAGGTGACCAACATTTCCGCGAATTGGATGTGGAGACCAGCCGATGGGGCGACGCAAACAACAAGAACAACGCTCAATTTGCTATTCAACCGTTCTACATACCCGGCAATCTAGCCCCGTTTACACAGCCTGCCGGTACCTTGACGCATTCGTTTCGTTGGGTCAATGGGAGCGCGAGTTTTAGGACGGTGCGGGGAACTTCGATTCGTGCTGGGGGACCGGTCGTTTCCGAACATGTTTTTACCTCCGGCGTGCCAACTGCGGGCGAGGAGAAATTTCAAATCCTGTTCTACGTCGTTGGCAGCGACAAAAATCCCTTGCAGCACGAGAATGAAGTAGTGGTAGAGAAATTCCAATACCTCCCCTGACAGGAGACATGTGCTGCGGCAGTTAGTCATCAGTATTATTGCCGGGCTTGCTTGCAGTTTCTGGGCCCCCCGGGCCTGTGCCCTCGATCCAGGCCGAACCATGGCTCAATATATGAGCGACCAGTGGGGCATCGACCGGGGGTTTCCAGCTGGTTCCGTCACCGCCATTACTCAGACCAGGGATGGCTACCTGTGGATTGGGACCGACAAAGGATTGATTCGTTTCGACGGCTCGGTTTTCCGCGAATTCCCCCAGGCTACTCCCACTACCTTCTCTATCGGCGCGGTTCAGGAATTGGTGGTCGACGGGGACGGTGGCCTGTGGATGCTTCTGCAGAGCACCAAAGTCTTACGCTACTACGATGGAAAATTTGAACTCGGCCGCGAGGAGGCTGAGTTCGGGATCACCTCAGTCAGCAGGCAAAGGGATGGAATGGTACTTTTGTCATCCCTCGCCTATGGGGCGCTCCAATACCGTGCGGGGAAATATCAAAGTCTCACTCCCACCGCCTATTCGACAAACCCCTCTGCGAAGCAGACAACCGCGACCAGTGACAACCTTTCCAGCCGTCTCAGTTGGGCGACGGGGGTAGCGACGCACCGCTTCGCCGAACCCAACTCAGCAGTCATCTCGATGGCCGAGACAGCTGACGGCAAAATCTGGCTGGGTACACGCGATAAAGGGCTCTTTTACATCAGCAAGGGGCGGGTTTACCCGAGCGGGATGAAACTACCCGATCCCAAGATCAATTGTTGCTACTTGGGGAAAAGGGAGGGTTATGGATCGGGACGGACAAAGGCATTGCGCGGTGGAACGGAACCAAAATCACATCGGCAGGAGTTCCGTCCTCACTTCTTCACAGCCAGATTCTCAGCATGATCCGCGACCGTGACTCGAACCTATGGGTGGGCACCGCTGGCGGATTGGTTAGGGTAACCAGCGATGGAGTTCCGGCGAAAGGAGTCAATGCCCCAGAACCAGGGAACGATCACGGCGCTATTCGAAGATCGCGAAGGAAATCTATGGATCGGAACACCACGCGGCATCGAGTGTCTTCGCGACAGCGCATTCGTGACCTATACAGTTCCCGGGCAGACCTCCGAAAGCAGCGGCCCGATCTACATAGACCGCAAGAGCGGGTATGGTTCGGGCCCATCGAAGGTGGACTGAGCTGGATGCGTGGCGGACAGGTAGGCAGCGTAAGCAGCGATCGCCTCAACCAGGATGTGGTCTATTCGATCGCCGGAAGCGCGAACGAAGTCTGGATCGGCAGGCAGCAGGGTGGACTCACCAGCCTCCGCTATGTCGCCGGGACGATCGTGGCCAGGACCTACACCGAGCGAGATGGGCTGGCGCAAAACAGTGTCTACACGGTTCACCAAAGTGCTGATGGAACAGTTTGGGCGGGAACGCTTAGCGGTGGTGTCAGCAGGCTTAAAGACGGCAAGTTTACGACCTATACCGTGGCCAATGGGTTAGGGGCCAATTCTATAGCTTCGATTGCGGATGCTCCCGACGGCACGATGTGGTTTGCCACCCCTGGCGGCTTAAGCGAACTGGATAAAGGATCAATGGCGAACTTATACAACCAAAGATGGCTTGCCTGCGAACGATGTCAGTTGCATCCTGCAAGATTCCTCCGGTGTTTTATGGATCGGCACAACGGGCGGCCTCGCGTTTCTCAAAGCAAGTCATGTTTATGCCGGCGGCGAACGCGGGGATTCATTACGCGAAACAATCCTCGGCATGGCAGAGGATCATGGCGGCTTCTTATGGGTCGTTACCTTGAATCATGTATTAAGGGTCAGCCGGGCTGCGCTTCTGCGCGGCAATCTGCGCGATGAAGATATTCGCGAATATGGTCTCTCGGATGGCTTGCACGGAACCGAAGGGGTAAGACGCGATCGGTCGGTTGCGGAAGATCAGCATGGAAACATCTGGCTTTCCATGAATCGAGGGTTTTCCGTGGTAGTTCCCAGCCGCGCAAATGGAGAAGCGGTGCCGGCGATCGCGCATGTCGAGACCGTATCGGTCGATGGCAGTCCTGTTGATTCACAAGGATGCCTGCAGTTCATACTGCCTCCGCATCCCATCGACGAATCTCGATCGATTATGCCGGGCTAAGTTTCGCTGTGCCCGATCGTGTTCGTTTCCGATATCGCATGGATGGTTTTGACCAAGGCTGGAGCGAACCGGTGTCATCCCGCCGGGCCATCTACACAAATCTCGGACCCGGCTCCTACCGATTTCGGGTGGTAGCGTCCAACAGCTACGGTCTGTGGAATGGCTCAGAAGCGGCCGTATCCTTCCGGATTGAGCCGGCATTTCTGGCAGTCATGGTGGTTTCAGTTGTCGTCTATAATTGCTCTTGCATGCGTCACATGGTTCTTGTATCGCCTGCGCCTTTACCAGATCTCAAGGCAGTTTGACATGCGAGTGGAAGAACGTATCGGCGAGCGCACCCGAATTGCTCGCGAACTCCACGACTCATTGTTGCAAGGCTTCCAGGGACTGCTCTTCCATCTCCAGGCTGCACAAAACATGCTGCCGGAGCGGCCGCAGGAAGCGAAGCGAGCACTCGACAGTGTTCTCGACCAGGGCGATCAGGCGCTCGCCGAGGCTCGGAATGCAGTGCAGGATTTGCGCTCCTCAACCACCGTTCATGACGACCTGTCAGAAGCGCTGGCGGTTGCGGCTGAGGAACTTGCTGCGCAAAATAGTTCTGTAAAATTCCGTGTCCTGGTGGAGGGCAAGCCGCGCAACCTTGATCCAATTCTGCGCGACGAAGTCTATCGCTTCGCCCGCGAGGCATTGCGCAACGCATATAGCCATGCTCACGCGCACAATATAGAAGCGGAGATCACGTACGCGGATCTACGCTTTGTGTTGCGCATTCGGGATGATGGCACCGGCATTGATCCCAAAGTACTCTTCTTAGGCAGCCGCGCAGGACATTGGGGGCTACCCGGCATGCGCGAGCGGGCTAAAAATTTTGGCGGCAAAATGGAAGTGTGGAGCGAAGGCGGAGCCGGTACTGAGGTAGAGTTGACCATACCGGGCTCGATTGCCTACGGTGGGCCTTCCACGTCCGGCAGATTTCGCTTCCCAGGTAGAAAGGGGACACCGCGTTCATGAGCATCGCGTCCGAGCCAATTCGCATTCTGTGCGTGGACGATCATCCGCTCCTCCGCGCGGGAGTCGTGATGCTCATCGAGACCCAGCCTGATATGACCATGGTGGGAGAGGCTACGTCGGGACGTGAGGCCATCGAAATATTCCGGACCACCCGCCCCAACATCACCCTGATGGATTTACAAATGCCGGACATGAGCGGCATCGATGCGATTATCGCTATTCGCGGTGAATTCCCGGATGCGCGCATTATCGTGTTAACGACCTATGGCGGCGACGTACTCGCTCACCGCGCACTCAAGGCAGGAGCTCGCGCTTACATATTGAAGGGCATGGTGCGAAAAGATCTCCTGGAGACGATCCGGGCCGTGCACACCGGACGCAAGCATGTTCAATCTGAGGTCGCTTATGACTTGGCGGACCATGCCGGAGACGACTCCTTAACCGCGCGGGAAGTCGAGGTGCTGGCATTGATTGGCGGCGGAAATTCGAACAAATTCATCGCCGATAAGCTCTCCATTGCGGAACATACGGTCAAAGGACATGTCAAAAGCATCCTTTCCAAGCTGGGCGCGAGTGACCGAACGCACGCCGTCATGCTGGGACTGAAACGCGGAATCATTCAACTATAAGCGGCTCCCCCCAAAGGGTCGCTCTTTACTCCCTCTCTCTGGTCATTCTACTTTCAGCAAGCGCAGATACCGTTTAAACAGAGGTCGTGTCTTGCAGCGTCTATTTTCCACTTTTCCCACCGGGAGGCCGGGAGCAGGTCTGCTGCTGCTGCGTCTCGCTGTTGGGGCTTCTCTCCTTCTTGAGAGAATTCCAGTGATTGGGGTCATTCCCCAATCGCTCGGTTTCGAAGTGCGTATCGTCCTCGTCTGCTTAGGGATCTCCATGCTCTGTGGCCTTTGGACACCGGTTATGGGAATCGTTGCAGCCGTTATCGAACTGCTGATTGCTGTCTCGCAATCGGGTGGCGGCGCAATGCATGTGCTGCTGGTAATCCTCAGCATAAGCCTTGCACTGCTAGGCCCTGGCGCATGGTCCATCGACGCCCAAATCTTCGGCAGGAAGCGCATAGATATCAAGGTGGTTTAGGACTCGATGCATCAAGGGCAGAACACGCCCCTAATCTGTAAGGGCGATTGCCGAACTATCGCACGAGTTGGCCGGCTATTCCGCCCGCGATTAAACTCGATGCATGGCCCTCCAGTTCACCACTTCGTACATCGAGGATTCCCTGGCCTTGTTCCGTCAGCACAAGCGGCTTGCAGAAGGCGCGATGGGGCAGGTCACCGACGAACAACTCCTGGCTGCGCTCGATCCGGAAACAAACTCGATCGCGACCATCGTCAAGCACATGTCGGGTAACATGCGCTCCCGCTGGACCGATTTTCTAACCACGGATGGAGAGAAGCCGAACCGCGACCGCGATCGCGAATTTGTTGATCCACCGGCGACTCGCAAAGCGCTCATGGATGCATGGGAAGATGGTTGGGCTCGGCTCTTTGCGGCCCTTGAGCCACTGTCCGATGCAGATCTTGCACGCACAGTGACGATCCGTGGAGAAGCCCACTCAGTGATGCAGGCCATCAACCGCCAAGTGGCGCACTACTCGCTTCACGTGGGGCAGGTCGTGATGCTGGCCAAGCATTTCGCGCGGGATCGCTGGCAACCGCTTAGCGTGGCAAAAAATCAGTCTGCGGAGTTCAATCGCCAGGTTGCTCTAGGAGAGCGAAGCCAAAGGTAGGTACCAAAGTAAGAGCGGCAATTCTCCTTGTTCCACCTCATCGAGTCCCTCCCCCGAAAGAATCGATGAAATGTCCCGCGGAGAATCGCCGCTTGATGACGAGAATAACCGGTCTAGCGAAATAAACCATTGCTCTTGAGTAACAGAGCGGTGAATTGTAGTAACTACATTCAGTACCGGATCAATGGGTCATCGCGTAAACCACGTAGTTCACGCCTATCCGCATGCCCAAGTCGGAAAACTTCAGCGGATACGACGGAGTGTCTGACCATTCCCAGGAGTCGCCGATGTCTGAATTTAAGCGAGATTGCCACCATCACCCGGCCTTTATCGTCATAAATGCCCATCCAGCGTGCAACCTTTCCGTCCAACTTGTATCCAGTGGCCAAGTGCTCCGCACCCGTAATCCGGTAGCGATCATCCAGGTCGAAGACGGTGTGGAAAATTGGGTCATTGTTGGGGATGTCCACAATCGGCCTTTCGGGAAAAACCATCTTCATGGTTTGTTCGAAGTAGGCCTGTTCTTCGTGACCGTGAAAATCGTCGGCCATGAAAAAGCCGCCGCGCAGCAGATAATCGCGAAGCTTCTTAGCCTGGGCCTGTGTCAGACCCCACTCGCCCACCTGGACGGCGTAGAGCCAAGGCCAGTTGTAGACCTCATCGCCATCGTCCAGGTTCACCGCTTCTTCCACCGACCGGGCATCCACCCGGGTCAGCCGGCGTACGGCCTGTGCGAATGCCCGGTCCGCGCGCGGATAATCCTGTGTCCAAAGCGAGAGTCCCTGCCGCCAGTCGCCATCGAATCTGCCCCGGTAGCCGTCCAGGGGGCCGGGGGGATACATCAAGCGCGCAAAGGACCACTCGGCCGGCCGCCGCCAATCCTGCGGCAACGGAAGGCTTTCCCCATATTCGACCGAAGGGTATTCACGAAATGGCCGCTGTGCGTAAAGCACGCCCAACAGGCTTCCGGCGAAAGCAAGCGCGCAGCCTGATCGCCACAGAAGCTGCCTCGAGGTCATTTCAGACCGCCAACGAAGGCTCCAAAGAAAAAGATTGAGGCGACCGCCACTGCAACGACACTCCACCAACCTACCCACAGCACGCCCTTGACCAAGGGCAGCATGCCTGGGGTCGAGTTCGGACTCGTCTTCCTTGGGAGCGGTCCATATCTGCCACTGAAGCGTAATCCGCTCCCAGGCCCACGCCAGACGGCTGCACTCTTGCTGCGCGAACTCCGGGTCAGCTTCCTCAGCCTTCGTGGGCGCGGATTTCTCTTCCTCCCGTGATCTGAGGATCCTCGCTGCCTCCCGCTTTCCCAGGCGCGAAGCCAGCGCCACTTCCGCCGAGGGCGCCGGGCGGCCGGGAAACTTTCTCTCGTACTCATCGATTGCCGATTGAATCTCCAGCATGTCCGTTGGTTTGAGAGTCATCGCATTACCGTCCTTCTCTTAAGTGGCCGGTTCGAAGGATCAAACGGCCACATCACAATGGTAATAGTCTCCGCGTACCGATGCGAGCCACGCAGAGCCGATACGAATCAGGCTTCACTGATTTTTCGACGTAACTGCACTGAAGATAGGGCACATCCGTCAGGCGTAGGCCCCCGGGAGCAAATCACCAGTGCTCCGAATCTTTTCTTAGAAGCAAATTCCACGCTCTGGGAGGGCCGGCTGAAGGGCGTTTCCATGTGCTTTTCCACGGCGTTCATTTCTCATGTACCCTTTTGTGGTCCAAACGACTGATTCGTTACAGGAGAGAAACCCGTGAAACATGGCAAAAGTTTCGTTGCAGTTTTCGCAATCAGTCTTATCTTCCTTGTGAAAGATGCGGCCGCCCAGTTTCCGCCCAACCCACAGTCCGCTGCCTTCACCGGCGCGTGGTGCGCGCAGGGGGACCCCACGAAGCAGGCCTCCATCTCCGATAATGGCGCCTTTCTTACCTTAACCAATGAGAGCGGTAATACCTCCACCGGGCAATACCAGGGGCAGAACGCCATCGTTGCGCCGGGGTGGCAGTTTGTCACCGGCACGCTCAACCAGAACGGCAACCAGATTAATTGGTCGAACGGTACGTTCTGGGCACGGTGTAATTCGGGAGGAGGCGGGAGGCTAAACCTGACCGGGACCTGGTATGCGCAAGGGAACCGCGCCCAGTCATGCTCCATCAGTCAGCGTGGCCGTGGTCTGCAGTTGAGCAACGAATCCGGTGACCGGGCGAGCGGCCAGTTCACCGGAAGACGGCAACTGACGACTAACTGGGATGGGAACAGCATTGTGGGAACCGTTACTCCCGACGGCAACCGCATCAACTGGGATAACGGAACCTTCTGGACACGCATTCGCGTCTACTCAGCACCGAGTTATTGAACCGAGTCTCCAGCAAGCTGCGAAAAAAGTCTGGTCTTGCCGACGGCCGGGCCGGCCACCGGCAAGACGAATGCGGCGAAAGAATTGAGTTGAGAAAGATCGACCGATCCGCCCCTTGGGGCGTGCCAGGGGCGGGGGCCCCGGGTTGCGGTTTGGCTTCAGGAATGCAATCTTCCCGTCTTTAGCTTCCGTCTAGGTGGCGGCTAAGTCCTTTGTTTTACCAAGGTGGCCAAATTTTATTTTTTCCCGCCCCCATAAGCTACTTAGGAAAGGGGTATTTGCCGGCTGCTGGTTTCCCTACGGAGCGATTCCGGCGAGGCCCCGATGGGACTCCCGCGGCTCATTCGATGAGCAGAATTATTCGGAGTCTTGGATAGGACGGTATTACAGCTCGGGTTTACCGTCCAGAGTTCTGGAAAAAAAAGATGTGGAAGAAGGGTAGGGGAACTACGGCGAGGAAGGGCACGGCTTTAGCCGGGGCCGTAAACGCTTGAGAGTATGACGGGCTTTAGGGCCTGCGTAAAGTCAGCATTCACGTGCCGTCCGGTTCACCCAGGACGCGTGTCCTGGGACATTCTCAGCCGTCCCTGCGGGACTGAACTCTGGACGATAGGTTTTCACGCAGCCCTGAAGCGCGGCGTATTCTCAACCGTTTACGGCCCAACTAAAGCCGTGCCCTTCGTCCAAGCTTTTTCCGCGGGCTGCAAAGTCGTGCCCTGATACGGAACAGGAGTTTCTTTAAAGCCCGGATCTACACAAGAGGGAGGTTTTTCGGGCCCGCTAGGCTTTTACCCGCTCCAGTTTGGTCACGCGCCCAGACTGATTCCAGTCCGACACGTAGATGTTGGCATCGTTATCGATAAAACATCCGTGGGCCGCGCTGAAGTTCGCGAGTGCAATGTCGCCCGGAGGTAATTTGTAGTTGGCCCACTGATCCTGGTGCGGATTGTCTCCCAGGAAGGCGACAGGCACATTGTCCTTGTCGAGAATGGTGACGCGCCCCTCCAATTCCGAGATCACGGCGTAGTCGCCCCAAAAACTTATCTGGCACGGACGACGCAGGTGCAGAGTGACATTGCTCACAAACTTGCCATCGAAGTCGTAATGGGTGAGACGCCGGTTTTCGCGGTCGCACACCAATAACAGAGGCTGCCCGTAGCGCGTGTCGACAGCCATCCCGTGGCTGCAGTTGCACAAGCCGTCCGCGGTTCCCTTCCCGGAATAAGCCGCCTTGTAGTTGCCGGCCTTGTCGAACTTGAAGATGCGTGAGTCTCCGTATCCGTTGGCAATGTAGATGGAGCCGTCGGGTCCCGGCAAAGCTGCGGTCAGGCGCCATTCGTTGGGCGCGTGAAAGCCCGCCTCAGGCGGAGCCGTGATCTTCTGCACCACCGTTCCATCGGTCTTCATCTTGACGAAGAGCCAGTTCTCTTTGGGCGTGCCCTTCTGCACCGTGGCGTAGAAATACTCCTCGCCGTTCTCAACGGCGTAGACCAGTGAATGCACCTCCGGATACTCATTGGCTATGGTCTTCAATAGCTTGCCGTCGCGGTCATACACCAGCACCCCAGTTGTGCTCTGCGTGCTGACGTAGAGACGTCCCGCTTTGTCGGTGGCAATGCCGCCGTGGGTTCCGCCGAAAGCTTCTCCCTGGGGCAATTGCCCCCAGCTTGAAACCACGTGATAGGTCCATTCGCCATTTCCGGTCTGAAGCTGTAATGAGTCCAAAGGACGCTCCTCTGATGTGGTATCCCCGTGCGCTTGCGAACCCAGCAGGCTGCCCAGCGCGGCTACGGATGTTATGGCACAAAAATCACGACGCTTCATGGTTCTTTCCTCGCAGTGGACTGCCCATCTGCCACGGTTAACGCAGGCTGAGCCGGTGTGTTGTAGAGATAAATATGGCGCAGATTCTTCATCGAAGACAGTGGAGCAAGCGCTGCCTGCGTCACCTGCGTCCCACTCAGGTTGAGATAGCGCAGCTGCGGCAGTTGCGTCAGCTTTGCCAAACCCGCTCCAGTAACCGCGGTTCCTTCCAGGTGAATCGCGCGCAATTGACTAAACTTCTCGAGCGTAGCAAAGCAGGCATCGGTTACTGACGTGCGTCCCAGTTCTACCTCGACGATATAAGGCGCATATTTCTCCAGGCCTGCGAGTTGCGCATCGCCGAACTTCGTGCCCGCATCGATGGTATTCAAAATAAGGCCGTCTCTCAGGTTCTTTGACACCGGCACAAGTGTAACCCCAATAGCCTTGGCTGCCTGGGAGATTTGCGGCATCTTTCCACTGTAATCAGGCACCGGCGGCGGAGGCGGTTCCTCCTCGCGCACGGTGATGCCGGCAAGGGTCTTTAGTTCGGGAGACGCCCCTTGGGCGATCCAGGCCTTGATCCAGGCAATTTCCTCCGCCTTCAACGGGGGCTTGCCTTCGGAGGGCATGAACTTTTTATCGTCCGGCGGGAGGGTGATGCGCTTGAACAAAGTGCTCCTTGCCGGGTCGCCTGGCATGACGACGGCGCCATCCTCTCCACCCCGCATCAGGCGTTCGTAGGAGTCAAGGCGAAGATTTGCTTTGACCTTCCCCTCGCCATGGCAAGCAACGCAGTTGGCATCGAATATCGGGTAGATGTGCTTGGCATAGAACGAGTCGGGATAGGCAAAGGTCTTAGCTTGCACCGTGCCCGTTAACCGTTTCAGGGGCCCGGGGAGATACTCGGTCAGATAGTTGCTTCCGTGGGTGAGGGAGCCGCCCTGGTGAGCCGTCCATGCCAGCAGAAGCAGCACACACGCCAGCAACCAGGGGTATCCGGCACGCAAGCTTCCGGACGCACCGCGAAGCAGCACGCAGCCCAATACGGCGATGGTCAGCGTAATGGCGCCCCACATGTGGCGCGCTACGCCCCCGCCGGCGTCCCCGCTGCCGTAAGCCAGCAGGTAGCCGAGGGTCAATGCCAGCAGGCAACTGAAAACGCTCAACGATAAAACGAAAGAGGCCGCTTCCAGCAAGGCTGGGCGGGCTTTTCCTGCAATCTCAAGTACAGGAACAAGCAGGATCAAGCCGATGGGAAGATGCACCACCAGGGGATGAAACCGGCCCAGGAACTGCTGCCAGTCGGCATGCGTCTTTCCATCCAAGCGGAAGATCGAAGGCAGCAGCAACAGTAAGATGCTAGCCAGGAGCGACGCAACCCAGACCGGCTTGATCGCCCGGTCATTCGAAAAGACTTTACCAAGTCGCAATGCCGAGGCCTTTATCCATCATGCGAGCAGACCGTTGACCACGCTGGCAGGAGTGGTGCCGGTCAACTTCTGATCTAATCCCTGAAATTTGTAAGTCAGCTTGTTATGGTCAATGCCCAGGCAATGCAGGATGGTGGCATTGAAGTCGCGCACCGGCACGGGATCTCTCACGACGTTGTAGCTGTATTCATCGGTCTCGCCATAGGTAATTCCCGGCCTCACGCCTCCGCCCGACATCCAGGTAGTGAAACAGCGAGGATGGTGGTCGCGGCCATAGTTCTCCGGCGACAGGCCGCCCTGGCTATAAACAGTGCGCCCAAACTCCCCGCCCCAGATCACGAGCGTATCGTCCAACAGACCACGTTGCTTAAGGTCGGTAATCAGCGCGTAGGCGCCGCGGTCGGTTTCCTGGCAACAAACGGGTAGTATGCCGGTGACATTCGCGTGCACATCCCACCCGCGCTTATAGATCTGGGTATAGCGCACCCCACGCTCTGCCATGCGGCGCGCCATCAGGCAGTTGTAGGCAAAGGTTCCCGGCTCCTTGGCGTCAGGGCCGTAGAGATCCCAGGTGGATTGCGGCTCTTTGCTGGTATCGGTGAGTTCGGGCACAGAGGTCTGCATCCGGTATGCCATCTCGTACTCAGAAATACGCGAATTCGTTTCCGGATCCCCCAACTCCTGATAGGTCTGGTGATTGATCTCGTTTACTGCGTCGAGCATTTTGCGCCGGACATCGCCATTCACACCCTTGGGGTTAGTCAAGTACAAAACGGGATCGCCTGCGGAACGCAATCCGACGCCCGCGTATTCAGAGGAGAGGAAGCCGCTGCTCCACAGCCGTGAAGATACCGGCTGGTTATTTTCCTTTGGATTCAACTTGCTCAGCAGGACCATGAAGGTGGGCAAGTTGTCGTTCATGCTACCCAACCCATAGGAGAGCCACGCTCCGAGACATGGTTTGCCGGCGTTCATATTTCCCGTGTTCAGGAGCATGATGGCCGGCTCGTGATTAATGGCGTCGGTGTTGGTTGACTTGATGATGGTAAGGTCATCCACCATGCGACCCGTATTTGGCATCAGATCGCTTACCCACGCGCCTGACTTGCCGTATTGCTTGAACGCCCAGTGGGAAGGCGCTATGGGAAAGCGCGCCTGGCCTGCAGTCATGCCGGTGAGTTGCTGCGCCCCGCGGACGGAGTCCGGTATGTCTTGGTTATAGAGTTGGGCCAGCTTGGGCTTGTAATCCAGCAAGTCCATCTGCGGTGGGCCGCCGGACATGAAGAGATAGATCGCTCGCTTGGCCTTGGGAGCAAAATTGGGCAGCCTGAGGCTTTGCGGAGAAGGCAGACCAGCGACATTGGCGGCGCGCGCATTGCCGGTAAGAACGCGGTCGCCGAAGAGGCTGGCTAGCGCTGCCCAACCAAGCACCTTCCCTGCCTTGCCCAAGAAGTGCCGGCGGGTCTCGAGTTCGGCCCACTCCGTCTTTAGCCCCTCCGCGATGGGAAGGTCCATGATGGTTGGACCGTTATCAGGATCGGTGCACAGTGGATGTTGCTTCACCTTGTTTCTCCTATTTATTCAAAGTCTCGTCCAGATTCAGTACCTCGCTGACCACCATGGTCCATGCTGCGAGCTCAGGCGGCGGAATTGCGGAATCGCGAGGCTTTTCTCCAACTGCAACCAGATCACGCGCGGCAGCGGGATCGGCCTTGTAGTGCTGCTCCATTTTGTTCAGAGATTGTTGCAATACAGATTCCATCTGCGGCGATGGATCATGGGAAAGCACCAGGTCGCTGAGATACTTGATCCGCTGATCCGGCTGCTTGCCACCCTGTTCAATGAGCCGTTGGGCCAGGGCACGCGACGCTTCCACCCATTGCTCATCATTCATGGTGACCAATGCCTGCAGCGGAGTATCGGTTCGTTGCCGCCTGGTACACACGGTATCGCGCGTGGGGGCATCGAAGGCATCCATGTCCGGTGGCATCGCCATCCGCTTCCAGTAGGTGTAAAGGCTGCGCCGGTAGAGGGCGTCTCCGTGGTCTTGTTTGTAATGCGTCGTGTCGCTGGTGGGATACCCAACCGACTCCCACACATTTTCGGGCTGATATGGCTTGACGCTCGGGCCACCGATCTTGTTCACCAGCAATCCGCTGGACTCAAGAGCGATGTCACGCAGCATCTCGGCGTCCATGCGGAAGCGCGGGCCGTGGGCCAGAAGAATATTTTTAGGATCGCGAGCCAACTGGTCGGGATACGATTTCGCACTCTGGCGGTACGTAGCGGACATCACCATGAGCTTGTACATATGCTTCATGTCCCATCCGCTCTCGCGAAATTCCACTGCCAGCCAGTCAAGCAGCTGGGGATGGGATGGGCGCTGGCCCATGATGCCAAAGTCCTCTGTGGTCTCGACCAGGCCGGTGCCGAAGAGTTCATTCCACATGCGATTGACTGTGACCCGGGCCGTCAAAGGATTCTCCGGGCTGACCGTCCAATCCGCGAGCGCCAGGCGATTGTGCGGCATCCCGGCGGGGAGAGGCGGGAGGAAATGCGGTGTATTGGCCTCAACTCTTTCTTTGCGCGCCGTATAGATGCCGCGGTTCAAAACATCCGCATAGGCGAGCGAAGGCCGCTCCACGGCAACCAGTGAAATAGGGCCGCCTTGGGCAAGCTTATTCAGCTCGGCATCCATTTGCTGCAGCTGGCCGCGGATGGCCTTGGACTTCTCGTCGACGTTGGTGAAATAAAACTCGCTCACCGCATGCCATTGATCCTCATCCCACTGGCTTACGGGCTTGCTGGTGATTTCCGCAACGTAGTCTTCAAACGGAAGTCTCTTGGCTTCGTCTGCATTCAATGCCCGGGCATAAACGCGGAAATCCTGGTAGCGCGTATCGCGGGCGGGTTGCTCATCGGGTGATTCCCTCCCTAGTTGCAGAGGCGCCGTTGTGCGAATGCTTTTGCGGCCAAGGGTGTCAGAGACGGTTTTTGTGACAACAGGGGCTCCATCAATGTAGATCTTGACCCCCGCTGCTTTGCCTGATCCGTCATAGGTAAAGAAGAGGTAATCCCAGTGACCATCCGTCGGCAGAGGAGCGACGGTCGCGACCTTGATACCCCGCATCGGCGTTCGATCCTTGGGCTCCTTCGGCGCTTCAGCCTTTGCCACTTCCTTCTTCTTGGGGGCGCCTTTTTTAGGCTTATCGGGAACCGGTTGTTCCTTCGGCGCCTGGTCGGCCAATTCCACGCTGATGATTCCCTTCTCTGCCGTCAGGTCCCACCCGCGATTATGCTGGGTCGCGTCCATCTTCGAGACCAACACGCCTGACACGCTCGACGAAGTAAAATTCGGAGCCGAGCGCAGCATGAACCAACCACCGCTGGAAAACGGCTGGTTCCATTCAAAGTCTCCGGTCTGCCCCAGCACGACCCGCGTGCTGGTGTCCATACGGAAATCCGGCCACAGCCAGGTTGTTTCTCCCCACTGCGGCTTGAATTTGCCGATGGGAAAAGCCTTCGGATTGGCATTGGGCGCGCTGTTCTTCAGCACCTCGCCGCCGCCTTCATCGAGCCGCAAGCGAAGCCGCAAATCTTCCGTCGAGACTGGCTGGGCCGGGTTCTGTTTCGAAGCCAGCCAATGCTCTACCAAATCACGTTCTTTAAAGCGCGCGGCATCCAACTGCTGGAGAAGGTCTGCCCGCTTCGCCATCAGCTGGTTGTACGCTTCCACATTCTGCGGTTTAGGAATATGGACCACCGGCGCCCAATTCGGCTTATCGCCATTGAACGGCTGCTCATCGATATTGTTGAAAAAGGCGCTCAGCTGGTAGAAGTCTTTCTGCGTCGTGGGATCGTACTTGTGATCGTGGCAAACGGCACAGCCTACGGTCAGGCCCATGAATGTTGCCCCAAAGGCCTCTGTCCGCTCCCTCGCAATATTGACTCGGAGTTCTTCGGGAATTGTCCCGCCTTCATTACTGCTCACTCCGGAGCGGACATATCCGCTGGCGATGACCTGGTCGAGGTTACGCGGAGGCAGTAGATCCCCAGCGATCTGCTCTTTGGCAAACTGATCGAAAGGTTTGTTGGTGTTGAACGACTTGATCAGATAGTCCCGATAGGCCCAGATATAACGGTTATTGTCGAAGTGCAAACCATACGTATCGGCATAGCGTGCATAGTCGAGCCAGTAACGCGCGCGCTGTTCGCCAAAAGCTGGACTGGCGAGGAGGCGATCGACTAAATGCTCATAGGCCTGGGGCGAATTGTCGGCGACAAAAGCATTGACTTCTTCCGGGGTAGGAAGCAAACCCGTGAGGTCGAGGGTCACGCGGCGGATGAGGATGTGCTTATCCGCCTGGGGAGAGGGATGGAGGCCGTCCTTGTGGAGGCGGCTCAGAACAAAGGCATCGATCGGATTTTGCGCCCAACCCGCCAGCTTCACTTGAGGGACGGCAGCACGTACCGGCTTTTCAAACGCCCAGTGCGGCCGGTAGTGGGCACCCTCCGCCACCCACTCTTTAAGAATGGCAATATCGTGGGGTTTCATCGGCTTCGCTTCGCCCAGCGAAGTCTGCGGCATAAGGTAGTGCGGGTCCTTGGATTCAATCCTGCGAATCAATTCGCTCTTTTCGGGATGACCGGGCACGATGGCATCCGGCTTCCCTGGGCGCTTCTTGAAGGCGGACTCTTCCAGGTCGAGCCTGAGGTTGGCTTTCCGCATCTCCGGATCGGGCCCGTGGCAACTAAAACAGTTGCTGGCCAGGATCGGCTGAACATCCTGGTTGAAATCAAGATGTTGCTGCGATGAAGCAGAGCCAGAGGGCTTGCCCTTGCACCCCGCAGTGGTAGTAAGCAACGCGGCGCCCATTAGCAATGAGCCACCCCAACGAAAGAACGTCGGATTCAACGAGGTTATGATCCGGGCCAAGCGGCAGAAACTCCCCAGCAAAAGGTCGGACCTTTACCCTAGTCTTCGCTGCGAACGACTGTCAAACGAGGATCGTTCGCCCCATCGAACCGGGGCATCGAAGCGCCTCCAGATGGTCCCCTAAACTATTGATATTCCAGTAGCTTCGTGCTCGGGGACGGAAGAACGCAGAGGGGCAGCAAAAAAAACGTTCCAAATGCTGCCCAACCCGCCAAATCAACGTGTTTGGAAAGAGCCGGGCGACGGCCGCAAGGATGCGGGTATAAGATCAAAATCACTCTTTGTACGAGGGTTGAACAATGGTCAATCGACGTGAGTTCCTCGATGCCCTTGCGGTAGGGGCCGCAGGGTTGGCTATCCAGGCCAACGCCAAGAGTTATGGTCAGATTCTCGGTTCCAACAGTCGCCTCAACTTCGCCGTCATTGGGCTCAACAGTCGCGGCTATGCCCACTTATCGGCGCTGAAGGCGAACGAGAAGGCCGCCTGTATCACTCATGTTTGCGACGTAGACAGCAATATCCTCAATAAGTTTGCTGCGGCTACGCTGAAGGAGATGGGGTCGGCGCCAGCGGCCGAGAAGGATTTTCGCAAGGTTCTCGATCAGAAGGACGTGGACGCCATCAGCATTGCCTCCCCCGATCACTGGCATACGCCGATGGCCATCGACGGGTTGCAGGCGGGCAAGCATGTTTACGTAGAGAAGCCCTGCAGCCACAACCCGGCCGAAGGCGCTCTGCTGGTGGAGGCGCAAAAGAAATACGGCAAGCTGGTGCAAATGGGCACCCAACAACGCTCGTCGCCGCATACCATCGAGATTGTCGGCAAGATTCACGATGGCTTGATTGGCCGCGCCTACTACGCGAAGGCCTGGTACAGCAATACCCGAAAGTCGATTGGATATGGCAAGCCGGCGCCCGTCCCACCCCAGCTTGACTGGGACCTGTGGCAGGGCCCTGCGCCACGTAGACCCTATACCGACAACGTGCAGCCCTATAACTGGCACTGGTTCAGGATCTATGGCACCGGCGAGGCGCTCAATAACGGAACCCACGAAGTCGATGTGTGCCGCTGGGCGCTCGATGTCGACTACCCGCAGCGGGTTACCGCCACTGGAGGACGATACCAGTTCAAGGATGACTGGCAGTTCTACGACACCCTGGTGACCAGCTTCGACTACAAGGACAAGATGCTCTCATGGGAAGGCAAGAGCTGCCAGGGTATGAAGTTTTACAATCGCGATCGGGGCGCGGCGATCATGGGCACCACGGGCACGGTGGTCGTGGATCGCGATGGCTACGAGATTTACGATCTCAAGGGAAATAAGACCAGCGAAAAGAAGACCGGGGACAAAACATCGTCTTCTGATCTGATTGGCCGGGATTCAATGACCGATGCCCACTTCGCAAACTTCATTGCCGGCATCCGCACAGGAGAAAAGCTGAACGCTCCGATTGCTGTGGGAAACGTCTCCGTGACCATTCTGCAACTCTCGAACATCGCCTGGGAGGTCAATCGCGAATTACAGCTCGATGAGCAAGACGGAAAGATCAAAGGCGACCCCGAAGCCATGAAGATGTGGGGCCGAGAGTATGAGAAGGGTTGGGCTCCGCACATTTAAGGCAGTTTCGCAATTACTGTGGGGTGATAAAGATCGCGCGGTGTGGTCCCGGCGCGCCGGGAAAGCCACGACAAGGCCCATCACTTCCCGGATTTCCTGCTGCGCGGCACTGGCCGGGAACAACGATATGCGACTTTCTTCGCGGAAAGCCGCATGCAGTTCGGTAGTTCCAACAACATCAACAGGAAATCCGGGTTCGGTCTATACCAATTGCGAAACTGCGCTGGAGCCCATTCACTTATGAAAAATGTCCTGTCCCGTCGCAATTTTGTCCGCTCCGGCGCGCTTGCCGCGGCTGCCTATGCAACATCGAGTGCTGTGCCGGCCAGCAGGCTTGGGGGCACCCACGCATGACGCCGCATCGCCGGTCAATCTGGGGTTGTGCAGCTACACATTTCGCAATTTCGATCGCGCGCAATTGATCGGCTTTATGAAGCAGCTCAACGTGCTGGCGCTGAATGCGAAGGACGTCAAAGACCATCTCCCGATGGATCCGGCGGGAGAGGCGAAAGCGCTCGACGACTACCATGCCGCCGGCATTCAGCTGCATGCGGTCGGGACGGTTTACTTTACCAAGGACGAAGATGACGACATCCGGAGCAAATTCGAGTACGCCAAAAGGGCGGGTGTCTCGGTGATTGTCGCCGGCGACCCGGCCCCCACTACTCTTCCCCGGATTGAGAAATTTGTGAAGGAGTATGACATCCGGTTTGCGATCCACAATCACGGGCCGGAAGATAAGTTGTGGCATTCGCCGTTAGACGTGCTGAAGGCCGTTAGGAATATGGATCCGCGAATGGGATGCTGCATCGATATAGGGCACACGGTGCGGGCCGGCACCGATGTAGTAGACGCCATCAAGCAGGTGGGACCTCGCCTGTTCAATATGCACACCAAGGACCTTACTGATTTCACGGCCAAGGATAGCCAGGTAGCTGTTGGCGAGGGCCTAATGCCCATGCGGCGCATCTTTGAAACCCTGATCGCGATAAAGTACAAAGGGTTCGTCGATCTGGAATATGAGGTTCATGGTGACGATCCAATGCCCGGCGTGATCGCTAGCTTCGCCTATATGCGAGGGGTGCTGGCGGGCATGGGTTATGCAAAATGAGTCTCAGTCCATCTAGCTTTTGTTGATCTATCAGCGGCAGCAGAACCAACAGGAACAGGACGGCGGTCCAGCTGGGCATGGGTGGAGATGGATGGATAGAGATGTAGGGAGTTGTTAGAGGGAAGGGCGCACAGCAGGTCCCTCCACGGCACGCCGGGACAGGTCGGCTTCGCTCCCACGGCACGCCGGGGCAGGCGGGATGACAAAGTTGAGGGCGATGGTCGCACCTGGGCATGAGTCGAGGTGGATGGACAGAGTCGAAAAAAACTAAATGGACAACTATGACTGAGAGTAGTCCAAAACGTCAGTCCAGTTTCGCTAGGTAGCTGAGAGTCCCGCGATGTCAGTCCTGGGTGGACCCGGACCGCACCCGAATGCTGACAGCCTTCATCAAAGGCCAAGACAACTCTCCTTCATGAACACCCGTCCATTCTCCAGAGTCTTTTATAGTTACTTCTGAAAGAGAGGCTTGAAAATGGCCGAGCTCGTTCAGGATCTCCGCATCGCCCTTCGACAACTGGGTCGCGCTCCTGGTTTTACCGCGACCGCTATCTTGACCTTGGCACTCGGAATCGGCGCCAACACGGCAATATTCAGCGCATTGAACGCCACGCTGCTGAAGATGCTTCCCGTCCGCGATCCGCAACAGCTTTACAGCGTTCTGCTGATCAACGGCGGCACACAACCCCCGAACACGCAGGGCACCGGCTATGGCAATACGTCCTTTTCCTATCCCGTCTTCCAGGCACTACGGCAAAACACGAATGTTTTAGCTGATCTGATCGCGCACATTCCGCTGGGTTACGGCAAGATTCCAGTTCGCCTGGGCGACACGCCCACAGAGAAAGCCGGAGAGGAGGTCAGCGGAAACTACTTCTCGGGTTTGGGCGTTCCAATGGCGCTGGGGCGGGGGTTGACTGAGGCGGAGGAACGCGATCATAGCGCGGTAACTATTATCAGTTACCGTTTCTGGCAGGAGGCGTTTGCACGCAACCCGGAAGCACTCGGCAAGACACTGTTTATCAAGGGTGTCCCCTTCACGATCGTTGGCGTCACAGCACCTTCGTTCCTTGGAGTCAGCTACAGCGGGGCCATGGATTTTTGGATTCCCCTGCAGACCCGTCCGGAGCTCAACGCGTGGGGAGAGCCTGCGACCCATACTGCGCGGCTGGGATCGCCGAAATGGTGGGATATACCAATGCTGGCACGGCTACGTCCCGGCATTCCGCCGCATCAGGCGTGGCGTATCTTACAACCCACCTTCTGGCAGGCAGCCAGCGAGGGTATCGGCACGCTGGACGCCAAGCGCTGGCCTGCTCATCTCGGCTTTGACCCTCTCCGTGGAATTCCCGGCGCCGCCGACCACTATCGAACGTCGCTCGAAATTATGATGGCCCTGGTCGGGCTGGTCCTTCTGATTGCATGCACCAACGTGGCGTTGCTGGTCATAGCCAGGAACAGCGTTCGCCAGCGTGAGTTTGCGGTCCGCATGGCTGTGGGCGCGCGCGCCTCGCGCATCTTCCGGCAACTGCTTACGGAAAGTGTGTTGCTGGTCAGCGCAGGGGGCGTGATGGGTTGGACGCTGGCCGTGGGAGCAACGCGGGTTTTGGCAGCATGGGCCCGCATCGATGCCGGCCTTTCGCCGGACTCGCATGTGCTGTTCTTTACCGTCGCCGTCGCGTCCCTGTCGGCACTTGCCTTCTCGCTGGTTCCCCTGCGCGGCACCATGCGCATCGCCATCGAACAGGAACTGAAGAGCAACAACCAAAGCATGAGCCAAAGCCGCGGCCGTGTGCGGGGCGGCAACGCGGCCATGGCCCTGCAAATCGCCATGTGCCTCGCACTGCTGGCGGCTTCGTCGCTTACTGTGCGCAGCCTCTTGAACTATGAGCGCCAGGACCTCGGAGTGCAGGCGCAAAGCCTATTGGTCTTCGACGTTACCCCGCAAAATATTTCCAGCGATGCGCAGGCAGTCCTCTTCTATCGCCGCTTTCTCGACCGCATTCACGCCATTCCCGGCGTACAGGCCGCATCGCTGGTGCGCAGCCGGCCGGGCTTGGGCTGGACAAGCACGGAAGGCTTTACCTTGGACGGAGTCGAGCCGCGCGACACATCCGGCTCGCGCATGGAAACTCACTACAACGATGTTGGCCCTGGGTTCTTTCAGACCATGGGCATCCCGCTGCTGCAAGGCCGCGGCTTTACCGACGCAGACTCGGCGGACCGGCCTGGCGTCGTCGTCGTGAACGAGGAGTTTGTGAGGCGCTTCCTCAAAAACGGCGCGTTAGGGCACCGGATCGACGATCATCCAGGCTCAGAGATCGTAGGCGTAGTAAAGAATAGTAAGTACGCTCGAGTCAATCAAGATGCCGTGCCCATGGTCTTCTATGCACTTGCGCAGCGTGGCATGACCGGAGAACTCACAGTCGAGGTGCGCGCCGCTGGGTTCTCCGACAGCATTATTACCTGAAATGCAGCGCGCCGCGCGCGAGTTGGACCCCAATATGCCGCTGCAAAAGCCTATGACCCAGGCCGCGCAGTTCGAAGAGTCCTACCTCACACCCCGGCTGTTTTCGCGCCTTACGGTGGGCTTTGGCCTGTTAGCCGCTTTCCTGGTCGCCACCGGCTTGTATGGAACACTCGCTTATCGCGTGCAGCGTAGGAGAGGAGAGATCGGTGTGCGCATGGCGGTGGGAGCTACTCGAGCGACGGTACTGGGAATGGTGCTGCGCGAGAGTCTATGGATCGCGTTGGCTGGTTTTGCGGTTGGGTTGCCCCTATGCTTTGTTGTCTCGCGTTTGCTGCGCACGCAAGTCTATGGGCTGAATGCTCTCGACCCCATGAGTTTCGTCGCGGCAACGGGGCTCACTCTTCTCGTCGTGCTTGGCGCGGCGCTGCTCCCCGCAAGGAAAGCGGCGTCTGTAAATCCGACGGAGGCGCTACGCGCGGAGTGAGCAGTGCGCTGCAGCCGACTGTCCAACCTTCCAAATTTGACCTTTGCCGATCGGCTGATTTAGGCAGCACTCGCTAAAAACAAGTCAGCGGCCGTAGACTGATCGCGATCAGTCCCGAGAGCCTGTCGAAGGGGACGGCTGAGAGTCAGAGCTGTCCAGATTAGCGAATCGATCGGGCTTAGTGCGCAGGCAGTCCGTTGATTCTATGGAGCCGGGTGAACCTCAAAGAGAATCGGGTTGGCTTTTGATGGTCGCTGGTCAGCATTCACGTGCGGTCCGGGTTCACCCAGGACTCACGTCCTGGGATATTCTCAGCCGTCCCTACGGGACTGGTTCCGGTACACCCTGATGGTTCATTTGTTTTCAGAGAGTGCTGTACAAATCGCCCGATCAAAAAAAGCTAACACGCAAATGCTGACAGCAATCAATCAAAGCCCACCCGATTCTCTTTGATACCAACGCTCTTTCGTACCATCGACGGATTGCGTGCATATCAAACGCGGCTCCAACTTTGAGCAGCTCCATTGGACGGTAGGCAGGGACGTGCGGTAAAACTGCAAGCGATGCAGAAACCCAACACCAGAGACCAAACCAAGTGGCTGGTACTGAGTTTTGCGTTTTTAGCGACAGTCATCAATTACCTCGACCGGCAAACCTTGTCGGTGATGGCGCCGGTACTACTGGAACAATTCCACATCTCCGCAGAACGTTATTCCTACATCGTTTCAGCGTTCATGCTCGCATACACGGTGGCGAATGGTGTCTCCGGCCGTGTGCTGGACCGCCTGGGAACCAAGACCGGCTATGCATTAACGATTGCCTGGTGGTCGGCGGCAGAGACGCTCTGTGCACTCGCCAGCGGAGCCCTCAGCCTGGGCATCTTCCGCTTCCTGCTCGGCATGGGGGAAGCGGGCAACTATCCGGCCGGCGTGAAGCTGGTCGCGGAGTGGTTTCCCGCGGAAGAGCGATCACTCGCTTCCGGTGTCTTCAACAGCGGCTCATCGGTGGGAGCGATTCTTGCACCTCCATTGCTCGCCTTGATCCTGCTAACTGCCGGATGGAGGACAGCCTTTCTTTCCGTGGGTTTTCTCGGCTTCATCTGGTTGGCGGCGTGGCTCCGCTTTTATCCAGGCGTGAAGGCCGTGGGGCAGCCAGCCGCGACAGACCGTCTGCCGCTAAAGGCCCTATTGCGATCGAAGTTTCTTTGGCAGTTCACTCTATCCAAGGTCTTCAGCGATCCTGCCTGGTACTTTTATATTTTTTGGGTCCCACAATACTTGAAGGTTGTCCACGGCTTCTCCATGAAGCGGATTGGCGAGACGGCGTGGATACCCTTCCTGACCGCAGCCATCGGCAACCTGGCAGGAGGAGTCGTATTCACCGCGCTGCTGCGGTTAGGCCGAACAACAGCCACCACACGCCGCCTCGCCATTCTTATCTTTTCTCTGTTGATGACGTCTGCCGTCTTCGTGGGCGAAAGCAAGAGTGCCGCCGGGTGCATCGCGCTGATATCGGTGGCAACCTTCGGTTATACCGGAGCACTTGCAAACCTGCTCGCCGTTCCTGGAGATGTCTTTCCCAAAGGAGCGGTGGCCTCCATCTGGGGCTTTGCCAGCATGGGCGCTGGCTTTGGAGGCATGATGTTCAGCCTGGTGACTGGTTGGCTGGTGCAGCGATACTCCTTTCAGCCGACGTTCGTACTTTTCGGAATCATTCCATTGATTTCCGCATGGCTGGTATGGACGCTGCCCAAAACCGAAGAACTCGCACCGGCATTGTCTTAGACAATGCGCATGGTCATTCCCCCGTCAATAACCATGTTCTCGCCGGTGATGAAATCATTTTCAACCACGCTGGCGATTAGCTCCGCGACATCCTCCGGCTTGCCTTCCTTGTGTAAAGGGATGCGATTCTCGATGTTGTTCTTCGCCTGTTCAGGGGAAAGAGAATCGTGAAAAGGCGTGCGAATCACACCCGGAGAGATGCAGTTGACACGAATGCGCTGCTCGGCAAGTTCACGCGCCAGCACGCGGGCGAACTGTGGCAAGGCGCCTTTCACCACCCCGTAGGCGGCCGCCCCCAGGCAACCGCGGAGACCGGCGGCCGATCCCAGCAGAATGATCGCTCCCCCGCCCTGCTGCGCCATGTGCGGCGCGGCAGCTCGGGTAAGGTGAAAAATGGAGTGCACGTGTACCGCGAAGGCGTTCATCCAGCTCTCATCCGTGACCGCATGAATGCTTCCCGGCACGGGGCCTCCGGCCGAGTGTACGAGCACATCGAGGCGGCCGAAATCCCGGACTACCTGCTCAACACATTTACGGCAGGCCGCAGGATCAGCGACATCTGCTTCGAATGAGTGTGCCGTCGTACCATGGCTCTCGAGAGCAGAGAAAAGGTCCTCTGGAATCGGCACAGCCCTTCGGGCAACGATGGCGATGTGAGCGCCCTTCCGCGCAAGAGTGAGGGCAGTAGCGGCTCCAATACCGCTGGTACCCCCGGTAACTAAACAAACCTTTCCCTGCAAATCCATGCGAACCCTTTTTCTAATGGAGCTTACTGAAAAGTCGGCATCACTTGCATCTCTGGCACCGAAGCGTGAGGGGGTAATTTCGCGACAAACAAAATCACTTCCGCAACATCTTCCGCTTGCAATGCCTTGGCCAACACTTCGGGGGACGGCTTCACTGGCCTCTTGTCCAGCAATTCCGTATTGATCAGACCAGGACAGACGGCGCACGTTCTAATGCCGTTCTGCTTCTCTTCCATGCGAATTGCATGGGCCAGTGCAATCACTCCGCGCTTGGATGCTTGATACGCCGCGCCGGAGACATCCGCCAATAATCCGCTAATCGACGAGATGTAGATCAGATGGCCGGAACCGGCCTTACGCATGGTGGGCAAAACCGCATGCGTGGCATAGAAGGCTCCGTTGAGATTTGTATCGATGAGCGAGTTCCATATTTCCGGAGTGAGCCGCTCCATCGAGCGATCCTTGGTATTGGTCCCGCTGGCGAAGACCAGGATATCGATTCTTCCGAATTTTGCCAGCGCCTCCTGAGCCAACTGCTGCATGTCTTCTGCCTTGGAGGCGTCAGCGGGCCGCACTGTGATATCGCGCTGTTCACTCGCCAGTTCCTCCTTGAGAGATTGCAACCGGTCCTCTCGGCGCGCAGCTGCCACAACCTTCGCCCCTTCGCGCGCGAAGAGCACCGCCGCCGCACGGCCGCAACCGCTCGAAGCACCTACAATCACGACCACCTGGCCGCTTAAAGAAACAAGCATTCTTTACCCCGCCGTTGCCATGTAAATTTGGATAGTGATAATACTCCATATGTTTTATACACCTCTGCTGCTGACGCGCTGTTTCCGAGAGGAGTTGACCTGATGAGCGATTCCCAACCAAGCAAGATGTCGCGCCGCACGTTGCTGGCCGGTGCTGCAATGTCCGGAGCTTTCCGTGCGCTCGCCGAAGACACTGTCCAACCAACAGACAGCGCGCCGGCGAAACTGAAGATTTGCGTCTTCTCCAAGCACTTGCAGTGGACCAGCGTTGCCGAGGCGGCTGCCATCGCACGAGACATTGGATTCGATGGCGTTGACCTGACGGTGCGCGCCGGTGGTCACGTTTTGCCTGAACGCGTGGAGGCCGATCTTCCAACCGCGGTCGAGGCAGTTCGCCGTGCCGGCCTTACGGTTCCCATGATCTCGACGGAAATCGCCGGCGTGCAAACGCCCCATGCCGAAGCGATATTGAAAACGGCCAGCCAGCTGGGCATCCGTCAATATCGCTGGGGAGGGTTAACGTACCCCGCAGATCAGGGCATCGGCCAAAGGCTCGATGAATTAAAACCGCAGGCGAAAGCACTTGCGGAGCTGAACCAGGAACACCAGATTTGCGGCATGTACCACACCCACTCCGGACCAGGACTCGTCGGCGCTCCTATCTGGGATCTTTGGACGATCTTCCAGGGCCTCGATCCACGATGGATTGGAGTCAACTACGACATCGGCCACGCGACCGTCGAAGGCGGGTATGGTGGTTGGATCGCGAGTTCTCGCCTGGTCAAGAATCAAATGCGCGGAATCGCTCTCAAGGATTTTTCCTGGCAGCAGAACAAAGGGAAAAATATCCATCACGACCCGTTTGACAGGTCGCTCGGAATCGAAAATGCCTGGGTTCCACACTGGTGCCCGATGGGTGACGGCATGGTGAATTTCGCGGGGTTCTTTGCCATCGTCAAAGCAAACGGATTTTCCGGCCCGGTGCAACTCCACTTTGAGTATTCCGGGCTTGGGGGCGCTGAGAACGGCAACAAGACCCTCACCATTCCGAAGCAGGAATTGATTGCAGCCATGCGCAGAGACTTGACTTACGCCAGGGGAATCATGCGCGACCAGCAATTGGTCTGATGAAGAAGCTAAGGTGCGGCAGCCTCCTTGGCTAACTGCTCGATCCACGCGGCCTCATCCTGGAGCGCGCGGGCGGCCTGCGCAATTTGCTGATCTGCTTCCGCGTAGCGGCCCTCCTCAATGGCTTCTCTCACCCCGGGCAACGTCTTGGCGCTGTATCCCGTGTACCAACCAGGGGCGTAGAGCACGTGCCGCATCCACGGCCGACGTGGCAGACCTTGCGCGCTGATAAGCTTCCTCTCCGCCAGCGCGAGATTCTGATTCAGCGTATTCAGCCGATCCTGCGGCAAAGGCTTGCCCTGGCTACTAGCGATTGCCTTGTTGTAATGCGCAGCCGCCTGGCTAAGAGCAGTGGCTGCATTATCGAGCGGCGCGAAGTTGAGGTACGGCGGAATCTCCTCCGCCGGCGGCGCGACGGTGGGGTTTCGCGGATCGTTCGTCGCCCGGTATACACCATCGTTCAGATTCTGCTTGATCTCTTCCGCCTCCTTGCGGCGGCTCTCGAGCAGCGCTTTCACTTCGCCTATGTATTGGGCAACAGTTTGCGAGAGGCCCTCAAATTCGTAGGGCATGATGTCGGCGTCAGCCATGCGTAGGACAGCCACGCCCGCGGTCTGCGCGAGCGCACGGCCATAGACAAAATCGTAGTCGGAGAAGTGTGAGTACCAGTAGAAGTCGTCATAGATCGAGTGATAGTTGCCCGATGGATCCTCTCCACCGAATCCAAGATTGATCGTGGCCACGCCGACATGGTCAATAAATGAGCTGAAGTCCGAACCCGAACCCAGTGCGCCGATGCTCAGGTTGCCGCCGGCCCGCGCTTCCGTGCGCTGCGCCGGCGTGCCATGCAGCAGAAGATAAGCCTGCTGACGTTTGAAAACGGAAACCTTCGCTTCAGGATCTTCCACATCCCTGGCAACGCCATTCATAAACGACTGCAAGGAATGCGATCCCTCCACATCAAGATAGCCCCGCTCATTGGAATCGCTGTTGATGTACACGGCCGCATGCTGCCGCAGCTCGTCCGCATGCTCTTCTACCCACTCCGTGGAACCGAGGAGCATAGGCTCTTCACCATCCCAGGAGGCATAGATAATGGTGCGTTTCGGCTTCCATCCCTGTTTGGCGAGTTCGCCAAGCGCGCGCGCCTCCTCCAGCAATACCACCTGGCCTGAGACGGGATCATCCGCGCCGTTCACCCACGCATCGTGGTGGTTGCCACGCAGCACCCAAAGGTCGGGCTCTTCCGCTCCGCGCATGGTAGCGATCACGTCGTAAACGGGTTTTAGGTCCCAGTTGAACGCCAGCTTCAAATGGACCTTGGCCGGACCCGGTCCTAAGTGATAGGTAATCGGCAGTGCTCCACGCCAATTCGCAGGCGCGACTGGACCATCAAGGGCGGCAAGCAGCGGTTGCGCGTCAGCATACGAGATGGGAAGCACGGGAACCTTGGCAATCGATTGGGCATCTTCGAGCTTGAGCCGCTTGGCCTCTTTCGTTGCCCCCACTCCGGGAGTGAGCGGATCGCCCGGGTAGAGCGGAGCGTCCAGCACACTGCCCCGTTGCACCCCCTCCGGCGGACGCATGGGCCCCTTGGGAAAGACGACTTGCTCGTTGTAACCGTCATCGGCCGGGTCGGAATAAATGAGGCAGCCAATGGCGCCGTGTTCCGCGGCAAGCTTAGGCTTAATGCCCCTCCAGGATTCTCCATAGCGAGCAATAACGATGGCTCCTTTGACGGAGACGCCATGACGAGCGAGCTCCTCGTAATCCGCAACCAGGCCATAGTTCACATAGACCAGGGGCGCGGTCACATCCCCGTCGGGGGAGTAGGCGTTATACGTGGGTAGCTGCTCATCCTTCTGCTTCGAGGTTGGATCGACGGGTACCGCAGGCTCTTCGAGCTTGGCTGTGAACTGGGTGGGCGCGACCATCTCCAACAGCCGCAATTTCGGCGTTGGAAAGAGAACTTGAAATTCCTCGATGTGGGCGTCCCATCCCCACTGCTTATATTGCGCCAGGATCCACTCGGCATTCTCCTTGTCGTACGGAGACCCGACATGATGGGGGCGCGCGCTGAGCCGCTCCATGTTGGCGCGCATGCGTTGAGGGTCGGGCAATGCTTTGAAGCGTTGTTCCAGGCTGGCTTCGCCAGGCTCACTCTGAGCTGTGAAACCGGCCAGGGGAGAGCCAGCCTGCTGCCCCGTGAGAATAGAAGTCAGCGTGAAGATAAGTAACGCAGCGACAGCTCGGCCCACGTTTCTCCTCCGAATAGTCGACATTATGCGTGGCCTGTGACTTGGTGAACAGAGGCCGGATGGTTCCAGGCTTCGGGTTTGATCCGCATGCCGAATCCGGGCTCTTCCGGAACCTGCACGGCGCCGTCCTTCGGAAGGATCGGATTTTCCAGCATCAGAGGCCAGTCGTGCTCATAGTATCTCTGGCAACTCTCCTGGATCCACACATTGGGCGACGCAGTCGTGAGATGGGTCGATGCATAGAACAATAGCGGCCCTCCTGCGGTGTGGGGAGCAATCGGCAACTCCTGGGCATCGGCGAGGGCAGCGATTTTGCGCGCCTCCGTCAAACCGCCGCACCAGGTGACATCGAACATCACATACTTGGGTGTCCGCGACTCCAGCAGGCGCTCGAACTGCATCTTGCCTGCCATCCGTTCGCCGACTGTCAGCGGTAAAGAGGTTGCGATCGCGAGCTGGTGATATTGATCGAAGTTACCTGGCATCAGCATATCCTCCAGCCACATAGGCTTATACGGTTCAAGCGCATGGGCAATGCGAATAGCGGAAGTCAGATTCCATTGCCCATGAAACTCAATCGCTATCTCGATCTCATCGCCGAAGCCGTCACGTAGCTTTTTAACCGGAATGAGAGCCTCGTCGATATCCTTCCAGGTAATGTACTCGTTTCTGTTGCGCAAGGCGGCGCCATCGAAGGGCCATATCTTGATGCCTTTAATGCCGCGCGTATCTATCAGCTCGCGCATGATCTTGTCCGGCTCGAGATTGAAATCGTACTTATAGGGGAAACATGTGTTGTACAAGCGGATCTGGGGATTCGCTTTGCCGCCGATCAGCCGGTAGACCGGCGCGTTCAACGATTTTCCCAGCAAATCCCACAAGGACAGATCCAGCGCACTCAGCACTCGCATCTCTGTGCCCCCGGCAATCTGGAAATCGAATGCCCGATACAAGTCGGCCCAAATTCGTTCGATATCCCGGGGGTCTCGGCCAATCAGTGAAGGGGCGATGGTATGCACCATCGCAGCTTCTACCGCATTTCGTGGATAGGTCTCTCCTATGCCGGAGATCCCGGCATCGGTATCGATCTTTAGCCAGGTCCAATTCGGCCTAAAAGGAGCATCTTCCGGAGACTTCCAGTAAACCGTCTCCACCCGATTGATCTTCATCGGAGCAGCCGTTGCGGCATACGACGAGTAGGCGGCTGCGAGCGGAGTGGCAAGCATTCCAGAAACGAAGGCTCTTCGGCTCAAAGGCATGGCGGGATTATAGCCACCATGCCTCACAGCGTATACAGATCCACATACTCCTGCACCGGCATGCGTTCGAGCGCCTGCTGGTCGAGCGAAGCCTCAAGGATTGCCTGCTGCCGCTGCGGCGAAAACTGGCGGCCGAGGTTGGTGCGAAACTTCGCTTCGAGCAGAGGGATGCCCTCGCTTCTGCGCCGGCGATGGCCCAGAGGATACTCGACTGTCTCTGTGAGCTCGCTGCCGTCGCTGAGAGTCAGCGTGACTGAATTGGCAATCGAGCGCTTCTCCGGATCGTGGTAGTCAGCGGTGAAAGCAGGTTCTTCGCTGCAGATCATCTTGTCCCGCAAAGCGTCGATGCGCGGGTCGGCGGCAAAGGAGTCTTCATAATCCGAAGCTGTGAGATGCCCGAAAATCAGCGGAACGGCAACCATGTACTGCACGCAGTGGTCGCGGTCGGCAGGATTATTGAGCGGCCCCTTCTTGTCGATAATGCGCAGGCAGGCTTCATGAGTGCGTAGTTCGATGGATTTGATGTCCTCTGCGGACTTGCCGGCAGCGAGCAGCTTAGTGCGCAGCGCCATGGCCGCCTCTACCGCGGTCTGAGCATGGAACTCTGCCGGGTAGCTAATCTTGAAGAGAACGTTCTCCATCACGTAAGAGCCGTAGGGCCGCTGGAACGTGAAGGGGCGGCCGCGAAAAAGCACATGGTAAAACCCCCAGATTTTCGCAGTCAGCACTGAGGGATAGCCCATCTCGCCGGCGCGTACCATGAGGGCGAGACGAACGGCGCGGCTGGTGGCATCGCCGGCGGCCCAGCTCTTTCTGGAGCCTGTATTCGGCGCATGACGGTACGTCCGCAGACTCTGGCCATCGACCCAGGCTAGGGATAGCGCATCGAGGATCTGGCCATGGGTGAGGCCGAGCATCTGCGCCACGACCGCAGTCGACGCTACTTTGACAAAAATGACGTGGTCGATGCCAACCTTGTTAAATGAGTTTTCGAGCGCAAGGCAGCCCTGGATCTCGTGAGCCTTGATCATCGCCGTCAGCACCGCGCGCATCGTGAGCGGAGCCTTTCCGGCGGCAACGGCGGTACGCGAGAGCCAGTCGGCGACGGCGAGGATTCCGCCCAGGTTGTCAGACGGGTGCCCCCACTCGGCAGCCAGCCAGGTGTCGTTGAAATCCAGCCAGCGAATCATGGCGCCGATGTTGAAGGCGGCCTGGACCGGGTCCAGTTGGAACGCCGTGCCTGGAACTTTGGCGCCATTGGGCACAATGGTTCCTGGCACAACCGGCCCCAGCAGCTTGGTGCATGCAGGATATTCAAGCGCTTCCAGGCCACAGCCCAAGGTGTCGATCAGGCAGTTGCGCGCGGTGACGTAAGCAAGTTCGCTCTCGATGGTGTAACTGGAAACGTAATCGGCTATATCGACCAGAACCTGGTCATACGGGGGACGCTCCCCTGTGGCATGAACGGACATTCTTATCTCCGGGAGAAAACCCTAGGCTCGTTTTGCAATGGGAATAAATGGAAGATCTTCTGGGCCGGTGTAATTGGCTGCCGGGCGGATGATCTTGCCATCGGCGCGCTGCTCGAGAATATGAGCGCTCCAACCGGAAGTACGGGCCAGCACAAAGAGCGGCGTGAACATCGCCGTCGGAACACCCATCAGGTAATACGAGACGGCGCTGAACCAATCCAGGTTGGGGAACATGCGCTTGGCCTCCCACATTACCGATTCGAGCCGCTCCGCGATGCGATACACGGCAGAGTCGCCGGTAGATTCAGCCAGCTCAAGCGCGACCTTCTTAATGATGGCATTCCGCGGATCACTGACCGTGTAGACCGGATGACCAAAGCCGATAACCACCTCTTTCTTTTCCAGGCGTTTGCGTATATCGCGCTCAGCCTCATCGGGAGAGGCATAGCGTTGCTGAATCTCCAGAGCAACTTCATTCGCACCACCGTGCTTGGGCCCGCGCAGCGCGCCGATCGCCCCGGTGATGCAGGAATAGATATCCGAGCCGGTACCGGCAATCACGCGCGCGGTAAAGGTGGACGCATTGAACTCATGCTCTGCATAAAGGACGAGCGAAACCTGCATGGCGCGAATCCACTGCTTGCTCGGGGCCTCGCCATGAAGCAACTCGAGGAAGTGCCCGGCCAGTGTGTCCTGCCCCGACTCGACATCGATGCTCCGCCCGTTGCGGCTGAAGTGGTGCCAGTACAGCAGCATCGACCCAATGGTAGCCAGCAGCACATCGGCGCACTCAATTGCGCCGGCGGGGTTATGGTCATCTTTTTCCGGCAGCGTGCAGCCCAGGGCAGAGACACCTGTGCGCAGCACATCCATGGGGTGAGTCGCGGCGGGCAGCTGTTCCAGCACCATGCATACGTTGGCCGGCAGCCCGCGCAGCCGCTTCAGCTTCTGCTTATACGCCGTCAACTCGGTGGCGTTGGGCAGCTTGCCCCGCAGCAGCAGGTAAGCCACCTCTTCAAACTCGCAGTGGGTGGCCAGGTCGGCGATGTCATATCCACGATAGTGCAGGTCGTTGCCGGTTCGCCCCACTGTGCACAGGGCCGTATTGCCGGCCGGTGTTCCGGAGAGAGCGACAGATTTCTTCGGTTTAAAAGCTGTTTGCTGCGGGTCAACGGTGGTGGCCATGATTCGTCGCTTCTCCCGGGGTTCAACTGCGCTTGTTTGCCTCAAAGAGCTGATCGAGCTTTTGCTCGTAGGCATAGTAGCCGAGAAACTCGTAGAGTTCGGCACGGGTCTGCATCAGGCTGAGCACATTGCTCTGCGTACCTTCCGTCCGGATGGCATGGTACACCTTGAGTGCCGCGGCATTCATCGCCCGGTATGCAGAGCAGCAAAACAGTACGATGTCCACACCTGCAGCGCCCAGCTGCTGCGTAGTGTAAAGGGGAGTTTGTCCGAACTCTGTGATGTTGGCCAGGATGGGCACGCCCAGCCTCTCCTTAAAGCGCGGATAGATGGCCAGATCCGTGACCGCCTCGGCAAAGATCATGTCCGCGCCCGCGGCAACATACGCAGCGCAGCGATCGAGCGCAGCCGCCAGCCCCTCGCCGGCCAGCGCGTCGGTGCGGGCCATGATTACGAAGTCCTGGTCAGTGCGGGCGTCGACTGCGGCCTTGATGCGATCGACCATCTCCTCCGCAGGGACCACTTCCTTCCCCGGCCGATGGCCACAGCGCTTGGTGCCTACCTGGTCTTCGATATGGACCGCGGCGACTCCAGCACGCTCCATCGAGCGGATGGTGCGGGCAATATTGAAGGCCCCGCCCCAACCCGTGTCTATATCGACCAGCAGCGGCAGGGTGGTCACGTCGGTAATTCGGCGGGCGTCGATCAGCACATCTTCCATGGTGCTGATACCGAGGTCGGGTATGCCAAGCGAGTTGGCTGCCACCCCTCCGCCGGAAAGGTAAAGGGCGCGAAAACCTGTTGCCTGCGCCATGCGCGCCGTATAGGCGTTGATGGCGCCGATCACCTGTAGAGGATGCTCCTGCTGGACCGCGGACCGGAAGCGAGCTCCCGGCGAGCCTCGATGTTCAGTACCCACGTGGTTCCCTTCGTGACAAGGTAAATCCTACAGCGGTTTCGCAATTGGTGTAGACCGAAGCCAATGAGCTCTTCGTGGTTTTCACCCAAAGAAAACCACTCCTCGCGAACCTTAACAAACCACAGTAATTGCGAAACCGCTTAAATGGTTGAGGCCACGCTTGGCTCGGCGAGACATTTTTGTGGTGGATTGGGTAGACTCGCCGTGCAGCTATGAATAAAGTATTCGCCACCGCTGACGCAGCCATTGCCGACATTCCCCCGGGCGCAACCGTAATGTTGGGGGGATTTGGGCTTTGCGGCATTCCAGAGAACGCCATTGCCGCCCTTGTGCGCCGCGGCGTGACCGGCCTGCACACCATCTCCAACAATATGGGGATCGACGGCTTCGGCCTCGGCCTGCTCTTGGAGGCGGGTATGATCGCCTCGCATACCGGCAGCTACGTGGGCGAAAACATGCTGCTGGAAAAGCAGGTGATCGCCGGCACCCTCAAGGTGTCTCTGGTCCCCCAAGGCACGCTGGCAGAGCGGATCCGCGCCGGCGGGGCAGGCATTCCCGCCTTCTACACCCCCACCGGCGTTGGCACCCTGGTCGCCGAGGGCAAAGAGCAGCGCACCTTCGATGGGCGCGATTACGTCCTGGAGACGGCGCTCAAAGCGGACTTCGCGCTGGTGAAGGCCTGGAAGGGAGACCGGCAGGGCAACCTGATCTACCGCCGGACAGCGCGTAATTTCAACCCTATGATGGCCACGGCCGCGCACATCACCATCGCCGAAGTTGAGGAACTGGTAGAGCCAGGAGAATTGGATCCCGACGCGATTGTGACCCCGGGCATCTACGTCAAACGCATTTTTCAGTGCGTCTCCTGCGAAAAGCGCATCGAGCGCCGGACGGTGAGGAAACCAAATGCAGGAGATTGAGAAGCGTAATCGCATCGTCAAGCGGGTCGCGAAAGAGCTCCGCGATGGTTTTTACGTGAACCTCGGCATCGGCATGCCCACGCTGGTCGCCAACCATGTTCCACCCGGTGTTGAGGTCGTCCTGCAATCCGAGAACGGCATGTTGGGAATCGGGCCTTATCCTCTGGAAGAAGAGGTGGACCCCGACCTGATTAACGCCGGCAAGGAGACAGTCTCGGTGCTGCCGGGAACATCCTTCTTTTCCAGCGCCGATGCCTTCGCCATGATCCGTGGTGGCCACATCAATCTCAGCATCCTGGGCGCCATGGAGGTCGATGTCCACGGGAGCCTGGCCAACTGGATTATTCCCGGCAAAATGGTCAAGGGCATGGGTGGCGCGATGGACCTGGTGGCCAGCGCACAGCGTGTCATCGTGGCTATGGAGCACACAACGCGCGACGGCCGCCCTAAAATCCTCAACGCCTGCCGGTTGCCGCTCACCGGCGTGGGTGTGGTCGATTCCATCGCCACTGAGTTAGCCTGGATCAGCGTCACGCCAGACGGCCTGGTGCTCGACGAGATTGCTCCTGGCGTTTCTATCGCCGAGGTCCAGGCAGCGACCGAGGCTCACTTGATCGTCAGCCCAACGCTCCAGATCATGAACTGAATTATTCGAGCGTGTTGCCGCCGTTGACCGAGATCTTCTGCCCGGTAATGAATCTGCCCGCATCGCTGGCCAGGAAAGCGACCGTATTGGCGATGTCTTCCGCAGTACCCATGTGCTTCATGGGAACCCTCTCCGTATAGGAATGAATCTCCGCCTGGGTAGAGCCCAAATGGCGTTCGGTGGGAATCCAGCCTGGAGCAACCAGGTTCACCGTGATGCCGGTGGGGCCAAGTTCGCGGGCCCAGGACCGTGTTTGTCCCAATTGCGCGGCTTTGGCCGCGACGTAATGGGCGAACATCGGATTGCCGATCTCGAAAACTTCGCTTCCAATTTGTATGATTCTTCCGAAGCCGCGGCTCTTCATGCCCGCGACCACCTGCTGCAGCACAAGCAGGGGCGACTTCAAAAAAAACTCCAGTTGGTCCAGGTATCGTTCCCACGTCTGTTCTTCAATGGTCAGGAAGGGTTGGGGACCAGTGGCATTGATCACGGCAATATCGATCTGTTGATACGTTTCATTGACTGCCTGGATCATCCGCGCCACGTCTGCTTCCAGGCGCACATCGGCATAGTAGGGCGTGGCTTCCCCGCCCTGCTGTTTGATCTGTGCGCACAGTTGCTCAGCGCGGTCGCGCTTGGCGAAGTAATTGACCGCGACCTTCGCCCCTCTGGCTCCCAGTTCGAGGGCGATTGCCGCGCCCAACCCACGTGAGGCCCCGGTAACCAGCGCCGTCCGTCCCTTAAGTGTGTCCATATCGACCTCAGTTCTATTCGTCCCGACCAATGCCAAACGCTAAGGGACCAGCCAACTTCTGTCAAACCACACGTGGGATTTTTCCCGGCCACAGACGGAGGGGTCATCCCATGTTCACGCCGGGCGCTGTGAGAACCGCTTTGGGATCTATCCTAACCACGGTTAGGATAGATTCCTCTCCGCATGGTTTTGTTCCTACCGTCACGATGCCAGTGCTCGGATACACTGCCCCTATCGAACCAAGGAGCCTCTCTTGCGATTCTTACGCTACCTGGCCGTTCTGTCTTTGCTGTTTGCCCAATGCGCCTTTGCGCGCGCTGACAGCCTCGCCGAGCTGAGCGATAGCTTCTGGCAATGGAGAGCACAGGAGCAGCCCTTTAGTGATGACGACATCCCGCGCATCGAGCGCCCCGCCGGCTTGGTCGTTGATTGGTCGCCGCAAACCATCACCAACCGGCTCCAGCAGCTCGATGTCTTTGAGCAGCGATGGAAAGCCCTCGCCCCATCGGCGCAAACCCCGATTCACGACCAGGTGGACTACCGCCTCCTCGGCTCAGCCGTGGCCCGCGTGCGCTGGGAGCTCTCCATCGAGCAGAGCTGGAAGCGCAACCCGCAGTTCTATGTAGACCAGACGATAGGCTCCGTCTTCATTCTTCTTTTGCCGCCGCCACCGTTCTCGGCAGAACGACAGCAGGAAATCGTCGCCCGCGTTAAGCAGATCCCGGTCACGCTTCAGGCTGCCCAGGAGAATCTGACCGATCTACGCCAGCCTTTTGTGCAACTGGCTATCGACTCTCTTGACCAAGTTGCCGACCGCTTACAACGCACCGAGAAGGCGCTCGCGCCGCAGCTCACGCCAGCCAACAACCAGGCCCTGCAGCAGGCCACGCCCGCCGCGGCAACAGCGCTCACGCAGTACCGCGAGTGGCTCACGTCCAAACTGGCCACGGCGCGCAAAGACACCGCCATTGGACGTGACAATTACATATTCTTCCTGAGCAAAGTAGCGCTGCTTCCCTACACACCCGAGCAGTTGCTGGCGATGAGCCACCAGGAGTGGAGCAGAGCGGTCGCCTTCGAAACCTACCAGCAGGCTCGTCTGGCTGGCCTTCCACCTGCGCCCTTCTTTCCCAGCGCGGCGGCACAGATCCAAGCCGAAAAAATCGATGAAGAGAAAGTCCGCGCCTTCCTCGTCGGCCAGAAAATCCTGAGCGTGCCGCCGTGGATGAAGCACTACCGTAACCTGCAGCTGCCGGCTTATCTGGAGCCCTTTGAAGACATGGGAGAAAACGACGACCTCACCGGCCCTTCGCGCCTCGACCGGGATGGGACCAGTTACATTCATGTGCCCGGGCCGGACCTGGGCTTCTTCAAGCTTTCCCAGGCACACGATCCGCGGCCCATTCTCGTTCATGAAGGCGTCCCGGGGCACTACTTCCAGCTCTGTCTAGGTTGGCACAACCCCGATCCCATCCGGCGCCACTACTACGACTCCGGCGCCAATGAAGGACTCGGCTTCTACGCCGAAGAGATGATGTTGCAGGCCGGCTTTTTCGACGACAACCCGCACACCCGCGCGACTATCTACAGCTTCATGCGGCTACGCGCACTGCGCGTAGAGGTTGACGTCAAACTGGCCTTGGGCGAGTTCACGCTGCAGCAAGGTGCTGATTACCTCGCGCAGACCGTTCCCATGGACCGGGCAACCGCGCTCAGCGAGGCGTCCGCTTTCGCCAGCACTCCAGGCCAGGGAATCTCCTACCAGATCGGAAAGCTCCAGATTACGCAGCTCCTCTCCGATGCCCGCCGCACCCAGGGCAAAGATTTTTCCATTCTGCAGTTCAACAACTTTGTCTGGAACAACGGCAATGTCCCCATCGCACTGCAGCGTTGGGAGCTGCTTCAGGATGCGAGCGACGTCCCCTGAGCTAACCGCCCAAGCACTCTGCGGATCTGCCACAAGGTGGCCGCCAACGCGGCCAGTCCTGCATACCACACGGCGAGAGCGACATGTACGACCCACATAGGCGCCACGCCGACCCGCCGCAAAACGAAGGGCAGAAAATTCCATTCCGTGATGTGGGCGTAGTCCCACGGATCCTCGGTCATAGCGTGGTTGTTCAATCCCCAGGCGTCCATCTTTCCCAGCGCGAACGCAACGATGTTCTTCGCGCGCAGCAGAATCACGAAGGTCGGATGGCCCAGCGTTTCCATCTGGTAGATCTCCAGCGGCAGCCAGAAGGCCAGCGACATCAACTGAATCACGGTGCTGATTGCCAACAGCCCCAATCCAATGAACCACACCGGCTTTGCCAACTGGGTGCGATGACGCAAGAGTAGAGGAACCGCGAGCAGCGATGCCAACTCGACAGCAGTCGAGACGTAACGATCGCCCCACGCGAAGTCGCCGCTCCACACCGTATACCGGGCATAAAAACTCAGGTACGCCAACAGCAGAGGACAACTCATGATGGCGTACGCCTTCACATCCGGGCTGAACCGTTTCCAGGCCACAATGCAAAGCAGAATCATCAGCACGATCAGAGGATCGAAGAGAAAGATCGACTTCTCCGGCGTGAAGAGCGCTCCGAAAAAACCCACATGCCAGGGAGTCTCGAAGGGATAATTGGGAGGCAGCGAAGGATTGCGCATCCTGGTTTCGCGGCCAATGATCGTGATGTAGGTAACAAAAACTGATTTAAATCCAAAGCGATAGACCTGATAAAGGCGGTCGAGCAAACCAAAAAACACATAGACCGGCAGAGCGGTCGCGATGTAGCTACGGCAACGTTGCCAAAGAAGCCTGCCCCGCACCCCCTCAAACCAAAGCACCAGCAGCAGAAACAACCCTCCCGACAGCAGATCCAAGCCCGTCGGCAAGCGGGTCAGCAGATTGAGCCCGAACGCGCCTGAGCCGACCAATAGAGCTCGCCGGGAGCCGGTGCGCAACCACTCGTACTGATAGGAGAACCCTGTCATCGTCAACAGGAAGATGTAGTTGTTCTCCATCATGTTCTGCGTGTAGTGAAGATGCGTCGTCGCGAGCAGCAGAGCGAGGACGCCCACTACAGACTGGGCAACCGCGAAATTCAGCTGCCGCAGGAAGCGGAAACAAATCAGCGCCGTTAACACGGTCACCAGGATATTGATGGTGTAGCTGACGATGATGTCGCGCACGCTGGGATCTGTGTCGTCGTAGTCGGCAAAGATGGGAAGGCGCGCGACATAAGTGCCAACCACGTCCGCGGGCAACAGGAGCAGCGATTGGCCGATGCTATACCAGCTCTGCAGCTTCCCACCTCGGCCATGCACACCGAATTCGGGAAATTCGTTAGGAAACACCTCCGGTTCGCCTGTCCAAAAGGAGTGCGCAGTTTGCAGCCGATGGGTAGTGTCAGCGCTGCCCAACTCACCGGATTGCACCACGAAGGCGATCAGGCCGGCAGCTAAAGCCAGCAGGAAAAGTGGATCACGAAACCAGCGTCGACGATTCAATACAGTCATTATGACTTAATGCGGTTGCTTCCCCGCCAGATCGGTAATCAAGACCACATCGGAGCTACTCCGCGACTGTAACACGGCCAGCTTGCTGGCTGACGGCGACCAGGCAAAACCCGATTGCACATCGTGCGTGGGGTCTGTGAACAGATGCGTGGGCGAACCGTCGATCGGCTGGTACTCAAGCGCATTGCTGCCCTTGGAGACGACGGTCACAACCGCTGCTTTCCCATCAGGAGAAAAGCTGGGGAAGGTCCCCTGCAGGTCGCTCGTATCCCAAGGAAGCTGACGCAGCATCTGGTGGGTGGAAACATCCCAAATCTGAAGAAAGTAAAGCAGGTTTTTGTTAAACAGCGACATAGCAGACTTGGTGTCACGGGTGAGCGCGAGGGAGCCGAAGCTCTCGACTTCGAGCTCTTTCCTGGGAGTTCCTCCCGAAAGCGGCACAGACCAGAGAGAAACGGAGGGGATATTCATGCTGGGCCGGATGGTGAAATAAACTGTCTTGCTGTCCGGGGTACAAAAAGGGCCGCGCGCTATGCCTGACGTGGTCAGTTGAGTAATGCCGCTCCCATCTCCATCCATGCGAAACAGGCGCGACTCCCCGCCACCTTTGGGAATCGCGATGAATACAACGTGGCCGTCCGGACAAGTGTTGATGAACGAACCGATATCCAAAGTGCCGGTATCGATCGGCTGCAGGCTTCCTGACGCGCGTTCCAATTTGCTAATCCCCGTACCCCGTGTGATCAGCCACAAATGGTCTTCGTCCGCCCAAGCCAATGAGGTGGGAGTGATGCGCAGCGGCGTACTCGATATCATGGCGCCGCCATCTCCTTTGAAGTAGGCGACATTGGAGTCCACGTTGGTGAGGACGGTTGCCATCGTCTTCCCATCGGCTGAGATGGCCAGCTGGCTATAGGCGTTCACATCGTTCGTCAGAGTATGGAAGGCTCCGTCAGGAACGCCAACAATGCCGATTTGCCCGCGATCAGAATGAGCCTTGGAATACAAGACAAGCAGATGTCTGCCGTCAGGCAGCCATGCCACGTTGGTAAAGCCGCCGAAGTTTGCATCGTAGATCATGCCGCTCGGCTGAGTGAGGGTTATCGTCTTTTTGGAGGCTATGTCGAAAACCTTGATGGCCGTATCGCGAGGGCTGCTCAATTCGACCCAGGCAACCTGGTTGCCGAGGGGCGACCACACCGGGGCCTGCACCTGGTTGCCGGAGGTGTAGATTAGCTGGTCGTCGCCACCATCCTTGTCCGCAGTGTGGACCTCGGAAAAGTGGTCCTTATGATCCGGCGTCCAGCGCAGATAGACAAAGTGGCTGCCGTCCGGCGACAGGCTGGCGGCGCTGTCTACATCGTGAATGAGCTGGTGTGGCGTGCCGCCAAACACGGGCATCACATAAAGAGAGTGCAGTGCGACGTTGTCCGCTGTTCCCCGTGTGAAGTAGAGGTAGTTTGCATCGGGCGAAAAGTTCAATCCGACGTACTCGTTGGGAAACGCAGTCAGGATCTGCGTATCGGTATTGGTCGCGATATTGCGCACCCAAAGCGTCCGCTGGCCGTTGTCGTTCTTGATCTCGGCCAGGAACTTTCCGTCGCCGGATAAGGCGATCCTCTCCAGAGTGCCCGTATTTGTAATCTGGCTGAGCGACACCGTTGTAAACGGCACCGGCCGCGGCCACAACCGCCAAGCCGCGAATCCCGCAGCCGCCAACAGTGCGAGGAGAACGAGTGCTATCGGCAACGCGCGGGATTTCTTCGCAGGAGGAACTATGGCGGCTGCGGAAACAAACCCCGCCGGTGCATGCTGAGCGGAGCCTGCAGGCACAGAACCGGAGCCACCCGCACTGGCTGCGCTTGCACCAGAAGCACCGGACGGTGGTGGAGCACTGCCGCTGCCCGCCCCGCTCGGGCTGGAAGCCGATCCACTGCCGCTTGCCGGGGAGCTGGCGCTCGCTGCGCCTGCCGCAATCGGCCGTGCCATCGAGCCGCCGCTGCTCTTGCGCTGCAATCGCTTCAGCTCGGCCCGCAGCTCGGCTGCCGATTGCAGGCGCAGTTCCCGGTCCTTATCCAGTGTCTTGTTGAGCGTCTCCTCCAACTCCGGCGGCAGCTCAGGGTTAAGCGTAATCGGCGCTGTAGGAGCATAGTTGAGAATGCGATCGAAGGTCACCGCAGTCGTCGCACCGCTAAATGGATGTTGCCCCGTCGACAGCTCATACAACACCACACCCAGCGAGAAAACATCGCTGCGCGCATCCAGGGTTTCGCCCCGCGCCTGCTCGGGAGACATGTAGGCTATTGTGCCGACCGCCGACCCCGGACTGGTCAGCAAATCGTCGCCCGCCTGCGTGGCGTCTGTCCGCGCGCCTGGGGTGGCATATCCGTCTTCGAGTTTCGCCAGGCCGAAGTCCAGAATCTTTACCTGTCCTGAGGGCGACAGGAAGATATTGCCCGGCTTGATGTCGCGGTGCAGGATGCCCTTGCGATGCGCCGCATCCAGCGCATCGGCCACCTGCACTCCCACGTCGAGCAACTTGGGATACGCCATCGGCCGCCGGTAGTAGAGTTTGTCCAGGCTCTGGCCTTCCAGCAGCTCCATCACGATGAAGGGCTGATCGCCGCTTTCGTTCAGCTCGTGAATGGTGCAGATGCCGGGATGGTTCAGCGAGGAAGCGGTGCGCGCTTCCCGCCAAAAGCGTTCCAGCGCCGCCGGATCCTGGCGCGTCGCTTCGGGCAGCAACTTGATGGCGACGGACCGGCCCAGCTTCTGGTCTTCAGCCTCATAGACCACACCCATTCCGCCCTGGCCGAGGCGGCGGACGATCTTGTAGTGGCCCCGTAGTGTACCCGCAATCAGTTCTTGCACCCAACCATCATGCAGCGGCTGGGGCAAGGCGGCAAGGACGAAACGCACGCCGTTACTCTTGTGTCGCTAAGCTCGCCGCCGTGCATCAGTTAGTGCGGTTGCTTCCCGGTGAGGTCGTTAATCACCACCACATCGGAGCTCCTGCGCAGCTGCAACACTGCCAGCAGGTTCCCCGACGGCGACCAGGCAAAAGCAGTCAGATCCTCGGGCGTAGGACCCAGCAACAAATGCGGCGGCGAACCGTCGATCGGCTGGTACTGCAAGGCATTGCCACCATTGGAAACGACCTTGCGCACCAGGGCCTTCCCGTCTGGACTGAAACTGATCATGCCCAACGCACTCATATCCAGCGAAAGCTTATGCATCACCTGACCGGTATGGATGTCGGTAATGAGAGCGGTGAAATCGTCGGCGGTCCCTATTGATTCAACCCCAGCCAACTTTGCGTCGCGGGACACGACGAAGAAGCGGCCATCGGATAACTCTTTCAGTTCCTGATGCGGAGTCCCACCCGCAACCGGCACAGACCAGAAGGTCGAAGCCGCGGCAGCCCCAGACTGCCGCAGCGTCAAGTATGCGGTGCGGCTATCCGGCGCACAATAGGGATTGCGCGCAATGCCGGCATTCGTGATCTGAGCAATTCCGCTTCCGTCCCCATTCATGCGGAATAGGCGCGTCTCCGGTCCACCCTTCGGAATTCCGGTAAAGAGCACAGTCCCATTTGGGCAGGTGGTTATGAAATAGCCTGCATCTATATCGCCGATGTCGATGGGCTGCAGGTTTCCGCTGGCGCGTTCTACTTTGCTGACGCCGGCGCTGCGCGTCATCAGCAGCAGGTGGTCCTCATCCACCCAGGCCACCGTACTCGGAGTGATCCGCAGGGGCGTACTCGAGATCATCACCCCACCATCTCCTTTGTAGTACGCGAGACCCGAGTCTTGGTTCGTCAGCACTGTCGCCAGAGTCTTTCCATCAGCCGAAACAGCAAGTTGACTGTAGGCATTCACGTCGTTGGTCACGGTATGGAAGTCTCCGGCCGGTAAGCCCACAATGCCAATTTGCCCGCGGTCGGAATGCGACTTTAAATAAAGCACCAGAAGATGCTTACCGTCCGGCAGCCATGCCAGGTTAGAGCCCGACCGCGTAGGGTCGAATGTACTGCCCTCCGGCTGCGCGATGGTAGATTTTGTCTTCGAGCTGAGATCGAAGACATGGATCACAGACACCCCCGGTGCCTGCTGTTCTATCCACGCAATCTGGTTCGCCTGCGGCGACCACGCTGGAGCCAGGGCCATGCCGTTAGAGCTATAGAGCACCTGATCGTTCGCACCGTCCTTATCCGCGATGTGAATCTCGGAATAGCGGTCATTTTGGCCTGGGGTCCAACGCAGGTAGACGAAACGAGAACCGTCGGGCGAAAGGCTTGGAGCGCTGTCGATATCGTGGATGAGCTGCCGCGGCGTCCCGCCAAAGGTCGGCATCAGGAAAAGAGAGCGTATGGCCGTGTTCTCGGCCGTGCCGCGCACGAAATAGAGGTAGTTGGCATCGGGCGAGAAACTCAGCCCGACATAATCGCTGGGGAATGCAGCCAGAATCTGCGTGTCCGTGTTGGTCACGATGTTCCGTATCCAAACCGTGCGTTGGCCGGCGCCATTCTTCACCTCGGCCAGAAATTTGCCGTCGCCAGAGAGAGCAACGTCTTCCAGCGTTCCAGTATTAGTGATCTGGCTCAAAGAAATCGCAGTAAACGGCACCGCCCGGGGCCAGAAACGCCAGGCAGCAAAGCCGGCGGCCGCCAGCAGCACCAACGCGCCCAATGCTATGGCCAGCAGCGGCGATTTCTTTGCCACCGGTGGAACAATCCCAGAACGACTGCCTGGGCCCGGAGACAGAACATCCGAAGCTCCGTTCACGCTGCCGCTAGGAGGAGCGAGAGGTGGAGGCACGCTGCCGCTCCCCGAGCTGCTCGGACTCGAGCCAACACTCGCGCCGCCGGCCATGCCCAAAGGCCTGCCCGAAGATCCACCGCTGCTCTTGCGCTGCAGCCGTTTCAGGTCGGCGCGCAACTCTGCTGCCGACTGGCAGCGCAGCTCACGGTCCTTCTCCAGTGTCTTGTTAAGCGTCTCCTCCAACTCCACCGGCAGCTCAGAATTGAGAGAAATCGGCGCTGTCGGGGCGTAGTTGAGAATGCGATCGAAGGTCACCGCAGTGGTGGAACCACTAAAAGGATGCTGCCCCGTCGCCAGCTCATACAACACGACGCCGAGTGAAAAGACGTCACTGCGCGCATCCAGGGTTTCCCCCCGCGCCTGCTCCGGAGACATGTAGGCAATGGTGCCCACCGCCGCTCCCGGACTGGTTAGCAGATCTTGAGGCAAAGGGCCCCCCAAGGTAGCGTTTGTCTTGTCCCCGTTTGCGCCATTGGGTGAAGTGTGTCCCGCTTCCAGTTTGGCCAGGCCGAAGTCCAGAATTTTCACCTGCCCGGACGGCGACAGGAAAATGTTGCCCGGCTTGATGTCTCGATGCAGAATGCCTTTGCGGTGCGCCGCGTCCAGCGCATCGGCCACCTGCACCCCAAAGTCCAGCAGCTTGGGATACGGCATAGGCCGGCGGAAATGGGCCTTATCGAGGCTTTGGCCTTCCAGCAGCTCCATGACGATGAAGGGCTGGTCACCGCTTTCGTTCAGCTCGTAGATGGTGCAGATGCCGGCATGGTTAAGTGAGGAGGCAGTGCGTGCTTCGCGCCAGAAACGCTCCAGCGCCGAGGGGTCGCGGCGGGTGGCCTCGGGCAGAAGTTTAATGGCAACAGACCGGCCCAGCTTCTGGTCCTCGGCCTCGTAGACAACACCCATTCCACCTTGGCCCAGGGGACGAACGACCCGATAGTGGCCAAGAAGCGTACCTGCGCTCAGTTCTTGCACGCAACTATCATGCAGTGCGGCGGAGGGCACGGCAAGGCAAAATCTATTCCCGCGTCAGCTCCACACGCCGGTTGCGCGCACGCCCGGCCAGCGTGTCATTGGTATCGACGGGCCGCGAGGCGCCAAAACCATCGGTCGAAAGGCGGTCGGGTGCGACGTGGTATTGCGTGACCAGGGCCTGCTTCACCGCCGCAGCGCGGCGTTTTGAGAGATCAAGGTTGTAGGCATCTCCCCCCACGTTGTCCGTGTGGCCGCTCACGGTAAGCTTCCAGTCCGGGTTGTCCTTAAGCACGCCGGCAATCTCTTCCAGTACCGGCGTCGATTCGGGCTTGAGCTGGTCACTGGCAAAATCGAAGTAGATGCCGTAAATGTCGACCTTCTTCTTCTCTTTCAGTTGCTGCTCGATCGTGCTCGGCGGCGCAGGCTGATTGCTTTTCTGCGCTGCCGGCGTTGGTGGATAGGTGATCTTGATCACCTGCAGCTGCGAACCTTCTCCCAGCTTCCACGCAAGCATCAGCGGATAGTCAGGCTGATCGAGGATATAGAAGTCCGCACGGCCATCATTTGTCGCGCAGGTAGCACGCAGAGCAGGCAGCGTGACCGGTTGCGCATTCAAGAGAACCGGAAATGCGTACAAACCACTCCCTTCTCTTTGCAGGCTGCACTCCTGCTTTCCCAACTTGTCGAGGGACGCGCCGCCCACGTTTTTAGTGTCCGTTCCCGTGAGGGCAGAAAGTGTACCCACCAGCGAGCCAAGCGCGCCTGCGAGCCCCTGCGGGCGAAAACTAAACGCGGTAGACCCCTTCTGCTTGAGCTCCGCCAGCACCTCTCGGGAAGCGGTAATCGCCGTAGTGCCGGGGAAAGATCGAGGGGCATTGCTATTGAAGACCTCGGCATAATCGTGGGCCGTATTCAGATCTTGCACCAGCACCAAACGCTCGACCGACAACGCATTACTCGCTCCCGCCGCCGCGGCCTTAGGGCTTTCCGCGCGGTAAGAAAGAGTGATTCCGCTGCTGTCCATGCTGACAATTTGCTTCATTGATTCGTAATCGCCGCGCGGGCTTGCTATGGCCGTAACCACCAACATGCCTGGCTTCGGCGGAGCTGGGCTATTGCTATTCGACGAACCGGGGCTCCAGCCGGGAAAGGAAGATGCTGCCGGCGGGGGTGGGGTCCCACTCGGGTTCGAAGGAGCGCCGGCCGATGGCGGCACGCCTGTGAGGACCTGTGCGGTCACCGAATGAACCTTCTCTTTCACCTTTTGCGCCGCCCAGTAGAGACCGGCGAGCACAAGTCCCGCACCGATAAAAAGTATGACCAGTACGGCGATGATCACCTTGAGCAGTGTGTTCGACTTTTTGGAAGAAGGAGCCGGAGCATTGCCCGATACATAGGCTCCAGGAACGGGCGTATAGGCTGGGGCTGGGGCTGGCACTGCGGCAGGCGATGGCATCGCGGCGCTTGGCTGAGGCAATGGTTCGGCCGGCGGTAGCGGCGCGCCGCAAGCCGTGCAAAAGTTACTTCCAGCCACCCGAGAGGTTCCGCATTTCGTGCAAAAGCTCATCGTTCCACCGCTGGTGGACACATCTTTAGCTGGATGTGTTTCCCGGCGGAGAGTGTAGCAGAATACGAATCATGGAGTACCCCACATCCCCCCCGGATGTGGGGCCACCCTATGATTTGTGGCGGGGGACCCGCCACAATCCCCTACTTATGCTCCAGCGGAGAAGCCACCGCCTTGTATCCCGCTGGAATTTGAAAGCTGCTGGTATCGACCGGTGCCACCGAAAAGCCGGAGGTCTCCGTTTGACTTTCCAATAGCACCCCGGCCGTGGCTGGGTCAGTGTTCGCCGCCTGGCTCGGCGCCGGGGTCGACGGAGCATGGTGCATCAGAGCACCCATGCTGGAACCGCCAAGCGCGCGTCCGAATGTGCCCAGGCGAGATATCTGGCTCCCTGCTTCCTGTGTAGCTGTCCCCGTCGCCACCTCTTTGCCCACAGCGCCAGCCGCCGACCCTTGACCCTGGCTTTGGCTTTGCGGCAAAGGTGCGACCGAAGGAGCGGCCAGTGGCTGTCCATCAACCGTCATACCAACGCGTGTCACCTGCAGCACTGGGAGTCCACTCACCTTGCCGGATTCCTTCCGGAGTTCCTCTAAGGCCTGGGCGCCTCCCGGTTCCGCGGCTATCAGAGAATTCATCGCCGAGGCGGCCATATCGACCGAGAGCTCCTTCGCCATGCGTTCATTAAAGCTGCGCATCTCGGGCATGCCCGGTGCGTCCTTGATCAGCCACATTTCGCTCGTCGCGGCCATGCCTCCCTTAGCACTGGGATCGCCGGTGTTTGGCGTCATGGTGACGGTGAGCAACACCTCGCTGGCGGTCTGGCCGTCCAGCTGGCGAGTGGCTCCGCTATTAGAAATATGCGCGTTGAAACTCATTTGGGAGCCACCTGCAGGAGTAGGCTTTGCTCCTTTCGCCTTGGCAGCGGCGTCGGCCATCGCCTTCTGCATTTCCTGGAATGTCATCACCGAGTAGGTGCGCTTATCGTGATCGATCATGGTGATCGTCTGGTCATCGAGATCGATAATCTCCGTACTGTGTGGATTGGACCGCACCATGCGGCTGCCATGGATCATGACCGTTTCGGTGGTGGGCGCGAGGGCCTGTTTGGCCTGTGAGCTGAAAGCGCCCGCCATTTTCATCATCCCCGTCATGGAACCGCCCGTTACATGGGTGGTCTCCTGATAGCTGACATCGGCGAAGGCGAAAGGTTGTAGCAGCAAGCTGCCGGCGAGAAGAACTGACCATGGTGTCTTCATTGCGATCTCCTTAAGTAACTGTTTCTGTATCTATTGCGTATACGTTCAAACGTGAGGGGGCTCAATCCTGGACGGAGTAATTCCGGCAAGGCGAAGAATCCCCAAAAATCTAGCTATAACTCCGGCCGAATTGAGCCTGTGCGATAGCCCATTTCAGCCAAGTCCCGCAGCGAGTTTCCCTAACTACAGCCAGTGGTTCTGGACGGGCGCCTCATGTTCGCCCCACCTGCCCCGGCGTGCTGTGGGAGCTTGTCGAAGGGGACGCCTGAGCCGCTTGAGCCGCCCCCAACGTTTTTCGCACACTAAACGCCCGCCTGCTTTGCCGCCAGCGCGCCGATTATGGGCAGTTTGGTCATCTTGCCCTGGTACGCGCTGTACATAAGAAACGCCCACAGCACAAAGCCGCCGACCATAAGCAACAGATCGATCGGCAATTGAAGGAAAAAGAAAAGTCCCTTGGTAACCGCGCTCAACACGAGCCCCACGATCGTCCACACGATCCAGAGCGCAATCCAGGCAACGTTGAAAAAGATCGACTGGAATGCATGGAAGCGGACAAAGCGATCGCTCTTGTATGGATCAATCACCAGGAAAATAATGCCCGTGATGATGCCGGCAAGGTAAGCCAGTGCACCGGCAGCATTGGCCTGAAGGCCGGAATTCGCAACCGCCGGCGCGGCCATTGCTTGTGCCCTCCCGGAACAAGTGGGGCAAAAGGTTGCACCGTCGGCCAAAGCGCCTCCGCACGACTGACAAAAGCTCATAGTTATTTCCTTTCTGTAACTGAGATCAGAACATTCACATCCGGCTTGCCACCAGCTTGGCCAGCGGCTTGATATTGTCTGTGTTGCACGGGCAGCTGATGTAGGTGAAATGAGCTACCAAATTCCCTTTGCGAAAGATGATCATGCTCCCACCAGCCAGGTACGCCTCATCGCCGATACCATCCAAATTGCCGCTTCCGCTGCTGGCCGCCGTCCCTGAGCCACCGGTAACGTAATTGAACGCGCCGCGATTCATCTTCATCTCCGCCTGCGCGTTGCCCGAGGTGAAACTGACACCAAGGACCGGAATTTCCCCGGTAGCGGCCTCCGCTCGGAGGTCCTTGTCATTTGCTTCCTGTTGCGCAAAGAAAGCGCCTGCCATCTTCTGAATGGTCTTCTGCGTCTTGGCATCGGCTCCTGACAACCCACCGACCATGGAGGACATGTGCTTCGAAGTCACGTCCGCTGGATCGCCCTTGGCAATGTAGCTGCAGCCCCCGTCCTTCGCCTCGACGCGAATGACCTGTATTCCCACGGCCTTGCTGACTTCCTCTTTGCTCAGGAAGCGGCAAGGATCTCCTTTAAAACCTCCTGCGCTGTCATCACTGCCGGAATTTCCCTTGAGATCTGCGATCCCCTTCAGCAACTCGCCCATTCCGGCATTCCCCGGTCCATTGCCAGCCAACGCTTGCGTTGCAGCAGCGTGCGCCTTCTCCTTTATCTTCTGTGCTGCGTACCAAAGTCCCGCCAGGGCAAGCGCTCCTCCGACGAAGAGAACCAACACTACCGCGACGATAACCTTTAGCAGAGTGTTCGATTTTTTTGGCCCAGCGGCTGGGTAAGCATTGCCCGGTGCGGAAGCCCCCGGTGTTGGTGTGTAACTTGCCGGGATGGGTGCATAGGCCGGTTGCGGCGGAGTATAAGGTTGCGCTGGAGGATAAGGCTGCGACGGAGCATAGGTTTGCACGGGAGCAGGGGTTTGGGGCACGGGAGTAAACCCCCCTTGCACTGGTGTAAACCCACCCGCCTGTGGAATAGGCGTTGCCACCGGCGCTGGGGACGTCGATCCTACTGGTGCAAAGCTACCCGGCACTGGGCTAAAAGCAGCATTATCTGGGGTTGATGTCGCTGGCGTCGAGTCAAAGGAAGACGCTACCGGCGCCCAGGCCGGCTGTGCCGGAGCATAGCTTTGCACCGGAGCAGTGGTTGGAGATACAGGAGTAAACCCCCCTTGCACTGGCGTAAACGCACCCGCCTCTGGCGTTGGCGTCGACGCTGCGGCCGGGAACGTCGGCCCTACCGGCGCAAAGCTACCCGGCACTGGGCTAAAAGCAGCATTATCTGGGGTTGATGTCGCTGGCCCCGAGTCAAAGGAAGACGCTACCGGCGCCCAGGCCGTTTGTACCGGAGCATCGCTTTGCACCGGAGCAGTGGTTGGGGATACGGGAGCAAACCCCCCTTGCACCGGTGTAAACGCACCCGCCCCTGGCGTAGGCGTTGACGCCGGCGCCGGGGACGCTACTGGCGCCCAGGCCGTTTGCATCGGGGCAGAGGCCACGGGCGATGCAGTGGGAACTTTCGTTCCACAGCCTCCGCAGAATACCGCCGTATCATTCAATGCCGAACCGCACTTACCGCAAAACTTAGCCATTGTCTTTCTCCTTCACGCACTGAATCTATCTCTCTCGTTCATTTGCCGGCGATAGGACTCGCCCGCCTACTCACGCGTCAACTCTACACGCCGGTTGCGCGCACGCCCTTCCAGCGTGTCATTCGTTTCAATGGGGTGCGAAGCACCAAATCCATTCGTGGAGAGCCGATCGGGCGCGATATGGTACTGCGTCACGAGTGCTTCTTTGACTGCGGCGGCGCGGCGTTTCGAGAGATCGAGGTTGTAGGCGTCCCCACCAATATTGTCGGTGTTCCCTTCCACCGTAAGCTTCCAATCCGGATTGTCTGTCATCGCCTGCACAATCTCCTTCAGCACCGGCGCGGATTCCGGTTTGATCGTGTCTTTGTTGAAGTCGAAGTAGATACCCTAGGTCACAGCGCGCTTCTGTTCGGCGAGTTGCTTCTCAACCAGATTCACCGGGCGCGGCACACGGTATTCGATCTTCATGACTTCAATTCTGAACTTACCGTCATGCAACACAGGGTCCTTCAACTTAAGCATCAGAACCAGTGGGTCCACGGGATCATCGATCACATACACATCGGCTGCGGTATGCGATGGACGATCTTTTTTCGGCCTCGGATCTTTTCCTACCGACTCCATAACGCCCGCAAGATGGATGGTGGGCAGATTGACACGCTGATCGTTCACGATCATGGGATAAGGAACATCCTGCGGCTCGACCCGGGTGAGCAAACCGCCCTCGCGGTCAGGTTGTGAGGCTGTCCTGCCCAGTGTCGCGAGTGTCGAAATAGATAAGGTTAGTCTTGCCAGTGGACTTGATTTCCTGGAACGACTTGTCTGACAACCTGAGCCGGGTAAGGCCATGAATCAAGGGAGGCTGCTTTTTTCCGGTAACGGTAATGTAGGTGTTGGAAGTTGCAAAATCCTCATTGCAAATGGTGTGCGGGGAGCTGGAAGACTTCCAATCATGGCCGTCATCGTCCTTGAAAGCGTCGGCGGTGGCTACAAGGACAACGGACGTCGGGTCCGTGGAGCCGACCGCCATGCGGGTTTCCACATCACTGTTTTTCATTCCCCAGGCCGTTGTGACCACCGTCGCCGCCTGTAAAGGAACCAGCGCCGCGGTCTGCGCGGGAAACGGAGCCGCGGTGCAGGGCGTCACTGGATCTTTCGCCGAGATGCTTTCCACTGGATCACCGTCGTCGTCTCCGCCACCAAGCATGCTGCCCAGGTTGCCCAAAATCGCTGATACGTCTTTGTTGCTGTCGTCGTTATTGTTTGCTCCCGGTGATGCAGCCTTGGTTTGCTCCCGGGACGGGAGTGGGACGCGCAACGGACTGTGCGACGCTGGTCACCTTTTCCTTTACCCTGTAGCCGACGTACACCACCCCGCCAACCCCGATCACGGCCAACAGCGCGAGCACGCCGAGAACGATGAGCAGCAACGCGAGGCCGCTGCGCTTCTTAACCGGCGCAAACGCTTGCGGAGGCGGAGCTGGAGCCGGCTGCCATGACGGCGCTGACCGGCGTCTGCACGTACACGGAAGCCGCAGGCGGGGCAGGCGCTGCAACCGGCGTGCCGCAACTCGTGCAGAACTGAGAACCTGCTTCGATCTTCTGACCGCATTTGGTGCAAAAACTCATAGGATTCCCCTTACTCACGAGTCAGCTCCACGCGCCGGTTGCGCGCACGCCTTCGAGCGTGTCATTGGTTCCATGGGGTGCGACGCGCCAAAGCCATTCGTGGATAAACGATCCGCCGCAATGTGGTACTGCGTCACCAGCGCTTCTTTGACTGCAGCGGCGCGGCGTTTCGAAAGATCGAGATTATAGGCATCCCCGCCAATGTTGTCCGTATTCCCTTCCACCGTAAGCTTCCAGTCCGGGTTATCTGTCATCGCCTGCACGATTTGCTTCAACACCGGCTCGGATTCCGGCTTGATGGTGTCCTTGTTGAAGTCGAAATAAATCCCCTAGGTCACGGCGCGCTTCTGTTCGGCAAGTTGCTTCTCGACCAGATTGACCGGGTGCGGCACACGGTAGTCGATCTTGGTGACTTCGATCCGGAACTTGCCGTCGTACCATTTGGGGTCTTTGATTCTGAGCAATAG
>CAWFGM010000047.1:0-127371 GCA_963815175.1 uncultured Acidobacteriaceae bacterium
CCCTGAGGGAGATCCAGCGATAAGCTATGCGGGAGAGCGGCCTTCTCCCTCAACTCAAAGCAATCGTCACCGTCTGCGGAGTGTTGGGCACCGCGTGATGTGCCACATCGTGGAAGCCGGCACGAGTGCACATGGACTCGATCTCGCGCTGCGAATAGGCGTCGCCAGTTGGCGTGGTGGTGAGCATGGTCATGGCGAACATGCCCGCCCCCGCGGGCGTAATTCGATCATCGTTGACCGCCATCTCCACAATCGCCATCTTGCCCCCTGGTGTCATGGCAGCGCGAATCTTCTCGAACAAGCCAATATTAGTTGGGACATCGAAGTGGTGGATGAAGTTGGTGACCAGCACCGCATCATAGCCGGAGCCAAAATCGGTAGCGAAGGCGCTGCCTTCGATCGCATGCCACCGCTCCGCCGCCCCGAGCTTTACGGCGTTCTCATGGGCGACCGCGAGCACATTCTTCCAGTCCAACGCGTGGATTTCTGCAGCCGGATTGTGCCCAGCAATGGCAAGGCCGTACATTCCATGTCCCGCAGCGATATCGAGCACCTTTACCGCGCCCGAGCCGGCAGCGTGTTGCGCCACCACCTGGGCAGAAGGCGCCGTAAAGGTCGCCATCCCACGCGCAAACTCCACCCAGACCGGGTTGTCGTCACTTACCGATCCTTCGGCAGGCAGCGTCGTTCCACCCTTGCGCACCGCCCCGGTCATGCTTCCCAGGCCCTTCTCCATGAATGGATGGAAGAGGAATGCCGCCATGCCGCCCATGTAAGCGGGTGACCCTTCGACCAGGAACAGCTCCGAATCCGGAGACAATCCGTAGCCGGACTCATCCTTGGTAAGGAACCCAAGGATGGTAAGAACGTCACAAAGAACGCGCATGCCTTTCACCGAGGTTTCGCACGCGGACGCAAGCGCCTCCGGCGTGCGCGCACCCTTGGCAATAGCGGTGAAGAGCTTCAGTTCAATGCCGGCTCGCAGTGCGCTGGTTCGCTGATGGGCCTGCAGCGTCTCGAAGACAAGCATCGGAGAAGGGGCTTGAGAAGTCATCGCCCGGATTGTACACGCTTCTTCGCAAGTTAGATCCACCGGGATGCAAAAGTGGCCCAAATGATCTTGTGCCCACCCTATGCGTGATGCCGTTCAGCTGAGGTAACTGTTCTAAACCACTGCTGGACGACGTTGCCCGATATGAGTGGCCTGTTCGAATGCGTAACCGAGTTGGAGTACACCCCAGTCGTCATGATGACGGCCAACGATCTGCATACCGATCGGCAGCCCACTCGAAGAGAACGCGCAGGGAACTGACATTGCCGGGTTTCCCGCCGCCGAGATGTAATAGGCGGACTTCATCCACGCCAGATAGTTTTCCATCTTCACGCCGGCAATTTCCGTCGGATAGTGTGTGTTCACATCAAAGGGAAGCACCTGGTTCACGGGCAAAATAAAAAACTCATACTCCCCCTTGAACCCGCACAACCGCTGATACAACGCGGTGCGCTTCGCCTCGATACGAGATAAGTAGGGGCCAGTGAGCTTCCGTCCCTCTTCCACATGCCAGTGGATGTATTCGTTGAGCTGGTCGCCGTGTGCGGCCAGCAAATCTCCAAAGTTCAGTTCAATCGACCAGTGCCGCCACGCCAGAAAGGCCTCGTTGGCGTCGGAAAAATCGGGCTCGGCGTCTTCGACAATGCATCCCAGCGATTCAAAGACCTTGCGCTGCGCCTGCACCGCGCTTTTCACCTCCGGGTCCCAGGGCAGTCCCATGTCCTTGAACATGGCCACGCGCACGCCTTTGAAGCTTCGGCCTCCCAGCGGCTGCGCAAATTGCGCTCCTGTTTGCTCAATCGAAATCGGCGAATGATGATCGTAGCCGGCAAGCACGCTCAGGAAATAGGCGCAGTCGGTCACATTGCGAGCAACGGGTCCGGGAACGGCCAGGGTGGCCCAACCTAAGTTGGTAGGCACATTGGACACGCGTCCTGGCGAGGTGCGAATGCCCACCACGTTGCAGAAGTTAGGAGGATTGCGCAGTGAGCCGCCCATATCGCTGCCGTCGGCCAGCGGAGCCATTCCACAAGCGACCGCAACCGCGCCCCCTCCCGTGCTTCCGCCGCATGTCTTGGTAACGTCGTAGGGATTGTGGGTCGCTCCGAAGACTGGATTGAAGGTCTGCGAACCGAGACCGAACTCCGGCACATTCGTCTTGCCCAGCACGATCGCTCCCGCCTCTTTCTCCCGCTGGACTACCCGGCAATCGAAATCCGGCACATAGTTCTTGTGCAAGGGGGAGCCAAAGGTAGTGCGGATGCCGCTGGTTTCGTGCAGGTCTTTGACGGCCACAGGTAAACCATGCAGCGGGCCGAGCCATTTGCCGTGGGCCAGCGCTTCATCGGCCGCTGCAGCTTGCGCCATCAGCTGCTCTTCCGCGACCATGGTGACCATCGCATTCACTTTCGCATTCACTTGCTGGATCTGTTGCAGGTGCGCCTGCATCACTTCGCGCGACGAGAGCTTCTTGCTGCGGATCGCCTCCACCATATCGACCGCGCGCATGAAACAGATCTCGTTCCCCGAATTGGGAGCCGTGGTATTCGTCTCTGTGGCAGTGGCGGATGGTCCGAGGGCCGCGGAAAGCGCGGTCCCGGTTCCCAGTTTAAGAGCGTCGCGACGTGTCATCGTGCTCCTCATGATTCCTCTCTGGTCCAGAAGGGCCCGGCAACGCTGGGGAAGATCCGTTCCTGAAACAACCAGGGTCAGTGTTTCATGGAGCGCGCTGCCAGACAATGTTCTGTTGTCCGGCAGCCGCCTGCAAATGGTATCCTCACCAGCGAAGGTGGGCCTCGGAAATCATGACTCTGAGCAACAGTGCATATCAGTGCGGAGAAGGGAATGGCGATCGGCGATGCGACCGTCACCGCGCATGACTTGGCCGTCCTGCTCGAACGCGCGAGCGTCCGCTGACAATGAGAAATGGAGATAGCATGCGGGGCAACGCTCATCCCCTCTGCATCCAGGTCCATGCGCAAGACAATGTGGCGATTGTCGCCAACGAAGGGGGTCTGCCGTCCGGCGCGCAATTTGATTCCGGCCTGACGCTCTTAGAGGCGATCCCGGAGGCGCACAAGGTCGCCTTGACCGACATTCCGCAAGGCGCTCCCATTGTGCGCTATGGAGTAGTCATCGGATATGCGGAAGGGGCGATCAAAAAGGGTAGCTGGGTGCACGAAGGGCTCATGAGCCTGCCCGCGGCCCCTCCGCTTGACCAACTGCCCATCTCCACCGCCGTACCCGATGCGCAGCCGCCGCTCGAGGGCTATACCTTCGACAGGGTTCCTCAACGACGATGGCTCCGTCGGAACCAAAAACATTCTCGGCATTGCCACTACGGTGCAGTGTGTCTCGGCCACGGTGGAATTCGCGGTCAGGCGTATCCGGTCGGAGATTCTGCCCCACTATCCCAACGTCGATGACGTGATTGCCATCACCCATCCCTACGGATGCGGAATTGCGATCAACGCCCCCGGCTCCGAAATTCCCATTCGCACACTGCGCAATCTGAGCCTCAACCCAAACCTCGGCGGAGCGCCCATGGTGGTCAGCCTGGGCTGCGAAAAACTCCAGCCCGCGCAAATGTTGCCCGCAAGCAGCCTCGCCCATGCTATCCAGCGGGCCCTACATCATTCGCCTGCAGGACGAGCAGCACCGCAGCTTTGGCGACATGGTTACGGCCATCATGGAGATGGCGGAAAAGCGCCTGGCCCGTCTTAATGCGCGCACACGCGTTCAACGTCCGGCAGCCGATCTGGTGGTTGGGCTGCAATGTGGAGGGAGCGACGCCTTCTCCGGCGTGACCGCCAATCCGGCTGTGGGTTATGCCACGGACCTGCTGGTGCGCGCCGGCGCAACCGTGATGTTTTCTGAAGTGACCGAGGTCCGTGACGTCATTCATCTGCTCACTGCGCGCGCAGCAAACGAGGAAGTGGCGCGCGGGTTGATTCGCGAAATGGCCTGGTACGACGCTTATCTCGAACGCGGCGGGGCTGATCGCAGTGCTAACCCAACCCCAGGAAACAAGACCGGCGGCCTGACCAATATCGTCGAGAAGGCGTTGGGCTCGGCTGCAAAAGCAGGCAGCAGCGCGCTGGCCGGCGTTTTCGGTCCTGGCGAACGCGTCACCACCAAGGGACTTATCTTTGCCGCCACACCAGCCAGCGACTTCGTCTGCGGAACCCTCCAGCTAGCCGCGGGAATGAACATGCATGTCTTCACCACCGGCCGCGGAACCCCCTACGGGCTTGCCATGGCTCCGGTGATCAAGGTTGCTTCCCGCAGCGCGCTGGCGGACAGGTGGTCCGACCTGATCGATATCAACGCCGGGCGCATCGCCACCGGTGAGGCAACTATTCAGCAGGTGGGCGAGCAGATCTTCCACCTGATTCTCGAAGTGGCCAGCGGCCGCAAACAAACCTGGGCCGACCACTGGGGTCTGCACAACGAGTTTGCTTTGTTCAACCCCGCTCCCATTACCTAAGCCAATCGTCACCCCTCTGCACCGACCTGGGAGAAGGCGTCCCTTCTTTCTGCCCTAATTCGCGGCGTTGATTTCTTCCCTAAGGATGCGCCGGAGCGTTTCTTCGAGCTTTGGAGCTCTGCCTTCGACATGCTGGCGCAGGGCGTCGTTGATCAACGTCTGGTAACCGACCGAACCACCGGATCGCTCAGCCTCTTTCAGAAAGTAATCGACCAGATCCTCATCGAGGCGGATGGTAATGCGTGTTTTTCCGCGCTGCTCCGGTTCAGAGACTGCGATGCGGCCCCGCTTGCCTTTGCGGAAATCATATTCTCGTTTCATCGGTCTTCCTCGTATTGCCTGACCTCGCGCGGCTCGGCTTGGCGCGCAGAAATGATGCGAATACCCGCTTCACGATGGGTATAGATGACAACTAGCACACGCCCTTTTACACCCATCCCAATTGACACCAAGCGAGCTTCGCCAGGATCGGATTCATCATCAGTGACCGTAATGGCAAAATCGTCTTCGAATACTGCTAGACACTCGGGAAAGCGCACGCCGTGCTTTTTGTAGTTGGCTTCAGCTTTTCCGTGCCTCCCAGGTAAATTCCATACCTTGTCCCGATTGTATGTACATTTTGTATGGACAGTCAAGTTGGATGCTCAAAAGGCCTGGACCGGTGTACTCACCCTTTCTGTCACCAGCACCTGTATCGTAAGAAATTGCGCAGATCGGACTCGTGCTCGCGGACCCCGCTTCGATTACGTAAGCAGGGGATCTCGAAGATTTATACCTGCGCAAAGCCTCCGTCGACAAATAGCTCAATGCCGGTTACGAAACTGCTGTCATCGGAGGCGAGAAAGACCGCGGCCTTGGCAATCTCATCGGGCAGGCCCAACCGGCCCAACGGCACCGTTGCGCTTACGTTCTTCAAGCGCTCCTGTCCAACCGGGGAGGAGCCGAATAACTCGCGCAGGCCTTCGGTGTCGATGGGGCCGGGACTGATGGCATTTACCCGGATATGGCGGGCCTTGAGATCCGTCGTCCAGGTGCGAGCGAAGGAGCGTATGGCCGCCTTGGTTGCGGCATACACGCTGTTAGACGGCATTCCTTTGCTGCCCACCACGGACGCGTTGAGGAGGATCGACCCACCGTCCGGCATCAACGGCAACGCCTTCTGGACGGTAAAGAGCATGCCCTTTACATTGCCGTCGAAGATGCTGTCATAGTGCTCTTCATCGATGGTGCCGAGCTGCGCATATTTGGCGATGCCCGCGTTGGCAAAGACAATATCCAGCTTGCCTTTCTCTTTCTTGATCTGCGCAAATAGCCGATCCAGATCAGCGAGCTTGGCCACATCCCCTTGCACTCCGGTTACGTTGGAGCCCACCTGCTTCACCGCCTCGTCAAGCTTTGTCTGGGTGCGGCCGGTGATAAAAACGTAAGCCCCTTCCTGCACGAAGCGTTTCGCCGTAGCCAACCCGATACCGCTATTCCCGCCTGTAATGAGCGCAACTTTCCCGTCAAGTTTTCCCATAACACCTTCCTGATAAATTCGCACCACAGGTCATAGATGCGAGGAGGTTCGCTACAGACTCTCTTCCCAGTAGAGCAATCGAGGCTCGCCCATCCAGAACAGATTGCTTTTCCGCGTGAGTGCGCCAGGAGAATCGACCACGCAGCCGGGCCTCTGCTTCATGAAACGGCCCGACAAAGCGCAGCATTGTCGGGGATCTTCGGATAGAGTCGTGGCAACCAGCGGGCAGCCCGCTCCACGGCTCGTTGCTCCCGTGCGCCAAACGGCAGGGCAAAGCCGGTGCGAAACCGCGGTGGCATCCAGAATGCCGTCATCAGAGAGATACCAGTGCGGAGGGTGAAGCCACGTACCCGCTCCGGACAAGACGCTGCGCCCGAGAGCCAGGGCGTTGTCATCGACGCCGAGCTGCGGCGAATCGAACATCTCCGCGGTGTAACGTGAAAAGGCGGCCCAATCCTGCAGGCAGGTCCTCCGCGCCGGATGCCGAAGAGGGCGCCCATTCGTTTGCTCTCCAGGTAGTACTGTTCCCGTTCGCCGGGTGAGAGTGGCGGCAATACAAAGTCGTAAGCCAGGATTGCGCTTTCGACCAGCGTGGCGTACACCCAGCGCAGGGCGGCGGCCTCGTTGGCCTCATAAGTGCTCGCCCTGCACATGGCTTCCAATCGCGTGCGGCAGTTCCCCGCGGATGCCGGTATGGCGTTGATAGAGTCGCCTCGACGCCTCGATCGCCTGAGCGCGGGTGCCGAAGAGCATGGTATAGATGACGCGAAACGTGGAATGAAATCGGCCGATCGCATCGTTTAGCAGGTTGGAGTGATGGGCCAGCGCGACTGCGACCCAGGGGTGAGCCAATTGCAGTAACGCCGCGCGCCCCGCACCAAGAAAGACGGCGGACTCCCGATTCACTCGCCAGGTTACGGACCCGGGCGCAAAGAAACCGATGCGTGCCTCGCCGGGCAGGGTTTCCAGCGAAGAAAGCAGTCCCCGGCTATCTTCGCTGGAGACATACCGAGGGGATTCACATCTCATCATGCTTTCGGGCACACAAAACCGGTGTAATCCTACCCTCTCAGTTTAGATGTACAGTCATGGATGGCGTTGAACAACAAGGAGGAATGAACAATGAAATATTTCCTGGTATTGGCAGGCTTGCTGGTGGCTCTCGGTTCTGCCTCGGCGCAAACGAGCCCTCCGGAAACGGCGAGCGGCAAGATCGGCCCCGCAATGCTGGAGATCAAATATTGCGCTCCCTCGGTTCGAGGACGCCAGATCTTTGGCGCAGGGTGGGCGGGTCATGCAGGATCCAACGGCTCCGATCTGGCGTGCCGGCGCAAATGACGCCACAGCGTTCCATACCAGCGCGGATTTAATGATCGGCGGTCTGGCCGTGCCGAAGGGCGACTACACGCTTTATGTCAATGTGAAAGATCCGGATGCATGGGAACTCGTCATCAACAAGCAGACAGGGCAGTGGGGCACCTCCTACGATGCGTCCCAGGACCTGGGCCGGGTGAAGATGCAGATGAGCAAGCCTCCGGCTCTTATTGAAGTGCTGAAGTATACGATCAGCAGCACCGGCGGCAACAAGGGTACGATCCAGCTAGCGTGGGAGAAACACATCGCATCGGTGGCCGTCACGGCCAAGTAGCTCGTTCAGCGTGCGCAGCTCACCTCTTATCATTGAGGGTGAGCTGCCATCAACGCAGGCAGAATGATCTTCGCCATGATGGTGTTGGGAGGAGTGGACTCCGCGTTGTAGCCGCCCGCGGTAAAGACTGCGACCAGATCGTACTGCGGCACGAGATAGATCTTCTGCCCGCCATTGCCTTGCGCCGCGATTACATCCACGTGCTGCGCGCTTCGGCGCTGTTTCCACATTCAACCAGGGCCGCCACCAGAAATAACCGTAGCTGACATTATCCACGTGACTCTGTTCTGCCAGCGACGCCCGTACCCATGAGGCGGAGACCACCTGGCGCCCATGCCATCGGCCGCCATCGGCGAAGCAGAATTCCGAGCTTGAGCATATCGCGCGGGCGAAGGTGGATCTGCGAGTATTCCTTGTCGGCATTGGTCAGGTCGTAGTTCCACTGCCACTGCGCGCGCGCAATTCCTAACGGAGCAAACAGGTTGGCCTGGGCGAATTCCGGAAGGCGCATGTGGACTACATTCTCGATCAGCCGGCCCACCACGGCCACACCGCCGGAGCAGTAGTAGCCCTTGGTTCCGGGGTCGTTGATCATGGGCAAATCGAGTGTCGCTTTCACCCAGTCCGGCGTCTCATCAATCATCATTTCACGCCCCGGGGAGTTCGAACTATGGTCATTGCAGTCCAGCCCCGAACTCATGGAGAGGAAGTTGCCCAGCGTGATCGTTGCCTTGCGCGGGTCGGGATGGGCATAGCCGCTGTAGCTCATATGCGGTAGCACAACCTCGCCCGGTCCAGCTGAGCGCGCCGCGGTCGACAGCGATCCCTGCGAGCGTGGACACGACTGACTTGGTTGCCGAGCGAAGCTGGTGTGGCGCGCTGCACGTTGTAGCCGTAGAAGTACTCCTCCATCACCAGCCTTCCATGTTGGTAGAGCAGAACGCTGTGCACATCTTTGTAAGTGCCATCGAGGATGCCGCGCCCGATCGCATCTGCTGTGGCTGTTCCCAGGGCCGGACTGCGCAATGTCTCCCACGGCGATGCCGTCGTGCAGATCGGCTGGCGGATGATAGCTGATAATCCTAGCTCCTTTGGGGCGCGGGTAAGCCAGCGCGGCGGCCTCGGGCGTGACGGTGGAGGAGATGCGGGGGTGGAACTTGCCATCCTCTTGGTATCCCGTGACCTTGCCGTGCGCATCGCGGAGGAAGGGAATTGTTTGCCCAGTGATGGTGGTGAATTGATCGACAGCCGAAGGCGCGGAGCGGGTACTTGGCTTCATCCAGCACGGCAAAAAGCCCGTCGCCGTCCACGATTTCGAGCGTATGGCCAGGGGCATCGGCGTAGGTGCCCACGTAGTCTGACAGGTGGAGAGGCGGCGATGCTTGCGCGCTTGCGCTACCCGGCACCACAAAAACCATGAGCACAAGACACAATGGCACGCATCAGCTGTCAGTGTAGAGCATGCTGATCCCACAAGCTCAATATCGCTCGAAGGATCACCCGTAGGCAGAATGCCTTTGTTCTCAACCATGAGAATCACGGTGCGATGCGGGGCGCGGGTGCGATGGACCACTCGCCGGGGAACGACGAAGCCTTGTCCAGGCTGGAGCTCGACGGTACGATCTTCGAGATCGATAAGCAGTTGGCCCTCGACAACGTAGAAGAACTCGTCGTCCGCGTCGTGCTGGTGCCAGTGGTACTCACCCTCGACCACGCCCAGGCGCACGACGGATTCGTTCACCTGGCAGAGCGTCTGGTTATACCACTTGAAGTCGCAGGCGTCCGCGAGAAGCTTGGCGTCGACGATTTCCAGTGGTTTGTACAAAACGTTCAGGCGAGTCTCGTAGGAGTACTTCGTAGCATCGCTCATGAGAAAGCACCTCGAGCCTATGCTAAACCGCTATCGTTACCGCCGGCACAATCTCCTATGGGACTCAGGCGTCACCATGGGTCGGCACCGTACCTGTTGAAGACGCCGCCCGTGGGTCCGTTCTCATCAAGCAGCGCGAGCCGTAGAGCCTCCATGGCTCCCTCTTCCACGGTTTGGTATCCGCGGTGCCCGTTCAAGTCGGTTGCGGTAAAACCCGGGTTGGCGGAGTTCACCTTGATCTTTGTATCCCTCAGCTCATAGGCCAATTGAACCGTCAGCATATTGAGTGCCGCTTTGGAAGAGTTGTAGCCGAGCCGCTTGACCTGGGCAAATTCCCATGCGGGGTCGCCATTCAAGGTGAGGGAGCCCAGTCCGCTGGAGACGTTCACGATACGGCCTGCGGGAGCCTTGCGAACCAGCGGCAACATCGCCTGCGTCACCGCGAGCGTACCGAATAGATTGGTGTCAAAGACGCGCCGCACAGCCTCAAGGCTGGCCGTGCTTGGCGGCCCGTCTGCCGGATCGGCGATTCCTGCGTTGTTGATCAATACATCCAGCCGCCCGTACTCCTTTTCAATTTGCTTCGCCGCCTGGTCGATGGTCTCCAGTTGGTTGAGGTCGATGTGCAAGGCATGCGTATCCAGCCCCTCGCTCGTCAGCTTGTGTGCGGCATCTTCGCCCAGCTTCGTATTTCGGGCGCCTAGCAGTACGCTCATTCCGCGGCGCCCCAGCTGGCGCGCCAGCTCAAACCCAATGCCCTTGTTGGCCCCGGTCACCAGGGCCACCTTTTCCGTCTGTGGCATATTTTTTGCTCCTTCTTCATGGATTAGATGAAGAAGGCTTCAGTTTTTCATTCGCATTCCGCCGCCATAGCGGAACCGGCCGAAGCCAGGAAAGACGCCTGTCCAAGCGCATTCGGCGGGCACCGTATGCGCGCTTTGCTGGGCTACTATTCAGGTTTGCGGCGACGCTGCTCTCATTTGCCGGCGCCTGGGCAGGAGGCCATAGACGTCTACCTCCTGCCTGGCGCCTACATATACATGCCCATTCACCACGGTTGGGATGTTGAATCGAAGGGCCGCGCCCGCATGGTCACGAGCGACATTCTGATTGCTATCGTAGAGCTCGTGAGAAACGTCATTCGCGTCGTAGGCATACAGAACCGCAGACCGGTCGGGCGTGTTCCAGCCCTTGGAGCGGAGTATCCACACCACGCCATCCTTGGCTCCATTGGCAGAGACGATGGGCGTCGCGGAAACGCCAGGGAAGGTGTTGGGGCTTTTTGCTTTGAGTGAGAGCTTTCCGTCCTTGACTTCGAATTCCCTGAGCGCATCACTGTCGCTCAGCACGTAGAGATAGTGGTTCCAATAAGTCATGGCGCCGAAGACGCCACCGGGGAGCGGCATCGTCTGCACCGCATGGCTGTCGTTGGCCGGCTGCCAATGGCCCATGTGGTCGCGGTCCACCAGGTAGAGCACGCCCCCTTTGCCTTCCACCACCGCCAGGTGCGGATGCGCTCCCGGCTGGTCCGGCAGCAGCGTGGGGCCGCCGGAGCCCAGATCGCTGTCGCTCGCGTCCAACTCATCGACGTTGAAGGGCGCGAAATAATCGTTCACCTTCAGGCTCTGCCCATCCAGCTTGAGCAGACTATCGCCATAGTCGCGGCCGCCTTTGGCCGCATCGAAATGGCCGTTGCCAATGGAGACAAATACGTTTCCACTATTATCTGCCGCCGGCCCGGTATCACCACCCCAGATGCCGCTGTCATCCCCGTCCGGGGAGGCATTGAAGACCGCCTTTTGCTTAAGGCTGCGTGCGTCATAAGCCATGACCCAGCCGTGGTAGGCGCCCACATCGCAGGACGAGGCCCAGGTGAGATAAACCACGCCATTGTTTAACAGCATTGCTGCCCGGGGATTATCGCGCAGCGGGTTGAAGACCAGCTTGCCGTTGCTGCTGCCTCGGCCGCTGCCGCTCATGCTGGCTTGAATCTCCACCGGCCCACCGAATTTCTCCGCGCCCGTGGCGATGGCGAGCGCATGCAGGCGCTGGTAATAAGTATTCGCGAGCAGGACGCGCGGGCCTCTGGTGCGGGCCAGCACATAGAGGGTCCCGGTGTTTGGGTCGATGACCGGGGTCGAGGTGATGCCAATGTCGGGCGCGATGAAGGGGCACTGCGCATCATCCGCCGGAACCGCGGTTTCCCCATCTTTGAGGAAGCTCACCTGCCACAGGGGAGGGCCGTCACTATAGGCATCGAAGGCGTATACGCTGTCGTGCTCGGTCGCGACGAAGAGCACATCGTGCCGCCCCTTACCTGGAATCTCCACCCCGCTGACGAAGAGCGGTTGTGCATAGACCTCTCCATCCACGTGCAAAGTGAAGATCTTGCCCAGCTGCTGCACATTCACATTGTGCGGCGTCAACCGGGTCTCATGGAGATTCGCGCCGGTGCGCGCGTTGTCGTATTGCGATGTGATGACTTTCTGCGCCTCCATCCGGAGGCCTAGGGTAAGAGCGAAGATTACGATTGCGCAGAGGGGCGCGTTGGGTCTTGGCAGCTTTCTCGCATGATTCAGCATGGGCTGTTACTCCGTCGCCGAAATCATACTATCCAACAGCCCTGTCAACTACGAGGCCGCTCACGGCCGATTTTCGGCGGCCTTCTTAAGATTGTTGAGCCCGCTCTCGAAGTGCTTCCCCATGACGCGATCCATGTTCACAAAATGCTCATAACCTTCATGACATAGAGATTGGAGCCCTGCATGGTCCAGATGACTTTGGTCGCCGCTCCCGTCCGCAATTGATTCCAAAATGAATTCATTAAGGTTATGCGCGGCGAAGGGTTTAACGAAATCAACTTTGACCACAACCCTCGTTGGCGGCGTGGATTCTATGATCGACATTCGCCCCTTGCCCGCGCTGCCGCTGCTAGCCCAATCCGATACGGCGCCTGTCCCGAACGCAGCTCCGCTATAAGTCCTCTTCATGCTTGCGTCATCTTTGTCCTGGGGCGCCCAGCTGGGCCAATTGTGGAAGTCGTCAATAAGGGGAAAGATCTTTTCCGGGGCCGCGTCGATCCTCACCGAACGTTGCACCCGGAATGTTTGGGCCTGGTGGCCGCGAAGATAACTACGAAAGCAAGAACTGCCGCGATAGCTACAGCAACGATGATGGCGATTCTGAGAATCACGGGGACCTCCGTGCGCCTGAGAAATAGTTGTACACTGCTGTTCTCGAAACACAGGAGCTGCATTTGAAAACGACTCAGACCCTAAACCCCAAAGTGGACGCATACCTGGCTAAGGCGCAGCCGTTTGCGCAGCCGATCATGGAGCACTTGCGGCAGCTTGTGCACCAAGCCTGCCCCGAAATCGAGGAAACAATCAAGTGGAGCCGGCCTTTTTTTGAGTATCGCGGTGCGATTCTCTGCAACATGTCGGCTTTCAAAGAGCACTGCAGCTTCGGTTTCTGGGGCGAGGAGATCGCCGCCGTGCTGCGTGAGGCCAAGGTGCTGGCTGGAGACGGCATGGGTTCGCTCGGCCGCATTGCCAGTTTAAAGGATCTGCCTTCAGATAAGCGGATGCTCGGTTGGATCCGCCAAGCCGCAGCCTTAGTGGACAACGGCCAATATACTAGCCCGATCGCTGCCAGGCGCAAAGTGGTGAAGCCGCAAAAGCCGTCTGTTGAGGCCCCAACGGAATTTACGGCGGCGTTGCGCAAAAACAAACGAGCCGCTCTGTCTTTGCGGCCTTTAGTCCAAGCTGTAAGCGGGAGTATGTGGAGTGGATTGCGGAAGCAAAACGCCCGGAGACGCGGGATAAGCGAATCGCGACCGCGATCGAATGGATCGCCGAGGGCAAGCAGCGCAACTGGAAATACCAGAATTGCTGATCGCATTCAAAACGTAAGCACGGCCAGAACCACCAGTAAGGCCACCGTCGCCAAGTGCAGGATTACGTGCAGCGTGTTGGGCAGAATGCCATGGCGCCCGGGTAGAAAACTATGCGTGCCGCCGAACATGGCTTGGTAGCGCGACGCGCGCTCGGGTTTCGCGCCAAAGAAGTAGGGAATCCACCACGCGTTCAATTCACCCACAAAAAGCAACGTGTAGCTGACCCACAGATAGATATGCAGCCAGCCCGGAAATCCGGTGCCTGCGTAGAAAAAGCTTGCAGCCAGTCCAAACGCATAGGGCGTTGTGCTGATCAGCGTGGACACAAGCAGTTTTTCGCCCGGATTGGCTGCGCGCACTGCCTTCACATCGTTCAGCTTGCCCAGCGGAACCCAGTCATGCAAAGCCAGGAAGAGAACGTGGAAGATCTGCAGGATCAACAAGGCGTTTTGCATAGCGGCGAATTACTCGTTACTCGAGTTCTTTCGTGAAAGTACAGCGGTCCGTCATCGCTGCAGAACCTGACCGGTCGACTTATCCAGGATGTACGGCCGCGCGTCCGGATGAGCAAAATCGAACATCGCGTTGATGGTGCCCGCGAGGGCGTCGAAAGATCCCCCGCCCACGCGCTCTCCATTGAGCCAATTATCTTCGATGAAGCGCAAGACAGAAGTCTGATCCGTCAGGCTGTGGTCCACGTAGTTGCGGCGGGCATAGGGAGAGATCACCAGCAGCGGCAGGCGCGGGCCGTATCCGCAGCGGCCTTGCGCATGGTCCACAGCGGGACCGGGAAGGGAAGTCCCCCCATCCCCACATTGTCCGGTTCCGGTTAGACCATCCGCTTTGCTGGTCGACTGGTTCACAATCGGCCCCATCTGGTGGTCGTACCAGCCATCCGAGTCGTCGTAGGCCACAATCACCGCGGTGTTCTTCCACTCCGGTTGGCGCTCCAGGAAGTTGATCACCGTAACCACCCATGTCTGCTCATCCAGCGGATCAGAATAGCCGGCGTGCGCATCCTGGTAGGCCGGAGCCTTGACGAAGCTAACCGCCGGAAAATTGCCTGCGCGGAGCGCGGCGAAGAAATCGTCCGTATCGTACTGGTGATTTGCGCCATCTCCTTCTTTGCCGATCATCTGCACCGACGAGGGCCGGGTGTGGTTCAGATTTGCCGTGGGCGTGTAGTACTGAAAGGGCTCGTGATGCGGAATGTAATCGGTCGACAATACCTGGGTTACTTTTGACAACGTGCTGCGCTGGCAGCCGGTGCTTCGGTTGAGATTTGTCTTGGTCAAATCGAAGCCGGCTTCGAACCAGCCCCAGGTTACTTGCCGTTTGCTCAGCATCTGGCCGATGTTGTTTCCCGTGTAGTGCAATTGACCCCAAGTAGTGCTGGAGCATTTGTCCCCGATGGGATCCCCATCATCGACCTCAGTAAAGGTGCCATTACCACCATCGACCAAAAAACTTGCCGCGTTGATCTGGTCGGTCACGCCATTCGTTTGGCCCGAGATCAGCTCAATGGCGCCCTGGGTCGATTGTCCAAAGGTCGATGCGTACGAGTTGTCGTTCAAGGCATACCGTTGCGCGTAGTTCCACAACGCCGTCACTGTGTTCCCGTCGAAGTAGGCCATCACCAATCCCTTGGTCTGGTGCACATACTCCGGTGGCGCGCCCACCAGGCTTTCCGGATGCAGCTTCTGGGTCGCGAGCGCGGGGAGGCCGGTAAATTGCGGAAACGAATCCATCAGGCCGCTATGGAAGGCAAGCTGCTCTTCGGTGTATCCGTGATTTTGGTCGGCGGTGGCCGCCTGCGCGGGGCCCAGGCGAAAGGGATTCACGGCGTAACTCTGATTTACTTTTACGTTCAGAAAATTCGGGTTGCGCTGCAACAGAACTGGGGTCAAACCATTCACCCGGGGCGTTCCCGGGAGCGCCTTGAAGGGCGTTTCGTGCGCAGGGTTAAGCGCATCGGGATAGGTTGCGAAGTAGTGATCGAAGGAGACATTCTCGTCAAAGATCACCACCAGATGCTTGATCGGGGTCGCCGTCGGGTGGTTCCCGTTGCCGGCACTCTTCTGTTGTGCCAGGCCCGGCATCAAACCAGCGGCAGCCAGGCAAGCTATTGCAGCCATCCTCATGTACTTTCCTTCACTCCTTTCTGTACCCCCCACCTTAGCACGTGGATTGGAGCACTCCAGCCAGTGTTTGAACCGTACATTCAGCATCGATTACGATACTCAGATGGTCATGGCGGTAGGACTCATCATCAACAACGCCGGGTCTCGGTTGCCCGATCAGGTTTGAGCAGCGCATTATCCTGGAGACAGCGAATCGCCTTCGCCGCTTCATAACTGGATTGATATGCAGGGCGCAATGACAGAGGAGAATCCGCAGCCCGGAATGGATGCCTACAGGTTCATCCTGGAGAACCTGGACAGCGTACCGCATTTGGAAGCCCTTATGTTGCTGTGGAACAGCCGGCCTGTCCGATGGACCTGCCAAGAACTCGCTTCTCGTCTCTATATCGCTCCGGAGACTGCCAATGATCTAGTCAGAGACCTCGTTGGGCTGGGACTCGTCACAGAGTCGCAAGACCCCGGTCCGAAATACTCGTATTTCCCGCGATCTGAAGATCAGGACAACATGATGCTGCTAGTCGACGCGGCCCACCGGCGCGACCTGATTCGAATTTCGACCATGATACATTCGAAAACGTCCTCTGCCGTACGCGAATTCGCCCGTGCGTTCCGCATTAAAAAGGAGCGCGAATAATGGCGTCTGCTCTGTATATCGTCACCTGCATGACGACGCTGCTTTGCGCCATCCTGCTGCTGCGGGCTTATTGCAAAGTGTGGAAGCGATTACTGCTCTGGAGCGGGCTGTGTTTCGTCGGACTTACCCTTTCCAACCTTCTTGTGATCGCTGATCTCGTCCTGTTCCCCAAGGTGGACCTTTTTAGTTACCGTCTCATCTCTGCCGCAATCAGCATGGCTCTATTGCTTTACGGGCTGATTTGGGAGAGCCAATGAGCCCCATCGCAAACCCGCTATTTGATTCTTTCCTGCTCGGCTTCATTGCAGCCTGTTCTCTGGTTGCAGCCTTGTTCTTCCTCCGATTCTGGAAATCCACCCAGGATTTGTTGTTCATCGCTTTTGCAGTGTTCTTCCTAATCCAAGGAGCCTGCTACATTGCGATTGTGAGTCTCCCCCATCCAAACGAGGGTAGCCTTTGGTTGTTTCTGCTGCGCTTATTATCGGTTCTCGTAGTGCTCGGAGCCATCATCTGGAAAAACTCCGGCGATCATTGATTCGATTGATTCAACCCCTGCCAGAGGGGAGTGGAAACAGACGAAAGTCTTTTAGAAATTTGGTCCTTACTCAATCACGGACTCAGAAATACCGCCCTGCTTCTCCGATGGTTTGCCGGCCCGCAGCTCACGCCCGTAATGCTGCTTTACATTGCCCGGCGTCAGCAGCTGGTGCTTGATAAAAACCGCGCGAGGAACGGAAATTCTCTGCGTCAGGATGTCGAGCGCCAGGGCAATAAGCTGTTCCCCATATCGCTCCGGAAAATAGGCTACCGAACCCAGCAGCCGGGAGTGTGGGCGCTGCATCTCGAGACGAGCCTCGATCGAACAGTTCTGGCCAACAATCGCGCAATGTTGAAGGCGGCCCGCCTCCTCAAACGCTTCCAGCGCCCCAATCGCGCTCGGGTCGTTGATCGTGCTTACCAGGATCTTTCGCGCAGCCGACGTCTTGAGGTGGCATCGCACCGCTTCACGGCTTACCTGGCGCCGCCAGTTTCCATCCAGCACCGACACCTTCGCGTTGGTTGCATTGGGCAAGACCTCGTGGATCCCCAGAAGACTGCCTGTCAGTCTCGCTTCAGGCAGCGATCCCGCCAGAGAGGAGCCGATCAACAGAATTTCGTCGACCTGTCCCTTCCAATTCTGTTCCGCCCACCGCGCCAGATAGCGGCCTGCCGTGAGCCCCGCCTGACAATTGTCAACCCCAAAATAGATCGCATTGGGATGTGGGATCTCAATCGCTATAAGCGGCACCTTGCGGCCGCCACGCCGGGCGGATATCACCGACGCAACCTGACCGTAGATTTGAAACTCAATCGCCAGATCAATGTCCTCCGCCAGCAGCCTTTTCGCGTTTGCTAACGCAACCTCGGGACTGTAATGGCTATCCAGGGCCACAAGGTCGACACCCGCTCGCGCCGCGCTCTCCACCAATCCCCGCGTGACCGCGCGGTAAAACGAACTTTCGCCAGTCTCCGCGATATAGCCAATCTTGTACTTGTGGCCAGGCAAAACGCCGCCCGCGAGTCGATATCTGCGGTCTTCACCCTTCAGCACAAAGCCGTTGGCCTGCAGCGTCGCCACCAGGCGGAATACCGTCGGCCTGCTCAGGCCGGCCCTCTCCGCAAGCTCGAATAAAGGCAGGCTTCCCTGGCTCTGAAGAATCGCTATCACCCGGCAGGCGCGGGCCACCGATTCAATTTGATAGGGCGCAGGGGCTCCCGGTTCGTGTTGTCCAGTCCGGCCTCGAGTCACGATCGACGATTTCATAAAGCGAAATGCAATGTCAACGGCGGCACACCGGGGATTCCAGATTTTTCCCCGTTTTCCCCTAACTGCCGGTTAAATTGGGTGTTTAGCATTCCTCCTATGCCGGCCGGATTTCATTGGGGGAAATCGCATCGTGAGCGGCAGATCCGTCTTGACCATCGTCCGACCCTGCTTCTAGGGTTCCAACCGAGATTAAGTTCGCCCATTGAAACAAGACTGTGGTTCATCTTCAGGAGGCTTTCGCCATGCTGTTTGCAATAGTTAATAGATCCTCAGCCGGACCTCGTCGGTCTGGCTCGGGCAATCCGCTGGAACTGCCCAAACGGCGGCCGCTCATACGACCATCTGTCCTGCTACTGCTGGCCATCGTGCTTGCCGTAACCTCGCTTGCCCGGCTGCATGCGCAAACCAATCTGGCCAGCATCACCGGAACCGTAACCGACGCCACCGGCGCCGCGATCGCCAACAGCAGCGTGACGGCTCGAAACACGGCAACCAACGCCAGCCGCTCCATAACCTCGTCCGCGACCGGAGCTTATTCCTTTCCCGCTCTGCCTTTGGGCAACTACACCATTACCGCTTCGGCGTCCGGCTTTGAGGCTTCTGCCACAACGGTGGAACTTACGCTCAGCGGAGTGACCGCCAATCTGACCCTCACCGTTGGAAAAGCCTCGGAAACTGTTACCATCTCCGGTGCCTCGGGAACCGTAGCACTGCAAACCGAAAGCAGCGATGTTTCTCAATCTTTCTCCTCCGCGCAACTACAGCAGCTTCCCAACACTTCGGGGTTAAGTGTGCTCAGCATCGCTGTCCTGGGGCCCGCCTCCCAACCCGGCACCGATGAACCGGAGGTCGGCGATGAAGGCTTCTACAATCAGCAATCGAATGCCGTGAATATCTCCGGCCTGGGAATTGCCCACACCCAGTTCCTGCAGGATGGAGTGGAGAACGTGAACCTGCTCACGGCCACCGCCAATATCGTTGCCAACACAGAAGCTGCGCAGGGCATCACCACCACACTCAACGGCTCGCCGGCGCGCTTTGGCCAGCCCGCTGTCGTCAATGTGATCACCCGCGGCGGCACCAACTCCTTCCACGGTTCCGCGTATGACTACCTGCAGAACGACGCCTTCAACGCCACCAACTGGTACGCCACCAGCAAACCGCCGCTTCGCTACAACAACTTTGGCGCCAGTCTGGGCGGTCCCATCCTGAGGAACAAGCTCTTTGCCTATTTCAACTACACCGGTTTACGAAGCCATTCGGAATCCGTAAATCAGAGCCGGGTGCCGACCGCGGACGAACTGGCGGGCAACTTCGCCAACAACAATGTGTCGACCATCATCTACGATCCGTTGACTTACAATCCCGTCACCGGCACAACGAGTCCATTCCCCAATAACCAGATCCCCGCCGACCGGGTCGACAATTTTGCCAAGCTCTGGCTCAAAAATTACCCTGCCGCCAACCACCCGCTGGGCGCTAACAACGTCAACTACATCGCCAATCTTCCCAGCGTGAACAATGGAGACCAATACATCGCCCGGGGAGACTGGAACGTCACCGGCAACAATCAATTGGTGGCTACCTTCCTCCACGCGTCCGTCAGCAACGGCACCGACACCATCACTCCCGGCCTTTTCGGAATCTTTTACAACGTGACCGGCACCAATGCGGCGCTACAGGATAGCTGGGTGCTCAGCCCGCGCCTCGTCAACATTGTAAAGATAGGCTTTAACCGCGGAGACGTGGCCAGAAGCCAGCAGGGCACAGGCGCTAAAGACTACGCGGCATTTTACGGCCTGGCCAACGTGAACCCTTTGCCCGCACAGTGGACTCCGCCCCAGGTAAACATCAACGCCTATACCGGGTTGGGCGATCCGTACTCGCCCCAGGGAGGGCTGCAAAACCGCTACCAATATGCCGACGAGTTGGATTGGCAGTTGGGCAAGCACAGCATCGCCTTCGGTGGGCAGTTCGTGCGCACGCAGTTCGACGGCAACTGGGTCGTCCTCAATAACGGCGGTTATACCTTCGATGGAAGCGCAACCTCGCAGTACGTCGCAGGCCAACGCAGTTCCACGTCGATCGGCAACGCATTCGCGGATTTGCTGCTCGGCTATCCGCAGAGCGGAACCGCCGCCGTCGGCACGTCGCTAGGCGCTTTCCGTGAGTCCCAAGTCGCCGCTTATATCCAGGACGACTGGAAAATCATGCCCCGCCTGACTTTGAACCTCGGCATTCGTTACGACTTCGACAATCCTCCCTACGACAAGAATGGCAAGTCCGCCCTCTACAATCTCGCGCTGAACGAGCCCATTCCCAACACCTGGAATACCAACTACAACGACTGGGGCCCTCGCATCGGCTTCTCCTGGAGCCCGCTCAAAGACACCGTCGTTCGCGGAGGATACGGCGTCTACTACGCTCCGATTCTCTACAACAACCTGCAATTCTCCTTGCTCTACGCACCTAACTTCGTACTCCAATCGCATACCATTTCGATTCCCAATCCAGTCCTCATCGAGAACCTGATGGGTCCGACGGCATCAGGAAATTCCGGCTACACGATTACCAAAACCCTCAAGGATCAGTCCGCCCAGGAGTGGAATCTGAACATCGAACGCTCCCTCGACCAAAACACACTGTTCACCATCGCCTACATCGGCAATGTCCTGCGCCACATCTCGGCGCGCGCAGACAGCAATCAGCCTTATGGCCTGACCCCCGGCAATACCTCGGGAATTCTCGACCTGAAACCACAACCACTCGCCGGTCCGGTCACTACTCAGCTCAACGTCCTCACCGGAAACTACAATGCCCTCGCTGTCTCGGTGCAGCGGCGCTATGCAAGCGGGCTTCAATTCCTGGCCAGCTATACCTGGTCGAAGGCCATGGATATTGTGGATGGGGATAACAGCGACGTACAGGATTACTACAATCCCAGGCTGCAATACTCACCCGCTTCCTTCGACCGTACCAATAACTTCATTGTGAGCGGTATCTATGACTTGCCATTTGGGCAGGGCAAGCGTTTTGCCAACAGCGCCAACTGGTTGGCCAACGAGGCCATCGGTGGATGGCGGCTCTCCTTCTTACAGCAACTGGCCAGCGGGCAACCCGTGGCCATCACTGCCAACAATACCGCGGACACCAGCTACGCGCATCCTGTGTACGCAATCGAGAGCTGCAATCCGCTGGGGGGATTCACCCGGACCAGGTTCCAACTATTCAACCCCGCATGCTTCGCCCAGCCCTCGCCTGGCCAATATGGCACTACGCGCAATGTCGGCGCGCTTCGAGATCCCGGTCTCTATCCCACCAACCTCTCCTTGTTCAAGGCGTTTCCTGTCTATCGCGAACAGCTGCTCCAGTTCAGGGTGGACGCGTTCAGTGTATTCAACCACCCGGAGTTTGGCGGAGGGGGCGGCTCAGTCGGTTCGCCATCCCTGGGAGTGCTTAACTACCAGGCCTCCGGGCTCAGATCGCTGCAACTGTCGCTGAAATATCAGTTCTAAGGCAGAGACCCAGGAAACAGACAGCCCGCGCCGGCGCAAGAAAGTTCCCCGGATATTGGTGACGACAGACAACTTGAAGGGGTAACAGTGAACAGACGAGACTTTCTAGCCGGCGCAGGGGCTCTCGCAGTCAGCACCCAACTAAACAGGCGGCTCGAAGGGGAGCCGGCAAGCGAAGGGGATGGCCGTTGCCGCGTTGCTGCTTATTACTTTGGCAACTATCACGTGGACAAACGCAACGAAGCAGCGCACGGCCCGGGATGGACCGAGTGGAACCTGGTCAAAGCAGCAACTCCCCGGTTCCCAGGACACAGGCAGCCGCGAATACCTCTTTGGGGATATGAAGACGAATCAGATCCTATCGTCTTTGAAAAAAAGATTGCTGCCGCTTCACGCAGTTCCATCGACGCTTTCATCTTTGACTGGTATTGGTACAAAGACGGCCCGTTCCTTGAAGCCGCTTTGACCAACGGCTATCTGCGCGCGTCCAACAACAGGGACCTTAAATTTGCCGTGATGTGGGCCAACCATAATTGGTTCGACATTCACCCGGCCAAGATGGAGGGGGCGCCCACTCTGTTAAACGTGGGAGCTATCGGGGCTGAGCCATTTGACGCGATGGTTGAGCGCCTGCTGAAACTTTTTCAACATCCCTCCTACCTGCTGGTCAACGGCTGCCCCTATTTTTCTATCTATGAACTGTACCGCTTCATACAGGGCTTCGGAGGCATCGCGGGTGCGGCGAAGGCCTTGGAAATGATGAGGAGCAAGGTACGCGCGCTGGGGTTTCCGAACCTGCATGTCAATGCAATTACGTGGGGGGTAAAGCTCCTTCCCGGCCAGAGTGAGATCTCCAACCTGCCGGAGCTGCTCGATGCTCTGCACATTGACAGTTCAACCTCCTACGTGTGGATTCATCACACACGATTCGCAAAAGCATTCACCACTGAATATCGTGACATCCGGAATCAGTATGAGACGTATCGGGCAACCGCCGCGAAGGCGTTGGGAAGGCCTTACTTCCCCAATGTCACCGTCGGATGGGACTCGACACCACGGACATGCCAGACAGATAACTACAGGTTAGGTGAATATCCATACACATCGGTCATCGTGAACAATACGCCCGCGGCTTTCAAGGCCGCGTTGCAGTCGGCCAGGAGCTTCGCCCTGACGAACCTTGCGCCCAGTGATCGAATCATCACCTTGAATTCGTGGAATGAATGGACGGAAGGCAGCTACCTGGAGCCGGACACGGTCACGGGCATGGAGTATCTTGATGCTGTGCGCGAGGTGTTCAAACGTTCATGAAATGGGGACCCACCGGGACGCGGCAAAAGTCTATTTTCGCGAGGTCGCAGGTATTCGGGTTTTGCCTTGTGCTGCTCTTCTCGGCGACGGCATTTGCGGCGGAGTATAGAACCCAGCAGTGGCGGGTTGCCGAAATCGCCCTCACCAGCTCTGTAACGTACGACAATTCGTTCCAGGATGTCGATGTTACCGCAACCTTCACCGGACCCGATCATAGAGTAATAAGCCGGCCGGCCTTCTGGGATGGTGAGCGTACCTGGAAAGTGCGGTTTGCGCCGCCGCACGCCGGCGTATGGAAAATGACTACCAGCGCGACGGACGCCGCGAACAAGGGGCTTGATGGAGTAACGGCAACGGTACAGTGCGACCCATACTCCGGCAATCTTGCGATTTACAAGCGTGGATTTCTGAAGGTAAGCCCCAACTCCAGGTATCTGGTCTATGCCGACGGCACGCCGTTTTTCTATCTGGGAGACACGCATTGGATTTTGTCTCACGAGCGATTTAATACATCGAATGCGCCTGGTGTTGCCTCGCAATTCAAATACACCGTCGACAAGCGCGTACGTCAGGGGTTCACAGTATTCCAATCGGAGGCGGGCTGGCAAGCGCGCAGCGCGCAAATCCGGGTGACGGACGACAACAGATCCGATGAGGAAGCTGACGCGAACTTCGAGCACGGCTTTACCAGCGGTGATCTCGCAGGCTTCGCAAATCTCGACCGCAAGTTCAAATACATTGCAGATCGCGGTTTAGTCCACGCGAACGCCGAGATTACCTGGGTCGGAGACCCAGCCAGATTTCCAATTTTTACCGAAGATTTTATGGCGCGGCTTGGCAGATACTGGGTAGCGCGCTATGGGGCTTATCCAGTGATCTGGACAGTTGCTCAAGAGATTGACAAGAATTACTACGGGGCCTACGACGCGATCACCATCAATAGGTGGTTTTCCGCCGCGCAGAGTATTGCGGACAATGACGCTTACCATCATCCCTTCATGCCTCATATGGAAAATACAGATCACACCACGGCCGCGAATTCCTGGTGGTCCGGCAAGCCTTACCACAGCGGCTGGGCCGTGCAGTGGCAGGGCGAGTTGACCGATGCGGACACGGCCAAAGGCTTTTGGAACGCTTCTCCAACCAAGCCCGCGGTGCTATACGAGAGCGCCTATGACCACTTCTGGACCGATTCGAGGTCAGCCCTGGGGGCGGCTTACAAGGCTTTCCAATACGGCATGTACGGTTATGGTTACGGAGCGAACGGCATCTGGAACGATATCTATTCCAAGCCCAACGAGCCTGGCGACTACGGAACTGCCTATGAAATGCCTCGCCATTACTTCTGGTGGCGCGACGGTGCTGATTTACAGACGGGGGATCAGCTCACCTACTTTAAGCATTTCTACACCAGTCTCGAGTGGTGGAAGCTGGTTCCACGGTTCAATGATCAGTCATGGGCCTCCTTCGTCGATATGTCCCGCTCGCTTCTCTCCTCCGACGGGCAAGATACATTCGTTGTTTTCTTCTTCGGTAGCGGCAAATCGACGGGCACCTTGAATCGGATGGCAAAAGGCTCTACGTACTTGGCCCAGTGGTTCAATCCGCGAGAGGGAAAGTCTAGAAACATTGGCACATTCCGGCAGCAAGGCACTCGATGGGTCATTCCAGAAAGGCCAACCGCCGAGGACTGGGTTCTGCTGCTTACCTCTTTGCCCCGGCCCGCGGATCAGGCGCGGCAATCGTCTGGTCGCCAATTTCAGCGTGACGGGATAGTTGACTAAGGCTTACTCCCGGATTGGTCCGATCGACGAATTGTTGGGGCTAAGATCATTCCAGGATCAAAGCCCCAACCGGTTTTAAGGTTGCGGCGCAGGCGTGACGCTTCAGACATTGCTTACCTGGCCGTTGGAGACGCTACGCTGATCGGTATAGACGCCTCCATTGGGACCTACAGCTGTTTTCGTGCTATTAAGTTCGCCGGGCTCAGCGGTGCGCTGCGACGTGTACGTCGCCCCATTGGATCCGGTTGCCCATATGTATCGTGCTCCGTCCCAGCGATAGTATCCCGCCAGCCAGACGTATCTTGGTCCAGACCGGGGAATCGGTCTTTCAACAATGACGGGGGGCGGACCCACACGCACAACAACTTGAGATCATGCTGTGCAAGAAGCAAACGCGGTAACGTCGGCTAAGGTTATAAGCAGCCTGTTCCTATCACATCCTCGGAATAAGTGTGGTGTTCGTCTCCGCGAAATGCTTCCTATGTGGGGACGGATGAGTTCTCAATACCAACCGCCGAGGATTGTGTCCTGATGGGCGCGCCTGTTCCATCGGCGTTTTCTTGGTGTGCGTCCCGGAAAAAGCGTCGACCGGTTCGCTACCTACGCACCTAGGGCCGTTGCGCAAGTCGTATCGCTGAGCCACGGTGCGACGTGCCTGCGACGACGATCCTGCATCTTAGCCGCTATAATCGTATAGAAGGCTCGCAGTGCTCGATCGTGTAGGTAAAGTTTTCTTCCCGTTGATGCCAGCCCAAACTTTGAAATTGTGTATCTTTTACATTCCTCAAATACACTTTCAGCGACGCGGCCCTCAAGCTGCGGCTGTCTTACTTCAGCGGCGGCTCAGCCCGCCGCTGCTTCAACAGCAAGCAATACCCAACCAGCGGCAAAGCAAGGAGTAGGTAGGCAGTGAAGGGAAGCAGTCATGATCAGAAGCAAACCTTATCCCCGGGGCACTTAGACACAAACAGGCATGAGAAGCCACGTTTCACGCATCATTTACGAAAGCCGATGTTGAATCGCCCCCTTTCTCCACGGGAAAGGCAAGTTGCAAAACTTGTCGCTCATGGAATGACTAACAAAGAAATAGCCGCGATGATGGGAGGGATCACCGAGCAAAGTGTCAAAAATTCTGTGGCCCACATCATGATGAAAACGGGAGCACCCAATAGAGTACGCATCGTTATTTGGGCCTTAAAGAATGATTTGATTAACGTAGAAAATCTGTGAGGGATCGAGAAAAAATTACCGAACTCGCATCTGCCAACCGTGTTCGCTGTCGGGAAGATTACCAGGGATCAGCCGCACCTCTAATCTGCACCCGGTTTTCGTCTGGATCATAGAAAGGGGGGGTATGTCTACGGCAACCATCATCGGCTCAGGACCAAACGGGCTCTCAGCCGCAGTTGTGCTTGCAGCATCGGGCGTAGAGACGACCGTACTGGAACGTAATGGGCAGATTGGTGGTGGCTGTTCCACTGCCGAGGTCACACAGCCTGGTTTTCTTCACGACCTCGGCTCTTCGACTTACCCCTTGGGCGCTGCAAGCCCTTTCTATAGTTCTCTTCCCATTACCATTCCTTGGATTCAACCGCACGCGGCATTCGCTCACCCGTTGGATGACGGGACCGCGGTCGTGCTTGAACACTCCATGGCAGAAACAATCGACCAACTGGATGCATGTGACCGCAAAGCATACCGCTCGCTGATAGAACCCGTAGCTTCTAACTTCGCTGCTTTGGTCGAAGAAATTCTCGGTCCCATCCTGCATATCCCCGGAAGTCCGGTCGTGCTGGCGCGTTTTGGCCTATCGGCGCTGTTGCCAGCGCTGTCGTTGGCTCGTTCTCACTTTGCTGGAGAACGGGCTCGATCCCTCTTTGCCGGCGTCTCAATCCATTCCATCCTCCCCTTAGAGACGACCGCTTCCGCTGCTGTTGGCTTGACGTTGTTAGCCGCTGGACACACCACAGGTTGGCCGATCCTGCGTGGCGCCTCCCGGTGGCGGCGTTCATGGAATGTGTGGATTCCACGCAGCCAGGATGGCGCTCAAGGATCTCAACCTTTGATTCGATTTTCTGTCGGTCATTTTGCTATGGCTCAAGGGAATCCGTAGAGGGATATCATGCGAGACTCTGGCTCCAGACAACATACTGACTAGGGGGCGTCAGGTATTGGGAGATGGCAGATCTGGCCAAGAACGCTGGAGACGTTTACGGATATCCAACGTTAGCTCTCCCGGAGGATTTCGGAAAAGAGCAGACGGGGATTTGGCGCCTGTTATTGAATTCGTTGGTTTTAGTCGGTTTCATCGAAGCAACAAACTTTTTGAGCAGCTTTTCCGCCGCTTCCTGGCCACGCCGGTTTCCTTTGGTCCTTGCGGCATCGATGTTTGCCAGTTCCCTAAGTCTCTTCAAGGCAGGTTCGTGCCCCAAATCCCGATACATATTTCGACAAGCTTGGATTTGGCCTGTAATGCTCCCGTGCGTCTCCTCAGGTGGTCAGCGCAGCGAGCTTCCAATACATGGCGATAGCATCTTCTTTCGTGTAGGTCCGGTTCCATTTACACGGTGCTCCCGTTTATCCAGCATATCCCTTGGCCTTGCTGCTTTCACCGGGGGCGGACTCCTCTAGTGAATCTTACCTGCGGAGTTTCCAGAACGATTGCCCGCACCGTGCAGCGCCTGCGCGTGGACCATAGGCGCCCCTGCACGCAGCCCATAAGCAGCAGGGGTGCGAAACTGTTCGTCGCTATTCTTTGCTGCAGGCGAAGTTCGCGGCATCGTTGGTATCGCCGCTGCCTTTATACTTAGCGATCGCTGGATAAGGGCACAATGGCCGGGTCATGATCACCTTGTTATCCGGCGTGAATTTGGTGGCGATCACATTCCCCGCCGGAACATCTTTCTCTACCCAATCAACCAGGGCATCAAACACTCCATACTTCGGGCCGTCGCTGGTAGCGATTCCCAGCTGGCCAAAAGCTGATGGGCCCGGCCCACCGGCGCAATGCTCCATGCCTGGCGCCATGTAGAGCCGCATGAACGAGTCTGTCTTCTCCGCGCCTATCGTCTTCTGAACGCTCTGGTAGTAGGCGATGCTGCCCCAGGGGGAGATCGCTGGATCATCCCAACCGTGATACATAATCAATTTGCCGCCGCGTTTTGAAAACGGACTTAAATCCGGATTGGTCGAGTCCAGAGCAGTCGCAGTCTCTTTACCTGCTTCCGCTAGCGAGGCATCCACATCCGCCGTCAATATGTTCCATTTTGGGTTACCGGTCACCATGTAGCGGAAATAATTCTGTACATACAGAACGCCATAGCCCGCTCCTGGGCCCGCCCCAAGGACCCACTCGGGCCACGCGCCCGCCTCGTCCCCCATCGAGTATCCCGGGAAAATGGGTTTTCCCTTTTCATCCTCACCGCCCGCATAGAACTTTTTCAGCGAGTCCACTTGCGGCTGCGTAAGGCAATCAAGAGAATCCGCTCCTTTGCACAACAGCACCGCCGGATCGAAATGGCATTTCGCTGGATCGTTGATGAATCCGTCTTTCACCCCGTCCGATGCATCGCACGCGGCCAGAGCAGCGCGCTCGATCGCAGGCAACTTCAAGCTTGAGATGTAGGCTCGCGGGTTACTCATGGTTGCCTGGGACACGTCTACACCTGAAGTCAATAAACGGGTCCAGTTATTAGCCGGCGCGCCGGCCAGGATTCCGTCGTAGTCTTCCGGGAAGCGCTGCGCTTCCATCAGTGCCTCGCGTCCCCCATCCGAACAGGAATCGAAGTAGGCCTTGTTGGCGGTCTTGCCGTAATACGCCTTGACCACATCCTTCGCTCGCTCGGCCGTCAAGTGGACGGCGCGCCATCCAAAGTCGCTGATCTTCTCCGGATGACCAAAGGCCCAGCTCGCATCCTCAGCTTGTGCCCTGATGGCCGGCATCGGACCCCGCCGTGGCGAACCCACGTTTTAAATTGCCCGGCCAGCCCTTGATATCCAATGGAGCCTGCGAATCCCCCGTTGCCCACTCCGAGAAAGCGGTTGTTCCAATCCTTTTCCGGCAGCCAGACTTCGAAGCGGATATCCGAATCCGCTGTAGGCCGAAGCACTCCCACAACGCGGCAGAAGGGCGGCAGTTCATGGAGTGGCTTGTCGATACCGGGCCCCTCCAGATCGCCCGACGTGACGGGTTCTGCCATGGTGATGGTGGTATCCGGAAGCTTCAGATCCTTGATCGCCGTGCAGTTGTCGGCATGCAGCACCGGGGCGAAAAAGGAAACTGCTAGAAAGGCGAGAACAATTCGGGTTTGTGTCATGCGGCTAAATCCAATGCTCCAGGGATGAGTACTGACAGAGCATTGTAGCCGGATCGTTGCCGATCGGGAGATCGGGGGCGGTCAAATTGATCGAAGGGCACGTTCGATGGCGGCCCTCTTAGTGATTGGAGGGACTTCGCCCCTTCCAGTTCTCACGCAGACGAAGCGTCCTCGCGGCTTCAAAAACCCGCTCTCTCCGCGGCTAGCACTACCTTGGCACGGATCAGCTCGTTACGGCCTCACTATAGCCGGGCGTACTCCTGTTTCGCCTCTCGGAAGATCGGGATATCGGGGTCAGCATCCTTCCATAGGGTGAGGAAATCCTGGTACGCGGACTTGGCCTTTATCTTGTCTCCCGTCAGGCTATACGCTCTGCCAAGTTGCAGGTGTGCGAGTGCGCCGATGGGATCGCTGCCCACGACTCCGCGGTGGTCGAGGATTTTCTGAAACTCGATGGCCGCTTCAGCACCCTGGTGCGCTGCCAGATGGGCCTCGCCGCGCCCATAGATAGGGTAGAGCGCCCCGAGGTACAGGCGAGAAGCGCCTAACTCATAAGGAACGGCAACCTGCAGCAATTCGATCGCTTTCGAAGGGTCGCCCGGTTGAGGGCATGCGTGCTCTGCAGCACCGGCAAGTAACTGAAGCGCACAATCGTATCCTCAGGAAAACGCCTTTCCAGATCATCGGCGAGCTGTTGCGCGCGGCCGGCATCTCCGGATATGGCCAACGCCAGCGCCGCGCCAAACTCTACCTCACGGTTATTCGAATGATCGAGTGCGGCGGTAGCCCTCTGTCTGGCTTGCGGCGCGTTTCCAAAAAAGGCCTCGCGTAAGGATGCTCCCGCTTCCCATAGGCCGGCCCGTCTCCGGCTGGGCCTCCTGCATCGCCTGGTCCACCGCGCGCTGAGATAAAACCCTCGCCTTTTTCAGCTGACCTGCATACGCCAAAGCATAGGCTTCTTTATTGGAAATCCAGGTATCTCCTCCAGACCTTTCGCGGGCGCGGGCGGCGGCCCGTTCCATGGCCGCGCGGTCGCCTTTCAAGAAGGCGATGTCATGCTCCAGCATGATCAATTCGTCGATCTCGAGGCCTCGTCCGGCTGCGCGCCGGAGGACGTTCTCAGCCTCTTCCAAGCGATCGAGATAAACGTTATTGACGCCCAGGTTGTAATAGCCAATGGCAAAATCCGGGTCGAGCTCGGTCGCCTTGCGGGCTTCGACGATCCCCAGTTCGTATCGCGCCGCGGCCTTATTCGGATAGCCCGCCAACATGGAGTGAGGTACCGGATCACGAGGATAGGTTTGTGCCCATGCCTCATCGTTCTGCCGCGCCTTTTCAAGGTTTCCTGTTGCCAGCCCTTCGTAGGTGGCAGTGATGTAGAACCTCTCCTGGTCGCTGGCGTGGTCCCGCAACTGCCAGGCCCTGGTGGTGCTCGCAGTAGACAGATCGGACTCATCAAGATCGGCGTATTCCCGCCCCAGGGTTGCTTGCGCCAAAGCAAAGTTGGGATCGATCTCCACCGCGCGCTTTAAGAGCGGCAGAGCAGCCATGGCCCCGTTTGTCGTGTGGAGCTTCCAGCCTGCGCTGTAAGCTTCGAGCGCCTCGAGGGAAGGTGTTGTCGCCTCGGCGAGCGGAGTATTGTGCTCCTGGATCGTGGTCAGCGATTCACCCACTCGATTTCTAAAGCGACTGGCGATCTGACCCAAGGCGGTTAGCACGTCCTCCTTTTTTGCTGCCTGCACCTGTTCCTGATCGAGGACCTCTCCGGTGCGGCAACTCCTGGCCTGCAGCGTGACTACGTATTGGCTTCCGAGGGGTGCGATCGAGCCCTCCAGGATGGCGGCGCTTCCCGTCCGTTCGCAGACTCCCCGGGCAAGTTCCGGCGTGAGCCGCGCACCCGCACGTTGGCCCATTAAATGGAGCGTGTGCGCGATGCGCTGGTCGGAGATGAGGCTGAGGTAAGGCGACTGCCGGAGCTGAATCGCCAGCCCCTGGCGCAAGGTCTCGTCGAACACGGCGTCGCCGGTAGAGTTTGCGAAATCGGCAAGCACCACCGTGTCTTTGGCGCTGAGAACTGCCCGGCGATGCGAGAGCATTCGCCATAAGCCTGCAGCCAAGGCAAGCACGATCACGGCGGCCAGGGCGATCCACTTCCACGGGCCGGGTCTCCTTAACGTCGATCTGCACTCTGGAGTGGGTGGCAGCGGCAATCTCGAATTCCTGGCCCAGGAAGCAGGCGCACGTTCTCGGCGAGGCGGTATCCGCGCCCGGGCACGGTCACGATGTAGCGATGGTCTTGGGCGGTCTCACCCAGCGCCTTGCGCAGCATAAAGATGTTGCGGCTGAGATTGGCCTCCTCCACGAAGGTGTCCGGCCAGACGGTCTTCATCAGGTCATCTTTGGTGACGACCTCTTTGCCGTGGCGGACTAAGACCAGAAGGATTTGAAACGTCTTCGGCGTGAGCGGCACAGCCACGCCGGCCTTGAGCAGTGTCTCCCTCGCGGGGTCAACCCGAAAAGGGCCGAACTCATAGAGCTCATCGGCCTCTCGGATTCTCGCTCATGGTCATTTGAGCCCGAGTCTAGCACGCGATGGCTACGTATGCCGAGGCGTAGCTCGTTCCATGGACCGGCAACAAATTGCTCATTTTAAATCACTTGCACGGCTGCGAGAAATTATCAGAAGTTTTCAGGCGCCTTGGAAGGACTTTTCAAGCGGCTCCGCGGCAACCTTCTCTCGTTCCGACTTTCGGTCCAGCTGGCAGAGGAGGTTTTATGGCAAAGCAAACGAGGATCACCATCGAAACCGATTCGCTATTGATCCTGCGGGGCCGGAGTTCCCGGCGCGCATGGTGTTCGCGATGCGCGGCGGAGGTGGAAATGATCGCGCTCGAAGACACCGGCGTGATCTCGAACCTGGAACGGCCGGAACTAGAGGAATGGCTCAATTCGGGGGAGCTGCACCGGTCGCAGGCAACCGACGGCTCAACGCTTACGTGCCTGAACTCACTGCTCGCTCGCGTGCAGAAGACCATACAGCCCGGGGATTCCGCGGCTACGAAACAAACAAAGGAGACGAAATGAACAGCAAATGGAAGTGGACCTCTCTATCCCTGGGCTTGGCAGCTTCACTGGCGACGGTGGCGGCTCCAGCCGCGCAAGCGCCGAGATGCGAAATGCCACAATACTTCATCACCGATCTTGGCGTGCTGGGAAAAGGCACGAATGCTACAGCTACTGACATGAACAGTATGGGCTGGGTGGCGGGGTCTTCGAACCTGGTTCCCAACGGCCCACAACACTCCTTCCTTTGGTATGGCGCTGGGCCGTTGGTCGACCTCGGCACGCTCGGCGGCCCCAACAGCGGGGTTGATGGACCTAACCTTTATGGCGAGGCCGCGGTCGGTTCCGAGATTTCCAGGAAAGATCCAGATAATGAAGATTTTTGTGCCTACGGTACCCACCTGCAATGTCTCGGCGCCATCTGGCGTTACGGCAAACTGACGGCGCTTCGTACCTTGCCCGGGGGCCGCAACGCCAACGCTTTTGGCATAAACAATCTGGGCCAGGTCGTCGGGTTTTCAGAGAATGGCGTTCGCGATTCCACCTGCGTGAAGGCGACGCCTTTCCAGGTCTTTCGTTTTGAAGCCGTGAAGTGGGAGCCGAACGGTGCGATCGTCGAGCTCCCTCCACTCAAGGGGGACACGGTGGCGTTCAGCATGGGCGTCAACGATTTGGGCCAAGCCGTCGGCTCTTCGGGTACCTGCGCCACCCAGGGCCTGCCGCCTGCGAATGTGACCGGACTGCACGCCGTGCTGTGGGAAAAAGATGGCACGCCCAGGTATTTGGGGACGCTCGGGGATGCGAAGAATACTGCGTCCAATAATGCCTCCAGCATCAACGACCTGGGCCAGGTTGTCGGCACGTCTCAATTTACCGATGGCACCGTCCATTCCTTCTTTTGGACCAAGGCGACTGGCATGCACGACATCGGCACACTTCCAGGGGCCTTCGCGACCATCGCCGGCTGCTGCAGAACCGTAAACAACCGAGGCGAGGTGGTGGGCTTCTCGATCGATGCCAACGGGACAACCCCTTTCCTGTGGAAGGACGGGAAAATTCAGGACCTCAACACCCTCATCCCAGCGAACTCGCCATTGCATCTGATGGGGGCTTACTCGATCAATGATGCCGGAGAGATCGCAGGCCAGGCCTGCGTGATGCCGGCATGCACTGAGCTACATGCCTTCCGGGCTACTCCCAAGCGGTAGTAAGTGCGCGGGTAGTTCTTAAGCACGACCCAAACTGATGGCTGACCCCGTGCTCTCCAAGGCGTGACAGTTTTTCGCAGCATGCGAGGATTCCACGAACTTGACCCTTACGTTCGTCTTGCACCAAGCGCTAAGTCAAGCTGAAGAGCTAAGCGGGGCAAGTCTGGAGTGCGAATGGAACCTGGTCAGCTCCGGTCAGGGAGTGATGGAGATATAGTGGTCATGGTTTGAGCGCTGCAGTTCAACGCTGCAGGTTCGAAGAGGACACCATGAAATCACTCTCCATCGTATTGACCCTGGCTGCACTCCTCACCGCCCACGGATTCGCCCAGATGAACCACACGATGGTGGGTGAGGACACCGTCAAGATTTCCGACCACGTCTGGGCGATCATGGGCTTCCCCAACATCGCGATCGTCGTCGGTAGCCGCGCTACCTTGGTGGTGGATACCGGCATGGGCCCGAAGAATGGAGCCACCGTCGCTCGCCTGGCGGCGAAACTTGCGCCCAACAACACCAAGCTATTTCTTACCACCACTCACTTCCATCCCGAGCACGCGGGCGGCGAACCCGGGTTTCCTCCCGGCACCATCCTGATCCGCGATGCGGTGCAGCAGCAGGAAATGGAGAAGCATGGGCAGGAGATGATCGACATGTTCAGCAGCCGGTCGGCGGAGAATAAGGAACTGCTCGCGGGCGTGGTGTTGCGTCCGCCCGATGTGACCTTCGACCAGGAAGCAACCGTCGACCTGGGCGGTGTCACCGCGCGGTTGCTCTGGTTCGGCGGAGCCCACACCAAAGGCGACGAGCTCACCTTTGTCGAGCCGGACCGCACGCTGGTCTCCGGCGACGTGGTGCAGAACAAGACCATGCCGAATATCTTTGGCGACGGCGGCACACCCGCGACCTGGCTCGCCGTGCTCGACAAGGTGGAGGCCCTCAACGCCGCGCATGTGCTGCCCGATCACAGTGCTCCCGGCGACGGCTCGCTGGTGGCGGCAGAACGAAGCCTGATCTCCGAAATCCGCACCCGTGCGCTGGCTCTCAAGGGTCAGGGCGTCTCCGCTGAGGACGCCGGGAAGCAGATCACCGCCGAGCTCAAGACGCAGCATCCCGACTGGCCCAACACCAACGCTGCCGGATTCGTCAAAAGCGTTTACGCCGAGCCTCAATAAGGGTTGGTTACTCCGCTCGTAGTGCGGTCAAAGGGTCGACATTCGCCGCACGGGACGCGGGCACCGCGCTCGCCGCCAGTGCCACCAGGGCTACGCCGGCGACTGCCAGCAGATAGCTCACCGCATCCATTGGCTTCACGCCGTACAAGGATGACGTCAACGCGCGCCCCACCAGCATCGCCAGAGGAATACCCATCACCACTCCGATGGCTGTCAGCAGGAGGCTGTCTTTGAGGATCATCCAAACCACCTGCCCCCGCCGCGCGCCCACAGCCATGCGCACACCAATCTCCGCCGTGCGCATGTTTACGCGATAGGCCAGCGTTCCGTACAATCCCGTGGCCACCAGCACAATCGCCAGCAGCCCAAAAAACTCCCCCAGCCGGGCAAACATCAGCTGCTGCGAGATGTGTCGGCTTCCGCCGTCTCTGGCTGCGCGCCGATGCGGACATTCACCTTGTCCGCCGATAGTGGCCCGATCGCGATCACATCGCTCAGCACGCCGCTCTCGCGCCGCAAGCGCGTCATAGACCGGATAGGAGAACGTATCCTGACTATCGATCGTGCCCGTTCCCCGCGGCGGGTTAGAGGTGTGCAGATACACCACCTGCTGCGGATCCGCGATCGGCAGCGACCGCAACAGCACCGCGTTCATCACGCTGAATACCGCCGTATTGGCACCGATGCCCAACGCCAACGTCAAAATCGCCGTCACCGCGAACCCCGGGCTCTGGCGCATGGAGCGCAAGCCAAAGCGAAGATCGCGCCGCAGCTTATCCCACCATAGCCATCGGTCTTTAAGGTAAAAACGTTCCTGCGCGGCGCGGACATTGCCAAATTCACGCCGCGCTCTCCATCGCGCCTCGTCCACGCTCAAACCCTCCTGCTTCAGGTCGTCGGCCTCGAGTTCAAGATGCGCCTTGATCTCTTCGGCGAAATCCTCTGCACTGCGCTTGCGCCGGAACATCGTTATACCTCCTCTCGCTGAGGCCCCTTGCTCGATTCCAGAATCAGATCCATGGCTCGTGTCAGCCTTCGCCACTCGCTGGTCTTCTCCACCAGTTGCTCGCGGCCTTTGGGTGTCAACCAATAAAACCGTGCCTTGCGGTTGTTCTCGCTTACACCCCATTTCGCGCGAATCCACTTTTTGTCTTCCAGCCGCTGCAGCGCCAGGTAGAGCGATCCATGGTCGACAAAAAACACCTCTTCCGACTGGCGCTGAATCAATCGCGCCACGCCTTGCCCATGGCATTCGCCCATCAGCAGCGTTTTCAGAATCAGCAGGTCCAGCGTCCCCTGTAACAGGGCGATACGGTCGTCGTTGTTCTCTTGGGTAGCCATTCGACCCGAGTATTCTCCTATTTGGGTCGGATGTCAACCCAAACAGCTAAGAAGTCCGGAAAACACTCCGTGAAGATCACCAGTGGTATTCGATTAAAAGAATTTTATTTATAGTCTCGAAAGGGGAATCGATGCACAGATACTTGCGAAGCTGTGCATTTTTCGCGAAGAATACCGGATTACACTGCAGAAACTATGAGAGCTTCCAGTGTATTGCTCCTGCACCTTCCCTTGGCCTGCGCAATCGTTTGGCCGTCCACGCAAGCCGCACTCGCTGACAATACCACCGCGCATTCAAGGTTTGCCGGTGTGTATCTATCGCACTTCGCCCTGCCGTCGATGAACCTGAGCCTGGGGAAGGATGGTACCGCGACGGTTACAGAAGATCCCGGCAATGGCGCCACGACCTTGTTTGGCCATTGGGTCGATTCCGGCAGCCAGGTCACGGTCACGTTCGATGCCGTAGAGGGTAAGCCCGTCGAGCCGCCCATGGTCTTCCAACCTGCCCACGACGGACTGCGGGCGGTAACCTGGAACCACGCCTCATGGGGCAAGGTGGATCCGCCACCGATGAAAAAGGGATTCAAGGTGAAACAACTCTACTGGCTGACCACCGGGCCATAGATTTCCCGAGACTGGGGGAGACTCGGGTAGAGCGCCGCTCATCGACCTACGTGAATTCTCGAGAGGGGAGCGAATAGGCCGAACAGGTTGGCAAGCCAGACGACCACAATGATGACAACCACCCCGTTCAAGATGGATTTGATGCTCGATTGCATCGGTATGAAGCGATTCACGAGCCACAATAGAATTCCTACGGCGATGAGCGTAATGACGAGCTGCATGAGCGGCATCTGATCTTCCTCTTTCGGCTTCGGAAGCGGATCTGGAAGCCTAGCGAGTAGTGTTTCAGGACAGAGAGGGAACATCTGAGCTAAATAGCTCAGTGTTGCCAAAGGATCTGCCCCGCCTCTAGGGGCACAGAAACGCCCTTATGGTAAGGAACGAGACGTGGTGTAAAGTCGCTGGCCGCGCGGCTTGCCGCCACTTGCGCCGAGTAGGTGACCACTCCCTTTTGACCGCCGCCCGTTTCGGTCGGCGTCATGGCCTGGACGGTCGATTCGCCTTCACCAAGGGGATTGGCGTAAAGCTCAACCCTGAAGTCATCCGCAGAAAGATCCCCCGGTAAAACCTGTACCCGGAAGACATGGAACTTATCGTGAGTCTCGACACTCACCGAGCCGAAGCGCAGGGTATTCCATCGTTGAGCGATGCTTTGCTGCCACGCAAGCAACTCCGCACCGAAAGCACTTTCCTTGGCGGCGCGTTGGACATAACCAGAGGCCGCGGGCAGGTAGTGATGTTTGGTGTACTCGCGCAGCGTCCGGCCGACGGAGAATTCTGGCGTGAGCTGGCACATACTCTCACGAATACGCCCCAGCCACTTCAACGGCAAGCCGCGTTTATCCCTGTCATAGAACTCAGGCACGACCTCCTGCTCCAGCAACGTGTACATGGCTTCGGCCTCCAGGGAATCCCATGCCGGATCCTCCCCATGTTCCTGGCCGTCGCCGATGGCCCATCCCACCTGGGGAGAGTACGCCTCCGCCCACCACCCGTCCAATTCAGAGAGATTCAAGCCCCCGTTGACCAGCACTTTCATCCCGCTCGTCCCGCATGCTTCCCAGGGACGACGCGGCGTGTTGACCCAAAGATCCATGCCTTGCACTAACTCTTGCGCCATCTGCATGTCATAGTCGCTCAGAAAAACGATATGGCCTTTGACTTCAGGACGCTTGATGAAGTCGTTCCATTGCTTGATCAGCGCCTGTCCCGGGACGTCCTGAGGATGCGCTTTTCCGGCCAGAATCAACTGCACTGGCCGCTCGGGATTGCAGAGCAATCGAGTCAGCCGCTCGGGATCACGCAATAGAAAATTTGGCCGCTTATAAGTAGCAAACCGGCGCGCGAATCCCACCGTGAGCACATGCTCGTCGAGAACGTTGCCGGAGTCTTCTGAGACTGCGTACTCTAATGCCAGTTGATGTGCGTAGCGTCTGCGCACGCGTTCGATCAAACGCTTCCGTTGCGAACTCCGCATCGCCCAAAACTGCTCGTCCGGTACGCGACGGATGTCCTCTGCGTGGGGACCATCCCCGCGCCAACGCTTCTTGCCGCAAGCGTGGGTCCAGAGCGCATCCGCTTCGGATGAATCCCAGGTAGGGACATGAATGCCATTGGTCACCGAGCCGATGGGAACCTCCTGCTCCGGCCTTCTGGGGAAGAGCGGTTGGAAGATGTGGCGGCTCACCTGCCCGTGCAGTTTGCTCACGCCGTTGATCTGGCCGCTCCCACGCACAGCAAGATAGGCCATGTTGAAGGGTTCGAAAGGATCGTCGGCATTCTGCCTTCCCAGCGCGAGCAAATCATCCATGGGAATGCCGAGTTGATCGGCCGCGTAGTGGCCCAGATATTTTCGTATGAGCTCTGGATCGAAACGGTCAAAGCCTGCGGCCACCGCGGTATGGGTGGTAAACAAATTGCCCGCGCGGGTGACGGTCATGGCCACGTCAAAGGATGTCTTGTGATCCTCCATGTAGCTGCGTGCCCGTTCCAGCACCGCAAAAGCCGCATGGCCTTCATTCAGGTGGCATACTTCGGGTTGCAGGCCCAGGGCGCGCAGTAAGCGCCAGCCGCCGATGCCCAGCACGATCTCCTGCTTCAATCGCATCTCGGCGTCGCCGCCATAGAGCTCGCTGCTGATGCAGCGATGAGCAGCGGAGTTGGAAAAGTCGTTGGTGTCCAGAAGGTAGAGATTGTTCCTTCCAATAGACGCCACCCAGCAGCGCAGCCAGATCTTTGTATCCGGCAGCTTAATCTGTAACCTTAGCCATTGTCCATTAGCTTGACGTAACGGGCGAATGGGCAGTTGTCCAGGATCGTTGACCGGGTAAAGCGCCTGCTGGTTGCCGTCCAAATCAAACGCCTGGCGGAAATACCCCTGACCGTAGAGCAGGCCGATTCCGGCCACGGGTACACCTAAGTCGCTCGCCGCCTTCATCTGATCGCCCGCTACATTGCCCAAGCCGCCCGAATAAATAGGCAACGCCTCGCTCAACATGAATTCCATGCTGAAGTAAGCGACGGAGGAGAGGGCGGAGCCCGCGTGTTTCTGCTGGAACCAGGTGTCCGCGGATTCGTGATTAACTTGCAGTAAATCCTGGATGCGCTGACGAAAGTCCGGCGCCGCTAACAGAGATTTGATCTTCTCTTGAGACGCAGTGCGCAGAATGAGCCACGGGTTTTGCGTTGCCTCCCACAGATCGGCATCAAGACCCTGCCATATCTCGTCAGACGCATGGTTCCACGACCAACGAAGGTTGAGCGCAAGCTCGGCCAGCGCCTCCATCCCTTCCACGTTGGGCCAGCTAATAATTGGATTTGCGTCGCTCAACTCATCTCCCCCAAAGCTTGTGTGAAGTCGCGCCAAAGACGGCGTATCCGGTTTCCTTGTGCCGTCTCCCGTGTGGGATGCTCCGCGGGGGCTTCTGGACTCGCTAGTTCTTCTTTAGTTGCTTGCGGATCGCCTGCAACTCTCGCCGCCGCTTCGCGGTGGTTTTGGGATATGCCATCTTGAGGCTCTGCAGCGCATCCAACACGATGCGGCCGATGATCAAGCGGGCATTCTCTTTATCGTCTGCGGGGACAACATACCAGGGCGCTTGATGGGTGCTGGTGGCATTCAGGCAAGCCTCATAGGCCTCCATGTATTGCTTCCAGTATTTCCGTTCGTGAATGTCCGCGAGCGAGAATTTCCAGTTCTTGTCCACCTCATCTATGCGAGCCAGGAATCGCTTTTTCTGCTCCGCCTTCGAGAGGTGGAGAAAAAACTTGATCGTGCGGGTTGCGTTTCGGTAAAGGTGGCTCTCCATTTCGACGATCGAGCGATAGCGCTCCTTCCAGATATTGTTCTCGTCAATTAGCTCTTTGGGAAGACCCTGGTTGCGGAGAATCTCGGGGTGCACCCGCACCACCAGCACTTCCTCATAGTACGAGCGATTGAAGATGCCGATCCGCCCCCGTTCGGGAAGGCGGCAGGTCGTGCGCCAGAGAAAGTCATGCTCCAGCTCTTGCGTGCTTGGCTGTTTGAAACTGGAAACCTCGCAGCCTGCCGGGTCGACCCCGGACATCACGTGACGAATCGCACCATCCTTGCCCGCCGAGTCCATTCCCTGAAAAATCAGCAGCAACGCGTAGCGATTGCTGGCGTAGTGGAGGCGTTGCAGTTCACTCAACTCCGCAACATGCCCTTTCAGGATCGTTTGATAATCCTTTTTCGATTGATAGAAGGGCTTGACGATCGTCGGCCGTTCACTGAGTTTGAGCTCTCCGGGAGGCACACGGAATTCTTCAGAGTCGATCTTCATTTCGCTCCATTTCCTATGATCAATACTGCCCATGAGGATACTAGAGCATTTCCGTTTCACCCTGTGACGGGCGGAAATCTGATTCTGTTTGGCTCAATTGCAGCGCGCGCGAAAGAGTGAACGGGAACGCCTCCAAAGGGGGCATGAGACACAGCACCATTTGGGCTGTTGTCTTTTTGGGGGTCGATCTACTGTGTGGATAGACGTAAGGAAGTGTGAGGGAGGCCCCCATGATAGCGAATGCACAGACCCAGCAAACCACCTACGAGCCGTTGTGCGCGGACCTTGTCGAGACCATCGATCCGCGCTCTGATGGGCCGCAACTCGCGCAGGAAATTCGCTGTTTGCGCACCATTATCGCTGAGCTCCTGATAAAGAACCAGCATCTCCGTTGGGAGCTGCAGAAATATCCTCAAAGGATCGCAGGCTCTTGAGTACCTCCGGGGGCACACCGTTCCGCAGGTAGTCTCGTACCGCGGCCATCCCATAGCGGGTCACGAGTAAGGCAGCCATCCGGGCCGCAACCTGGTGTGCATGCCGCGAGACGGTGGCATCGGCGGGGTGGGCCAACGAAGCATCCAGATCCTTCACCGGCACAACCACCATAAAGTCATCCTTACCCGAGTTCGCCAAAGTCTCAACTAAACCTTCCCGAAGCCAGAGTGAAGTTTGATCTCCTGCCTGCTGCTCGACCAGCACATGCAGAAACTCATGTAACAGCACCGTTCCAGTCCCTCCATTGTTTCGTCGCGCCGTCGCTGGCTGCAAGAACACGTTGCTGCCCCGGGTTGAGGCCAGCATCCAACCCGGCTCTCCGGTCGTTTGGCGAAAGAGTTCAGTGGTCGGCAGCTCCTGCACCACGGGGGCGATGGTCGATGCAGGCCCGAACAGCGACCGCGCCGTGGCCCATGCAGCATTTCCTTCGGCTACCAACTCGCCGCCGGGGTCGGTGGTCAACAGAGTCCATCCCGCACCCGCGACGCTCTGCCATCGGTCGCCGGCCGGCGTGATGCCGGCGACGGCGCCAGGGAAGTAGAAACTGAGGATCTCCGTATCGCTGTGGCCTTCTTTCGCCATCTCGAAGGCGCCGGCCTGGCACAGGCCTACGCCGTGCCCATAGCCCCGGCCTTTCATCTCCAGGGCAGAGCCGGAAATGCTGACGCTATACCAGTCGCTGCGCAGCTGGTTCCACCCTAGCGCCCGGTCCACAGCAAAACGAAAGCTGCTGGCCGAGAGCTCCGCTGGAGCACCCCGGCCAGTCACTTCAAGCAGCTCGGCGCGGCCACTCGCGCTCCGCCGCATTACGCGGACGTCGCTGATCGGCGAAGGTGTCTGCCAACCCTGGGCACGAAAAATTTCGCTGAGCTGGGTGAGATCAATCCGCGCCTCCCACTCCGCCGGAGACCGCCGCAGGCAGTAAGGATCGGCATGATTTCCCGCCAGGTAGCGGGCGTGCTCGGCAGGCCAAACGTCCTCGGCTGCTTCACTCATGCCGCCGCAGTGCTGGGTGTAATAGACATGTGCCCGCTGGCCGCCGAACCATAGGGTCTCGCCGGCGGTCTCGCGCACCGCGCGCTCCACCTCCGGCCGCGCTTTGCCCAGGCGCAGCGCCTGGCAATGCGTGCTGTCGCACAAGCCAAAACCCTCCGCGCTGTGGCGGTTTGCGTTCACCAGGGCAAAGGTGCGTATGCTGATGGCCATCGCTTTCAGCGAAGCCATCGGCTCGTCCGGCGCTGCTTCGCCATTCAGTGCGGCAACGACGTAGCTCTCGCTGGGCAGAGTAAGCAGCACACGCAAGCCATCGCGCTGCCAGCGGATGAGCCACCTTCCTGCGGCGGAAACCTCCTCCGCACCGGCACGCATGCGATAGCTTCCGCTCAACGCGAAGTTCCTTTACCGCCTTTCCTGAAGAGAGCCGCAGGCCCTCCGGCGCCCAATCCATTTGGGTTGGTCTCGGCTGCCCCAATGGTGTTGCCGTGAGGGTCTTTACGACTCGGGTGGAGAAGACCTCGACGGTAAGCGAGCGAGCACTCTCCGGCGCCGGCGCTCTTGCTGCCAGAAAGAAGTCGTGCGCCAGCCGGGCAGCATCCGCCCCATTGCCGCCCGGAAGGTAGATCACCATCACCACTTCTTCGTTGCCCAGGTAGCCGATGCCGGCAAACCATCCGTGGCTCCGGCCTTGCGCCGCGTCGCCTGCGGTCCCGGTCTTGCCTGCGATCCCCATTCCTGCCACGGCAGCATTGTGCGCCATGCCATAGCTCACCGAATCTCTCAGCCCCTCTCGCACTGCCGGGGCCTCTGCCCTCGTCAAGTTCCAGTGCCAACTTTCGATAGGCAACCGCCATCTGCGCCGGGGAAACGGCGACTCCGGTCACGCCCAACACCAGAAGCTCCTTCTGCTCCCGGCTCTGCGGGATGGGCGTCTGTCCCAGGCCATAGCGTTCGAGAATGGCCGATGCCTGAGCAGGCGGGATGCGGTCGGCGAGTTCCGCAAAGTAGCGGTTGCAGGAGTAGGCGAGCGCCTCTTTAGCGGCGAACGCAACATCACTCTGCGGGATGGGTGCAAGCCAGGTTCCATCCCTGGCTTCCATAGCTGATATGCAGGTTGCGCCGGCAAAAGACGGTGGTCTCGGGCAGCACTTCGTGCTGTTCGAGAGCAGCAGCCAGAAAAAGTGGCTTCAGGATCGACCCCGGCGCATGGCGCTCCTCGGTCGCCTTCACGGCCGCTAACTGGCGTCCGTTCTTAACATCCAACACCACGCCAACCGCCGGAGTGCCCTCCAACGCCGAGCTGAGAGCTGCTTGCGGCGTCGTCTGTGCCGCCAGATCTAGAGGAGACAAAAAGAGCAGGAATGAAAGCAGCAGCCTCCACGTGGCAGATCCCTGAGTTGAAACAGGACGGGTCGCCCCTCGGTACAAAACTCTGTCCTAACCGCGGACCGATGGGTGCCCCACATCCCCGCATTTCCTGTCGGGCTGAGTGGAACCCACCGAACTTCATGCGGCTTTCCTCGAGGAAAGCCGCACACGTGGCTACGACTGGCGCAGCGTACAGGAAATGGGGGCATCTCGCTCGTTTTTCGCGAGATGTGGGATTCCACTGTTCTGTCCTGGCCACTTTTGGGCCCTCGCTAATACTTTAATTTTCGATTAGCCCTGAAGACGAACGGTTTAGGTTCGTGGTATCCCATATCTCGCGAAAAACGAGCGAGATGGCCCCGATTTCCTATACGCTGCGCCAGTCGTAGCCACGTGTGCGGCTTTCATCGAGGAAAGCCGCATGAAGTTCGGTGGGTTCCACTCAGCTCCGACAGGAAATGCGGGGATGTGGGGCACCCGTCGGTCTATTTACCGAATTAAATCCCCCAGGGTTACTCGATCAAATCCCGGTCTGTTTACTTGACTCGGCCCCCACGGTGACTCGATCAAATTTCCGCCTATTACTCGAGTACTTTCCCCACGCCTAGAACTTGAGCTCCCGCCGGCCCTCCATGGCGCGAGTCATAGTGACCTCGTCGGCATACTCGATGTCGCTCCCGGCCGGCACTCCGGTGGCGATCCTGGTCACGCGCACCGCCGTCGAGCGCAGCAGATCTGCGAGATACACGGCGGTCGCCTCGCCTTCCACCGTCGGATTGGTGGCCAGGATCACTTCTTCCACTTCGCCCTGGGCCACACGGGCCAACAGGCTGTCTGTTCTCAAATGCTCCGGGCCGACCCCGTGCAGTGGCGACAAGGTTCCGTGCAATACGTGGTAGACGCCGTTATAACTGCGCGTCTTTTCAATCACGGCGATGTTACCCGGCTCCTCCACCACACACACCACCCGCTGGCTGCGCGTCGCGCTGGCGCAGTAGATGCATGGGTCCACATCGGTGATGTTGTTACAGGTGGAGCACAGCAGCAGCCGGGCCTTCAACTCACGCACCGCGTCGGCCAGCGCTCCCGCATCTTCGCTGCTCGCGCGCAGGATGTGGAAGGCAAGCCGCTGCGCGCTCTTGGCCCCGATGCCAGGCAACTTGCGCAGCTCTTCAATCAGCCGCGCCATCGGTTCTGCAAATTGAGACAAGGCTAGAGAAGCCCCGGAGGCAGGTTCAAGCCGCCCAGCATTCCGGTCAGGCTGGACTTCATCGCCTCATCGGCGCGGCGGCCGGCCTCATTGAACGCCGCCGTCACCAGGTCTTCCAGCATCTCGACATCAGCCGGGCTGGAGCTCAGACTCGTCACTGCGGCGGCATCGATCTTCAGCTGCAACACCTGCTTCTGCCCATTCATCTTCACCGTGACGGCGCCTCCACCCGAGGACGCTTCCACCACCGTCTGGCTCAGCTTCTCCTGCATCTGGTCCTGCATGTGGCGCGCTTGTTCCAGCATTTCCTGCATCTTGAAAGGATTCACAGCCTATTCCGCCTTCCGATATTCAACCTTTGCCTCGCGAATCATTGCCCTGGTTGTCCCTTAGATCGAGCACGCTGCGCACTTCGGCATGGAAAAGCTCCTGCGCCTGGCGCACCAGCGGATTGCCCAAGGCCACCGCTTCAATGCTATCGCGCGACCACACGCGTGCGCTCGCGCTCGTCGGGTCGGCCGCTTCGCCCGGCACCACGGTCATCTTTTGCGTGGAGCCCGCCTCGCGCAGGGCCTCGCGCACAATCTTCCACGCCTCGCCGTTCATGGTCAGGCCCAGCATGGTTTTCTTGACCCCTACCTCCACCTGAATCGCGCCATCCTCGTCCAGTCTCCAGCGCCCGGCTCCCAGCAGGGAAGCCGCGGTGTTGTGGCCCTGATCATTGAGCGCAGTGGTGACCACATCGCGCAGGCTATCCAGGTCGATCCCGCCGGTTTGGCTCGGCTCTGGCTCCGGTTCGAGCTTTACCTCGGGAGCAGCCTTTACCTCGGGAACGCGCCTTCACTTCGGGCACCACCGACAGGTGGAGCAGCCGGCGTCGGTTCGAACCTCCTGTGCATCGCCGCCGCCCAGCTTGCGCAGGCGGTCAAGCTCGAAGGGAGAAGGCGCCGGCGGTTTTGCCGGCTCGACCGGAAGCGGTCTTGGCGGCGCCTGCACCGGCGTCGGGGGCGCGGTCGTTGCGGGCCTCTGACTCCCCGCGCCCTTTCCTGAGCCGAGGGCGGCGGGAGGACGCGCGCCACCCGGCAATCCGCTCAGGATCTGCTCCAGCGGGATCAGGCGTTGCAAGTGAACCAGCTTCATCAGCCCCAGCTCCAGATGCAAGCGCGGCTCCTGGCGGTAGTTCAGCTCATCGAAGGTGCGCAGCATTACCTGCAGAAAACGGGTGAGGTCCTCTTCGCTGAAGAGGGTGGCTGTGCGCACCGCGCGAGCGCGTTCATCGCCGGAGATCTGCAGCAGCTCCGTCTTCTCTCCGCCCAGCTTGGCCATCAGGCAGTTGCGCAGGTAGCGCACCAGCTGCCGCGCCATCTGCGACGGGCTATTGCCCGCATTCAGCAGCCGGTTGAGCTCTTCCATCACGGCCGCGCTCTGACCTTCGCCGATGGCTTCCAGGATGCGTTCGAAGACGGCATCCGGCACCGTCCCCATCAACTCCCGGATTTCGTTGCCGTCGAGCTTGGCCTTTCCGTCCACCATGGGTGCGCTGGCGATGGCCTGGTCCATGATGGAAAGCGCATCGCGCATCGAGCCATCGCCCGCCTCGGCCAACAGGGCGATCGCCTGCGGATCGGCCAGGATCCCTTCCTGGGTCGCGACCTGGGTCAGCTGGGCACAATGTCGTCGAACGTAACCGCGTGGAAGCTGAAATGTTGGCAGCGCGATCGGATGGTCTGCGGAATATCCTCCGGTTGCGTGGTCGCCATCATGAAGACGACGTGCTCCGGCGGTTCCTCCAGGATCTTCAGCAGCGCGTTGAAGGCTGCATCGGTGATCTGATGGGCCTCGTCGAGCAGGTATATTTTGTAGCGATCGCGTGCCGGGGCGTAGCGCGCCGCCTCGCGCAACTCGCGAATCTCGTCGATCCCGCGGTTGGTGGCGGCGTCGATCTCGATCACGTCCAGGGAGTTGCCGGCGCGAATCTCCGTGCAGGAGTCGCAAACCCCGCACGGCTCAGGGGTAGGCCGCTGCGCGCTGCCAATCTTGTTGCGGCAATTGAGCGCCATGGCCAGGATTCTGGCGATGGTGGTCTTGCCTATGCCGCGATGCCCACTGAAGATGTAGCCGTGGGCCACCCGCTCCTGCTCCAGAGCGTGGCCCAGGGTACGGGTCACATGGTCCTGTCCGGCGACATCCGAGAAGCGTTGGGGACGGTATTTGCGGGCGAGTACTTGGTAAGCCATAGGGAGGATCAGCCTGCGAACGGCTTAGGCCGGGAGGCCGGCCAGCCGCCTGCAACTTTGATTGTAGCCCGAGTGCCGATCGCAGCAGGAATCGCAAACTCCCATCAACGCCGAGCCAATCGGGGTGGGGAAGTGTTTGCTACTGTTCAGCTATCCTATCGGGTTTATAGCGAAGGACCGGAGGCGGTCGATGTCCACTATCGAGGTTGTGTGCGCGATCATTGCCATAGGTGTTCTGTCAGGCCTTCGGGCGCTGTCGCCGATCGCGGTGGTCTGCTGGTTGGCGTTGCTGCATCGTCTGCCGGTTACCGGCTGGGCCTCTTTCGTCGGAAGTAAGGTTGCGGTCGGCCTTTTTTCGCTCGGGGCTGTGGGCGAATTGATCTCCGACAAACTACCCAAGACGCCAAGCCGGCTGAAGCAACCCGGCTTCAGCATCCGCATTGTGATGGGCGGCTCTCTGCGGGGTGGTGTTGGCCACTGCGGGGTCGTTCTCTTTGATTGGGGCGGCGCTGCTGGGCGCGATCGGTGCGGTCGCGGGATCCTATCTGGGCTATTTCGCCCGCAGCCGGATCACGGGAAACTTCGGCTTGCCCGACCTGCCCGTGGCGCTGGTGGAAGACATCATCTGCATCGCCGGCTCCTTCTACGTGGTCTCGCTCTTTTCGCCCCGCTAGCAACCACCGTTTCCTCTTTCATCCGTGCGCCTGAGCCGCTAACGTTTGGTGCCCCCATTAAAGCCGTACTTTGGCTGAGTGGGATGCCACGGCTCTTTCCCTCTGACTTTCGATTCAACCGGATACCCCAAGCTCGGTGAAATCCCACATCTCGCGAAAAACAGCGAGATGCCGAGAAATGCGGGGATGTGGGGCACCCGCCATCCGTTATGCGGCAGGGAATCTACTCTCCTTCGCGCCGCCCCGCTCTTCTTGGCCGCCTTCTTAACCTGCTTCCGCGCTGCGGCTTTCCGCTTCCTGGCCTCTGCCGCCCTGAGGGCTTTCCGCCGGGCTACTTTCTTCCGCCGCGCAATCTCTTCCGGCGAATACATCGTCTTGCGGCAATTCCGGGCGCCGCAGTGGCAGCGCGCATCATCCTCGTCCCCGTCGTACAGGTTGTAGTCGTAGGTGAGCTCCTCGCCCGGCGCGATGCTGCGTATGGACATGATCCACACCCGGCCATCCACCTCTTCCGTCTCACAATTGGGGTCGCAGGAGTGGTTGATGTACATGGCCACGCCCATGCCGTTGATCACCGTCGAGCCGTCACCGATGCCGAAAAGGTAGGTAATCTTCGAATTCTCAAAGCGCTTGTCGGCCTCTTTTTTGCTGATCCGCGGGCCAGTGTATTCCACCACCTGGACACCTTTGGCGATGGGCGAGGTGGTGTAGCAGCCAGCGGCATGGATGGAGGAGGAGCGAATCATCAAGCCCATAAGTAGTTATTTTTTAACATGGAGCACAACCGGAGCCCCCGGATCAGGGCTGGGCCCGCTGGAAACGTCGAAGCCGAAGGTCTAGACTTGAGATAGCAACGATGCGTAACTCGCCCCTGACGCGCTTTCACAATTACTTCGGCCTCAAAAAGATCGCGAGGTGTGATTTTCCTTGGGAGAAAACCACGAAGGTGTTTTCTGCTTCGGTTTACACCGATTGTTTGATCGTCGCCACCTTCACCGCTCTGCTGGCATTTGCAGCCGGCGCCTCAGCGCAACCCAGGCCCCGCGCAGAGCGATAACGGGCAGTCGGTTCCTGACGCGCCGGCGCCCCAGCCGCAAAAAAAGCCGGCCCCAAAACCAGCAGCCACCTTCCGATTCCACTGACTCGTCGTCTCAGCCCGCCGCGCACGCCGCCGGCGGCGAAAGACGACAATCCCTTCCCGGAAGCCGTTTCCCGCGACGCTGCCAAGGCAGCCTCCGATGCTGCCGGGAGCACCAAGCCCTCCGCGGCAAAGGATAACCCCTTCCCGGAAGCAGTCTCCCGGGACGCAGCCAAGTCGGCCTCCCAGGCCGACGGACAGTGCCAAGAAATCCGCCGCCGACGACAATCCTTTCCCGGAGGCCGTCTCTCGCGATGCCGCTAAGGCAGCTGGAAATGACCAGAATCCCGCCCCCAAGAGCGATCTGCCTCCTGGCGTCAGCTCCAGCCAGTCGGGCGGCGCCTTGGCGATGCGGATAATCCGACTGGAGCGGCGCCCCAGGTGAACGATCCGGTGCGCGCCAAAAAGGATGTGGACGTGGGCGGGTTTTACCTGAAGAATGGCGATTATCAGGGGGCCTTGCTGCGTTACCAGGACGCCATGGCCGTCGATCCCACCAATGTCGATGCCATATTTGGTTTGGCCGAAACCCAGCAAATGCTCAAGAAAAATGCGGACGCGGCACGCAATTACCAGCTCTATCTCGATATCGTGCCCAACGGCCCCAAGGCCAAACAGGCGATGAAGGCGCTCAAGACCCTTCAGCCCGCAAAATAAAGCCGCCTCGTTTTCTCAGACCAAGGTTGTAGTTCCTTCGAAGATTCTGCCGTATTTTAGGTTTTCTCTCCTAATCCGAGTGTTCTACACTTCCGCAAACTGGCGAGGTTTGTTAGGGGTCTCCCCCAATGCACGCTGTGCTGGAACGGGTTGTCAGCCAAATCAGTAGCGAATTGCTCGGCCTGGACGCGGAGACAACACAGCTACACCCCTACGGCTTCACCTACAAGTGGAGCGCGCAGCAGGTGGTGGAGCACCTGGTCCTTGGCTATCGCCTCACCTCCAGCGCTCTGGAGAACCGGCTGAACAAAGGCCGCCTTTCCCGCAACCATAAGCGCACTTATCTGCAATGGTCGCTGCAATTGATGATCCTCACCTTCGGAAAACTTCCCCGGGGAGTGCCGGCATTGGATGAGACAACGCCCGTTGCCGGCAGTTTTGCCGCCATGGACGGGCGGCAGCTGAGTGATCTCTTACGCCAGGAAATCGATGCCATGGACGCGATGTTCGATCGTTGCCGGCGCAAATTCGGGATGGAGCGGGTAGCGGTTCATCCCTTTCTCGGACCCCTGCGCGTGGACCAATGGCGCCGCTTCCACGCAGTGCACGCATTGCATCACCTGAACCAATTGCGGGAGGTGATCGCGCAGGTGGCTCCGCAGCAAGTCCCCGTTACCTTAGCCGGTCCTATCCTAGTGGAAAAACTTCAGGTACCAGCCCAGCGTCCGCTCGCCTAGAAAAATGCTGTACAGCCCAGCCGCGCTGAGCATGGTTCCAAAGGGAACCGGCAACTGCCCCGGCGAAGTGTCCGGATTTCCTGTACCTGGGTCTACGCGACGGCCCCGTGTGCGGTTTTCCTTGAGGAAAGCTGCATGAGGTGAATCATCGCCACCAAACTTCACAGGAAATTCCGGGGTGTCATTTCTGCGATGCAACAGGATCGTTCCCAGCCCATAGATGCGCTCCCGCGACCACCGCAAGAAACAGCACCACGCCGGTTTGCCGCAGACCTAGCCATGCGGCCAGCATGGCCAGCAGCTTCACGTCGCCTAGCCCCATCCCCATACGCCGCCGCGCCAGCCAATAAACTCCGGCGATCAACAATAGTGCCGCGGCCGCAACAGCCGCCGCCAGCAGTGACCACCCCGCCGCCCGTAAAGCAGTCTCCCACGCCCAGCCCCGGCCTTCCAGTCCGGGACGCAGGGCGGCAAACACCACCCCTGCCGCCAGCCCGGGCAGGGTGAACCAATCAGGCAACAGCAGAGTCTCGGCATCCATCACCGCCAGACCGAGCAGTAGGAAGCAGAGCAGCGCCCAGGCCCCAGCCAGCCAGCCGGGGGAAAAGCTGCAGGCAGCACATGACAAAGAGCGCGCAAGTGCCTAGTTCAATGACCGGATAGCGCAAGGCGATGCGGCTTCCGCAGGCTCGGCAAGCGGCCCCCAGCAGCAGATAGCTCAGCACCGGAATATTGTCCCGCGGGGCGATCGGCTGGTTGCACTGGCGGCAGTGCGACCGCGGCCACACCACCGATTCGCCCGCGGGCAACCGGAGGATGCAGACGTTCAGGAAACTGCCCAGCAGCAAGCCCCATAAGCCGAAAAAGATACAAGGAATCATGGCCAATTGCAGGGAAGAATGTGCCAGCCAAACCACAGTAACAGGTGCAACGTAATCCTCAAGCGCATCATTTACATTGTTGGAATGAGCCCTGAGCGCGACCCGGCCGCCGATTCGGCTGCACTTTTCGCCGAAGCCGTGAGCATCATGGCCCGCCTGCGCGGCCCCGATGGCTGTCCCTGGGACCGCGAGCAGAGCTTTGACACCATCCGAAAATATACCCTTGAGGAAACCTACGAGGTCTTCGACGCCATTGAGCGCCGCCATTGGAAAGATCTGTCCGAAGAACTGGGAGACCTCTTGCTGCAAGTCCTCTTTTATTCCCAGATGGCGGGCGAATCCGGCTACTTCACCATCGCGGACGTGATCGCCGGCCTCAACCGTAAGCTCATCCGCCGCCATCCTCATGTTTTTGGGGACGAGGCCTCCGTGGCCGCCGGCAACACGGTCAAGGGTGCTCTTGAGACCTCGGGAATCGACGCCCCACAGGTGCTTCGCAACTGGGACGCCATCAAGCAGGCAGAAAAAGCCGAGCCGCAGCCGCAATCCTCCGTGCTCGATAGCATTCCGCGTTCTCTACCCTCGCTGCTGGAAGCCGCCAAGCTGGGCAGCCGGGCGCGTAAGAGCGGTTTCGACTGGCCGGATGTCGAGGGCATCTTCGCCAAGCTGGAGGAAGAAACTGGGGAGTTGCGCCAGGCTATCGGCGACCATCCTAGCAGTCCGCCTCCCGCTGCTCAGGAGGCCATTGTTTCTGAAGTCGGCGACATGCTCTTTACCATGGTCAACCTGGCCCGGCGGCTCAACGTGGAACCGGAGTTTGCCCTGCGCCATACCAATGCGAAGTTCCGACGCCGCTTTGCGGCTATGGAAGCAGCCTCTCCACATCCCCTGGAAGCATTGTCTGCCGCCCAGCTGGAGTCGCTTTGGAGCCAGGCCAAACTCGAAGAAACCCCAGCGGCCTCGCCTTCCCGATGAACCTGTCCTCCAACACCACCTTGATCCGCCCGTGCAGTGGATTTGAGGAGCTTGGCGCCTGTGTCCAGTTACAGGTCGAGGTGTGGGGATATCGAGACCGGGATGTGGTTCCACGCCGGGTCTTCACGGTTGCGCAAAAAATTGGCGGCCAGGTGATCGGCGCCTTCGATACCTCGCTACCAGGCACGGAACCGCAAGGCGAGCCCGATAGCTTGGTTGGTTTTGCCATGGCTTTGCCTGGTATCTCCGGGGGCCAGCCTTACCTGCATTCCCACATGCTGGCCGTCAACCCCGATTACCGCAACCAGGGCATCGGGCGGCGGCTCAAACTCTTCCAGCGCGATGAGGCCTTGACGCGTGGGGTAGCCCGCATGGAATGGACCTTCGACCCGCTGGAAATCAAGAACGCCTTCCTCAATATTGCCAAGCTGGGGGCTGTCGTTCGCCGCTACGCGCCCAATTTCTATGGTGTAACATCGTCTCGACTGCACGGCCAGGTTCCTACCGATCGACTCTACGCGGAATGGTGGTTGGGAAGTGATTGGGTTTGTTCCGCCCTAGGCGGTAAACCGGCCGCTTTGCCCGCTGTAGAACAGGAAATCCTAGTACCGCATCAGATTGCTCATTGGAGGCACTCACCGTTGGATCAGGAACGTGTCCTTGACATCCAGAGCAGGAATCGCGAGCATTTTGAGCAGGCCTTCTCGCGCCAACTAGCAGTGGTTGGTTTCAGAATCGATAAAGAAGCCAACGGCATCTTCCAATTGGGGCACTGGCAGCAACCGTGATTTCCCAGTTCGTGGCTCTAGTGTATCCACCGTGTACGGTTTTCTCTGAAAGAAGGCCGCAAGTGAATTCAACAATACAACCGGGCCTCGACCGAAAATACGGGAGCCCTCAAGCTCCTTACCTTCACTCCAACCGGTATCGGACAGGTTTGCATGAAGATTGATTCGATTGTCCTGCGTGAGCTCAGTATGGCTTTAGTTCACCCCTTCGCCACCAGTTTCGGCGAAACCAGAGAGCGGCGCGTGCTGCTGGCAGAAGTCCGTGCCGAGGGACTCTCAGGCTGGGGCGAATGTACCACTGGGGAGCATCCCTACTTCAGCGAAGAGTCTACGGATACAGCCTGGGTTACGATTCTGCAGGAGCTCGGCCCTCTGCTCGCGGCAGCCGAAGATCAAAGCGGTGGCAAATGTCCTGAGATCTTTCGCCGCGTTCGTGGTCATCGCATGGCCAAGGCGGCGTTGGAAAATGCGCTGTGGGATCTCGAAGCCCAGATGCGCGGCATACCCTTGCACGAGCTCTTGGGCGGTATCCGGGAGACGATTGCCTGCGGAGTCTCCATCGGCATTCAGCCTTCGCTCGAGAAGCTGATGGAAAAGGTAGGCACAGCCCTCTCCCAGGGCTATCAACGAATTAAACTGAAGTGCAAGCCGGGCTGGGATTTGCAGATGTTCGAAGCGGTGCGCAATCGCTGGCCGGACATTCTTCTCAGCTGCGACGCCAATTCCGCCTACCGGCTGCGGGACGCCGACCACCTCGTCGGCTTTGATCAATTCAAACTGCTCATGATTGAGCAGCCTTTGTGGGCTGACGACTTCTACTTCCACGCCATGCTGCAGCAGCGCCTGGACACCGCCATCTGCCTCGATGAATCCATCCGCAACCGCCGTGACGCCCTGGCCGCGATCGAGATGGAGTCCTGCCGCATCATCAATATAAAGCTGGGACGCGTGGGCGGCTTCAGCGAGGCCATCGCCATCCACAACGCGACCCTGGAACGCGGGATCCCTGTCTGGTGCGGCGGCATGCTGGAAAGCGGGATAGGACGCTCACACAACATTGCTGTGTCCACGCTGGAGAACTATTCGCTGCCGGGCGATGTCTCGGCTTCCAGCCGCTACTGGGCCGAGGACATCATCGAGCCGGAGGTCACGGTTTCTCCTGCCGGCGAGATTCGCGTGCCCACCACCCCGGGTCGCGGCTTTGAGGTACGCACCGACCTGGTCGAACGTCTGACCGTGCGCAAAGAAGAGATCAAGGCCTTGGCGCTAGTTTCCTGACCGGCATCCAACGGATAAGCATTGGAGAAGAAATGACTCCCCAGGAAGAATCGATGTTGAACGACCTGATCGGTCGTGTCGAGCAAACCCAACTAACAGAGAAAGATCCAGAAGCTGAGCAACTGCTGCTCCAGGGGCTCGGCCGCAATCCCAACGCCCTCTATATCCTGGCGCAAACCGTGTTGGTGCAGAAGTATGCCCTGGAGCAGGCCACGGCGCAGATCAACCAGCTCCGGCAGCAGCCACAAGCGCTACCCCAGCCCGCCCATGCCACCAGCTTCCTGGGCAGCTTGCTAGGGCACCGTGATCCTGCTCCGCCGCCTCCTCCGCCTCAAGCCCCGCCACCCCCGCCGGGTTACGGTGCGCCGCCAGCCCAGCCTTATGCTCAGTCCTGGTCCCCGGTGCCTTCCTATGGAGCGCCTCCGCCGCCTCCACCGGGAGGAGGTTCAAGCTTCCTGCGCACGGCCGCTACCACCGCCGCCGGCGTCGCAGCCGGGGCGCTTGCTTTTCAGGGCGTTGAGTCGCTCTTGCACGGTTTTGGCGGTCAACCCGCCGGATTTGGCGGTGGCGGATTGTTTGGTGGGGGCGGTGGCAGGCCCGAGGAGATCATCACCAACAACTATTACGACGACCCCGGACGCGGGCTGGGCGAAGGATCCCATGAGCACGCCGACAACACCGGCTATGGGGACAGCAGCAACGATGCCGCCAACCTGCAGCAGGCAAGTGATGACCTCAGGGAAGACGGAGACAATCAGGATGACCTGAGCCTGGATGACACGTCGTACGACGACTCATCCTACGACGACGATTCATCCGGCAGCGACGACCTGGCTTAGGGTCTGCGGGTGAGCTCAGGGGCTAAAGCCCGTCCTGTGTTCAATCGTTTACGGCCCGGCTAAAGCCGTGCCCGGACACAAAGCAAGACTCTTGCGGCTCGTAAACCCCCGGCCTATCCAACAAGGCGTTTTTCCGCAGCTTGTCTGGTTGGCTGAACCTTCTGTTAGTATCCGGCCCGACTGAACAGCTGGCCTCTAAACCCGACTCAATTAGGGAAATAGCATTACGCGCTGGGAAAACCTCATGTTTTGTGTCAGGGCACGACTTTACGTCGGGCCGCACACAACGGTCGCACACGACTCAATAGGAGGGGCTTTAAAGCCCGTTGGTTCCTTCAGAAGGGACGGGTTTCCCACATCTCGCGAAATACAAGCGAGATGTGGGTCACCCGTCCGTTGCTAGGGAACAAGAGGGCTGAGTTCTCACGCAGACTCTTTAGCCCCTGGTTTTTTTGCTGGTTGAGCGAACGGTAGGCGCTAATCCACAAGTGCCAACCCCTATTTAGCCGCGACCTGGGCGGTGGCAGGCCCCTTCTGGAGCAAGCGGATCGCCTCCTGGTAGCCCAACTCCTGCGGCTGCACCTTGAAATCGCTGTAATCTTCAGTAGTCGAGTAGTCCACACTCTTCATCATCAGCAATTTCCCCTGCAGCTGCAGCTTCATGTGGATGGTTTCCCAGTGGTGCAGGCCGACATCGGAATTTTCCACCAGGATGCTGCCACCCTTGTACAGTTTGCCCAGCACCCCCCACCCAAAGTTCACGTCGGATATAAGATGAGCATCGATCTTGACCAGCCGAAGTTGCGCCTGGTCCACCCATAGCTCGCCCACCATGCCGTGGTAAACCTCGCCCTCCCGGTCTGGCGGCGTAAAGGCGGGGTTCGGCCGGAATTCGAGCCGGTAGCAGGGTCCATTCGGGCCTTCCACCATCCCCTTGTAGGTAAAGAGAAAAGCGTCCGGTAGCATGCGCACCATCTCATCGCCTCGGGCGCTGTCCTCCTGCTCCTTTTTATGGCGGTGCTCCTGTATCTCGGGGTGCTCCAGCAGGTTGTTCAGGCGGTCGATCTCGGCCTGCTCATCTTCAGTGGGCAGGGGCTTGCCATCCTTTTCGAGCAACCGGGCAACGTTGCCGTCCTTGGTCTCGAAGATTTCCTTGACCGTGCTCCCCTTGGGGTCCACCTTGTGCTGGAGGTAGCTGAAAGAACGGCCCGGGCTCTTGGCATGGAGTTCGTTCCAGCTGGCGTCTCGCACAATCTTTTGCGGGTCCAGCGTTGGCTTGTCAGCTTGCGACAAGGCTTGGCCGCTCGCTGCCCCAACCCCGAAAAGCAGGGCGGCGCCGAGTGCATACATCCGGACGGGGCACGAAAATGACCGACACTGAAGCACAAATCGTACAGTCTTCATAACCGACTCCCCGTTTGCGGCCGATGTTACCTTAGTGAGATGCAAGGCAATACCTTCCAGTTTACATCTGGGGGCCTCGCCGGCTTTCTACCCTGTTTTGCGGGTTGCGGTTGGCTTCGCACCTTGCGTATAGTTCGGGCAGAGAAGCTTCTGCGACCGCAGGGAGGCACCAGATGAATGCAGGAGATAGTGCTGTCGCCATTATTGGCAAGTCGGTCCAGATTCGCGGCGAGGTGAATGGAAGCGAAGACCTGGTAGTCGATGGCCATGTGGAGGGCACCATTACCCTGGTCGAAAGTCGCCTGACGATTGGTCCCAATGCGCATGTGGCGGCCAACGTATCCGCGAGGGATGTGATCCTGCTCGGTCAGCTGAGCGGAAACGTGACAGCGACTGGCAAAGTGGAATTGCGCGATGGCTGCGATTTAGTCGGGGATATTTCCGCCGCACGCCTATCGATTGAGGAGAGCGCTGTTTTTCGCGGCAAGGTGGAACCGACACAGGGCGAAAAGGCAGCCAGCGTTGCACCGGCGAAGGGCGCCGAAGTTCCGGTGGCAACCTCTCCAGCCAAACATTAACGAACGCTGGAGGGCTCCGCTATGATGAATATATTCCCCGCAGGCAACACGGGCCTGCGCTCCAAGACTGACGATGTGATGCGCAACATATTCGGTAAGACACAACACGACTCTCAGGCGTCCGCCAGCCCCACGGTTCTTACCGGGCCGCGGGTGCCGAGACACTCCAGTGCCTGGAAGGATCTGCTCAAGTTTCTCAAGTCTGAGCAGGGATTGCGCATTTTGGATATCGGACCCACCTCTCCGACCAATATCAACTTCCTCACCACCCTGGGCCACGGGGTATATATGTCAGACGTGGTGAACGAGGCGTTGCGCGGCAATTGGACCGGCGCCCCGGATGAGAACGGTGTTACCCACTTCGACGTGGAAGGCTTTCTCGACAACAACCTCGATTTTGCCGGCAGGGAATTCGACGTTGTCCTGCTGTGGACCACGCTCGACTATGTGCCCCAGGATCTGGTCGGCCCCATGATCAAGCGCCTTCGTTCCTGCTTGCGTCCCGGCGGCCGCGTGCTCACCTTTTTCCATACCAAGAACACCGGACCCGATACCAGCTTCTGCCGCTATCACGTGACCGATACCGACAGCATCGAGTCCCAGGAAACCACCGGCTACGCAGTGCAACGCGTCTATACCAATCGGACCATCGAAAAGCTCTTCGAGAATTACGCCAACACCAAGTTTTTCCTGGCCAAAGACAATCTCTACGAAGTCATCATCACTCGCTAGGACCCACCTTCCAAAGTAGCTGGCGCAGGACGCCAATCCATCTCCGCGCATCGGACTGATTCAGGTTCAGCCGGCGCACCATGCGACGCACTTCCGTGCGTTCCGCGCCGGCGGGCCTGCGCTTCGCGTATCCGATAGACGACAGCACCTCTGCCAGCAGTTCAGTGATGCGCTCCAGATCCTCCGCACTCGCCATCGGTTGCGGTTCGTTCAGCGGTGGGGCGATCTGTCTGCCGAATCAGCTCATAGAGACACACGGCCGCTGCCTGTCCCAGGTTCATCGACGCATGCCGTATCCCCGGGCTCTGGTGCATGGGGATGGTGATGAGCCAATGGCAGTGGCTTAGGGCGTCGTTGCTCAGGCCGGTCTTTTCCGATCCGAAGAGTAAGGCCACCCGCCCCGACCCCAATGCGGAATGCACCATGCTGCCGCCCTCCGCCAGCGCGTACAGCGGATGCTCGCGTTTTCGTTCCCCGACCGCAGTCGTGCCTACCACCAGGTTGCAATCCGCCACTGCTTCTGGGACGCTGGCAAACTGCTTTGCCTGGGCAAGAATCTCGGACGCATCGACCGCCGACCGCGCTGTTTCAAGACCCACGGAGTAGTCATTCACCAGCCGCAAATCGGAAAAGCCAAAACCATGCATAGCGCGCGCAACGGCGCCAATATTGTTAGGATTGCGCGCCCGCACCAGCACTACACACAACCGCGCGCGTTGTTCGTCGCTCAGCATCTAGTTATCGGACTCTCTCCTGACCACGTGATCGACGGGTGCCCCACATCTCGCTCGTTTTTCGCGAGATGTGGGACGCCGTCGATCTTTCCCTCTGGCTTCCGATTCATCCGATGCACGGAGCGGTCAACATCGTGGAATCCCACATAGCGCCAAAAACGAGCGAGATGTGGCGCACCCGTCCTTGGTGAGGGAACCAGAGCGCAACCGCAGGGCTCAGTTTGTAAGTGGCGTTCTCGCATCCCGCCGAATCCCTCACGCGCCCAAAGGCGTCATAGAGGCAGCCCTTTATCCTGCACCGAAAAATCATGGCCGCTTCGCTCCGGACCAAATCCGAAGATCAGCAACAGGGCAAAGATCACACACAGCTCAAACGTGGTGAGGGCCCACTGGTATCCCAGGTGTCTGCGCAGGGCAAACTCGATCACCACCGCCGGCGCTCCGCACAGGACGCCAAGCTGGTAGACCACTCCGGGAAACAAGCTGCGCACACTGCTGGGAGAAAGCTCGTTCAAATGCGCGGGAATCACCCCAAACGCTCCCTGCACGCCGAATTGCATCACGAACGATCCAATGGCCAGCATGACAATCGTCGACCCAAAGGCCCAGAGCGGAATCGAGAGCGCAGAGATAGCTAGAGCCAGGATGACCGAGTACCGCCTGCCCAGCAGGTCGGAATAATGCCCAATCACCAGCGCACCGGCGATGGCGCCGACGTTGTACAGGATCGCGAGGTTGGAGATGACGGTATTGGAAAACCCATGCACCGTCTTCAGAAAATCCGGATAAAGATCCTGTGTGCCATGCGACAGGCAAGTGATGGCCGTCATCATCAGCACCAGGTAGACGAAGTCTTTCTTGTGATGCCACAGGATCCGCGTTACCTCGCCAAAGCTGGCCAGCCGATTCTTGTGCCAGGACGACGATTCGGGAGACAGCAACGTGAGTACCGCAATCAGCGCCGCGAGGATCAGGCCACAGAGAAACATCCACCTCCACCCGAAGCGTGGCTCGATGGTCCGCAGAGCCACGGCGGCCAGCAAGTATCCCAGCGAATAGCCTGCCTGCATGATCCCGGAGAAGAGTCCCCGCCAACGCGTGGGAGAGCTCTCCATGACCAAAGAAGCGCCGATGCCCCAGTAGCCGCCCATCCCGATTCCATAGAGAGCGCGCAGCACAACAAAGACCAGCGTAGCTGGGCGCGAAGGGAGTCAGCGCCGTGATGATGGAGAAGTACAGAACGCACGCAATCAGCGGACGGCGGCGGCCATAGCGGTCGGCCAACGAACCCAACACCACCGCGCCCACCGGCCGCATGGCCAGCGTGATGGTGATGGTCCAGACGATGTCGCCTTTGCGTACGTGGAAGTTGTTGGCAAGAACATCCACCAGGAAGACGAGGACGAAAAAGTCGAACGCATCGAGGATCCAACCTAAGATTCCGGAGGAGACGGCGAAACCCCATCGTGGCGAGACGGCTTCTGCGGTGCTGGTGCTGCTGGCTTGCAACCGAAGGAGACCGGGACTGCTTCATCCATTTCATCAATAGTGTTTGCTCCTCAGAGTCTCGCCATCGTAAGACCGCCATCCAGAACCAGAACCGCGCCCGTCGCATAGGGAAGTTCTCCCCGCGCCAGCATGCTGACGGCTGTCCCGACGTCCTTCGGGGTTCCCCATCGCTTCTCGAGCAGGATACCGCCTTCGATCAGGGCGTCGTATTTGCCCTTGACCCCCTCGGTCATATCGGTTTCGATGATGCCCGGACGCACCTCGTACACTCCGATGCCGTACTCCGCCAGGCGCACCGCCCACAGCTTGGTCGCCATGGCGATGCCCGCCTTGGAGATGCAATAGTCGCCCCGGTTCACACTGGCAACCGTGGCGGAGACAGAACTGATATTGATGATCGAACGCTGCGCCGACGGATCCTTCGCGCGTTGCCGGATCATCCACGCGGCGACGCTCTGGGTTAGAAAATAAGGCCCGCGCAGATTGGTCGAGATGAGCTCGTCGAAGCTCTCTTCTGCCGGCATCGAGCAGATCGGCGCGGACGCGCGGCGCGATGCCCGCGTTGTTGACCAGAACATCCAGCCTGCCCAGTTGATCGCCGACATCGGCAAGCAGCCACAGCCGGTCAGCCGCCGACGAAACATCCGCCTGCACATAGATGGAGCGCTCGCTGCGTTGTCTGGATCTCGTCCAGCACTGGCTGCACTTGCTTCGGGAGTGCGCCTGCCGGAGATGGCCAGGGTGAAGCCGGCTTCCGCCAGTTGGAGCGCAATGCCCAGGCCAATCCCGCGTGTCCCGCCGGTTACCAGCGCTACTTTTTCTTCTGCTGCATTCGTCCGCTCCGAAAAAAGTGTAATAGCGGTCGTTCGCCATCCTGGTGATCAGCAGGCAAAGCTCCAGCAGATGGTAGTCGCCCCACATGCTCGATTCGCCGCAGGGAACCTTCGCTCCGGGCGGGATATAGTCCCATCCGTTGGGATGGTGGTAGATGCTTTGCAACAGCAGGCCTTCGTGGTCAGCCTGCGTCGAGAGATAGGGTTCCTGCAGCAAGCGTGCCGCGACGGTCAGCCCGGCTTGCGTATACGCCTTGCCGGCTTCGCCCAGCAAGTGCCCCAGGCGAAGCAATCCCTGCGCGGCGATGGCGCTGGCCGAGGCATCGACCGGCTCGTAGTCGTTGTAAGGATCGGCCGCTTTGGCCTGCCAATCGCCCAGCCGGTACAACTGCGGCGCTCCCGTATCCCAGTAGCAGATGCCGTCGAGAGCCGTCGCCTGCTGCATATAGAAGTCGCAGCCGGCGCGCGCTGCGCGTTCCATCCAGGCCAATGTCTCCTGCTTGGCGGGTAGCTCGGCATCCGGGACGAACTGGATAAACTCCATCAGCTCGGCAAAACCGAGCATGCCCCAGGCGAGACCTCGCGTCCAGGTAGTGAACGCCGAATAACCCTGCTGCGTCGAAGGGCAGCGGAAGACGCCGCTCGCCGGATTGAAGACGGCTTCGTGCACGGTTCGGCCGCGCAGCTCGGGTCGATCGTACTGATCGCGTCCCTCGCCGTAGTAGACGTTGAACCGGGCCGAGGTTTTCGCGTGGGTCAACGCCCGGTCGAGCAGGTTGATGCGCTTGTCCTGTTCCCCTTGCAGCGTGTGGCCCAGCATGTGCGCCATGCAGCAGATGCGCAGCGTGCGAATGGTGTCGATAAAGAGCGAATGGCTGCCGTTAAAGGAGTAGATGTAGCCCAGGCCATCTTTGAGGCTGGTCCAGCGCGCGGCCTGCACCGCACCACTCACCTTCAACGCCAGCTCATAAAAGTTGAGCTCCCATTCATTCGCTGGGAATGCGTCCCTCCAGCATCAGCCGGCGCAGGTTGCCATAGGTGGAGATGTTGTTGAAGCCGTGATCGTGCACCCCGGTGTGGGTCAGGTGCTCCGCCATGTCCGTGACCACGTGCCGCCGGGCCGCGGTGAGCTGATCCTCATCGCCGGTCATGTCGAAGCAGAGCAGGGCATTGCCGTACTGAAATCCCTGCGTCCACTGGGTCCAGCTGCGCGCGGTGTAGCGGCCGGCGACGGTGATGACCGGTGCGCCATCGCTGGCCTTCCAGCGCCGGTCAAGGCGCAGTGTTTTTTCTGTAGCAAGTCCAGTGCTCGTTCGACAGCAGGCACTAGATCCCTAGCGCTCAGGGTTTGATTGGATTCCACTCGATGTCCTTTTAGGTTGATTTGCCTTCGAGGTACTCCATGGCCGGTAGGCTCGGCAATCTTCTCGCCGAGGTCATAGATGGTTGCAGATGTTGGGATGGTTCAGCGCCGAGGCAGCGCGGGCCTCGCGACGAAAGCGGTCAAGGACGGGAAGCTGGCGGCCAACTTCATCGGGCAGGAATTTGAGTGCCACGAAGCGCCCCAGGCGGGTGTCCTCAGCTTTGTAGACCACGCCCATTCCCCCGCCGCCAAGCTTTTCGATCACTCGATAATGGGATATGGTTTCGCCGATCATGGTCCAGCGTTAGCCTAGGGTAGGCCGGAAGGCAAGTCAACGATTGCTTTGCAATTGTTCTGCGAGGATAGGGAAGAGAACCGTGGGTTGCGCTCCTTGTATCTTGAGGGGACGTCGTTTCGTGCGTGAGAATCTAGCAGCTTGCAACTGAGTCCCGGGGTCGCGGCCAGGCGGGCCGACCGCCAAACGTGACACCCAGCCCGTAAGGGCTGGGTGTCAATTCAATGAAGGTTCGGAGCGCTGGAAGCGCGGCACTCCTCTCCAATTCCTTGTGGTATTTGGGATCGTAGGGCACGCATAATGTCGCGCCTATGGCGACCGGAATTCTCGTCGGACGTAGCCTCCGGGCCTTGGCGATCGGAGGGACCCCGCCGTGTCTTCCGGTTGTCATGCAGAAAGCCGGTCAGGCGGCGCTTCATTACCCGCATAGTGCGCGCATGATCTTCATTTTCCCCCTACACCGGCCACTTCCACTCCCGGATCTCTTTCTGATCGATCCCGTTTTCGTGCGCGTAGTTGACTGCCTGAATGATCTGCCCCTTCAGCCACTCCACGGTATGAGCCCCCTTCTCCGCCATCTTGGGCACCCGCTCAATCACATCGATCGCCAAATTGAAGCGATCCACCTGGTTCAAAATCGCCAGCTCCAGCGGAGTATTGATGTTGCCCTTCTCCTTATACCCACGCACGTGAAAATTCGCGTGGTTGGTCCGGCGGTAGGTCAGCTTATGGATCAGCGAGGCGTACGCGTGGAAGTTGAAGATCACCGGCTTGCTCTTGGTAAACAATCCGTCGAACTCGCGATCGGTCATGCCATGCGGGTGCTCCCGGTCCGGCATCAGCCGGAACAGATCAACCACATTGATGAACCGTACCTTCAACCCGCTGCAGTGCTCGCGCAGAATCGCCACCGCCGCCAGCGCTTCGGACGTCGGTATATCTCCCGCGCAGGCAATGACCGCATCCGGCTCCTCGCCGGCGTCGGTGCTTGCCCAATCCCAGATGCCGATCCCCTTGGTGCAGTGCTCGACCGCATCTTCCATGTCAGGTACTGCAGATGCGGCGCTTTATCGGCGACGATCACGTTCACGTAGTTGACGCTGCGCAGGCAATGGTCCGCCACGCTCAGCAGGCAATTGGCATCCGGCGGAAGATAAATCCGCGTCACCTCCGGGCTCTTGTTGGTCACCACATCCAGAAATCCCGGATCCTGATGGGTGAAGCCGTTGTGATCCTGCCGCCATACCAGCGACGTGATCAGCAAATTGATAGAGGAGATAGGCGCCCGCCACCGCGTCTCCAGCTTGCTCTTCTCCAGCCACTTGGAATGCTGGTTGAACATGGAGTCGATGATGTGCACAAAAGCCTCATAGGAAGAAAAGAAGCCGTGCCGCCCGGTCAGCACATAGCCCTCGAACCAGCCTTCGAGGGTGTGCTCGCTCAGCATCTCCATCACCCGCCCATCAGGGGCCAGGAAGCCCCCGTCCTTGTCTTCGGGCAGCATCTCTTCCATCCACGTCTTGCTGGTCGCTTCGTAGATGGCCTGCAGCTTGTTGGAGGCCGTTTCGTCCGGCCCAAAGACGCGGAAGCTGGTCATGTTCCGCCGCATCACATCGCGCAAAAAATGCGCCATGACATCGGTCGACGATACTTCGATCTGTCCCGGCTTCTCCACCTTGACCGCGTAATCGCGAAAATCAGGCATCTCCAACGGGCGGCGCAGCAAGCCCCCGTTGGCATGCGGGTTGGCGGTCATGCGCCGCGTCCCCACCGGAGCCATTTCGCGCAGCTCCTCGATCAGTCGCCCAGACTCGTCAAAGAGCTCCTCCGGCCGATAGCTGCGTAGCCACGCTTCCACTTGGGCCAGGCTCTTCGGGTTGGTTTGCGGATCGAGGATAGGAATCTGGTGCGCCCGCCAGAAGCCTTCGACCTTATGCCCATCCACTTCTTTGGGGCCGGTCCAGCCTTTGGGCGTCCGCAGAATGATCATCGGCCACTTCGGCCGCTCCACCGGTTGCCCCGCCGGCGCCGAGCGCGCCTTCTCCTGGATCGCGCGGATGTCGAGCACGACAGCCTTCCAGCACCTCGGCCATCTTGGCGTGCATCTTTTCCGGGTCATCGCCTTCCACTACATGCGGCGTCCATCCCAAGCCCTTGAAGAGCATATCCAGCTCCTCGGGCGGTATGCGCGCCAGGATGGTCGGGTTCGCAATCTTGTATCCGTTCAAATGCAGGATCGGCAGCACGGCTCCATCGCGCACCGGGTCAAGAAACTTGTTGGAGTGCCAACTGGTGGCCAGCGGCCCGGTCTCCGATTCTCCATCGCCCACCACCACGGTCACGATCAGGTCGGGATTGTCGAACGCCGCGCCAAATCCATGGGAGATGCTGTATCCCAACTCGCCGCCTTCATGGATCGACCCTGGAGTCTCCGGAGTGCAATGGCTGCCGATTCCCCCAGGAAAGGAGAATTGCTTGAGGAACTTCTGCAGGCCAACCACGTCCTGGCTCTTGTCCGGATAGACCTCCGAATACACCCCCTCGAGATAGCAGTTGGAAAGGGTGGCCGGGGCTCCGTGCCCGGGACCGGAGAGGTAGATCATGTCCAGGTCGTACTTCTTGATCAGCCGGTTCAGATGCACCCAGGTAAAGCTCTGGCCCGGGTCCGATCCCCAATGGCCAAGCAGCCGGTTCTTGATGTGCTCGGGCTTGAGCGGCTCCCGCAAGAGCGGGTTGCGGCAGAGATACAGCATGCCGGCGGAAAGATAGTTGCAGGCGCGCCAGTAGGCATTCATTTTCCTGATCTCATCGGCGGTCAGCGGCTCGAATTGGGCCGCCACGGGAAGGGTCTCAACGTTGCTCATCATTCCTCCTGTGAGTTCCATCTGCGCCCACGTGCACTGCGATCGTGCGATCTTCCTGGGCGGTAACCACCCAGACCATCGACTTGGGAATCCTCGCTGCTCACCCGCCGTAGCTCATCGCCCCCGGCCTCATTGGCCGCCGCATCGAGCACCACTCCATAGCTTTCCAGTCCCCGCAAAATCTCCGCCCGGGACTTCCCATCGTGCTCTCCAATGCCGCCCGGTGAAGACCACGGCATCCAGGCCGCCCATCAGCCACGCAAAGGCGCCGATCGCTTTGCGCACACTGCGGGTAAAAACCTGCAGCGCCAAGCCGGCGTCGGCGCTTCCCGCCTCCGCCGCTTTGCGTGTTGCGCGCATATCGTTGGGCTGGCCGGAGAGCGCGACCATCCCTGCCTGGTGATTGAGTATTGTTTCCACCGCGCTCAGAGCAGCCTTGCGGTCCCCATCCGCCTGCCGCAACAGATAAAGGACCAGTCCCGGATCGAGATCCCCCGGCCGGGTGCCCATCACCACCCCGCCGGTCGGCGTCAGTCCCATGGTGTTATCGACCGATCGCCCGTCTACTAGTGGCAGTTACGCTGCACCCGCTGCCCAGATGCGCAATCACCATCCGCCGCGGAAAACTGGCCTGTCCTCTCTCTGATGCAGCCCGCAGGTCATCCACCACACCCTCACAGGAAAGCCCATGGAATCCATATCGGCGCACGCCCTGCTCGCGATACTTGGCTGGGATAGCGTAGGTGGAAGCCTCAGCCGGCATGGTCTGGTGAAAGACCGTGTCGAAGCAGGCATAGTGCCGAGCACGGGGAAATCGCTTCATCATTTCGCGGATCAGGGCGATAGCCGCAGGATCATGCAGCGGGGCGAAGGCCACCGCCTGCTCGAGATCCTCGAGCACTTCCTCGGTGATCCTCTGGTGCCGCTTAAGCCGCGCCCCGGGATGCACCACCCGGTAGCCCACCGCGTCGATCGGCGGCATTCCCTGACCGCAGACGGCATCCTCTAATATGTCCATTGGATCAGCCGGAGCAGTTTTGGTGGGACCGCCCAACTCCTGCCCCTTGGCATCGCTAAACGTGAATTCCAGCTGGGCGGTGCCGATCCCGCTGATTTCGCCGCTGAACAAGGCGCGCGGCCACGACAGCCATGGCGTCAAGGCTGACTCTCCCTTAACGCCCCGCCCGCTTCAAAGATGGAAAACTTGATCGACGAAGAACCGCTATTGATTACAAGAATGTGCAATCCACCACCCAGCCAACTTGTCCATCCTATCCACGCTACACCTGTCGCATCTCTGGCAGGTAAATTCCACCGTCCTGGGCCTAAATGTCTATTGGATAGAGTCGCGGAGTTGAAGAAAGGTGTCGTCGGTTTGGGTGAGACGGATGAGGCCCTGGCGGGGGTATTCGATCTCCAGCGTGGCATAGACGGTAAGCGTGACCGTGACCGCAAGCGCGATGCTGTAGAACCAGCTGCGCGCGGTAAAAGTCATCCCGTATCCGGCGACAAACGCGCAACACCCGCTAAGAACAAAGAGAAGCAGGAAGATGACGGTCGGGGGGTGCATGTTGAAGGCGTTTTGCCGCGTGGACGTGATATCGATCATGTCATTTAGGGCGGGAAGGAGCAGCTTGGTGGCGTCCGGATTGGCCCCAGGCGCGGCGGCGGCGGCGACAGATTTCTTCCAGATCTCTTGCTGCAGCTGCCTGGTGGTCTCCGAGACCTCGTTTGAAACACGATCGTAAAGATGGAGTCGCGAGCTGACGTAGTCGCGGAAAAGCCGGCGTAGCGGAGGCTGATCCTGCGGCGCCAGCAGGTCGAGACGGAGATAGGCGGTTCCAATATCGTTGTTCTCCTGCAGCACCAATTCGCGGTGTACGTCGTAGCGGGTCACCGCGCCCGAGAAGGTGAAAGCCAGTAGCAATCCGAAGAGCGCAAAGACCGCGCCCTCGATCGCGCTGCTCTGCGGGGCAGACTCCCGCCGCCGCCGAAGCGCGTGTCCCAACTGCAGAAGCACGATCATGGCGGGCAGCAAGAAGAGTGCGTGTAACGGAGTGAAGTGCATATCAGTGCAAAAGATAGCAGACCAGCCACCGCCGCCCGGGGACAAAGGCTGATCCAACCCGTCGGGACGAGCGCTTCTCGTTTTCTCACCAGGGATGGGTGCCTCCAATCTCGCTCGTTCCGTGAGATGTCGGATACCACCACTTCTTTCCCTTTGACTGCCGATTCAGCCGAGGCACTAGCGGTCAACGTTGGTGGTATCCGACATCACGCGAAAACGAGCGAGATAGGAGGCACCATCCCTGCTGGGGAACCAGCCAAAAAAATGAAACGGGGGTTGCGCCTGCCGCGCACCGAGACTAAGGATCAACCAATCCCCCAGCGTCGGCAGAACTGGCAAATTGGATGCCTGCCCTGCACGAGCACCGCAACATTCGCTTGACTATAGTTTTTTCAGCGTGATAGTTTGGCCGCCGTATTTGAAATAGCCATTGCGCGATGCGCGAAGCAAAAGCAGGCCGTAAAGCCCTGCTTGACGCCTTTGACAGCGCGCAACGGGCGCGAAGATAAAAGAATTGAGCAGTGGCAGCAGAACGACATTTTGGGAGGCGTTACCGATGTTAAGGCGCATTCAGCTGTTTCTATCTCTCTCGTTGTTGTCGGCTTCCGCCGTCTTGGCGCAGACCTCAGGTCAAATCTCCGGACACGTCACCGACTCAACCGGCGCGGTGATTGCGAAGGTAGCCATCACCCTTACCAATACAGCTACCGGGGCAGCACGCTCCACATTCACCACCAGTTCGGGCGACTACACATTTCCCGACGTTCAGCCGGGAGCCTATGGCCTTCAGGCTACCCACCCGGACTTCAAGACCGACACAGCTCAGCTGGAACTTCAAGTGCAACAATCATTGCGTCAGGATTTCACGCTGCAGGTCGGTCAGGTGACACAATCTGTAACCGTTGAGGCGAGTGCCGCTTTGCTGCAGGCTGACAACCCCACCCTCGGCACCGTGGTTCCTACGCAGACCGTCAGCCAGATGCCGCTGAACAGCAGAAACTACCTGAGCCTGGTGGCGGTCTCGGCCAACACCAACACGCTCTCGGCATCACAAGGGCAGGCCCAATCGCGGGAGGGCGGCCAGCGCTCCAACGAAGCGATTTCCGTGGGCGGGCAGCGCATTATGTACGACCACTACACGATCGATGGCATTAACAACACCGACGTGGACTTCAACAGCTTTGTGGTGCAGCCCACCGTCGACGCTATTCAGGAAATGAAAGTGCAAACCGGCGTCTATCCGGCCCAATACGGTTACAACGCAACCCAGGTCAACGTGGTCACCAAGAGCGGCGGCAATCAGTATCACGGAACTGCGTTCTATTTCCTGCGCAATAACTACGCGGACGCACGAGGGTACAACTACATCACAACCCCGTTCCCTCCTAAGCTCCCGTTCCGATATAACGATTACGGATTCGTGCTGAGCGGTCCGCTCTCGATTCCCCACCTCTTCGATGCCAGAAACAAACTCTTCTTCATGGTCAATAAGGAGTGGTTTTCCCAAAGCCAAGCCGCTCAGAGCAACGAGACCTTGCCCACAGCGGCGGTCCTGGGCGGCAGATTTCAGCGATTTCACTCTAAAAAGCGGCGGTCCGGTCGTTCCCATCTATGATCCCGCCACAGGAACGCCAACGGCACGGGCAGGACACAGTTTCCGGGCAATGTGATTCCCGCGAGCCGCATCGATCCGACATCGGCGATGATCATTAAGCAGTTCTACCACCCGGCCCCGACATCGCAATTCCTCAACAATTATGCACATTCCGATCATCAATACGGACAACCACGACGAATTTAACGTGCGCGGCGATTACTACTTGTCATCAAGTTGCAGTGGGCCTTCCGCTTCAGCAACGGCCTGGAAACGGTCAGCCCCCCCGGCTTTCCGGCGCTGGGCGGGACAACCGGCAGCAACATCATCACCAACTACTACCAGTACATGGGCTCCGACACCTGGACCATCTCTCCCACGATCGTCAACGTGGCCACGTTTGGCTAGACTGATTTCTACAACAGCCTCGGCACCTTCTCGCAAAACAAGGTAAATGCGGTGGGCCTGTATCAATGCCGGGATTCCCGGCCTCCAACCCGGGGTTCCTGCAACCTGGGGTATTCCCAATTTCTCCTTTACTCGGGACCCCTATTCGGGGATTGGCGACAGCACCGACGGTCCGTATGTGACCAAAGACCCCGATAAGTCGATCAACGACAACTTCACCTGGGTGAAGGGCAAGCATTCCATGGATTTCGGTTTCAGTACGACCGGAAGACCTTTAACGAGGTGGGCAATCAGTTATCGCGCGGCGCCTTCATCTTCCAGGGCAACGCCACTGCGGAAGTCGCCACCCGGGAAGCTGGCGCCAAAACCGGCTCCGGCTTCGCTGATTTCCTGCTCGGCCAGCTTTACACCTCGGCCTACGCGGTGTAGATCGCGCAGGCCGATTACAAGCTCAACGTCGAGGCCTTCTACTTCGACGATAACTATAAGTTCTCGCCCAACCTCACGGTTTCCGCCGGCCTGCGCTACGAGCTGACGCCGCCGTGGTACAACACCCTGGGCAAGGAGTTCATCGTGGATCTGCAAACCAACAACTCGCCCATAAGCCCCTTCATCGCTGGGCACGAGCCGCAGAACCTGTGGCCTTTCTTCAGACGCCAGGGCAACTGCACGAATCCGTATCAGGGGGTTAACATTCGCTGGGTAGAGGGCAGCACGAATAGCCCTACCAATTCCAATGCCCCTGTCAATCCCGCGCCGCAGTGCGCCAACGGCCAATTTCCCAATAATCGCTCATGCAGACCGACTACAACAACTGGGCGCCTCGCCTGGGCATTGCCTACACGCCGTTCCCGGGCATGGTCGTCCGCGCGGGCTTCGGCATCTATTACAACAATGACACCGCCAACGCCCGCTTCGACGTGGCCCGTAACCTGGCCGGGCGTGTCACGAATACTTCGGGCGGTGGGACTCCGGGTGAAGCTACTATCAACTGGGCCAATGCGGTGGGCCCACCGGTGGGGCTGGCGTCGCCGCCAACATTCCGCCGCCCTACACCTACGCCAACCCGTACAGTCACAGAACTACGTACAGCCAGGTCTTGCTGTTTGACGTCCAGAAGCAGATGGGCAAGGACTGGTAGTTCGAGGCCGGATACATGGGCAGCGAAAACCGACACTCTATGGCTTCCGCAATGCCAATTATTCGGTTCCCTACGGGTTACTTGGCAACACGACGCCGACTTCCCTCTACACGCGTACGCCCTACCCGAACTATGGCGTGATTCAGTTAGTGCACGACCTAGGCATCGGGAATTACAACTCCTTCGCCTTCCAGGTGAACAAGCGCTTCAGCAACGGCTTCAACCTCATCAGCTCCTACACCTATTCGAAATCGATGGACGACACCAGCGGGATCCGCACCCAGTCATCGGAGCTCTTCCCGCAGAACGACCTCTGCATCAGCTGCGAATACGGGCCTTCGGACTTCGATGTGAAACATCGCGTGGTGGCCTCTCTCATTTACTACCTGCCTATCGGGCAGGGCAGGATGTAGGCGCCTTCGTCGAAGATCGTGGATGCGGTGATCGGCGGCTGGGAATTCGCCGGCCTCGCACAGCTCCAGACCGGCCAACCCTTCAACCCGGGGTCAACGCCAACACTGCCAATACCAATACGATTTCCGGCGGCACACCAGCGACCCGGCCGAATCTCGTCTCCAAACAATTTTTCGTGTCCCACAAAACAGCCGGATCCAGCGGCCAATGGGTGAATCCCGCAGCCTTTCCAGAACCGGCCCCGGGTTTCCTCGGCGACGTGAGCCGCAACATGCTATACGCTCCGGGTGTCCAAAAATACGATATGTCCCTGGACAAGAGTTTCGACATGCCCTACAACGAACACCACCATTTACAAATCCGTTTTGACGCGTTCAACGCCTTCAACCACACCAATTTCGGCAATCCCCGAACAACAAATACATAGATCAGGGAGCATTCGGCCAAATCACCACTACGAACGCAGCCACGACCCCGCGGCAACTGCAGCTCGCCGCCAGGTACACGTTCTAACGCTCCATCGTTCAACAATGGCGGCTACTTTGCTCCGTTTGCTCGTCGTAGAGCCAAACGGAGCAAACATTTTCGCGAGCTTCAATTGTCGCAAACGTGTTCGTGAGAAAGCCCTGTAACCGCACCAGAAGCAAACTGACCAGGAGAGGAACTCCGGTAATGAATCGATACACACGAAGGTCAATGCTCAAAGGTGCGGCTGCGGCCCTGCCCACCGCCGGAATCTTTGCGCTGCCCTCCCTAGCGCGAGCGATTCAAGAGAACAGCACACCCCAGCAGAGGCCCAAGGTCAAGATCACCGATATCCGCACCGCGCAGGTCCTGGTGCACGGACCCCAAACCCACGTGCGCGTCTATACCGATTCCGGACTCTATGGCCAGGGCGAATCGACCGACGCGGCGGTGGGAACAGCATCCCTGGTGCATGGCTTTCGCCGCATGCTCATCGGCCAGGATCCTCTCAACGTAGACGCACTGTGGGAGAAGATGCGCGTCTCGGGAATCTTCGCCGGCGCCCAGGGTGGTCAATACGTAACTGCGATGACCGGAGTCGAGATTGCGCTGTGGGATCTTACGGGAAAAATTTTAGGACTTCCGGTCTATCAACTATTGGGCGGAAAATTTCGCGACAAGGTTCGTATGTACTGTGACTCCGACATGGAGAATCCCATAGGCGAAGAATCGGACCGCAAGCTCCCCTGGATCAAGGACCAGGGTTTCACGGCGATGAAGATCGACCTCGACGATGCTACCGATCCGGCCCGCTTCGACAAAGTGAATTGGACCGCGAGTAATGGCGAAATCGACCGCATGGTCAGTTGGGTAAAGCACGTCCGCGAATCGATACCCAAGGAGATGGATCTGGCCTGCGACATGCACGGCCGCTATGACGCGACCACTGGCAAACGGGTAGCAGTGGCGCTGGAACCTTACCGGCTGCTTTGGCTGGAAGAACCGGTACCGCCGGAAGACATCGACGCGATGGCCGATATCCGGCACTCGACCACCACACCGATATGCTGCGGCGAGAATCTCTACCTGCGTTGGGGCTACACCGAATTGTTGCAGAAGCGCGCGGCAGACATCATCATGCCGGATATTCAAAAAGTAGGCGGACTGTCGGAGGCGCGCAAGATCGCCAACATGGCCCAGGCCTACTACGTTCCGTTTGCTCCGCACTGCGTCGTCTCTCCCATCGGCACCATGGCCTCGGCCCATGTGTGCGCGACCATTCCCAATTACCTGGTTTGCGAGTGGCACTGGATCAACCATCTGAAGGTCTGGCAGACATTTGTCAAAGAAGGCGAGATCATCCAAAAAGGCTACGTCACTCCTCCGGATAAGCCCGGCTTGGGCGTGGAGATGAACGAAGAGGTGGCCAGGACGGTGCAGATTCCAGGAACAACGTGGTTCGAGCCGAATAAATAGATAAAGGATAGGGGCAAATGGAAGCATTCGTTCGGCAACTCAGGCGTGCGGCAGTGGGAGTCGTTTGTACATCGATGGTGTTGGGTGCGTCTCTCAGCGCCCGCGCGCAGCAGGGATTTTTCACGCGCGAAGATGTGATTAAGTACACTCCCGACTGGACGGGGGAGAGGTTCCCCGACGGACGGCCCAAGGTGCCGGACTCGATCCTCGATCGGATGAAGAACGTCACCCTCGAGGAAGCGTGGGCGACGCTGCGCACGCACAACTTCAATCACGAGTACGAGGATGGGTGGCTCTCGATTCATGGGGACAAGGTTCTCGTGGGCAGGGCGCTTGACGGCCACCTGGGTGCCGGGCCGGCCGGATATCCAGAAAGTGATCGAGGCCCAGGGCGCGCAGGATCACCGGCAGGGTGCGATGAACGCTTGGCCCGTGGACATGCTGCAGCCGCGCGACGTCTATGTGGCCGACCACTTTGGCCTTAAAACGGATGGCCCCTCGATCGGCGACAACGTAGGCAACGCCATCTACGCTCGCTCCGGGAACGGGATCGTTTATGACGGCGCGGTCCGCGACATCAACGGCCTGGAGGAACTGCCCAACTTTGTTTCCTTTGTCCGCTACTACGATCCATCTCATCACTTTGGGTCGCTGGCCAGCGGAGCGCGTCTTAACTCAACCATGGTGAGCATCAACGGTCCCACGCGCATCGGGCATGCAACCGTGATGCCGGGTGATGTTGTGCTGGGCAGAAACGGTGGCGTGCTCTTCATCCCGGCGCAACTGGCCGAAGAAGTGGTGAAAAACTCTGAATCCACCCACCTGCGGGATACTTTCGGCCACCAACGGTTAGAAGAAAAGAAGTACACTGCCGGGCAAATCGATGCCCGTTGGACTCCTGCCATCGAGGATGATTATCGCTCGTGGTTAAAGGAAAATGAGGATCACCTTTCCGTTCCCAAGGAGCGGGTGGAGGAGATACTGAAAGACCACGAATAAGAAGGAAACACGGCAGTCGGCCAACCTTCAGCCATTTAGGTGGACCGAAAAGACAGCATTGCACTCGACCGCAATTACTTTCAAAACTTTCCATCCGAATAACCAAGGCCAAGGTTCGCCGACGATTTAAAAAGCCGCAATTCCTCTTCGCTGCTCTACCACTCACCAGGAAAGGAAGCCGCCGTCGAGTATGAGGGCCTGGCCGTTCATATAGTCGGACCCGGAAGAGGCCAGATAAACGATGGTCGCTTCCAGCTCCTCGAGTTTTCCCATGCGGCCCATCGGGACCTTCGCCAACAGTCTTTCGCCCAACTCTTTGTTTTCTTCAAACGCCCAGATGGTCTGGTCGGAGCGGAAGAATCCCGGAGCCAAAGCCACGACATTGAGTCCTCGCGGGGCCCACTCGACTGCTAACTCGCGGCTAAGTCCCAGCACCCCGGCTTTGCTGGCAACATAGGAGGCCTGGGAAATGCAGCTGGAAGCGCTGATGCCGTACATGGAGGCGATGTTAATGATCTTGCCCGCTCCGGCGCGCAGCATGGGAAGCGCCGCGCTCTGCGCGCAATAGAACAAGCCGGTCAGATTGGTGTCGATGACGCTCTGCCATTGCCCGGAAGACATCGTCTCGGCCGCGGCCACCGCCGAGATGCCGGCGTTGTTTACCAGGATATCCAGCCGGCCAAATGCTTCCAGGGCGCGATCGACCACGGCCTCGGCATCCTTCACCCGGGCCGCATCGGCTTTGAAGGGAATGACCGCTCCGCCATATTGCTCGAGATCCTGCGCCACACGCTGCAAGCGTTCGAAATCACGGGCGGTAATCACCAGGTTGCATCCCGCCTTGGCTAGTCCGCGGGCGAAGCTGATGCCTAGACCGCGAGACGCTCCGGTGACGATGGCCGATTTGCCGGCCAGGTTGAATTGCGAAAGAAGGCTGGGATGCATAGTCAATAAACCACTTTCACCGGTCCCCACATTTTAGCGCTCTCCAGAACTGCCCGAGACTCTTGAGCTGATCTCCCCCTGTTCAGCGATTCACCCTGCCAAAGGCCGCAGCTCACTCAATGCGCAAAGCCCGTACCGGGTCGATGGAGGCGGCGCGCCGCGCCGGGATGATGCCGGCCACGGCAGCCGTAATCACTAGCACTGCAATGGCGATGCCCATGACCGGCAGATTGACGCTGGTGATTTCAAAGAGCTGCGATTTGACGTAGCGCACGCAGAAGATGGATACCGGGATGCCGATCGCTAGGCCGGCAACGGCCTGCAGCATGGCGCCCCCCATGACCGTTCTGATGACGCGGCTGCGGGCCGCTCCCAGCGCCATGCGGATGCCGATCTCCGGCGTGCGGCGCACAACGGTATACGCGGTGACGCCATAGAGGCCGATGGCGGAAAGCAGCAGGGCCAGCAGGCCGAAAAGGGAAGTGAGACGCGCAATCAGGCGCTCTTGTATGAAGCGATCGTCAATCTGCTGCCGGAAGGTCTGAAATTTCACAATGGTTAGGTTGGGGTTGATGCTGGCCAGCGTCTCACTGACCGTCTTTTCAAACCCGGCGATGGGATGGGCGGTCTGGATCACCAGCGCGCCGGCGTACATGGACTGGTCCTTGTCGAGCTGGTAGTCGGGATCGTTTACGCTCCCGGCCCGCTGCGTGAGCGGCAAAAAGTACATGGCATGATTCTTCCAGTAGATGCTGCTGTAGGTGGTGTCTTCCACCACGCCGACGATTTGATGCGCTCCATCCCGGCCGGCCTGGCCGGGGCCGGAAGGGCCAAAGGAATGGCCGATGGGGTTGCGTTTGCCGAAGAATTGTTTGACGAACTCTTGATTCACCACCGCGACGGGCGCGGCGTTCAACGTGTCCTGCGGTTTGAAGCCGCGACCCATGACGACATGGGTGCCGACGGAGTCGAAGTACTCGGAGTTGCCTTTCACCCAGGACGCGCCTTTGTTCAGGTCCGGCTCGCCCTGAACTTTTACGCCGGATCCCCAGTTGTTTTGCTCCATCGGCGTGTTGGTGGCGAGGCCGACATGGAGAACACCAGGAAGGGCGTGGAAGCGGTCTTCGATGGTTTGATAGAGGGGTTCGACCTCGGTGTTCTTGTAGCCGGCCGCCTGGGGATTGAAGTGCGCGATATAGCGGTTGGTCGTATCCAGCTTCATGTCTACGTTTTCGGCCTTGTTGAGGCTCTGCAAAAAGAGGCCGGCGGCGACCAGCAGCACGAGCGAGAGCGAGGCCTGCAGAACCACGAGGGAGCGCTGCAGCAAGGATGCGCCGTGGGCGGTCGTCCGCGCATTGGAGCGCAGGGCATTGGCGGGATGCGTGCGCGCGGCCATCAGTGCCGGCGCGAGTCCAAAGAGAATGCCGGTGACTAGGGAAAGCGCAAAGGCAAAGCCGATGACCATGGGCGAAGGCGAAGCACTGACCGGCATGTTCTGCTGATTAGGAAAGGCGAGCGCCAGCAGCGCGTGTGCTCCGAGATAGGAGACGGCGAGGCCGAGCAGGCAGCCTGTACCCGAGAGAAGAATGCTTTCGGTCAGGAGCTGGCGCACGATCCGGCTGCGCTGCGCGCCCAGAGCCGCGCGGACGGAGAGTTCCGCCCGGCGGCTCATGCCGCGCACCAGCAGCAGGTTTGCGATGTTGGCGCAGGCGACGAGCAGGACCAGCGCGGCAATCCATTGCAGCAGTTTCAGCTGGTCCTTGTAACCTTCCTGCATGCTCTGAATGCCGCCCCCGCCGGGAGTAAGCACCACATGGGTACGGGGCAGAACCTTTTGCGCACGCTGATCGGTAAAGGTCTTAAAAGTCGCAAACTGCTGTTTGAGCAGCGCGCTGGCTTTGGACTGGAGGGCGGGCAGGGAGGTTCCCGGCTTCACGCGGCCGATGATGTAGGCCCACTGCTCCTCGGGATCGGTGAAGTACGGTGCGCCGATGACTTGATCCATCGCATGCATGGGAAGGAAATATTTGGGCGGATTGGTATCAATGCGGTCTCCGTAAAATCCCTTGGGCGCAACGCCGATAATGGTGGCCGGCTTGGTATTGATGTAGAAGGCGCCTCCAATGACGTGCGGATCGCCCGCGTAGTCCTGCTGCCAGGTGTCATAACTCATCACGGCGGTAATAGGCGCGCCCTTCTGATCGTCGGCATCCGCAAACAGGCGGCCTGCCGCGGGCGACAGACCAAAGACGCGGAAGTAATTGCCGGAGACGAAGGTTCCCGTGACGGATTTCGCGGCGGTCTGGGGGCCGGCGCGACGGACCGTAATCGGCCGCCAGGCATAGCCGGACTCCATCGCAGCCAGCTCTTCGAACTCCGGCAGATTCTTCTTTAACAGGAGATAGGTATCGGTCGAGAAAAGCGAGTAGTCCCCATCGTCGTTCCAACCGCCGTTGACGCAGCAGTCGTCTTTGTCGCCGATGCGAACCAAGGTTTTGGGATCGGTTACCGGCAGGTTATGGAGCAGGATGGCATTGATCAGGGTGAAGATGGCCGCGTTGGCGCCAATGCCGAGCGCCAGCGTAAGCAGCACGGTGACGGTGAAGCCGGGCGTCTTGCGAAACTGACGGAATCCATAGGCCACATCCTGCAGCAGAACTTTCATCGTCTACCTCCGCACACGCTCGCCTGCATATACAGAGAACGGATTTTCTACTGCAGAAGTTCCCCGCAATGGGAACTGGCACTTTGATCGTCGCGGGAAGGCAAAAGTGCCAGCCTCGTCTGTCTATGAAACTCCTCAGGGAATGCCAGACCAGGTCGAGGCCTCAGAAGGTGCTGTTCCAATAGGCATGCTGTCCGAGATAAAGGTCGTCCGCAACATTCTTCAGTATGGCGCGGCGCACGTCCAAAACGTTCATTTCTCCCTGCGTTCTGTAGAGCACTTCGCCTTTGGTTCCAATCAGAACCGTATACGGAGCACCACCCTGCCACCCCGTGCCGAGAGCTTTCACCGCATCCGCCGCATCGTTGCTATTAAAGAGAAAGTTCTCATTGAACGCATGTTGCTTCTGAAGAAATGCGGAAACCAATTGCTTCTCGTCAGGATTGTTGATGCTTAACGTCACGATATTCAACGGACGCTTTGCATACATACGGACCATTGTTTGCAATTCGGGGAATTCCTCGACACATGGCCCGCACCAGGTAGCCCAAACGTTCACCAGTAAAAGTTTGCCTGTGCCGGCATTCTGCCGCAATTTCTCGAGTTGATTGGCGGAGATCAAATCCAGACTTACCGGCCTCTCGTTGAACTGGGCAATCTCTTTTTCTACGTTGTCGTTTTGTAGGCCCACTTTGTAGAGCACCCAACGGCGGGCGTGTCTGCGACGGGGACGGGTTTTCCAGCAAGCAGAGCATTGATGGCATCTCTGGCTTCGTGTTTCGTCGCCAGCTCCTCACGTTGATTGCTGTCAATCCGTCCCTCGTAGCGCAGAATACGCTGCTGATCAAAAATGAATGCGTGGGGAGTTGCAGTAGGTCCGTATTTAAGCGCGACGGCTTGAGTTGCGCCATCGTACAGGTAGGGATACGGGAAGTGCCTGTAGGCCGCGCGTGCCTTCATATCCGCAAAAGAATCGCCTACGTCCGTGTATCCCCATTCGCTGAGCTCCTCTGCTTTTGGATCATTTCCCATGATCACGACCACGGCTACTCCCCGGCCCTCATAGTCCGTGAATAACTGCTTGATTCGTTTTTCATACATCTGTGCGACCGGGCAGTGATTACAACTGAAAATAACTACGAGGATTTTGCTTGATGCATAGTCTTTGAGACTATGCGCTTTTCCATCGACTCCCGGCAGGTTGAAATCCGGCGCGGGCGAGCCGATTTTTAGAATTGGTGGGACATCGCTACCCGTGTGTGCAACGTCGTCCTGCCCCCGTCCTGTAGGACATGAAAGAAAGGCTAAGCCGACAGCAATCATTGTTAGCCACAAATGTGACCTAAGCCTGGCGCCCCTGGCCGGTGTGGATGCAAAGAAATCTAGGTACACGGAGCCCCTTTCGAAACACTCGCTATCTGAAAAGATTATGAGCGTCGCCGCCTCCCTTTTACTGCTCAACGGCTACTGAAGTCAATCATCGCCACCCCACGCGACCTCTCTTTGGTATTTTCCAGGCTCACCCAGGACTGCCGTCCTGGGACATTCTCAGCCGTCCCTCTCGGGACTGATCGTGGTCTGGATATGCACCCCCAGGACTAACGTCCTGGGCTACTCTCAGCCGTCCCTTCGGGACTGGTTCGTGTTGCCACAGCCACTTGCGACTAGCGTCCTGGCAGTTTGGTGGAACCAGGGAGCCTCGTGCGGCTTTCCGTGGAGAAAGCACCACAAGCAGATGTGTCCGGAGTAGCGTGCAGGAAAACCGAGGTCGTCCTGGGCATCTCTTTCCAATTCCGCAAGATTGACCCCCGCGGTTATCACGCAGACGCTGAAGGCATCGGATTCTTCGCCCTGGCAACGCTATCCGATTATTCCGGATTCAGACCCCGCTCCTTAAGCATCGGTTTGACGTTCGGGTCGCTCCCTAACCAGGCCTTATACATTGCCGCCAGATCCTCCGTATTGCCTCGCGAAAGCACCATGCGGCGAAAACGGTCTCCGTTCGCGCGCGTCAATCCACCGTGATCCAGAAACCATTGGTAAGCATCGTCATCGAGCATCTCGCTCCATAGATATGCGTAATAACCCGCCGCATACCCCGTAGACCAGATATGTGAGAAGTAGCTGGAACGGTAGCGCGGCGGCACATAGCTGATCGCGAGATGCGTCTTCTTCAACGCTTCCGTTTCGAAGGCGTCGGTGCTCTCAATCTTCGTGCCCGGGCTCAACGTGTGCCACTGCATATCGAGCTCCGCTGCCGCGAGGATCTCCGTGAGCGCATAGCCCTGGTTAAATGTCTTCGCCTTCTTGAGCTTGGCCGCGAACTCCGCCGGCATGGGAGCATCCGTTTCATAATGCCTTGCGTAGTGATCGAAGACAGCAGGATACGTCGCCCAGTGTTCGTTGAATTGGGAAGGGAACTCGACGAAATCTCGTGCCACCGAGGTACCAGAGAGGCTCGGATACTCAGAGTCAGCAAACATGCCGTGCAGCGCGTGCCCGAACTCGTGAAACATGGTGGTCACGTCACTAAAACTAATGAGCGCCGGCTGTCCAGCAGCCGGCTTGCTGAAATTGGCCACGTTGTAAACCACGGGCAAAGTGCCGAGCAGCTTGGACTGATCAACCAGGTTGCTCATCCATGCCCCTCCGTTCTTGTTGTCCCGCTTAAAATAATCGCAGTAGAACAACGCCAGCGGCTTCCCGTCCGCATCCTTCACCTCGAAGACGCGCACGTCGGGTTGATAAACGGGTATGTCTTTTCGCTCGCTGAACGTAATCCCATAGAGCTGGTTCGCGGCATAAAAGACGCCATTCTCCAGTACGTGGTTAAGTTCGAAATACGGGCTCACCTCGGCATCGTCGATGTCGTACTTCGCCTTGCGCACCTGCCCCGAGTAATAGTCCCAATCCCACGGCTGCAACTCGGCGCCGCTCTTTTCCGCATCCATAAGGTGCCGGATGTCGGCCGCCTCGCCCGCCGCGTTTGCCGTGGCCGGCGCGACCAGGGCATCCATAAAGCGCATGGCGGCTTCCGGCGTCTTGGCCATCTGGTCATCCAGTTTCCAGGCGGCAAAAGTGGGAAAACCAAGCAGCTTCGCCTTGTCGGCGCGCAACTCGGCCAAGCGGATAATGGTTGCCCGCGTATCATTCGTCCCCCCGCGTTCAGCACGGTTCCAGGAGTCCTCAAACAGCTCATGACGTGTCGCGCGGTTGCTCAGGTTCGCCAGGTAGGGTTGCTGGGTTGTGTTCTGCAGGGTCAACACCCAGCCTTCCTGTTTCCGCTGCTTGGCAGCTTGCGCGGCGCCGGCGACCTGCGCATCATCTAATCCCGCCAGTTTGCTCTTATCGGTAGTCGCGTAAGCGGCGTCCCGGGTCGCGGCCAGAAGCTTGGTCCGGAAGGCGTTCTCCAGGGTCGATATCTCTTCGTTCATCTTCTTCAATTCGGTTTTGTCCGCATCGGAGAGGTTGGCGCCTGCGTGCACGAACTCGCGGTGATAGTACTCCACCAGGCGTAGCGATTCGGGGTCCAGCTTGAGCGCTTCGCGCTGCCGATAGATTGCCTCCACGCGGTGGTAGAGTTGGCTATTCAGGTAAATCGCATCCTCGTGCGCGGCCAGCTTGGGAGCTTCCGCCGCCTGCACTTGTTGTAGAGCGGGGTCGGTGTTGGCGCCGGTGACCGCGTCAAAGACCGACATCACGCGATCCAGCAGACCTCCACTCTTCTCCATCGCGACAATGGTGTTCTCGAAAGTGGGAGTATCCGGGCTATTGGCAATCGCCTTTATCTCCTCCAACTGTTGCGCCATCCCAGCTTCAATCGCTGGTTGGTAATCGCTGTCGTGAATCTTGTCGAAGGGGGGCGCTTGAAAGGGCAGCGTGCTGGGCGCATAAAACGGATTGCTGGCATCGAACGGGGCTGCAGTGGCGGGTGTAGCGGTTGCGGTGAGCGCGATGGCTCCGGCGGCGGCAGTGATGGCGTAGTGAATGCGTGGCCTCATGGTCTCCTTGTTTAGGGTGTTGCCTCTCTTCCGTGGAACGCGCCCTGTTCTCTTGATTGTAGACTGGCACTACGGCTGCCGGTCATAAAGCAAATACCTCGCCCGGCGCATCGCGAACGATGCCGTGGCGCCCTTCCAGCCCGCGGCGATACGCCGGGCATCTGTACCCGCCTCGATTGCGCTCAGCGTCGACCGGTCGAGTTTCAACGGATCGATAGCTTGCAGGCGAAATTCCCGCGGATAGAGTTTCCAAAGCGCAGACGCAATCTCTACGCCAAGCTCCGGAGAATCAAGGGCCATTCGATCGGTAACCAGCATGTGGATACCCTCGCAGCGTTCTCCGTCAAATCGATTTCCTCCGGAAGGCGTAAAGCTCTCGGGGAGGAAACGAACGCCGGGGATGCGGCGGGCATTCAAGAAAGCGGCAAGTTTGCCGCCGCTTATCCACGGGGCCCCGAGCCGTTCAAACGGCGCGTCCGTGCCCCGGCCTACGCTGATGTTTGTTCCCTCCAGCAAGCCGACGCCCGGGTAGAGTGTGGCGGCTGTCAAGTTCCGCAGATTGGGTGAAGGGTTGGTCCACTTCAATCCGGTTTGATCAAACCACTCCTGGCGATGCCAATTCTTCATGCGCACTACCGTGAGACGCGCATGCAAATGATTTTCCGCGTTAAAGTAGGTGGCCAGTTCGCCGATCGTCATGCCATGCCGCACCGGTAGCGCCATGTAGTTGATATAGCTCTGGCGGTTGGGCGACATCGGGCCTTGCACCGTTATGCCGTTGATCGGGTTCGGCCGGTCAAGAACGACTATCTCCGTTCCCGTCTTAGCGCCTGCTTCGAGAAAATATCCCACCACTGTCTCATAGGTGTAGAAGCGAACGCCGGCATCTTGCAGGTCGATGACCACCGCGTCCAGGCTGCGCATTTGTTCCGGTTGTGGATGGCGTTGCGCATCGCTATCGCCGAAGAGGCTGATAATGGGCAGGCCGGTGTTCAGATCGTGGCTGTCCGCGATCGCCAAATGCCGTCCATCGTCTATATGCGCTGTATCCAGAACCCCGCCCATGCCATGTTCCGGACTGAACAGTGTAGTCACCGTCAGGCCGGGAACCTGTCTCGCCGCATCCTGAAAGAGCACGTCCACAGTCCGCCGCCCGGCCGCGTCCAAGCCGGTCTGGTTGGTCATCAACCCTATGCGCAGTCTTCCCCCATGGCGCGCGGAGAGCTGTCGTAAGAGCTCAAAATGTTGCCGCTCCAGCACGTCAATGCCGGTCAACACGCAGTGGGCGCACGATGCCTGCCCGGCGGACGGCGATTGCTGACCATCCAGCGGAGCCATCCTGCCGCAACAAAGACATAGGAGAACGATGAAGGCAGTGAGTTTGATCATCCCCTTACCTAATTGGCCACCGGCGTTCTCTTCAACCAAGGTCTTGTGGTGACGCCGGCGTTCAATACTCCAAACGACGATTCGGCTCTGGCTACTGCGGGATTGACCTTCTCCCAAGCTTCAACCCTTCCTTCTAGGATGATTTCTTGAACGATCCCGCGTTTGGCAGTAAGAAGAACTTTTTTCCAGTTTAGCGCTGGGCTCACTTACACGCTGAAGTAGAGAAGAGAGCGATTCCGGGGCGGCTGCCAAAACACACGCCGCCCTGACCAACCTTTGCGCCTTGCTGGTCATGCCATCAAAAACTCGTGCGCTTTTTGGAACCTCCCCGGCAAACAACGACGCTTGGATGCGAAATATTAATCCAGCGCCGCCATCCAGTTAGATTCGGCGTGCGTTACCTCATTACCAATGGTGCAGCTCGTTCCTACGCTTTCCCCGTTCGCTAGACCGGGTCTTGCGCCACTTGGAAAGAAGGCAATAGAGGGAGACACGCATGCCAAGACGCCAGTCCTTCGTCGGACTTGCGATGTGCCTGCTGCTGATTACCCCACCCGGAGTATTCGCATCAAGTCATCGTGAAGCACCCATCACAGCTCTAGACCACGCCGCAGACATCACAGACTTTTACGCGTTTGTGAGTTACGACCATCCCGACCGGGTCACATTCATCATGAATGTGGATCCCTTCCTCGAACCCAGCAACGGCCCCAACTACTTTCCCTTCGATCCCAACGTTCTCTATCAAATCAAGGTCGATAACAACCACGACGCTCTCGCCGACGTGACCTTCAATATTCAGTTCCAGACACAAATTCGGGCCCCGCAGCTCTTTACCGGCTTTGCCGGCGCCGGTGCAGGAATCAATGCTCCCAAGAACTCGCCTGCGCCAGTGGCTCCGGGCACTCCCATTGTTCCTCCCGCGATTACCTCGCTCAGTGGAGCAGGGGCAGCAGGGTTGAGCCTGCGCCAAACCTATACAGTGACCATGTATCGCGGTTCACAGAGGATTCCTCTCACCCCGGTGAGCGGCTCCACTCTGTATGCCGTTCCCACCAATGTTGGCCCCCGGACCATGCCCGACTATGAGGCATTGGCGAAGCAGGGTATCTACACCGTCGCAGGAGACGGCGGAGACGCCCGCGTATTTGCCGGCACGGTTGCTGATCCCTTCTTTATCGATTTGGGAGCAGCCTTCGATACCTTCAACTTCCGCACCGGTGCGGGAGGTGGGGTATTGACGGCAGCGCAGGATAAGGACAACTATCTGAACCTTGCGCCCAATGCCGTCTCCGGCTTTAACGTCAACACCATTGCCATCGAGGTGCCCATCTGCTTCTTGACCAGCGATGGAAACGAGCATCCGGCGACTGATCCGAAGGCGACCATTGGGGCCTGGGCCACAACCTCGCGCGCGCAATTTACCATCCGTCGTGCTCCTGCTTCACCGGAGAACTACGGCAACTATTCCCAGGTCCAGCGTCTCGGCAATCCGCTGATCAACGAACTGATCATCGGCACCGGATACAAAGACACCTGGAGCATGTCGCAGCCCGTAAACGACTCTAAATTTGCCAGCTTCGATCTGGATCCGACGCTTGCACGCGTATTGAACGCCGCTTACGGAATCAATATTCCCACTCCGCCTCGGACTGATCTGCTTCCGCTCGTGACCTACGCCCCGCCGATTGCCGCTGCCGGCACACCGGCAGGTCCGGTTGCCGATCTGTTGCGGCTCAACACCGGGGTCAAGCCCACTCCGGAGGCGAACCGCAGCCGATTGGGTCTGCTGGCCGGCGACGGCGCAGGCTTTCCCAACGGGCGGCGGCTAACCGACGACGTAGTGGACATTGCAGCGCGCGCAGTTGCCGGCGTGCTCAATCCCAAGTTCAACGTCGCTCCCAATAACCTGATCGGCGATGGTGTCGCTGCTCCCGATGTGCCCACACAGGAAACCTTCCCCTATGTGCACTTCGCTTACAGCGGTCGCGATAGCCGTCACATCGACCCCAGTGAGACGGGTTGCGGTGATCAGCCAAACCTTGGCAGCAGCAACCAAGGGGACGCTCCACCGGCAGACCAGGGCGGCAGCACCACCTGCCCTGTCATGTAACTCTTCAAAACCTGCCGAAGGTTTCCGGGCGCGCCACGCTCAGGCGTGCCCGGTCACCTTCGCAATTCAGTAAAGGCACGTGATGAAGCTCTCATCTGCAATCATTCTTATCGCCGCGTCAGTCCTGTTCGCCAAGGCGGAAACCCAGCAAGTGACTCCCGCTGAGCAACGCATCGCAGCCGCCAGGCAGCAGATCGCAGCCGACCCCAAGAAGCCCGAAGCCTACAACAATCTTGCGTTGGCCTGCATCAGCCGCGCGCAGGAGACAGCAGTCGCTCGGAATACGATCGCCAGGCCGCGGAGGCCATCGCTACCGGTCTCAGCCTCGCCCCGCAGGATTTTCAGTTGCGCAAAGCGCACGTGGCTCTCCTGCTCGACCAGCATGAGTTTGCCCGCGCCAGGGACGAGGCCAAAGAGCTGAACCTCCACAACCCTGACGATGCAACGGTCCACGGATATCTGGCGCGAGCCTACATCGGTCTCGGCGACTACCAGGATGCCGAGGCCTCGGCGCAATGGATGCTGAACCTGCAGCCCTTCAATGTTCCCGGTTTGCTGATTGCTGCGGACCTGCGCGAGCACTATGGCGATCCCGAAGGCGCGTTGGAGGTACTCGATCGCGCTTATGCGGAAACCTCACCCGGCGAGACCGGCGAGCTGGCCGCCATCGCCAACCACATCGCAGCCATCGAGATCGGCATGGGCAAGTTGGATTCCGCCAGCCAGATGCTGCAGCGTGCCGACGAACTTTTCCCCGGCTATCCGGAGACGATGAAGAACCGGGCACGCGTGGGTGCTGTTCACCCTCCAGCGGAAGCCGCCACCCCGTCCTCTGCGCCAACGCTTGAGCATCACGACCGCGTCGAACCGCCGATATCCTCTCCAACCATCACGCCAGTGGTGTTCTCTCCGGTGCCGGCCGCGCTGCTGATTCCGCACGCCACCGGCACCGAGCGCATCATCAAACCATGCAGAGCCGGGTTCAGGGCAACCCCAAAGATCCGGCTGCTTATTCCGTCTCTGGGCGCGGCCTTTTTCCAGCGCGCCCGGGAGACCGGCGACGTGGAAGACTTTCAGCTGGCGGAGCAGGCGCTGAATAAGTCTCTCGACCTCAACAGTGCGGATTTTTCTGCCGATGCCGCCTACTCCACCATGGCGGAAGTGTGCATGGGCGAGCATCGCTTCAGCGATGCCATCACCTATGCCCAGAAAGCGCTGGCCCTGGGCTCCGGCGATCTCTCCTCCTTTGCCATTGTGGGCGATGCCAATGCGGATATGGGTGAGTACGAACGAGCCGCGGTTGCTTATTCGCGCCTCGACATCTCCGGTGAATCTGCTTCGCAGCCGCGCAATGTCTATGTGCGCGACAGCCGCACCTCGTATCTGAGATTCGTCTCCGGCGATACCGCGGGCGCAATCCACCTGATGCAAAGCGCGGTAGCGGCTGGAACCGAAGCTCGCTTGCCCGCGGAGAATCTCGCCTGGCTCTACTACGAACTGGGCGAATACGAGTCTCAGGCGGGCGATATTGCTGCAGCCAACAATGCCTACCTCACCGCGCTCAACATTCATCCCGGCGATTATCGTGCTTTGGCCGGGCTGGGAAAGCTTCGCGGCAATCAAGGCCGCTACGCTGAAGCCATCAAGCTCTACCAGGGCGCCATCGCGGTCGTGCCCATGCCCATGTATGTGGCCGAACTGGGAGACCTGTACACCAAGGCCGGCAACCCGGCCGAAGCCGGCAAGCAATACCAGTTGGTGCAATACATCGGCTTGCTCGGCCACATCAACCAGGTATTGCACAATCGCGATCTGGCGCTCTTTTACGCGGACCACGATATCAAGCTCGACGAGTCACTCGCCCTGGCCCACAAGGAGTTTGAAGTTCGCCACGACATTTACACCTGGGATGCTCTCGCCTGGGCCTTATACAAGAACGGCAAGTACCAGGAGGCGAGCGATGCCATGCGAAAATGCGCTGCGCCCCGGTGCGCGGGATGCTCTCTTGTTCTTTCATGCCGGCATGATTGCCGGCCGGTTGGGGCAAAGCGCGCTAGCCAAAGACAGGCTGCAACAGGCGCTCAGCATCAATCCCCGTTTTCACGTGATCTACGCCGGCGTTGCCGCGCAACAACTGAAGCTGTTGCAGGACCAACCTGGATTGACCGCCAGCCAAGGACAAACTCATGTTCCGTAAGCGACTCTACTCTTTCGTCCTGCTCTCCCTTTGCTTGTGGCTCGCGCCCAGAGGTTTTGCCCATCCCATGGGCAACTTCAGCGTCAATCACTATTCCAAAATCTCCCTGGAGCGCGATGGCATCAGGGTTTCCTACATCATCGATCTCGCCGAGATCCCCACCTACCAGGAGTTGCAGCAGGGAAACGTCACCGCGAATGTATCAGACCCCGCTGTGACCCGCTTTGTCGCCTTGCGCGGAACCGAATTTGCGCGTGGCCTAAGCCTGCTGGTCGATGGCCAGCGCTTACCCCTGCGTCTGCTCTCCAGCCAGGTGATCTTTCCTCCCGGGGCCGGCGGCCTTCCCACCATGAAGATGGGCTTTGTCTACCGGGCGGCCTATCCGCCGGCCGCGGATCACTCTTCCGCCGTCCTCGAGTACTCTGACAATAATTACCCCGGTCATGCCGGATGGAAAGAGATTGTCGCGGTTGGCCCTGCCGCAAATCTGATCAGCAGCTCAGTGCCACAGACGGACCGCAGCGCCGAGCTGAGCAACTACCCGACCGATCTGCTCAACAGCCCGCCGCAGGATCTATCCGCAGCGATTCAATTTCACTATCCGGTTGCCCTCATTACGCGGAATGCTTCTGCCCCTTCCCCTGTGCCGGCGCGTCACAAAGCGCACTCAGCTCCCGTTTCTCCGGCGCCAGTTCCCGCGGCCGTCTTGCCGCCGGTCGCCACAGAGCCCTTGCACCTCCAGGCCAACCAGCAATCAACACCTGCGCAGTGCGTTCACTGAGTTGATCACTACCCGCAGCATGAGTCTCTGGTTCCTCATCACGGCCGCCTTCATCGCGTTAGGGCTGGGAGCGTTGCACGCGCTCGAGCCTGGTCACGGCAAGACGATCGTAGCCGCCTACCTGGTCGGCTCGCGAGGCACCGCGCGCCATGCTTTTCTGCTGGGGCTCATCGTCACCGCCTCGCATACCGCGGGGGTTTTTGCTCTTGGCGCCATCACCCTCTATGCCTCGCGATACATCGTGCCCGAGCAGCTGTACCCCTGGTTGGGAGTATTCTCCGGCTTGACCATCGCCGGCTCTCGGAGGATACATGTTTCTCCGCCGCTGGAGCGGTCTCGACTTCGACCACTCCCACACCTCCGGTCAGCTTCACAGCCACTGGTTTTCATCAAGCCGCAACAGCCGCGACGTCGCGCCCGAGCCAGTTGGGAACGGCAAGCCGGTTTCTCTCTACCAGCTCTTCGTCCTGGGCATTACCGGCGGCATCATCCCTTGTCCAGCGGCGCTGGTGGTCTTGCTCAGTGCGTTCGCCCTGCACCGCATCGGCCTTGGCTTCTTTCTGATCATTGCGTTCAGTCTTGGCTTGGCGAGTGTGCTGATAGGTTTCGGCATGCTCATGGTCTATGGGCGCCGCTTCCTGGCCCGTCTGCAAGTCAACGGTCAGCTCACCACTCGCTGGCTGCCGGTAGCTTCCGCCGCCTTTATGACCGATTCTTGGCGCCGCCATTGCGCTGCGCGCCTTCGCTACCACCGGCATCGACCTGCACAACCTGAGCAAAGAAAGGCTCGGCCCGTTCCTCTTTATTGGAGGTCTGGGGCTGTTGCTGGGCATGCGCCACTCCACCGATCCCGATCACGTAGTCGCTGTTTCGACCATCGTCAGTAAGCAACGGAGTATCCGCCAGGCAGGCTTGATCGGCACCATCTGGGGACTCGGCCACACCCTCACCATCTTCGCCGTGGGCAGCATGATCATTCTCTTCGGTGTGGTCATTCCGCCCCGCCTCGGTCTCTCCATGGAGTTCAGCGTTGCCCTCATGCTGATCCTTCTCGGCGTGCTCAACCTCACCGGCGTGATGCAGCGCATGACCTCGTATCTGACCCGCAAACCTCTGGCAATCCCAACCATCAGCAAGGCGGAGACGCTGCTCGACCGATCCGTTGGCCGCTTCGGCGTTTATCAATGTGTGCGGCCGCTGGTCATCGGGATCGTGCACGGCCTGGCAGGCTCGGCGGCGGTTGCGTTGCTGGTTCTCTCAACCATCCATAGTCCGGTGTGGGCGACGGTGTACTTATTGATCTTTGGCGCCGGCACCATGGTGGGCATGATGTGCATGACTGCGGCGATGGCGGTGCCCCTGGCCTTTGCAGGCAACCGCTTCACCAGCATCAGCCGCGGCTTCAGCGTCGCCTCGGGAGTGGTGAGTGTCTGCTTCGGATTCTTTCTCGTCTACCAGCTGGGTTTCCTGGGAGGGCTCTTCACCAGCCATCCGCAATGGACCCCGCGATAATCCCGTATTTTTCGGCCAGAAAAGTCTCGACACTCTTCGGCATTGCCGCGGCCAGTTCCTGCCACGTGACCACACTCATCCGGCATCGGAGTTCCGCGCTCACAACCGCCGACATAATCTCGAAACAATCCTCGATCAGATCCTGACGGCGCTGGTCGCAGAAGACAGCAAAGGATGCTGCATGGGCATGGGCTGCCAGAGCGCCGCGAATCAATTGGCAGGAGCGAAAGCGTTGATTGCTTGCGGGCAGCCGGTCCACATCGAAGACTGCCTCGAGGTCGCGATAGCGATGCACCAGGTCGTGCCTTGCGCTTTGAAAATCTCCTTCCGTCAACTTCGCTTCGACCAGCAACCCTCCCAGCTTAAGGTCCATTTCACTTCGATCTTCTGCGCCATTCTTCAAGGGGATTCCCGGCTTGAAGCCAAAATCAGGATGAAGCCCCGGCTCGATCCCAAGAAGCGAACAGACAGCCGCGCGATAGCAGGATGCGCGGGTAACAAAAGATATTCATCAGCAGCGCGTCTGAGCTGTTCGCGCACTCCAGTTCGCGCCGCGTGCGGTCTGCCTTCCTGGGGATGAAATCGCGAGCCGGTATAGACCTTGGCGAGCCGTGACTTCCATCCCGCTTCGCTGCAGAATTCGCCGGTAGGAGGCAGCCAGAAAATTGCCATGTTCTCCAGCTTCGTTCTCGCCGTAGACGATACTCGGCACCGGGCTGTAGCTCATCTCCGCCACCCGCCCGGCAGCTCTGACTGCGTTGCGCTGGCTAAGCTCCCACCGCAGGGCGCTTGGGCTGACAATCTTGAGAGGGCGTGTCACCACCTCAGCATAGGCGAAAGATAAGCGAAAGTCACCCCATGCAAAGTCCTCGGCTAAGCGGGGTTCTGCCCATCCCCGCCCGGGGGCTGCAGCTCTCTCTTCCATCCACAGCACCCTATTTTTGGACAACGCATCGCAGAAGGGAAAGGAATCCGCGAACTACTTAACCGTAGACTCAAGCGCTTTAGGGACGATATATTCAGCCTTCTGAACCGATAAATTAAATTTCGATCGCCTCCACCACTGTCCGTAAGCCTGCAAAGAAAGGTCATGAATGAAATACCTCCTCATCTTCGCCTTGCTGCTGGGTCGTTTGCATGCTCAGACCTACGAACCGACCTGGGATTCCGTGGATAAGCGGCCCACGCCGCAGTGGTTTACCGAGGCAAAATTCGGCATTTTCATTCATTGGGGCGTCTACTCTGTACCGGCATACGCCCCTGTCATTCCCGGGAAGCTCGCTTACTCGGAGTGGTACTGGCACCAGATGATTGAGGGCCGGGACAACCCTAAGGCCAACGGCGTGGAAACCGGAACGTGGGCTTACCAGAAGAAGACTTATGGCGCCGACTTTCCCTATCAGCGCTTCGCCCCGCAATTCCGCGCTGAACTCTTCGATCCAGACCACTGGGCCGACGTCTTCGCGAGTTCGGGAGCAAAATATGTTGTGCTCACCTCGAAGCACCACGACGGCTTCGCCCTTTGGCCAAGCAAGGAAGCCTCGACCGATTGGGGCCAGCCTTGGAACGCTGTCGAGATTGGCCCCAAACGGGATCTGATGGCCGACCTCGGCGAAGCGGTGCGCAGCAAAGGTCTCCACATGGGCTACTACTATTCGCTTTATGAGTGGTACAACCCGCTGTGGGTCAAGGACAGGCAGCTCTACGTCCGCAGCCACATGTTTCCCCAGTTCAAGGACATGGTCACCCACTACAAGCCCGACGTGATATTCAGCGATGGTGAGTGGGAGCAGACCTCCGCCGAATGGCACAGTCCCGAACTGCTCGCCTGGCTCTTCAACGACTCTCCGGTCAAGGATGTGGTCGCGATCGACGACCGCTGGGGTTCCGACACCCGTCATAAGCACGGCGGCTACTGGACCACCGAATACACTTCCGGCATGAGCGACATGTCCCATCCATGGGAAGAAAGCCGCGGCATCGGATTTAGTTACGGTTACAACAGGGCTGAGCAGCTGAAGGACTACCATACCGGTCGCGAACTGGTCATCATGCTCGTCGATATCGTAAGCCGAGGGGGCAATCTGCTGCTTGATATCGGGCCGGACTCACACGGAACGATCCCCGTGATCATGGAGGAGCGTCTTGGCGAAATAGGCAGCTGGCTCAAAATCAACGGCGACGCGATTTACGGAACCAAGCCCTGGAAATCCACCCGCCAGTGGAGTGAGGGAGAAGTTCCCAAAGTGAACTATAACGGCGAATTCAACAGCGATTACGACATCACCAAGCTGGCCTCGAAACCCGAATCGGGCAAAGCCGCCATTGAAGCCTTCTATACCACCAAGGGCAACGATCTCTTCGCCATCCTGCCGCGATGGTCGAGTGGTGCCTTCACGCTCAAGGATGTGGAAGGCGCCAAGTCAGTGACCCTGCTCGGAGATTCCTCAGCCTTAAAATTCAAGAACAGCGCCAAGGCTCTCTCTATCCAACTCCCAGACCTTCCCGAAGATCTGCGCCAACAGCCTGCCTGGGTCTTGAAAATAAGCAGGTAACACGATCCAGGGCTTCAAACGTTTACCGCGGTTGTACGGGGGCAAACGTTCGGAGCCCGCAGCAGCAACACTTCTAAACTCCGCTAGCTGCAGGAAAGGTGTACCCGCGCCCGAGTGACCATCAGCCGCTACTATCGCCCAGAACTCGATGTCCTCCGATTCATTGCCTTCATGATCGTCTTTATCGTCCATCGGATGGACTTTATCCCTATTGACCCGGCGCAGCACTATTGGCTATACAACCTCTGCCTGCTTGGCGACCTGGGCGTTCCTGTTTTCTTCCTGCTCAGCGCATTCCTCATCACCGAACTTCTCTTTCGGGAGAGCGACGAAACCGGCACCATCCAACTCAAAGCCTTCTATATGCGCCGCATCCTGCGCATTTGGCCCTTGTACTTCCTGGTCTTCTACGGCCTGGTCGTGCTTACCCAGTTTGTTCCCTGGGCCGGGGCAAAAGATCCGTCCGCGTGGCTCGCCTTCACTTTCTTTGCCGGCAATTGGTGGATCTGCCTGCATGGCTGGGTTCCTGCTTACCCTGTGAATCCTCTGTGGAGCATCTCGGTAGAAGAGCAGTTCTATATCGCCATCCCGATCATTGCCCTGTTGGGCCGCCGGTGGGCGTGAAGGCTGTCTCGCTCTTCCTCCTCGCCCTTTCGTATGTAGCTGTCGTCATCTATGCCATGTATCCGACGAAGGGATTTAGCAGCCAATGGACCAACAGCTTCGTCCAGTTCCAGTTCTTCGCCGCCGGCACACTGCTTTCCATCTCTCTCAGGGGCCGCGTTCCACAGTGGCACCCAGCATTACGTTTGGTCGCAGGGCTGTCCGCCATCGCCTGTTGGCTTGTGGCCTCGATCGTCTTTGGCGTCCAGGCCGATACTCCCCACTCAACTGTTCTCGGGGCCCCCGTCGGCTGGGCGCTCGTTCTCGCAGGAACCCTGCTCCTCTTCCTCAGCATGCTCGGCTTGCCGGCCAAATACCTGCCTGCACCCATCGTCTACCTGGGGCGCATCTCATACGGCCTTTATCTCTTTCATGAACTCATCTATTTCCTCATCTTTCACCCTGGCAAAGCGTGGCTCGCCCGTCTCAGTCACGCACTGCATCTTGCCGGCTGGCGAAATAGCATCGGAACAACCCTCGCCTTCTGCCTGACCATCCTGGTGGCGCACACTGTCGTATCAGTTGTACGAGAGGCCATTCCTGCGTCTTAAGAGGCGCTTCACGATCGTTCCCTCGCGAGACGAAGAATTCGCCTCACCGCTCGGCACCGGCGAGCAATAACGAGTGTCGCTACTGCTCGCGAAGCAGGAGTGCCGGATCGATGTGATCACGGCCACCTCGGCCGCGCCGGGATGGTCGTCATCGGAGCGCCGCAGCAGCCGCTCCAGAAATGGCTTGACGTCCATGACCTCAAAGAATTCTCCGCTCACCTCGTCTCCCCACGCAGGCCGGGTGACGCCGTTGATTTCCAATCCGAACATGTCAAACATATACGCCCCAACGGCAGAGAAAACCGTGTTTCCCTCGCGCACGTCGCGCACTTCCGGATAGGAGTAGATCGGGTATCCTTGCTCGCGGGTTGCGAAGGTCACCACTTGGCCGGGATGAGGTACATCCAGGGGCTGCAGGATCAGAGCCTGCAGCACTCCGAAGACAATGACGTTGGCCGCGATACCCAGGGCCAGGATGAACACGGCAGTGATGGCAAAGCCGGGCGAGCGGCGTATCTGACGGAGGGCAAATCGCAGGTCCTGCAGCAGAGTGTTCATGGGTCGGTTCACCTGGTTACCGTATTTGAGCAATCCGTAAGCCAGCCTTGCTCCGATTGCAACTGGTTGAAAAGAAGGAAATTCCAAGCTTTCTTGCGGGAGGGCCTATGTCCGCTTTCACCCCTCGGTGTCCATTGTTGAACAGTGGCTTATGCGTTTTCCAAACTTCCGCTTGAACGCCGGCCCGTGGAACGACGGAGCCCCAGGGCAACTTGGCGAACCCAATCAGCAGGACAACCTTTCATCGGTCTTCTCCTTGAGGCCGGCGGAGTTTTTTCGCGGGCCATCGCGCTTGCTACCGCCGTACACTGGCCAGAGCAGAATCAAAGGAGCAAGAGATGGCGGTTCTTCTACTCGTTGGCGCGACGGGGTTGGTGGGCCAATCGGTCCTGCAGCAGGCGCTCGCCGACAGCCGGGTCAGCAAAGTAGTCGCGATTACCCGTAAGCCGTTGCCGCCGCAAGATGGTCTTGAAAATCCGCTGGTCGACTTCGATGCATTGCCCGATGACGCCCCCTGGTGGAACGTGGATGCCGGCATCTGCACCCTGGGCACAACCATGCGCCAGGCAGGTTCGCACCAAGCGTTCCGCAAAGTGGATGTGGATTACCCGCTGACCGTGGCCCGATTACTGCATCAGCATGGTGCGAAGAGCTTCGCGTTTAACTCTTCGATCGGGGCCAATCCACAGGCCAGGGCCTTTTATAGGCGAGTCAAAGGTGAGGTGGAACAAAGGCTAATCGCGGGCGGCTTTCCATCGCTCACCCTGGTGCGGCCCTCGGGCATCCTTGGCCCACGCCAGCCCCATCGTGCCTGGGAGGCGCGCACCATCCGCGTCTTCCATTCGCTGCGGCCAATCCTGCCTCGTCATTACCGGGTGGTTCCAGCCGACAAAATTGCCAAGGCTTTGCTCGAGGCGGCCATCACCGCACCTCCCGGCGTCCGCATCATAGAATCCGAAAAGCTCTGATCTAGACTTCGGAGAGAAACGGCAGGCGCGGCGCCAGCGCAAAGTTGAGCTGGACCAGCACGATGAAAACAATGCTGACGTAGGTGTTAATCAGGCACAGGCAGGCTCCGAAGGCATACAACGCTTGGGCCACCACGATTCTGCGCTCCACGGCGCATTGTTGCGCGTGGGTAACACTCTCCCGCAGCAAACCCGCGCGCTCCGCATACCGCCAGCTAACGAACAGCACCACGCCAAGCAGCAGGATATTGGCCCAGTAAGCGAGGAGAACGCTGCGATAGGCGATGAATCCCGCCAGCAGCCGCGTAGAGAAGGGCATGATCGACACCGCGAAAAGAAACGTAATATGAATCCACGAAAGATGGCGATTGCTGCGCGTAAATGCGTTCAGTTGCGCCTGCTGTCCGTTCCAGAAGATACCCAGGGTCATGAAGCTCAACAGGTAGCTGATCAGTTGGGGTGCCGCCCCTGCGAGCGTGCGCCACAGTTCTCCCTGGCTGTGGATGACTTCGCTCGCCGGCACGTGAAGATCGAGAACCAACAGTGTCATGGCCACCGCAAATATGCCGTCGCTGAGAGCGGCGAGCCGCTCAAGACTCCGACCAGTAATTTCGTTGTAAGACGTGGCCATGGCGCGTGCTTCGTACCTGAAATAGTGTACCCGTACAATAATTGAGGGCACGGCCCGCAAAAGATCTGAAACAAAGAGGAGGACCCCGCATTCGGATGAACAAAAAACTATGGACAGCAGTCGACCAGTACACAACCGGCCTGCTCCTGCCTGCCGATGCCGCTCTCGATGAGGCGTTGGCATCCAGTGAGGCGGCTGGGCTGCCCTCGATCAGCGTCAGTCCAAGCCAGGGTAAGCTGCTCATGATGCTGGCTCAACTGGCTGGCGCAAAGCAAATTTTGGAGATAGGCACGCTCGGGGGCTACAGCAGCATCTGGCTGGGACGGGCGCTCGCGCACGGTGGACGTTTGATCACGCTGGAGGCCAATCCTAAGCATGCCGAAGTGGCCCGCGGCAATATCGCTCGAGCCGGCTTAGCCGAGGTGGTGGAAGTGCGTCTTGGCGACGCTCGCGAGAGCATACGGCAACTCGCGGCTGAGGGCGGCGGCAACTTCGACTTGATTTTTATCGATGCCGACAAGCAGAGCATTCCCCACTATCTCGAGTGGTCGCTCAAGCTGTCACACCCTGGCAGCCTGATTATCGTGGATAACGTCGTCCGCGACGGAGCTTTAATTGACGCCAAAAGCGAAGATCCCAATGTCATAGGGGCGCGGCGCATGCACGAAATGCTCGCCGCCAACCCGCGCCTGAGCGCAACCACCATCCAGACAGTGGGCACCAAGGGATACGATGGCTTGACCCTGGCACTGGTCACTGCCGGCTAAAAGCAGACATCGGAGGAAGCAATGAAGAGAAGAGACTTTGTCACATCGGCGATTGCCATGGCGGGCGCCGCGTTGAGCGGCGGGGAGGGACGGGCGATGGCGCACTCTGCGCGCGAGTTCTATCAGTTGCGGAAGTACACGCTGCAAACGGGACCTCAGCTGACCCTGACGCAAAGCTATTTTGAGTTTGCCCTCATTCCCGCGCTTAACCGGATGGGAATCAAGCCGGTCGGCGCCTTCAAACTGGATGTGGGTCCGGAGACGCCGACTTATTACTTGCTCATTCCTTCAGCCTCGGCGGAAGAGCTGGTGACGTTGGACCTGCGCCTGGCAGAGGATACGCAATTCCTCAACGCGTCCACGGCATTTTGGACAGCGCCGGCTTCTGCCCCCGCGTTCGCGCGCGTGGAAGGCTCGCTCATGTCAGCTTTTGCAGGCTGGCCAAAACTGGTAGCGCCGAAGAGCGGGAAAAGAATCTTTCAGCTGCGCACCTACGAAAGCGCAGGCTATGGGGTACACGTGCGCAAAGTTGAGATGTTCAATGAGGCGGAGATTAAGATTTTCACCCGGACAGGACTGACTCCTGTCTTCTTTGGAGACACATTGATTGGGCCTCGGATGCCGAGCCTGACCTACATGCTGACCTTTGCGGATGTGGCGGATCTGAATGCCAAGTGGGCGGTCTTCGGCTCCGATCCAGCCTGGAAGGAATTGTCGCATCGTCCGCAGAATGCGGATGCGGAGATCGTAAGCAATATCTCGAATGTGTATTTGAGCCCGTTGAGCTGCTCGCAAATCTAAGCAAACCGCAAATCTCCCCACTACGCCCCCAGGATTTTCTGTCGAAGTTCAAGAGGCGTCGTTGAACTTCATGGCCGGTTCTCATGGGGCCACGGAACAGGAAATCCGGGAAAGGCAGCGTAGTGGAGAGATCTGCAGTTCCCTCCCACCCTTGAATCCAACAGCAGGTTTCAAGGGTGGGAGGTATCCGCCAGTCCAGCGATTACTCGCCGCTATTGGAGCCAGAGGCAGCTTCCGGGTGAACGACGCGGAAGCTACTGCCACCGTTCGACCACACCAGGAGCAGCATGTCCTTATTGGCAGCCGCCTGCTTGACGTCATTGCGGAATTGATCCGCCGATGTGACTGGCTTGCGATCAACCTGTTGGATGACGTCTCCACTTGTCAACCCCGCATCTTCCGCAGGACTTCCAGGCTGTACCTGTGCAACCGCGACCCCCTGTACGTTGGAGGGGAGGTTCAGCTGCTGGCGCACATCCGGAGTGAGATCGGAGATTGCGATGCCCAGGCGGGGGTGACCAGACTGGTCCGTGGCTGCTGCTGCGACTTCCTGGTTCTTGTGGTATTCGCCCACCGTCAGGTCGACTTTCTCAGGATGACCGTTCCGATCCACATCCAGCTGGATCTTCGAACCAGGCGCGATCTCGCTTACTACAACCTGAAGATCACTTCCGGTTTCTACCGGCTTGCCGTTTACAGCGGTGACCACATCGCCTTGCTGCAAACCGCCGCGGCTAGCGGGTGAGTCGGGAGTTACTGAAGCAATCAGCGCCCCGCTGTTTCCCGGGTAGTTGAAGAACTTCGCGTTGTCAGGCGTGACATCGTTCAGACCAACTCCCAGGTATCCGTGATGCACCACGCCATCCTTGATCAGCGACTCGACTACCGGGTGTACCGTCTCGGTCGGGATAGCAAAGCCCGCACCGGAGAAGTTGCCAGTGTCGGAGATGAGGAAGGTGTTGATGCCGATCAATTCGCCATGTGCGTTCACCAGTGGACCGCCGGAGTTGCCGGGATTGATGGCAGCGTCTGTCTGAATGAAGCCACCTGGTTTGCGAGCATCGTCAGAATACGGGTTAGGCCGGTCGACCGCGCTCACAATTCCGCGCGTGACGGAAAAACGGAAATAGCCGAAGGGGTTTCCGATGGCTAACACGGATTGTCCGGCGACCAGCTTGGTCGAGTCGCCCCAGGCGATCGTCGGTAAGTCATGGGCGTCGATTTTGACCACTGCCAGATCTGTAAGTTTGTCGGTGCCAATTACCTTGGCCGGGAAGGTGCGCCGGTCATGCAGCGTTACGCGCACTTCCATCGCGCCATCGACCACGTGGTTATTGGTAACGATGTAACCATCGGGGGAAATGATCACACCGCTGCCGATGCCATGCTCGATCTGACGTGGGCTGCGTCCCTGGTTCGGCATGCCTTGGCCAAACTGCTGCCCGAATCCAGGACCGAAGAACTGGGCAAAAGGATTATCATCCTGGCCCTGATTGTCACCCTGAGCTGCCGCCGGCTGTTCCGTCCTGTGGGAGGTAACAGCAATGTTGACCACCGCGGGGGTAACTCGCGAAGCCACAGCCTCCGTGGCCTGGTCCAATGCCAGCAGCGGATCGATACTCGAGTTGCTGAGGGGCGCGATTTTGTTGTTGTCGACACCGGTCGCTGCATCGACATGCTGGTGGCCGACGATGATTGCTCCCGTGGAAAGAACGAGGGCAAAAGCCACGAGTGGTGCAGCGTAGGCCTTTGCTCTTGCTCTTAATAAATTAGTTTCTTTGCTCATGACTTTATCCTCTTTCGGAGTGAAGTTTTTTAAATCTGGAACGCTATCCAGTGATCGGGTAAGGGAAGGGTTGTACGGGGCTCGCCGTGAGAGACCCTCGAATTCTGGGGGACTTCCACGGTAAAGAGAACCAAGGTGATGCCTCCGCCGTCCTGGTCCTCGGTTACTTGGACGAACTGGAGACGGCGCGAGATCTTAACTGGCCGTGTGGAATGCGGCTTGGGCAGAACGCTGGCGCGCTCCGCCGGCCGGCTCATGTCGGGGTGAAAAACAGCTTCCTGATACCGGGCCTGATGTTGGCTCTGGTGCTGCACTCTGCCATGTTCCGGGTAAGCCGGTTCGATCGCAGATGCCGCAGCCGCGACCGCATCATTGCCGGCAAAAGTAATGACGCCCGGGAAGCGTTGCAGCAGCAGTACACCGGAGAGCGAAACCGCCAGCCCGGCCGCGACCAGGCCGCGAGAAAGCATGGGACCGAGGCTGCGCCGGCGGTGGAGAATGTTCTCTACCCTGCCTGCCAATTCAGAATGCCTCTTCCAAAATCCAGGAGCCAGCAAAGCAGCGCGCTTGACCAGCCGGTTCTCGGCCAGTTTCGTCAGGCAGGTAGCGTAGGCACGAGCATTGCCGGCTGCATCCAGTACGGCATCGTCACAGGCCCGTTCACGCTCCAGGCAAAGGTGACGCTCCGCCCAAAAGAGCGCGGGATTCAACGGGCAAAGGGCTCGTAACAGTTTCTGCAGCAGATTGGTCCAGTCGTCTCCACGATCCAGATGGGCCATCTCATGCAGGATGACCTGCTTCAACTCGCTGGGCGCCAAGTCGCTCCACAACGAGCGGGGCACAATCACCGCCGGACGGAAGAAGCCCAGAACGCTAGGCGCGTCGATAGCATCAGAAAGCCGTACTTCTACCGGACGTGAGCCCGCCCGCGCCACAATCGATTGCAACTCCCCATGCAGTTCGTCGAAGGGAATGGGCGTTGAACTCCGCCAGAGCGTTCTCATTTGCCTCCCGCCGCCGACCAGCCGGCCGAGGCAGAGCAGGGAAGCGAGCACCCAAATCCCTTCAATCACAAAAGCCCAGGCGCTATTCAAGCGCAGGGAGAAAGCTGCCTGCGGCGCAGCGGAGGTGAAGAAAGCGTGATCGCCGAACGCCGCGCGGCCCAGCGCGAAGCAAGGCAGCAAAGCCACCAGGGTGAAGACGATCATCCACAAGGTAAAGCGAGTAGAAGCACGCAACCCGGGCGCAAGCTTGAGCGCTGCCCAAGCCAAAGCAGTCAACAGCAAGCCCTGCCAGATGCTGGCAATCAGCATCTCCGCGGGACCGGTCGAAATGAACTGCAATAGATTCGCTTCCATCGGGTTATTCCGTCACTCGCTTGTCAGCGTCCAGGCTCATCTGCCTGCTGGATCGCATCCCTTAGACGTTGCAACTCTTCCGCTGTTATCTCGCTGTCGCCCAGGAGAGATAACATCAATTTCTCCCGGGAATCACCAAAGAAACGGCGTAGCACCAGCCGGACCTCGGAGAAGCCAGCTTCCTCTTCTGCCACTAACGGCGTATAGAAGAAGGCCCTACCTTCTTTACGATGCTGTACGTAACCTTTTTGTTCCAGAATCCGTATGGTTGTGAGCACGGAGTTGTAAGCCAGCGCATCCTTCTTAGGTAGCGCGGCCGCAATCTCATTGACTGTGGACTCGCCGCGGGCCCAGAGAATCTTCATCAGCCGCAATTCCGCTTCGGTCAGCGTAGGCGATTTTTTAGGTGGCATACAGTAGGTCCCGTGTGGCCAGGGTACGGCCTCAACATCCTGTAAAAAAGCATAGCCTTGGCCATCTCAATTGTCAACTAATTTATTAATACTTGGTCCGGCGCGTATCCTGCTGAAGGAAACAACCGCCAGCGGAGACAAAGTTGCCATTGCCCACCAACCTGCAATCGAATCCACGGCCCCCGATCGATATCATCACCAGCCCTTTCACTCGCTTCGCTAAGACCGCGGCGGCCGGTGGCATTGTGCTTTTGGTCGCCACCGCCGCTGCGTTGATCTGGGCCAATTCTCCCTGGGAACATCGCTATCACCAGATTTGGTACACACAAGCCACCATCACGCTGGGCCACGTTTCGCATTCTGAGAGCCGGCATGAGTGGGTAAACGACGGGCTCATGTCCATCTTCTTCTTCCTGGTTGGCCTCGAAATCAAACGCGAGTTGCTCATTGGTGAACTCTCCAGCTTCAAGCAGGCTGCCTTTCCTTTCATGGCCGCGATTGGCGGGTCAGTGGTGCCGGCGCTGATTTATTTCGCCATCAATAAAGGAGGCGTGGGCGCCAATGGTTGGGGCATCCCGATGGCGACCGATATAGCCTTCGCTCTGGGCGTCCTGGCATTGCTGGGGAGCCGGGTGCCGACCGGGTTAAAAGTCTTTGTTGCCGCGCTGGCGATTGTGGACGACATCTTTGGCGTGCTGGTTATCGCCCTCTTCTACACGCAGCATATTTCGCTGATCGCGCTGTGTCTGGCTTTTGTAGGCGTGGCTGTTTCTTTTGGCGCCAATTGGATGGGCATTCGCAATCCCGCGGTGTATGCGGTGATTGGAGTTGCTGTGTGGGCTGCGGTGCTCAATTCGGGGGTACACGCCACCATTGCCGGCATCCTGTTGGCGTTTACTATTCCCGCGCGCAGCTCCATCGACAAGGCGGAATTCCTTCGTCAGAGCCGCTGGCTGCTCGATCAATTCGAGCAGCACGATCCCAACACGTCCCAGGCCCACCATGCCATTCATGCGCTGGAGCAAAAATGCGAAATGATCGAGTCTCCGCTGCATCGCATTGAGCATGCCCTCCAGCCGTGGGTCGCATTTGTCATCATGCCCATCTTTGCCTTCGCTAACGCTGGAGTTCACATTTTGGGCAAGACCAGCGCCGCCTTGGGCCATCCCATCACCTTGGGCGTGCTGTTAGGCCTGCTGCTGGGCAAGCCCATCGGGATTACCTTGTTTGCCTGGATAGCATCTCGGGTCGGCCTGGGATCGCCCCCCACCGCGGTGACCTGGCACCAGATCTTTGGCGCCGGCTGGCTGTGTGGAATCGGCTTTACCATGTCGCTATTTATTGCCTCGCTCGCCTTGGGCGATGGCGGCTTACTTGATATGTCCAAGATTGGCACGCTCGGCGCGTCCATTGCTGCCGGATGTATAGGGAGCATCTTGCTGCTGAAGGCCAGCAAGTTACAACAGGCCTGACATTTAGCAACAACGAGCCGCTTCTTCCTGGCCGTGAGCGTCCCCCGGCGGTAACACGACCATGGCACCGCGGTAACATGCCGCCGCAGGTACTCCACGTCGATTTCGGCGTTCCTTCGAGTAACCTAAGTTCCGGGAGGGTGAGTTACTGCTCCACTGTCCTCCGGCACGCTTCAGGGATTGGGCATCGGGCAGACATTGCATGGGCACAGACAATCGGGTTCCGCTGTTCATCAATCGATATTCGCTTTCGCCTCGTACGGCAATCGGTGTCCAAACGCTTCGCTTGCTTAGTCCACACCAGGACTGGCTTCATTTCCACTGGTGGACCAACAGTTTTCAGCGGCCGGATCCTCGCTCGGTACTTTTTGAAAATACCGTTCTTAGCCGGTACTCCTTCCTCCATAAACCCAAACCTTGGAAACTCATTGAAAAGCTCGGCCTCAGTTCTTGGAGCGGCAACGATCTGCGTCCCTCGCCGGCCAAGCGTCTTGCTGACCACTATCGCGGCCGGGTCTCCAGCGCTTACGTAGCTCCGTTGGGTGAGGACGATGCAGCCCGCTGCCTCGAGTTGACCAACCTGGTCGGGGTTCCCTTCGTGCTTCACCTTTGGGATGTGTTGGACGGCGACGTCTCCAGCGGAGCGTTGAGGGAATTAGTGAATCGGGCTGAGCGGATCTTCTGTGTGAGTCAGCCGCTGCTGGACGATGTCCTGCGCATTCGTGGCGATGCCGAGTTGCTCTCCTTCTCGAGAGATGTCGCGCAGGCGACCGCCAAGCCCCGGGAGCGAGGCCCCATCAAAGTGGTGATGCACGGCAATGTTTGCTCCTACGCGGAGGGCCTCGATGACCTGGACCAAGCCATCGATCTTCTAGAGGGCACGGGGCTGGAGGTCGAAGTCTCGTTTCTTGGCTCTCCCAGAATCCTGCGCCTCGCCAGGACGACGCTTAAGAGGCGAGTGAAGGTCCACGGCTTCTTGCCTACGCAGCAAGATCTTGATACGGAACTCAGCCAGGCTCATGTCGGTTTCCTGCCCGGGCCCAAGCTGGATCCAGGGTTTGATCTACGGAGCCGCTACTCCATCCCTTCGCGCATCCTCGATTACATGGCCGTCGATCTTCCCATTGTTGGCGTTGTTCATGACGCCTCCGCGACCGGCGGCTTTGTCCGTAAGCTGGGCCTCCATCCTGCGGCTACCTGCCCCGGACCGGAACAAGTAGCCGAGTGGCTCCTGCGGCTCTCGAACCCCGACCATTGGGCGGAACAGAGCGCCAAGTCACACCATGCCTTCGACCTCCTGCAGCGTCAAGAGTCGCCGGCGCAAAAACTGAAACGAACCATGGACAAGATCGCCTAACCAGCACCTGCGGCCTGGAGCCGACTCGTCATGGATGCGAGGCCCGGAGGGCCGTCCCTTCGGGACTGAGTTTGTCTGTTGAGTTCTCACACAGACTCTTCCGGGCTGGGCTCGCGTCCGATGATGGTCTGAGCGCCGTAGGCGCGGCACTAAACCTACGCCGCCCTCCCCTTTGTCGCGGCCGCTTTTCTTTCCACCCCTGTGCAGAAGACTGGCCCAAGGGCGAGAATGAATGCTGTGACCACTCTTCACGACGACCGTCTTTTCCCTTCCGAACCCACAGTTCGGGCAATCGCTCGCAGACTCTATGGAACCGTTCGCGATTTACCGATCGTCAGTCCGCACGGGCACACCGACGCGCGCTGGTTCGCGGAGAACGAGGCATTTCCCAATCCCACCAGCCTCTTCATCGTTCCCGACCACTACGTCTTCCGCATGCTCTACAGCCAGGGCATCCCCATGGAAAACCTTGGCATTGGTCAAAAGGAATTAGGTGAGGCCGAGGCCCGCCGGATATGGATTCGCTTCGCAGAGTCCTATTACCTTTTCCGCGGCACGCCCACGCGAATGTGGCTCGACTTTGCATTCCAGGAACTCTTCGGGCTTGAAGAGCGGCTATGCGCCGCCAATGCCAACGTCTACTACGACACGATCAGCGCCAAGCTGGCCTCCCCAGCCTTCCGTCCGCGGGCGCTTTACGACCGGTTCAATATTGAAGTGCTGGCTACCACCAACCCTCCCCTCGACCCGCTGACCTACCACCAGGCAATCCGCGATTCGGGATGGAAGGCGCGTATCCTGCCCACCTTTCGCCCCGACTCCGTCGTCGATCCCGAATTCGATGGTTTCCGCGAGAATGTCCAACGGCTGGGCGAGATGCACAGCGAGGATAGCTCCCGCTGGACAGGCTATTTGCTCGCTCTCCGCCATGCCCGGGAGCGCTTTCAGAAACTGGGTTGCACCGCAACCGATCACGGGCATCCCACAGCCCGCACGGCTGACCTCGACGGCGTTGCCGCCGCTGCGCTCTTCGATCGCGTCATCGCCGGCAAAGCCGACGCCCAGGAGCAGGAACTCTTCCGCGCTCAGATGCTCACGGAAATGGCGCGCATGAGCTTGGAAGACGGCCTGGTGATGCAGATTCATCCCGGCAGCCGCCGCAATCACAACCGCCAGGTCTTCGAGCGCTTCGGTCGCGACGTCGGGGCCGATATTCCCATGGCCACTGAATACGTCCATGCGTTGCAGCCGCTCTTGGATCGTTTCGGCAACGATGCGTCGCTCACCGTCATTCTTTTCACTCTGGACGAATCAACCTACAGCCGCGAGCTGGCGCCTTTGGCAGGCCATTACCCATGTCTTCGTCTGGGCCCTCCGTGGTGGTTTTACGACAGCCCCGAAGGCATGATGCGTTTCCGCGAGCTAACCACGGAGACCGCCGGTTTTTACAACACCGTAGGCTTCAACGACGATACCCGGGCCTTTCTCTCCATTCCGGCGCGGCACGACGTAGCACGCCGAGTGGACTGCGCCTACCTGGCGAGATTGGTAGCGGAGCATCAGCTCGACGAAGTCGAAGCAGTCGAAGTGGCTCACGCGCTTGCCTACGAGCTGGCCCACAAGGCCTATCGTTTGTAACAAGGGGCAGATATGGTCGGTTTCAGCGGAGGTCCCTCAGCTCCTTGAACACAGGAAGGAAACAAGAATGAGTCTCTATTGCCGGCAGGGTGGCCCGAATGCCGAGCTCTCCCAGGAATTTTTGCGCCAATCCCTTTACCAGGCGCTGGATCAGCTGGGAGACCGGCGCCGGGTTCTGGCTGTACCTCCGGACTTCAGCCGCTTCCCCTCTCAGGCTGGTCCACTTACCCAATATGCCTACGGCTATTACGGCGACCGGCTGGGCTGCGTTCTGCCCGCCCTGGGGACCCATAGCGCCATGCCAGCCGCGACGCTCACGCGCATGTTCGGCGAGATCCCGCACTCTCTCTTCGCCGTGCACAATTGGCGCACCGACATCGTCACCCTGGGGGAACTGCCGGCAAGCTTCATCCAGGAGCAGTCAGATGGCCTGCTCGACTACACCTGGCCGGCCCAGGTCAACCGCATGATTCCGGAAGGCAACTTCGACCTGATCCTTTCTATCGGGCAGGTCGTGCCCCACGAGGTCATCGGCTTGGCCAATTACAACAAGAACATCCTGGTGGGCACTGCCGGTCCGCTCAGCATTCATCGCAGCCACTACCTGGGAGCAGTGGTGGGCATGGAGCGAATCATGGGACGCATGGATAATCCCGTCCGCCGGGTCCTGAATCGCGCCGCCGATGAATTTCTTCGCAATATCCCCATCGTGTATGTACTGACGGTGGTCGGCACCAACCCAGCGGGCGAACTGGTCGTGCGCGGCCTCTTTGTGGGCGATGACCTCGAATGCTTCCGCCTGGCCTCGGAGCTTAGCGTCCAGGTCAACATTCAATTGCTCGATCGGCCCATCCACAAGGCCGTGGTGTACCTCGATCCGGAGGAATTCCACAGCACCTGGTTGGGAAATAAGGCGATCTACCGGACCCGTATGGCCCTGGCCGATGACGCGGAGCTGATCGTGCTCGCTCCAGGAGTGAAGCAATTCGGAGAAGACGCCACCATCGACCGCATGATCCGTAAATTCGGCTACTACGGAACCCCTGCTACGCTTGAGGCGGTTAAGAAAAATCCCGATCTGGCGGCGGAGCTCAGCACCGCCGCTCACCTCATCCACAGCTCCTCGGAAGGGCGCTTCCACATCACTTATTGCCCCGGCGGCCTCACCCGGGAGGAGACAGAAGGCGTAGGATTCGGCTATGCCGATCTGGCCAGCACGATCGCCCGGTACGACCCGGCAAAAATGCATGATGGGTACAACCTCGTCGATGGGGAAGAAGTATTCTTCATCTCCCATCCCGCCCTGGGCTTGTGGGCGTCTTCCGGATTTTCCCCGGAATTCAGCGCGGACAATGTGCCGCATGCGGTTCCAGTGGACCGCCTATAACTCCCTTCGCTGGCGCCACATGGCACAAAATCCGGCACCACAGGCGGGTTTGCGCCTGTTTAGGTACATTGCCCCGCTTTATGCGGTTTCCGGGGCGAAATTTCGCATCGAACAGAGTGTCTGGCTACCGCATTTTCACTTCTGGTGTTTATCGAGCAACGGCCTCCGGCGTGGCTTCTCGACAGGAAAAGTCGCATTTCGCCGAGCCTGACCGTGTTGCGAAGTGGAAACGCTCAAACTGCAGTTTTGGGAAGGGTAAGAAATGGAATTTCATGTCTCACGTGAAGCACGCGATCGTTATGAGTTCAGCCAGAAACTGTTTTCTTTCAGTGGCAATGTAGTCTTTGCCAATCTCAGCGCCAGCCGGGAGTTCGCCTTCCGCATGAATGAGCGCCGTGGAGCCGAAAAAGACCCCACCCAGACCATCCAGCCGGGCGCACTCTACGCCATGGGTCTTATCGACGAGATGAGCCACGCCTTGGTCGAGTATTACCGCAAGCGCCTGGATCCTAAGGTCATGGCCGGTGCGCTGGAGTGGTTCGATGGCCGTCTCGGCAAAGAGGAACTGGATAAGACCATCCTGGCTTTTGTGGAGCAATTTCCCACCGTTGACGTCTATCGCCAGGAAAAAGCCCCCGCGGAATGGCTGGCAGGTTCAACGGATGGCATCCCGCATCGCGCAGTGGTCTTTGAAGAGATGACGTTGTTGTGGCTTGCTAACGCCAACCCCGCCTTCAAACCGTTCTCCGAGCTTTTCACTGATCAATCTCTGGCCGCGGTCACGCGTTACCAGCAGATCACCACCGGGCTGCGCGAATTCTTCAGCACCCGGCCTCCGCTGAAGCAGCAAAATCTGATTGACGTGCTGCGTGCCCCGGCTTTGGCATCGCCGGACTCACTGAGCGGCCAGCTCGCCTACATCATCGAACACTGGGCTGATCTGATCGGCGACGCACTTGCCAAACTTCTGCAGGCCATCGATGTGCTTAAGGAAGAGGACATCGCCATCTGGATGCGCTTCAATCCTCCCGGCGCCAATGCCGGCCGCAGGGGCAATTTCCCCTGGAACATTGACAAGAAGGGGGAAGTGCCGTCGTACGTGGAATCGGCCCAGGAAACTGAACGATTCAGCCCCGACCAGGAATGGATGCCGACGACCGTGCTCATCGCCAAGAGCACCTACGTGTGGCTGGAGCAGCTCTCCCGCCACTACGGTCGGCACATCCATCGCCTGGACCAGATTCCTGACGAGGAACTGCGCCGCCTCGCCGGCCATGGCATCAACTCCCTTTGGCTGATCGGCGTGTGGGAGAGAAGCTCGGCCTCACAGACCATCAAGCAGTTGTGCGGCAACCATGATGCAGTCGCCTCGGCCTACTCCCTCTACGGCTACGACATAGCCCAGGATCTGGGTGGGGAACCGGCCTATCGCAATTTGCGAGACCGCGCCTTTGCCCATGGCGTCCGGCTGGCCAGCGACATGGTTCCCAACCACATGGGCATCGACTCAAGCTGGGTGATCGAGCATCCGGAATGGTTCATGTCCCGCCCTGACAGCCCTTATCCCGCATACCGCTTCGAAGGGCCCGATCTTTCCCGCGATGGCCGGGTGGAAATCAAGATTGAGGATCATTACTATGAGCAGTCCGACGCAGCCGTGGTCTTTCGCCGCCGCGATAAGTGGAGCGGCGATACCCGCTACGTCTATCACGGCAACGACGGCACCAGCTTTCCCTGGAATGATACCGCCCAACTCGACTATCTGAACCCGGCCACGCGGGAACAGGTGATCCAGACCATCCTGCACGTCGCCCGCCTCTTTCCCATCATCCGTTTCGACGCCGCAATGACGCTGGCCAAGCGCCATTTTCAGCGCTTGTGGTTCCCCATTCCCGGCACCGGGGGAGCCATCCCATCGCGCGCGGAATACAGCATGAGCAAAGCCGACTTCGACCGGGCCATGCCGGAAGAGTTCTGGCGCGAGGTGGTGGATCGTGTGGCCCGCGAGGTTCCCGGTACATTGCTGCTGGCCGAAGCCTTTTGGCTCATGGAAGGGTACTTCGTCCGCACCCTGGGCATGCATCGGGTTTACAACAGCGCCTTCATGAACATGATGCGCGACGAGGACAATGCCAAGTACCGTTCGGTGATCAAAAACACCATCGAATTCGATCCCGATATCCTTAAGCGCTACGTTAACTTTATGAGCAATCCCGATGAGCGAACAGCCGTTGATCAGTTTGGCAATGGCGACAAGTGCTTCGGTGTGGCGACCATGATGTCCACTCTGCCCGGGCTGCCCATGTTCGGCCACGGGCAGATCGAAGGCTTCACGGAGAAGTACGGCATGGAATTTCGCCGTGCGCGCTACCAGGAAGATCCCGATCGCGGACTGGTGGAGCGGCACGACCGGGAGATCGCGCCCTTGCTGCATCAGCGCTGGTTATTCGCGGAGAGTGAGAATTTTCTCTTGTACGACTTCTACCGGCCCGACGGCTCTGTGGATGAGAATGTCTTTGCCTACTCCAACCGGCGTGGCGAGCACCGGGCGCTCATCATCTATCACAATCGCTTTGCCACCACCTACGGCACGGTCAACCACTCCGCCGCCTATGCTGACAAGGGAGCAGGCCACCTGCGCCAGCAGTCATTAGGCGGAGCGTTTGGGCTGCCCAACGACGGCAACCTATTCCTCGCCTTCCGCGATAATTCCACCGGGCTGGAACACCTGGAGCGGGCTTCCAAGATCGTCTCTCAGGGCTACTCACTGGAATTGCAGGCCTATAAATGCCACGTCTTTCTCAATTGGCGGGAGTTAAGGCCGAACGAGAATTACCGTTGGGACCTGCTCTGCGACTCATTGAACGGCCGCGGTGTACCGAATCTGGACGAGGCGCTGCTCGCGCTTGAGCTGGCTCCTCTGCACCAGTCGCTGGTTTCGCTGCTGGAAAGCGATGTAGTGGAGAGCTTTGCCTTAGTCGCTACCAGTGCCGAGCCGCTGCCCGCTTGCGAGCAGCCGGCAGAGACGTCCACGCCGGCTGGCCAGCTATTCGAGCGGCTGCAAGGGTTGACCCTGCGTTTTGCCGGCGAAGGTTTGGCCATCTATGCGCGAAAAGCCGGCGAACCACAAACCGATGCCAACCATGCCTGGCCGTCGATTTGCGCCCAGCTACACGCCGCGGCTGGACTGCCGAAGGTCGAGGCCGAGCTCTCAGAGCCCTGGTCAACGGAAGCCAAGGCGGTATTGCCCAGCAGCGCTCCGGAGTTGCATGCCAAGGCTGTCTGGGGCCCTGTGCTCGCGTTCGGTGTGCTCGAAGGCATGGCGCGAAGCATGGGAGGCAAGGACACCGCCGGCACTGCGTTGGCGCTCTTCGATAAGCTGCGCCTGCGCGAGCCCCTTGCCCGGGCCTTTTCGCTGGCTGCGGAAATCACCGAGGATGGCTGGCGCGCAGCGGCCCGGGTCCGTTTGGCTTTCCTGGAACTTACCCTGACCCCCGCCAAGCCTGTAAAGGCGACGGCTGTGGACGACAGCTTTGCGGGCCTTCCGCGCGCCGTCTGGGATGACGCCGACGCCCGCTGGCTGCTCAGCGTGAACGAGTCGGGTGGAGAGTGGTACTTCAACAAGGAGCTGCACGAGCAAATGCTGTGGTGGTTGCACTTGCCCGATCTTCTCCAGCTGAGCAGTCCAACCAAGGCGCCGGCCGCGCGACAAGCCCCACGGCTAGCCGGAGCAGGCAAGAGCGCAAAAGCGCTCGCAAAACCGACCCTGAAATCGAAAGAGGAGATCGAGCAAGCGATTCAGGAAGCAGGCGAGCAGGCGGAAGTATCGGGATACTGCATCGGAAAGAAGAAAGAGGCGTCTGCCAAACCTGCAAAACGTGAAAAGCGAGCGCTGGCAAAATAAACCCGGCTCGTGACTGTTTCCTGGGCACAAGAAGACTCTGCGCGCACCCTGTTATGCAGGCCGGTACCTTGACACATCCTCGCTATTCGGCAAACCGCCCCTGGCGTCTAGAATGACAACTGGTTTATACTCCGGGGGGCTATGGCGCAAGCGGGTTCAAAGGTAGTTCGGCGTCGTACGGGTGATGAAGCACGTCCGATCACTCTGGCAATCGATATTGGTGGCAGCGGCTTAAAGATCCAGGCGCTGAGCCCCGAGGGCAAGCCAATCAGCGAACGGCTGCGCGTGCCCACCCCGAATCCGGCAACCACCACAGCCATTCTGATCGCGCTCGATGAACTCAAGGTAAGTGTTCCTCTATTTGACCGGGTTTCCGTAGGGTTTCCTGGTGTGATCAAGCAAGGCAAGACGCTCACCGCCGCAAACCTTGACCCGGGATGGATCGGTTTTCCGCTGGCGAAAACTCTGGAAAAGCGATGGGGCAAACCGGTGCGGATGGCCAACGATTGCGCTGTGGGCGGTTACGCCGTGATCCAGGGCCACGGGGTCGAGTTGGTCATTACCCTAGGCACCGGCATGGGGTCAGCTCTGTTCACCGAAGGTGTCCTGTGTCCCGGCCTCGAACTGGGCCATCATCCGTGGCGCAAAAAAACCTATGAGGAATATCTGGGCAAGCGCGGACTAGGCAAGTATGGCGTGAAGCGCTGGAACAAACTCCTCAAACGTGCGATTGAGCAGACAGCCGCGACTTTCAACTGGGACACCCTGTACATCGGGGGCGGCAATGCCAAGAAATTGACGCTCAAGCACGGTGACGATATCAAGATCATCTCCAACGAAGAGGGTTTGCTCGGCGCCATGGCTCTGTGGAGAGATCGGCGATAACCAGGGTGCGCCGTTTTCAACTTTTTGAGTTCCTCGACCAGCCCTGGTGTCCGCGCGCCGTGCGTCACGGAGCCGCGGATTTTCTGGAAGCGATCACCAGCCGGGGAGACATCTATCGCCCCATTCAAGCGGAGATCTTCCGTGCTATCGAAGATTGCGGCGCCGAGCGCGTGCTCGATCTCTGTTCCGGTGGTGGAGGCCCGTGGTTAAGCCCTGCCTGGCGTTCAGCCTTGGCCTGCCGTGCGCCGCTCAGTGTCGTGTTAACAGACAAGTTTCCCAGCGGCGTTCTTCCGGCTCGCATGGGCGCCGCTGTGAGTTGCGTCAGCTTTTCTGTCGATGCTGCTTCTGTTCCTGATTCGTTGCCGGGTTTTCGCACAATTTTTTCTTCCTTCCATCATTTTCCCGACACTCTTGCGTGCGCTGTATTAGCTGACGCCGTGCGGTGTAGGGAAGGTTTCGCGACCGCCGAAGTTACGACGCTCACTACGCGATCCTTCGCGACCATGTTGCTGATGCCGCTCTTCACTTGGCTCCTGACTCCTCGGATGCGCCCCTTCCGCTGGTCGAGACTCTTGCTCACTTACCTGGTCCCCGTGATCCCGCTGGTCGTTTTGTGGGACGGCCTCGTCTCCTGCCTTCGCAGTCGGTGTCCGGAGGAGCTATTAGCCCTGACCACCAGCTTCCCTCAGTACGATTGGCAATCTGGCTACGCCCGCGATGGGGGAACTTGGCTAACGTGTGTCTATCTGATCGGCCAGCCTAAGACGTAAACCCGAGGCAGCGAATGAGCAGGAAAGATCTTTGTTGGCTACGCAAAAGCAGTTTCGGCGCAATCTTCACATCCCATTAACCGAGGTTGGAAGTAAGTAGCAACCCTAAACCTTGTTATCACGCCTGTCCCGGCTGCCGTGGAAGCGCAGCCGAGGGACCTGCGGTATCCCTTTCCCCTTAACAACTAAAAAGGGAGGGGCGGGATCTGCTCTGTCCGTCAAACCTCCTTCGCAATCTCTCTGCTCGCTCCGTGCCATCGCGCAAGGTGCTCCTGGTGTGTCCGCAAGTACGCACCCGGAGCAAACTTGGCGTCATAAAACTCAAGATCCAGGTGGTGTGCCTGCAGATACATCAGTATGTGAACCGACGGAACGGTGGCAGGAAATTTCCCAAACGTCTCATACATATACTGCGCCTGCACCGCAACGCACTCATGAAACTGCGCATCATGAAGCTGGGCACTCCTTCGCACTCGCGGGCTGTCATTCCAAGGCCCCGGAGTACCCGGATGAAACGGCCCTCCCATTCCGAACTTCCGCTCGATGAGCGCGTCCGTCGCGGTATACATATCCGAGTAATGTGGTGGCGTATAAGCCGTGAACACGCCCTCGAGTCCCGTCGGATTGGGCAGTGCCCAGCGAGAGTCGGTAGCAACGTGGAACCCTAACCCAGGAACGGCGGGATCGCCGCTGGCGCCCAGAATAGTCAGCCGGTCAATTCCATCGAAACTCCAACCCCCAAGCCCCAGCGCCTGCAACATGAGCTGTCCATTAAACGAGGAAATCGCAAGCTCGGCTGAGAGCTCCGCCAGCGAATACTGGTCCAGGAACGAGAGGGGATAAGGATTCTTCAGATCGACCAGATCGGCGAACTTCTCCATGCCCGGAATCTGTCGATGATTGATATCGTCATAGATACAAGATCCGTTCTGCACATAGAACGCCAGGTTCAGCAGTGTATGCTGCGCAAGGTCGCCGACAGGGAAGGCTAGCAGCGAGCCTGGAGCATTCGCCACCCAGGTGTTGTGGCCCTCCATATACGGCTCGCGGCGCGGAAGATGAATGCGGTCATCCGAGATTTTGCGGATTCTGTTTTCATGCGCTTGCAGCAAATCTCTCAGATCGGTTCGCCCTTCGGCGTCGCGCGGCACCGGCGGCGGAAAGTCTCTGGTTTGGAAGATGTAGGTTCCTGAGTTATCTGTAAAAAATATCTCACTCGTTTGGAATCCGGCTGCCGATGCGAGGGTGCGGCCACTTGCAGAACCGGAGTAGTTGGACAAGTGCGGCGCGTAGCGGTCGTGGCGCGTTACCAGGTTCGACCAACCAGTAACGCCGCCCATCGCCAGCAGCACCAGCAATCGTTCGAGTTGTGACAGCGGCATCGGCTCATGTTTGGACTCGTACTGCAAAGCACCATCTGGAATGGATGCGCCGCGAAAAAATCTTCGCGAGCGCCGGCCGAAGAGTGCGTCTGCCAACGGAAACCGCAGTACGTCTTCGAGCGCCGCAGCTTCGTTCCCGGTGATTGAGAGTGGTTCTTTGCCTGGCATAATTTTTAACCTCGAAAGCAAACCCGCAGAAAAAGGGACAGCTACGCCGGCGTGGAGGCGATGAATTGCAGCAAATCCTCGGTAAACTTCTCCGGCTGCTCCCAATGTAGCGCGTGGCCGGTGTCTGGAAAACTTTGAGCGTAGCGTGAGGGATCGTCTTCACCGTCCTTCGCATAGAAACCCTCGTTTTCCATAGTGATCTGTGGAGGCTCCGCCGGCAGCCCAGGCGAACAGCTACGGCGCGATTCGAGGAAGGGGGCAAGACAAAGCCGCGCAACATCGTCTGCGCGCTATCGGAATCACCGCCGGACGCCGCTGGGTTGTGTCCGTAATCATGACGTTTTCACATAGTCGCGCCACGCCGGCAGACCCAAAGCCGGCAGGCTCGTAGCCTGCATTGCCGCCCGGGCAATGGCGCGAGCCATGACCACTGCGGCGATAGCTCCAATCGCGCTCTCATCGGCTTCCACTTCCGCAGTTCCGGTCGACAACGCAAACACCGTATCGCCGTCGAACAACGTGTGCACCGGATTGATCGCCCTCGCATAACCGTCGTGCGTCATCTGCGCGATCTTCGTCATCTTGGTCTTGCTGAACCGCGCGTTGGTCGCGACCACGCCGATGGTCGTGTTCTGTCCCGGGGAATGCACCACGCCATAGCCCGCAAGAATCTGTGCCATCGCATCGCGAAATCCCTTACCGTCTTCGCTGCGCGCCCCAGCGATAATCTTTTGTGTCAACGGATTCCGCACATCGCCCACGGCGTTGACAGCAACCACGGCGCCTACGACGACCCCCGTATCGCCGACCTTTACGCTCGCTGTGCCCAATCCGGACTTCATGCTGAACTTGGGACCGAACATCTTGCCCACTGTCGCTCCGGCCCCGGCCCCCACACAGCCCTCTTCCACCGGTCCCGAGCTTGCCGCCAGGCAGGCCTTATAGCCTGAATCGGCATTGGGGCGAACACTAAAACCTCCAACCCCCAGATCCATCAGGATCGCGGCAGGCACAATCGGCACTACGCCGAGCGAACCAATCGGATACCCCATCTTGTGCTCTTCGAGGTAGCGCATCACTCCAGTCGCGGTATCCAGCCCATACGCGCTTCCGCCCGACAGAACGATGGCATTCACTTTCTCGACCACGTTGACAGGATTCAGCAGGTCCGTCTCCCGGCTCCCCGGAGCCGCCCCACGCACGTCCACGCCGGCCACCACACCGTTATCGCACAGGATTACGGTGCACCCAGTAGGACGTTCCGTCAGCGTGCAATGCCCGACCTTCAGTCCGGAAACATCGGTGATCGAACCGCCGGGAATCTCAGTCTCAGCGGAGCCTTCTGCCAATGAAGTGGCGAAGCCAAAGCCCGGGACAGCCGCGGCTAGCGGAAGACCCATAAGGGCGCGATGAAAATCACGACGCTTCATTTCTCACCTCGTGCTAAGAACAGATTTCCCAACATCAACAGGCGTGGGAGCCAGGACACGGAAGGCCAGCATCACCACCGCGGCGGTAAGGATCCCAATTGCCTGAGGAGATAATAACCACCAGCCGTGGTTCTGGGTCAGGCGCATCGCCGCCAGCATGGAAGCGATCGCTGCAAAGATACTGGCCAGAGCCGCCCTCGACATTACGCGCCGCGAGTACAGGCCGGCGATAACCGGAACAAAGAGGGAGACGGAAAGAAGTCCGTAAAAAATCTGCACCGCCGCGAGGATCGTAGGCAGCTGAATCGCGAGGAAGATTCCAGAGACTCCTGCAACCACAGACGAGATCCGGTTAGTGGTCAACAAACGCCGTTCGGAGATCGTGGGGTTCAGAAAAGTTTTGTGAAGATCGATGGCCAGCGATGTAGAGAGCATGAAGAGGATGGCTCCGGTCGCGCTAAGCTCGGCGGAGAAGATAGAAGCCATGGCCCACATACCAAGCCAGGTAGGAAGCAGCGTTTTCATCGCGGCGGGCAGAGCCACGTCAGAGGAGGCGAGATGTGGAATAGTCACAAATGCGCAGAGTCCGATGATGGCGGGGACGAAGGCGAATAAAAGCTGCGCGGCCGAATTGAGCGTGATGCCGATGCGCACCGTCCTCACATCACGCGCGCCGTAAAGCTTTTGCACCAGACCGGGGGAAACGATGAAGGAGGGCGCGAGGATGGCGAGATAGCTGAGGATCTGTTTCAACCCGGCTCCAGTGAAGCTCAGCATGAAGCCCTTTCCGGGCTGCGCGGCGACAACGGAAGAAACGTGACTCCAACCCCCGGCCGCGTGTAGCGCAAAGGGCACGGCAAGCAGAAGGCCCGACATGGTGACAATGAGTTCGAAAATATTGACAAAGGTGGACGAGACCAAGCCGCCTGCGGTGCAGTAAACGATGGCCACCACTCCGCCGATTAAGCATCCGATCCACTTCGAGGTGCCGATGGAGACGTTAAGGATCGTCGAGATGGCGATGAGCTGCGCGGCTAACAACGCCAGTGTTCCTATCCAGAGCAGAAGGGCAATGACCGCTTTGACGCCTTTGTTGTAGCGGAATTCCAGGTAATCGCCCAGCGTGCTGAGATTGTGCTCTTTGGCGATCGTCCAGATGCGCGGGCCGACGAACTGTGCAAGGAAGAAGCCGCCGATGCCTGCGGAGCCAACCCACCACCAGGCGGAAAGGCCGTAGCGGTAGCCCAGCCCGGTGGCATTCACTGTAGACCCGGCGCCGATATTCGCCGCAAAAAAGGTGGTGAAGAGCATGCCCACGCCGAAGCTGCGCCCAGCGACCAGGAAGTCGGATGAGGTCTTCACCCGCCGGCTGATAAACAGGCCCAGACCCATCAGAACGATGGCGTAGGCAATCAGCGCGGTGAGATAGAGGTTCATGCGGTGCGGCTATTCCGTCCCCAAAAGCCGAAGCGCGGTTAGCGCCATGACTCTGGCCGACGTGATGACGTCTTCGACCAAAACATACTCGTCAGGCAGGTGAGCGACCTTTCCGCGACGCTGAAGCGTCGCTCCCCCCTGCTGAAGCAAGGGGCTCCCACCGGGCTTCCACGGTAGAGCAAGCGCATTTGAGTCCCACACGGCCTTCAGGCCGCACTTAAATCCTTTGAACGAGTTCCGCAACCCGACCTCACTCGTACCGTAACGCCTCCAGCGGGTCGATTTCTGCAGCGCGTCGCACGGGCATCCAGCATGCAAGCATCGCAACGCCCGCGAACAGCGCCCCGACAACAATCAACGTCATCGGATCGTTAGGTTGCACCTCAAACAGGAAACTCCTCAGCACTCTGGACACAAGAATCGCCAGCACCACCCCAGCAAATACTCCGCTGGCGATCAAACGAAATCCTTCGCCGAAGATGAGCCGCCGAATGTCCTTTTGTTGAGCACCAACCGCCAGGCGAATCCCCAGCTCACGGCGTCTCGAGGCCACCGACAGTGCAAGCACGCCGTAGATGCCGACCAGCGTCAACATGCTCCCCACCACAGCAAACCCGACCAACAACTGCATCGCGAACGTGCGCGACGCCAAAGATTCGTCGCGAATCTGCGTTAGTGTCCTGGGATTTTCAATGGCGGCGGTGGGATCCACCGCGCGCAATTCACGTTCTACCGCGACTATAACCGTCCGCGGGTCCGCCGCCGTGCGAATCACCAGGTGCTTCGAAAACGCGGTTGCCTGCCACAACGACAAATAGATCTCCGGGGATGCTGCTTGCGTCAAATCGTCGGTTCGGCCATTAGCGACCACCCCGACGATTTCCGTAGCCGGTTTGTGCCGGCCGTTCCCCCAAATCTTCCGCCCAATCACGTTGCCATGAGGGAAATACTTATCCGCGAATGCCTGGTTGACGATGGCTACGTTGACCGCCTTGCTATCGTCGCTCGAACGAAACATCCGTCCCCCGAGCATCGGGAGGCCCATCAACTTGAAATAATCCTCGGTGACCGCGCGCAACGGCATCGCGATCTTGTCGCTCTCCTTCACCGCCGGCGGCTGTCCTTCGATCTCCATCGTCGCCGGCCAATTGTTTCCGGTAAGGGGCACTCCCCAAGCGAACGCCGCGTATTGCACCCCCGGGATGGCCGCTACCCGTTGCAAGGCCTGCTTGTGAAAATTGGTCCACTCTGAAAAGCTCCGAACCTCCGTAACACTCATGGTTAAGATGTGGCTTGTGTTGTAGCCTGACGGAACTCTCGCAATATTGATCATGGTGCGAATCAGCAAGCCGGCACCGACCAGTAGCGCCAGAGTGAGCGCGGTTTGCGTGATGGTAACTCCGCGCAAAAGGCGGCGTTCCCCGAGTCCCGCGGTTCCTTTCGGGCCCGCATCCTTCAGCACCTCCATGGGATCCAGCCGCAACGCCCGCAAGGCCGGAAAAACAGCCGCCAACATCGACGCCAGCACAGCCGCAGCCAGCCCCCATGCCAGCACACCCCATCCCGCCGTGACATTATCTAGTCGCGGAATCGCATGTCCCGCAATCAGCTTGAACACCTTTACGATGCCGACCGCCAGCCCTACTCCGAAGACCCCACCCAGAAGCGCCAGTAAGAGGCTTTCGATGGATACCTGGCGCAGGAGGGCGATTCGACCCATCCCCATCGCGCTGCGAACGGCATACTCCTGCTGCCGTTGCAGCCCGCGCACCAAAAGCAAAGCCGCGGTATTACCGCAACCGATCAGCAGCACCAGCGCGGCCGCACCCAGTAGCGGGAACAGAATGCCTCGGCCGCCCTCATTCATCTCGTCAGTAAGGGTTTGCACTTGCGGCCGAAAACCTTCAAATTGTTTCTCTGTTCGTGCCTCCCGAGCCGTCAGCACCGCCAGCTCGCCTTGCCCTTGCTGAGGCGTTACCCCATCCTTCAGGCGCGCCACCACATTCCATTCTGGGTCCTTCATGTTTTTCGGGTCGGGCTCGGCAGGACTCCAGAAATCCACCAGCGCGTTCACATTGTAGTTAGGCTCCTTTGCTGCCCCCGGCGAGGGCAGAAACCGCACTCCCGGCGGCAACACGCCGATGATGGTCGGCGGCACCTCCCAGCGGCTGATGCGGACCGTTTTCCCTATGATTTGCGGATCGCCGTTGAACGTCCGTTGCCAGAACTCGTACCCCAGAAGAATCACCTTGACGGGCCCCGGACCGAAGTCTTGCTCAGTAAAGCCGCGCCCCACCACGGGACGCAATCCCATGATCTGCATGTAATCCCTGGCCACCGCCATACCCTGGATCGATTGACTGCCGTCATTGCGGATCAGGAAATTGAATTGCCAATAGTAGCCGGCAAAGGCCGTAAACGACTTCGCTTCTTTCTGCCAATCCAACCATTGTTGGGCGGGCCAGTCGCGCGGGTTATCCTCCTTTTGCCCGTCGGTCCGTGCAGTCTGCACCAGCACCAGTTGCTGCGGCTTTTTGTAGGGGGGCGGCGTCAAGAGCACGCCTTGGATCAAACTGAACACCGCGGAAGTCACCCCGATCCCTAGCGCCAGGGTGAGGACCGCAATCAGGCTAAAGCCGGGCTGTTTCAAAAGCATTCGAACAGCAAATCGCAGGTCTCGCTTCATCTCTCCCCCACCGGCCTTCTGTGAATCACAATTTCAGGCCGTTCTATACCCGAACGCTCCTGCGGCGCAATTTGTTCCCACCATCTTACCGATCTGAACCAATGTATGTGGCTTCCTTTCGCATTCTCTGGGTGGCGAAGCATGCTATCTAGAGGACCACGAGGCATGAAAAACCTCGGCCGGCAAAGACACTCGAATTTGATGAAGTGATCGATCCTTGCTCCAGACGGAAGTTTGACCACCCTTGGCTATTCTGCTGGACGCAAGACTACCATCGACGTCACGGGTCTAATCTGGAAACGGACCATCGGGGAACTTCTCGTTGTTCGCCCAGCCGCACTTCTGGATCGAAGCTTGAACGTGATCACCCCATTTCCTGACAATGGACGTTAGCTTGCGCGAATTTACGAACAGGCCACCTCTCAGAAGGAGCATGGAATGTAGAAGACCCAGCGATGGTCTGAAAGGGTACACCTCAAATCCACGCCACTCGGTTAGGCCCACGCCCTGATAATGTTCACGGACCAACCCCGAAGGCGTAAAAGTGCTGGAAAGGTTCGATTATTGACGCATGGAATCTCCTGAAGCCCTCTATCATCGCGTTTTGCTGGAGAACCAAGCTCGATTGGCTCTCCAGCAAAAACTGGACACCGGGCTTGGCTATGCCAAGATGGTCGTGTTCCTCGCAGGAGCCATCGCAGCCATCCCGCTGCTGCGCTCTCCGGGTCTTCAGGGCCTGCTCCTAATCCCCGTGGTGATTTTTGTGCCGTTGGCAGTGGGGCATGATCGTGTACTGCGCGCCATCCGTGAGAGAAAGCGAGTGATCGAATTTTACGAGCGTGGAATCGCGCGCCTGCAAGACAGGTGGGCGGGAACCGGAGAGACCGGAGATCGCTTTCTGGATCTCGCCCATCCGTACGCGCGGGATCTCGACATTTTCGGCAAGGGGTCGCTTTTCGAGTTGCTCTGCACTGTCAGAACTCGGGCTGGCGAACAGACGGTCGCTCGGTGGCTCCTTCATGCAGCTGCGCCAGAAGAGATACGCTCCCGGCAGGAGGCAATCACGGAAATGAAGGACAAGCTCCGTTTTCGCAGGAGCCTGTTTGTCGCGGGAGAGAGTGTGCGCCTGGGAGTTCAGCCGGACGCGCTGGCATCATGGGCAGAACGCGAGCGGATGTTCCCGCGATGGCTTGCGCCGGCATTGGCGCTTCTCGCTACGCTGTGGGTAGGCGCCACGGCGTATGCGCAGTTTGGGCTAGTGCATTGGCTGATCGCTGGAGGCGCTTTCCCGGCGGACTCGTTGCGCGCCGCGTTGCTGATGTCGATCGTGAACCTCGGAGTCAGCGTCGCCCTGCGGCGGCGGGTCTCAGAATCTGCCCAAGCAGTAGAGGGGGCCACCGAGGACCTCAGCATGTTAGCGGAAGTTCTGCAAGTATTGGAACAAGAGACCTTCGCCTCTGGTCGGCTGCGTAGCCTGCGAGCCGCGCTCGATTCCGGAGACATAACGCCCTCTGCCGCGGTGAAGAGGTTGCAGTGGATCGTCTATTGGTTAGAGGGACGACGAAATCTGCTGGTTCAGGTGATTTCCCCATTCATTTTCTACAGCGCAGAGTTGACCATGGCCACGGAACGTTGGCAGCAGAGGTTCGGCTCTGCGATTCGCGCCTGGCTCTCTACCGTAGGCGAGTTCGAAGCACTCTCCGCGCTCGCCTGTTATGCATGGGAGCATCCCGCAGACGTGCTGCCGGAGTTTGTCGATGAGCGTGCTTGCTTTGAGGCAACGGGGCTGGCGCACCCGCTGTTGCCCGCCGGTACGGCAGTGGGCAACGACCTGACGTTAGGCAGCAAAATGCAGTTGATCGTGATCAGCGGTCCGAACATGGCGGGTAAGAGCACGTTTCTCCGGGGCGTGGGAATCAACGCGGTTTTGGCACAGTGCGGCGCGCCGGTGCGAGCCACGCGGCTGCGCCTTTCCCCGCTTGCCGTGGGAGCGTCAATCTGCGTGCTGGATTCACTGCAAGGGGGCATCTCGCGTTTTTACGCGGAAATCAAACGGCTTAAGCTTCTCGCAGACTTGGCAGAAGAACCACCTGCGCTTCTATTCCTGCTGGATGAGCTGCTTTCGGGAACCAATTCGCGAGACCGGTTCGACGGAACCCGGTTCGTGGTTCGTGCGTTGGTGCGCCGGGGAGCCATCGGAATGGTGACTACGCACGATTTGGCCCTCACTGAAATCCCGCAGACGATGGGCGAGTTAGCGCAAAACTACCACTTTGAAGACAGCATCCAAGAAGGCGAGCTTAAGTTTGACTACCGGCTGCATCCCGGAATCGTGCGCACCAGCAACGCGCTTACACTGATGCAGTCGGTAGGCCTGAAGTTGGAGGATTAGGTCGCGAGTAGTTGGCACGCGCGAGCCTGCTTTCGTGGCTTGAGCAACGTAGCTGACAAATGAGAAGTCTCTCGTCGGGGCTGAAGCGGCAAGCACTTAGCCGTGACGCGCGAAATGAATGCCCCGCAGACCGTCTATCTGGATGAGCTCTGTCTGTATCGCCTTCGCGGTCGCTTCTGAACTCATCACCTTAACTCCACAAGTGCAAACTCCCTCATCAAACCGGTTGGCAGTCGCCTTGAATGATCAATCTGCCCTTCGCTCTTTTCGGTATGCTTATGGTTACCATGACAGATCAAACACGTGCCCGCACTTGGCTTAATCCGCCTGCTGCTTGGAAAGAGATCGATGATACGCTGACCGAAACGGCGTCTCCCGGCACAGATTATTGGCGCGTGACCCATTATGGGTTTATCCGCGACAACGGTCCATTTCGTTATGAGGAACACGCTGGAAATTTTGAAGCCAAGGTCAGCATCAAGGGGAAATATCAGGAGCTCTATCACCAGGCGGGTCTGATGATCCGCATCGACGACCGGAACTGGATCAAGGCAGGAATTGAATTTTTGGACGGGAAGCAAAGCGTGAGTGCCGTGGTCACGCGCGAGTTTTCCGATTGGTCTGTACTTAAATGTGCTGACAACCCCGCCTTCCTCTGGTTGCGCATGCAGCGCTATGACGATACGGTGCAGGTTTCGTATTCCCGCGACAACCAGAAGTGGTTGATGATTCGGCTCGCATACTTTCCGCCGCATGTGCCAGTCAAAATTGGCATGATGGCTGCCGCACCCGGTAAGGAGGCGCTGGAGGTCGTATTCGACCACTTTTCCATCGTCTCCCCTCAATTCGCCGCCTCAAGAGGACTGAGCGCCGACTCCAACGGCTCTCTAGGCCTGAATTGGTAACATGTGACAGTAATGCCGCATTGCTGAAAACCTCACGGAAGCGAGTGCGAAGGAGAATTATGGAAATGAATACGCGACGGGGGTTCTTTAGCAAGATCGCCGCGATGGCGGCGGTGGTCGCCGGGACCCCGAAACTCTTCGCGCTCCAATCAGCGCCTCGCCGCTGCGCCTGGTGCTCCACCAGCTCGTCGTGCCAGCGGCAATCACACGCATAACGGCATCTACTACTTTTCCGGCACCGGATCCAATGACGGTTATCCCAAGGACGATCACGTGCTCGTGACTGATCCCTTCGAGAAGCACGTGACCCGCACCATGGACGCGCTCAAAAAATCGGTGGAGCGTGCCGGCTGCACCATGGATAGCATCATCCACCTGGAGGTGTTTCTCTGTCTTCCGCTCGCTGACGGCATTCCCACGCCTACAGGTAAGGCAAGGTTCGATGCCCATAAAGCGCAGTACGACACATTGAACAAGATCTACGGGACGTATTTCTCTCCCGGCAAAGTTACCCTCCCGCGCCTGCATGGCTCTCGAATGGATCCCCGGTGACTCGCTGATTGAGATCGTGGGTAGCGCAGCCGTCCTCACTCCGCCCACCGCTAGCTGAGACAGGATTGTGCGACCGAGTTGAAAGGAAGCGATCATGAATTTCAAATTTGACTGGAGCCGCCGTTCCTTTGTAGCCGCGCTGGGCGCCACTCTCGGTGGCCTGTTTGCTCCGGCTGAGTCGAGCGCGGCCGGCATGTTTGGCAAGAAGCCCAAACTGTCTTTGCCCTCCGTGGACGGCAACCCCATCGTCCCCATTACCAGTGGGCTTGGTTGTACTGGCGACATCTACGCCGAGCTTGGAGTCACGCCTCTTGTCAACATCAACGGCACGTTGACCGTCATCGGCGGGTCGTTGATGAAGCCGGAAGTCATGGAGCTGATGCGGCGAGGTAACGAGCACTTTGTTCTGATTGACGAGCTCGAAATCGCGGCAGGCAAGTTCATAGCGAAACTGTGCAAGTCTCCGGCAGGCTACACCGGCCTGGTGACGGGCGGCGCGGCTGCGGCCATGGTTGTCGGCTACGCCGGCATGATGACCGAGGATCTTGAGCCCCGTATGCACACCATTCCCGACGTGGCTGATTTCCCCAGGAACGAGGTCATCATCCAGAAGAGCCATCGCTATCCCTTCGACCACCAGATTCGCCAGACAGGCGCGAAGCTGGTTGAAGTGGAAACGCGCGAACAGATGATAGCCGCCATCAATCCCAAGACCGTGGCCATCCACTTCACCAACATCCTCTCCGACAAAGGCCAGGTCAGCGGCCCTGAAACCGTGGCCATCGCCCGCGCGCACAACATCTACACCTTCAACGATGCATCCGCCGACGTGCCGCCGAAAGAGCGCTTGTGGGAGTATCCGGCGGTCGGCTTCGACATGGTCACCTTCAGCGGAGGCAAGGATATTTGCGGGCCGCAGGCTTCCGGTATCCTGATCGGCAAAGAGGAACTGATTCGTTACGCGCTGCTGAACATGAGCCCGCAGGAAGATCGCATCGGCCGTTGCTGCAAGGTCGGCAAGGAGACCATCTTCGGTCTGCTCAAGGCGCTCGAGCTCTTCGTCAATCAGGACTATGACGCCACCTTGAGGATGTACGACGAACGCGCGCAGGTGATCACCGAGAAGGTGAAGAAGTTCGGCGTCACCGCGCTACCGCGCGAGTTCAATCCGCAGGCTCTGGGCAATGTGACGCCGCGTTACAGCTGGCAGATCGATCGCACGAAACTCAACATCACTGGGCCGGAGGTGATGCAGAAGCTGGCCGACACGCGCCCCATCGGCATTGGCAGCATGGGCGCCGGCGCGAGCGGCATGCGCGGACGCAATCCCGACGCCCCGCCGGAAGAGAATCACCCTGTCCACCATGGCCACGCCAGTGACCCGAACAGCTTCGGCTTCGCTGTCTGGCAGCTCAAGGACGGCGAGGACAAGCTGATCGCTGACCGCCTGGCCGAAATCTTCAGCGCAGCCCCGAAGGCCTAGCAGGCTGCAGAGAAACTCTGCTTTTGTGAAACGTAGGGCGGTAGAAGACTTTTCGTTGAGGTCAGGCTACATTGCGCCGCTTTGCTCGATTCCCAGAACATAAGCGTATTTGCCTGGCAGCGAAGGCGGCACGCTAACCTTGATGTCTTCACCCACCTGCGTCCATTGCAACGGTTTCTTGTAGCCAAGCAATTCTATCTTCGCCCCGTTCTTCGGCTTCAGGTCGGTCAAAGTCACCACTGGTCCTTTCACCTCGCCCATCAAGGTCGCGTACAGAGTTGACTTCTTCTGCGTATAACGAACGTCGATACCCTCGGCAGTTTTCCCCTCGGCACGCTTCCAGGGATGCGTGCCGTAAATGGCTTCACCGTTCTGTGACAGCCATGCCCCCAGGGCCTTCAGTCGTTCCATCTGCACAGCGGGGATCGTTCCGTCGGCCTCTGGACCCACATCGAGCAGAAGGTTGCCGTTCTTGCTCACGATATCCACCAACAGGTAAATGAGCTTGTCGGGCGCAATCGTTTGCGCCTCGCCCTCCGCGCGGTTATAGCCAAAAGATTGTCCAAGTCCGCGGCACTCCTCCCATTTCTTTGGGTTGATTTCCTTCAGGGTCGCATATTCAGGAGTGGTGTAGTCGGTGTGCTTGATACCGAAGCGATCATCGACGACACCGTCCGGCACTGTGTTATAAAACTCGGCCTCAATCGCCATCGCGTTGCCAGATTTCGGATAGTCGATATCGTTCCAGAGAATTGACGGGTGATACTTTTGAATTAATTCTCGATATTGCCCGTCCGCATATTTACCGTAGGCTTCGCTCTGCGGCTTCGTGCTCTCGAAGGTTGCCATGGATGTGATTGGACCAGGAACAAACGTCCAGTCAAAGCCCCCCGAATAGTAAAGCCCCATCTTCAGCCCCTCTTTGCGAACCGACTCCGTCAGTGCTCCAACCAGGTCGCGGGTAGCGTGCTGTCGCTGCGGCGGCAGCGTCGGATTGGCCATCGTGCTCGGCCATAGCGTGAACCCTTCATGGTGTTTCGTCGTCAGCACAACATATTTGGCGCCGGCGTCTTTGAATGTCTTTGCCCAGGTATCCGGGTTCCACTTCATGCTTTCACTATCGAAGGTCTGGGAGAAGCTGTAGTAGTCGTGGTCAGCTCCGTAGTGTTCCTTGTCGTAAGCTTGCGTTGGAGAACCATCAATGCGGACCGTGTTGTAATACCACTCCGCATACGGATTTTTCTTCAAAAAGTCCGGCTTGGTAAAGTCCACCATCTCGAGGGGCGCCCAGCCCGGCACCGAATAGAGCCCCCAGTGAATGAATATCCCCAGCTTCGCATCGTCAAACCACTGCGGCAGCGGATGCTGATTGAGAGATTCGATCGTCGCCTCATAATGAGAGGGCGTTTGGGCTCGAGAATGGGCGATGAGCAATAACCCCAGTGTGACGCAGGTGGAATAGTAGATCCTTCTTCGGCACTTAGACGATCCCATAAATATCTCCCGTATGCAGCGAGCTGCTGTTTGAAAGATCTTATCCCACAAAAGCCGGGCACACGTTCATGTCCGCTTCTGCGTAATCTGGCGGAAGACCCGCAGCAAGTTGCCGCCCCAGAACTTGTCAATGCGCTCCTCCGAATATCCGCGGCGCAACATAGCTTCGGTGATCATCGGCAGATCGCGGACGTCACGCATGCCACGCGCCAGCGTCGGTCCGCCGTCGAAGTCGGTGCCGATCGCCACGTGATCCTCACCCACCATTTGGATGGCTCGATCCACCACCCCCACCCAATCGTCAACCGTCATCATGACCGAGTCAGGTACCTGGGCGCCCGGCATCGGGAACTGCGGCGCCACCAGCTGGTCCACCTCGTAGATCGTCTTGCCCTTCACTCGATCCGGGATACTGGTGGTGTCCCAAAATGTTTTCTTCTGGTGCGCGGTGAGGTAAGCGTACTCCTTGGGGTAGTTGAACTCGCTGCCGATCTGGAAGCCGATAACGCCGCCTTTGGCGGCCAGTTTCTTGAGCAGCCAGTCCGGCATATTCCTCGGGATATTGTTGACGCTGCGCAGGCCGTGGTGGGTGGCGACCACCGGCCCGTCGCTTACATCGATTGCCTGGGAAATCGTCTCGTCTGACGAGTGCGATACGTTGATCACCATGCCCAGCCGGTTCATCTCGCGGATCACATCGCGGCCATGCGGGGTGAGGCCGTTCCATTGCGCCGGCGAGCAGCAGGAGTCGGCGTAGTGCTGGTTCCAATTGTGCGCCGAAAGCTGTGCCGAACGCAGTCCCAGCCGATACAGGTCGCGCAAAACTCCCAGATCACCATCCAGATCGTAGCTGCCTTCAATATCCAGCACCGCGGCCATCTTTCCTTGGGCATGGATGCGCTCCACATCGTCCGCGTTCAACGCCAGCGCGACCTGGTCGCTGTTCATCTGCACCTGGCGCAGCGCGTCATCGATCCGGCGGAACGCCTGCTTGGTCTCAAATCGGCCCGGGTAGTACTCTTCAGGAATGAACACTGAGAGGAAGAACGCGCTTACTCCGCCTTCCCGCGCACGCGGCAGATCCCACTGTCCATCAGGCTTGCGCGTGCCCATACTGCCACCGTGATAGAACTCGCGGTCTAATGCGTGGACGTGTCCGTCGAAGATCAGCGCCCGCTTATGCACGGCCCATGCGCGCGCAGAGATCTGATCGACGGCGGACCGAGGAGGGCCGGCCCAGAGCGCGGAGCGCAACGCAACAGGCGCCAGTGCCGCGTAGCCGAGAAATCGGCGGCGGGTCAGCATTCGCTCTCGCTCGCTCGCAACCAATCGTTTCCACAGGATCTGCCATGCCTCAGAATACGACGTCTACCCATCGCCCCCGGCTCGCTGCCGTGATCACTGCCTATAAGAGATTACTGCACGGCCAACACGTGGTGGACCGCTTCCTCGATGGTTATGGATGGGCCGGCACTTTCCACCATCCGGCGATGGACGTGGTATCGCTCTACGTCGATCAACGGGGCGAAGGCGATTTGACCCAGGAAAGGGTGGATCGACATCCCACCATGAAGGTCTACCCCACCATCGCGGAAACCTTAACCCTCGGCACCAGCAAGCTGGGGGTCGATGGAGTAGTCGCGGTCGGCGAGCACGGTACCTACCCCCTCACCGAGACGGGATCATTAAGCATCCCCACTTCGAATTCTTCGAGCAGGTCACGAGGTCTTCCACGACAGCGGCCGGTCGGTCCCATACTTCAACGACAAAGAGCTTTCCTACAGGTGGGATTGGTCGAAGCAGATGGTCGACACCTCCCATCAGATGGGCTTTCCTCTCCAGGGAGGGTCAAGCCTGGCGGTGACCTGGAGAGTTCCGTCGGTGGAGTTCCCGTCGGGGGCCACCGCGCACGAAGCTGTTTCTGTCGGCTACGGGGGCATGGGCAGCTACGATTTTCACGGCCTTGAAACCATCCACTGCATGGTGGAGCGCCGCAAGGGCGGGAAACCGGTGTCGAGTGGCTGCAGACCTAT
>CAWFGM010000048.1:0-72855 GCA_963815175.1 uncultured Acidobacteriaceae bacterium
TCGTAATTCTTCAGCGAGCCACCCTGGAATATGTCGTACCACGCGGCAACCGTGAGTGCCGGAACCTGGATCGATGGGTAATTCTCCTCGATCGACCAACGCTTCCAGTAGCCGTCGTAATCAGGATGAGCAAGCCAATCCAGAAAATAGGGCGCCGCCACGTGCATCAGACCATCTTGGCTGGGCGAGAAATTCAGGTTGAAAAGGGGGTATTTTGTCAGAGGCAGCACTTCCGCCCCGATTCTGGCGTTGGTATCGGTCTTGACGATACGGGTCATCGTGTCCTGTGCCAGGCCGGAGGTCCAGGACTCATTGAACCACTGTTCAAATGCGCCTCCCTGGTAGGTCCACCCATTGTGATAGTTGCTCGCCGTGACGACGGGACAAATGCCGGCCAGATGGGGTGGATGAGCGATAGCGGTGAGCATCTGCGTCGCGCCCACATAGGAACCGCCGAACATGCCCACTCTGCCGTCGGCATAAGGCAGTCGCGCTGCCCACTCGACCGTGTCATAGCCATCGTCGGACTCGTACTTGAACGGATACCACTCACCGTCAGACGTGTAGCGTCCGCGCACATCCTGAATCACAACCACGTAGCCTTTCGCTGCTGCCCTCATCCCAAAGGCAAAACCACCGTTCTTGTCATACGGCGTGCGCTGTAAAAGCACCGGGAATTTGCCTTCACTGCGGGGCCGGTAAATGTCCGCCCGCAATTTGACCCCGTCGCGCATGGCCGCGACCACACCGCGTTCCACCACAACCTCATACGTTTGCTGGCTTTTCTGGGCCCAGCCATGAGAGACAGGCGCGGCAAGTATTGCCAGGATGACGAGATAAACTTTGATTCGCATGCAGCTCCTCGGCGCATGAATTGTGTTGCCGTGCCATTAGAACACGGGGCCTTGTAGTGGGATCCGCTCCGTCTGGAAACCCCGTTCTTCAGGCGTTCCGAGAAAAGTGGTATACCCGCCTATATGGCTTTCTCTTCCTCACCTCATGCTCTCAGCCGCCGGCGGTTTCTGCGGCAAAGTTTTGCTTTCAGTGCCTTGGCCAGCCTTGGAACATTCTCGGGCATGGCTGATTCTGTGCCATCGGACCCCGCGGCCGCGCAACTGTTGGTGTTGGGCGATTGGGGATATGAGAACCCGACGGCGCAATCCCAGGTGGCAGCGGGCTTGCGCGCGTATGCCAAACAACATTCGGTTCACCCGCAGGCGCTGTTGATGTTAGGAGATAACTGGTATGGCGAGTTGGCGGGAGGCGCCGCGTCTCCCCGCTGGCAAAAATATTTCGAAGAGATGTACCCCTCCAGCGACTTCCCTTGCCCTGCATATGCGGTGCTGGGAAACCACGATTATCAGCGCTGGCCTGAAAGCAAAGTAGATGCGGAACTGGAGTACGCGCGCAGCGGTCGCACCGGCGGCGCCGCGACCCGCTGGACAATGCCTGCGCGCTGGTATCGCTTTGAGTTTCCCGCGAAGAATCCGTTGATCACGTTTTTGGCCCTCGATAGCAACATGCCGCGTGCGGACGGCAAGAAAAGCGAGGGGCGGGACTTCACTTTGACTCCGGAACAACAGGCAGAGCAGCTTGCCTGGTTCGAAACCGAGCTAAAGCGTCCCCGTACTACTCCCTTTCTGGGAGTCATCGCCCATCATCCCGTCTATTCGGATGGGCCGCACGGAGACCATCCCGTCCTGGTTCGCGATTGGGATCCGTTATTCCAAAAGTATGGTGTGGGCCTTTACATGGCGGGCCACGACCATGACTTGCAGCACCTGGAGTTCGAGGGCCATCGGACAAGCCATTTCCTTTCTGGGGGTGGCGGTGCGGATTTGTACTCGCTCAAAGTTGATCCCGCGCAGCGCGGGCCGTATGCGCAGAAGGTTTACGGCTTTAGCCACATCTCGGTAACAGCGCAGCTGATGACGTTGCGCCACCTGGATGAGAATGGCAACACCCTGCATGCTTTTACCAGAACGCCGGCGGGCAAGATCGCGATCGTGAGTTAGGTATGGAAGCGGGCGGGTCTCAAATAGAATCGGGTTGGATTCGTTGATCGATTGTCAGCGGTTGCGTGCGATCTAGGTTCACCCAGGACTGTCGTCCTGGGCTACTCTCAGCCGTCCCTTCGGGACTGATCGCAATACACCCGATGGTTGATTTGTTTTCAGTGAGCACTCAGGCGAATCAGTCCATCGAGAAAAGGGCTAATTTGGACAAGTCTGATTCTCAGCCGTCCCTGCGGGACTAATTCCGGCGGCAATCTACACCCAGGGCTAACGTCCTGGACTAGCGTCCTGGGCTACTCTCAGCCATCTCAGCCGTCCCTTCGGGACTGATCACGATATCCCGTAATACCTGATTTGTTTTTTGGTGAGTGCGATCCAAATCCGCCCATCAAATTTGGACAAAACTGGCTGAGGTTTCGTCCTGGATTCTGGCGAGAGCGAAGGATCCAGTCCCGCAGAGCCTGCCCTGAGCCTGTCGAAGGGGACGGCTGAGAATCCTGCAGCATGTCGGTCCTGGGTGAACCTGGACCGCAGGTATGTTGATTGACAATTACGCCGCTATTTTTCGCTGCTGGGCGGCACCAGCCCCTTCAATCGCAGATATAGCGCCAGTGTGGCGTATTGCTCGTTGTCATGGGAGACGTTCCCCCACAGCATGCTCAAGCGCGACCGTTTTGCCGGGCCGGCCTGCAGCATTTCTGTCAGGTTGGCGTCGGTTAGACCGGCATAGGCTTTGTCACATTCGGCAAAGGAAGCATTCAGCGCCTCCAGGATTGCAGCCTTATCCGCAGTCTCGGCCGGGACCTTTAGCGCTGCGCTGGGATCCACATGGTTGGCCGCGCCGCAAATGTGGCTCTGCGCCTCGGTCACGTGGTTTACCACCCGGGCAAAGGTTCGAATATCCGGAGTTGGCTTGTAGCTATAGTCCCCCGCCGGCATCTTCTCGGCCGCCTTGAGGATGTTCGGTTTGACTCGTGCATAGGCACTCTGCACTTCACTGGCCAGCGGGCTGCTCTGACCCCAAGCCGCTCCCGAAAACATCAACGCTGCCACACACACGATCCCCATCCGCTGCATCTTGACCTTCCTCCCGGTGCCCACCAGCCTACCTAGGCTCGGATCACTACACAAGTGCGAAACTTTTGGGGGAGGATTCTCTTACGCGGCTAACTCCCGACTACCAGAGCCGGCCGGCAACATGCTCAGAAGCGTACAGCAGGATTTAGCGGGCAACCCGGACTCCCTCGGCTGGGCGTGCAGTCCTACAATGATGCTAGCTAATTCAGTTAAGGTTACATTTACCGACTACTGGCCTGCGGCAAAGCCCAGGCGAAGAGCACCCCTCCGCCGCTAATTACCAAATATTGCCGCGCGTTGAGCAGGTAGCTGATGGGTGAAGTTTCGATTCTCGCGCCCGAGCCAGCGTGCCAAAGCGTTTTGCCCGTGCTGGTATCGAGAGCTAGAAAATTGCCATCGACGTCGCCGCTGAAAGTGAGTCCAGAGGCCGTGGTCAGGACTCCCGCACCTGAAGATCCGCTTCCCAACTCATGCGTCCACCGGATCTTGCCTGTCTGGTAATCGATCGCCTCAATGACGGCCTTACCCCACAGACCGTAATCGGCTCCGGCCCAGCCGTAGGTACCATCAGCCGGTTTGGCGAAATAGATGGAGTAACTGGGATGGGCGGAGACGATGAACAATCCGGTCTTCGGGTCAAAACTGGGAGAGCGATAGTTGGTCATCCCACCTTCGTCAGGCGCTATCAACCGCCCGTCGGGCGCCGGCTCCTTGGCAGGGTTGGGAATGGGACGCCCCTGCTTATCGACCCCAAGCGACCAGTCGACCGGCCCAAACGGAACGGTGAGCAAGCTCTTGCCGTCGGTTCGATCGAGCACGAAGAAATAGCCGTTGCGGGAACTCTGCAGCAGCATCTTGCGCGGCTTGCCGTGAAACATTCCATCCACCAGCACCGGGGTTTCGGACGCATCCCAGTCATGCGTATCGTGTGGGGAGGGCTGAAAGGCCCACACCAGTTTTCCGGTGTCCGGGTTGAGAGCCACAATGCTGCAGGTATAAAGATCCTGCCCAGGCCGGGTCGAGGCGGTGAGAACCGGCGTGGGATTCCCAGTTCCCCAATAGACCAGGTTGAGATCAGGATCGTAGGTGCCCGTCATCCATGAGTTGCCGCCGGTCGTTGCTCCTGGTGTGCCCAGGGGGGGCGTGGCATTCCATTGCCATTGCAGCTTCCCGGTCTCCGGATCGATAGACTGGACGTACCCCACCAGGTTATCGAAATCGCCCGAGGTACCAACCAGCACATGGTCGCGCACAACGAGAGGCGCCATGCTGGTCCAATACCCCTTCGTGGAATCAGCGACCGGCACGATCCAGCGCACGCTGCCATCTTTGGCATTGAGCGATACCAAGTGCCCATCCGGGGTGAGGAAATAGAGCCAATCCTTGAACATCGCGAGCCCGCGGTTGCCAATGTGCAAGCCATGATTGGGCGGGTAGGTGTAACGCCAGAGCTGGTGGCCGGAGAGCGCATCGACCGCCCATACGTTGTCGGGCACGGTAAAGTAGAGCACCCCATCGACCATCAATGGAGTGGACTTGATTTCCGCGCTCTGGTGGGTTTGAAAAGACCAGGCGAGAGCCAGGGTGCCGACATTCCGAGGGGTAATCTGTTCCAGCTTGCTATGACGCTGACCGTTATACGTGCCGTGGTACATGGGCCAACTGTCGGCCGGCGGATTGAGCAGCATCGCATTGTCTACCCCTTGCGCCCAAAGCGTGCCGGAGAGAGAGAGTAAAAGAGCAGTAATCAGCAGCTTCATTCGTCTTTGAGCCTATCAGGCCAACGTCACTTTCAAAGCGATGCCCATATCAGACTTGTCCTGCTTCCAATGCAGCTTGTCCTGGTATCCGAGCAATTGCACGTTGAATATCTTCCCGGGCTGCTGCTGACTGTTGGCCGCCAGCAGCTTGATAGCGAATTGGCGGGCCGGAATCCCCATGACGTAGGCATACAGCGGTTTACTCTTGGTGGTGAAGCGCACATCCTGCGCAGTCGGACCGGGCTGTTTAATCGTGTCGCGCCGCGTAAACCGCATGAGAGAGGCCGCCTCCACATCTTCGCCTTGGTTACATCTACTCTATCAACCCCGCCGGGCCGTGAGCGGAAGGCTTGAATGCCAGAAGAAGTGCGATAGACTGAATTCTCCACTCAGTCAGATACATTTGTTCACTCCCCGCCAGGGGAGCGGGATTGCTCAGTATTATCGGGGACCCTATGCCATTTTTTCCAATGGCGTAGGCCGGAAAACTGCACGTGACGCCGCCATTCCGTCAAAAGGATGGCCGCACATAACCGGCCTCGCCAGACCATAGTATTAGGGAAAATGCTTAATCGAACGGATCGATGCCCCCGGATTTCCTGTGGAGCTTGGTGGGGTCGGCGAACTCTTTTTCTGAGAGGGAAACAAATACGATGGCGGTTAGCAGACGGGAGTTTTTGAATCGTGTCGGGCGGGCAGGCGGATACAGCGCGGCATTCCTGATGATGCAGGGCCTGGGCCTGATGCCTGCGGCTGCGGAGCGAGCCGAGCCAGGGGCGCCAGGGTCCGGCAAAGGAGTGAAAGCAGTGATCCTGGGCGGTGGGATCGCAGGGCTGGTGGCAGCCTACGAGCTCCGCGCCCTGGGATACGAGTGCACACTTCTCGAAAGCCGTCAGAGACCGGGGGGAAGAAACTGGACGGTTCGCGGCGGAGACAAAGTTACCTTTCTGGACGGGACCACGCAGACCTGCTCGTGGGACGAGGGGCACTACCAAAATTTTGGACCAGCACGGCTGCCCTCGGTCCATCACACCATGCTGGGCTACTGCCAAAAGCTGCGTGTGCCGCTCGAGGTGGAAGTGAATATGTCGCGCTCCGCCTTCCTGCAGAACGATAAAGCGAACGATGGCAAACCGATGGTCTTGCGCCAGGTCGAAAACGATACCCGCGGACACGTAAGCGAACTGCTGGCAAAGACGCTCAACCAGGGAGCGCTCGATCAGGATTTATCCCAGGAAGACCGGGACCGGATGCTGAGCTTTTTGCGAACGTACGGCCCTCTGGACGACGCAGATAAGTACAGCGGCAGCGATCGCGCGGGTTACTCGCAAATGGCGGGCGCAGGCGACCAGACGGGTGTGTTGAGCAAGCCCATCGACATGCACACGTTGCTGGACGAAAACTTCTGGCAGAGCATGCTCTTCGATGAGCAGTTCGATATGCAGGCCACCATGTTCCAGCCGGTGGGTGGGATGGATCGCATCCCCTATGCATTCGCCAAGGCTCTCGGCGACCTGGTGAAGTATGACGCACCAGTCATGGAGATTCGCAAGACCGCGAAAGGCGTCAAGATCGGGTATATGAGTCACGGCTCGGCGCGAGTGATCGAGGCAGACTATTGCATCTGCGCCATGCCGCTCACGATCCTGAAGAAGATCCCCAACGACTTCAGCGCGCCGTACAAGAAAGTGATCGATGAGTGTACGTATTCAAGCGCCTACAAGATCGCCTGGGAAAGCCGCAGATTCTGGGAGCAGGACTACAACATCTACGGGGGTCTGGAATTCGTCAACGTTGGATGCAGCCCCATCTGGTTTCCTTCCGCGGGCTTGTTTACCCCACGCGGCGTGCTGGTGAGCGGATACACCGATGAGTCCCGCTCCACGTTGCGAGGGCTCACCATGGAGCAGAAGTTTGCTGAGAGCCGCAAGTCGATCGAGCGGCTGCATCCCGGCCACGGCGAGGAGTTGGAGAAGCCCATGTATGTGAGCTGGGGCCAAATACCGTATAACGAGGGTTCGTGGATAAGGGCCTATGGGCCGGGGCAGGAGAGGTGGCAACCCTATGGCCTAACCCGGCAGACAGGAGACGCACGCCATCCGGCCGCATCGCGGACGCAGATCAATCCGGGGTACGAGACCCTCATCGAGCCTGACGGGCCGATCATCTTCGCCGGTGACCACGTGAGCCATATCGTGGCCTGGCAAGAGGGAGCAGCACTGAGCGCGCTGCGAGCAGTAGGGCAAGTGAACGACAAAGTCAAAGCGGCAAGGCTGGCCGGCGGGTTTTCTTAGCCGGGTTGAAAAAACCCATTTGAAGCGGTACCGGGTGCCCCACGGTCGACCCAGGGTACGTGGGTCGAAAACGACCGGCGAAGCCCACCAAAGTACTGCCACATCCCCGGTTGCTTTGCGCGCCCTGCTTCATGATCGAAGTGCAAAAGTCACGATCAGCGCTCTCGCAGCCTTACCTTCATGGCATCTGTACAGCCGGCTGGTGCTGCCATCGATCCAGGCACTGTCCCCGGTGTGCAGCAACTCAGCCTTCTCTTCTGTCGACAGCGTGAGCGGGCCGTCAATCACATAAACCAACTCAAGTCCCGCAAATATCTGTGGATGGAAGGCGCCCTCGACGCCGGGGAAAAAATCTGCAATGCAGGGGACGATATGACGATCCGGAACCAACACACTCATGCTGTCTGATAGCAGGAATTCTCCCACCGCCAACCGGATACGATCTTTGCCCCGGGAAACACGAAAGATTCTTTCATTCTCGTCTCTGAAAAAGTAAGAGAGTTCCTTCTTGAACACCAGTCCGATAAGGACCAAATGTTTGAGCGTTGGGATCACCCGCCCATTCTCCAATTGGGAGAGAAAGCTGGCGGAAAGGCCAATCTCTCGCCCCAGCTCAGCCAGGCCCATGGAACGCTTCAACCGGAGATGCCGTATTTTTTGCCCTATGCCTTTACCTTCGATCAGAGTTTCTACGATTGCCTCGTTGACCGTATCGAGGGAGAGACTTGATTTGAGACGTCTGGCCATGGTCTCCACTCAAACAGGGGAAGCGGCTCCGGAAGCAGAATCGCTTACAAGCTCCTCTGCCCGGCCACCTCGATTCTATCGTCTCTTTGGCATCAGTTTAGCCTCTAGTCTGGTCTCGAAACAGGAGATACGATGGAGTGCGCCAAGTGGTCATCGGCAGCGACGCGGTATAGGGGAAGAGAGAGAAAGGATCGAATGACGATTGATAATGCAAACACGATAAAGGTGCTCATCACCGGCGGAGGAGGCTTTCTCGGAAGCAGGCTGGCGCGCACGATCCTGAACCGGGGACATCTTTCAGGGCGCCCAATCGCCCGGCTGGTGCTGGCCGATCTGGTTCCACCCCCGCCCGACGTAGCACATGACGAGCGTGTCAGTGCTTCTACAGGCGCTTTGATAGACCAGGCTAAGCCCCTGGGACAAGAGAACTTCGACCTGGTCTTTCATCTCGCCGCAGCGGTTTCCGCGGAATGCGAAGCGAACCTCGATCTCGGTCTGCGTTCAAACGTGGATACCACCCGCGCCCTGCTTGACGCCTTGCGCGCAGAAGGCCAGCCGCGTTTTGTGTTTTCCAGTTCGGTGGCTGTGTTCGGTGGCGACGTCGACCTGCCGATGCCCCGCGTCATCCACGACGACACCTTGCCTGTGCCGCAGACGTCCTATGGGGTCCAGAAATTTATCTGCGAACAACTGTTGGCGGACTACACCCGACGCGGGTTAATCGACGGCCGCAGCGTACGGCTGATGACCGTAACGGTGCGCCCGGGCCGGCCGAATGCCGCCGCCTCCGGTTTTCTATCGTCCATCGTGCGTGAGCCCATGAATGGGCAGCAGGCAGTCTGCCCGGTGGCGCCCCAGACAGCAGTAGCCGTCGCTTCGCCGCAACGCGCGATCGAGGGTTTGCTTAAGGCAGCAGAAGCTACGCCCGAGGCATGGGGTGCCGGGACGGCCGTGAACCTGCCCGGCCTGACAGTTCGTGTCGGCGAGATGCTGGATGCTTTGGAGGTGGTGGCAGGCCGCGCGGCGCGCGAAAGAGTGCGCTTCGAAGAGAACGAAACCATAGCCACCATGGTGGGCGGATGGGCTTCCGCCTTCGAGAGCGCCCGGGCACGCCGCCTGGGCCTGGCCGCCGATCCTGATTTCATCTCAATTATTCGCCAGTTCCAGAAGGAGCAAGGACTTTAATGGTGAGCGATTCCGCGTCCGAGAGACCGCCGGGCGCCCCTATCCTCGGCTGCATCGCGGATGACTTCACCGGCGCTACCGATCTGGCAAACAACCTGGTGCGCGCCGGGATGCGGGTCGTCCTGACCGTGGATGTTCCCGCAGACGACGAGTGGGTTGATGCGGACGCAGTAGTGGTCGCCCTGAAATCGCGAACGGTACCCGTTTCCACGGCGGTCGAGCAATCTCTGCATGCCTGCCGCTGGCTGCGTAAAAGGGGTGCGGGTCAGGTCTACTTCAAAGTTTGTTCGACCTTTGACTCCACAGCAGCAGGCAACATTGGTCCCGTGATCGAGGCGCTGATGGATGAGCTGGATTGTGGTTTCAGCATTGCCACGCCGGCATTTCCTGAAAACGAGCGCACGGTTGTCCATGGGCATCTGTTTGTGGGCGACACGCTGCTTTCCGACAGTGGCATGCGCCATCATCCCCTCACCCCAATGACCGATGCCAACCTGGTGCGCGTGCTGCAAGCGCAACTGAATCCCGCCAAGGGACGCAAGGTGGGGCTGGTCGACTACCGGACAGTAGCGCAATCGTCAGAGGCGATTCGCAAACGCATGGACGAGTTGCGAGCCGAGGGAATGGCAATCGCAATCGTCGATGCTTTGACCAAGGAAGACCTGGACCGGCTTGGCGAGGCGCTGCGCGACTCGTTATTTCTTACTGCCAGCTCCGGACTGGGCGACAGCCTGCCGCGCAATTGGGGCTTTACTCCGTCAACCCGCGTGAACCTACCGCCGGCGCGTGGGCAAAAGGCCATCCTCGCAGGTAGTTGCTCGGTTGCCACCAACGGACAGGTGCAGCGCTTTATTCGTGATGGAGGCGAGGCGTACGCACTGGATCCGCTCCGGCTTGCGGCAGACATCGAGTTGGAGATTGCCCGCGTGCTGGCATGGGCCGACGCGTGCTGGCGCAGCGAAACCGCGCTGCCGTTGCTCGTCTACTCGACTGCGCAGCCTGCCGAGGTTGCGGTAGCGCATGCCCAACTGGGAATGGCCCGGTCGGGCGAAATTGTCGAACAGGCGATGTCGGCCCTGGCTAGCGCGTTCGTCAAACGTGGAGTAGGAAGCCTGGTGGTCGCAGGCGGAGAAACAGCGGGCATTTGCGTGCAAGCTCTCGCGATCCGGCAAATGCAGATTGGCCCCCAGATCGATCCCGGAGTGCCCTGGTGTTACGCCGCATCTTCCACTGCCGCGAATGGCGGACTCCACATCGCTTTAAAATCGGGTAACTTTGGATCGCCCGACTTTTTCGATAAAGCCTTTGCCTTCGTCTTGTGACCCTATGAACGAAATCGAACTGAGGCAAGAGATCTGTCGTGTGGGCCGCTCTCTCTTTGAGCGGGGCTACGTTCATTCCACGGCAGGAAACATCAGCGTTCGGCTGGCAGAGGGCTTTCTCATCACGCCCTCGGAGGCCTGCCTGGGTTTCCTTCAGCCGGACGTTCTCGCCAAGGTTGGGGTGGATGGTGTACAGCTGAGCGGCGAGCGCGCCAGCAAGACTCTGATGCTGCACCGCCGTATCTATGCCGCCGACCCAGACGCCGGCTGCGTGATTCATACGCACTCCACCCACTTGGTTGCGCTCACGTTGACGGGGGTCTGGAAGCAGGAGGATATCCTGCCGCCCATCACGCCCTATTACGTAATGAAGGTTGGTCACGTGCCGTTGATCGAGTATTACCGTCCAGGAGACGCGATGGTGGGTGAGTTGGTGGCCCAGGCGATCGAGCAGATGCAGGCGCAGGGCACGCCCATCCGCGCGGTCATGTTGGATCGGCTCGGCCCCAACGTGTGGCACAGCACTCCAGCGGCCGCGATGGCCGCACTGGAAGAGCTGGAGGAAACAGCGCGGCTCTGGTTGCTCTCCGGCCGAAAGACGGAGCCGCTTTCAGCGCAGCGCATCGATCAACTGCGTCAGCAATTCGGCGCTTCGTGGTAGCTTGTCATTTTAGGACTCAACGTAGATGCCGCGTTTTGCCGCCAACCTTACCATGATGTATGGGGAGCGCCCCTTCCCTAATCGCTTCGCTGCCGCCGCCAAGGATGGGTTTACGGCAGTGGAGTATCTGTTCCCCTACGAGTATCCGGCTAAGGACCTGGCCACTTGGCTGTGTGAGCACGGCCTGACCCAGGTGCTGCTCAATGCTCCACCCGGGAATTGGGCAGCAGGAGAACGAGGCCTCGCTTCGTTGCCAGGCAAAGAAGCCGAGTTTCGTGCTGGAATACACACTGCTCTCGAATACGCGCAAACGTTGGGCTGCCCGCGGGTGCATGTGATGGCTGGGGTGGAATCCGCCGGGGTGGAATACGCTACGATGCGCCGTACCTTTATGGCCAACCTGGCGTGGGCCGCCGAGCGGGCCGCGGCTGCAGGCATTCAGCTGCTGATTGAGCCAATCAATACACGTGACATGCCTGGATACTTTCTCAACCGCCAGGATGAGGCGCATGCCCTTGTCGACGAGATTGCCAGCCCCGCGCTCAAGGTGCAGATGGATCTCTATCACTGCCAGATTGTTGAAGGCGATGTAAGCATGAAGCTGCGCAAGTATCTGTCCGGCCCAGAAAAGAAAAACGTAGGCCATATCCAGATCGCGAGCGTGCCCGACCGCAATGAGCCCGACCGCGGAGAACTCAACTACGATTACTTGTTCGACCTGATCGATGAACTTGGTTACGACGGCTGGATCGGCTGTGAATACCGGCCGCGGGCGGGCACATCAGAAGGCTTAGCCTGGATGCGCAAGGGGTAACTGAAACTGCTATTCGAATCACTTGCGTGATTTCCGTAAGGAGTCAGTTTCGTAACATGGCTCAATAGGAACTGGACGGGTGTGATGATGGTCCGGGGCAGCCCTTTGTGCTGCAGACGGGTTAGACCCCGGGCACCGGAGGGCATCCGGGAAATTCCGCCAGGAAGCCATTTCCGATATACCCCAAATATTCAATGCCAATCTTGCTGGTAAAGAATCCGTCCGCGGTCAGGTTGCGCAGGAACGAAAAGAACGCCACTCCCTGGCTCAGGCTCGCGTCCTGCGCGATGTTCTTGCGATACGCAATCAGATCGAGCATCTCCGTTTTCTGCTGTGGCGTGCAATCGAGATAGGCGCTGCCGTAGCGATCGACACATTTCGAGTCGAGCCACATCAGGCCCCCACCAAGGGTCAGCTGATACTGCGGATTCTCGCTCGTGAGCAAGTCAATAAACTCCGGAGCACCCGCCTCCGTGGCGCCTCCGCAGTCCGCGTCCGCGGGAAAGGTCGACTCGCACAGCGATTGCAGAGTCTTGTACTGTTGCGGCGGGAAATATTTCGGCGTGTATGTGCCGGTCTTGCTGGCCGCCTTTTCCGAGTCGATCATGTGGTGGGCATACTCCGCCGCCTGCAGCGGAATCACTCGCAACACAGAAGTGGCCGCCGCCCCCATGCTGAGAGACTTCAATACGTCGCGCCGGGATACAGACATGCTATATCTCCCCTTTTTTCGCCTGGTCGAGCAGGTATTCTGAAGTTCTCCACGACAGTGCCGTGATAGTGAGCGTCGGGTTCTTGTCAGGACCCGTTACGAACGGTGCGCCATCAGCCACGAACAAATTCTTGACGTCATGCGCCTGGCAATTCTTATTCAGGACCGAGGTCTTTGGATCATCCCCCATACGCACGGTTCCAAGCTCGTGGATAATCTCTCCACCTTCCGAGATCCCGTAATTGCCCCTGGGATCCCGCTTGGCCGGACTCGTGACCGTGCCTCCGCCAGCTTCAATGATGGCGGTAAAGGTCTCCTGCATATCCTTGGCCATCTTGATTTCGTGATCGCTCCAGGCAAAGTGGAAGCGCAGCACCGGAATACCCCATTTGTCCACCACCTTGGGATCGATCTCACAGTAGGTATCGGGATTGGGGATCATCTCCCCGCGGCCCGAAAATCCTATGGAGTTCCCGTAATTGCTGCGGACCCCTTGCTTCAACGATGCGCCATAGCCCTCATGCTCCTGGCAAACACCATCGAAGCTGCCGACACTGGGCATGTGGCGTCCTCCGCCAAACTCAATGTGGTAGCCACGGGGAAAATCGTTCTTGCGGTCAGCTCTCCACCAGGGCATGTACATATGCATACCGCCGACACCGTCGTGATTGTGCGGCGCCACACCGGCCAGTTGGGGAAAATATCCGGTTACGCTGCTACCTACGCTGTCGGTAAGATAGCGGCCGACCACGCCGGAGGAATTCGCCAGGCCATCGGGAAAGAGCGTGGATTTCGAATTAAGCAACAAGCGGGCGGATTCGCAGGAACTCGCGGCCACCACGAACGCTTTCGCGTTCACGCGCATTTCCTGGCGAGTCGTCTTATCTATGTAAGAGACCGCCTGCGCCTTGCCGTCTTTGCCGACCACGATCTCCCGCGCCATGGCGTTGGGAATCAGTGTGAAGCGGCCGGTTGCCTGGGCGGGCGGAATCATCACTTGACTGGAACTGAAGTTGGAAGCACTGATGCAGCCCCTTCCGCATTGCGCACAGTAGTGGCACGGCGGGCGTCCATTCACGGGCTTGGTAATGATGGCCATGCGCGAGGGAATACACGTGATGTTCAGTTGGTCACAGGCCTTCTTGACCAGGGTCTCGGTGCAGCGCGGCTTAGGCGGAGGCAGAAAAACCCCGTCCGGCGCGTAGGCAAGATTTTCTTTGGTTCCAAAAACACCGATGAACGATTCAACCTTGTCGTAATAAGGCGCGAGCTCTTCATAAGTGATCGGCCAGTCATCTCCCAGGCCGTCGCGGGAGCGAGCCTTCAAGTCCGCGGGAGAAACTCGCAACGAGATGCGTCCGTAATGATTGGTGCGGCCGCCTTCGATGCGCGAGCGGAACCAGCGAAAACTCGTGCCGGGAGCCGTCGTGTAGGGCTCGCCATCGATCTCCCAGAATCCGTTGGGAGCCAGGAATTCTCCGTTTAGCTCGTGCCGCGCCCGGCCGCCGATATCGGCTCCCCGGTGGGGCAGCGCGTACGGCCACACATGCTCTTTGTAATCCTTGCGTGGATTCAGCAGGGGCCCCGCCTCAAGCATCACAACATTCAATCCACCTTCGCTCAGCACCTTGGCGGCAGTGCCACCCCCGGCGCCGGAGCCTATGATGCATACGTCATATATCTTGGGCGAGCGAACCACTTGCGGCATTCAGAATCTCCATTAAAACTGCGCTTTGGAACACAAAGTGCGCCTATCGCAAATATAGTCCAAACGAGTTTTGTATGCACCTTCCCGCGGTTGGGCCGCCTAAGATCCAGGCGTTCTCGGCCGCCCTGGAGTTGTTCGAGCGAGGGCAACTTTCTCCATGATGTATCGCGAGTGGTTACTGGCGACCGACTCCGGCCACCAACACCCGGCTTTGCTGCCCAACGCATTACGTAACATTTAAAGTTTCGTATACCCTATCCTATTGAAGGAATGCTAACTTCATCTCTCGTCTTACGTCTATTTGGTAAGAAAGGAGAGGTTAGCCAAGCGATTCAGCGATAGTCGTCATCCATTGTAGGATTAGACGCGGCTGGTGTGTGCATTCCGCTACCGGCTGCAAGGGAAAACGTTCAATTAGCGGAACAGCCGCCCCAGCGCCGAGCCAACCACGCCGTTCATGGCAGAGGCCGCCGTGCCGAACCCCAACACCGGCACCGGGACATCCTTCAACAGAACGGACACTGCGATCCCGAGCAAGGCACAAGCGCCGCCGGCGAGAACGCCGCCAACTAGGCTGTCACGCCACCCGGTTTCTGTGAGTTTTGCGTACAGAAATCCCGCAAGAAGTGAAATTGCCATACCACCGATAGCGAAGCCGCTATTCTTCACCAACGGCACGAAATGACCAGTAACGACCATGGCAAGTTGGAGCGCTAGTCCCACGCCAAACGCGATCAAGAGTGCACGAGCTTTCATCTCACTCCTCTTTTCGACGAGTTATTTACTCTAGCCGGCCGCAACACTCTTCTTCAAAAACTTAACCCCTTCGAAGGCGATCGATTCCGGAGTGCGCTCGATGTCTCGCCAAATGGCCGCCGCGGCGCTCAAATCCTTGAGCGCGAAACCAAAGCCCTCGATGGTCAGCCACCCGTCGTAATTCAGCTGACGCAAAGCCTGGAATACCATTGGCCGCCAGCGTGTCCCCCAGGGATTGTAAGCCTTCCGCGGCCCACCTCCATTCATCGCTGGTCCGGCGACGCCCAGGCAGGTAGCCCACCGGACTGTAGAGCGGGCCGGCGACGATCCCGATGCCGGCATCCAATGCGACCTTTGCCACGTCTTCGAGTGGAGGTCGGTGCGCCTACTTAGCTCCAAGGTAGGAGCCACGCACAATAAGGAACTCACCGCTTAGCAATTAAGGCCCGTACGCAGAACGCACACAGGCCGAGGGTGAGCACTCCGAAGATCAACGGGCGGAAATCCAGAAGATTGCCTATCAGCACGCCGAAGCGTAGAGAGGCAGCAATCCAGCAGAGGCCGGCCACCAGGCAGACCCATGCCAAAGCAGTATCTTGCGGGCGCCCAGCGCGAATGAGGCTGACGGCGGCAAACAAAAAGACAAACAGACTGGCGCATAGCGACCATAGCAAAGTCATCTGGCCACTCTTGTAGAAATGGAGCGACCCGATTGTGTGGCCGATGCCGCCAAGTATCAGCAGACAACTGAGAATGCGATCCAGAATCTTCAAGTAGCCTCCAAGCGCTGCGAATTTGTCCCCTTTTTTAACATCTTTCAGCCCGGGCACAGTTTTAGTTTTCCCGATTGCATCTGCGACTGAAAGCCCGATAATATACGTCGTACACGATACGTCGTATACGACATATCTGGCAAGGAGAATGACGCATGCATTTCGACTACTACAAAATCGCCTGTGATCTCTGGTTCGTGCTCGCCGGCGTCTGGCTTTTCGGTCTGCTTACCACCAAACCTGACGCCCGAATCCAGTCCCCCGGCTCACGGTTGCTCGAGATAGGACTCACTGCCCTCGCCTTCTGTCTTGTTTTCACTCATTACTTCCAATCGGGCTGGCGCGCTCTTAACTTTGTTCCGAATACCCAACTTGCGGGTGCGACCGGGCTTCTCTTGGTCCTACTGGGCATCGGTCTCTCCATCTGGGCCCGGCTGGTGCTGGGCGGGAATTGGAGTTCCGCGGTTACCGTAAAACAGGGTCATACCCTGATTTGCCGCGGCCCCTACACCATCGTTCGCCACCCCATCTACACTGGGATTCTGCTTGCTTTGCTCGGAGTAGCGTTAATCGTGGGTGAGGTCCGCGGCCTTTTGGGAGTGGGGGTCTTGGCCCTCTCCTATTGGCTTAAATTGAGGATTGAGGAGCGATTTATGCTGGAACAGTTCGGCGCAGACTATCGTCGATATCAGGAGCGGGTCAAAGCATTGATCCCTTATGTCCTCTAGATCAGCGGCCAAACAGGAACCCTTGCACAAGTTGGCGCAGGAGATCGACCAGCACCTCGGCATCATCCGGCAAAGATTGCGCGAGCCGTTGGAAACGGAGTTCGCCCGTGGCGGCCTAACCGCCCCGCAGCGCATGGTCATGCAGGTATTGGTCCATTCGGAGGGGCTAAGTTTGAAGCAGCTCAGTGCTCAGGTAAGCCTTGCGCATAGCACGGTCTCCGGCATCGTTGACCGCTTGCAGGCGCGTGGCCTGGTTGTCCGCCGCAAAGATGAGGCGGATGGCCGTGCCACTGTCATCGCACCATCCGGAGAGGTGCGCGACTTCTTGTCCAAGCGCATGCCGGAGCTCGCGATCAGCCCCCTCACCAAGGCGCTGATCGGCGCAAGCAAAAGCGAACAGGCGACGGTGCTTCGCGGGCTGAGAAAGCTGCGCGCCTTAATCGAACAAAGTCGAGCGAAAGGTTGACCGCCACTTAACTAGAACGGGATCTTCAGCACCTTCTGGATATAGTTCGCCGTAATCCGGGCGCTCTCCTGCGGTGGACGCCAGGGAGATGTATCCAGCTCGACATTCAAGAAGCCTCTCCACTGAATGCTGTCCAGGTAGGCCTTGAGGCCGGGAAAATCCACCCCGCCTTCGCCCATGGGAAAGAAGTACGGAGTCTTCATCTGGTCGACTTGCGGGCCGGGTACATGCCTGGTCCCTCCGCGGTCTTCGGCCCTGGTGTCCTTAAGGTGGTATTCCAGAACGCGCTTGCCATACTTCTTACCCATGGCTACGGGATCCATCCCCGCCATGGTGAAGTGCCCTGTGTCGAGAACCAGGCCGACGTACTTCGGATCAGTGTTCGTCATGATGAACTCCAGCTCATGCTGTGTCTGGAGCTGGCTGTTCAGGTGCGGATGAACCCCGAGCTGCATGTCCAACTCTTCGCTCACCCGCTTGCCGAGCGCATTGATGGTACCTGCCATCACCTTGAGGTCGTCATCGGTCGTGCCCCCGGGTCGCCGGCGTCCGGTGTTCGTCTTTTGCACCTGGCAGCCAAATCGCCGGCTGAAGCGGGCCATGGCGAAGTGGTTCTCGATCACGGCTTCCCGCGAATCAAGATCCTCAAAGCGGGTGTTGCCGGTGGCTGAACCGCCGGTAATGCTCACGAAGTTGACCCCGATTTCGAAGATGCGGCGCATCAGCCCCTCTGCGTTATCCGGGTAGTACAGCGTGTCAGGACGGCAAAAAGAGGCGCCGAAGATCTCCATATAGCGGAAACCCACCTCCCGGCCTTCCCGCATACCCTTGAAGGGGTCGCCCTCCCAGCCACCGCGCGTGTTGGTCGTATAACCGATGCGATATTGTTGCTGCTGCTCATACAGCGGCTGGTGGTGCGGCGGCTGCTCTGCACACGCCGGAGCTTGGGCGGCAGCCGGAAGGGTGCCTGATGCGAACAGCGCGGCGGAACTGCTTAGGAACTGCCTGCGATCCATAGCCCTTTCCTTTCAATCGTTTACATCTTCAAAGCAGGGAAAATGATGCTCCCGCGAACCGTGTGCCGGCTCTCACCGCCATGTTAATATCTACGATAGATCATCGTGTAATCCTGCTTTTTCAAAGCGAGGGCAAGATGAAGATCAATCCTGAAAAGTGCGTGGCTTGCGGGAACTGTACTTACGTTTGCCCCATGGGGGCCATCTACATCGACCCCGTTCTCAAGCGCGCAACCATCAATCGCGACGAGTGCGTTGAATGTTACGCCTGCTACAACGGCCTGAGCCAGGAACACCTGAACCCTACACTGGTGCGCACGATACGTCGCGTGTTTGCGGCATTGCGAATTCGCTTTGAACCCGAGCCCGATGTTTGCCCCACCGCCGCTTTCGAACCCGACGAACTCACCTGGCCACGGGTCGTGCGCCGTGCATTCTCCGACCCCAGCGTTCCCCACGAGTCAACCGGGGTTGAAGGCCGCGGCACCGAAGAAGTGAAGACCAACGATGTAACCGGACGAGTGAAAGTCGGCGATGTAGGCTTCACCATCGAGTTCGGCCGACCCGGGGTGGGAGTCCGCTTCCACCAGATCCAGGAAATGTGCTGGGCCCTGGCGAAAGCCAATGTCAGCTTCGAAAAGAAAAACCCGATTACCTCCTTGATGTCCGATGTTGCCACCGGAACCCTGCGCCCCGACATTCTGAATGAGAAGGTCATGTCGGCGATCGTTGAGATCAAGGTTCCGGTGGCGCGCACGGAAGAGATCATTCGCCTCGTCTGGGAGGTTGAGAAACGGCTGGACACGGTAGTTGCGCTCGGTGTCGCTACCCGTTGCGGAGAGCACGGCGAAGAAGTGGTCGTCGCTCCCATCCTGGAGCGGCTGGGATACAAGCTCCAGCGAGCAAAAACGAATATAGGTTTGGGGCAGATCGTTCAGCCTGCGGGCGAGCCTGCCAGGGAGACTGCAAGCGTATGACCAACACGCTTCATCGCTTCGGCGATGCCGAGAGCTTTTACGACGATTACATCGTCTTTGCCATTCCCAGCAAGACCAACAAGGATCCGAACGCGCTGCCCAAGCTCCGCCGCTTCCTGGAAATCGCCCTGGAGTACAAGCCCGTCAATCTGGGAGATGCCAGGCACGGCGGCGCACTGCGCGCCTCTAAGAATCTTGGTCCCATGGCCCACTGGAACCGGGATATCAAGCCGGATTTTCAGGCTGTCATCGAGGGGCTCACCGTTCCGACCACGTGCGCCGCGGTCTTCGACAACCCTACCGCCGCGGAGCAGTTCGTCAAGCGAGTCAAAGAAGAAAACTTCGGCATGAGCGTCAACATATCGACCTCCATCGAGGGCGCTGAGCGCTGCTGCAACTATGCCTGTATCGACAGGCACAGCATCGGCTACTCCCTGGGTTTTGAAGGAAGAACGGAAAAGATCCCCAACTCCCAGGTCGCGATGCTCTCCACCATGTGTGGACATGGGATGATCAGTCACTCGCTGGCCAAGAAAATGATCGACTTCGTTAAGGAGAATCGCCGGACCCCGGAGCAGGCTGTCACTTACCTGTCGCGTTTCTGCTCCTGTGGTATCTTCAATCCGGCACGCGCGAAGAGGATTCTCGAAGATGCCCGGACGAATTCGAAATAGTCTCCTGAGTGGTCTTTTGCTGTTGTTTGCAACTTCCCTGGTTGCAGAAGTCAAAGTACTCAAGAACTTTACTTTGATCGACGGCACCGGCCGCGCCCCAGTGGCCCATGCGGCCATGATTCTCGACAACGGGCGCATCCAATGGGTGGGGCCGGTGGCACGGCTGAAGGCTCCGCCTTCAGCACAGGTCATCGATCTGCAGGGCAAATACGTGATGCCCGGCATCATCAACCTGCACGTTCACCTTGGCGCCACCATCGGTCTGGAGCAAAACGCGAAATTCTTCACCCCGGAAAATGTGGAGAAGGATCTGAGAACCTACGCTTCTTACGGCGTCACCACGGTTCTCAGCATGGGCACAGATAAAGACTCCATCTTCAAGCTTCGTGACGCACAACGCGCCGGGCGTCCGACTGAAGCTCGCATTTACACCGCGGGACAGGGGTTCGTCTTCAAAGGCGGATACGGTGGCCTGGAAGGCGTGAACCAAGGGATTGCCACGGTCGCGGAGGTAGAGCCCGCCGTTGCCGCTCAGGCCGCGAAGCACGTCGACCTTATCAAGCTATGGATGGACGACCACCTGGGCACCAAGAAGAAGATGCCTTACGACATGGCTCAGGCCATCATCGAGAGCGCGCACCGTCATCATCTACGCGTGGTAGCGCACATTTTCTACCTGCAGGATGCCCGGCAACTGGTCGATTACGGAGTGGACGGTTTAGCTCACAGTGTCCGTGACAAGCCCATCGACGCAGCGTTCGTTGACGATATGAAGCGGCACGGAACCTGGCAAATGGCAGCCACGCTCTCCCGTGAAGGCTCCATGTTTGTCTACGGGCAAACGCCTCCCTTTGCCAACGATCCATTCTTCACCCGCAGCGTCTCTGCGGAGGTGGTCGCCAAGCTGAAGAGCCCCGCGTATCAACAGACCATTCGATCCGATCCTGATTTCAGCATGTACCCGGGATTTCTGCGCACCGCGGAACATAACCTCAAGATCCTTGCGGATGCGGGCGTGCCTTACGGACTTGGCACCGACAGCGGCCCCCCGGGGCGTTTTCCCGGCTACTTCGCTCATTGGGAAATGGAGCTCATGGTGCAGTCGGGGTTGACACCGATGCAAGTGATTACGGCCGCCACCGGAAGTGCCGCATCGTTCCTGCATGCCAAAGACCTGGGCACTCTTGAAGCCAACAAGTGGGCTGACCTGATTGTGCTCAACCAGAATCCGCTAGACGACATCAAGAACACCCGCACGATCGACGCCGTCTATATCGCAGGAAACCGCGTCGCCGGCCCCGCCCCACGCTAAAACCGGATATCGGCTGAGAAGGGTACCGACTCCAGGTGTGCATAAGAACCCCATCAACCCTTCGATCCCCAACGACCGATGGGTGTCCTTCGTTAGGGAACCAGAGGCAGACCTTTGCAGGGCTGAGTTCGTAAGCCGGGTTCTCAGACGGATCCTTCCCCCTTAAACCGTCAACAACCGCTGGCTGGCGTTAATCCGCAAATACAGCACCGTACCCACAACAGAAAGGCCAGCCATTAGCAGGAAGGGCGCGCTCCACCCGTACATCACCACGAGATAGGCCGACAAGGCGGAGCCGATTGCTCCGCCAAGATTGCCGCAGGTATTCATGACCGAGCAAACTGAACCCGCGGAATCGCCGCCAATGTCGAGCGTGATGGCCCAGGAAACACCCACCGTCGATTCCAACGCAAAGATCGCTACACAGGAGAGCCAGACACAGGTCATCGGGTCCTTTGTAAGGCAGGCAGGTACCATCGCCAGAGCAGATACCAGGAAACCTGCCGCTCCTACCAAACGGCGTGCTTTCTTGAGATCGTTAGACTTCTTTGCCCAGAAATCTGAGACGCACCCTCCAAAGATGTCTCCCACCGTACCGGCCAACAAAAGCAAACTCGCGTAGAAACCCATCTTTTGAAGATTGAATCCGCGATGGTCATTCAGGTACTTGGGAAACCAAACCAGATAAACCGAGAGATTGTAGGCGTAGCAGAAATACATCGCCGAAAGAATCCACATCTGCCGGCTGCGCAAAATGCGTTTCCAGGGAACACTCTGGGTGCTTTTGCTACCGCGGGAGAGCTCGAGAGCAGAGCGTATCTGCTCGCGTTCGGCAGAATTCACCGACTTGTGCTCGTCTGGAGTGTTGCGGTAATACCAGTACCAGACAGCAGCCCAAATCAATCCTAATGATCCGCAACAGAGGAAAGCAGTGCGCCAGCCATAGCGGGCAATGATCAGGACCACCAGAGCCGGGGTAAGAGCACCCCCAAGGCGCGAGCCGGCGTGGGTGGCGCCCTGGGCTAGACCGCGCTCGGTGGGTAACATCCAACGCGAAAGCGAGCGGGTAGCAATCGGAAACGCACCCGCCTCACCCATCCCGAAAAGAAAGCGAATGAGCGCCATCGATGCCGCGCTCCAGGCCAGCACCGTGGCGCAAGTAAACAGAGACCACCACGTCACGATGAGCGTTAGCGCACGCCGCGGACCGATACGATCCCCAAGCCAACCGCCGGGTATCTGAAAAATCGCGTAGGCCCACTGGAACGAGCTCAGTATCCATCCCATGGTCACTATGGAGAAGCCGAACTCTTTCTGGATGGATGGAACCGCGGAGGAGATGACGACGCGATCGATATAGGTGATCATGTAGGCCGCGATCGTCAGGCCTAACACGATGTAACGAACGTGGGTTGGAGCCGCCCCTCGCTGGATAAGATTATTTGTCGCCGGCGCCTCTTCCGGAATCATCCCGACATCGCTACCTGGTGGCATCTGACCTCTTCCGGCATTTCCGGCAACAGCGTGATAATTGATCTATCATCCTGTTCGGAGAAGTCTACAGACCCGCTGCTGCCCGTGGCTATGGAGCGTGCGAACGGACGCGCATTCAGTTGCGAGCACCGGCTGGTGCTGCGATGATAAATGAACTAGCAGCCGCCAATTATGCCCACCTTCGCCGAAATTGAGCCACTTTCTCTGAGTGACCGCGTCATCAACGCGCTGAAAGATGCCTTCTTTGCCGGCGAGCTCAAGCCGGGAGACGCCATCGTAGAGCGCGACCTCGCCCGGCAGATGAAGGTTGGAACGCCGGTGGTGCGCGAGGCTCTGATTTCCCTGCAGGGACAGGGTTTCGTTCGCCGGGTGACAAATACCGGCACGTTCGTGACCCAGTTTACGACCGCCGAGGTACGTCAGCTTTATACCCTCCGGGTAGAGCTGGAGCTCTTGGCGTTGCAATGGGCGAAGCCCCGGGTAACGGAGAACGACCTCAAGGAGCTCAGCCGCCAGATCGCGAAGGTGGTGGAAGCGGGTGAGCAAGGTGATCGGCGCCGATTCCTGGAACTCGACTATGCATTTCACCGCCAGTGCTGGGCGCTCTCCGGAAATGCTTATCTTGCCGAAACCCTGGACCGGCTGATGGCTCCCCTCTTCATCTTCGTTGTCCTGGCCAGCGGGGCTCCATTAACCGGCTCTATGGGCAGGGAGCATTACGAACTCGTCAACGCCCTGCAAAATACGGAAGAGCCCGAATTTACTGTCGTTGTTCGGAAGCGGCTCTCCAGCATTGCCTCCCGCTGGTTAGCTGCTTTCAGCAAAGCGGACGATCCCGCCAAACAACCAAGCTGACCGCAGTTTGGAACTTTCGCTGTTTCCATTCGGCGGATGCCTCATCCATGACAGAAAACGACCGTCGATGTAAGTCATGAACGAGTATCAAATCCAAATGCTGCGGGTAGCGGGATTACAAAGTCTTAGGAGGGCTCACGTGTCCATCGCCAAACGCTGGATCGTATTTCTGCTCATTTGTTCGTACTTCGGCTTCGCCGGAGCGCAGCAGGAGCCTATCAAGTTGTGGCCAAAAGGTGCTCCCGGAGTGGAAGGAAGAATCACTCCGGAGACCGTCCGGCTTAATGCGGACGGCGAACACATCATCTCCAACATTCAGGAGCCATCGATCATTCCCTACCTTCCCTCCAAGGAGCAGGCCACGGGCGCAGCGGTCATCGTCGCACCGGGCGGAGGCCACAGCGAATTATGGATGGATCATGAAGGCTATGCAGTCGCGGAATGGCTCAGCAGCCATGGTGTTGCCGCCTTTATCTTGAAATACCGGTTGGCAAAACAGAAGGACTCCACCTACACCGTGGAAGAAACCGAGTTGGGTGATATGCAGCGTGCCATCCGCACGGTACGGAGTCGCAGCCTTGAGTGGGGAATAGACCCGGCCCGTATCGGGGTGATGGGGTTCTCTGCGGGAGGTGAGTTGGCGGCTCTCGCCAGCACGCGCTATGACGAAGGATCGCCGTCCTCCGACGATCCAGTGGAGCGTACCGGGTCCAAACCGGACTTTCAGGCGCTTCTGTATCCCGCGATTCCCCATGATCGCCGCCTCACTACCGACACACCCCGAGCCTTCCTGGCGTGCGGGGCCAACGACCGGCCGGATATTTCGCAAGGCTTGGCGGAACTCTATCTCGCGCTGGCCCGTCTGCACGTTTCAACCGAACTGCACATCTATGCCGGCGTCGGCCATGGCTTCGGTGTCCGCAGGACGAATCCAGCTCCGGTCTCAGGCTGGACTTCGCTCTTTCTTGAATGGATGAATGCGCAGGGCCTGCTGAAACACTAGGAGCAGTCGAGGGGGACCCGGATTTCCTGCTACGTTGCACTGGACAGGGCCGCGTGTGCGCCTTTCCGTAAAGAAAGGCGCATGAAGTGAAACAACGCCACCAAGTTCTACAGGAATCCGGGAAACGAAAACCAGAAGGGAACTCCACAGAAGATGATTCATGGACTAAGGGCACATCAGGTCAGGCGAGCTCGTGTTTATCTCTGGGTTGCGGCGGTAGCTCTGAGTGCCGGGGCAGTGATCGCGCAGCGTGCGGATACTCCCGACACGGTGAAGAACCCGTTTGCCGGTGATCCTGCCGCAGTTGCTGCCGGCAGGGAGCTGTATGCGCAAACCTGCCAAGCGTGTCATGGAGGAGAGGCGCGGGGAGATCGTGGTCCTGCGCTGGCAACGGGAAATTTTAAACACGGGGGCGAAGACAACGACCTTTTCCAGACCATACGGACGGGAGTTCCGGGCACGCAAATGCCCGCCTTTTCGGCGCTCCCTACAGACAGCATCTGGCGCATCATCAGCTATCTACGCAGCCTCAATGCCAACAGCGCTGCGGCCGATGAAGTCGTGGCAGGGGATGCAGTCGCGGGCGAACAGACATTCCGGGGCAAAGGCGGATGCGCCTCGTGCCACGAGGTGAACGGCCGGGGTTCCGATGTCGGGCCTGACCTGTCGGCTGCCGGAACAAACTCCGCGTCGTACTTGCGCAGCGTGATCCTCAACCCTAACAGCCCACAGCTCAGAAGAAGACGATTCTTTGGGCCGAGCGTGGTCAGCGTCAAGACCAACAGCGGGCAGCAGATCCGCGGCATCACACGAGCCGAAGACAGCTACAACCTGATCCTGACCGGTACCGATGGAAAACTCTATCGGTTGGATAAACGCGATCTGGTTGAGGAACAGACCGAACACGAGTCGCTCATGCCGGCAAATTACGGTCAGCTCCTCTCCGAAACCGAAATTCACAACCTTGTCGCCTATCTGAAGAGCCTGAAAGTCCGTGATTTGAGTAAGACAATTCAGGTGCCACTCCCCGCGGGCTTGAGCTTTGAACGATTGCGCAATGCCCAGGCCGAGCCGCAAAACTGGCTTACGTATTGGGGCAACTACCAGGGACAACACTTCACTGCCTTGCATCAGATCACCCGGGCAAATATCGGCCAACTGCAGGCGCGGTGGTCGGTGCAGATGCCCGGGAATTCCGTGCTGGAGGCGACGCCGCTGGTGGTGGACGGCATCATGTACACGTCTGGACCGCCGGGACAGATGTTTGCCATCGACGCCCGCACAGGGCTAAAGATTTGGAAATTTGAGCGGCGGCAAAAGGTAGTAAGTCCGTACCAGATAAACCCCTTCAATCGTGGGCCTGCGGTATTAGGCAGCCGCGTGTTCTTCGGCACGCTTGACGCTGCACTGATCGCGCTGGACGCTCGCACCGGACGCATGCTTTGGGAAACCCAGGTGGCCGACACGCTCCAGGGCTATTCGCTTACCGGAGCGCCTTTGGCCATCAAAGACAAGGTCATCATCGGGATCGCAGGAGGAGAATTTGGTATTCGCGGCTTTATCGACGCCTACGACGTGGCAACCGGCAAGCGGCTGTGGCGCTTCAACACCATCCCCGGACCGGGTGAATTTGGTCACGAAACCTGGAGCGGAGACAGCTGGAAGCACGGCAGCGGTGGCGCATGGCTCACGGGCAGCTATGATCCCGATCTGGACACGCTCTATTGGGCAGTGGGCAACCCCGGTCCCAGTTTGAATGGAGCTGTTCGCGAGGGCGATAACTTGTTTACTTGTTCCGTGGTCGCTCTCGATCCATCGACAGGCAAGAGAAAGTGGCACTACCAGTTCACGCCTGGAGACACGCATGACTGGGACGCCAACGAAGATCTGGTCCTGGCGAATGAAAATATTGACGGCAAGAAACGCGACGTCCTTATGCAAGCCGATCGTAACGGGATGTTCTACGTTCTCGATCGAACCGACGGCAGGTTCATTCTCGCCAAGCCGTATGTTAAGGAAACCTGGAATCTCGGCTTCGACAAGGATGGCCATCCCATTCTGGCGCCGAAATGGAAGTCGTCGCCGGAGGGCAACATTGTTTTCCCGACATTGATCGGTGGTTCCAATTGGCAGAGCCCGTCTTATGATCCTGTTCGGTCGCTGCTTTACGTAGCCGCGCGCGACGGCGGAATGGGTTACCGCAGTGGCGATGTGAAATTTGAAGCGGGACGGCAATATATGGGCGGAGTGCCTTTCATGGGCGGCGAGCAAGGCCAGAATGGCGTGATGGCAATCGACACAAAGACCGGGACGGTGAAGTGGAAGTTCCCAATCTCTAACATGTCGGCCGCCGCGGGAGTGCTGGCCACTGCCGGCGGGCTGGTCTTTGTGAGTACCGCGGAAGGAAATCTGATTGCCTTGGATAGCGACTCAGGAAAGTCTCTCTGGCATTTTCAGACGGGGGCTGCCATTGCCTCATCGGCGATGAGCTATGCAATCGACGGAAAACAATTCGTCGCAATTGCCGCCGGGAACGTGCTGTACACTTTTGCGCTCCCGGATTAAACCTCACGCCGAGCTCTCTGCGGCAGCGACGGGCTTTTTCATAACCGTGACAGCGACGGTCAACGCCACCGTCACGATTACCATAATCAACAGCCGTACCCGACGCGTGTTCCCCTTACAGAATCACCAGTCGAGCAGCCGAACAGTTACCCTATAATCCGGGGCTGCTTTGCATCATTCCGCCGTCGGTGATGATGGTGGTCGCCGTGATATAGCTGGCGCCGTCTCCGGCTAAGAAGGCGACCACGCTGGCGATCTCTTCAGGCTTCGCCATCCGGCCCAGCGGAATCGCAGCATTCAATTTCTGCATGAGCGCGGGATCCGTCATGGTGGAAAGATTGATCGGCGTCGCGACCGCTCCTGGTGCTACGCCTACGACCAGGATGTTATGGGGAGCGAGCTCCACAGCTGCCGTGCGCGTCAACATGCGCATACCGCCTTTGGAAAGACAATACGCTGTGTTGCCGGGCATTGGCCAGTCTTCATGGATAGACGTGATGTTGATAATGCGGCCACCGCCGCCCTGCTTGATCATCTGTTTGGCCGCGAGCTGGGTGCCAAAGAACGCGCTCTTGAGGTTGATTTCAAGCACTTTCTCGTATTGCGCTTCGGTGGTGTCGAGAATCGACGTGCGGGTTTCTACCCCGGCGTTGTTTACCATGACATCGACATGCCCCCATTTGTCGACCGCAGCGGAGACCAGGCGCTGCAGATCATCCAGCTTGCTGACGTCCGCCTGAATGCCGATCACACATTCTCCCAAAGCGGCGATCTGCGCTTCCAGGGCGTCTGTCGCTTCGGGATGAGAGACGTAGTCGATAACAACGCATGCGCCCTGGCGGGCGAGCTCGAGCACAATGGCTTTGCCGATACCGCTATTGCCGCCAGTGACGATGGCAACTTTCTTCGCGAGTGACATGTAGATTCCTTTCAGATATGTTTTTGTCTCTAGTGGCCGGGATAAACACCTCGAGGTTGTAATAGCTTGGCGATGATCCCAGTCCATCCGGTCTGGTGGGAAGCGCCTGCCCCTCTCGCGGTGTCTCCATCAAAGTATTCGTAGAAGGGTACGTAGTCGCGGAAATTTTCATCCTTCTGGAAGCGAGGGTAGAGAGCATTTACCTGGCGATTTCCTTCACTGTTCTTGAGGAAGATTTTCGTCAGGCGATTGGTCAGTTCCGTGGCTACCTGGTCAATGGTGAGAAACACTCCTGAACCTGTGGGACACTCGATCTTGAAGTCGTCGCCGTAATAGTAGTGGAACTTCTGCAGCGATTCGATGATAAGGAAGTTCATCGGGAACCAAATGGGACCACGCCAGTTCGAATTGCCGCCAAATAGCCGTGACCGGGACTCGGATGGTTCATAGTCGACGCTCAGGGGATGGCCATCCTCCGCGCAGTATATATACGGGTGGTCAAGATGATAACGCGAGACAGAACGTACGCCGTAATCGGAGAGAAACTCGTTGGGGTCGAGCATCCTGCGCAAGATTGCTTTCATGCGATGTCCCCGCAGCAACGAAAGCAGCTTGCGCTCGCCTTTCCCGGGAACGGACCAGCGTGATACCAGCATGGCTAAGATCGGGCCTGTAGGTGAGAAACCACTCCATGCGCCGGTTGAATCCAGGAACCTTTTCCAGCATTTCGGGATCCAGGGTCTCGACGGCAAAGAGAGGGATCAAGCCCACCATCGAGCGGACGCGCATGGGCACGGCCTGGCCGTTCGGCAGATTGAGTACGTCGTAGTAGAAGCTGTCTTCTTCGTACCAAAGCCCAACACCGCGGCCGCCCATATCCGCCATGGCCCCGGCGATATAGAGAAAGTGCTCGAAGAACTTGGTCGCCATGTCGTCGTAGTCGATGTTGTGCTGCGCCAGTTCAAGAGCGATTCTCATCAAGGCCAGCGTGTACATCGCCATCCAGCTGGTTCCATCCGATTGACTCAGGTAGGCGCCATTGGGAAGAGCCTGATCGCGATTGAAGACCCCGATGTTGTCCAGGCCGAGGAAGCCGCCCTGAAAGAGGTCGCGCCCATGCATGTCCTTTTGGTTGACCCACCAGGTGAAGTTGAGCAGCAGCTTCTGGAAGACGCGCTCCAGGAAGGACAGATCTCCAGGATCCTCCGGCGTTTGTTCGCGGCGCTGCTTCCGGTCTATCTCAAAGACACGCCAGCAGGCCCATGCATGAACCGGGGGATTGGCATCACTAAAGTTCCACTCATAGGCAGGGAGTTGCCCGTTGGGATGGAGAGACCAGACATGCAAGAGCTCGACTAGCTGGTTCTTGGCAAACTCCGGATCGATCAATGAAAAGGTGACCGCATGGAATGCCAGGTCCCACGACGCAAACCAGGGGTACTCCCACTTGTCGGGCATGGAAAGCACGACGCCGCTATTGAAGTGTTGCCACTCCTCGTTGCGGCCAGACTCGCGCTCTGCGGGCGGAGGCGTAGAATCGGAATCACCCGCCAGCCAGCGGCGCACGTCGTATTCGTAATATTGTTTGTTCCAAATCATTCCGGCAAAAGCTTGCCGTTGGACCAGGCGAGCGTCTTCGTGCTCCAGACCGGTTTGAATCCGACAGTAGAAATCATCGCAGTCGCTTTTTCGCGCGCTGGCGATCTGATCGAAATCGGCAAAAGGGTTTGGATTCTCCGTGTGAGAGAGGCGCAGGCGCAACGTTGCGGAGGCGCCCGCGTCTACTTGCGCATGGAAGCGCACGCAGGCCTTCGAACCGCGTAACAGCGGGTTTACCGCCGACAGGTTTCTATTGACCACGTACTCATGAAAAGCGTCTTTGTAATAACCGTGAGATGCGGCTCCATACAGCCGGGCAACGTTGGTTTCGTTCTCGCAAAACAACAGCTCAACGTCATCCTCCGCGTAGAGATGGTAGGTTCCCAGTTGGGGATGGGTGGCGACGATAACCGAGCCTTGGGCGCTGATCTCCGGTTTAGCCGCCGGGGGGTTCCACGACCATGTATTGCGGAACCATAATTGGGGCAGCACGTGCAATTCGGCCGCTTCCGGGCCGCGATTGTAAATCGTTATCTGTGCCAGGATGTCGTCAGGAGCAGACTTGAAGTACTCGACGAAAACATCCCAGTAGCGATTCTCATCGAATAGACCCGTGTCGATCAGTTCGAATTCGTTGTCCTGCAGGCCGCGATTGCGATTTTCCTCTGTCAACCGGCTGTATGGATAGGCGGCCTGGGGATATTTATAAAGCATTTTCAGGTAGGAATGGTTCGGCGCAGCGTCGAGATAGTAGTAGTATTCCTTGACGTCCTCACCATGATTGCCCTCTCCGTTGGTCAGGCCAAAGAGCCGCTCTTTCAAGATAGGGTCTTTTCCGTTCCACAGTGCCAGCGCGAAACACAACCTCTGCTCCTCGTCGCTAATGCCCGCCAAACCATCCTCGCCCCAGCGATAGGCGCGGCTGCGCGCGTGGTCATGGGGAAAGTAATTCCATGCGTCTCCGTTGCTGGAGTAGTCCTCGCGCACCGTACTCCATTGGCGTTCGCTGAGGTATGGCCCCCAGAGGGAATCGTTCGGGCTGTACGGCGGAGAATTGCTTGTTTCGGGCATAAGCCTTCCGGGCATGGCTAACTGAAGCGCCCGCAAAGGCAGGCTTTCCCATTAACATGCCGATTGTACCGGACCAAGGGTAAACGATAAATGAAGGCTACAGGTGGGCCAGTCCACGCTGCCAGGCCACAACACCACCTGCGTGCGATCGGCCACATTCAGACGCTCCGACGCCCTTGGCCACCAATGACGAAACCAGCGGTCCGTATCAACGGCCGCACGTCGAATATTTGGGGATATCCTTGTAGCGGTTTCACCGGCCCTGGACTCTTTACCTCAGACTTGGCACTCAGCAACGTGTTTAATCTGTATGGAAGCTTGAGGTGCAGGCCCAAAACGCCAGAAAATCCGGGGTGGCGAAGTGGAGGGACCTGCGGTTTCTCTTCACCTTTAGTAGAGGTCGACCGCTTCTACTCCACCTCGTCTTCCACTCCCTTGACCGGGCGGCGAAGTATTTGCTCCAGGCTCATGGGAGCGGGACTGTAGGTCTGGCCAAAGTGTTTGTCGATCTGGTCCCGGTAGTTCATCCGCGGTCCGGGAAAGCCGATTAACTTCCAGCCGGCCATACCGATGTTGCCGCCATGCAATGGATCGCAAAACATGCCTTCCACCGTGTGCGCACGCAATAGCTGAAAGAAGTGTGTCTGTTCGATCTTTTCCAGGAGCAAGTCCTGCTGCTCGGGAGAAACACCGGCAAAATCAGCGCCCAGCAACCCGATGCCAGCGCGATAAATCTGCTGCGGCGTTTCTTTTCCTTGATAGCCATGTTCCGGAATCGATTCAATCCAAGGGCCCCTTGGTATAGCGGCGTGCGTCTCTGCCGTAAGGGCTCGCGAGTTGGCGATCGATGTAGATGACCACTCCTGCCTCGGTCGCTCCGGGCCCGCTATCGTCGGTGGGAAAGATACGCTCAGAAGCCGCCTGAATGACCTGGGCTTCGGCCGCAGTAAAGAAGCGCAAGGGCACCTTCACCCCATCTTCCGCCGGAGCAGGGATCAGCTCTCCTACCAGAGAGTACAGCACCAGACCGCCCAGGGCCTTTGCCGGGATCAATATAAATTCACGCCTTTTCACGATCCCTCCTCTAGGCTAACGGACCTGGTTTTTTCAGGTAATGATCGATCAAACCATCCGCAGCGCGATGACTTACAGCCACAATCGTAAGCGTCGGATTGGCAGAGGAATTCTGGGGGAAGGCCGATGAACCCACGACGAAAAGATTGGGTATCTTCCAGTGCTGCAGCCAGGGATTCACAACGCTTTGGAGGGGAGAGCTTCCCATGATCGCTCCCCCCTGAATGTGGGTCGTAATGTATTGAGAAGCGTTGTAGTGACGAAAGACTCCACTCCTTCTACCGGTGTCGGTCTTGATTAACGTGGCGCCGGAAACCTGTGCAATCACCTCCAGAAGCCGGGAACCGATTCGCTCTCCGAAAGCCATCTGGCGCATTTCGTAATCCGTCCAATCCAAAGTCATCCGCAGGAGAGGATCGCCCCACTTGTCGGTGTAGGTTGGATCCAAGTCCATGAAATTTTGCTTGTAGGCAAAGTGCTCGCCTCTCATTTCGACGCCCGGACCGATCCTGTCCCAATGTTTGATCGACGCCTTTTTCCACTGCGAGCCCCAGTTGCGTGGGGCCTCCCCTCCCGGAATTCGGCCAAACGAAGCAATCGGCCCTTCGCTCGGCGCGGCCCCCCGCAAGAACAGGCCGCCGCGCAAAACTTGTTCCGGCGTTTCCTCCTTGAGGTCGCCATCAAAATCAGCAATGCCGTACCCCACCGCGCCCGATCCCATGAAGAGGTTCAGACGCTCTTTGAATACCAGCATCCCTGCTCCTCCACTGGTGACCTGATGGGTTAGATTCTTGCCCAGCGTTCCCTTGCCGGTTACCGGATTGTACGGTTCGCCAATCTCCGATAAGAGCAGGAGGCGAATGCTGTTGGGGGTCCATGCCGAGAGCACAATCACCTCGGCGGGTTGCATCGTTTCCTCGCCGCCTTCATCCATGTACACAACGCCTTCGGCGCGCCCGTTACGGTGAACGATCTTGCGCACCCAGCAGTTGTTACGCAGCACGAAATTGTTCCGGCTGGTAAGAGCCGGCATGATGGTGTTGGTTGGTTGCGCCTTGGCTCCGATCATGCAGCCATAATTTGGGCAGTAGCCGCAAAAGACGCATCCTGGTCGCGATACCTTGTCGGGATTGGTATATCCCTGGCTCAGGTTGGCTGCGGGCAGCGGATACGGGTGATAACCCATCTCCATCGCCGCCTTATGGAAAAAGCCCATGGTGTAGGTCGCTGTCAAAGGCGGTGTAGGGTACTCCTGCTGGCGAGGGCCTTCAAAGATATTCCCCCCTTCGATAAGCTGCCCGCGCAAGTTACCCGCTTTGCCGCTAATCCCCATCAACTGTTCCGCGCGCCAGTAATAATTCTCAAATTCGTCGTAAGTGATGCCCCAGTCCTGGATGGCCCAATCCGGCAACATGCGTGCCGCACCATATTTTTCGCGGAGATGCGTGGCCAACACAAAGAAGTCGGGGAGATAACGGTCGGAAATGCCACCCCAGTGTTCGGAGGTGCCGCCGGTTCCGGTTCCAGGTGTAAACGAACCATACTGGCGTATCGGAGCAGCCGGGTCTCTAAGAGAATGTCTATGGGTGATGGTCTGGTCTGCGGGATTTTGCACCAGGCCCAGACGCCGCATATTGATTTCATCCATGCCGCTGGCATATTGCGAGAGGCTGCGTGCCGGACCGCGCTCGAGAACAGTTACCTGCAGGGACGTTCGGGTAGCTATCTCCTTGGCCATGACCAGGCCGCTCCATCCGCTGCCAATGACGACTACGTCGGTGGATTGAAGGCGCTTCAACGCAATGTCATCCTATCCGCGCTATCTCCAGCGAAAGATGCGTAGCGAGATTACGAACGGCACGATCAGCCAAGCGATGAGTATACCTATCTGGGGAGTAAGTTGCCCCAGGTTTGTTCCCTGCAACATATTTCCCCGCAGAGCATCGATGGCTGCGGTCAGCGGGAGAGCTCGCACTACCGGTTGAATCACGGAGGGGAAACGGGTCGCCGAAAAAAAGACGCCGGACAAGATCCACATGGGAAGCATAACCAGGTTCATCAGCCCCGAAGCCGCCTCCATCGTGGTTGCCCGCGAGGCCACCAGGAGACCCAGCGCGGAAAATGCGAGAGAGGTAAGCACGCACAGCAATCCCAACTGCCACATCGACCCACGAAACGGCACGCCAAAGACCAGCCGCGCAAACCCCAGGAAGCCTACCACCTCGATCACCAGCATCGAGAGCCGCGATAGCAGATACGACAACAGGTACTGCCAACGCGGCATGGGTGAGGCGACCAGGCGTTTAAGCAGTTTCTTTTGCCTGGACTCCACAATCGAAAAACCCATACCCCAGATGGCTGAGCCCATCAGGTTCATGCCCAACAGCCCCGGCACCACAAAATCGATGTAGCGCGAACCCGTTTCGTGTACCAGCTGATTCTCGACATGCACTGCTTCACGGCGCCCCGCCGCTGTCTGGATAGCGCGATCAGCCACCATGCGCGCAGTTCGTGCATCGGGGTTGGTCTCATCGTATTTGTAGGACACTCCATCCGGCGTCTTTGTCACCAGCAGCAGAATGCTTCCTGTTGCCAGCGCCCGCGTGCCGTCTGCGTCGTTCATAGTGGCGGCCTTTATACCCTTGTCTGCGGCCAGTGCCTGGGTAAGTTGCGATGTCGTGGCGCCCACCTGGAAAACATCCGCCGGCCGATTGCGGAAGGCAATCCCCAGCCCCACCGCCAACAGAATCGGAAAAATGAAGATCCAGAAAATCGCCTCCGGCTCACGCAGGAACAGGCGAAAGCGCACCATCGTCAATTGATACAAGCTGCTACGCTCGAGCTTACTCATCGCGCAAATTCCTTCCCGTCAGCCCTACAAAAACATCTTCGAGGGTCGCGGAGTGAGTGCGAAACTCGCTCAGATGCAGCCCCTGGCCTTTTAAGGCGGCAAAGATGAGCGGCACGGCAGTATGCAGCTCACGCACCGAGAGCTGATGCACTCCTGCATCGACGCGGTGCGACTCCACTCCCGCGATCGCCGTCAGCAGCGCCGGGTCAACCAGCCCATCTCCACTCTCATGGCCGATGATGGCGAACTCGACGATATGCTCCCCACCGACAGAGGCGATCAGCTGCTGCGGACTGCCGAGTGCGATGATGCGCCCGTGATCCATGATGGCTACCCGGTCACACAAGCGTTCGGCTTCATCCATATAGTGGGTGGTCAGGATGATGGTGCGCCCCGCCTGCTTGAGCCCGTCCACCAAGTCCCAAAGGTGGCGCCGCGCCTGGGGGTCGAGTCCGGTTGTCGGCTCATCTAAGAACAACAACTCAGGATCACCCACCAGCGCACAGGCCATGGCAAGCCGCTGCTTTTGGCCGCCCGAGAGCGTACCCACACGGGCAAGGCGCTTCTCCTCCAGCTGCGCCGTCTGAATCGACTCCTCCACCGAGAGACCTCGATGAAAGAAGCTGCGAAAGAGCCGCAGCACCTCGTCAACCGTCAGCTTTTCGGGAAACTGGGTCTCCTGCAATTGAATGCCGATACGCTGGCGCAGCTCGTTCTCAGCGCTAGCCCAATTCAATCCAAGCAGCTCAACCGTTCCACTATCGGCAGCGGTCAGCCCTTCGCAAATCTCAATGGTCGTCGTCTTTCCCGCGCCATTTGGCCCCAGGAGACCGAAGCATTCTCCCCGCGTGACCTCGAGATCAAGGCCATCCACGGCCACTACATCGGCAAAGGATTTGCGCAGGCCGCGCAGCAGCAGCGACGGGCTGTTGGGCTGAGTTGGTAGTCCGTTAGGCCGCACGGCGGCAGCTCCTTGATGAGTCATAAGCGTCTGTTGTCGTTGTGGTCCCGTCGATCAGTGGATTGATCGATTCGGGGTCATCCAGAACAGTATGTGCCACCCCGCCCAAGCCTCACAATAGGAGACTGGGGAACTCATGATCCGACGCTGCGATGACCGCGACTTTGAATCTGTTTGGGTGATCATCAACGATGGCGCACTGGCTTATCGTGGAACCATCCCGGAAGATCGGTGGACAGAACCGTACATGTCGCGGGAAAAGCTGCAGCATGAGATCGATGACGGTGTCGTGTTCTGGGGTTACGAGGATGCAGGCAATCTACAAGGCGTGATGGGGCTTCAACAAGTCAGGGACGTGACCCTTATTCGTCATGCCTATGTTCGCACCAGCAGCCAAAAGCGCGGGGTCGGAGCACAGTTGCTGTCCCATTTGCGCCTGCTCACCGAAAGGCCGGTGTTGATCGGAACTTGGGCCGATGCCGTCTGGGCAATCCGCTTTTATGAAAGGCACGGCTTCCAGATGGTTTCCATCACAGAAAAAGACCGGCTCCTTAAACAATATTGGAGTATCCCCGAGCGTCAGATTGAAACTTCTGTTGTTCTCGCGGATGCGACGTGGAGGAAATTAAGCGTCGGGGCGTGATGCAGACTGGAGGAACGGCAAATAGTGGTCGGCGCCGGGAACCCGCAGGCCACGGACTTTGGCTTCGTCGTCCCAACGGCGCAACGCGATGGCGGCCTTTGCGAACGGATTTCGCAGGAACTCCGCAGCTTGCTCGTCGTTCATCGGCCCGCCTTGCAAAGCGAGACTTTTCGTCGATGCTGGGGAGAGCTGCTGCAGATAAGCCGGCTCTTGCCAACAAAGGAATCGCTTGGCCGGGACATGAAGAAGAATCGGCACCGTAACGTCGTTTCCAAACCAGCGGGAGAGAAATTTTGCCGCGATCTCCTCGTGCATGCCGTCAAGGCCACGGTGGGCGATTTCTTCGTCGAGCCCGTGCAGCATGTGGCCGATGTCATGCAACAGCGCGGCGGAAATGGCAGCAGGGGCGGCCGCGGCCAATTCGGCAGCATGGGCCGCTTGCAGGCTATGCTCCAGAATCGAAACGGGCTCTCCGAAATATGCGCTCCCTCCCTTGGCATTGAGCAGATCGATCAGGCTCTCAATCGTTGCTGTCGTCATAAGCCGAGCTCCTTTTTCGTGAAAGTACAGCGAGCGAGCTATAGAGCCCATCTGCATCCAGGTAGCAGCCCTGCACGTGAAGGCCGCCTTCTCCCGCAGTCCGGCCATGAAGGATACGGGTGTTATCGAAGAGGACCAGGTCGCCCGGCAGCAGCCGGTAGCCCACGGTGCGTGCTGGATCGCTTAGCAGCTCAGCAAGCTGCCGGTAGGCCGCATAATACTTTTTGAGCAAAGGACCCTTGAGCGGCAACGGTGCGATAAAGCGGTCGTCGTAATGGATGGCGCGGAATTGTTCGAGCGAGTCTACCTCAAGCATGGTCCGCTCGACGGCCAAGTCGACGTCTGCATCTTGAAAGCGATACAAGATCGGCGTCTGACAAAGCGTGGAAAAAGCGTTGGCATCATGGGCGCGAATGCGCTCGGCAGCAGCCATTCCGTCGACAAACATACTCTTACCGCCGCTATCCGCGGCTGAGAGACAGTGCAGTAGTTGGAAGCCGGGCGCCGGATCACGATACGAATTGTCAGTGTGGACCGGCGCGGCGGCAACATCGCGATCATCGAAGATGCGGCCATGGTTGGTCTCGCGAACGTAGCCGATCTGTGCAGCAACCTGAAGCACAGCAGCGTCTTCTACGGGAACGTCGCTAAGGAATGCCAATCCGTCGCGTCCCAAATAATAGAGCCAGTCTTCGCGGGCGGATGCATCCGACGCCCAGTGCGGATATGCAGACCATACAAAGCGGGTAGCCGGCTGAGTTATCCACGGGAGGCGCGTGGGCCGTGCGCTTAAGCGCAGGGAGCGGTCATACTCATGCAGCCAGTGAAGAGAAAAGACACCAGTCTCGCCGTCATCCCAACTCACCGTGATGTGGTCTGGTGGCCAGAGTTCTGCGGAATGCAGCCGCGGCTCGAGCGGGAGATCGACCAGGCTTATCAGGCGCTGACCGGTGCGGGGATCGCGGTGGGCGGGGGCGTTGTCTCGCAACCACAGGGAGCTGTAGACGCTGTAACTTGAATTCTGCCAGCTAATTGTCAGCTCGGCCGGCGTGCATTTTGCCTCGGCGACATCGATATCGGCTGCTTTGGCAGTCATTGTCCCTCCGCAGGGCGCAGCAAACCGATCGCCAGGGCGCGACGGTGCTGCTCCCAGAGAGCGAGCCCGCCAACAGCACTGGTAAGCCCCGCTACGCCGGCCAGTACGAGGAACATCGTCTGCCAGCCATACTTAACCGCCAAATGAGCCATGGTGTTGCCGGAAAGAATCCCCGCGAAGTAGCCGAAGCCGTCGATGATCCCAGAGGCCGTTGCACTCCCCTCTCTTCCGCCGAAATCAAGAGCGATTGCGCCCGCAAGATAAGAGTAAGGCCCGAGCAAGCAAAAGGCGACGGCCGCGACCAGAGCAAGCGGCACAAATCGCGGGGCATGCCTGGTTACCTCGGCTAGGCCCAGCAACGCCACGACACAGAAGCACAGCCCGCCAAAGAGAATGCGGCTCCGACCTTCAGGGCCAAGGTAATCGCTGAGGAAACCCGCGGCCAGGACAGACAAGCCGCCGAAGAAAGGAAAAAGGGCGCTGCCGCTGGCGGCCTGCGCTCCGGTCATGCCGGCCATCTGCGTGAAGTATGTGGGTATCCACAGATTGAACGTTTCGCGGAGTAGCGTGGTCCCGAGAGAAAGGCCGCAGATCAGCCAGAATGCATAGGAGCTAAGCAAGATCCGAAAGATCGCAACCATACCCGGCCGTGTGGCCGCTGCGCTTGCATCGGAAAAGAGGTTAAGCGGATTCTCCTCGGGCGGAGGCAAGTGGTAGGACTGAGGCGAGTCTCGCAAAAAAATCAGATTGCCTAAAAGAATCACACTGAGCAGACCAGCGCCAGCAGCGAAGATGCCTCTCCAACCGAAACCGTGGGCCAGCAAGAGCGACATAATGGCGCGAGAAATGGCATCGCCGAAAAGGTAACTGAGACTGAGCACTGCCATGACGCTGCCATACGCGGTATAGGAGAACCAGCGTGAAGTAACCTTAACCAGCCCGGCCCATCCCAGAGATTGCACCAGACGGTTGCCCAACCAGGCAAGAGTGAAGGCGGGAAATCCGCCGCCCAGCATAAACAGCAAGGTGAACAGAATTGACCCGAACATCCCGCCGAGGAAGTTGCGCCTGCCTCCAAAGCGATCTGCCAGCCCGCCGCTGGGAAACTTGCCGATGGCATAGACCAGCACCCCGAGCGAAGCGATGGAGCCAAGCCGTATCTGGGCCAACCCTGCTGGCGTCCCTTTGTGCACTTGTTCGGCAATGATCAGGGGCAAGGCGACAGAATAATCGGAGCGGCAGAAGTAATAACCGCCGTAGCCGAGGAAGAGCAGAGAGACTGTGAGCACATGCCAGCGCGTGAGACGACGAGCCGACGCGGAGCCCACGTGCTCCGCCTTCACTTCGGCCGGTCTCCGTTGGCATTTCTGCGCTCAATCTCATCAAGGAGCGGCAGCGTGTGCGCGACGGTCTCCGCTGTATAGTGTGCTCCAGCCGCACGCAGCTCTTGATCGGCGCGAGCGAGGAGTTTTTTCTGCTCGCCAGGATCCAGTTGAGACCAGTCGGCTTCCGATAGTCCGACTGCGTTGCCGCTACGGGTGACGCCGATGGTCCACATGCCGGCATTCAGGCCTTCTTCTATATCTGACTCCGTATCGCCAATCTTCACGCAGGAAGAGAGTGGATAGATGCGGAGATCCATTGCCAGCCGGTAACACATCCAGGGAAAGGGCCGGCCTCCGCCGGCATCTTCAGGCGCCAGCGAGCGGTCCGTTCGATAGCCCTGCTCGGCTGCTAGGGCTTCCAACCGGTCGAGCATAGGGCGCGTGTAGCCGGTGCTGCCTGCGATCTTCATGCCCCGTGCCCGCATTGCTCCCACTGCGTCCACCACGCCCGAGATCACGGTGGCGTAGCCGGATAGCACCTCCATCATTTGCGGTTCGAAGTTGGCATAGATTTCGTCAACATCGCGTTCTTGCGGCACCGCATTGCGCAGCGCCCGCCATTGTTGCTTCACTTCGGGTTCTTCGAGCAACTTGCGGACGTGGTCTTTCTTAGCCAGCCCCATGTATCGACGGACCAGCGGACGAGGGACGACAACACCAAATTGATCGAAGATATTTTCCAGAGCTTGTACGGGCGCGATGCTTCCGTGATCGACGGCGGTTCCCGCCCAGTCGAGAAAGATGGCAGGGATTTTGTGGCTAGGCATGGATCAATCCTAAGTCGTGCATCGACTGCTCCGCTACCCCAAAGGACAACGTCATACCGGAACCTCCCGGCGAAGCCACAATCCTGACTCCGTCTTGCGGCTGCATCACGACCAGGGGCTTCTCGGGATGCTTGGCATAGACGCCGTACCAACGTTCGGCGATGGTCAGGTCTGGGGCGCGAAGGAATTGCCGTGTGTAATGAAGGATGCTGTCGTCGATCTCTTGCTTGTTGAAGATGTCAACGGCTAGCGAGTACTCGTGGGAGTCTCCGAGGGTAAGCGCTCCATCCGCAGTTTGCGATACCAGCGCGTGAATCCCCCAGCGGTCGTACTCCGGGGTCTCCTCGGCTATGCGCCGGCTGAGCGCTGGGAGCGTTGCGCAAACCTGAAACGCGGGATAGAAGCGAAGCGTGAGCCCGGCCGCGAGCGATGGCCCGAGCTGCCATCCATCGGGCTGCGGGGCAGTACGCATCATCTGCAGTTTGCAGCGGGTCAGGCCACTGGATGCATAGTGCCGCGGATAGAGCGTCTCAAAGTCGTCGCCGCTGCAAACAATCACGGTTTCCGCCTGCCACCGGCCGTTGCCGGTGTGTAAGAGAGGCGGTTCGATGGCAGTCACCGCAGTCCCAAAGACGAACTGGACGTTGTATCGCTCCGCGAGAAAAGTGGGCAACGACTGAATCACCTGGCGGGGATCGACGGTTAGCTCGGTGCTACTCCAAAGACCACCTAAGAGCCCGTCGGGCTGTACGGCCTGCGAACGCTCGAGCACCTCGCACGGTTGCAGCCATGAGCATGCGTAGCCCAGGTTTGGACCGAGTTCAGCGAACTCCTGCGCCACCGTTGCCTCATCCGCACGGTAGACAACATGAAGCGATCCCGTTTCCCGCAGAGGCAGCTTCGCCTGTCCAAGAATTTCCCGCCATAATTCACGGCTGCGCAAGGAAAGTGCAAGCATGGTCCCGGCAGGCTGGCCGATGGGCCAAATCATGCCGAAATTACGCACCGAAGCGCCAGCCGCTCGCGGACTCTTCTCGAGGACGACCACGGTTTTACCGGCTTTCGCTGCTACATAGGCATGGGCCAGCCCCAGAATTCCCGCGCCTACAATCGCAACATCTACCCTGGGATGCGACATCGAGAAACAAACTCCCGCATTTCGAGGAATGCCGGGTTTGAGGATAGCAGGTTCCGGATGTCGAATAGGATCGGCAACACACTTCAGTTGCAGCCTAACCAGCAGTTGTAAAGCGCCGGTAAATTACGCGCGTTCGTCAGCCTAAGGCTAACGCGGCCACTCCGGCGGCAATAAGAAGCGATCCGATCAGTCGGCGAACCATTTGACCTTCCTTCAGGAATCTGGCTCCAAAATACAGGCCGATCATCATTGACATTTCCCTCATGGGAGCCACATGGCTGATGGGGGCCAGTCTCATGGCGAAGAGCACCAAAATGTATCCCAGCGGAGTCAGCACGGCGATCCCTGCCGCTTCTTTCCAGCAATGGGTATATTCCCTTCGGAGTGCAGCACGACGGCGATACGCGCCGCCAGAAAGGACGACCGTGCGAAACAGGTTGCCGGCATATTCCACCAGGAAGGGCGAAATCAGAAGCGTTTTGACCGAGTAACCATCGACCAGCGTGTAGCACGCGATCAAAGAACCGGTCGCGACCCCCCAGAACAATCCCTTGTGATTATGGTTGTGGCGAAGTGTGGCGAGGCCACCCGAGGCAAACAAAATTCCAACAGTGACCAGGACTGCGCCCGCTGCGGCCAGTAGCGAGGGATGCTCGTGCAGCAGCACAATCGCACCACAGAACGACAGAAGTGGAGCCGTTCCCCGCGCCATCGGATACACCACAGTAAGGTCGCCGGCCCTGTAGCCACGAAGCAGGCTGTCCGTATACAGCAAGTGCAGCACACCGGTCGCCAGCAGAAAGCCGGCTGCCGGCAGACCCAGGCTCGACCATGACCTGGTCAAGACCCAGACTGCTACAGGCGCAAACAACAACGCTTCAGTGGTTGAAGAAAACCAGATGAGGTGCTTGCTATGGGCTGCCCGTTTGGCCAGGAAATTCCATGTGGCGTGGGCGAGAGATGCAAATGCAACGAGAAGAAATGCGGAAAGTGACAAGATCGGCTCCCAGAGACACAAAGTCGTTTTCGACTTTTCCCTCTGGGATTTTTGCCCTTGGGTGCGGACCGTCCGGTCCTTTGTGGCGCTTGGACTGGTCCAGCAAAGGACCGGAACCCTAGCCACCTCATTCCATCGACGACTCCAGTTTAAGCAACTACGGTGAAGGCCGCAACTTCCCTGCGCCTTACCGTCGTCCGCCGGCGTCGTCGACCCTTGGGGGCAGCGGGACTGTCGGGGATACTGATTTCCCCTGTCGCGATACGCCGCCGAAAGCACTTGCCTGGATGGCCGCACGGCTCAGGTGTTGGTTGCCGTAGAATGGTGTCAGATCATTCGTGTAAGGGGAGTGGAAGATGGCGCAGCTCATGAGGACCTCAAATCCGGTACTGACAGAAAAGCGTTTTGAGGGCTTCGCCCGGCAACTCGGCGAAGGCATGACGGTCGAGGGTACGGTTAACAAGACGGGACTTCTTCTCCTCTGCGCGATTGCGTCGGCGGCATGGACATGGCATCTGTTTGTGCAGGCGCAGTCACCTCTCGCTGTGATGCCCTGGTTATGGATCGGAACTATTGGTGGACTCGTCTGCGCCCTGGTTACGGTCTTCAAGAAGGAATGGTCTCCCGTAACCGCACCCGCTTACGCGCTTTTCGAGGGCCTGGCGCTGGGCAGCATCTCGGCGGTTCTGGAAGTGCGTTTCCCGGGGATTGCCATCCAATCGGTGAGCCTGACATTCGGCACGTTGCTCGTTCTGCTGCTTGCGTATCGCTCCGGGCTTATTCCGGTGACACAGAATTTCCGGCTGGGGATTGTTGCCGCTACCGGCGCAATCATGCTGTTCTATGTACTGCAATTTGTGCTGGGTTTTTTTGGAGTTCACTTCACTGCCATCAACGGATCAGGGCCCATCGGCATTGGTGTAAGCCTGATCATCGTGGGCATCGCCGCGCTCAACCTGGTGCTCGATTTTGACTTTATCGAGAATGGCGCGCGCATGGGCGCTCCCAAGTATATGGAGTGGTACGGCGCCTTTGGCCTGATGGTCACACTGGTATGGCTGTACCTGGAGATTCTCCGGCTGCTCACCAAGCTTCGCGGCCGCGACTAAGCCGCGACTAAGCAACGACTAGACCTGGTGCTGCAAACGCATGCTACCGATTGCGGCATCGGTCTTGCTGGCTTGGCCGTCCTCGACGTGACCGGCATAGCGCCGCAGGAACCTCGCGGAGTTTTGCAGAGTAATACTCATGTCGTACCAGTGATCGCTCGCCGCAAGTGTCCACCTGTCGATGAGACTTTCTCCGGGTTCTATGCTGTAGCGACGGAACCGAGTTTGGCCTGGATCTAATGGGTAGATCTCTGCTTGCGTGATATGAACTGTTTCCGGCCGATCCCCCAGATTGCGCAGGTCGAAGGCGATAGCCCCGGCAGCCGGTTCGTATCGCGCAGCGACGCTTATCTTTCCGATACGCGAAGGACTAAGATCTCCGCGAAAATGCCGGTAGAATCCATTGGGACCGTGGACGGAGAGGTTATAGTCTTCGAGCGCCGCCTCCTCATGCCATGAGGCAGCGGTCAACCGCTTGCCGCTCTCGACGGTATAGCGCCATGGGCCCTGTCGATCGCTATAGTCGTAGATCTGGAATACGGCGCCGGTGGTTCCCGAGTTCGCTAGCTCGATCACGCACCGCCCATCCTTTTCTTCACGCACATCCGCATGCAATTGATAGGGCAACGGGCGCGCGCTCCGCGGTTGCGCAGGTTGGCCGGCCGCCGCCTGCCTCTCGGGAATCGTCAGCGTACGGCCCTCATGGGAGCGGGCGATGCGAGCGAGGTAGTCCGCTGTATCCGGCAGGGACAGAGTCGTCCAGTCGCGGTTAGGAGTCGCAAAATCAAAGGCGGAGGTCAGGTCGCCACATACGCTGCGCCGCCAATCGCTGATGTTCTCTTCTCGCACTGCGAAGCGTGCTTCTAGAAAACGCAAGGTCGAGGTGTGATCGAAGACCTCGGAACAGACCCAACCACCCCGGCTCCAGGGCGAAACAATGATCGCAGGCACGCGCATCCCCAAGCCGATGGGATAAGGCCCCACATTGTCTCCGTCCTTCGGTCCGTAGTGCTTGACTTCGCCTTGGATCGACACCGTGCTCTGGCCATCGCGTGCATGGATAGGAGGCGTGGGCGGCGGCATGTGGTCGAACATGCCGCCGACCTCATCGTAGATGAGGATGAAGACGGTTTTAGCAAACATCTCCGGGTAATCCACCAGCGCTTCCACCAGTTTTGCGGTCACATTTTCTCCGCGCGCCGGGACGTGGTCGGGATGCTCGGAGAGATCCGCGGCTGTGACGATCCATGAGACCTGGGGCAGAGTATCAGCCGCAAGATCGCGGCGGAAGGCTTGCACCAGCTGTTCCCCATCCGAGCGGCGGCGATTGAGCGGATTTGGATCATGCTCCGAGACCCAGGACCGGCCGTTGCGGTAGAGCGGCGAAGCTTTGTTTACATCGCGGAAATTCTTGAACAGGGCCAGCAAGTTGTCGTTGAAGTTGTCATATTCCTGGTAGACCTTCCAACTGATACCGGCTTCCTGCAGCCGCTCAGCGTACGTGGTCCAGGTATACGCGGCGAATGGCTTGTCGTCGGCCATATCCGACGTGGGCGTTTCGTCCGTCCCATCATTGGTCATATTGGGATCGCCACCCACCTTACCCCCGCCATTGCAGCCGCTCCATAGGTGGAGCCGGTTGGGGTAAGTCTGGGTCAACGTAGAGCAGTGGAAATGGTCGCAAACAGTGAAAGAACTAGCCAACGCATAATAGAACGGCAAATCCGAAGCGCTGTAATACACCATGCGCTTGTGCAGTTCGCCAGTATGACCCCAGCGATCGTAACGGCCATTGTTCAGGATCGTCAGGTTGTCCTGATGGCTCTGGCCGGAGCCATCTACGGTGTAGGCGCGCGTGACTTGGGAGTCTCCGTGAAAGGGCATCACGTATCCATCAGGATGTTCGCGGCTTGGCTGGCGCCACACTGGTGAGCCGCCCGGAAGGCGGATCGCACGCGGGTCGCCGAAACCCCGTACTCCGTTAAGAGTGCCCAGGTAGTGGTCGAACGAGCGATTCTCCTGCATGTGAATGACGACATGCTGCACGTCCATAATGCTGCCGGTCGCTGTATAGGCCGGAATCGCCATTGCCTTGCGAATGGAAGATGGAATGAGGGCGGAAGCACCCGCGCTCCCGGCTCCCAACGCCGAAATGCGGAGAAAATCTCTCCTTGTCTTATCGGCCTTGACCATCTCTCCAACCCGTCATGGCAAATCGCTCGCTGAGAAGCCCGTCTTCAACGTACCTTGAATTTCGATGCGCTGCGCGGCCGTGGAGACCGGCCCGTCCAGGCTCTGTGCATGCACCGTCACGTTAAATGGTCCGTCGTGCGTGAATGTGTGGGTCACGGTTGCCCCGTCGGCGCTGGTCCCGTCGCCGAAGTTCCACGAGTAACCCAGGATGGGATTGCTTTGTGTGTGCACACTCGCCTTGAACTCGACTGCCTGCCCTATCTGTGCCTGACTCCTGCTTTCCATCGTAACTTGCGGCGGGATGGCAGGCACACTTTCATCGACAAGCCGGATGAGTCGCACTGAGTGCGCAGGCTGGTCCACTTGGACCGCCTCGCCGGCAAGCTTGATTCCCTGCCCGCCAAAGACCTCGTCAACCCTCCAATGCGCGCCGCCTAGGCCAAGCTGCGCAAACGATATCTCGTGTTTGCGGTTCGAATGCGTCCAGTTAAAGATCGCCAGCAGACCCTGGCGATCACTCTCTCGAATCCAAAAGAGGCCAGGCTGAAGGTCTCCCCGGGCGTAGGTCATAAGATCGAGCGGGGTCGCGGAGCGGTTCAGGCGCAAGAGCTTGAGCAATTCGGGATTGGTTACCAAGGCGAGCCGTTCCGGCTCCCTGGCAAGGGAGGGAAGGTCATCCCCGATCTCGAACATCCCGCCCGCCATCGCGGAAAGGGTGATCGCAGCCTTCGCTTCCTCAAAGGTAACGGGCTTTAGCTCATCCCATTGAGGGTCAGGACTGCGCTCGTTCGATACGCAGAAGTCATCCGGATCTGCAATATAGAAATTGCGGTTCATGTAGAAGCGGGCAGCGATGCCGGTGGCCGCGTCAAACGTGCCTTGAAATGAATGCTCGGTATCGTTGGAAAGGCGGCCTGCATCCACCAGGCCTACCGGGGCAAGCATCGGGCTGCCGTCTTTATCGAGGATCACGCCGTCGCCCACCGCATCGCGAATGACCCGAAGCCCGATACGCTCTGCTTCAATGGCCGACGTGTTGGGCCGGTAGTGTATTCCCTCTACATCGGACATCTCGATAAAGTCCATCTTGATATAACCCACTCCCCACTGCTGGGCTAGCGTTTGGTAGGTCTGCTTCAGATACTCCTGGGCGCCGGGGTTGGTTGGGTCGAGAGCATAAATGTTCTCAATTCCCTTCTGCTTGCCCAGCCAGATCGGCTCTCCCTGGGGGTTGGTGACCAGCCAGTCCTTATGGTGGCGATAGACCCAGGAACGCTCCGAGACTTCAAACGGAGCTGTCCACACTCCCAGCGTGAGCCCTCTTCGTGTGACCGCGCGGGCGAAGTGGATCATGCCGCTCGGGAAGCGAACCGGGTCTGCCTTGGTGTAGTCTCCGCGGGTGTAGTCGTAGCCTTCATCCAGATGCAGGTAGTTAAATCCGTAGGTCGCCAGATGCGCCGCGAGCCAATCTGCGTTGGTTGAGGCAAGGCCCTCGGACAACCCGAAATAAAAAGCGGTAAAACTCCACCATCCCCACGGGGCCGGGGCTGAAACTCTGGCATCATCCACAACGCGTACTGCAGCGCCATAGTCGCGCAGATCCTGCAGGTAGTCCCGGCCGGCCGACACCAGCAATTCTTCCGAATCGACGTGTTCCCCCGGGGCACAAGCCACTTGCAGTGTGACGTAATCATTTGGACGGGATGGACTCAAGGACTTGGTTGCCGTCAGTTCGGTGGTGCCTTCATCGTCAATCGTAAAGGTCTCAGGACGAAGGTGGAAGACGGTGAGCCAGCGTGCCGAAGTAAGCGCGCCGGCAAACAGGGCCCTGGCTGTTTCCCGGTTATAGAGCAGCTGGCTGCCGACGGCGACGTGAACTCCGCGGGGCACATCATTGAAATCGTGGATGCGCACAACGGGAGTATCTTCGCTGTAGCTGTCGGAGAGAACACGTGTTTTTGCTGGATCACCGCCCAGCGCCGCGATCGCCTTTCCCTCGCCCTCGAAGAGACGAATCCGTGTGACATGTATGTTTCGTTGGGTTGCGTTTTCTACATGAACGAGAATGGTGGCGTAGTTTCGATCGTTGAAGCGCTTCAAATCCCAAACAAGATTCGGCGCGCCGCTGCGCCCGCTGTAGCGGATACTGAGCAGAGTGCCCCGCCCCAGGCGATCGTGAAAGGGTGTTTCGCTTCTCTGCCGCGAAGGATAGTCCGTCGAATATAACCAGGCGCCATCGACCTCCGCGCCGATACGCGAGTGGATAAAGATGGCCGCGGGGTCGTCCTGCGAAACATTCGCAGCACTTGACCCAGGCGCGGCCATAGTCAGCGCAATGGCAACCAATGCCGTGGACAACAGTTTCTTCATTGCAAAACCTAGAAGACCAGTTTCAAGGCAAACTGAATCTGTCGCGGGGTCGAGGCAGCGCTCGGATAGCCGATGTTCGAATCGTCGAGGTCCAGGTTTCCTGTGGTCAGATTGGGATGATTCATCAGGTTGAAGAATTCAGCCCGGAACTGCAGGCGCACGGCTTCGGTAATGGGGAAATCCTTTAACAGCGCGTTATCCCAAGCGACGGTGCCCGGCTGCCTGACGATGTTGCGTCCGGCATCACCCAGCGATCCTAATGCTGGATCGGCAAACGCGCAGGTGTTGAACAAGGTCCCAGGAATGCACGGCTTCGAGTTTGCGTTGCCCACAAGATCGGGATGCTGCGTTCCGTCGGAATTGGCGAAGTTGCTGTCGCCGTCCGTGATCGTATACCAGTTGCCGGTCTGCAGGGTCACTACTCCAGAGAGTTGCCAACCGCCCAAAATCTCGTTGGCAAAAGCAGGAAGGCTTCCCCCAAATGCCTGGCCATGACCTACAGGGAGTTGGTAGTTGTAACTGTAGACAAAGCGGTGGCGCACGTCGAAGTCGGCATTGCCGTAGTCGAGCGCGGGGTCGGCGCGGAAGAAGCGGGGGTTGCTGTTGTTGTTTGAGCCGAGATTCGCAGAGGAAGCATTGTCCAGCGCGTGCTGCCATTCATAGCTTCCCAAGAAGGATAGCCCATGCGACATCCGCTTTTCCACTCGTACTTGCAGCCCGTTGTAGCTGGAGAATCCCTGGGTGCTGAGTTCATTCACACCCCCATCGATCAGCGGGTACGGCCTTCTTGGGGCGGTTGGAGCGCTGGGATCGCTGCTGGGCGTCGCCTGGTTGCCGTTGAAGAAGGCATATAGGTGCGTGCCCCGGGCTCCGGAGTAGCCGAACTCCAACAACATGTTCGCGGGCAGCTGATATTCGTAGGTCGCGTGCCATTGCTGCACATAAGGCAACTGCATCTGGGGATTGAGCTCGGTCAACGATGGCGTGTTGGGATTGGATAACGCATCCGCCGGCAGCCCCGCAGATAGCTGGGAGGTGACCGGGGCGCAATTCTGTCCACCCAGGGCGGGGTTGGCGGCCGGCGCGCTGCAGGTGGGGTTGAAAAATTGAGAGGCATAGAACGGTGGATTATATCCGGGACTGGGATTGGACCACGGGCCGTTCTCATAGCCGCTGTAGAAGATTCCGTAGCCCGCGCGGAAGACGAGGTCCTTGTTTAGCTGGTACGCCATGCCGATGCGGGGTGACCAGGAGTTGAGTCGTTGCGGAACCAGGCTTCGACTGCCAGTCGCGCTCAACGTGATGTAAGAAGTAAGCGACTCCGGCAACTGTACGTTCTTTCCCTTGGGGACGAACATGGTTCCAGTGTCGATATCGAAGTTCCCCATGTTGTCGTGTTTTTCCTGCACGTTACCAAAGTAGTCCCAACGCAAGCCAAGGTTCAGGGTAAGGTGCGGCGTGGGGCGGAAGTCATCCTCTGCAAAGATGCCCCCTACGAGCCGCTGATAAGCGATGTTAATGATGTCTGTGATTTGCGTGGAAGTCGCGATGCCCAGCAAAAGAGAGGCCACGGTATCGCCCCCGGTGCCTGGATCCGCCGGATTGTCGGTGAATTGCGAATTGAATCCGAAGTCGCCGCGCGGCGCTGTTGGCTGGCTGATCTCGATCAGCTCGGGAAGAATATCTCCACCGACCTTCAAGGTGCTTCGTTTGAAGACCCGGGTGAAGGTGTCGCTGACGTCAAGTGTGCCCTGCTTCTCGATGGTCGGCAGGTCGGAGTGATCGCCGGTGCCGGAGTATCCCGAGAAATCAAATTCCGGCAGTCCTCCGGCTCCGGGTATGTAGGTGATGCCAGGAATGCCGAGTTGCGAGGTAAGATCCTGCTGGTATCCCCAGGGCGAGCGACGCGCGTTGATGTGGTTGAAACCAAGACGCAGTTCGTTGACTGAAGTGGGAGAGAAGGTGTGCGTCTCGCCAACTGCGACGCTGAAGTACTTAAAGTCCTGGATGCCGGCGTAGAAGTTGGGACCGTAACCACCGGTCGCCTGAAAGATGGTAGGGATAGTTGAGGGCTGGCTCTCATAGCTGTAGCGAACGAAGCCGCCGTCCTGGTCGGAAAAATGCTGGTCGACGCGAACGTCCACATTGTTCTGCGAGGTGCTTTGCACCGGTTGCGAGATGAAATTGAATCCCAATCCCGACACATTCGGTGCTCCCCAGAGTTTGGCCACGTTGACGGCCGCGGGATCGAACAGGGAGCTGGGTATGATATTGGACGGCATCCCATTGGCGTATCCAAAGGGAACCCCGCACAAGCCGGTCGGGCTGTTGGCGTTGCTCTGGGTGAGGCGAGTGTTGAAAATCTCGCCCGGATAGGTGGCGACACCGTTGCAATCGAGAACTGGCGTTGGGCTGCTGTAGGAGATGAGCTGAGAAAAGTCTCCGGAACGCTGGGCCACGGTGGGAACCACGCCCGTATAGGTCAGGCCTTCGCGTATGCGCAATCCCTCGTAATCGACAAAGAAGAAGGTCCTGTTTTTGCCGTCGTAGATGTGAGGTAAGAAGACCGGGCCGCCCAGGGCTCCTCCGAATTGATTTTGCCGAAACTCCGGCTTAGTGGTGGCGAAATAATTGGAGGCGTCGAGGGCGTCGTTGCGGAAGAATTCCCAGGCTGCGCCGTGAAGAGCATTGGTGCCCGACTTGATGCTGACGTTAACCACGGCTCCGTTGCCTCGGCTGAACTCGGCACTATAGGCGTTGGTCTGCACCTTGAATTCCTGGATCGCGTCCACCGAAGGCTGGATGACGTAGCTGGTGCCGTTGAACATGTCGGCCAGGTTCGAGTTGTTGTCGACGCCGTCGAGAATAAAATTGTCCTGGTAAGAACGGCTGCCGTTGGAGCTGAAGCCGAAGGTCGCCGCATTACGCCCTCCCGGCTCGGCTGGACTGGTGCCTACGCTGAGCAGGGCCAATTGTGCGAAATTGCGTCCGTTCAGTGGCAGGCTCGTCATCTGCTCGCTGGTGATGACCTGGCCTAGATCGGAAGTCAGGGTCTCCAGCTGCGGGGAGACTCCACTGACCTGGACCAATTGTTGCAGAGAGCCTACGGTCAGCTTCACATTAACGGCTATCTGCTCCTGGAGGTTGACGGCGAAGGGGCCGGCCTGGGCTGCGTCGAAGCCGTCCTTTTCAATCAGCACCGTGTAACGGCCAATGGGAAGAGCAGAGATGACATATTCGCCGGCGGCGTTTGTCTGTGCCTGGTACTTCAATGTCTTGTCGACTTCGGTGGCCACGATTTTGGCGCCGGGCACAAGAGCTCCGGCAGGGTCGGTCACGGTGCCTGCGATCGCGCCTGTATCGTGCTGGGCCAGCAATGGCTGGGGAATGCCGATCAGTGCGAGGCAGAGGCAAGCGAGCAGCAGCGCGTTCCGCCGCCATGATGAGATTCGCAAAAGACACTTCCTGCTGTGCATAGGACACTCCTGGTAATGTTTCGCTTGGGTTGATAAGGACACTGCTGCCGGGGTTTGATTGCAGTTTGAGCAGAGCAGAGGCGCACGGCAACGTTTAGCAGGTTAAGCGGCCGCCCACACCGCGTTAAGCCGGACGGCAGATGAATCGCGCATGAACAAACGGGAGGGAATCTTCCCGCGAGATCGATTCGATGTACTTTTAGAACCTCGGCAGTTCGTCGAAGCAGCGGTCCAGGATGTTTACCGCGTCGGTCAGATGTTGCTCCGCAATATTCAGGGGAGGGGTCAAGGTGAGAATATGGCCCATGGTGACCTTAAAGCTGAGTCCCTGGTTTAATGCGGCATACATGATCTGCTCCGCTTCCGTGGTGCCGGGCGAGCCGTCGGGGCGGCGCAGGACCAGCGCAAGCAGAAGCCCCATTCCGCGGACCTCGTAGATTAAAGGATGGCGGGTTTGCAATTGTTTAAGCTGTTCGCCGAAGCGCGCTCCTAACCTTTGGGCCCGCTGCGGCAGCCCCTCCGACTCAATGATCTCCAGCGTGGCCAGTGCCGCCGCGCACGTCACCGGATTTTTTTCGTGGGTGAAGTGACCGAGCGCGCGATCGGGAGCGATGTCCAAGTCTTCCCGCGCCAGCAGCGCAGCCATGGGCAGCGAGCCACCGCCGAGCCCCTTACCAATCACCAGCATGTCGGGGATGATGCCGAACTGTTCGCAGGTGAACATGGACCCGGTGCGGCCCAGGCCATGGGGAATTTCATCGAGAATTAACAGGGCTCCGTAACGGTTGCAAATGGAACGTAATTGACGCCAGTAGTCCGGGGGGGGGAATGGTCCCCGTGCTGCGCACCGTCTCCGCGACGACTGCAGCGATATCTCCTTCCTTGCGCAAGACATACTCGACGTAGTCCGCACATTGCAGGCTGCACTTCGACCCGCAGCGGAAGGGACACTGCAGAGGCTCCGGGGGTGGGACATGCTCCGCGCCCGGCAGCAGCGGCCCGATCTGATTGCGGAAAAGCGCCTCGCCACCGAGAGAAATGGCGTCCAGAGTTGCACCATGGAAGGAGTCCCACATGGATACCGTCTTGAATCGGCCGGTAGCCATGCGGGCAAGTTTAATGGCCATCGAGATAGCCTCGGCGCCCCCGGGAGCGAAGAGACATTTATTCAGGGTCCCGGGGGAGAGCGCCGCCAACTTCTTTGCCAGTCCCACTGCATATTTGTTGGTGTAGCGCCGGGTACAGAAGGGAAGCTCGTCCAAAGCATCGCTGATTGCTTGCTTCACCTTGGGATGGCCAAACCCAACCTGGTGCACGTTGTTGCCGTGGAAGTCCAGGTAGCGCCGGCCCCTAAGGTCGATGAGAAAGCTCCCCTCGCAGCCGCTCAGAGCGTTCAGGCATGGCGAAGAGAGGGACTGGTGCAGAAAGTAGCGCGCATCCTCGGCCAGCATGGCGCGCGTTTCCTCGTCCAATTGCGCGTTTTGCCATGAGGTGCGGGCGGGGGTAAGGTTGATGTCCCCTTCCGACTGAGGAACCGTCGTTTGCCTTTTTGCGTCGTTCATCCAGTCTCCTTTACGCTCGGCCGGAAGCATTTCCCCCGGCGGCCCAAGGCGCATTCGTTCCCATTGCTTGGCCTACCGGCAGAAGTGTCTGAGCGATCAGATTGATTGTTGCACCCCCTCATTTTCAAGCAGGAATCGGCCTCGATCCTTGGGCTTGAGGTTCCAGATGGGCAGCAAAACGCCGCCGGCGACAAAAGCAGAAAAAGCGAAAACCAGGAAAAGGCGGTCCCAACCATAGAGTTTGCTGACAAAGACCACGACGTAGGGGGAGAGAAGAGCGCCCAGATGGCCGATGCCGTCGATCAGTCCGGCAGCACTGCCCGCGGCTTTGACGCCGCCGACGTCCTGCGCTGCCGCGCCGGAGAGCAATGTGTCCGGGCCGTACGAGAGTAGCCCGGCCAGCGAGATTGCGGTCGCAATGCCCAACAACCCGCCATGCGCAAGTGCGGGTTCCAGCAGCATAACGATGCCCAACAAGCAAAGCATGACGGCTGAGACGGGTGCGCGCCGGGACTGGGTAAAGTGGTCTGAGACGTAGCCCGCCAGCACCGCCCCGGCGATGCCGATCAGTTCGTACAGCGAGGAGACGTAGCCCGAGACCTGCAAACTGTATTTCAGGTGGTCCACAAGGTAGAGGGGAAGCCAAAACATGAGCGCGTAACGGCACATCTCCAGGAAAAAGTAGGAAGCGCCGATCATCCACAGGGACGGGTCGCGCATGAGCTCGGCCACGTCATTCCAGCTTGAGGCTTGCTGCAGCAGAGGCAGATTGCCAGCCTGAAGGGGGAGTTCTTCCGGCTCATCCTTTACCTTGCGGAAGAAGACCAGGGTAATGACGAGCAGGATCAGTGCCGGGAAAATGAAGCCACGTTTCCATCCCAGCTGTGGAAAAAACAAGACTTCCGTGACCGACCAGGTGGCAAAAGTGGTCGCCAAAAAGCCGCCAAAGACATAGTTGGTGCCCCACCATGCCATAATGACGCCGCGGTTTGCGCCCCGGAACCAGCTGGCCATGGTCTTTACCAGGCCCGACCAGCCGGTCGATTGGCCGGCTCCGTTCAGGCAGGCGAAGAGCAGCAGCCAACCCAACGAGGCATGAAGACCCATCAGCAGATTGCTGCCCACCACAAGCAGAAGCCCGGCCCCAACGACCCGCTTGGGACCGATGCGATCGGAGAGAAAGCCGCAGCCGAATTGCCCGACAGCATACAGGAGACTGTAGCCGAAGACGATGTTGGCCAATTCAAGGTTGCCGAGCCTGGCCATGCCATGCAGAGCGGGCAGGGCGATACTGAGGTTCTTGCGGCACAAATAAAAGCCGGCGTAGGTGATCCAGGTGATAGCAAAGATACCGCGCTGCCCGGCGGTGAGACTCATCAGAACTTCACCTCCGCTGCACTCCTGGTCTACTTTCGGGACAACTTGCAAACGGCGAAACGTTCGGCAGGTTAGGTGGAGGCGTCCTTACCGTTAGCAGGGGCGAAATGGGGAAGGGCCGGCAAACCCAAAATTCCAGTCTGATAACTGACGCGGCGATGAATCTCGTTACAACTCTGTAATTCTTCTGGGCTACTATCACAGCAACCGGCTAAAAGAATGCAGAACAGAGAAGAAATCGATCCCCAGGATCTTCCCCACTACGCTACCGAACTACGGGAAGCGCTGGAGACAATTTGCCGGAGTGCTGCCTTCAGAACCAGCCCCAAGAGCTGCGCCTTCCTTCGCCATATCGTTGACAACACACTGAGTGGGCAGGTCGAGGCGCTGAAAGAACGCCTCATCGGAATGACATTGTTGGGGCGCGACGCAAGTTACGATACCGGCGCCGACGCCGGAGTACGGGTGCGGGCAAACGATGTGCGCAAGCGGCTGGTTGCCTGCAACGAGGCAGCGGGGACAGACCAGACCTTTTCTGTCGTACTCCCTGCTGGCACCTACGTTCCGCGGTTTTTCCGCCAAGCCCCCATGTCACTGGAGAGCGAATGCCCGCCGGAACCGCCGGCGCCCTTCCAGGTCCGCGAGGAGCCGGCGCCCCGCCTCTCACTACAACGGCTGTGCACGCCCACCGTGATCGCACTTTTCCTGTGCATCATATGCATTCGTTGGGAGCTAGGGGAGGAGCATCCCTTCAGCACATTTTGGCAGGATGTATTTGAAAACCATCATGCTGTGCTTTACCTGCCTCCCTCAAAGAACCAGGGAGGCCAGGATCTGATCGCTTTGCGGGAGCTGAACGCCGCCCTGCCTCTGTTCAATCTCGCGGGACAGTTTCATCACCAGTTGACGGTGGTGAGCACGCTGGCACCAGCTGCTTCCCCGGACGATATCTTTTTGCTGCTGGGCACAACGCCGATGTCGAGTCCAATGGATTCGGTCTTTCGATCGGAAAACACCATCCTGTCGGTCGAGGACACGCCGGACGGCCGCAAGATCGTCGATCGAACCACTTCCGACCCTCGCCTGCGAATCTCCGGCCGGAGTGCGCTGCTCACCATCGTCAATGGGCCCCGTCGCTCCATCCGCATTGAGGGTACCGACGACGCTGCAATCGCGGCGGCGGTGGAGCTGTTATGCGAGCGAGCAACCTTTCCCGAAGGGCTGGTGGACACGCTGGGTAAAGGCGCCGTCACACAGATTGTCGTTCCGCTTGCGCCTCGTGCGGAACCTTTAGTTTTTTATGAGTCACTCGCCATGGCGCAGGTGAGAACGGACCGCCGGCTCCCATGAGCGCCCAAGTGAGAAACCTTTCGGAGTGGCGAGGCCGAATCTTTCTTGCCAGCTGGACCCTCTATGCCGCCTATTACCTCTGCCGCAAGGATGTGGGAACGGCGAACACAGCAATCTCCCACCTGGCGGTCGTTCTAGCGTGTTTTGGCGCTGCCTACACCCTGGGCCAGCTGGTGGGTGGAACACTGGCCGATCGCTTCGGTCCGCGGATCACAGCGCTGGCCGGAGCAAGCATCTCTATCACTTGCACGCTGCTTCTCGCCTGGTGCTCCCATCCCACGCTAGGGCTGTTCTTCCAACTGGGCAACGGCTTCGGCCAGGGCTTCGGGTGGCCATCCCTGCTCAAGCTTATGGGGAGCTGGTTCCGGCGAGAGGAACGAGACCGGGTGCTGGGGTGGTGGAGCACCAGCTACGTTCTCGGCGGCCTGCTCGCAACCTCGCTGAGCGCGTGGCTTATTGCTCATACCGGCGTGTTTGCGCACAATGGCTTCCAGTCCGCTTACCTGGTTTCTTCTTCCCTTCTATTATGTGCTGCGCTTTTCTTTTACCAGCAGACCACTGATTCCCCTGAGGAACGCCAGCCAAGGCAAGCAGGCTCGTGGGGAACCATCCTCAAGAACCGCGACATCCGGGTTATCTCGGCGATGTATTTCTTCCTTAAGATGACGCGCTATACGCTGCTCTTCTGGCTGCCTTTGTATCTGGTTGCGGGTTTGGGCTACACAAGGTTCCGGGCGGAGCACATCGCCTCGTACTTTGAGCTCTTCGGCTTTCTAGGGCCGATTGCCGTTGGCTATGCCTCGCAGCGCTGGTTCAGCGAACGGCGGCTGGCACTGGCTACGGGGATGCTGTTTCTTCTGGCCTTCGTCTGTCTTCTCCATCCCATGCTCGCGGAGAGCGGCTGGTTCGGCGTGGCTGTTTCCATCTCAATGATGGGTATCCTCATTCACGGCGCCGACGTGCTGTTATCGGGTATGGCCGTTCTCGATGTGATGCCGAGCCAACTGCACGGCCGCGCCGCAGGCTTTGTCAACGGCATCGGATCGATTGGCCAGCTCTGTTCCCCGCTGCTGGTCACGTTCTTCGTTTCCCGTCTCGGGTGGACCAAACTCTTCGATCTCTTCGTCTTCTTTGCCCTGCTGGCGGGCGCCATTTATTCCCTCGGCGTCCGCCCCAAACCTACCCAACCCTCACCGGCGGGCCCTTCGGTATTCGAGGCCCCGGACCTGCCTCTTTAGGCTGACGGCCCCAGCACGGGCGCCCCATCTCAAACACCAAGGAAGTCGCGGCATGTCGGGCCTTATCGAATCGCCTGTGCGAGTGGTGATGGCCCCCGGGTTTCTCCATGTTCAAGATCCCTGCCGCGAATACGACAGCTGGCCTTATCGTCGCGGGGTGCGAAAACAGGCGTCCAACGCCTCAAAGTCCAATATTGACAATGCTCGAAGCATTATGAAAGTATCCCGGACGTCACGTAGTCGCGTGACTGAGGGACCCCGAAATATCGGGCACAAGGAGACTGCTTCCATGAAGAAACTAGCGATCAGTGCAGGTTGTTTGTTGGCATCGCTGAGCATTTTTGCCCAAGGGCCGCAGACTTATAAGGGCGAGATCATTGACAGTCAGTGCGCCGCTCTGGGCGGCCACCAGATTATGGAGCAGAAGAACGAAAGCCCCAAGGAGTGCACCATTCGCTGCGTGAACATGGGCGGCAAATACACCCTATTCGATCCCGCAACCAAGACTGCTTATCAACTCGACGATCAGAAGAAAAGCGCCGCATTCGCCGGCGCGAAGGTGTCGGTGACCGGGACGCTGAACCCGGCGACCAAGACGATCCACGTGACCAACATTAAGGCTGGTTCCTAGAGCATTTTCATTTTACGATGCTGGGCTGCCCAGACCGGCGGATGAGCCTTTGCTTCACGAAAAATGCTCAAACATCGATGCTTTTCCGCAACCTTTCAGCGGTTTTCCTTAGCCAGATTGCTTTACCTGCGTAGCGCCTGCTTGAAGCAGCCGCTTCTCCAGTTCCAGCTGGGAATCTTCCGGCGCGTCCACCACTCCTACCAGTATCTTCCCGTTCCAAATCTCAGGATCCGTAATTACGCCTTTGAAATTGGGTAGTCCTGCGCCGATCAGCAGAACTACCAGCGTGGTGAGGATCGCTCCAAGCATGATCATCTCGTAGACGATGATGCCGTTGGTCCACGCGGGCGTAAGCGACATGCCGCCCGTGATTAACGGATAGGACTTCTGCGAGAACGTGGTGAGCAAATAGCCACAGGTACCGCCGGCCGCCGCACCCAGCACTGCCCATCGATAGGGCATGCCCGTGGCGTGCTCGTCGGCAAATTCGTAGCCCTCGTAGGGCTCACCGGAGATCACGACGATCTGGCGTGGGTCCAATTTGAGTTGAGAGCTGGCAGCGCGCAAAGAGTCCAGAGCGCGCTGGGCGGCATCGGGGTCGGAGTAGAGCGCGTAGAGGGACTTCATTCGGCCACATCCGTGGGTAGTGGCCCGGGTATAGCCAAACCATGATGCTTGGCTTTGGCCTTGGGGGACGTTCTAACCCTGAAGTGGGGCTGCAAACCAACCTTCAATTCCCAGATAGAAATCATGGGCACGAATTTTGAGAACAGCAGATAAAGCAGAAGCATGAAGCCAAAGCTCGATGCCATCAGCGTGTCTTCCACCCAAGTGGGCCGGTAAGTCCCCCAGGAGTAAGGCAGGAATTTGTGCTCGAGCGAGGGCACCACGATGAGGAAGCGCTCGAGCCACATGCCCACAACCACGGTGCAGGAGGCAATCGCCGTACCGGTGATCGTGCGCAGTCGCTTGATGGCGAGAATAGGCACAGGGATGATGAAGTTGCAAAAGACCATGATCCAGAAGAGCGGCGCGAATTGCTTGCGAATGCTCTCCCAGAAAACCGCCATTTCCGGAGGTGAGTTGCCGTACCAGACGGTGAGCCGCTCGGCAAAGGTGAAGTAAAACCAAAGCAGGCTCATGGTCAGGAGCAGCTTGCCGAGGTTCTCGAAGTGGATTGGCTCCAGGTAGTCCTCTAAGTGCAGGACTTTGCGCAGCACCGCCATGGCCAGGATCAAGGCGGCGATACCGCTGAAGATTGCACCGGTGACAAAGTAGGGGCCGAAGATGGAAGAGTGCCACATAGGCACCGGCGTCATGGCGAAGTCCCAGGAGACGATGGTGTGCACGGAGACGGCGACCGGGATGATGACGATGGCCATGATGTGCATGGCGATTTCCAGTCGCTGCCATTGACGCTGCGTGCCCTGCCAGCCCAGGGCTAGCACACGGTAGATCTTCTTGCGCAAGCCGGTGGAGGCGTCGCGCACGGCGGCGAAATCCGGAATCGCGGGCAGATAAAGGAAGGTCGTGCTGCCGGTGAGATAGGTAGAGATGGCGAAAAAATCCCAGGCCAGTGGGGAGCGGAAGTTAGGCCAGATATGGCGCTCGCTGGGATAAGGGATCATCCAGAAAGCAAGCCACGGGCGCCCCAGGTGGCAGAGGGGAATGAGGGCGCCGATCAAGACCGAGAAGACGGTGATGGCCTCGGCACATCGCGTGACAGGACGCCGCCAGGTGGCATTGGTCAGACGCAGAATGGCAGAGATCAGTGTACCCGCGTGGCTGATGCCGATCCAGAAGACGAAATTGGTGATGTCGAATGCCCAGAAAACCGGGGAGTTGAGACCCCACACCCCGATGCCGGCGTATAGCTGATAACCAAATGCAGCCACGCCGGCGAGCAGCAGGCTGGAGGCAAGAGCCACCGCGACCCAGTACTTGCCGCTGCTGTGAAAGAGCGGCCGCAGCAGGTCGTGCTCGATCTGTTCAGCCGTTTTTTGCATCTTGCCAAGTGCCTCGCTCGAGATAGGTCACGTTGGGCTTGGTGCCCAGTTCGCCCAGCAGCTTGGTACCGCGATTGGAGCTGGACAGGCGCGCGACTTCGCTGCCGGGATCGTTCAGGTCGCCGAAGACCAGGGCTTTGGAGGCGCACGATTGCGCGCAGGCGGTGGTGAATTCGCCGTCCTTCAATTCGCGCTTTTCTGCTTCCGCCTGAATCTCCGCTGCCTTGATGCGCTGCACGCAGAAGGTGCACTTCTCCATGATGCCAACGCTGCGCACGGAGACGTCAGGATTCAGTTGCAACTGTAGTGGCATATCCCACTCGGGATTATAGAAATTGAAGAAGCGTACAGTGTAGGGGCACGCGTTGGCGCAAAAGCGGGTACCGATGCAGCGGTTGTAGACCTGGGCATTGAGCCCCTCGGACGTGTGATAGCTGGCGTAGGTGGGGCAGACGGGCTCGCAGGGCGCTTCATCGCATTGCTGGCAGAGGACGGGTTGAAACCGGATCTTGGGGTTAGGGAAATCACCTTCCCAGTAACGCTCCACACGAATCCAGTGCTTGGCGCGGCCGCGCGCCGCCTGGTCTGCTCCCGCGGTGGGAATGTTGTTTTCCGCGTGACAGGCGACGACGCACGCTTCGCATCCCGTGCACCGATCAAGGTCGACTACCAATCCCCACTTGTGCGACATGTCTTTCCTGCCCTTCTCACCCAGGTTTCGTCCGTTAGAACCGCTGAAGCCCAGGACAACGGCCTGGGAAATTCTCAGCCAAACCTGTCCCAATTAGTTTCTTCGACTCTGTCCATCCACCTCCACTCATGCCAAGGTGCGCCACCGCCCTTAACTTTGTCATCCCGCCTGCCCCGCCTGTCCCGGCCTGCCGTGGAGCGTGCCGTGGGACTGGAGCGGACTCGGATTTCCTGGACCGGAAATCCGGGGTGGCGTAGGGAGAGACCTGCAGTTTCACTCGGATCACACTCCAACGTCGCTCTTTGAAACCCATGCGCTTCCATACCATCGATGGATTACCTGGCAACCACCCCGATCGATTCGCCAACTTGGACATTAGCGGCGCTCCTCCTCATGCGGAAAGCCGCTCATTCCACCAGCGAACAGTATCAACTTGGCCTGCTCAGATCCGCCTGCGCGGGAGAGCTTCACGCGTGTCGCGGCCCAAGCGAGCGATCCGGTTTCGTGCTCCGCGAGCGGCGCGAGTATCGAAAGCGGGTTCGTACCACGGCCACTGGCGAAGCGGGTGAAATTCTCATGGCCCTGGCCGGCCGGCATGGCAACCATGTCAGGCGCGATGCCGGGAGATAGGACCGCGGCGGCGCGCACGCTTCCTTGCGGCGATGCGATCTCTACCAGGTCGCCTTCCCTGATGCCTAAGTGCTCGGCGGTCTTGGGATGGATCTCAACCCAGCTCGACCACATGGCCGAGGTGAGCACATCGGGCAGTTCCTGCAGCCAGGGCAGATGGGCGAGCGAACCGTCGCCCAGCGCCTGCGAGGCGTAGGGCAGAAAATAGAATGGGTAGTCACCGGCGGCACCGGCAAATTGGGGCGCCGCCATCGCCATCGGCGCGCGCTTGGGCCCTTCCCCGGGTGAGGATGGGACGGCAGGGTGAGCCGCCGATGCCGAGCTCCACCAGCCGCCCTGGGTCTGCGCAGCGTCCCAAAAGTCATCGTCTGTTTTGGCGTCGATCGAGCCGTCACGGGTGCGCAGAGGAACAAAGGCGGCGCGCAGCATAGCGTCGTAGGTCGTGAAGGGAAGGGCCTTGGCGACATCACCGCCAAGTTGATGCGCCAAGCCAAGCAGCACATCAGCCATAGCCCGGGTGTCATGCAGCGGCAGAACGGCGGGCGGCGCGAGGCTGGCCACAGCCTGCAACGAGCCGGACTCGGGCATGCTGTCGAGCCAGGACTCGAGCGATGCGTGGTCGGGCAAGATCAGGTCGGCCTGGGCACTGGTTTCGTCGATGAAGTTGCCCAAGCTGACGATGTAGGGAATTTTGGCCAGAGCCTCGCGTACGCGTAGGGCCGGCGGCGCGGAAAAAATCGGATTGGCTTCGTAGAGCAGCAACGTCTGCGGCGCGTGCGGCTGGCCGGAGAGTGCGGATTGCACAAACGCGTTCAGGCTTGCCAGGCTAGCCTGTATCTGGGACGCGGGCTGTGTGAGATCGGGAGTGAAACCCAATATTGGCCCACGATCCACCAACGATTCCAGTGCATTGATGGCCAGCGCGTTGAACAAGCCGTTGGTGTGCGCGAGCGGTGGTCCGCCGGCGATAGCAGCGCCTGATCCGCTTTGCGTGATCTCATGCGCGAGCCGTTTGATTACAGCAGCAGGCACGCCAGTCTGCTTCTCTACCGCTTCGGGAGTGTAATCGGGCAGGCCCGCCGACCAGCCGCCGATGAGCGCTCCGGCACGTGATCCGGCACCCTGCGGCGCGAGCTTCTCAGCCAGGATGACATGCGCGATGCCCAGCGCCAGCGCGCCTTCCATTCCCGGCCGGCAAGCAATCCACTCATCGCTGTTGGCGCCGGTCTGTGACATACGCGATTCGACCTGCACGAATTTTGCGCGGCGGCCGGGGCGGCCCTGGCGCATCACCCCGTAACCGATCGATTGCGCTACAGAGGAGTTCCAGGTACCCAGGAAATCAGCACCGAAGGAGATCACATAATCCGCGCGAGCGAGCTCGAACGTGGGCAAAGCAGCGTGACCGAAGCTGAGCAGATTTGCCTGGCGCAATACCGCTTCATCAAATGCTTGATACCAGATTGCCGGTGGCGCGCCGTATGCTTTCAGGAAGCGCTCGATAAGTTCGTGGCGCTGTCCGCTCAAAGGCCGCGCCAAAAACGCCAGCGCGCCGGCGGACTTCGATGATTGCAACTCGGACAGATGCCCGGACAATTCCTTCAGCGCCTCATCCCAGGTTATTTGCTGAAATTCGCCCGAGCCGCGCGGACCGCTGCGCTTGATGGGGTGTGTGATGCGATCAGGATGGTAGAGCACTTGCAATCCTGCCTGGCCGCGGGCGCACAGCTTTCCCTGATTGATGGGGTGCTGCGGATTACCTTCTAGCTTTTTCGCCAGGCCCATCTTGATCAGCCCCTGCTGGCCATGACGCTCGACTTCCGCCTCGCCTTGCATTACGCGAACCAGCAGCCCGCACCCTGCGGAACAGAGTGTGCACACGCCAGGCTTCCAGGTGGCAATACCAGGGATCAGCTCTTCCTCGGGAACAAAACGGATCATCTGTTTCTCGGGCGCACGACAGGCTTCGAGCGTTGCCATCACGCCGGAGAGAGCCGATATCTTGATGAAGTCTCGCCTTTCCATAAGGGTCAGTAGTGACAGGTCTCGCAATCGATTGAAACTTTTTTCTGGGTGTGGCAGTTGAGGCAAAAGCCCATGTTCAAATCAATTTTGCGCTCAGCCGTGGTTTGCTTGGTCAGGTCTCCATGGCAGGAGGCGCAAGCGACACCAGCACGGATGTGGGGCGCATGATTAAAGCGCACGTGCGCGGCTTCGCTGTAGTTGTAGACGCGCACCCAGGGAATCTCCTCGCCACGCGCCTTGTAGGCGGCGATCTTCTTGATCTCCGGCCGGTCGGTGGCGATCGACGAATGACAGCTCATACAGACATTCACGCCGGGAATGCGTGCTTCGGGCCCTTGATCGACACCCACGTGACAGAAAGTGCATGGCAGCCCCTTGGCGAGGTGCACGGTATGGGTGTAAGCAATGGGCTGCACCGGATGCTCCGGATGAATGTCCAGAAAGTCTCTTACGGCAGCGGATGCGTCAGGATGTGCGGGAGTGAAAACACCCGTGGTCACGAACTGCGATGGCCCCGACGCGCGCGTCGCCCGGGAGGGAAGCACGACTTCCACCAGCGCCCAGGCGGAGAGGCCGGCCACAATGATTAAAAAGCAAATTCGCCAACCCATCGGGATCCGCATAGAGGGCAAGTCTTAAAGCATTCTCACTTCTACTCTGCACAGGCAAATGCGGCCCAATGCGTCTTTTCCATTAGGGAAAGTGCGCGCCGGCATTTGTTCTTCTATATACACCAAAAGTGAAAACGCTTTTGCGTGGAACTTTGGATCGGCCTTAAAAGTGCCGATGCTACACGACTGCCGAACGGTTGTAAATAATGAAGAGTAGAATGACCCGCATTGCAGTTCCCCCGGACGCGGTCCTCGACGCGCCCGCATTTCAATCACGGACGGGCCTATGGTTAGGCCCCGCCCACACTCCGGGCATGATGCGTCCGGAAGGAGTTGGTATGAGCAACGCCCCAAAGAATCCTGGCCTGGACGGCCGCGCTCGCGAAAAGAGCGGGCAGATAGATCACAAGCATCCCACAACCAAGATCAAGCACCTGCGCGAGCATTACGGCCAGCACTTTGCCCCCGATTGGGACGGCGAGCGCACTCTCGGTGAGCTACTCAAGGAAACCAAGTTCGAGTCGCTCACCCAATACGTCAAACACCACGGCCACCAACCGGTGAGCGCGAGCTGACGAAATTATTCTTAGCCAAGCGAAGTAATCGCCGGCGCGGCGTAAGGGCCGCGCCGGGCTGTCATCGATTGTTGCTCTCTTCCATGGAATCATCTTGCACTCCCAGGAAAGCCGGTTGGTTCGGTAGCACGATGTTTCTCGTCATGCTTTCGATGTTCGGCTGCAACAACACCGCGCAACCGCCTGTTGCACCGCATAGCGGTACGGAAGCGCGTCCAAGCGCCCCCGAGTACCAGCCACGAGACAACTCAACGTATACGGGGAACGATGAGCGCAGGCGTAGGCCGCGCCGCGGACGGCCGGAAGAGCAGGCGGCGCCGGGTCAATTCGACTTCTATCTCCTGAACCTTTCATGGTCGCCGGAGTTCTGCGCAACGCACAGTGATAGTCCGGAGTGCGGGCGTAACCTGGGGTTTGTGGTACATGGATTGTGGCCGCAGGATACGAACGGCGACTATCCACAGCATTGCAGTGATGCGCCCGGCCCATCCAATCCGCAGGCCGACACGGATATCATGCCGACGGCGAGCCTGGTAGAGCACGAGTGGCAGACCCACGGCACATGCTCAGGACTGGGGGTCGACAATTATTTTCTCGCCATGCATAAGGCCTACGCGGGACTGAAAATTCCAGCGAATATTGGCTTGGGTGCGGACGCCGATGGTGTCACTCCAGACGACTTGTTGGCGCGCTTTGCGACGGCGAATCCCGGCTACCCTGCGGGCAGTTTCGCGCTGAGCTGCGGCAACAACCGGCTGACGGCAGTGGAGATTTGCCTCAGCAAAGACCTGCGCCCCGAGGCCTGCCAGGGGGTGCGATCGTGCCGGGCTAACGTGGTGAAGGTAACGCCGCGATAGGAGCTCAAGCTACGGCTGGGATGAGGGGGGCGCAGGGGCTGCGGATTGAGGAGCAGGCTGAGAGATGGTCTTCGCCCCTCCCTGTCGAGCCAGCTTCTCGGCTTGTTTTCGCCTGTGGTGACGTACGATGTCGGGCCAGAATTCGATGACTTCCGAGCCCACAATTGCCTGCGCTGTCACAGTGAATCCACGTCCCAGAGTGCCGCCGACCGTTCGATCTGCTTCTGGGTAGTAGAGGTTGGAAACGGCAGCGCCCATGAGATTGCCCAGGACATTGGCATAATTCGGCCCCCAAGTGGCGTTATCGCGCTTGCACCACACGGTGCTGGTGGCGGCCCAGAGAAAACGCCTGGTGTAGCTGCCTGTGCCTTTCTGGAAATAACGCGGATCTTCCTTCATCAGGCTTGCCAGCACGGCATTTCCCAGCAGATTGCCGGTGAAGTAATCGGTATAAGCAGCGCCGAATCGCTTGGCGTACCCTTCCATACCTTGCCCGTATTCGGGAAAGCTGTCGTCAGCCTGATCGATGCCGGCGCCAAAACCCGCAAGCAGGAAGGGCCACGGATCAGTTGCGCTCTTGAAGAAGAGCTGATACTTCTGACCGGCAGTCAGAGGAATCGCGTCCTTGTTCGTGGTGGTGTTGAATGTCGCCATGACCCCGAAGACCCGTTGCTTCTCCTGCGCCTTAAGCTGCTCTTGCGCCTTCTGGCGTTGTGCTTCCTCCGGAGTTTGGGCCACCGCGCTTTGAGCGGCGGGGGTCTGAGAGCCCGGACTGCTCGGGCACTGGGGAATTGCTGGAGGAAGACGTCTGCTCTGCGCCCGCCAACGGGGCGTCCGGTAAATTCAGCGCGGCAGCGGCGTTTTGTGATCTTGCCACAGGGCCGGCAAAGATTAAGATCAGGGCTACGAATACAGCCGGAAACCATCGATTTGAAGCCAATCGGCTACCTCAATCCTGTGCGTAGACCAATCGCCCAAACCGGCCAACATGGGCTGTCGCCTCTTAACGAAGATGCAACTCGTAGCTGCCGGGCCTATCTGGAGTCGAGTCTCAACCTAAGAAACAGACGAGACAAAGCACGAAAAAGCCTACATTTCGACACAAGCGTCGAGAGATGTTCGAGTCGCGGTGGACGTGCCCTGTGATCCGAATCGTGTGCTTGTGATCCAAACGCGCCGCGAGAGCGGTGGATGGTATCCACAACGATCCTCGCACGTTCTCCGATTGCCGAAAACAGTCTTGGCCTCTATTCTAAGGCAAAATCACTGACCGGGACCGGGAATCGAGAAATGCTTGTTGTATGAGCAAACAACTCCTAAAGTGCCACGAAGTGGGGCAAAAAAGTCACTTTGCGGGCTGGCATGAGTAACTAGTTGATTTTAATTGGGTCCTGACGGTCTTGTCGGAGCCTGCGTCGGCAAAGCGCCATCCGGGAGATATGGACGGGCACACCGGTGACGCCGAACGTGTGGGTTCCCAGTGGAAGCTCCTCTGCCAGTTACCGTCTATGTTCGTTTGCGAGCGATTGGTTGAGATTATTGAGCTCTATAGGATGCGCTAGCGGCTGGACTAGGGACGAACGCGTAACCCGGCGGATAACTGAGAACATTCGCGCCCTGACCCCACATGCCGATGGCTTTCACGGTACCGGCTGCCGGCGAGCAAGATCTTGCAAGATGTTGAACCTACTATCGGATTGCAAAGCCGGCTCGTTCCCGAATTAGGAGCGGGGGTTGACCCATCGGTCGTGTACCAGATCGAGACGTTCCCCATCGGCACCGGCGTGGTAGAGCTCGTATTGCCGGCATCCGTTATGGTCACGGTCAGTGGGAAATTCTGTTTACCGGAAGATGGCGAGATCGTGGGCATGGTGGTCGTCGTTGTGGAGCACGAGGAAGAGAAAGTGTTGCCCTGTCGCGCTCGGGGCTGGAATGCCGCGATAACCTTCTGAGGCATAGGCCGCTCTCATGTTCGGCCCGCAGGCGGTGTTGTAATTGATCTCCCACGGAGGGGAGCCCGCGCCCCAGGTAACACCTCCGTTGACGGAGTTCCCTTCAAGAAGATTTTGTATTGCCTGCGCTCCCCAACCCCACCACTCAATCGTGTAGCCCCAGGCATAGCCACCCGGGGGCGGAGGCTGGTTTTGGACGAGCACGTTGTCGAGAATCTGAGGCACCGGGCTGGTTGCGGGCGTATTGGACGCGCAGGTTGGATACGTTGATGGCGTGCACACCCGATTAGCCGGGAGCAACCCGTACGGAGCGCCACCAGCGCAGCAGGCTAGCGACAGCCCAAACGAGAAACGTTGCGGCTGATATGGATTCTCGATGCTGTTGTTTTGAATAACTACATTCGCCGCGCCCTTGTGGTTGAAATTCTGCATTCATGCGATGGATCTGCTGGAAGTCGTTGTTCTTGATTGTCCAGTTGGACCACATAGGAACCGGGCTCGTGCCTTCGACGCCGTTGCAGTGATCGCCAAAGCAAACGCTCTTTACTCCCTCCTCCAAGTGGTAGAAGGAATTGTTTTCGATGGTGACGCCGTTGGAGCTGCCTTGAAACCACATGCCCGAACAATAGCCGCCCTTGTCCGAGGTGGAGGTCATGATATTGCGCGGGTGTCAGGCAGGAGTTGGGGTCTCCAATCTGGTTCCACTCGACAACCAGGTTCGATAGAGTCGTGCCCCCTGATCCATTATTGCGGCCGTCAAAGTACATTCCCTCATCTTTTGTTTGCGAGCAGCCGGAGCTGGAATGACACGGGATGTTGACGATGGAGTTGTACGCGAAAGTCAGGTTTGTCGATGGAAAGTGCGACGTAGATCGCTCCGGCGTTGGCAAACTGCAGGTAGTTGATCGTGATTGGGTTGGTACAACCGCTCACGTTGAAGATGAAGCTGCTCCGGCTGCTCGAGGAGAGTATCGCCGTCTGATTGCTGTACGTAAGCGTTCCCCAACTCGTGTAGGTGGGGGAATCGCCGGGCCGGTGATGGTTACGCCGCCACGAATGCAGGGCAGCTTCAGGCTGCGTGAAAATGTTATAGGTTCCCGCCGAGAACGCTATGAGGTTGTTGGTCGAGGTGGCCGAATTGAAATACTTCTGGATCTGCGGTTGAGTTGAGCCGGAGGGTATGGTGATCGTCCCCGCGAACGACACCGAGGACGCGAGGACGAGAAACATAGTAAGCGTCTCATTTGTGGCTTCTCATAAAGTTGCCGGCTAAGCGGGCTAATCTCGGGCATCGAATGGTAGGAAGAGGTTAACTACAGTACCGCTTTTTGCTGCGGCATTAGTGCTGCGAATGGAAATGTGTCCCCCATGCCGACGCATAATTTCGGTGCTTATCCAAAGACCTAAACCGGAGCCACCAATACCCTTTGTAGTGAAGAACGCTTCGAACATTTGCTTCTGAATATCCGGATCGATGCCCGTACCGGTATCTGCCAGGGTGAGCACCACTCCGTCGCGACCCGATCCCCAGTCAGTTCCTTCCCGGCTTCGGATCAGCAGGCGGCCCCCATTGGGCATGGCATCGATAGCGTTAGACACAATGTTGCTCAAGGCTTGGCAGACGTCACCCTCGAAACAGATCACAGGCCGGCAAGCGCGTTCCCGGTGTTCCACTCTGATGCGAGCGTTGCTCAGCCGGGCTTCATGTAGGCTGAGAATCGTGGAAAACAACTGTTGGCAGGTAGTGGGACGAGGCTTAGTAGACTGCTTGTGAAAGCGTAGAGTTTGGCTAGCTATCGAGGAGGCGCGTCGTAGCTCCTGCTCAGCCTGAATCAGCCAGGCTCGGATGTCAGGGTCAAGATTCCTACGTTGGGAAAGATAGACCAGATTCGTAACGGCTTCCAGGGGATTATTGATTGCGTGCGCGATGCTGGAAGCCACGCGACCGACCGCGGCCAGCTTTTCGCTCTGGATGAGGGCCCCGACGGCCTTTTCTTTTTCCTTCAGTCGCGCCCCTGACTCAACCAAAGCCATTGCTTGACGCGATAACGCCTCCAATGCCTCTTTTTGCTTCTGGGACAATTTCCCAGGTTTTGTATCGATAACGCACATGGTGCCGAGAACATGGCCGGCCCCTGTAACGAGGGGTGCTCCCGCGTAAAAACGGATGCCGGGCTCGCCGGTAACCAGAGGGTTGGTTACGAATCTGGGGTCGAGGAGAGTATCCTCAACAATCAGCGTTTTAGCTTCGCTCAAGGTATGAGCGCAGAAACTTTCCGACCTGCTGGTCTCCGCCGACCCCAAACCTACTCTTGACTTGAACCATTGGCGATCTTTATCAACCAAGCTGATCAGTGAAATTGGAACCTCACAGATGAAAGAGGCCAGTAGTGTCAAGTCGTCGTATGCCCGTTCCGGCGAGGTGTCAAGTATGCCGTAGCCATGGAGAGTGGAAAGCCGCTGCGCTTCGTCTTCCGGTATTGGCGCTGGAGGCATCGGGCTGCCACTATTATCTAAACTCATACGTATCACGGCAAGCCCCCCTTTTCCCCCGCGGCTTCCGAGCACGTTTATTTGGCACGCCTCGCTTGATCTTCAACATCCGGGTTCTTTTGGAGGTCGGTGTTAGAGAGTGCGCGGCCCACCACCACGACTCATTCGTCGCAAGCTCCCTTTTCAGAATGCAAAGCATCACAACACTCGGTCGAATATTCGTCAAAAGCGGTAAGCATTCGTCTGAATCGCCGCTCCCTGTTGTGACGAGACAAGAGACGTGAGATCGGCCCAGCTTTCCTGGAGAAAGGCCTACATGCACGCTCGGTTCGACCGATGGCTGGATCTGCTGCGAACTGGATTTTGGTTTATTCCCACTGTGATGTTGGCGTTGGCTTCGGTTTTCGCCATCACAATGCTCTATATCGATCAGAGATTCGATCCAGGTATGTCGCGCTCGATCGCTTGGGCGTATTCCGGTGGGCCGGAAGGTGCGAGATCCTTACTAAGTACGATTGCTGGATCAATGATTACCGCCGCCAGTGTCACCTTCTCACTGGCATCGGTTGCGTTGTCCATTGCGTCGCAGCAATACGGCTCTCGTGTGCTGCGCAATTTCATGCGCGATCGCATCACCCAGATCCTTCTGGGAACATTTATTTCCACTTTTATCTACAGTGTGCTGATCGTTCGCGCTATCCGCGGTTCGGACGTCTCTGGAGGCTTTGTTCCAGCGATTGCTGTGACTATGGCAATCGCGCTTTCGCTGGTTAGTCTTGTTTTGCTGGTTTTCTTCGTCCATCATGTTTCAACGTCAATCCAGGCCTCTCATATCGTCCTCGTGATCGCGGAAGACCTGCGGGGCGCGACTCTCAAACTGTATCCGTCGAGAATCGGCTCCCCGATTAACGAGCCGGCTGGGCATGACGACTGCTGCGAACGCGGAAGCGCATCCGTTGCTTTGGCCGATAGCGGTTATCTACAATCGCTCGATTTGGACGGCCTGTTTCAAGAAGCAAAGAGCAAGCAGGTTGTCATCGAGCTCACCGTCAAGCCGGGTGATCATCTCATTTGTGGTGAAGTAGTGGCTCGCGTCTGGGGAACTACTTTTCTTTCTGAATCAGATTTAAAGGAAATAATGGGTGCATTCCTGCTGGGCGGTGAGCGAACGCCTACGCAGGATATCCGCTATCAGTTTCAGCAGTTGACCGATGTGGTGGTGCGGGCCCTTTCCCTGGAATCAATGACCCTTTTACCGCCATCAACGGAATTGACGAACTCGCCACCAGCCTGTCGCAATTCGCGCGACGGCGTCGCGCAGCGGAAAGGAGATCTGATGATAGCGGGAGGCTGCGGCTCATCGTTCCCAGGCCAACACTCGACGAAATCCTCGATAGCACAGTCGGTCACATCGCCATTTATGCGGCTGCCGATCGCTTCGTCATGGCTGGGCTTCGCCGTGTGCTGGACGCGGTGGAGCCGCACCTATCCGGTGGTGCCGAACAGACCAGGCTAAAAACTCTTCGAGGAGAAATCGACCGCTTCAGCTCAGGAGAAGGCAAAGGCGTGACGAAGGAGCGCCGGAAGTACACGTGAACGCGACCAAGCAGGAAGGACGACGCTAGAGAATGATGTGGAAGGGTGTCAGGCGGGAGTTGGGGTCTCCAATCTGGTTCCACTCGACACCAAAAGGAGCGATTCGCGGTAACGTGAAGGGCGGCTGGAAATAGACAACAGCGCAGCGGAACGCTCCTTGCGCGCCGTCGTGCTGGGGCGGAAGAACTATCTCTTCATGGGAGCTGATTCCGGCGGGCAACGGGCCGCGGCTCTGTACAGCCTGATCGGCACGGCTAAACTCAATGGAGTCGATCCGGCGCTCTATCTCCGTACTGTCTTGGCTAAGCTCCCCGAACACCCCATCAATCAGATCCAGCAACTGTTGCCCTGGAATCTAGCCCCCTCACTTCAGAACGATCCTTCCAGAGCTGCCTAAAGCACACGCAACAAGTGTCCACTAAAAATAAGTGGACACTTAAAACACACTATCCTTATCTGCTCAAGTGGGGAATTTCGTACGCTTACGGAAGTCTCACGTTTCTCAGCTTTCCTGATTTCTTGCTGGGCATGAGCGCAGCCGAAAATGGAAGCGGGTTCAGCAACGTATTCGCTTGCGTGGATGGCTTCGGACTCTTCGACCGCGGCTGGCGTGCATGGGAAGGGAACTTGTACTACCAAGATGACATCAAACCCTCAAGCAAGTTCACTCTGAATGCCGGCCTTAGATATGAGCATCTCGGCCTATACGACGACATCCATGGCCGCAACTCAAGTTTCAATCCTGAACTGGCCAACCCCAACCCGCCTTCCTCGGATAGCATACAAGGCTTTCAAGGAACCGTCCCACCCGGAGTAACCAGAGCGAATAGCCCCTACGCCGTAAAGGTAGAAGGCAAAATACGTGGGGCCCCAGTCTCGGCTTTTAGTTGGCAGTTGCCTCATGTAACCAGGCTCGCGCTTCGTGGTGGATACGGCCTCTACTATTCCCGGCCCACGGGCGGGGCTTCCTCCAAGGCTTCGTGGGCCTACCGTTCGGCACGGTTCGCATTAATGTTGGTGGGACCAACCAGCCGCTACTTTTTCTAATCCCATCCCGCCCGCGGCTCCGCCCTTTGCTTACTTTCCGCTGTATTCTCCAACAACGTCGGTAAGTGTGTCTGACGTCATTCGAGGTCTCCCTTCCCGCCATTGTCCAGCAGTACGGACTCAACCTGCAGACCTCACTGGCCAAAGACTTCTTGCTTGAAGTCGGATACGTAGGATCGGGACACGCATCTTGTGCGCCAGCGATCCCTGGACCAGGCCCTCTCGGCGAGCCCGGGCAACCCGATACGCGGGATTCACCGCCAACACGGTCGCAAACATCCCCAGCATGAACCATTTCTCGGTTTCCCGCCAGGTAGCCTGGTGGAGATGGAATCGGACTAGGGCATCATGCTACAGCGGGCTAGAGGGCAGTCTTACTAAGCGGTTCACCCATGGACTGGAGACTCTGAGCTCATATACATATTCGAAAACGTTGGATACTCACGGATTGATCAAACCCTCAGCGCCTTCGAGGGTTGTTTTGGCCTCCATTCGTAATGCCGTTTCGGCCCACCGTGGCCACTCGCTAACGCGGTTTTGTACGCAGGCTCAAATGGGATTGTCTATCCGAGCGTCCGTCGCTCCTTCCGGCATCTGCATTGCGTCCTTCCGGCCATCCCTGGTATTCCACCCTCGCTGCGGCCAGGAGTACCGCGTCACGCTGGGAACCGGGACGCTCGAGGTATGTTTTGTATTTCTAGAGCCCAAAGTATAGAACGACTAACTCACGACCGCCTCAGATCTGCTCTACTCTTTTGTGTCGAGCGGATGATCTGCAAGCGTTAGCGGCCCACCAATATTGGGGAAGGAACACCACGGTTTGCGATGAGGTTACCTACGTTTACTTGACAACCTTGATCGCGAAGAAGATAAGAAGGGCGCGCCCGAATGTGCTGATAAACCTGCAGAGCGCTGACCAAAGAGTTCAGAGGGCTCACATCATGGGCGTAAATAAGCTGGCAGTCCGTCCAGCACCCACCAAATCACACGCAGCAAAACCGTCCCACCCTGCGGGACCCACGGCCGATCATGACTTTTCTGTTCAGACGGCGCAACTCAGATCTGCTTAAGGCTCTGCTCAATGAGAAGGCGCCCTTGCCGATGGAACCGA
>CAWFGM010000049.1:0-5841 GCA_963815175.1 uncultured Acidobacteriaceae bacterium
CATGATCTCCTGGAGCCTGTTTCAGCGGCGGTTCGGCGGAGACCCGTCGATTGTCGGCAGGCAAATCCACCTGGATGGAAAGCCCTATACGGTAGTGGGTGTCCTTCCGAAGTGGTTCAACTATCCCAACGCAAAGATGCAGCTCTGGGTCACATACGCGTCGGGTATGCCGCCGGCGATCCTGCAGCATCATGACTTTCACTTCAGCCACGTCGTGGCGCGTTTGAAGCCGGGCGTAAGCCAGGCAACCGCCCTGAGCCAGGTCGAAGCAGTGCAGTACCGGTTGCACCAGCAAAACCAGCCTGCGCCGGTGGCCGAGGATGTGGCGTCAAAGACCCTCACCGAGGATCTCGCCCAGGACGTTAAGAAGCCATTGATCTTCCTGCTGTGCGCTGTGGCTTGCATGCTGCTGATCGGCTGCCTCAACGTGGCCAACTTGATGGTGGCGCGGTCCGCTGCGCAGCAGAAGGAGATCGCGATCCGGAGCGCACTCGGGGCGCGGAGAATGACGCTGATTCGCGACCAGCTGCTGGAGAGCCTGTTGGTCTCGCTTGCCGGCGGGGTCGCCGGCGTGCTGCTCTCGCTGGCAGCCACGAAGTGGCTGGCCGGCACGTGGAGGGATCTCCCTAGCGCGCAGAGTATCCGCCCCGACGGTGTAGTGCTGGCGTTTGCCTGCGCACTCGTCGTTGTTTCGGGGCTGCTGGCAGGCCTGCTGCCGGCGATCTCCTCGACGGGCAAGAAAACGATCGCGGCGTTGCAGGCGTCGTCACGAAATACCGCAGGCAGCCGATCCCGCACAGCGCTGCGCAGGACGCTGCTAACGGTGGAGATTGCTACAACGGTAGTGCTGTTAATCGCCGCCGGCCTTCTGCTCAAAAGCTTCTGGCGTCTGCGGACGACCGATGTGGGCTGCACAACCGATAACGTGCTGACCATGGGCTACAGTCTTCCAGCAACGAAATACGATAGCCCCGAGAAGATGAACACATTCAACGAAACGCTCTTGGAGCGGGTGCGCGCTATGCCGGGCGTACGCGCCGCGGCGCTGGGATCGAGCGTGCCCGGGGCAGGAGACGGCGAGGACGATCGATTCACGATGCCCGAACATCCGCTGACTACGCCCAACGTGGCGTTGCCTGACGCGCTGTACCGGACCGCCGACCCCGGATACTTCAGCGCATTGCAGATACCACTGCTAAAAGGACGCTTCTTCGCCGGCGAGGATCGCATCGGTCATCCGAAGACGGTCATTGTCAGCCAGCAGCTGGCGCAGCAATATTTTCCCGGGGAAAATCCGCTGGGCAAGCATCTACACGTCTTTGCTTACGGAGACTCCGACTACGAGATTGTCGGGGTGGTCGCGGACACGTTGTATCAGGTAGGTCAGCCAAGCAAGGCGACCATGTATTTCCCTATTTTCAACGGGCAGGGCGGTCCGGGAGGGGCCGTCCTGATAGTGCGGACGGCCTCCGACCCACTGGCATCTGCGGTTCCCATCCAGAAACAGATCGCAGAACTCGATCCGGAGCTGCCGGTTTCCGACGTGCTCACCATGCAGCAAATCATCGAACGGTCCTTGGGCAACGCCAGCTTGAGCGCGAGTCTGGTACTGGCCTTCGCGGTGCTGTCGCTGATGCTGGCGTCCGTAGGATTGTACGGGGTCCTCTCTTACCTTACGACGCAGCGCACTGGGGAGATCGGTGTTCGCCTGGCCCTTGGCGCACAACGCGATCAGGTTGTGCGCCTGATGCTGGGCGACGGTTTGCGGCCGGCGATCTATGGTCTGGTGCTTGGCCTTGCAGTCAGCGCCGGAGCAGTGCGTCTGATCGAGTCGATGCTCTACGGAACCCGGCCGCTCGATCCAGCGATCTTTGCGGGTGTGGCTGCGACTCTCCTGCTGGTGGCGGCGCTGGCTTGCCTCGTGCCGGCGTGGAGGGCGTCGCATATCGATCCGATGCAGGCGTTGCGCATGGAATAGGTCTCCGAATCTGCGCCGAGCTGCGTGAGCTCAGCGTAGGCGCCGTCAGTAGTCTTTGAGGGTGATCGAGTTTCCAATTTTGACCGGAACCTCGATCATCATGTTTTTCCATGGCGTGTAAGGCAGAACCTTCCACATCAATTGACTCAGCCATAGTTTGAGACGGGTGCGTGGAACAAACCAGTCCGCACCTTCAGCAAGCTTCTGGCATTGCGTTACGAAGTCACGCATAAGTGTTTCGTAGCGGGCAAAAGCCACGGTATAGTCGCCATTGGCTTCCTTCAGTTCACCGGCGAGAATGTAGGCTCCCACGATAGCCATACTTGTGCCCATTCCAGACAGCGGGGAAGCACAGTGCGCTGCATCCCCGAGCAGAACGGACCGCCCTGTCGACCATCGTTCCATCCTGATTTGACTGACGGAGTCGAAGTAGAAATCCGGGGCGTCCTCCATCATCCGCAAAAGCCGGGGCACCTGCCACTGCTCGCCAGCGAATTTGTCGGCCAGAATCTGTTTCTGGCGGGCGGTGTCGCGGCGGTCATACTCCAACGGGTGAGACCCGAAGAAGAAGGACGCCTTCGCCTCTGTATTCTCTCGGGCGCTGAAGATGCCCACTTTTTTTCCTAGCGTGCCGTAGTAGAGACCGCTGTGGTCGAGATGCATGAAGTTGGGCGTGGTGAAGATCGCAACGTAGTAGCCGAGATGATGGATAAAGCGGGACTCCTCGCCAAATGCGAGCGCCCTTACATTGGAGTGCAGTCCGTCCGCCCCTACGACTACGTCAAATCGCCGGGGTGCGCCGCGGTTGAAGGTTACCTCGGCTTCATCTTGGTTGTCCCTGATGCCAAGGATCGAGTCTTCGAATATGTACTCTGCATGATCCCGGGTGGCGGCATGGAGAACTCCAGCCAAATCGCCACGCATGATCTCCAATTCGCCGCTGGTGAAGCCATCCGGCATACTCGCGATTTTTCTGTTCGTTTTGTCCACGATCGTAATTGCGCCTGTGCGAGTTTCAAGCCTTCGTATTTCACCGATAATGCCCATGCGCTCCAGGGCTTTCATGGCAGCGCCACGAAAATCGACAGCATAGCCGCCCGGCCGAACGGCGGGAGCACGCTCCACCACGGTGGGATTAAAACCGTAACGGCTCAACCAGTAGGCAAGTGCCGGGCCGGCCACGCTTGCTCCCGAGATGAGTATGTTCTTGTTCCTCATACCTCTCCTTCTTTTTGAGGGAATATAGTACATATGTCTCACACATCCGTACTATACCGTCGTATGAGACATTTGTGCAATTCTTGAAATAAACTGTATTCCATGGGAAATCGAGAGGCCTTGTTGATCGCCGCAAAGCATTGCCTGCTGGAAAAGGGCTATGCGCGGACCACCGCCCGCGACATCGCCTCAACGGCCGGTGTTAGCCTGGCTGCCATTGGCTATCACTTCAGTTCCAAAGAAGCTCTGTTGACCGAGGCGTTGTTACTTGCCTTTGACGATTGGGACAAGGACTTTCGCCGCCTAATGAACGACAGTGTTCCCACCGATGCCAGTCCTCGGGAGCGCATTGAATCTACCTGGGCCCGTTTGATCGAGACATTTGAAACCCATCGTTCTTTATGGGTGGCAAATATGGAGCTCTTTTCCCAGATACCACGTATGCCGGAGATCCGTAGCGCTCTGGGAAATAATCTGCAGGTAGCCCGTTCAGAGTTAGCCTCTCTATTCCTGGGTAAGGAGCAGAATGCCGTCAGCGAGCGGACAGCACAGGCGATCGGAAAATTTAACCATGTATTGCTATCCGGCCTGATCATGCAGTGGCTGATTGATCCGGAGCATGCTTTATCAGCGCGAGACCTCACCGAAGCGTTGCTTAGCATCGCCGAAGGAATGCAAACGGCAAGGAAGGCACCCAAATCCAAAAAAGGTAGAAGGCACAAAAAGTGACCGTAAGCTGCATGCCTGAATGCCGGCGATGCGAATGGAGAGGATCTGCTAAGCGTGCAGACGCTGCATCGCTTCCAACATGATTTCGAGTTCCATGTGAGAGAGGGCCGTAGAGGCGCCCGTCCATGCGTCTTTGGCCGAATCGAGAACCCGTTCAAACATCTCAGACTCGTAAATTTTAATTCCTTGTTCCCGGTCTTGAGATTCGCGCAACAAGCGCGCCAGTTCAGCGGCATCACGCATGGCGTTGTTTACCCCACTGCCACCGTAGGGCGACATCACGTGCGCAGCATCTCCGAGAAGGGTGATGCCCCTTCTGTTCGTCCAGCGATGGCCCACCGGGAGCGCATAGAGGGGGAGTCGCTGGAGATGGTCATTGCCGAAGCGGATTAGATCCAGCAGTGGGAGCGCCCAGCCACCGTAAAGGCTGAGAAGCTTACTGCGAACATCGTGAGGATTAGAGAAATCAAAATATCGTGCCGGCCAACATTCAGGGACTCGCATTGCCGCGTACACACGGACATGCGCATTCGCATTGCGTTGCGCTATCAACGCTTTCGCGTCGCCGTAAGCCGCCATGTTGCCGTGGCCCACAAGTTGCGATAACAAAGGATGCGCCGTGTCGATATCATCGATCCCCAGTTCAATGACGGTCACGCCGGTGTACTGAGGCACATAGGATGAGACAAGGGGGCGTACCCTTGACCATGTTCCGTCCGCACCCACGACAAGATCGAAGGGGCCAGCCACCTCGTGTTCGAATAGGAGATCGTGCCCTCCGTCCTGGCGGGGGCGCACGTCCCGAAGTTTGTGACCCCACTTGATGCTTCCTGGGGGCAGCGATCTCAATAGAATTTCCCGCAGCTGGGCTCTATCTATTTCTGGACGCTGAGACGAGATAACGTCGAGGTGAAGCTGCGCATTCTTATCGAGAATGCGCATTCCTTGATCCTCGTAACGAGCCAATTGACGGAATTCCTCCAGCAAGCCGGCCTGCTGCAAAGCGTGTTGCCCTGCCTCGGAATCAAGATCGAGGGTGCCGCCCTGCGGGCGGGCGAGCGCATGCAAGTCTGCCTCGAAGACGGTACTCTCTACACCATGGGGATGGAGAATGCGCGCGAGCGTCAATCCTCCGGGGCCCGCTCCGATGATGGCGATATTTGGCTGTGCTGGCATGAAAGACCTTCGGTCTTTTGGTAAGGGAATTAGGGGGACCAGTGTGCCGGCGAAACGTAGTGCCATCAACCGTAAGGTGTCCCGACGGCAGCCGACGAGACCGCGTTCAGCCCCCGGTCGAGAATTCGCCGGATAGCGTTGCGGTTCTTCGCAGGAGATCCCCCTTCGCGACAGAGGCGGATGCTTTCCATGAGCGCCGTTTGCCAAGTTGCTATCAAGAGAGAAGCGATGAGTTGGGCCTCTGCGTCGGGAATCGATCCGCCCACGGCTTCGGCGAGCAAATGTGCAATATTCGCGACCGCGTGATCTCGCAATTCGCGGGCGTGCCCTTGCAGGGAAGTGCTCTGCGCCACCGCGCCCCAAAAGGACAATGATTCCGCAGGAGATTCCTGCGTTTTTCTTAGCAGGTCAAAGGTGAGGCGCCGAAGAGTTTCAATGGGGAATTCATCCGACTTTCGCTCCGCAAGCGATTTGCGAATAAAGGCCAGGGACTCACCTTTCCTATCGAAGAAGAGGTCCTCTTTTCGTTGAAAGTAGTTGAAGACCGTCATTGTGGACACGCCCGCAGCTTCTGCAATCTCCGCAACTGTCACATTGTCGAAGCCCCGCTCGATGAAGAGGCTTGTTGCCACATCTGAGATGGCGGTTCTCGTTTTTTGCTTATTGCGTTCCCGGAGCCCGGTTGCCGGCATGAAATTAAGTATAGTGACAAAAACTTTATAGTCAATAAATAAATCCAG
>CAWFGM010000050.1:0-94020 GCA_963815175.1 uncultured Acidobacteriaceae bacterium
ACCTTGGGGATCCAGACGGGGCCGCCGATGGCGCCGCCAAATTCATTTTGGCTGAAAGGAGCAGGCGAGGCGGGTGCGCCCGACCCGTTGAAGTCGGTGAACGAATTGCGCGCGTCAAAGATCGCGTTGCGGGCGAACTCCCAGCCTGACCCGTGAAACTGGTTGGTGCCGGACTTGGTAACCAGGTTCACTACGCCACCCAGCACAGAGCCGAATGCGGGATCGTCATCGTGGGACTGAACCTTGAACTGGCTGATTCCATCGATGATCGGCAAGATGGTATAGGTGGTCGTACGGAAGTCGGTGTTAACTACGCCATCCAGCAATAGAGCGTTTCCCGGTTTTGTTGACCATTGATCGAAGGGTTTTGCGCGGAGCTTCCGGGAATAGCCACCGTGGAGCCGTCGTCCGTGCCGAGGTTTGCGCCCTGGCTGGTGCTGATCGGCGTTGCTCCCGGGGTGAGCGTCAGCAACTGGGTGAAATTTCTGCCGTTCAGGGGAAGAGCGTTTACCGTCTCTCCCGCAATGACTGTACCTAAAACTGAGTCGGATGCCTGCAGCAGCTCGGATTGTGCGCTGACGGTCACCGTTTGGCTGGTACCGCCTACCTGTAGCTGCTCGTTTAACGTTAGGCCCTGATTCACTGTGAGCTTGATCCCGCTGATTGTTTTGGTCTCGAAATCCTTGCTTGGAGATGACCAGCTGATAGTTGCCAGGCGGAAGCAAAGACAAGATGTAAGCCCCGGAGGCTCCCGAGGTAACGGTTCTTTGGGCTTGCGTATCGGTATTGATTACTTCAATGGCCGCTCCGGGCTCAACACGCTCCACTGGGATCGGTGACGGTCCCGGATATCTGGCTGGTCGAATTTTGCGCGACTGCAAGGAACAGCCCTCCTTGCGCCAGGAACATCAGGGCAACCGCTAAAGAAGCTCTTACTAAACGCATGGCATGGTCTCCGGCTAAAAAGGTTTTCATAAGTTGATTTAGGGCTTCAGCAGCTCGCGTCAGCGGCTGGGTTGGATGCGTCTAGAGCGCTTATTGATGATTTCTGTGATCAGCCGAACGATCACGCCTTGAACCTGCAAGACGCAACGGCATCGGCAGGCGGTCAGCGCAAGCGCGTTGACGTGTTCTCGTAGAGCGGTCCGGGAAAGCGTTTCTTCGATCGCGATGTGCAAGACCTAGACTACTCCTCAGAATATGGTTCGTAGCAGGACGAGGGAGCGTTCACCATTCGATCCGGGCAGGACCGGGACACGCGGCCGATCGTTGCTTTCAGGAGCAGCTCCTCTGTCTCACTCATATTTCAGAACCAGGATAACGTACTGCTTCAGCAGCAATGGTGACCGGGCGAAATTTACCGGAAAACAGATTCTTACAAGCGCCACAATGGATCAGTCCTATGCCGTAATCTAGCGCGATACGACCCGCGGGTCAAGTAATGGTCAACTGTATACATCGATTTCTCCCAGGCGCTTGGCGCCGCGTTAATCGGGCGCGCCAACATAACTCCTTCCGCAAGTTTGGTCACGGCCAATAAATGTTGCAGTGACTGATTTAATCTTGGAAGGTGTTCATGAAACCTTTTGGCCGATCCTTGCGTCTAAGGGTCGCAAAACATGGCTGCTGAGTCTTTGCTCAGACCGCTTGACTCATACGATCGAGAATGAGAGCAGGTTTCAGGGCTGAGGGGTTCTGTTGTTCTTTCGCTGATCGGCAACCCAGGTCAACGCCTGGACTGTCGTTGTATCGTCGGGCTTCAACGCGAGCGCACGCCGAAGATCCTGTTCCCCGCCATCCAGGTTTCCCGAATGACACTCTGCCAGGCCAAGGTGCTGATAGAGGTCTGCCTGCAATGCACACGATTGGCAAATTTCCAGGGCCTTTCCCAGTGCCGTGATTGCGGTGTTCCAATCACGAACCTGCATGGCAGCATAGGCCTGATTGCCGAGGTTCTTTGCCTGGTCGAGCCGGTCTTTCTGTGCCTGTAGATTTTTGAACCTGGCAAGAAATTCCGCGGACGCCGCCGGGTCACTATCGCGCAAGGCTTGGGAGAGCGCGTAGACCGCCTCCTGATCGTCAGGATTGATGGCAACCGCACGGCGCCACATTTCGATTGCTTCCTGCGGCCGATCTTGCAGATCCAGACTTTTACCCAGCAGGAAATAGGCTTCGAAGTTGTTCGGCTGGGTTGAAATCACTTTTCGTAACAGCGGTGTTGCCGCGGCGGCGTGGTGGTTATCCAGTTCAAAGGAACCCCACAAGAAAGAGGTTTCCGCGTTCTGCGGATCAAGGCTTGCTGGCGGCAGCAAATTCTTCCCGAGCTTCGGGGATGCGCGCCATATCGGACAAGAGACGGGCGCGATTGAGGTGTACGGCGGCGGCTCCGGGCGCCAGGCGCTCCGCCCTGGTGGCTTCCTTGAGCGCGCCGGGCAGGTCTTTTGCATCCGCCAGGGCAATCGCGAGATCCAGATGGGCCTCTGCCGAATCAGGCTCCGCTTCGACCACCCGCTTGAACAAGAGGGCCGCGTCGCCGTCTTCACCCAGGCGCGCCTTTACCTTTCCCAGTAGCGTCAACATTTCGATGTTTTTGGGGGAGAGCAAGACTGCCTTCTGCAACGGGACTTCGGCTTCCGCCAGTCTGCCCTCGGCAGCCAATTGTTTGCCCTGGCCGAAGAGCGCTTCGGCCTGCACCGGCATTCTCTGCGCCGGCGAAAGAGATGGATGCAGCCAGGCCCCTGGGCGGAAGAGGCAAGAGCGCCAGCGAGGGTCCACGAAAAACAACACGATAAACAAATCGTTCCCAGCCGACGGCGTCTCATTCGAATGCAACCTGCTCGACAGTATCGCCGGGCGATCTCGGCCGGCCTGCGAGACCGAGCGCAGCCATATACTACCAAAGGCATCCATGAGAAGCTCCCGTTCGATCATGCAGTGCATCCTAACCCTAGCGGCGTTCTTGGCGCTCACAGCGATTGCACAGTCGACGCCCCCCGCTGCTACAGGCGTTGCGGAGCCGGGTCAATCCGGCGCGAGCACGGGGCCTGCGAGCGCACCTGTCTATGATGCGCGCCACCGCCCCATCACGGCCGGGGGGTTCGTAAGTTCAGGTCCGAGAATCTTCGCTGACACGACAAAAGCGGCGGGTCTTGCCAGCTGGCAGCACGAGTCAGGGTCACCCACCAAGCGCTACATCATCGACACGGTTGGGTCAGGGGTGGCGCTGCTCGATTACGACAATGATGGCTGGCTGGATATTTACCTGGTGAACGGCAGCACCTACGATGCGCAGGCGGGCACGAAAGCAGCTCCTCACGCGGCACTCTTTCACAACAACCACGATGGAACCTTCAGCAATGTTGCCGCCACGGCAGGAGTCACCAACGATCGATGGGGTTTTGGAGTGGCAGCCGGCGACTACGATAACGACGGCTGGCCTGACCTGTATGTGACCAACTTTGGAAAGAACCGGCTTTACCATAACAATCACGATGGCACCTTTACCGATGTAGCGGCCAAAGCTCACGTTGAGGTGGGGACCTGGTCAACCGGCCCCACCTTTGGCGACTATGACGGTGACGGAAGACTCGACCTCTTTGTTCCCGGCTACGTAAAGTTCGATTTCAGCCACCCTCCCGAACCAGGCACGCAGTCGACTTCGTTTTACACCTGCCAATTCCGCGGAATCGTTGTGTCATGCGGGCCTCGCGGCCTGGAGGGCGAAAGAGATCATTTGTTCCACAACAATGGGGACGGTACTTTTACCGATGTCAGCAGCGAGGCGGGTGTGGGCGACCCTCATCATTATTATGGGTTCACCAGCTTATTCGCGGATGTGAATAACGACGGTAAGCCGGACCTGCTGGTCACGAACGATTCGACTCCGAGCTATCTTTATCTAAATGACGGGCACGGGAAATTCGTCGATAGCAGCGATGCCTCGGGCTTTGCGTACAACGGAGAAGGACGCGAAATTGCAGGCATGGGGTTAGCCGCCGGCGACTACCTGAATAACGGCCGCCTGGATTTGGCGGTTACAAATTTTTCCGATGACTACAAGGTGCTCTACCGCAACGATGGTAAAGGCCAATTTACCGACGTAAGCTCACCAGCCGGCATTGCGGATGTCTCCATGCCCTTCCTGGGATGGGGAATCGGCTTCATGGATTACGACAACGATGGATGGATGGACCTGTTCATGGCGAATGGCCACATCTATCCCGCGGTCGATGCGCAGAAATGGGGAACAAGTTACCGGCAGCGGCCGCTCCTTTTCCATAACGTTCGCGGCCATACCTTTTCGCTCGTTCCCGCGCTGGAGGGTTCTGGGCTGGCCATCGCGACATCCGGCAGAGGAGCAGCATTCGGAGATCTATTTAACGACGGCAAGATCGACGTGGTGATCAACAACCTTGACGGCACACCCAGCTTGTTACGTAATGTGAACGTTGATCACCATGCGTGGCTGGAGTTGAAGTTGATCGGCGGGCCGAAGAGTCCACGAGATGCCGTGGGGGCTAAAGTTTTATTGACTGCCGGCGGAATGACACGGCGCCAGGATGTGCTGAGTGGAGGCAGTTTCATGTCGTCCAACGATCCCCGCGTTCACTTCGGTCTTGGAGATGTGCGAACCATCGATGGCCTCGAGATTCGATGGCCGAGCGGCGCGGTGGAGCAGATCAAGATTTCGCGGCTCGACGCAATTTATACCATCCAGGAAGGGGCTGGTGTGCTGAGGGTTACAGACGCAAAAGGCGCAGCCGCTTCGGGGAGCAGTGGCCGAAAGCGAAACTAAATACGGTGGGCTGAACCGCGCGATGCCCGCTAACCGTGACGGAGAACCAGCACCTGGGCAGAACGCCCCGGCAACTCCATAGTCACGGTTCCCCTTTCCCTGATCCCCATGCTGGCGCCGCTCCAAAAGTCTTTGGTGGATGCCCGCCTCTCCTGGAAAAACGAGATGGAGCGAGGATGATCCTCACTATTGAAGAGGAAGATGGTGGTTTGCTTTTCCTGGGTGAGCGTGCCGACGCGCAGGTCCTGATCTTCAAACTTCGCTGCCAATCCCGACGGTGGAAGCAGCTTGCGCAAAATCTGCAGTCGCGCTTCCGGTATATCCGGCAGATTATCCCCGGAGAGTATGGCGCCACCAGAGGCCAATGCGGCCGAGGCGTGGAAGAGATATTCATTTTCCGGGAGGGTTCCGGTCAGCAGGACGCAATCCGGATCATTCCACCACAAGACGCCATTCTGCCAGTTGCGGGTGAGTGTTTCGAAGGCGTCTTCGGCAAAACTTTTCCATGCGCGGCCGGTGTCGTTGGAACTTCGCGAGCCTGAGATCAGGCCCAGCGATGGCCATAGTGGATGGTTGCAACCCAGCAGATAGGCGTCCTCTCCCGCACCTCTCCAGACAGCCTGCATGCCCAGCCGATAGGCTTCGACGCGCGTTTTGGTGGGATCGTAATGGTGGCCGCCCTGCATCGCTCCCCAGAAATTCGCATCGAGTTTGAAATACTGGCAGCCCCATTTTTCTTTCATCGTACGGAAGACGGTTTCCAGGTATTTCTGCGCCTGCGGATGGGTTCCATCCAACGCGTACCATGGGCCGTGCCACCCGCCAAACGTTACCCGGTCGGAGCGAAGCGGTTGGCCGGAGTCATCCTGAATAAACCAACCCGGGTGGTCGCGAAAGAGCCTGGATTTTTCCTCGGCTATAAACGGAGCAACCCAAATTGCGGGCTGAGATCCCTGTTCACGTATGGTTTGTAGAACATCCTGAATGCGGCCGCCAAATGCCGGCCCTGTCTCCAGCCAATCGCCATCGTATGGCTCGTAACCTTCGTCTATCTGGAGATACTTCAGCCGGGGAAGATTTTTCTGAATAAAGTTGAGATTGGTCTTCACTTCATCCGCGGTAACGCTGGTGCCTACGATGCCGGTCGCTCCTGCTTGCATGTACCACGAGCACCAGCCCGTGGGCGGCTGGGCGGGATGCCTGGAAGGATGATTTTCGACCATGCGCTGAGTGAGTCGACTCAGCAGCTCTTCCCGGCTGTCGCCTCTTGCCAGCAACACTTCTTCCAGCTTCCAGACTTCTCCCGGGTTGATGGCAACGCCGTCGGCATCGACAACAACATCCAGCTGTCCGTCCCGCACGTCGAACTTGCCGGAAAAGCGGTGGCAGGAAGTAAATGCAACCAGCATTCGGCGCTGTTGCGCCGGGGACAGCATGACCAGCCCGTAGTAAGTCGTCGCTCCCGGCGGCTGGGGAAGTTTATAGTGGACCGCGTCCAGGTAGATGCTGGAGGATTTCGGCTTTGCCAACGTGCCGGTTGTCTGGCTCAACATGGTGAAGCCTTCCCCGTAAAGCTGCGTCTCCGGCGGGAAGGTGTGACGCAAAGAGAAGAGCACGACCTCTTTGATCTTCACCGGCAACGTTCCATGATTTTCCAGCTGGGCACGATATAGATCGCCGGACTGATGCACGGTGAGAGAAATCTGCTTAGGCTCGGCCGAATTCTCCTCGGTCACGACTCGCCCTGCGGTGCGCGATAGGTCGCTTTGCGGGGCGGCCTGTGCATTTGCGGCGAACCATTTTGCCTGCAAAGCAAGCGAGGCGGCGCTGACGGCTAAAAATTTTCTTCTTGTGGTCATGGATTTATTCCGGTGCCCCGGTGGTAACAGCCCCTTCTCCTGAGAGTTCGATGGGTACCAGGACACGGTCCCAAAGGGTTGTGTTGATGTAGGAGTGTGCCGCGCCTACGGCGCTCGCCATCGTCATCATTACATACCCAGTCCTTACGGGCTGGGCTCACGTTGGTTCCGGCCCTCCGGGCCTTGACGAAGGGGAAAGATTTGCGACTCTCTTGAGGTCTGCTCTCCTACGGTACGGCTGTGGGATCGGTTAAAAAACGTTAGGATGGAGTGGAAAGAGGTCGGCATATTGGACCGTTCCGTCGAAACCCGTTATTTATCTCCTATTGCCGCTCGCGTGCTGGGATCGCTGGTGGAAAAGGAAATCACTACACCTGAGTACTACCCGCTCTCGCTGAATGCGCTGGCCAATGCCTGCAACCAGAAGAATAACCGCGAGCCGGTGATGAACCTGGATGAAGACGAGATCCGGCAGGCCCTGCATCAGCTGGAAGATGACGGGCTGGCCGGCCCGGCGCGGGGCATCGACAGCCGGGTTGCCAAGTACGAGCACCGGTTGCAGGAGGTGTTCAACTTCACCCGCGGGGAGATTGCCGTGGTGTGCGTTCTGCTGCTGCGCGGGCCGCAGACCCCGGGCGAGCTGCGCGGCCGGGGGGAACGCATGCACCGCTTTGAGGAGCTGAGCGATGTGCAGTCGACGCTGCAGAGGTTGATGCAGAGGGAGCCTCCGCTGGTTAAGGTGCTTCCCCGGCAACCGGGCACCAAGGAAGCTCGGTACGCGCATTTGTTTTCGGGTGAGCCGGTCGAGGTGGTTGGGAGCAGTGAGGTGGCTGAGCCCGCGGGGACGGGGCCGGGGATGGCTCAGATGGAAGCGGAGATCGCGGCGCTGCGGGAAGAAGTGGCGGAGTTGCGGGCGCAGGTGGAGAAGGTGCTGCGGCTGGTGGAGTGAGAATCGTAGTCGTAACTGTTACTGTTTCTCGTTCGGAATAAAAGGATTGGCCGGCTATGCACCATAAGCGCTAACTTGTTTAGGGCCTCGGTCGTCGAAAAGCTCCGAGCGGCATGGGTAGGATAAGCCCGGCCGAGGTCCTTCGACTCCGCGCTGCAAGCGCTGTGTCAGGCAATAAAGTCTGTGAGGCGCTCCACTCAGGATGACGATTTTGTGGGAGTTTTCACGAAAAACATCCTAAACGGGATCTGCTGCCGTACGCACTTGATGGGTCAAACAAGTTAGCGCTTATGGTGCTTCGCCGTCTTTTTCGCTGTTCTGTGCTCTCCCAGACGATTTTCTATTCCACATGGGGTGGGCGATTGAGGTTCGTTATCCCACTCAAGCCAAAGGGCGGCGTTTGTGGTCCGCACAGAGTCCGCAGCTAGCGGTGGCTCAGGCGCAGGCTTTGCCAGCTGGCGTCGGTGGTCCAGCCGCCGTCGATGGGCAGAGCCTGGCCGTTGATGAATCCGCTTTGCTCCGGGTCGGCGAGGAAGAGGATGGCGCGGGCGATGTCATCCGGCGAGGCAAAGCGGCCCATGGGATTGACTCCGATGATGTCTTCATCGGTGTAGCTCCCCGTTGCCTGGTCGGCTTGATCCATCTCTGTCTTGACCCAGCCGGGACAGACTGCATTGCAACGCACACCGCGGCCTCCCCACTCCGATGCTAAGGTGCGGGTGAGGCCGATCAGCCCGTGCTTAGATGCGTTGTAAGCGGCGCGGTCGGCTATGCCGGCTAGTCCGGCGATCGAGGCCACGTTCACGATGCAGCCGGAACGCTGTTGCAACATCACCTTCCCGAAGGTGCGGGCGAGGAGAAAGGGCGCGACCAGATTTACTTCCAGGACGCGACGAAAGGTTTTCACATCTACCGTCTCTGCCCGGGCAATGGAACTGATGCCGGCGTTGTTGACCAGAACATCAGCCCGGCCCCAGCGTCGACGTATCGCCTCGGCAGCGGCTTCGACCGCGGACTCATCGGATATGTCGCCGGTAAAGTCGGCTGCTTCGCAGCCGATGGAGCGGATGGTGGCCAGCGTTGCGGTGCACGGTTGCAGATCCAGCAGGGCGAGTGAATAGCCGGCAGCGGCGAAAATTTCAGCGGTACGGCGGCCGATGCCCTGGGCCGCTCCTGTGATGATGGCTAGTTTCATGGCATGAACTCCGTTCCCAACTTACAAGAGAAAGCATGCCATAAGTGCGACTTACGGGAATTCGCGCGCGCTGCCGCCGGGCTTGATATCATGGAGGAGGCCCTCCTTTATTGTCACTGCCCTCTCCTCTACGCACTTCAGCGCACCACACCATCGAATACGGAAGAGGTCCAGAAGCATGGTGGCAAACGGAATCCTCTTAAAAGAGACAGCGAAAATCCGCAAGATCGCCTTCGTGGGCGACCACTTGCCGCGCAAATGCGGCATCGCGACGTTCACCACCGATCTGCTGTCGGCGGTGCAGAGCGCGTACCCGCAGAGCCAGTGCCTGTGCGTGTCCGTCAATGATATCGAGGACGGATATGACTATCCGGAAGTGGTGCGCTTCGAGATCGAAGAGCAGGATTTGCCGTCTTACCTGCGGGCTGCGGATTTTCTGAACATCAGCGACGTGGATATCGTGTGCCTGCAGCATGAGTTCGGTATATTCGGCGGCCCGGCTGGGGGCCACATTCTGGCCATGTTGCGGGAGTTGAAAATGCCGGTGGTGACCACGCTGCATACGGTTCTGCGCGATCCCAAGCCCGATCAGCGGCGCGCCATGGAAGAGCTGATCGCGCTCTCCACGCGGCTCGTGGTCATGGCCGATCGCGGACGGCAGATGCTACACGAAATCTATGGCGCGCCGCTGAGCAAAATTGACCTGATTCCGCACGGCATTCTCGATGTTGGGTTTGTGGACCCAACTTATTTCAAGGACCAGTTCCAGGTGGAAGGCCGCACGGTGCTGCTTACCTTCGGTTTGCTCTCGCCGAACAAGGGCATCGAATATGTGCTCAATGCCCTGCCCGCCGTTCTGGCTGAGTTTCCCGATGTGGTGTACATCGTGCTGGGCGCGACCCATCCCGAATGAGATACGCAATCATGGAGAGGCCTACCGGCTGAGCCTGGAGATTCTGGCCACCAAGAACAAGCTGGAGAAACACGTTATCTTCTGCAACCAGTTCGTGGACCCGGAGAACTTGAAGGAATTTATGGGCGCCGCGGATTTATACATCACTCCCTATCTGAATGAATCACAGATCACCTCGGGCACGCTCTCGTTTGCCTTCGGTTCCGGCAAAGCGATCATTTCGACTCCGTATTGGCACGCGGCGGATTTACTTGCGGACGACCGGGGCGCGCTGGTGCCGTTTGCCGATTCGGCGGCCATGGGGGAGGCGATTCTCGGGCTGCTGCGGGATGACGCGCGACGGAATGCGATGCGCAAGAATGCCTACAGGCTGGGGCGGGAGATGATCTGGTCGAACGTAGCCCAGCTGTACATGCACAGCTTCAAACTTGCTCGCCTGGAAGGCAAGCCGCTGTCGCGGCAGATCACTCGCCATCAAGACACTGGACAAGAAGCATCGTGAGCTACCGGAGTTGAAGTTGACGCATCTGGCGCGGATGACGGATTCCACCGGCGTCTTTCAACATGCCATCTTCAGCGTGCCCAATTTCAGCGAGGGCTATTGCACTGATGACAACGCCCGGGCCTTTATCCTGGCGGTGCTGATCGCAGAGTTAGCCGACGATACGGAGCAGGAGCGCAGCCTGGCCAGCACCAGCGCTGCTTTTCTGCATCACGCCTTCGATCCGGCGAGCGGACGATTTCATAACCACATGAGTTTCGATCGCCGTTGGCTGGACGAGCAGGGATCGGAGGACAGTCATGGGCGGGCGCTTGTGGGCGCTGGGCGTCGGCGTAGGACGATCGACGCTGCGCAATTTTCAGATGATGGCGGGGCAACTGTTCGCGCGGGCGTTGCCGGCGTTGACCGAGTTCAGCTCACCCAGAGCGTGGGCCTTCGGGCTGTTGGGCATTCATGAGTACCTGCGCCGGTTGGGCGGGGACAGCCTGGTGAACCAAACGCGAGAGACGTTGACGGCCGTTTGATGGGGCTCTACGACCGCCACGCGCATCCCGACTGGAACTGGTTTGAGGAAGAACTGTCCTACGACAACGCGCGGCTCTCCCATGCGTTGATCGTGAGTGGACGGGCCACGGGACAGGAAGCGGTTTTGCAGCGCGGGCTCGAGACCCTGCGCTGGCTGACGGAGCAGCAGACGACGGAGAAGGGCCATCTGCGCCCGATCGGCAGCAACGGCTTCTATCACCGCGGGGGCGCGCGGGCTAACTTCGACCAGCAGCCGATTGAGGCCCAGGCCACGGTGGCAGCCTGCCTCGAAGCCTATCGGGCGACGGCGGATGTGCGCTGGTATGAGCAGGCGCAACACGCCTTCGACTGGTTCATCGGGGGCAATGACCTTGGTCTCGAGCTCTACGTTCCCGAAACCGGCGGCTGCCGCGATGGGTTGCACATCGACCGGGTGAACGGGAACCAGGGGGCCGAGTCCACGCTGGCCTTCTTGCTCTCGCTGGTGGAGATGCGGCAGGCGCAGAATATGCTGACCAGCTTCCAGCAGCCGATCACGGCGGAGGAGTATCCTCCTTTGCCGGTCTCCATGCACTAGACGCATTCTGCTTCGATTCCCATAAAGATGTATGCCGGGAGAGCACCTTTGTGCGGATTTCTCGTGAATAAGCTGCACAAGAATGCCCGCGGAAACGACTATAGAGGCAGGCGACAAGAAACGAGACCCCCCAATGGGAAATGCGACTGCACTGGAGAACGGGACGGCCCTGGAACTTGCTCTGAAACGTTCCACGACCGTCCTGAAGCCGGATCCCTCACGGGTGCTTTTGCGGCAGTTCGAGCCTGGGGATGCGCGACGGATTATCGGAATCATGGAACGAATCATGGCCGTGCCGGAAGAGAATGGTCGGCCCGCTGCTGGAGCAAGTCTCCGCGGACTTCGCGCAGCGTCACCTTCAGCTGCGGCAGCGCTTCCTGGATCGCTTTGAGCAGCTGCGGGAACTGGTGCCGGCACAAGGCGAGTTCTCGACGCAGCGGAAGCTTCTGATCGGCGCGTACTTTCTGGCCGAGTATGCGCTGGAATCGGCGGCTCTGTTCAGCCCCTCGATGGTGCAGCATCCCGACCAGAGCGGTTTGCCGGAGGGCGCGGTGCGCTTCGTTCTGAGCCTGCGCGCGACTGGGGAAGGACATATTTCCTCCATCACCTTTCGCAGCGGCATTGTGCATCGCGATCTGCGCATCGAGATGGATCCCGCGGGCAGGTTGCTCACCGAGCCGCGGCAAATCGCCAACACCGTGTACGAAGGGCCGCTGTTCCAGCGAAAGCTTCAGGAACTGGGATTGGAGAGCGACTTTACCAACCGGGTGTTGGAGCGGCTGGGAGGTTCATTTGGGCTGACGACACTGCGGGACGCTCTGAACGCGGAACTGGAACACTCCGGCCAGGCGCATGGAGAGGCCGGGGAGGATCAGCTGCGGGCACAGAGTATCTGGATGCTGGCGCGGTCCAACTACGAGGTGCAGTTCGAGCCGGAGCAGGATCTTTCGGAGCGGATTATTTTTCCTTCCACGCCCTCGCAAAAGAACGGCATTGAGGACGCGCGGTTTGTGCGTTTTCGCAAGGACGATGGCTCGCATGTGTACTACGCGACCTTTACTGCTTACGACGGCAGGGTGATTATGCCGGAGCTGCTCGAGACCTCTGATTTTCTGCGCTTCCGGTTTATTTCGTTGAATGGCCCGGCGGCGGAGAATAAGGGCATGGCGCTGTTTCCGCGCAAGGTGAATGGGGCCTATGCCATGATCTCGCGCCAGGATAACGAGAATATTTTCCTGATGCGTTCGGACAATGTGCACTTCTGGAACGAACGCAAGTTGCTGCTGAAGCCCAGGTTTCCGTGGGAGCTGGTGCAGATTGGCAATTGCGGTTCGCCCATCGAGACCGAGGCGGGGTGGCTGGTGCTGAGTCACGGAGTGGGACCGATGCGCCAGTACTGCATTGGGGCGTTTCTGCTGGACTTGCAGGATCCTTCCAAAGTGCTTGGCCGGTTGCGTGAACCGATGATGACTCCGGAGCCGAGCGAGCGCGAAGGGTATGTGCCTAATGTGGTTTATTCCTGTGGAGCGTTGTTGCACTAGGGGCAATTGATTATTCCTTATGGGCTGGCGGATCATGCCAGCGGCTTTGCCACGGTGGGTCTGGATGATGTGCTGGGTGCGATGGAGTAGGGGTGATTCGACCGCAGGTCCCCTCCACAGTGAACGATTGAGATGTTGAGTTTTGCGTATCCCACTCAAGCCCAAAAGCAGGGCTTGAATGGGGCACCCAACGTTCGTCGCCAGCGAGGGGCGGGATGGGGTTGAAGAAGAGAGTTGCAGTTTTGTCTCCGGTTGCTTGGCGCACGCCGCCGCGGCAGTATGGCGCGTGGGAGACGGTGGCCAGCAATGTTGCCGAAGGGCTGGTGGATCGCGGTTGGGATGTGACGCTGTTCGCCAGCGGGGATTCCCTCACCCGCGGTAAGCTGCATGCGGTCGTGGACAAGGGTTATGAAGAAGACCGTTCCATTGATCCCAAGGTCGCGGAGTACCTGCACATCGCGGAGGTCTTCGAGCACGCCGCGGAGTTTGACCTGATCCACAGCCATTATGACTTTATGGCGCTCGCCTATACGCGGCTGGTGAAGACGCCGGTGCTTACCACGATTCACGGATTCTCCTCACCGCGCATCATGCCCGTCTACCAGAAGTATCGGGACGGATATTTCGTGTCCATCAGCGATTCGGATCGCGCGCCGGGATTGAATTACCTGGCCACGGTGTACAACGGAATCGATCTTTCGCTCTACCCGCTGCGAAAAAGCAGAGGGGAGGAGCTGGTGTTTGTTGGGCGACTCCATCCGGACAAGGGGGTCCACCTGGCGATCGATACCGCCCGCCGGAGTGGTCGGCGATTGCTCATTGCAGGGATTGTGCAGGATACGAATTATTTCCGGGATGAGATTCAGCCGCATCTCAGTAATCAGATCGAGTACGTGGGGCCGGTGGGCGTGGAGGAGAAGAATGGCTTGTTCGCGCGGGCGTTTGCCCTGCTTCACCTGAACACCATCCCGGAACGCTTTGGGCTGGTGCTGGCGGAGGCCAACGCTGCGGGGGTTCCGGTAATTGCCATGGATCTTGGCTCGTGCCGCGAAGTAATCGAGCAGGGGGTTACGGGATTTCTGGTGAACGATGTGGCCGAGGCGGTCAAAGCGCTGGACGGAGTGCCTTCGATTCAAGACGATGCGTGCCGGCGTAGAGTGCAGGAACGGTTTTCTCTCGTAACCATGGTGGAGTCGTATGAGAAGGTCTACGCGAGGATTTTCGAGTTGGAGCGGGCGGTTCAGGTAATCAGGCGAGCCAACCCCTGGGTAATGGGCGCAGGGGTTTTCCCTTTGCTCATTTTGATCAGCAGACTAGATAATGACCGGCGGGGCCAACGATGCGCGAAGAGATGACGTGCGATGAGATGGCAGGGCGCGCGTTGATGCTCTACGACGGGCTTTGCGGCGTGTGCAACAGTGCCGTGCAATGGGTGATTAAACGCGACCATGCCGATCGATTTCGCTTCGCTCCGCAGCAGTCTGCCGTAGCCGCGGCCATACTTTCCCGGAATGGGATCGACCGCGAGGCCATGATCGAGAGCAATAGCGTTTACATGGTGCTCGATGCCGGGTCGAAAGACGAGCGGCTGTTGACGCAGTCGGACGTCACGGTGAATTTGCTGTTGCTGCTGGGCGGGCGCTGGCGGGTATTGGGAAAGATGCTGCGCGCGGTGCCGTTATTCGTGCGCAATGTTGCGTATCGCGTGTTCGCGCGCAATCGCTATCGGCTAGCGGGCCAGTATGAAGTGTGCCCTGTACCCTCCGAAGCGGAACGGATGAAGTTTGTTGGCTGACTTTACGCGGATACCGGAACCGCTGCGCGAATCCGCATGGGCTGGCGCTTCCAATAGGTCAAGGAACGCCATAGCCACTCGACTGGCCCAAACTCGAAGTAGCGCAACCAGATCGAGCTGAAGGCCAAATTGAAAATCCACATCGCGGCCACGGCGTAGTAGATCTTGTAGTACTCCACGTAACCGTACCAGTGCCATGGTCCCCAGACGTAGATGACCTTCATGGTGATGCTGGTCAGCAGATAATTCGACAGCGCCATCTGTCCCACCGCGGCGACCCGTTGCAGTAGCCACTTGAAGGCTCCCGCCTTCAACAGGATCAAGAGCAATGCTGCGCTTCCCAACGCGCCGGCAACACGCGCCAGGTCATAGGGGATAAAGATCCACAGCAACGTTTTGAACATGTCGAAGTGGCGGGCCCAGGCCTTCCAGGCGGTGAGACCCGCTGATGCCCCACGATAGGGACAGCCCGATCAGCGCAATCCAGGCGTAGGTCTTCATGCTCAGGCGGCCGGGCAGAAATCCGTTCTTGAACAGCGCCATGCCGAGAAGCATCATGCCCACCCAGTCGCCGAAGCCGAAGTAGGAGCCTTTGAGCTCGCCCATCAAGACGTCGTGCGCTTCGTGCCCCTGCGCCTTCCAGTAGCCCTGTTGCATGGCGGCAATTTCCTTGGCCCGTTTCTCCGGACTCATCCGCCAATGTTCCTGCACATCCGTCCACTGCTTCAGGGCGTCCTGGTCATCTTCGGTGAGCGGCTGGTGTTGCGCTAGCTTGGCGTTGGCCTTGGCCGCTCCGTCCCTTGCGCCAGCCCAAATGTGGTACTGCGCGACCGACCCCCAGGGCGCTATTGATGACCAGCAGGATGCCGGCCACCCACATCAGGCGCGGACACGCACGTTGCGAAAGGGAAAGAGAAAGAGGAGCGCGGCCAAGCCGTAATAGAAGAGGATGTCGCCGCTCCAGATGAGGTATCCGTGGAGCATGCCGAAGACCACCAGCCACAGGTTGCGCCGGGTGTAGATATCGGCGGCGCGTATGCCTGCTCCGCGAGCCAGTGCCCGCTCGGTCAGCAGGATCACGCCCGCTCCAAAGAGCATGGAGAAGATCGCGCGCATCTTGCCCTCGGCAAAGATCCAGCGCATGAACCAGGCGGCGGTATTGATCTTCCAATGCGGTCCGTCGAAGACCGGTTTCACGGTGCTGAGGGGAAAGGCGTAGTTCGTATAGCCATAGGCGAAATCGGTGATGTTCATCACCAGGATGCCCATCAGGGAGAAGCCGCGCAGCACATCCATGCTGCTGATGCGCTCCGCGCGGGTCACGGGTTGCAGGGGATTTACTGCGATATGGGGCGGGCCGGCGAGTTCCTCGGGAGCCCCTGGCGCAACGCCGCCATCGTCTAAACCCACTCCTGTCGTGGTTGCCAATGCAGCCTCCAGAGCATTCGCGCCTTCATCTTGGCCCTGGTTCGCGCGCGTCGATTGGTGGCCATCTTCCCATTTGGGCGCATGGATGGGCAAGGGAAATTACCTGACCGGCTCCCTGGGGCTACTCTTGGCAGAGCTGTTTGTTTAGCGGGCCGGTGTTTCCTGCCTGGCGCGGTTTCTCCAGTCGTCGATGGCGTTGCGGATGGCGGCGGGGGCCAGGTTGCTGCAGCGCATCTTGTATTCGGGAATACCACCCAGGGCTTCGGCTACCGCCTGCTCGGTGATGGCGTAGGCCTCGTCTACGGTTTTGCCTAAGACCATTTCCGTGGCCATGGAGGAACAGGCGATGGCCACGGCGCATCCCATGCACTTGAACTTCACTTCTTGAATGATGTTGTGGTCGATGCGCAAGGAGATCAGCACGGTGTCGCTATCGAGCGCGCTCTTGACCAGGGCCCTGCCGGAAGGCTCGGTGACGCTCGCCTACATTGCGCGGATTGGCGTAATGGGTGAGGACCTGTTCGCTATACAAGGCTTATCCCCGTGGTTGAAGCGTGAAGCAGCGAAAGCTTATGATAACCCCTTATAGATGTTCTCAGACCTCTATACCAAAGCGGCCGAACTCGCCTCCCAGGGCCAACCTTTCGCCATCGCTACGGTGGTTCGGGTGGAAGGCTCTTCTTCGGCCCGGCGCGGCTCCAAGGCCATCATCGATCCCGTTGGGAAATTACTGCTGGGATGGGTGGGCGGCGGCTGCGCGGAGAGCGCGGTGCGCAGCGAAGCTATCCGTTGCATCGAAACGGAAAAGCCGCGGATGATTACCGTGGATATGAGCGATGAGCAATTGGGCGTGGGCATGCCTTGCGGAGGGAACCATGGATATCTTTATCGAGCCCGTTCTGCCCAAGCCGGAACTGCTGATCGTGGGCCACGGCCGCATCGCGGAAACACTGGCCATCCTGGGCGACCTTATGGGATTTACCATCACGGTCAACGATCCGGCAGCCGATCGCAGCGCCTTTCCGCAGGCCGAGAGACTGGTCACCGAAGACTTCGATCTGACGGAAACCCCCATCGGGCCAAAGTCCTTCGTGGTGATTGCCACGCAGCATAAGAGGGACCATCTGTGGCTGGAAAAGGCGTTGGAAGGCAAGGCCGCCTATGTGGCCCTGATCGCCAGCCACCATCGAGCCAAGCTGGTGCTCGATTATCTTCGCGCCGGGGGCGTTTCCGAAGAGAAGATCGCTACCGTTTACGCGCCCGCCGGGCTTCATCTGGGCGCATCCACACCGGAGGAGATTGCCCTGAGCGTGATGAGCCAGATGGTGGCGCTGCGCCGGGGCGGCCTGGTCCAGCATCTCGAAGCAACGAGCCTTCCCGGGCGCGGGTTTGACGTGGATGCCGTCATTCGCCGGTGCGAGGCGGAGATTCTTCCCTAAGCCGCTGGTAATCCTCCTGGCTGTCGATATCGAGCAGGATTCCTTCATCTTCTACTTCAAGCTTTGCTGTGTCTCGGTGTGGCTGCCGAAGATGGCGCGGCAGCCTATGTCCCCCTCCAGCGCCATGACCTCGGCAAAGAGAGAGCGGTCGAGCAGGACCGGGTTTCCGCGGACACCTTGATACGAGGGGATGACAATCTGCGCTTCGAGCGGCGATAGTGCTCGGCAAGCTGAGTCGAGGGTTTGGGGGCGAACGAAGGGCTGGTCCGCCAGGACGATGAGGGCGGCGGCCATTTGGGGATCCAGCGCGGAGAGCCCGGCTCGCAAGGAACTCGCCATTCCCTGCTCGTAGCCGGGTTGACCACCATTTTGAGACCTTCGCAGCAAGGAGGCTGGGAGCTGGTGGCGGATGGCTTCCGCGGAGGAGCCTAGAACCAGGACGATCTGGTCTACGGCGGAACGGCGCACGTTTTCGATGGTCTGGCCGAGCACGGTGCTCCCGCCCAGGCGGAGCAGCTGTTTTGCTTCCCCCATGCGCGTGGACTTGCCTGCCGCCAAGATGATGGCGGCCACTGCGCCGACATTGATTGCTTCATTCATCGAAGGCAGTCAATTCCCCGGTTTAAAGAGCGTGGGCGGTATTCAACGGCAGTGGCGGAAATGTAGGCTGTAGGCAATAAATGCTTCCTCTGGCTCTATTTACCTTACTCGCCCCGATGTGCTGCTCAGACTGGAGGCACTTCTGGAGCTGATGGTTGCGATGTATCGCTTATCAACGCCTCTATCCTCACCACTGGGGCATGTTTGCCCTGTTGTTTCTGGTGCCGGATATCTCGCTGCTCGCTTATCTGGCCTCTGCAAACAAAGCGTCGGGCGCCGTTTACAACCTCGTCCATAGCTATATTTTGCCGATCGGGCTGGGGCTGGTTGCCTGGGAGCGGGGTGCTGTGCTGGGCGTTCCGCTGGCACTCATCTGGTTGTCGCATATCAGTTTTGACCGGTGTCTGGGGTTCGGGCTGAAGTTTCCCGAGTCATTTCGCTATACCCACCTGCAGAGATCGGCATCTATAGGTGGTACTCCATTGCCGGGGTGACCTAGGAGGAATTCTGCGGTTGCGGTACCCTTTCCAAGGGCGTCCGGTCGAGGTGAAGTGAGCTCAACGATCGCCCGGGAGGAACCAGATGCAGCGCAAACCGAGCCTCTCCGCAGTTCTTTTGCTGGTCGGCCTTATCGTCTTTCAGGGGCTTGCTCCCGATCTTCTGGCACAGGCGGCGCCGCCTCCAACGCCGCAACAGTTAGATCAACTGCTGGCCCCGATTGCTCTGTACCCCGATTCTCTTCTGGCCCAGATCACTACGGCCTCGACGAATCCGCAGGAGATTCTGGATGTAAACAACTGGCTGGCGCAGAACCAAAACATGAGTCTCTCCGCAGTTGACCGCCGCAGCCCAGCAACAGGGCTTCGACCCGGCATTCATTGCTTTGGTCGGCTTTCCCCAAGTGCTGGGGATGATGGCGGAGAACATTGACGACTATGCCGCCATCGGGGCGGCGGTCACGGCGAATCAGGATGAGGTGTCGGCTTCGATTCAGCGGCTGCGGGCCCAAGCCTACGCAGCGGGGTCGCTGCGCAGTACCCCGCAGCAACAAGTCGAGGTGCAGCAGAATACGGGCCAGCCGATCTACGTGATCCAACCGGTGAATCCGCAGGTCGTGTACGTACCGCAATATAACCCTACGGTGGTGTATGCGGGGAGCGGCCTGAACGCGGGGTTGATCACCTTCGGCATCGGCATTGGCATTACCGCGCTGCTGGTCAGCCAGCCCTGGGGATGGGGTGGTTGGGGATGGAATTGGGGAGCGCGGCGGATTTATTACAACCGCGGTCCTTGGGGCGGTTGGCAGGCGGGTACCGTCCGCCAAATCCGTGGTATCGGCCGCGCCCGGTGCCGTACAACAACCGGCCGGGATATGGCGGCAACTGGGGCTATCGGCCGCCGAACTACCGGCCTCCCGCACCTGTTCGTTATCCCGTTAACCGGCCCGGGTACAACCGGCCTGGGTAAACCAGCCTGGGTATAACCGGCCCATCAATCAGCCGGGTTATCGTCCTCCTACCAACGGAGGGCGGCCGACGATCCAGCCGGTGAAGCCGGGGACGCCGGGGTACCGTCCGCCGCAGAACAGACCGCCCACAAACCAGCCCGGGCGGCCGCCTAATCGGCTTCCGACGACCCAGCCGGCCCCGCAAAGGCCGCCACAGCAGAGGCCACCGGTTCAGAGACCGCCGCAGACCAGACCTGCTCCACAGAACAGGCCTCCACAGAACAGGCCGACATCGCAGGTCAGGCAGCCGTCTAACCAGAATCGACCACCACAGCAGCAGAGACCACCGCAGCAGCAAAGGCCGCCGCAGCAAGGCGGGAACGGTCAGCGGGGTCCACGGTAGTTCGTTGACGGGCATGTAGCCGCGCGGGGATGACATGAGGAAGCCCAGGATTGCATCCTGGGAATCTAGCCGTCCCTTCGGGACTGTTCGTGGCTCTCGTTGTGTACCCAGTTCATCAGGATTCGCGTGCGGGACGAGGGAGACTGCAGCTCCCTCGCCTGCGCTTGGGGTGACATAGTTCACGGCTGTGGCCCAGCTTGGCATCGGTGGCGGTGGATGGTCAGAGTCGCAAATGAAAGCCAAGTTGAACGGGGCCTTGGCGCATCTCTGATAAGTCGCGGTTTAGGGCTTTGACCAGGGGGGAACGATGTCGTTCATGCGCGCGTAGGCTATGGATTGGCCCATGTGTTCGTTGGCGTGGACGATGATGCGTAGGTACATGCCATCGACGGTCACCGTTTTGTTGTCTATAGAAACCTTGCGCTGATAGTCCGCCGGCTTCAGTTGGGCGCGGGCCGTGGATACCGCGTCGAGCGAACGCTTCAGCCAGTCGATGACGTCAGCTTTGGTGGTCACGGTCTTTTCCATGCTCACCTTCACCTCGGGTTCCTTGGGCCCGGTCACACTCAGTAGATAGAAATTGGCGATGGCGATGTGCATGTAGACTTCACCGATCGAGCGCACTCCGGGCGCGGGACGCCAGGAGAATTTTTCCGCTGGAGTGGCCTGGGCGAGCGCCAGCAATTGCCGGGAAACATGGCTCCATTCGCCGTCATAGCCTTCCCAAAGGCCCTCGTTCTGCGCGTGGATCGTGGCTGTGCTCAAGAGCACGAACAACAGAAGCGTCTTCATTGGGTTCCTCCGTATCAGGTGCGCATGACCGTTTGTAAGCGTCTTCTGCGGCTGTTGCTTCCGCCTCGGTCAGTTGGGCGAAATCTTGTTCGCGGGCGCGCTTCGACAGCTGTCCGCCATTCTGATGGAGAAAGCGGAAGAGCAGGTCGATGGTTCGATCGGGCATGTCGACGATGGTTTCTACGCGGCCTCGAAATTGATCGTAATGCAGGAGGAATTGGGTTTCCCGCGGCAAATCCTCCTCGATAGTCTTGCGCACACAGGCGTAGAGAAACTCGGCGTGCGGCGTGGCGTCGAAGAAACGGTAGAAGTCCGCCGTGTCATTCAGGACCTCGACGTTGCCGTCCGCAGTTGGCGCCAGTCGATCACCGGCAGCAGCCGCCTGGAGTAATCCCTCGAGCACGGCTCGATAGTCATCGAGCCGTTCGAGAATGGCCGCGGAGATGGGGAAGACAATTCCCGACGGATTAAAGCCTCGTTGCGCCAGCACATGATGGATGAGGTAGCGATGGATGCGGCCGTTGCCATCGACAAAGGGATGGACGTAGACAAAGCCGAAGGCCAATGCGGTGGCGGCGATCACGGGATCCAGAGCTTGCGCCGGTCCCTGGTCGAAGGCAACCATGCCGTCGATCAGCGACCGCAGATCGTCGGGACGGGCGCTGATATGGTCGGGGATCGGCATGCGCGTGTCGCGATCATGCTCGCCGACAAAACCTCCTTCGTCCCTGAGTCCAAGCTTGACGAAGCGGGCGTCGCCGATCACGATGGCCTGCAGCCGCAGGAGTTCTTCCAGATCGACCGGCCGCCGTCCCGCCTCGGCGATGGCTTGACCCCAGCGCCTGATCCGATCCTGCGAAGGGCGCTCTCCTTCGATGGCGAAACTGGAGCGCGAGTCCTTCAGCAGCAGGAAGGCCGCGGTGCGGACGAGCAAATCTTTGGGCACCGCGGCGACCGCCTTTTGCGCGCGCTGGGCCAGGTTCATGGCGGCAAATGCTTCGGTGGTCTCCGTGCGAAAGACCAAGGGGCAGAAGGCGGGGGTGCCGGGCAGATTGTTGCGGACCCGATGGCGGGGCGAGTTTTCACCCGGGATGGCCCATTGCTGTTGCGGGTCGACGACCGGCTCATAGTTGCCGGTACGCGCGTCGGGTAAATCGAGCCTGCTGTCGAGGAGCCATTCATAGAGGAACCAGAGACGCCGGGCATAGCCCCCGGTTGGCTTGGCGCGAACGATGGCCTCGATCTCCGCCGGGGTGACGGCGGCGAATAACCGCTTGAGAACGGCGAGGTCCAGGCCCTCGTTTTTCAGGGCAAAGGTGAGGTGCGCTTCCAGATCCGGCGCTGGGGTGTGGCGAGGGGTGAGGATTCGCCATCCCTCCTCATGCCGGGTACGGTGGCGTTCGCTGGTCGCGAAAAGGGTTCGGGGTAGAGGGACCTGGAGGCGATAGGCGTCGATGAGGGCCGCATAGCCGGCGGGGGTCGCCTCTTCGGGGAGGGCTAGGCCGTGAAAATTGGTTATTGGGCCTGAAAATTGATTAGTGGGGGCCATTCTCGCTGAAAACCTGTTTGGGGGCGTGAATTTTGGTTTATGGCGAGAGTTTACGTGAAAAATGGTTATAGATGGTGAAAAACGATTATTTTGGAGGAGTTTTTGTGAAAAATGATTACAGGCTTCTGCCGAAGCCTGTAATCATGGAAAAGCTAGGAATGCGGCTTCATTTCGCTGGAGGTGCCTCCGGCGGCGGGAACGTAACAGTTTCTGGTGTAATCCATCACCATGCGGTCGGCGCTGAAGCGCCAGCCCAGGGTGCGGATGGTGCGCTTCATGCGGGTGATCCAGCCTCGCGGCAGGCCGTCCTTGTCGCGCTGATAGTAGAGAGGAATCAGTTCCTCCTGCAGAACGCGATAGAGGTCTTCGCCGTCGCGGGTGTCATGCACATCCATATTGGAATGGGTTCGGCCGTTGCCGATGGCGAAGCCGTTGAGGCCGTCGTAGGCTTCAGCCCACCAGCCATCCAGCACCGATAGATTCAAGCCTCCGTTTAACACGACTTTCTGCCCGCTGGTGCCGGAGGCCTCAAGGGGGCGGCGCGGATTGTTCAGCCAGACGTCCACACCCTGCACCAGATAGCGGCCGACATTGATGTCGTAGTTTTCGATGAAGACGAACTTGTCTCCAAATTTGGAGTCGCGCATCATCTCGGCGATCTGCTGCAGCACCAGCTTTCCGGGCTCGTCGTGGGGATGAGCCTTGCCGGCAAAGAGGAACTGCACGGGACGCTTGGGATCGTTGACCATGGAGGCCAGTCTCTGCAGATCGGCCAGGATCAGGTTGGCTCGCTTGTAGGTGGCGAAGCGGCGCGCGAAGCCAATGGTCAAGGCATCGGGAGAGAGCACCTTGCTCAGCCGGTGCAGGGTTTCCTCCGGCTCATCGCGGCGTTCGGCCTGCTCGCGGGCGCGACGGCGCACAAACTCGATGAGCTGGGCTTTCAGGCTGAGATGGGTCTCCCATAGTTCGCCATCGTCGACGTTTTCGATAGGCTCCCAGGTGCGCAGCCAGGAGCTCTTGCCCTGCCAGCCGACTCCGAGATGGCGATCGTAGAGGCGGGACATTTGCGGCGCCAGCCAGGAGGGGACATGGACGCCATTGGTGATATGCCCGATGGGCACGGCGTCTTCCGGCTTGCCGGGATAGAGGCCCTTCCACATGGCTCGGGAAACCTCGCCGTGCAGAGAAGAAACCGCGTTGGCGCGGCGGGAGAGCAAGAGCCCGAGCACGGTCATGCAGAAGGGCTCGTTGTGATCGCTGGGACGCTCGCGGCCAAAGCCCATGAGCCTCTCGTGGGAGATGCCCAGTTGCTCGCGCAGAGGGCCGAGGTGCTCCTCGATGAGATCGCCGTGGAAGCGGTCGTGACCCGCGGGTACCGGGGTGTGGGTGGTGAAGATCACTTCCCGCGGAATCTCCTGGGCAGCGGTGTCGAAGTCCATGCCTTCTTCCTGCATGCGATCGCGGATGGCTTCGAGCACGGCGAAACCGCTGTGGCCTTCGTTGAGATGGAGCACTCCCGGGGAAATGCCCATGGCCTTCAGGGCACGAAAGCCGCCGACGCCGAGGAGCAGTTCCTGGCGAATGCGGGTGCGTCCGTCGCCGCCGTAGAGGCGCGAGGTGAGGTCGAGATCCTCGGGCGCATTGCCGGCGACATTGGAGTCGAGCAGCAGAAGCGTGCAGCGCCCCACCTGGACTCGCCAGACCTTGGCGCGAATGGAGCCGCCGCGGGTTTGGATTTCCACCACGACCGGTTCGCCTTTGTTGCCGATGGCGAGTTCCATGGGGAGTTGGTCGACGTCGGTGCGGAGGTACTCCTCCTGCTGCCAACCCTTCTCGTCCAGGTATTGCCGGAAGTAGCCTTGGCCATAGAAGAGGCCGATGCCGATGAGCGGGATGCCGAGGTCGGAGGCGCTCTTGATGTGGTCGCCAGCGAGCACGCCCAGGCCGCCGGAGTAAATGGGCAGGGACTCGTGCAGGCCGAACTCGGCGGAGAAGTAGGCCACGGGGCGGGGCCGGAGGACGCCTGCGTTCATGGAGCCCCAGGTGCGGTCTGCCTTTAGATATTCCTGCTGGCGGCGGTAGACATAGTTGATGCGGCTGTGCAGGCCCAGTTCGGTGGCGCGGCGTTCCAGTTCTCCCAATGGGATCTCGTTGAGCAGGGCGATGGGATTTTGATTCAGCTGCCACCAGCGGGTGGGATTGAGATCGCGAAAGAGGCTGATGCAGTCGTAGTCCCAACACCAGGAGAGGTTGTGGGCGACGGACCAGAGACGCTCCTGGGCGGGGGCGATGAAAGCGATCGAGGGTGCGCGCCTCGCTGACTACGGGCGCAACCTGGTTCCCTGCTTCGGACAGCATGCGAATTTCGTTTTCCCGGAATTTTCTTGGCTCTTTTGTCTGCACTACGAGGACCCCCTGCAAAATGCCGCGGTCGATCAGCGGCACTCCCAGAAAGGAGTGGTATACCTCTTCGCCAGACTCTTTGAAATACTTAAAACGTGGATGTTTACTGACGTCCTCCACGGCGACCGGTAGGACTTGCTCCGCGACCAGGCCGGAAAGGCCCTCGTTGATGGGCATGCGGAGGGTGCCGATGCAGCGCGGGTGAAGGCCGAGGGTGGCGGCCAGGACCAGGTTGGATCGATCCGGCTCCAGCAGGTAGGCGGAGCATACGTCGGTGCGGAAGCGCGTGGCGATTAACGCAACCACGTTCATGAGGGTATCGGCAGGCTTGCCGCCCTCCTCGGTGAGGTTCGTAATTTCTTCCATGGTCAGGACGTGACTGGCATCAGTCTCTTCGTAGGATTGGGTCACCGGGATACCTTCGTCTCGATTTAGCTCAGAACGTAATCGTGCCAGGCCCGGTGAAGATGACCTGCGATCTAGGATGGCTGGCGTCCATCCTTGATTTGCTTATTGAAGAATAGTCCAGCGGTGGCGTCAACCCCCTCCTATAAAGCGATGGATGCTCGACTGAAGTAATGGGGATTGCCATTGACGGAATAGATGCGGGGTGGGGGAACGGGCTTTGGCGTGGTGTAGTAGGAGTAGAGGTCAGAATGAGAATTCCGGTTGGCTCCGGATATTCGCCAATTGCATTCCTGAGCGATCCAGGTTCCCCCAGGACTGACGTTCTGGGTGAAACTGGACCGCAGGTGAATGCGGATGCCCGCAAATCAAATTCAAGCGCAGGCGCTGCGTCGATGTGGCGAACGCTACTGTTGCTGGCCGATGCGGCGGGCTGCCCTCTTTTTCATGTTTTGCTGGATCTGCGCGCGCAAGGCTTCGGGCAATGCACGCTTGGGCGCGGCTTCGCTATGCGCTGTGGACGCTTCCACACCGCTCCAGGTTAATTTGGGAATGGCTACGAAGGCGGGTGAGTTGTTGGCGGTTTGGTCGGACGCATAGCCTACGATTACGCCGACGTCGTCGATGGTCGCCGCGAGATAAAGGTATAAGGGCGAGGTGGAGGGGATCAGGGTGTTGAGGTCGGTCATTTTTCCGTTTTGCCAGAGGAAGGCGCGGCAGTTGAAGTTGGCATCGCAGGATTGACCGACGATCTGGCCGCGATTGTTGATTGAATAGCCGACGCTGTAGTAGTCGCCGGGTAGCGTGCCCAGATCCTTCATGACCCCGTTCTGCCAGAGGAAGGCGTGACTGGTCAGGTCGCCGGCGAGATCCGAGGTTCCGGTCACCTGGGTGAGATCGTTGATGGCGAAGGGATTGTTGTAGACGCCGCCCAGGTTGCCAAGGATGATGGCCTTGCCATTCTTCCAGAGCACGGCATGCGCAGCGGGAGTGGTAATGCAATCGCCGGTAGAACCTGTGGCCTGGCCAAGGTTGTTGATGGCGTTGGCGCTGCCTTCACTGTCGCCGGAAGGAAGCGGAAGTTGGCGAGCACGTCCGTTGGTCCAGATGACGGGCAGGGCTTGCTGGGTTTGAAAGGCTGGCGAAACCGGCTGGCCACCGACCAGGCAACTGGGATCGAGGGTCTTGGTCTGCGAAGCTCCGGCCACCTGGCCGAGGTCGTTGTTGCCGAAACCGGCGCCATTGTTGCCGCCGAGCAGCGGTAGCGAAACTGCCTTGCCGTTTTTCACCGTGATCGGCAGGCAGGTCATGCCGGTGCCGGTCTCACACCAATCCTGCCCCAGAGAGTCTTTGGTGGCGGTCTCGGAGAAGCCGGCGAATTGATTGAGCAGCGCGCTGTTGGGTCCACCGAGCGTGCCCAGGTCCTTGGTTTTATTGATGTACCAAAGAACTGCGTGCTGACTGGCGTCGCCCGTCAGATTGGCATAGCCGCCCAGATAGCCCAACGGGCTTATGCCGGCGGAGATGGCGAAGCTTCCTCCAAGGGGTGTGCCGAGGTTGATTACATCGTAGGCGGGTTGCTGGCCGAGTGCCATCACAGGAGCGCTGACCATTGCGGTCAGGGTGCAAAGCAAAAGCTTTTTTGATTTCAAGATGGATCTCCCTTTGTGGTTCATGAGCGACGCCGCACAGCCGTGGGAGCAAGGCGTCTGTTTCCGCAAGCGAAACGGATTACCTCGACAACGTTGCAAGGATAGCCGAAGGCGGCGGGAACATGAGGTGTACGAGAAGGGCGGAACTTGACTGGTCACCTACGGCATGACGGGCAGCACCAGATGGGAAGGCATGGCTGGGGTACAGAAGATGCGCTGCGTTGCTGGAACGTAATCGGCGGCGCCTGCCTGGTAGATGCTGGGCACAAATTTCTGGGGGTTGCGATCGATGACCGGGAACCAGGTGGATTGCACCTGCACCATCAGGCGGTGGCCCTTGAGAAAAGCGTGGTCGTGATCGCGTAAAGGAATCTGCCACGGCTCCGGCTGATTCGCAGTGAGCGGCTTGGGATGTTCGTAGCTGCGGAGATAGCGGCCGCGGCGCACTTCCATGGCGATGGGTAGCTCATATCCATTCATGGAGTTGGCGTACGAGGTATTGCTATCGATGGCGCTCTTCTGTCCTGTCTCGGGGTAGACATCGATTAGCTTCACGATGAAGTCGGAGTCGGTGCCGGAGGTGGAGGCGAAGAGGGTGGCTGCGATTTCTCCGGTGATTACGACGTCGTGGTCGAGCGGTTCGCTGATAAAGGTCAGCACGTCCGGACGGTGATCGACAAAGCGCTGATCGGCTACCTCCCAGAATCTCCACTCCGGTAAACGGGTAGGTGGGCGAGATGGGCCGCGTACGATAGGGCACGGGGTTGGCGGGATCGGAGATGTATTGGCGATACTCCGGCGTGCCCGCTACCGGAGGCGAGAAGGACAGAGTTCCGTCGGCGTGCAGATAGAGGTTGGTGGGCTTCGATTGCTTGGGGGGCCAGTCGTCGTAGGTGTGCCAGGTGTTTGATCCGGACTGGAAGGTGCTGACTTTCCACGCCGGCTTGTTGCCTTCTCCGTGAAGGTAGTAACGAAAGAATGGGGCTTCGATGTTTTGCCGGAACTCGAGCGCGGTCTGGTGGCCGCCGAAGGAAACGGGGCCGATGCTGTCGCCGACTTTGGCCGACCAGCCTCCGTGATACCAGGGTCCGGCGACCATGAAGTTGGTGTTGTCCGGGTCGTGCTGCTGGGCGTGGCGGAAGATCTGCCAGGGTCCCCAGGGATCTTCCTGATCCCAGAATCCGGAGACGTTCAAGTTGGGCACGGTGGAGCTGTGCAGTTGGTTGACCCAGGCTTCCTTTTTCCAGAACGCGTCGTAGTCAGGGTGCTTCATGACGTCGTTCCAGTAAGGAATCGATCCGTGCAGGTAGCGGGCGTTCAGGTTGGTGAGGGGGCCTAGCGTTCAGATACCAGTCGTAGGTGTCGTACTTATCGAAATCGAAGTGGGTGTTCTGGTTTTTGTCCGCCTGCTCCATCACTGCGTATTCGAAGGTGTAGCTCTCACGCAATGCTCCGTAGCGGTGATCGTCATCGTTCATCCATTGATCTACGGGCGAGGCCTGCTCGCTGATGGCCTTGAGCGCGGGATGAGGATGAAGGAGGGTTAGGCCGGCGGTGAGGCCGTCGTAGGAGATTCCGTAGATGCCTACCTTGCCGTTGTTGTTGGGGACGTTTTTGATGAGCCAGTCCACGGTGTCGTAGGCGTCGTTGGTTTCGTTGGCTTGCTTGGGATCCTTGGGGTCGTACTGCGAGGTGAGGAGAAAGACGCCCTCGGATTTGAAACGGCCGCGGAGATTCTGGATGACGAAGATGTAGCCATCGGCGGCCAGCTCCTTCCAACTGTCGGGGACCCAGTCCGCGCCTTCCTTGGCTGCGTTCTTGTCGAAGGTCTCCTGGGTGGGAACGCCGTAGGGCGTGCGGGTCATGAGGATGGGCAGCGGCTCGGACTGATTGGGTTTGCTGATGACGACGGTCTGCAGGTGCACTCCGTCGCGCATGGGCACCATGAATTCCTGCACCCGGTAATTGCTTTTGGTTTGGGCGACGGCTGAGGTGAGGCAAAGGACGAAGAGGATGGCGAGCAGACGCGGTCGACGGGCCATGGGTCAGGAACCGTATTCTACGCCTGGAACCAGGTCCTCGGCGGGGCTGGTGCGTGCCTTGCGCAGCGCTCGTTGATAGAAGAACAGGGCGGCTCCAAAGACGATTAAGCAGGCGGCGATCAGTTTGGCTTCGAAGATCCAAATGGAGCTGACCTGGCGCGAAGGAATAAAGGCCACGACGATGCCTATGCCGGTCACCACCAGGCCAGCGACGGCGTTGGCGGTGAGGTAGTACTTGTTGGCGTTGAGGTTGGCTGTTCTTGCTCCAGGTGTGCTTGAGCAGCGCCAGGAACATATAGGTGGAGGGCAGGAGCTGGAGGATGACGGCCAGGTCCAGCATGGTGAGGTAGGCTTCGCCCACCGAGACGCCGAGGAAGCTGGTGGCGATTAGTAACGATGACAGTACGGCGAAGAGGATCAGGCTGATGTAGGGGGTGTGGTAGCGGGGATGGACGCGGCCGATGATGGGAGGCAGATAGCGGTCGACTCCGGCGACGAAGGGGAGACGGGCGGCTCCGCTGAACCAGGCGGAGGCGGTGCCCAGGATGGCGATGCATTCCAACAAGGCGAGCGGGGCGACGACGCCGATGAGGCCGGTGCGCGTGCTCATGACGTTGATGGCCTGGAGGATGCCGGAGAGCACACCGATTTCCTTCTGGGGCATGGCGATGAGCATGGAGAGGGTGGTGCCGAAGTAGATCAGGCCGGCGATGACGCCGCCGATCAGGATGGAGATGGGGAGATTGCGTTTGGGGTCGCGGATTTCATCGCCCATGATGGAGGCGAGGTCGAGGCCGATGAGGCTGTAGCAGATGGTGCCGAAGGCGGCGAAGAGACGCCAGTCGTGGAAGTCAGGATGGAGGTCGGTGAGGTGGAGCGCGCTGCCGTGATGGTGGAGGGTCAGGATGGCGAGCAGGCAGATCATGGCGGCTCCGCCGATGGTGCCCAGGGCGCCGAGATTGCTGATCCATTTGCCTAGCGAGAGGCCGCGGATGTTGAGGACTAGGAGGAAGAGGATGATGAGCAAGGAGGCGATGCCGGTGAAGGCCTGGCTGTCGGCGAGCTTCTGGATTCTGGGGCCGGCGACGTAGACACCGACTCCGACGCAGGAGAGGACTACGGTGGGTAAGTAGACTACGTTCGAAAGCCAGTAGCACCAGCCGGCGAGGAAGCCGTGCTCTTCGCCGAAGCTGCGCTTGGCCCAGAGATAGATGCCTCCTTCGCCGGGCCATTTTTGGGCGAGTTCGGTGACGGCTGCGCCTTGGGGCCAGAAGAAACAGGAGAGGGCGATTAGCCAGAGCCAGAGGGTTACGGGACCGGAGGCGGAGACTGCTGGGATCAGGTTCAGGTTGGCTACGGCTACCACGAAGAGCAAGACCAGATCGCGGCGACCTAGTACGCGATCGAGGCCGGGTTTTTTCTTGCCGGTTGGGATGGGTCTCGCCACATGTGGTCCTTCCGTTGATTGTGTTACTTCGACTTACGGAATTCTTTGGCTTAGGGGCTTCATCGGAAGCGAAGATACAGCAATCCGTCCACTGTCCAGGCCCGGAGGGCTGGCACCATGGCAGCGAGTTGTGCGTCTTCCTATCCGTCACGCTTTCGCCCATCTTTGCGGTCCAGGTACGCTGCCACGGCTAGCAGTGCAGGCGGCGACCCGTATTTCCTGTGCGTGGCCCCATCCTATGACTGCGTGTGCGTTTTTCTTAATCGAGGGGCACCCGTCCATGGGGTTCCGAGCGCTATCAGGTTCTAGATTCCTGCGGTTCTGGTTGCTCTTGCGAAGGTTCTTGGGGACTTGCCGGTCCAGCTCTTGAAGGCTCGCGAGAGCACGGCGGTTTCTGCGTAGCCTAAGGTGTGGGCTACTGAGGTGACGGTGGTGGTGTGGTTCTTTATCAGCGATTCGGCGATGGAGCGGCGCTGGTCGCGGACCAGGCGGCGAAAGCTGGTTCGCTCCTCGGCGAGACGGCGCTGAAAGGAACGGGGCGGTAAGCCGAGTTCCGCGGCAATGGTGGGAAGGCTGATGGGACCGTGGCCAATGCGGCGGGCGATGAGATGGGTCACCTGGCGGGAGAAGCTTTCCGGTTCCCTGCTCTCGCGGGCCAGGTCGTGGAGATGACGCTCCATGAAGGGCAACATCGAACGATCCGAGGAGAGGGCTGCCCGGCATAGATCGGATTTCTCGATCACCAGGCGGTTGAGATTCTGGCCGAAGAAGACCGGCGCGTGGAAGGCTTGCGCATAGGCCCTCGCGGCGCGGTGGTCCGCACCTGGATGGGCGTGCTCGAAGTGGATTTCGAGCGGGCGCCCATTTGTCGCCCAGAAGGTTGCGTATCAAGCTGCAGATGGAGGAGATGGAATATTCGGCGTCCTGCCGACGTGGGCGCAGCGCGGGGTCGTCTATCTGATAGATGTAGTCGGCGGTGTTGTCGCCGGGGACCAACTCCATGTGGGTTCCGCTTTGCCAGACGCTGACGTAGGAGGATAACTGCTGCAGGGCAGCGCGTAGATCGGCGGAAGCTTGAAACATGAAGCCCAGGGGACCCAGCAACTCCGGCTTGAAGCCCTGGCCTAAGCGGAGGCCCAGGAATGGGTCGCCTAAGACGATGGCGGCTTGCTCGAAGAGCGCGACATAGCTGGCGAGCGGGATGAGTTGATAGGGATCGATGGGATGCACGAAGGGGAGAGCGTGGCGGCGTAGCAAAGGCGCGGTGTCGTGGCCTTGCGCGCTTAAGGCGTCGAGGATGGGCGCCAATAGATTCGCCCGGATCATTGGGGACGGCTGCATGATCGAATACCTCAAGGTTGTGTTGCGAACGAGGAACGGCTAAAATAAAAGCTAGTCGGGCGACTTGGCCGTTGGCGTAAGTTATCAAGAAACTGGCATCGATAGCAATGACAAAAATTGCCGGGTGGGGCGAGGATGAGGAAACAGACCAGCATTTGAGGGGATGAGTGGCAGCTTCCGCGCCCGCACTGAAGAAGAACGCGATCGGGATGTGGCAGATTGTGTTTTTCGTGATCGCTGCCGCCGCGCCGCTGACCGGCATGCTGGGGATTATTCCGGTGGCGATCCGGTTGGGCAATGGCGCGGGCGTGCCGGGCGCTTTCGTCGCGGCGGGTTTGATTCTGCTGATCTTCAGCGTGGGTTATGCGGCGATGAGCCGGCACGTGGTGAATGCAGGCGCTTTCTATGCCTACCTGGCGCAGGGATTGGGACGCAGCTTTGGCGTGGGCGGCGCGTTCGTCGCGGTGGTTTCCTACACCACCATGCAGGTGGGGGTGTATGCGCTGTTTGGATTTTTCGCTACGGTGATTCTGAATCCGCTGCTTTCGCTGGCGGTGCCGTGGTACGCGTACAGCGCGGTGGCGATCGCGCTGGTGCAGTTTCTGGGCATGCGCAAGCTGGACCTGAGCGGCTGGCTGCTGGGCTTATTCATCACGCTGGAGATGGGGATCCTGCTGGCGCTTAGCCTGTCTATTGTTTTGCACGGTGGCGGACCCCAGGGATTTAATTTGCGGCCGTTTGCGTGGCGCGAGGTGGCGAGCGGACATCCGGGCATCGCCATCATGTTTGCGCTGGCGTCGTTTGTGGGCTTTGAGGCTACGGCGATCTACGGGGAAGAAAGCAGAAACCCGACGCGGACGGTTCCACTGGCGACCTATGCCGCGGTTTCGATCATCATGGTTTTCTTTGCGTTTGTTACGTGGGCGATTATCAGCTCCTATGGTGTGGATCACGTGGTCGCGGCGGCCTTCGCGGATCCGGGGAATTTCTGGTTTGCCAAGAGCGATGCGTATCTTGGCCGGGTCGGTACAGGGATTATGCGGGCGCTGCTGCTGAGCAGCATCTTTGCCTGCGTGCTGGCTTTTCATAACACCATTACCCGGTACTTGTATGCGCTGGGACGGGAAGGTTTGTTGTGGGGATTTCTGGCCGACGTGCATCCCCGGTTTCAGTCTCCTTATAAGGCTAGTTATGCGCAGACTGGGTGCGCGGTGGTTGGGGTTGCGGCCTCGGTGATGAGCGGGGCGGATCCGCTGACGGTGGTGTTCAGTTGGACTTCTGCGTTTGCCACGATTGGGATCGTGGGGCTGCAGTTTCTGGTGAGCGCGGCGGTGATTGTTTTCTTTTGGCGGAATGGGTTGGATAAGCGGGTTTGGAACACCATGGTGGCTCCGGTGTTGGGTATGGCTGGGGCTGGGTTATGCGCTGTTTCTGCTGATTACGAATTTGCCGGCGTTGAGCGGGAGTGAGGATGGGTTCGTGCGGAGTTTTCCGTGGATTATGTTGGCGGTGATGTTGTTGGGGATGGGGGTTTCGTTGGGGGTTTCTCGACGTGGTGGGAGTACGTTTGGATCCGGTTGGGGATGAGGCTTAGAGGTTGAGGTTTGTGGTATCCCACATCTCGCGAAAAACGAGCGAGATGTGGGGCACCCGTCGATTTGTTGCCAGGACAGAGTTAGAAAATGGGATTCGTTTATCCCGTCTCGTCGATTTTTGGTTGGGACAGAGTTTAAGACGGAGGAGGGTTATGAGCGTTGCTTTGGCTACACCGGCTGTTGAATGGTTCGCAGATGCCTTTGGGCAATCAGGCGCACCCTCTGGATCCTTTGAGCGCGGCGGAGATCCTTCGCGCTTGCGAGTTGCTGAAGGCTAGCCAAGAAGCTGGGCGCGGAGCTGCGCTTCGCGATGGTCCATTTGCACGAGCCACCTAAGGCTGAGGTGCTGGCCTATCAGGCTGGAGAGCCTATCGAGCGGTCGGCGTTTCTTATGGTGTTCGATGCTACGACGGGCGCGACGCACGAGGCGGTGGTCAACCTGACGCTGGGGACGCTGGTTTCCTGGGTGCAGCATGTTACCGACGCTGCTCCTTATGGACAGCCTCCGGTGCTGGTCGAGGACTTTTTCAATTGCGACCAGATCGTCAAGGCGGATGAGGGATGGCGTAATGCGGTCAAGCGGCGCGGCCTGACCGATGAAGATATCAAGCTGGTGCAGGTGGATCCGTTTTCCGCCGGCAACTTTGGCTTTCCGCTGGAAGCAGGCAAGCGGGTGGTGAGGGCGGTGAGTTACTACCGCGAAAGCCTCAAGGACAATGCGTACTCCCATCCGATCGAAGGCGTGGTCGCGGTGGTCGACCTGATCGCCAAGCGGGTGCTGCAACTGGTGGATGATGAGGTGGTATTCCGGTTCCCAAGAAGAAGCATAACTACGATCCGGAGTCGCTGGGCACGCCGCGCGCAGATCTGAAGCCGCTGCATATCTCGCAGCCGGAGGGACCTAGTTTCTCCGTGGACGGTTGGCAGGTGAAGTGGCAGAAGTGGAGCTTCCGGGTGGGGTTTACCTCGCGCGAGGGGCTGGTGCTGCACCAGCTTGGTTTCGACGATGGGACAGGCGTGCGGCCGGTGGTGTATCGGGCCAGCGTTACGGAGATGGTGGTTCCCTATGGCGATCCCAACACCAGCCACTTCTGGAAGAATGCGTTCGATTGCGGCGAGTATGGACTGGGTAAGCTGGCCAACTCGCTCGAACTGGGCTGCGATTGCCTGGGCCTGATCCACTACTTCGATATGCCCATGGTGGACGACTTCGGCGCAGCCACGCTGATGAAGAATGCCGTCTGCATGCACGAGGAAGACTACGGCATTCTTTGGAAACACTTCGACTTTCGTACCGGGCTGCACCAGGTGCGCCGTTCGCGGCGGCTGGTGATCAGCTTCTTCGCGACCGTGGGCAACTACGATTACGGCTTCTATTGGTACCTGTATCAGGACGGGACGATCCAGCTGGAGGTGAAGCTGACGGGGATTATCCAGACGGCGGCGATCGCGCCTGGCGCGGAGTATCCCTACGGCGGGATGGTGGCCGAGGGATTGGGCGGCCCGAATCATCAGCATTTTTTCTGCGCGCGGCTGCACATGATGGTCGATGGCGAACAGAACAGCGTGACTGAACACGAGTATCAGCCGCGGCCGTGGGGGAAGGACAATCCTTACGGCAATGTGTTCGACGTGACGGGGCGGACGCTGAGCCGCGAGCTGGACGCCTGCCGCGAGGCGGATGGGCGGACGGGGCGGTTCTGGAAGGTCATCAATCCCAATCGGCGCAATGCGGTGGGCAAACATCCGGGCTACAAGTTGGTGGCGCAAGCCAAGCCCGGTGCTGCTGGCGCAAGCGGGCAGCAGCATCGATCGCCGCGGAGGCTTCGCCAGCAAGCACCTGTGGGTGACGCCGTATGCGGAAGAGGAACGCTACGCTACCGGGAATTATCCCAACCAGCACGCAGGGGGCGATGGCCTGCCCACGTGGGTGCAGCAGAACCGGCCGATCGAGAATGAGGACATCGTGGTGTGGCACAGCTTTGGCCACAGCCACGTTTGCAAGCCCGAGGACTTTCCCATCATGCCTGTGGAATACGCGGGCTTTATGCTCAAGCCGAATAACTTTTTTGCGGCCAATCCGGCGATGGATTTGCCCGGCGAAGCCAATGGACATAGCGTGCAGCATGGAGAGGCAGCGGCTTCCTGCTGCGGTGGTTAGCTTGGGCTTGAATAGACGTTGACTTTGCTTGCCTGCTTCGCTATCTTGAGTTCAACCTCGCGATAGCCCTGTCGCTAACTCGCTGTTCCAATACTGAAACCCCAGTAGAGGAACGTGCCCGGACTTACCCTCGCGCAACGTGACCGCGTGGGCCTGGCATAACTCAAAGCAGTCAGGTTTCCCAGTCTTACCATCGGCCCGCTGTCTGGAAATTGTTTCAGCTTAGGTCCCATCTGTTCATCGTTCCTTCCAACGAGAAGGACGCTGTGTATCTGGCGGAGTGTTCGCCCCCTTTTTCCGGAGGTTATTCCGAAGTGTCTTTTTGTCGATCGCTTCTTCGTTTCTCTGCATTCGCCTGCCTTAGCGTTCTTCTTTTTCCCCTTCCTGCTACAGCGCTCGCCCCTGCTGTTCACCATCCCCTGGATGCACTGACTCCGGCGGAGTATTGGGTGGTTTACAAGGCGATTCGGGCTGCCGGCCACAACGAGGAAAAGCTTTTGTTCACCAGCGTGCTGCTGCACGAGCCGGATAAGTCCTACGTTCTGGCGTGGACGCCGGGGTCGCCGATCGAGCGCAAGGCGGATGTGGTGCTGTATTACAAGGGCCACTCCTATGCGGCGCTGGTGAATATCTCGACCGCCAAGGTGGAATCGTTCGAAGAGCTGAAGGGGGTGCAGGCGCCGTTCACGACCACGGAAGAGCAGGAAGTGAACGATGCGATCAAGCACGATCCGCGGATCGTGGATGCGCTGAAGAAGCGCGGCATCACCGACCTGAACCTGGTGACCTGCTATGCGACGCCGGGAGGATACATCGCGTCTGCCGGAGCAGGATGGGCGGCGCATCGGATGGGGCGGGTGCGAGTACAACATCGACTCCGAGAACTGGAATGGAAGACCGCGAAGTGGGCGGGATCTTTTTTACCGTCGACATGGCGAGCAAGAAGATGACGCGCTTTACCGATTACGGTGTTACGCCCATGCCGCCGGTGAGCGAGGTCTACGACTCGGATGGCGGACCGGCGCTGCCGGGACCAAGCCCATCGTGGTCTCGCAGCCCGAGGGGCCCAGCTTCACCATCAAGGATGGAGAGGTGAGCTGGCAGAACTGGCATTTCCGTTTCCGTCTTGACCCGCGCAGTGGTCCGGTGATCAACATGGCCTCGCTCGATTACCAGGGGAAGCGGCGCTCGGTGCTGTATGAGGGTTCGCTTGTCTGAGATGTATGTGCCCTATATGGATCCGGAGGAGACGTGGAACTCGCACGTGTTTCTGGATTCCGGCGAATACTTCATGAACACCGGGCTGGGCATGCTGAAGCCGTTGCAGAAAGGGACGGATTGCCCGGACTATGCCACCTACTTCAGCGCAACGTTCTTCCATGAGAACGGGACTCCGTTTGTTCGGCCGCAGGTGGCGTGCATGTTCGAACGCACGCTGGGCGATCCGGCGTGGCGGCATTGGGAAGCAGGAGGGCCGAGTCATCGCCGGCAGGCCGGGCCGGGAGCTGGTTTTCCGCACCATTGCGGTGGTGGGCAACTACGACTACATCCTCGACTGGCGCTTTGAGCAGGAGGGCGCGATCACGGTCGCGGTGGGCGCGACCGGCGAGTTGGAAGTGAAGCCGGTGAAAGACAAGATGGACATGATGGGGAAGGATCCCGAAGGCAATCCGGTGGAGTTCGGCCACCTGGTGGCGCCGAACACCGATGGAGTGGATCACGACCACTTCTTCTCCTTCCGGCTGGATATCGATGTGGATGGAACGAAGAACAACTTCGAAGTGGACAAGCTGGTGCAGTACAAGCTGCCTGCGTCGAGCGCGCGCAAGACCATCTGGGCGATGGCGCCCAAGACCATGGATAACGAAAGCACGGCCATGCAGAACATCAGCATGGAACACCCGGCGATGTGGCGATTCGTCAACCCGGCGGAGCATAACGAGCTGGGTTACCCGACGAGTTTCGAGATCATGCCTGGGTTGACTGGGGTTTCGCTTCTGTCGCTGGACGACTGGCCGCAGAAGCGGGCGGGGTTTTCGGATCATCAGCTTTGGGTTACTCCTTATGACGCCAAGGAGCGGTATGCGGCCGGGGTTTATGTGTCGGGGAGCAAGGGCACGGATGGGTTGCCGGTTTGGGTGAAACAGAAACGGAGCATCGAGAACACGGATATTGTCGCGTGGTACACGATGGCGTTTCACCATGTGCCGCGGCCGGAGGATTGGCCGCAGATGCCGACGATGTGGCATGACTTTACGATTCGTCCTTTTGATTTTTATTCGAAGAGCCCGTTGATGGATTTACCGATGCAGCCTTAGGGGAGGTTGGTTGCGGGGGGAGTGGAACTGCAGGTCCCTCGCCTTGCCGAATTTCCTATGGAAATTCGCCGGCGCTCGGGATGACAAGTTGAGGGCGGCGTTTCCAGTGGAGATTTGCTAGTGGAGTTTAGAGGTTGCTTTCGCCGGCGTTGGTTGCGGGGGAGTGGAACTGCAGGTCGAGCGCCGTCGAATTGCTATGGAAATTTCGCCTGGCAGTCGGCATGACAAGTTGAGGGCGGCGTTTCCAGTGGAGATTTGCTAGTGGAGTTTAGAGGTTGCTTTCGCCCGGCGTTGGTTGCGGGGGGAGTGGAACTGCATGACAAGTCAGGGGCGGCGTTTCCAGTGGGCGGTTGCTAGTGGAGTTTAGAGGGTGACTCCGCCGGTGTTGAGTATAAAACAGCTACGGTTACTAAATTCTGGAGGTGAGCTATGGCTCGTTCCCATGTTAGCAAGTGGCTGCTGTTTGTCCTGACAGCCTGCGTCGTTTCGTCCGGCCTGCAAGCGATGGGCCAGTCCACCTTCGGATCGATCGTCGGCACGGTGAAGGACCAGTCGGGATCCGTGGTGCCGGGAGCTACCGTTACCCTGGTGAACGTGGGCAGCTCCGCCAAGCACACGGCGACGAGCAGTGCTTCGGGAAATTATGAGTTCCTTAACCTCGATGCCGGAACTTACCAGGTGACCATCCAGGCGAACGGGTTCAAGGACCAGATCTTCGATCACCTGGTGCTGCAGGCCCGCGATACCCAACGCATCGATGCCAGCCTGGCCGTAGGCGCGGCGTCACAAACGGTAGAGGTGCAGGCGGCCGGCGACGTGATCACGACCGATACGTCCAGCCTGGCTACGACCAAGACGACCCATGAACTGGTGGATCTGCCGGTGGCCGTCTACTCGCGATCGAATGGATCGACCAGTCCCCTTTTAACGTTGACCACCGAGCCGGGCGTGCAGGTGGACGATAACTCCAACCTGGTGATTGCGGGCACTACGCCGGCGCTGATGTCGTTCACCATCGATGGCATCAGCAGCGTGGACGTGGAAAATAGCGGACCCATCGCCGAGCTGTTTCCTTCGTTCAATTCGATCTCCGAGATCCGGGTCAGCGAGACCAACAACAACGCGGAGTATAGCGGGGTGGCGGACGTGACGACCACGTCGCGCGCGGGCACCAATGATTACCATGGCGGCGTGTTCGAGAACCTGGAGAATACGGCGTTGACGGCGGGCAATCCGTTCACCGGCAAGCCGTCGCTGCACATGAATGACTTTGGCGGGTTCGCCGGGGGACCGGTGAGGATTCCCCATCTGTACAACGGGCATGATAAGACGTTTTTCTTCGGCAGCTACGAGGGCCTTCGGTTGCCGCGCGAATTTCCGCTGGTGGAAAGCTTTCCCAGCCAGGATATGCGCAATGGCAACTTGTGGAATTACCTGGTGACCACGCAAGGCACGCAGACGCCGGCGATCAATAACTACGATGGCACGCCGATTCCCTGCACCGGCCCTGCGAATTGCTCGGTTCCGATCTCTCCCGTGGCTGCGAATACCATCAAGTACCTGATGCCGCTGCCGAACAGCGGGAGCGCCGACTCGTTCCAGAACAACTATGTCACCAATTTTCCGGCGCCTATTTCGAGCAACCAGTTCGACGTGCGCATCGATCAGAACATTACGACCAACCAGTCGATTTACGGCCGGTACACCTTCAAGAACCGCTCGGTGACCACCGCTCCCAAGGTGAATTGCGTGGGCTTCTGCGCGACCAGCTTGTCGCCGTTGCTGGGCGGCGTGTCGCAGCCGGAGCAGGATCGCGGCTTGACGGTGGCTTACAACTACACCATCACTCCCAACGTGATCAACGAGTTTCGCGGCGGCTTCAATTCGCTGCGCACTTCGCTGAGCGCCAACGTGAACTCGGCAACGCTGATCGACCAGGTGGGCATCACCGGGATCCCCGACATCGCCACGGTGCCTACGGTTCCGGATATGGAGATCGCGGGGCTGCAAAGGACCGGTGGACTGAACACCACCAATCAACAAAGCAAGATTATCCAGTTGCTGGACGATCTGACCTGGGTGAAGGGTAAGAGCACCTTCAAGTTCGGCGGCGATGTTCGCCGGCTGACCGACCACGACGAGAACGTATTCGGCAATTACCGGGCGGGGCAATATGTCTTCAACGAGACGAGCACGGTGGGGTCGACGATTGGCGATCCTTACGCCGCGTTTTTGCTGGGGTATCCGGATAACACGACCCTGGCGCAGGTGACGAACCCGGCTATGAACGGCCTCGGTTACTCCTATGCGTTCTTCGGGCAGGATGACTGGAAGGTGACACCGTACCTGACGATCAATGCGGGTTTCCGGTACGAGATCCATCCGCCGTTGAAGGACACGCACTACAACACGGCGGCGTTTTTGCCGGACTATGACGAGAACGGCATTCATGGCGGAGTCGCGGTGCCGAATGCGCAGGGACTGACGTACACCAATCCCGGGTTCGCTTCTTCGATTGCGCCCACGCCGATCCTGACTGCGGCGCAGGCCGGCCTGCCGCAGAAACTGCGCTACACGTATAAGAGCGACTACGGGCCGCGCATCGGGTTTGCGTGGCGGCCGAACCATAACAACAGCACGGTCATCCGCGGCGGGTGGGGACGGTTTATCGAGTCACCGCTGGGCTTCTCGCTGGTTTCCGGATGGGCGGTGAGCGCCAGCTTTGTTCCTCTGTACCAGAACACGTACAACCCGGCTGACGGGAGCGGGCAGAACCTCAGCTTCCCTTCTCCCTTTCCGGCGAACCTGGACCAGCCGGGGACGGCTAGCTTCGAATATGCGTTTCCCATCCACTACAAGGATCCTTCGGTGCAGCAGTGGAACCTGACCTTCGAGCATGACTGGGGTCACGACATCGGGATGCGGCTCTCCTATACGGGAAGCCATGGCATCAACCTGGAAAACTTCAACGACCTGAACCAGGTGCCGGCCAATACCGGGCGTGGCGGCTCCGCTGGTGTATCCGATCTGGGGGATTATTCAGAGCGTGGTCAACCAGGCGGTCAGCAACTACAACAGCTGGACGGCGGTCATGGAGAAGCGGATGTCGAATGGACTGCAGTTCCAGGCGAGCTATGTGCTTACCCGGGATCTGTCCGATGCGGGGGGCGCGGTGCCGACGGAGTTTGCTCCCGCGGGAGGCAACTGGGTTTCGGATAAGAACAATCCGCGGTTGGATTATGGCAATGTGATGTTCGACCGGCGCCATCGTTTTCTGGCCACGTTCCTGTACCAGCTTCCGTTTGGCAAGGGGGCGATGTTTATGGCTAACAGCAATCGGCTGGTGGATACACTGGTCGGCGGATGGCAGTTGGGCGGCGTGACGGTGTTCCAGACGGGGGCGTTCCTTACGATGTCGCAGGTGTCGGTGGATTCCGCGAATACCGGCATCCTTAATACGTTGGGCGCGGCCAGGACGGATGTGGTTCCGGGGGTTTCTCCTAAGGCTACCGGGGGGCTGACGAATTCTGCCGGGCCGGTGTTTATCAATCCGGCGGCGTTTACGTTTCCACCTGCGAATGCCGGGCGGTTTGGCGATAGCGCGGTGGGGAGCGTGGTCGGCCCGGGGACGGATTCGGTTTCGCTTTCGCTGATCAAGTCGATCAAGCTTACGGAACGGTTACAGTTTCAGTTCGGCGCGCAGGCGAGTAATGCGTTGAATCATCGGAATTTCGATGTGCCGGATACTACGCTGGATGATCAGTCGTTTGGGACCATTTCCGGGTTGCAGAGCGCGGAGGGCGCGGGTCCTCGGAATGTGGAGGTCACGGGGCGGGTTAGCTTTTAGGGGTGGGCGGTCGTGGGGCGCGTAGGATAGATCGCGGACACTGCAGGTCCCTCTCTTCCGCTGCGCTCCAGTCGGGATGACAAATCGTAGGGTGGCGTTTCCAGTAGGCATTTGCTAGTGGCTGAGAGGACGGCCGGTTGTCGAGATCATTCGCCGGGTTAATGCCTAGGGGTTGATCGCGGAGAGTGAATTTTGCTACGAGGGAGAGGCTCAATACTAGCCTCTCTCTTTTTTGTTTTGATCGGCCCTGCTCCGTTCAGATCGCCCATCGTTTTCGGCCTCTTCCGTCCATTTTTATTTGGCGTTGGAGATTACGGTTAGGGGCGGCTGGGGTGGCGGGGGCGGCAGGACTTCGGGTTTGCCGCGGAGGCGCTTGCCTAGGGAGCGGACGCGGCCTACACCGACACCGACGCGCTCGGAGGCATACATGAGGTCGCCGGCAGTGATGCCGGGCAGAACGCGGTGGTGGCCTACCGCAGCCAGCGCGATCGAGGCAACACAGCCACATTGCGTGCAGTCAGGCTTGCCCCCGAATTGGCAGGGCCCTATGCGGGTTTCCAGATCCGCGGAGAGGGACTTCGTGGTGCGGGCGAAAATGCACTCCTCCGGCGATTGCGGGGGATGGCGCAGCTCCTCAATCATCTTCCGGTTCATCTGGAACTTGGGATAAAGAGGATAGAGACGCTCCAGCTCATCAAGCAGCTGACGGCGCACGGGGGGAGAAATGAGTTCCGGACCCTCCGCACCCTGCTGGGGCGTGAAAAGACTGACCCAGATGCGCTTTACTTCGGGACGGGCGCTCCAGAAGCGAAGGAACTCTTCCATGTAACCGGGCCGGTCGGCAATTTGGCCGGTGACGGTGCAGTGGATGGTCACAAAGCTGTCGCGAATGGAGGTGAGAATGCGCTCGTAGGTGGCGGGTTTGCGGCGCTCGTCGTGCTCCGGCTGCAAACCGTCGATGGAAACCACCAGGCTGAGCTTGGAGAGGGCGCTCCAGGCTTTGGGGAGGGGGCGAAAGGCACTGGTGACCAATTGCACGTGCACTCCGCGGCTTTCCAGCTGGGGCAGAAGGACTTCCAGCTCGCGGTAGCGAACCAAGGGGTCGCCGCCAACCAGGGAGAGATGGATGGGGCGCTCGCGATCGACGATTGCGAGCAGCCTGCGGACGAGGTCGTCTCCTTTGTAATCGGAGAGTTGACGCAGGGAGACGCCGCTGGTGCCGAGATGCTCAGGCTCGTAGGCATAACAGCCAGGGCAGCGCAGGGGGCACTCGCGGGTGATCTCGATGGAAAGGCTCGGCTTCTGGCCGGCGAGGATGCTGGCCCAGGCGTTCAGCACTTCTGATTTCTTCATGAAGGACCCTCAAGTTCCAAAAAAACTATCTCGTTGACGAAGGTTTCCGGGGGTGGTTAGCGCAGTCCTCCGCTACGGTCCACGGCATGCCGGGGCAGGCGGGATGACAAAGGTGCAGACAACAAGAGGTTGGAACTCAAGCAAGAAGCTCAGCGTGGTTTCATATTTCCTATGATATTCAAGAATGGGCTTCAGGAGTGGAGTTTTGCGCTACGGAGTAAACCTGGAATTGCCCAGGGCTCTGCGGGTGGCTGGGGAAGTGTCGGGTTTTTTCCCGGTTTGGTCATGTAGTGAGGCGAACGTTTTCCCGAAAGAGCCCGGGCTTCTTCCTGAATTCGGATTAATGGCGTGGGCGTCATTTGGCGCTATCACTGGCCCGGAATTTGGCGTTAAATTACGCTAGCGAAAATGTATAGTTTTGGGCAGGCTGGGCCGGTGGCAGAAGCCTAGCCCCAAAATCAGGCGTGCTTGGAGCGAAAGATGGGGCCCAAATCCAAGTCGACACTCACGGTCCGCCTGCTGAAGCAGCGACGAGACGAGCTGCTGGGGGAGTTGCGTGTTCTGGCGCCGGATTTGGTGGAGAAGCTGGTACAAACCCTGGAGGCGCTCAAGGAGCAGCAACCAGAGCGCGGGGAATATGAAGGACTCGACCGTCCGGCAGTGATTCGCAAGTACCTGCTCAAGGTGGGACGGCCCTCGGAGCTGCGCGAGATACGCGATGCAGTGGCGGCGCCGGTAAGCCGCTTCGATGGAAGATCGATCTGGGACGGCGGGAAAAGAGAAGTGGAGCAGGGCCGGATGGTGAATATCGCCGATCAGGAGAAGGGCGAGGATTGGGTGCTTTCCCTGCCCGAGTGGGAGCAGAACTCGTAACCAGCCGAATGTGACCGGACCATCCTCGGCCCCTACGGGGTGGCCGGCGTAGAGTGCTTCTGTCGATAGCGAATCACCAATAACCTTACGGTCAGGGCAAGTCCTCCTCCAATCACGGTGCTGACGGCGCGATGGTAGGCGACATCCTTGCCCGGCAGGCTGTTGAGCGCCAGCAAACAGACAATGTATGCGGTGAGACAGAGGGTAAAGAGACCGTAGTTCACGTTGTTGAGCGAGTACGAGAACCAGGCGAAGCATAGGGTCAGGAGTGCCAGCATAGGCGGCGCTGGGGTCAGATGGGCGAGAAAGAAGCTGGCAAAGACGGCTCCGGCGAGCGTGCCGATGGTGCGGGCGATGGCCCGGCTCACGGTGTCGCTCAGGCCGGGCCTGAGGACGAGCAGGGCGGTCATGGGTATCCAGTATCCGTTGGCAAAGCCGAAGTGGCGGTAGATTTCTGTACTGACCATGAGCGTGACAGCGAGGCGAATGGCGTAGGGCACTGCGCTGGGGGCGGGATTGCGCTTCATGAGCGAGCGGGCGGCCTGTTCCACGGAGGAGCGCAGGGCCTGGTGCTCGGCCTTGAGATAGCGGGCGACGGAGAGCAGATCGGTGCGCAGCTCGTTGCAAGAGGTGCAGCAGGATACTCGAGGTGAGGATCTGTAAGGCGCCGCCGGCCATGACCAGGCCGGAACGGACCGCCGCAGCGCGCGGGGAAAAAGGAAAAGCGGAGGCGACGAGAAGAAAGACGATGGACTGCTGCCCTACCCAACTGACTCCCGGCTGACGCAAGGAAAGCATTCCATAGGCGAAACCGGCGCCCCCGGCGATGAGCACCAGGATGAAGTTGGTGTGGCCGGCCACCATGCCGACGAAGGTGGCGGCGCCGATTCCCAGGGAGACCAGGATCATGGGAAGGAGGCGGGAGTCGTCGATATGCTGCTTGGCGCCAAAGCCGACGGTGAAGGCTCCGCCGGCAAGCGATCAATCCCGCACCCGGGTGGCCCAGCAAGATGCCGAGGATCAGACAGATGGATACGGGAAGAATAAAGATGAGGTCGGCACGGAAGGACTGCGCTTTCCAATCGAAGACGATGCTATCGGTGAGGAAAGGAGCGGCGGACGCGGTCGGCTGTGCTGACATCTCTGATGCGACTCACTTAGAGCATTTGCCGCAAAAGCCTCGTGTTGCTGCGTGGTAGGAACGCCGATAGGATACAAGAGCATCGGAGGAGAAGCGTGCAGAGGTGGGTACGTTTTCTTGGTCTTATTCTCTTGTTGGGTTTGGTGGGCGGGGATAGGTTGGCGTTGGCCCAGGGCCGCTTGAGCGACAAAGATTTGCAGCAGCTGATGCAGAATTTGAAGGATGATGCAGGGCCTTTCCGGCAGAACTTCGCCAACGCGCTGAAGAAGAGCACGATTCGTGGGACCAGCCAGGAGAAGGATGCCAAGGCGCTGGCGGATACCTTCGCCAAACAGGCAAACACCGCGCTCGAGACTTTCAAGCATCAGCAGAAGGCGGACCCGCAGGTGGTCGAGCTGGTGCATACCGCGGCGCAGATCGATCCCCTGGTTTATAGCCTGCAGCTGAACCCGCAGACCACGATCGCGGTGGGAGAGACTGCGCACAGAGCTGCACCAGATCGCGCAGGCCTATGGCGTACCGGAGCCTTACCTGGCGCCGCCGCCGGGGAGCGGTTCTGCGGCCCTCAGCACTACGGGGACGTGTCTGAATGCGGTGGGGATCGAGCGGTCACGGCAGCTGGTGAACGAATGCATACAGGTTTCGCCTGCGACTCACCCGCCATGCAATGCGCAGAATGCATGCTCGCTGATTGTGGATGAGATCAAGCGAGGTTGTGCGCTGATTGGCCAGGGGGCTCCGGGGTTTTGCGCGGAGTACCGGTAGTTTACGCGGACTAAGCGGGTCCTCGAGTGGCTTCGTAGGGTGAAGAATCAGAGCGGCGTTATATGGCGCTAGCGCTCGACCGAATTTCAGGTGTCTGATCAAGTCCAGTCCTGTGGCGGACGCCGAGTCGTTTTTCCGGCTTGCCCGGTGCTCCCTCCTCGCAGTTACTAACGACATGGAAAATACCCGACCACGGCGCCTTGCGCCTTACCCAGGCCGCGCCAGTGGTTGGAGGTCATCCCTAAGTGGGTTTCTGGGAAAAACTATGGACCGCAAACGGACTAGCGTTTCCTTTCGCCTGCTCATACGGCAGCGAGACCTGCTGTTGGAGGAGTTGCGGATCGTGGCGCCGGATTTGGTGGCGGAGCTGGAGTTCACGCTGGACGAGTTGGAGCGCCACGAGCATAACGGACTCGATGGGCAGCCGTGATCCGCGGACACTCAATCTGCGACGCGAAGTTATATCCCACAAATTACAGTGACTAGAACTATTGCGAGGGGGCTTTGGGGAGACTTAGCAGATTGGCGAAGATGCGGTAGGCTCCGGGGACGCCCTCGGGCAACTGGCGGTAGAGAGCGTAGGCGATGTAGACGTAGGCGCCCTTGCCGTAACGTGCGTAGAGCAAGCCACCCTTTTGCGCGTCCTGACCGGGGTCTTTGGTCTCGGTCAACGCCTGATAATGCGAATCCCAGGAGTGCATGAAGGAATGACCGCGCTCCTCGACCCAGCCCTGGAAGTCGGCGCTGGTGATTTTGTTGGGCCAGGAGAGTAAAGGATTCCTGGGCTCCAGTAGCTCGACAGGACCATTCTCATCCACCACCTTCTCCGGATCGCCGGTAAGACTGATCGGATAAGGGCCGTAGTTGTGGTCGTACTCGCGGGTGTTGTATTGGACGATGAGCACGCCGCCCTGCTTTACGTAATCAAGCAGGCGGCCGTTGGAAGCGGCTAGCTCAGGACGCGCGGCGTAGGCGCGGATGCCGAGCACGATGACGTCATAGGCGGAGAGATTGCCAGCGTTGATATCCGCTGCCTGTAACAAATGGACAGCGACTCCCATGCTTTCGAGGGCCTGGGGAACTTCGTCGCCAGTGCCCATGACGTAGCCCACCTTGAGACCAGGAGCCAGCTTGACGTCCACCCCGACCAATTTGTAGGGGCCGGGCTGGTAGTAGTTGTACGGGCGCAGGCCGGGATAGCCGACGGTCTCATATCCTTGCGCGTAGCTGATGGCCCTGGTACTCAGCGACGGGAGTGACGGAATAGCTGGTGGCGGCGAGGTTCTGGGGCGTGACGGTGAAGGTGAGGGTCTGCTCGTCACCCTCTTTGTGGGCAGTAAAGGGCGCCGATTGGGGCGAGGACTGCCAGCCCGCAGGCAGATCGAGATGCACATCGCCGGGCGGTGAGGCCTTGACATTGCTGCGGACACGAACGTTGACGCTGGCGGTCTTGTCCTTTTCCCCATCGAGAGGAATGATGCCGGCGGTGGCGGTGGCGGCGACGGAGACGGCCGGCGCTATCACCAGCGGCTGGTATACGCCGCCGCGGCCGACCACATGCTGAACGGTTTGCACCGCCTGGGCGGTACGGACAGAGACACCATCGACGGTGAATTCGAGCCAGGCCTCCAACGGATAGGGAGGGAGCGGGTGGTTGAGGCAGTCGACACTATCGAGATCGTAGTAGGGCTGCTCGACATCTTTGCGGTGAAAACATGCCTTGGTCAACTCGGCGTCAAGGGGGGCGGTGAGCTTGAAGTCCGCGCTGAGGCGCTGGTTGGCTTGCAAGGTGACCGGGGGGCGTAGGCGGCGGTTATGCGCCAGTCGCCGGTACCGGTGGAGCGCACGGAGACGCTCTTTATCTGCACGGGGACGTCACTGGCGTTGGTGAGGAAGGCGGTGACGCCGAAGGACTGGCCGGGGACGGCGGTGGTGAAGGTATCCTGCGCGTCGACGGCGAAAGCCGGAGCGGCCATGATCGGGGTTGGGGCCGGAGATACGACGGCGGTGAGGGTGACCCCGAGCGCCTCCACGATGGCGCTGTTGAATTGCGCCTCCTTTACAGAGAGCTCATGCAGGACATTGTATTTTGCCTCGGCGGAGAGATCGGAGGCGGTTACTTTTTGCATCAGTAACTGCGTCTGTTTCAAACCGGCGGCCAGCAGCGGGACCAGCTTTGCCGGCTGCGAGGGGGAGTAGGACTGGGTGGCCTGGTTGACGGAGGCGGCAATTTGTTGCAGGCCGGCGGTGAGGAAGGGGTGTTGGCCCGGGGCGAGCGAGGCTATGCCGGCAATCGAAGTGTCGATGCCATCGAAATAGGAGCGCTCCTGTATCAGAGGTGGGGACGCGCGATCCGTAGCGATGGTAGGGGACGTCAAAGGCTCCGGGGAGCGGGATGCCGGTGCCGCCGTTCTGGGATTTTTGCTGGCCAAGGCCCTCGCGGCCGAGCTGGATATAGGACTCGCCGAGCGCGGGGTCATAGGCGCCTTCATGGATGGTGACGTTGGTGGTGGGCACGGCGTCGGTCCATTTGCCGTCCACGTAGTCATAGAAGCGCACTGGAGCCCACTTGCCGGTGGCGTAGTCGTACATGCCCTTGGGGGAGATGGAGAAGGAAGGGACGCGGGCATAGACCTTGAGCGGGGTCCAGGGGAGGAGGCCGGCTTTGATCTGGTCGGGAAAGACGTTGGGGTCTCCGGCGGCCTTGAAGACTTCCTGCGCCATTTCGCCGGAGACCTGGTGCTGGCCGTGGCCGTCGGTGATGCCGCCGACAAAGACGGCGGTGAGGACCAGGGGACGATTGAGGCGGACGGCGCGGACGCAGTCGTAGAGAACGCGTTCATGTCCCCAGACGGCGAGGGCTTCTTCGAGGGTCTTGGAGAAGCCGAAGTCGGCGACGCGGGTGAAGTACTGATCGACACCGTAGCGGCGGCCGGCGGCCAGGAGCTCTTGCGTGCGCACCAGGGCGAGCTGATCCCACAGGTCGTTGGACATGATGTTCTGACCACCCTCGCCACGGGTAAGGGTGAGGAGAGCCACGCGCGCACCCTGGCCGCGGGATTCGTAGGTGAGCATGCCTCCATCCTCATCGTCGGGGTGGGCGACGATCATCATGAGGCTGGCGCGGGTGCTGAGCTTGCGCAGCGACTGCTGCAGCGCAGCGGCGCCGCGGTCCACACGGAGAGGCTGGTAGTTGGGCGTAGCGGCAATGGAGGAGTCGATGGGGGTCTGGGCGGAAAGAGGGGCCGCGGTAACGAAGAGGGCGGCAATGAGGGCCAAGGCTTGGGACGGAGTCCTGCAGAATGTCATAGGCAGTTTGTTAGCTATAGCATATGACAGGATCAATGGCGGTTAGGACTCAGGAATGGAAAAGCACGGGACGATCTCGTTCCCTAACGAAGGACGGGTGCCCCACATCTCGCTCGTTTTTCGCGAGATGTGGGATGCCACCGATGCCGACCGCTAAGTGCATCGGATGAATCGGCGGTCCTAGGAAAGAGCGGTGGTATCCCACATCTCGCGAAAAACGAGCGAGATGTGGGGCACCCGTCCTTCGTCAGGGACCGAGAAGAGCGGGGAGAGATCCAGAGGATGAAGAAGGACGAGGGGCTGGTACGCGGTATCAGCCTGCCGGGCGCGATTTCGCTCAACATGATCAACATGATCGGGGTGGGGCCGTTTGTGACCCTGCCACTGATCGTGCTGGCGATGCACGGACCGCAAGCGATTCTGGGTTGGGTGCTGGGAGCGGTGCTGGCGGCATGCGATGGGCTGGTGTGGGCAGAGTTGGGCGCAGCCATGCCCAAGGCCGGCGGATCGTATGAGTATCTGCGCACCATCTATGGGCCGCGGACCACGGGGCGATATCTCTCGTTCCTCTATATCTGGCAACTGAGTTTCAGCGCGCCGCTGTCGATCGCATCAGGATGCGTGGGCCTGGCGCAATATGCGGGCTATCTTTGGCCTGCCTTGCGCAGAGTTTATTTTTCCTATCAGTTGCCCATCCCGGTTCCGTTCGTGCACACTTTACCGCTGGCGATCCGGCTTGGACCCGGCACATTGGTAGCGATGCTGTGTTGCGTGATCGCGGCGACATTGCTGTATCGCAACATAGAGAGCGTGACCCGGTTCTCCGGCTTGCTGTGGCTGGGAGTGATGGGCACGATGCTGGCGGTGATCCTCACCGGGCTGCTGCACTTTCATGCCAACCTGGCCTTCGGATTCCCTGCCGGCGCGTTCCAACTCTCGGGCGGATTCTTCACCGGCTTGGGAGCGGCGCTGCTGATTGCGACCTACGATTATTGGGGAGCGTACAACATATGCTTTTTGGGGGCGGAGGTGCGCGACCCGGGACGGACCATTCCACGAGCCATTGTGTGGTCGGTGGGCCTGGTGGCGGTCTTATATCTAATGCTGAACACGAGCGTGCTGGGGACGATCCCGTGGCAGGAACTTACCAGCCAGGCGGGTACGAATGCACGACTGTCAGTGGCGGCGGTGGTGGTGCAGAGAGTGTATGGAGTGATGGCGGGCCGGGTGGTTGCGCTGCTGGTGGTGTGGACTGCGTTCTCATCGGTGTATGCGCTGCTACTGGGCTATTCGCGAGTACCCTATGCGGCAGCGCTGGATGATAATTACTTCCGCATATTTGCGCGCGTGCACCCGCGGCATCGCATCCCCAACGTTTCGCTGTTGATGTTGGCCGGGGTCTCGATGGTGTTCTGCATGCTGCAACTGGCGGATCTGGTGGCGGCGCTGGTGGTGATACGGATCCTATTACAGTTTCTTCTGCAGCAAGTTGGCGTAATGGTATTGCGCCGCACCCAGCCGGACCTGGAGCGGCCATTCCGGATTTGGCTGTATCCTCTACCGCCACTGGTGGCGATTGCGGGATTTCTTTACATCCTGTTCTCGCGGCCAAACTTTGCGCGAGAGATCATTTTCGCCTTGGCAGTCGTGCTGACCGGAACTGCGACTTACCTGGTTCGCGCGCACCGGCGGGGTGAATGGCCCTTTGCCCAGCCAGCCCTGCGTGAATAACCCTTACTTCTTTTCTTTGGCACGCTTCTGCTTAGCCCAGCGAAGCTTCTGCGCAGCGGCGATTCTGGCGCGGCCTTCGGGGGAGATAACCCGCTTGGTGCGCACGGCCCTTGGCTTAGGAGCCGCCAATCCGCTCTTACGCGAACTGCGAGAGACCTTGGACACGGCGGTTCCGGCCACGAGGTCGCGGGCTTCTGTTAAACGGCTAATTTCGGCATCTATATGGAGGAGTATTTCTTCGATCGTCATCGCCATCAAGTGTAACTCAACATATGCCGCACAGCGCAACCTGCCCCTAAGGAAAGGATGGAGAATTTTCAGGCTGCCTAGGGCAAAGACGACAAGGAAAGGGATAAGACGGTCAGGAACGGACATCGCCAGGCAGGAGCGGGGGTTAGTTGCAGGGGAAGCGATCCCTCCGCTTCGCTGCAGTTCCAGGGGACAGTCGCGATGACCAATCCAGGGTGTCGTGCCAGTGGATAGTTGCTGGTAGAGGTTAGAAGTGTGCGACCGCGGGCGTTGGTTGCTGGGGGAGCTCAGTGCCGCACCTACGGCGCTCGGATCGTGCTCGGAATTGAGCCCCAGCCCTTTCGGGCTGGGCTCACGTTTCAGCGGTCGGCCCTCCGGGCCTCGCGGCTATGGCGATTTTGCAGCGTCATTTCTTTATCAACATGCCACACGCGCGGTGGCTGCTCATGCGGCAGGCTCGCCGGACAGGCGGGAAGACAAGTTGCGGGTGGGCGTCGCGTGGAGCTTTGCCAGGGGAGTTAGCGGTAGTAACGTTACGGTCATCATAAGAGTTGTTGATCGCGCAGTTTCTTCTGTTCCCTGTTCCAACGATGACGAGCCTGGATCCATCGGGCGCGGGCGGTTTCCCAGTTGAACTCCAGGCCGCAGCTCCCACCCATGCGGCAGTCACTGGCACCAGCACTTGCGAAGGGTGGCTGGGGAGACCAGGCAAGGGAACGCTGTTCATCGGTGAAGAGGGCAAGCCCGGCAATGATCTCGTCGACAGTGAGGGGACCCTCCCTCGGGGTCTTGTGAGCCGGAGATACAGTTTCTTTTCCCATGGCCGGATGCAAGCAATCGCGACGTTGCTTACTGCCGTGAGCTTGCTGCCTGCGGAGCGGGCCGTCAAGAGCTGACGGAAATAATGATGAGGATGCCGGGAGGGTAAACTAATAGTAACTATCGCAGTATTTATTGTGTTGCCTTTAGAGTGGACGGCCGTAACCAGGCAGTTACTTTGAGTTAACTACCCCTTTTCCCTCTAGTTTTTTTTCACGGAGTATTGCGGGGTCGAGCAACCCATGGCATCTTATAGCAGTTTCGCGTTGCTCCTGTTGATTCCGAAACGACATGCGGCCAATGATGAGCTGGCGCAAGAAATGAGACCAAGGGAGAGGAATCTATGAGGCGCTGCGGGCATAGCACGACATTTCCGAGACTTTGAGCGCAGGTAAGACCGACATTTGGATGCCGGTGTACATCGGCGACTACCTTGCCGACACCATGCACCTAAGTACGGAACAGCATGGCGCTTATCTCTTACTCCTCTTCCACTTGTGGCGCCGCGGAGTGCTGCAAGACAACGATGCGGTGCTGGCGCAGATTACGGGCCTTCCGAAAAGTGCTTGGAGCATCTCCCGAGCAGTGCTTGCGGAGTTCTTCGAAATCCACGATGGGCAGTGGCACCATGGACGCGTAGAACGGGAAAAAAGCCGGACCGCAGCCAAGCAGAAATCATTTGCCAACAGAGCCAAATTAGGCGCGGATAGCAGATGGGGTAAGACGCGGCCTGCACTGGAGAATGCGGAAAGCATCTCCGTAAGCAATGCTTCAAGCATCGTCACCGGGATGCTTGACGATGCCAAATCACAATCACAACCACAACCACAGTTACTAAAAACATTACCTTCGCCGAGCAGTGTGAGAGAGAAACATGCTGTCGATGAGCGTCATGTACCGTTTCGCGCGATTCTGGGAGAGTATTGGAGCGCAAAGAATCATGCTTCTCCTGAGATGCCTTGGCAGGGACGCGATGCCAAGGCGCTGAGTGACTTTCTTACTGCCAGCCCCAACTTAAGCGAAATACAGTTTCGCCGGATGCTGGAGAACCGGGCAAAGTCGGCTGTCGCTCACGGGGACCGCGTTTTCCTGTGGATTGCCAACCTTACCCGCTTCCAGGAGGAGATCACTGTCTATAACAAGCCGGCATCGGCGGGGGGAGGCAATGCAAGCAGAGCGGAAATCAATCGCAACAGCGTCGTCAGCGCCGTTGACCGAGCCCTGGCCCTGGCTCGAGAACACACTGATCGCGCTTGGCAAGCTGGCGCTGAGCCGGCAGCTTTCGCTGACCCCGGAATGCCTTCTACTGATGGCCGAGGACCTGCGCGATGTGCCCTGGGAATACCTGGAGATGGCGATCACGGGATGGAGACGGGGGACGCTGAGGATGGGCAAACCGGAACAGATGGACCGGTTTCCCACAGTCCGTCAACTGCGTCTGCAAGCCAACCTTCTGCGGCTGGAGGGGTCACCGAGCGAAAGCAGGGCTTGCGATTTGAACGGGAGGTGAGCGCATCGTGAGCGAGATACAGAGGGACAACCCGGAAGAACGGGGCATTTATGAGCGAATTTTCGCCGAGGTCAGGAATCCTTCCGATGCGCGGGGCGCGATTGCACGCGCAGTTCGACAACTGCGCGCGGCGATGGAGAAAGAGGACAACTGCGCTGTAACGGCGGCGCACGTACGTATCTCGGCATCAACCGGACACAGAATTACGTGGTCGCGAACGGTGTGACGGCTGGAGGCGCTCCGTTGTCGCTCCCCATGTTGCGCGCGGCACTCAGCCGCGTGGAACAGAGCCTGGGCACGGATGCGCTCAAGTCGCAGGTATGGCATGCGCATCCGGCGCAGATCCAGGCGTATGAGGAGATGGGCTTTGCCAAGCAGGAGATCCTGATGACCAACGGCAAGATGCCGGGGTTTGACGGGCTCACCGCCAACGTAGGCCAGTTCACTATCGCCGGCCGTGAAGTGGTGCGCAATATCCACGCGGATAACTCGCGCATCGACTTCATGGAATTCGGTTCCTGGCTCAAGGTGGTCTGGGGCAAGGCGCCGTTCTGGTTCAAGAACCGCAGCGGACAGTGGGTGTTTCAAATCTACGATCCGGCTTCGGGTAACCCGACGGCAAATGAGGGCTGCTACTACGTCGACGCGCGGCAGTATGCGGTCGACAATCCTCAGGCTATCTCGTCGGTTACCGGCCTGAAGGTGCCTGTTTACAACTAATCACTTGAGAGAGGGCCGAGATAACCATCTCAGCCCTCTGTTTTTTGGGGTATGGATTGACTTATCTCTTTCCGGGTGCCTTCTTGCCCGAGTACTTCCGGCGGCCGGACACATAGCCCTTCGGGAGTTTGTCTACATCCTCGGGAGCGTGGTTTGTTGGACGGTCCAGGATTTCGAGGGCTTTTGCAATAGAATAGCTCGACGCTTTGGGCCGCCGTGCCAGCCACTCTTCGTGCTGAAGGTGGGCGAGCTTTTCGGCTAAGGCGACATTGATGAACTGGTTGAGCGAGACGCCTTCCTTTTGGGAGAAGTCTTCCGCAACTCTGCGCATCGATGGCATGATCCGAAGTGGAAACTTGTTCACAGTAACCTTTTTCTGGTTGGCGGGCATGAATCTCTAGCTCCTCTTACGAAATTCGCTCAGCAGTTCAACGGGTCTCAGCAGACCTAGCCGAAAACGCTTCGCAGGTTCTCGGAAATGTTTTGTGTTATTGCTGACGATTGCGTCCGCATTCCCGTTGATAGCTACGTCTAATACCATGTCATCATTTGCATCTGGCGAAAATGGCCGGTGCCGAATAACCACCATCACCGGTTCGGCAACCGCTTCCAGCATATCCAAAAGCAGTTCGGTCTCTTCTCGCGTCTTACCTGAGGCTAACAGGTGCTCCGCGCGCAGAGCCACGGTCCGATACTCACACGACAATTTGTAATCCAGGACGACCCTCGCGAGGTAATGGTATCGCAGGTGATACCATCCGGCATTTCCGCAGCTTACTAGATTCGTACCAGTCAACATGTGGAGAGCGTAGCAATGTCTTATGAATGCCCTTGCCCCGGAGGCTCTGGGAACGTGCCGGATCCTGACTTCAAGGTTGAAGCAGTGGTGGTATGTGACCGCTACTCCGACTTTCTGCGCTGCACGCTTCCAGCCAACAAGCATTTGTTCGACCGCATCGTGGTGGTCACGTCGGCGGAAGATCGCGATACGCAGCGCATTTGCGAGTTTCATCACGTCGAGTGCGTCCAAACCGATGCGCTGAATTCCCGCTGGAATAAGTTCTGCAAGGGGGCGGGCATCAATGAGGGCCTGAGCCGGCTCGACCAGAAGGGATGGGTAGTGCATTTGGACGCGGACATCGCGCTGCCGCCGCAGACACGGCTGCTGCTCGAGAATGCACGCCTCGACCGCTGCATGATCTATGGCATCGACAGGTTTTGCGTTAAGGGTTATGCGCAATGGGACCACTTTCTCGAGATGCCTGTGTTGCAGCATGAATGCGATGCTTACGTCCACTTGAATGCCTTTCCCCTGGGCACACGCGTCATCAGCAAAGATGGCGGAGGCTATATTCCTATCGGGTTCTTTCAGATGTGGTGTCCCAGCGTCTCTGGTGTTTGCGAGTATCCCGTCGCGCATACCGATGCCGGACGTGGTGATATGGCGTTTGCCAAGAAGTGGCCGCGGGCGAGGCGCGCTCTTATCCCTGAGGTGGTGGGTTATCACCTGGAGAGCACCGATGCCTCCATGTCTGCCAACTGGTACGGCAGAAAGACTGCGCCGTTCACCCACAAGGGCGATCAGCCATGACTCATATTGTGCCCGGCGCCACGCAGCGCTTTCTTACCAGCTACGGCGGGAAGAATCCTTTTGGCAAGCCGCAGTGGAGGTTGCTGGTGGGCAGCGATCGCCTGGTCAAGGAGTCGGGGGTTTATCGGGATTGGGCTCCAGGGCTGTCGACGGCGGAGAAGGGTGGGTTGAATTTTCAGCCCAATCCGGATGCCCCGGGATGTCACTTCTCTCGCCACGACAACCGGCCGATCCGCGTAGTCACAGAGATGCGCGAGGTAAAAAAGTATCCCCATGCGGAGGGATGGATCCTGGAGAAGTGGTTCCCTGCTTCGAGTTATGGCACGCAGGCGGAGTGGTATTCGTACAAGGCTGTCGATGGATTCACTCCCATGTTGGGGCCTTACCCCGAATGTGGGGATTATGAGATGGTTTTCGGCCCGTGGACTAAGATGCCCACGACGGACACGCTGCAGGGTTTGATTGCGCAATATAGCTTCGGCATCCAAAGCCGGCGCGGCAGTGCTGAGTCTCGCGCACAGGAGTACTTACTGCGGTTTCAGTACGAGGAAGAACAGGCGGAGGCAAAGCGCAAGGTTGAGTACGACGCGATGATGCGCGATCATATTTCGCCCTTGCACAGCAGTAGCCTCGCCGCCAGCCGCTGGAGGCAGGACCTGGCCCGTCGCACCGGAAACGGTAACGAGCATATTGGAATTCTCTGAACTGCCGAGACGGTACAGGTAAGGACGGCTGCCCCAGGTTCGCCTTAGCGTACCTGGGCCGAAAATGAAATGTTTCGAATGCTTTCACCCGGCGGACTTAGTTATTACCTCCATCTTCACATCCATAAGGAGCTCCATTCATGGCAACAGTCGTTATTACCCCTGAGATGCAGCGCGCCAACGCGGAGGCTTTGCTGGGCAAGGACCCCGGCAAGTTCCGTGACCCGGGTCAGCGCTGGACCGCCAAACGGTATGCCGAGATTCAGCGGCTGCTCAAACAGGCGGAGGCTGACAAGCCCGTCACCATCCTCAACCTGAACCCCTTTCCCCTAAAGATCAATGGCGGTGTCTTTTTCCCGGAGGAGATTGCTGCCTGCCCGCCCGGCAAACCCTACACCGTGCATGTCATCCGGGATACGCGCTGGGGCCACAAGGATCTGGGCTGCGACGCGCAAAACATGATGCAGATGGAACCGGTGCCGGCGATTCCGCTAGTGCTGGCCGCGGAATACATTCGCGAATACGTGCAGCAGGATGGCGGCTTCGGCGGTGTGCTCTGCTACGTCGGCGATCATGACCCGGCCTCCATCAGGAAAGGCGGAGTGATCCGGGTGCCCGAAGTAGCTTATAGCGACACGGGCGAGTTTTACGTGGAGGTCCGCGAGCGCGACTTCCACGAGACGCTGACGGCCATCCGTAAAAAGCGCAACAGCTCCATTCTGCAGCGACTGCAATCAGCCAACGCCTGGTACGAGAACGACTCGCAGCGCATGAACATTAATGACATGCATCGCGACCTGGCGCGCCTGGCAGTGGAAGAAGGGCTGATTCCCGAGTTGCCCCGCTGGGTGATGCAGGCCAACACACTTACCGAAAAGCAGCCGGACCCTTGCCCCTCATGCATGGCTGTTCCCAAGGCGGGAGCAATCCTGTGCGTGAACTGTAACCACATCTTCCGCGTCCTGGACGCATACAAGCAGGCGCGCATCGCCTACAACGCCGTGGAGATGGACCGCCTGACAGCGCACGAGTGGAAGATCGCAAACCAGATCAAGGTCGAGCGGGAACTGGCGAAGGGTAAGTTCGCGTGAGCTGGACGCTAGGCCAGGTAAAGGCGCGCGTACGCAATCTGCTGGATGATCCCCAGGGATCGTATCTGACCGATAGCTTTGTCGTGCCCCTGATTTGCGAGGTGTACGACGATGCTAACTCGCAACTGGCATCCACCCAGTCTTCGTGGGACATCGCGGTGGTGGAAGTGCCGGGTGTTCCGCCGGGCACTCCGAACCTGAGCACTTATCAGACCGGGAGCGGCCCGCTCGCGGCCCTGACCGACCAGCCGCTGCGCATCGACTGGAAGCCGCCGGGAGACGACTCATCGTATTACCGGCTGGTGCCTAATTACGAGGTCCTTCCTGATCTGCCGCCGCGCGAGGGCGTTGCAGGATGGGAGTTTCGCAGCGAGGTGATCTGGCTCACCAATTGCTCCATCGCTGTCGACCTCCGCGTGCGGGGGCAGTTTGGACCGCCCCCGCTGACCAGCGATGATAGCGTGCTGCTCTCGCATCCGCGGATTGGCTATGTCGTCGCCTATGGCACGGCGGCGCTCATCGCAACGGTTCGCGGCAATGCGGCGTGGACCCAGCAATACGGGCAAAAGGCCCTGGAGGGCATGGACGAAATCATGGAGCAGCTCGTCCGCGCCGAACAAGGCCAGGTGCGGCGCACGGCGAGACAAACCCGGCGGCGATCTTAGCTATTCATTTTCTACTAAGGAGAAACCATGGCAGTTTCAGGAGCAATCATCGATTACACGGCTGGGGCTGGGGATCGCAACTTTACCATCTTCATCCAGCTTACCTTTAGCGGTAGCTTCACTTCCGGTGGAGATCCTCTCAACCTGACCACGCTGACTAACCCCAACGGCCTGGATGTAGAAGGCGTCTTCGAGCTACCGCTGTCATTGGGCCCGTCGGTCTACCTGGAAGATATCGGCGGTTATTACGTGCAGCCGAAAATCAGCGGCTCGACTTTGACCGCGTTTCTCATCAACGTCTACCAGCCCGGCGGAACCATTGTTTCCGGCGCGTATAACTCGGCGGTGACGGGCGGAAACGTGATCCTCACCCTGCAGAAGCGCCGCGTCTAAACCCGCAAATGAATTTTGACGGCTTCCTCCCGCACGAGTTCACGCGCTTTGGTGGACTCGTCGACAACGACGATCCGACCGTGCTGCCTATGGGCGTTGCGGCTGTCTGCAAGAATTGCAGATTTCAGCTCACCACGGTAGCCACGCGCTATGGTCTGCAGACAGTCATGCAGGGTCCAAACCAGGCGGCCATCTCCGGCCTGGCTTCTCTGATTTATACCCCGGAGAATCCAGGCGAGACTCTCTTTCAAGTCCCGCTTATTTTCGATACGGACGGCTATCTGCTGGTCGAGCGCCCCGCCGGGAGCGGCATCCTGGTGCGCGTGCAGGGACCACTGGTCAGTCCGCCTGCCAATTCACATGCCATCGTGACCGAGGCTTATAACCGCGCCCTGGTCGCTTACTCTGACCTGCAGACGCCGTCCGCCCCAATTAACGTTTATGGGCTTAGCACGCAGCAGTTGGATCCCTACGGGCAAAAACCGCTGGGTGCGGCGTGGATGAAATCTACGGCGTACCTGGTGGGCGAGTACGTGCAACCAACCGCGGCCGGCGGCAATGGACACCTCTACCGCTGCACCGCCGCCGGCACTACAAGCGCCGCCGAGCCAACCTGGCCGCTCACCGAAAACGTCACGGTTACAGATGGCGGCGTTACCTGGGAGGAGCTGACCCCGGTGCTGGTGAACCGTCTGCCGGCGCCTAACTCTCCCCAGCCTGTCCGGATCGCCGGTGGCGGAGGCTTCGCCGCCGGCCGCGATGTGTACCTCCAGATGACCTATGTCAACGCGCAGGGAGAGTCGATCGCCTCAGCTTCTGGCATCCTGGTCAACACCCATTTGAACGACGCAGCCCAGTTCACAGTGCCTGCCTTATCCAACTTGCCGGGTTGGATGCGCGGCTTGGCCACTGCGTACCAGCCGGTCTCGGTCAACGTGTATGAGGCCGATGTGGCCACAGGAACGGCGGCGCCCTCCGCGGCGAGCTTTGCCAAGGTAGGAACTTTTGCGCTGGCAGCAACGGTGACGGTGACAAACACGGCGGCCGGAGTTGCGCCTCCCTCGTCCAACACGGCCCGGGTCACTCCCGGGGGCTTGCCGCCCCCGCCAACACCCGCCGTCGAACGCGCATCCGGCTCGGGCAGCTTTACGGCCGGGCGCGATGTTTACGTGATTGCGACCCTCACCAACGCGGCTGGAGAGACGCTGCCTTCCGTAGCCGGGGTGCTGATCGACACCGTCCTCGATGATGCGGTGCAGGTCCCCATTCCCTCGACTCTGTATCAAATCACGGGAGTGAATCTTTATGAAGCCGACGTGGCCACAGGAGCGGCCGCGCCTGCCGGCAGCAGCTACGCGCTGGTGGGGTCATTTCAGCCGCTTACCACCGCTACCATTACTGCAACCGCCAGCGGGCCGCCTGCTCCCGTGGCTAACGCCTCCGGCGCTGCCGGCAATATTGCTCCCAACGCCAGCCCCGGCCTTCGCTATGCCAGCATCGCTTTCACCAACTGCAACGGAAATTTGAGCGGCACGGTCACAGCCTTTACCTCGGTCAGCGTGGATGTGCCCGGCTACGAACTGTACATGGCCAATATTCCCATAGGGCCCAGCAACACCCTCAACCGCACAATTGGCTTCACTGTGGCGGACGGAACGAATGCCGGCCCCTTCTTTTACATTCCTTCGGCCACGGTAAGCGCCGGCATCCCCATGACGGCGACGGTCATCGGCGACAACACTACCACCACGGCATTCTTCAACTTCACCGATGAGTTTCTTGAAGCGGAAACCTCCACCGACATGACGGACCGGCTGCGCTGCATACTCCCGCCCGCGGCCGTCGATGTCTATTACTCGCCATCGAACGATCGCGTGGTGCTGAGCGGGGTCGATGGATACGGATCGGGACACTATATCTCGCTGGCCGCGGACTCGGAGTCTTATTATGGCGACACCAGCCCGATCCAGGTAGGGAACGGCAACGGGCAACGCTGCATTTGCGCCCGTGAATTTCAAGGGACGCTCTTCTCGCTCAAGGAGCGCTCCGGCTTCACCATTTCTCCCACGGCAACCGATCCCTCCACCTGGTCGGTGCAACAGCGGTGGGAGGGCGTAGGACCATGCGGGCCGCGGGCAGTTTGCGTCACCAACGAATTTCTCTTCTTCGTGCATCGCAGCGGAGCCTACGCTTACGCCCCCAGCGAACCGCAACCCAAGCTCATGACCAAGGAGATCCCTACGCTGTGGCAGACCATCAACTGGGACTACCAGCATCTGATCTGGTGCTGCGTGGATGAAGAAAACAAAGAGATCCGGATAGGCGTGCCGATAGGCGACGCAACCACGCCTAACAAGACTCTGACCATGAATTACATGGAAGGCCTGTCGGGCCCCATCCACTTCAGCCAGTATGCGGGCCGGGAAGTGGCCATGGGCGCGGCGCGCAAGTGGAGCCTGGACGATATAGCCGGCCTGGTGGCCGTGCGCTGTGAGCGCCAGCTGCCGGAGAATGCCTCGCCATTCGGCGCCCTGCGGCAATCCCAGGTGCTGATCGGATCCTCTTCGCCCGATGGCACGGTGCAAATGATTGCCACTGGCGTCTACAACGACAACGGAGCCGGAATCACATGCCAGTACGAAACCACCAGCACCCAGGACCTGATGGAGGTTTCCATGCTGGGGGGCGTCAGCATCAATGCTCTTGGCGAAGGCTCGATGACTGTATCGGTGATGGTGGCAAGAACGTATGCCGACTCGCAGCAGGGCTCTCCTGGTAACGTTACCAACGAGATCAAGCTGGCGCCTTTCCCCCTGACCCCGGAAAACTGGAGAGGCTACGACGGCGGCGCGCGGGGGCAGAATGAGCGCTTCCGCATGCGCTTTACCAACGGGGCAATCGCCAACGCCTGGTTTGCTCTGAAATATTGCAGCCTGTTCACCCGCCCACTATTTACCGGCAGGAGCGGCGATGGCGCTTAGTGTGAACCTGGCGCAGATCAACTCCGCCGCCAAGGGCAACAGCGATCTGCGTGAGACGCTGACCGGCATGCATCTGGCTCTGCAGTCTCTTTACGCGCAGACGGGCACAACACCGCTCAGCAAGATAGATGCGAGCGCGGCTCCCTTCACCGCGCCGCCGGCTCCTTCTCAGCTTGCGGTGACGGGAGCAAATGGCAGTTTCACCGTCTCCATCACCACACCGCAGAACGCTTCCGGGGCTACGGCGCCACGCAATCCGACTAACGCGCCTATCTATCAGGAGCTGTCAAGCTCACCGCTAGCCAACTTTGGCTCCGGAGTAACGACTTACCCCGTCAGCACCAATACCAGTTATGTCCTGCCCAATCCAGGCGTGACGTTGTACTGGCGGCTGCGATCGAGTTATAACCAGCAAAACTGGAGCAGTTATATCGCTCAGCCGGGCGCGGTCAGCTCCGGCCTGGTGAGCTCGGCGGCCAGCGGCAGCAACCTCTCCCTCAACCAGTCAAACTATGCCACGGTAGACTCAATTGCCAATGGCAGCACGGCCACGGTAAGAATCTATGGTTCAGGCGGGGCCGGCACTTCGTGGACCTCTATCCTTGGTAACGGTTCTAAAGTAATACCATCGGGGACCATCCTGAATGTCGCTTACGCGGCCAATGGCTTCGTGGTCTGGGACGGGCAAACCTATCAGCTTAAGCCGCAACTAGCGCAGACCTTCCCAGATACCTGGGTGCCGGTGGGCAAGATATCGGTCATCGCCAATGCCAGCGGACTGGCATTGCCGGTAATTCATGCCGTGGTCACCGGGGGCGCGATCGTCGCCTACCAGATCATCAATCCCGGCAACGGGCTCACCGCGGCGCCCACGCTGACCATCACAGATAGCTCGGGCAGCGGTGCTACGGCAACAGCCGTGGTGGCAGCCGGCGCAGTCACCCAGGTTACGCCGGGCAGCGCGGGCAGTGGCTACTCCAGCACGCCCACCGTAACTGCCTCGGGTGGCGTGAGCGGCGGAGTCGCCGGCGGCGGCGGGGCCACCGGCAGCAACGGAGGGAGGCTCTACGCCAATGTTTAACCTGCACCAGCAGTACCTGGATGTGGCCAGCGGCTTTCATGTGATCGAGCTGCGTGACGAACGCGGCCATCGTCACCTGGTACAACTGGCCGTCGGCCACGACTCCTGCCCCGCGTGCGGAGCGGTCCACCCTAAAGACAACCTGGGCAGCCTGGACCCTACCGCCGCCGTCATGCAAATAACTGAAGCATTGAATACGTCACAACGTCAGATGCTTGACTACGCCGCCAAGCATGGGCTGACCGTGCGATGAAGCGCATCACGCTACGCCAGGCAACCCAGCAGGACTGGCCCGTGATTCAGCGGCTGCACCGGGAGCACCAGGCCGCGCAGGGTACTAATTATGAGCTGCCTAACCTCTTCGGTCCCGCGATTGCCATCGCCCTCGTCGGCGTGGAAGATCCCGGCGCGGCCGGGACAGGTGGCGGGACCATCCGGAACTGTATCTACGTGGAAACGATCGCGGAGCTGCGCTTTGTGGGTTGCGATCCCAAGGCCACGGCGTTCGGGCGCCGGGAGATAGACGGCCTTGCTTACGTACTCAAGCTCCAGGGCTTTCGCTGGCTGGAGTGTTTTGTCCCGCGTCCGCTCAAGAAGATGATCCAGAAACCATTGCGGCGAGCGGGCTTCGCTTGCGTCGACCGCGAGCTCGCCCACTTTGCTAAAGACCTGAGAGGAAAATATGAGTAGAGGCCAATCCACGCAAGCATTCAACACCGCGTCGAACGAGAACGCCACCGACTTTGGCAACGCGCAGTCGGCCTTCGGCTCGACAGAAAACGCCATCGGGAATTACAACAACCAGCTGGCAAGGTTTGTTTCCGGCAACCCTTATACCCAGGGGGGCGAATACGATCAGACCATCAACCCCGGCTTGGCTAACGTATCAGACGCGGGATCGAATTCGCTGCAAGGCGCGCTGCAATCCCAGGCCCTGCGAACGGGCCAAAACAGCGCCGCCGATGCAGCGACCGCTGCTGCCGCGGCGCAGCAAAACACCCGCAACCTGTCGAGCGACCTGGCCAAAGCGCAGCAGCAGCGCATATCGAGCGAGGCCGCATACAATCAAGCGGCTCTGGGCGCGTCCGCCGAGCCAATCGGCGCCGATGAGTCGCTCTACGGTGGGTCTTCCAATGCCGCCGATAGCACGCTGGGGAATGAGACCCAGGCAGCCAAGACGCCCAGCTTCTGGGATGAGGTAGGCAGTGGCGTTGCCGGCAATCTGGGCAAGGTAGGAAAGCTCTAACCATGGCGGAAGATCGCGATTACTTAACCGATGCATCGGGTGACGATGAGGCCAGCCGCCTGCTCAGGAAGATTCTGTCACCGGCCGAAGCGCAGAGCCTGGTGCTGCCGCCCCCCGATCATGCTCCACAGAGCGGACCGGGAGAATCGACTCCGTTAACCGGTAACCTGGCAACTCCGCCTTCGCAGGCGACCCCGTCGCGGGCCCCCGCCGGCGACGATGGCACCCCCGTCCGCCGTGGGCTGGCAGCATACTTCGCTGCCGCATCCCCTGCCCCGGAAGTAACACCCGGCCGCAGCGGCGATCCCCGCTACATCAAGGTTTGCTCGAAGGGACAGGTCGGCTATCTGCCCAAGGCGAACCTTCACGCCGCAAGGCAGATCGACGAAAACCTTAAAGTGTTGGATGAGGCGTAGCGAAAAATGTACCTATTCATGTAACCCAGGCCCAACCTTTCAGCCGGGCCTGGGTGTGTAAAATGCGGGCTTTAGTGATGTCCCCAGTCATGGTGGTCGCCGTGGTCTTCATGATCCCAGTGACCTTCGTGGTATGCCCAGCCGTTGGGGTAGTGGTCGTAGTGGGGGTGGGCCCAGTAGGCGCCCGCATAGGGTGGCCGGCGCCACACTCCGGGGATCCACACATAACGTCCCCCGGCCCAGTTCCAATATCCGTCCACCCAAACATAGCCCGCACCGGGAAGCGCGGGGCGAACCTCATAGCGCAGCGGCGGTGGAGCGGTGCGGATGTATATGCCGACTTGAGCAAAGGCTGGAGCGGTAAGTGCCGAAGCTAAGATTAAGCTAGCTATCCATTTCGTTTTCATCGTTCTCTCTCCGTACAACGACCTCACTACGATGTAACCCTGTCTGCAGCGAGAGGTTTCGGACTCTTTATTGTTCCTAAATTGTATTTCAGGCAACCCTTTGGTGCATGTTACCTATGGCAGCGCATCCACTCGCAGTGCTTGGCTTCGAACCCGTTGCATCGCTGGCGCAAAAACATCCTCGCTCGCTGGCCGAACTTGGATTTGAAACAGTTACAGGTACTGTTGCGCGCCCGCAGGCGGTGGGCGCCATGGAGCTCGCTTCCGGCCGCAAGATCGTGCAGCCAACGGATAACCCTGCCATCAACCAGGCTCTGGCCACCGAAGCAATGCCGGCCTACAAGGCCCGACTGTTGCAGGCGATCAGGCACATCCCCGGCGCCAGGCTGGCGGCGAGCCGCGATGCGAAAAAATCCGGCACGCCTGGCGGAAAAGATAGCCGGCCAGGGCCAACCCGCGGAAACGGTGAGCGACTACGGCGCGGCGCAAATCGCGGTCGCGTCCATAGAAGCAAAAGATGCGGTCGTGGCCGCGGTGAAACGGCGCTTCCCCGTGTTGCGGCAGCAGGACAACTTCGCCTTCGGGGATCCGGAGTATCGCTACCGCAGCTATTCCCTGCAGCTGCAGATGCCGAATGGATCGTCTGAGGAGCTGCAGATCGTCCCCAAAGAAGTGCTGGAGGCAAACCGGCAGGAGCACCACGACTACAAGAAGGTGCGCAACGCGGAGCTCGCAGGCAGGAATGCCGAGCAGGCGCGTCTAGCCGCGAGGGACATCAACGATTCTGCGATGGAGCGATTCAACTCCAGGAATGGAGGCGGAACGAGTGGTGAAGGGTCCAGTCGTTAAAGGGGCCAGGGTAAGATTAGCCGGCGGCGCGCTGGCGAGAGTCCTCTATGTAGATCCGAATATGCGCATCGTGCGTGTACGCACCGAAGACGGAAGGAACATTACCGTGCGTCACAAAGACCTTCGAGGGTCTTAACGATGTCTGCGTGAGGCCTCTACGTACCCTGACAAAGGACGGGTGCCCCATGATCCCGGATTTCCTGATGAAGTTTGGCGGCGCTGATGCACTTCCTGCGGCTTTCCTTAATGAAAGCCGCACACGTGGCGTTGCTTGGTGCCGCTACAGGAAATCCAGATCTCGCTCGTTTTTCGCGAGATGTGGGATACCACCGATGTCGACCGCTGAGTGCATCAGAGAAATCGCAGAGTCAGAGGAACAAGAGCACGTGGTATCCCACATCTCGCGAAAAACGAAGCCCGCGAGATAGAGGACTGGCGGGGCCCGCGAACCGTCCTCCGCCGTTAGCCGGCGATCAGCTTTTGGGTGGGCCACCGAGGCGGGTATCTTCCCCGCGCTTGCGTCCGGGCTCTACTTTGGGCTTGGGTTTAGGTGCCTTCTTCGTTTCCTTCTTGCCTTTATCTTTGCTTCCCATGGAACCAAATATTACACGAATGGCCTGGCAATGCGAGATGCCGCCAGGCCGCAAAAGGAGAAAACCATGATCCACAAACACCCTGCAGGCGCCTTCACCTAGCAGATTCCACAACCCCGGGTCTCAAGATCGACCGCGACCAGATCCTGGCCAAATATTGGGAGCTGGCCAACCTCACCCCGGAGGAAACCAAAGGAAATATCACCGGCCAACTGAAGGCCCTCGATGCCCTCTGCGCAGAGTTGCGCCTGAAACCAATCGATAGCCAACTCGTCCGGCCACCAGGAAATCTATCGGTCGGCATGGATGTCGCCACGACCCACTCGACCAATGACTGAGCTGAATGATGCTCTCCGAAGCGCGAATCCGAGGCCGGGTGCATCATGACCGAGACCGATGAGAGGCTCATTATCGCTGGATGCCGGCCACCGCCGCGCAAAAGGCTGCGCTCGATTCAGAAGCAGACATCCTGCTCTTCGGCGGATCCGCCGGGTCGCTCAAGACCGAAACCATGTTGATGGACGCGGTGCAGGAGCATGAGAACCCTAACCTGCAGGGCCATCATCTTCCGCTCCTCCTTCGTCGAGATGACCGATCTTCTCGACAAGACCCGGCGGCTCTATGCGCCCCTGGGCGGCGTCTTCGTCGGTTCCCCTAAATGGACCTGGAGTTTTCCTTCCGGAGCCACGATCCGTTTTGCTTACATGAAGACGGACGACGACGTGTGGAAGTACCTGGGCCCGCGCTATTCCTTCATCGGCTTCGATGAGTCGACGCTGCACACCGAAAGGCAGGTGCGCAATATTCTGGGCCGGTTGAGCTCGACCGATCCCAGCCTGCGGCTGCGCATGCGGCTCACCTCCAACCCCGGCAACGTCGGCGCCGCCTGGCACCAGACGCTTTTTCTGCGCGGCCACTGCCCGGTGCACAACGCGCGCGACGCAGCCCAACCCGGCCAACTTTACCGCGATCGCTGCTGGCCCTCCGATGGCGAGGCCATTCCCTTCTCCGTTGCCTTTATTCCCGGCAAGCTCTCCGACCACAATCTGTTGGACGCGAATTACTCCAAGCGCCTGCACATGATGTCTGGCGGCGCAGCAGCCGCCATGGAGCAGGGCTGCTGGTGCACGCTCGAGGGCGCCTACTTCCCTTTCATGCATGCAGGCATGGTGCGCCCGCTGGCCGAGGCGGGCGTGGAGTGGTGGCACAACCACTTCCTCTCCATCGACTACGGTTATGGCAAATCCTCTTCTTCGGTGGGGCTTTACGTCCGCGGGCCGGCAGAAGTGCGGCAGAACACAGCCATCCCCGGCATCGAGTCACAACGATTGCAGCAAGAAGATGGCCCGGAGTTTCCCCAGGGGCGCATCCGCAAGATCGGCGAGCTGGTGGTGCCGCACGTGCCCGCGTATGAGCTGGCGCAGATGGTGGTGGAGGCTTTCATCAAACCAGAAGAAAACGGGCAGCGGCGGCGCATCGTGGCTGCCTATCTTGACCCCGCCAACTTCAAAGAGATCGGCGACGGCCACACCATTGCCGACCAGATCAACGAAGTCTTCGAGCCGTGGGATATCGCCTGCGAGCGCGCCTCGAACGACCGGCTGGGCGGCTGGCAGTTACTCTACCGCATGCTGCGCACGGGCGAGTTCGAGATCACCGACGTATGCCCGCGCAGCTTCGAGGCCCTGCGCACGCGCATGCATGACGATGCCAGGCCGGGAGACATTCGCAAGATAGCCGGCGATCCGCTGGATGACGTCGCCGATGAAACACGCTATGCCTTGTACACCTTCATCCAGCAGGCAACGCAGCCACGGCAGCTGACGCTGCAGTACGCGGTGCGCGGACTCGATTTGGGCTCGGCTGCGATCCGCTGGCAGCAGAAAGAAGAGGAGCTGGATCGCGAAGAAGCGCCGATCCCAACTACGCGACGCATGGGCTTGGGCCGGCGCAGTTGGGGTCGATGAGAGAAACGGCGCTTCTAACCTGGCTGCCAGTCAAGCCTCCGTGCATGGTTATTTGCCGGCGCAATGGCGAACTGAATCTCGCTGCCCGCTTTCAGCTTGACGTCGTCTTTCTTGGTGGAAACAAAGACACCTGAGTTCTTGCTCGAGATCCTGCTGTGCAGGTCTACGCCGTGGAGCAACGTTCAACTGATCCATTTGCAAGGTCTTCGCGGTCCAATCATTCGGCACTTGGTTCATACCGCTATCCGATCGAAGGTCCGTTTCGAGCGAGCCCGGCGCATAGTAACCTACAATCGTAGCCCGCACGGGCACGGTGGTCCCATCTTTCAGCCGCGCCTGGTCAAAGCGCAGCGCCAGTTTCGAGTATGCCTTGCTGCTGCATATCATCCGTGGCGACCTTGCCCAGCAGCATCGTGCTCTTCGGTAATTCGCGTTCCGTTGGTTAAAGTTACTTTTTGCTGAAAGCTTGGCTTCCACCGCTTCACCCTGATGGTCTTTGTCAGCATCGCAGCGCTATGCGTTAGGGCCGCACTAACGGGTTTCATCAGCGAAGCTTCGTGATGCCCTCTTATGCGGCGCCTGCGCACCTTGCATGTTTTGATTTTGGCTGCTTGCACTCTGAGAGTAGGCGAAGAGTGGTAATGCTAGAACACGCGGTGGCAACTGCCAGCGCTTGACGATGGCCCTTCATACGATTGCTCCTAATGGCGGAAGGTCCTCCATAACAAATTGACGCGGCATGCAGCAAGTGATGCCGCATATGAAAGAATTACAGCGAGTCGGCGTTTCATCTATGTAATTCTTACCTGCTGTCGTTACGATTGCCTGCGCGCGGATGGTTGATCCTGGACGGATGAACCGCTTCACCGACAGGAACATGCACCCCGTCTCACTCCCGCTCACTCGAAAATCGGCACGTGCGTGCATCGTAGTGCAGGTGCACCGTTCCCAGCGGACCATTGCGCGCCTTGGCGATGATCAATTCACCCTTTCCCGCCAGCGACGGATCTTCGCGGTTGTAGTATTCCTCGCGATGCAGAAAGAGGACCATGTCCGCATCCTGCTCAATGGCTCCGGACTCGCGCAGATCGGAGAGGATCGGCCGCTTATCTACGCGCTTATAGAGTTCACGGTTCAATTGCGACAACAGAATCACCGGCACGTTGAGCCGCTTGGCCAATCCCTTCATCGCGCGGCTGATGGCGGCAACCACCTGCTCGCGGTTTTCCATGCCCTTGCGCTCCGCCGCCATCAGACCCAGGTAGTCCACGACCACCAGGTCGAGGCCGGCGCTCGCTTGCAGCCGCGCCGCCTTGGCCTCAATCGACACCGCGGTCTGCGCCGGCTGGTCATCGATGTAGAGCGGCGCGTCGATAATCTCGGCCAGCGCGCGCAGATAGTATTGTTTCTGCACCTCACTCAGCCGGCCGTGGCGATGCGCTTGTAAGTCCACCTGCCCGCGCGCACAACACATGCGGTCAATGAGCGCCTTGCTGGGCATCTCCAAACTGAAGAAGGCCACGGTCTTACCCGACATTGCCGCATGTACGGCGATGTTGCCGGCCACCGCGGTCTTGCCGATCGAAGGCCGCGCGCCCAGGATCGTCAACTCCTTCGGTTGAAAGCCGGCAGTCAGATGATCCAGGCACCAGAAGCCGGAGGGGATGCCGGTCAGCCGCGCGCTATGCTCAAAGATTTCGTCAATGCGGGGATAATGGCTTTTGACATACTCGCCCACCGAGGTCAGGCCGGAGGTGATTGCCTGGCCGGCAATCCTGCGGAAGGCAGACTCGGCCTCGGCCAGAACCTCTTCGGCGGAGCCGGACTGGTCGCCGGCCAGCGCTCCTACGCGGTCGCTCTCCGCGATGGTTTGCCGCAGAAGAGACTTATCCTTGACGATGCGCACATATTCTTCAATCGATAGCCGTCGCGGCAAACCCTCGGTAAGGCTGGCGAGATAGGCCACTCCGCCGATCACCGACAGTTCCTTGTTACGCTGTAACTGCTCGGCCAGAGTGACAATGTCGACGCTCTTGCCTTCGGCCATCAACTCGCCCATGCGCAGGAAGAGCGGCGATGCGAATCGAGGGAGAAGTCGGCGGCCGCAATGCGGCCCGCCGCCTCCTGGTAATGGCCGTTGTTGAGCAGAATGGCGCCCAGGATCGCCGTCTCCGCGGCCATGTTGGCGGGCAGGCCGTCGCTGCTTTGCACACCTCGTCCGTTCGCTGTGCGCGCTCATGCGCGCGCCCGTCCGGCCCGCGGCGAATGCATGCCAGCTCCGCTCTGCGAGCGGCGCCAGGCTGCAATCTCCGGCGCATCGGGCGCCAGAAAGCAGACAATCTCCTTGGTCGCGCTGCTATAGAGAAATGCCATCTCCCCATCCGCGTAATCGAGCACAATCACAGTGCGTGAGTTAGTAAGTCTTGCGGGCATACTTGACATCGCCCTTCTGCACCCGGCGGATCAGGGTTTGCCGCGCTAACTTTCCCACCTCCAGACCGAACCGCGACAAGGCGCAATCTTTCACCTGCTGGCGCCCGGCTTTCCTATCCGGCTTGCTCGCATGAGCGGCCTTACTCTGTTCCCGTCCAGCAGCAGGTTTTTGGCCGCGCAGCGGCAGATCCGGCGGCGCGCCGCCAGGCAAAAGGATGGGGGAGTTTCGCTTCTTGCACTGGCTCATGCACGGCCCGCGGGAATGCGGCTGCGCATGCCCAGAGCCCTCATACCGCCGGTGTATCTTCCCTGGACGGGAACTTCACGGCGTTGCGCCGCCGCATAACGCTTGCTCTCACGCACCAATATGGCCATGGCGTCGTCATCCAGTCTGCGCGCGGCCAAACGCCGTGCAGCTTTCTCCGATATTCCCCAACGCTCTGCAACATCCAGGATGGAATGGGCGGAGCGAGGACGTCCGCCGCCATGTCTCCGAAGAGGACTCATAGCTATCTCCAATATTCTTGGGGGAGGAAACCAAGGGCAAAATGAAGGGTCAGCCGGGGAGGAGGGAACCCTTCAAACACATAACTATTTCTGTCATAGTTACGACTTAACTAAGCCCAAGTATGCCTCAAGATTGGGGAATGCGCAAGGATCATAAGCACTATTTATCTTGCGTCGTAAGTAACAAGCAGGTAAATATTACGGGCTATTTTGTTTACGTAACCTTAAGTGTTATCTATCCTGCCATGTCTGACATTTCTGTGCCTCGATTAAGTGGTCTTGTTGCTTATCGGAAACACGACTCCGCGGCAGATGGCACAAAGGCGCCGTGAATCAGCTGTTTGCGCAATTCACTCGACGGCAAGGAGAAGGCCGGAGCGGCAATTCACGCTGTTGCGGATCAGAGACAGTAGCTGAATCAGGCTCGCTCTCTCCATGCAGCAGCTATTTTACCTCAAGCGAAACTCCTCCGTGTCGTCAGGCTGCTCCAGCAACTGCGCGGTGTCATTGCGGACGTTCCCCACCGCCTTATCCACCTTCCAGGCGATCATTTGCTCCGCCGGAAAAGGCCGCAGCAGGTCCAACGGCGGCTGCGCCGGATCGCCGCGCCCAGCCAGCGGGCATAATCCTTGCGCTCGATAATGACCGGCATCCGATTGTGCAGCGGGGCGACCACCTGGTTGGGATCGGTGGTGATGATAGAGAAGGTCTCCAGCCACTCCCCGCTGGCAGGATTTTTCCAGCGCTCCCACAAACCGGCGAAGCCATAGGGTTCGCGACTGGCAAGTGCGATGGCAAAGGGCTGCTTGTGTTTCGGGTCCAACTTCTGCCACTCATAGAATGCGTCCGCGGGCACCAGGCAGCGGCGACGCTTAAAGGCCTCACGAAAGGCCGGAGCGGTGGCCACTGTCTCGGCTTTGGCGTTGATGGTGGAGTAGCCGATCTGCGCGTCCTTCGACCAATAAGGAATCAAGCCCCAGCGCATGAGGACGATCTCACGCATTCCTGTATCGCGGTTCAGGCGCACAACTGGTTGGAAGGTCTGCGGGGCGACATTGTAGCTCGCGCCCCACTCCAGAGCATCGTCATCTTCGGCGCCGAACCAGGCAGCGATCTCTCTCCGGGTTGACTTACGCACATAACGGCCGCACATAGCTTGATGATAGCAACTCGATCCGTAACAGAATGACCTTCAGTGGGGTCACCTCAGAAAAAGCTTCAGCCAGCGAGCGGCCCACACTGGGCAACGGTCCTTTGCTCAAAACCAGCAGGCGAAGTGGAGATGCGTTCTTCTTCACTTCGCGACATTCAAGAACGCGCGTCGAGAATTGTTCCAGCCGGGGAAAGGGACGAAAGTTCTTGTTCAGGGTACAAACCAACAGAGTGCGTTCATGCAACAAAGGTGCAAGGTCGTCCAGGTAATACTCCAGCGACCAGTGGAAGCCGATACTGTAAAACCCATAGATCAAGTCATAGGGTCCGGGCAATGCGGCAAGCGGCAGTTGCGCGGCATCGAAGATCTTATAGGAAGTGATTCCGTTGTAGTCCAGCATGGTCTGTAAGAGCGAAAGGTTCCCGCAGAAAGACGAAGTGTCCGGCCACTGTGGCGGATGCTCGTAATATTTTTGTTTGTATTTGGTGCTGGTGCCGTTGGCGTCGTAGAGACTTATCTCGCTGCCCGGCAAAAGCCCCTTCTTGTTGAAGAAGACCACCGATCGGCCAAAGCCTGGACCGATCTCCAGAACGCGCTTTGGTTTATCGACTTCTGCAAACAGCGGCAGCAGCGCTTCGTACTCCGCTTCCGAAGCGGCATTGCTTTCCCTTTGCCAGAGCAGCCGGGAAGCTTCATCGGCCTTGAGCGGCAGGCGGGTGGAAATAAGACGAATCGCAGCCACCACTTCTTCAGTAAAGGGCGGCGCAAGAAATAGCTGCTCCGCGGAGCTGGCCTTGGGGTCGAGAATCGACTTGCCGCGAAGCCGGTTGAGTGAAGCTTTCATGAACAAGCAGGCACCTTCTTTAACAATCTACTTTACTTCATGGCAAGTGTAGCTTTCAGGGAGCGATCAGTACGCGCACCGTCGAAGTTCCACTTAGGAACGCGGTTATCTGTTCCCTCACCTTCCGGTATTAGGCTCAAGGTATCTCCGATGAGTCGGATTTGCTATGCTATCTGGGACGACTTTTTGCGTCCGGAGAATCCCCTTTGAATACAAAAGAGATCTTAGAACACATCAATAGTGAAATTTCACGACTGCAGCAAGTGAAGGCTTTGTTGCAAGGTACGACCAATGGTCATAGCCGGAGCGCAGGCTCCGTCAATGGTTCGGCAGCGCCTAAGGTCAAAGGCAAGCGCGTACTGAGCGTGGAAGCTCGTAAGAAGATCGCGGCCGCACAACGGAAGCGCTGGGCGAAAGCAAGAAAAGCTCAGGTCTAACGGAAAGAATGTTACCGAGCCATGAATGCGGTTTCACAGTGGCTATGCCCGATCGCTGATCGCGACCACTGTGAAACCGCATTAGCTTCATCAAAGTAACATTACCTACTACCCACACAATTCAGATGTTCCAGCCGCCGTCGATCACGTGCGTCTGCCCGGTGGTGAAGCTGGACTCATCCGATGCCAGATACACCGCCAACTCGGCGATCTCTTCCGGGCGGCCTAAGCGGCCCATGGGTTGGCGCGCGATAAATTCACGGCGCACCTGCTCCACGTCGCCCTGCGCGGCAATGCGCCCATCGAGCGAAGGCGACTGCACCGTGCCCGGACAAATGGCATTGCAGCGGATACCCTGGCGTACAAAGTCGATGGCAATGGCCTTGGTCAAGCCCACCACCGCGGCCTTGGAACTGGTATAGACAAACCGATTCGGCACACCCCGGACACTGGATGCAATCGAAGCCATATTGACAATGCTTCCCCGCCCCGCGCGTAGCATGCCGGGCAGAAACGCGCGACACGTGCGATACATCGAGCGGACATTCAGGTCGAAGGAGAACTCCCAATCCTCTTCCTTGCAATCGAGGATGGTGCCGTTATGCACGTAGCCGGCGCAGTTAAACAAGATGTGCGGCTCCGGCAGCTGGGCCGCGAGTTGTTCAATCTCCGCCGGGTTGCGCACATTGAGTTCGCGGCAAACCATCTGCGGCTGCTCCGCGGAAAGAGTATCGAGTGCCGCGCGGTTAATATCCGTCGCCCAAACGGTGGCGCCTTCGCGGGCAAAGGCAATCGCCGTCGCCCGTCCAATTCCCTGTCCTGCGGCTGTGACCACAGCGGTCTTTCCAGCCAGTCGTCCACTCATCCAGTTCCCCCATGAACAGCAACTTTCGATTCTAACCTGTGAGCAATCTCACTCTCACCGGCCGCCAATGACGGGTCATGCTGGTTGGGAAGACGCTTTTCCTTCCAGTCCCATGGCTACACATAGTGCAGACACATCGCCGATCTGCTCTCCTAAGGCCGCGGGAACAATCTCACAGGCCCGCAACGTTTGCGGCAAGGCCTCCCGTTCCATCGTTCTGCGCATGGGCGCGAGCAAATGCTCGCCCATGCGCCACGCCAATCCTCCCAGCACAATGCGCTGCGGGTTCAGCACATCGATCAACATGGCAAGCGCCTGGCCCAAGCCGCGTTCCGGAGCTGCGCAGAATGCTAAGCGCCACCGCATCCCCCGCCTGCGCCGCGATGCCCACATCCCGCGCCGTCAACCCACCCTTCGCCATCTGCGCGTGCAACACGCTCCGAGCGGCCGCGCTTTTCCGCCTGCGCCAACATGCGCACGGCGAGTTGCGCGATGCCGCCGCCGCTGGACCAGCCTTCGATCGACCCCGCCTTGTGGTAGCCGACCGGTCCCGTCGGGCTCAGCCGCACATGACCTATCTCGCCCGCATCCCCATTGGCTCCCAGGTACAAGCTGCCGGCGGCGATGATGCCCGCACCCAGGCCCGTGCCCAGGGTAAGAAAAACCATGTGCTCGCGTGCCCACGCCGGCGCCGAAGCGATGCTCCGCCACCGCGCCCGCATTGGCATCGTTCTCCAGCCGGCAAGTGGCGTGGAAGGCCTCGCCCAGCAAGCGGCAGATCGGCACATCCACCCAGGTAGGAAGATTCGGCGGCGCCTGGACAATTCCCTTCACCCGATCGAGCGGGCTGCCACAGCTAACGCCGATGGCCGCGATCGATTCCTCGCCCAGGCCTGCTGCGCCAGCAAGCTGCGCGCCGATTCCACGATGCGATCGAGAGCATGCTGCGGCCCCCGCTCCGGCATGGTTGCAAACTCCACCCGTCCCAGAGTTTCCGGAGGACGCGCAGAGAGCACGACCGCGGTCTTGGTACCACCCACGTCAACGCCGAGATAGATTTTCTGCATGTCTAGATAGAAAGCACTCCGTTGGCCGCCTGGTCGTGAATGGCATGGGCGCGCTCCAGGGCCGCGGTTACGTGAGCACAGATATTCTCCTTACCCACATGCTGCGCAAACACAGTCTGTGCCATCAAGCGCGCCGGTTGCTCCCGCGCGCCGCACAAGAGCAGGGTTCGCCCCGAACCGCGCACCTCGAGAGCCAGCCGTTCCAGTGCCTGCAGCCCGGTCGAGTCAATGGCCGTCATATTGCGCAAGCGCAGCACCACAATCGGCGGCAGCGTGGGCAGCTCGCGGCGAATCTCGTCGATCTTCTCCGTGGCCCCGAAAAGAAACGGCCCGTGGATGCGATAAATCGCCACGAACGGCGGGATGTCCTTGCCCTGCAGCACATGCGCTCGTCCGTCTTCCACATCATCTTCGGTCACCCGGGTCACCGTCGTCGTCAGCGTCACCTTGCGGATGAAGACCAGCGCCGCCAGAATCATGCCCCCCTCGACGGCAACCGTCAGATCGGCAAAGACGGTCAGCAGCAGGGTCGTCAACCATACCCCAATCTCCAGTTTCGAGAGCTTCAGGATCTGCGGTATCTCATGCCACTCGCCCATGTTGTAGCAGACCACCATCAGGATCGCGGAGAGTACCGCCAGGGGAATGAACCTGGCCAATCCGGAGGCGAAGAGCAGCACCGCGAGCACGGTAAGGGCGTGGACCATGCCCGCCACCGGGCTCACCGCTCCGCAGCGTATGCTGGTCGCGGTGCGGGCAATAGCGCCGGTAGCCGGCAGGCCTCCGAAGAGCGGCGACAGGATATTGGCGATGCCCTGCGCCGTGAGTTCGACATTAGGATTGTGCTGATCGCCGCTCATGCGATCTGCAACCACCGCCGACATCAATGACTCGATAGCCCCCAGCAGCGCAACCGTAATGGCGGGCGAAATCAGCGTCCTGATGGTGCTGTATTCGAAGACCGGAACATGGAAATGCGGAAAGCCGGAAGGGATTCCCCCGAAGCGCGTGCCCACGGTCACCACCGGCAGATGCAGGAAGTAGACGGCCACCGTAGCCGCAACCAGGGCCACGATGTAGCCGGGCATCCGCGGCTGCAGCCAGCGCATCAGCACGATCAGCAGCAGCGAGACGCCGGCCAGCAGCGTGGTGGTTAGCGAGATGGTATGGGCATTCCCCAGCACCACCCGCATGCGCCCCACAAAATCCCCGGGCACCGGCCCGGTGTGCAATCCGAAAAAGTCTTTGATCTGGGTGCTGGCGATGAGGATGGCGATGCCGTTGGTAAAGCCCACGATCACCGGGCGAGGGATGAACTTGACCGCCGCGCCCAGGCCGGTGACCCCCAGCAGGATAAGCAGGACGCCGGCCATGATGGTGCAGATCAGCAGGCCATTGAAGCCATAGCGCGCCAGGATGCCGGAGATGATCACGACAAACGCGCCGGTGGGGCCGCCGATCTGGTTACGCGAGCCGCCCAGGGCAGAAATGGCGAACCCGGCCACCACCGCGGTATACAGGCCAGACTCCGGTGGCGCGCCGGAAGCGATGGCAAACGCCATCGATAGCGGCAAGGCGACCAGCCCCACGGTGATGCCGGCGGCCAGGTCGGCTGAGAATTTCTTCCCGTTGTAGTCGCGCAACGCAGGCAGCGACTTCGGTGTCCAGCCGGTAAGCTTCATAACCGTTCCGTCCACCTTACTGGGTCTTGATGCGTTCGCTGACTCTCTTGGCCAGTTTGCTGATCTCGTCCGCCTGCTTCAGCGCATCCATCGGCAAAGTAGTGGGTTGGGTTCCCTGGTCCACTTCCGCTTTCAAGGCGGTCGCCAGGGAAACCAGGCGGTTGGTGTCGTCGATCAACTCATGCTGATGCTCCAGCCGCAGCCGTTTCAACTGCCGCTCCTGTATCGTCTGGGTCCCAAAGGGCTCGTTTTCCGGTATGCCGCGGCTGGCATTTCCAATCGGTCCACCCACCTGCGGGAGCTGCGTGGTGATCGGCGGCGCATATTGCGCGTGCGCTATCCGCAGGTGAGCAACCGCTAAAGCTCCCACCAGGACCACGATCACTGCCCCCAACCGGGTTGGCGATAAAGCGCTCACTTGGCCCTCACTGTCCTTTGCCTTGAGCGACTAAGCCCCATTCTTTCATTTTTTCCTTGAGGCTTTTGCTCAGTTTCTGGATCTCGTCCGCCTTACGCACGGCGGCCAACGACAAGGTGTCGTTTCCGGCTTTTTCCACCTCGGCTTTCAACTCCTGGACCAACTGCAGCAAGTGGGCTGAATCGTTCCGAAGTTGTTGCTCCTCAGGGGTACCCGGCGGGGGCGGCGGCGCGGGATTTGCCTTGGCTTCATTCACCGTGGGCTTGTCCGGTACAGGCTTGTCCGGTGCAGGCTTGACCGGCGTTGCCTGAACGGCTGTAGTCTGCTCCGCCGCGGGCTTGTCCGGCGCTGCTTGATCTGCAGGCGTCTGCTCCGCCGCGGGCTTGCCGGACGCTGCTTCATCTGCAGGCGTTTGGTCCGCCGCAGGCTTGTCTGATTCTGCTTTATCTGCAGGCGCCTGATCCGCAGCAGGCTTGTCGGACGCTGTTTGATCGGCAGGCGTTTGATCCGCCGCAGGCTGATCTGGCGTCGCCTGGTCCGGTAGTGTATCGTCCCCCGGCGTCTGGTCTGAAAATGCTGAGACTGCTTGATCCGCTGTATCCTGATCCGCCGCCGGGCTTTCTGGATTTGCTTGATCCGCCGAGGTCTGGTCTGGTTTTGCCGGCTTGGGAGCCGTCGCTTTCGCTTGCGCTTTGTGGCTTTTGGCGGAGGTCGACTGGCCGCCGGCGACCGCCGGCGAAACCAGCCCCACACCCAGGATGACCGCAACCACCCACCGCTCAAGTAGCATCATAGGGTGCCAGTGTACGCCACCTTTTTCTCCCTCGTCTCCCTCCTCGACCGGCGTCAGGCAGCTCCTTCGTTTCTGCGCGGTCTGAACCAGGAATGGCTCTCCGACGTGCAGGAATTCCTCCACATCGGTCTGCCCAAACTGCTCTTTATCGCCCTTTATGCCTGGGTGCTCATCCTGCTGGTCAACTTCATCACCGGCCGGGTGATCAAGGTCGCCGAGCACCGCGACGCGCTGGGGGTCGTGCGCGGCGCCCAGGTGCGCACGCTGGCCACGGTCATCCGCGCTACCGGCATCGTCATCGTCGCGCTCCTGGCCTTTTTGCAGATCATGGAGAATGTTCTCCACTTCAACCTGGGACCGCTTCTGGCCAGCGCGGGGGTCGCGGGCGTGGCTATCGGCCTGGCGGCACAGACCATCGTAAAAGACGTGCTCAACGGCATCCTGATCCTGATTGAGGACCAGTACAACGTGGGCGACGTCGTCACCCTGGCGGGCATGACCGGCACGGTCGATACCATGACCCTGCGCAATACCACGCTGCGCGGCTTTGACGGCACGCTCTACATCATTCCCAACAGCCAGATCACCAATGTGGCCAACCAGAGCCGCGACTACTCGGTCTCCACGCTGAACGTCTCGGTCGACTTCTCCGCCAATCCCGACCAGGTGATCCCGCTGTTGAAGAAGATCGCCCTGGAAGTGCGCAACGAACCGGCCTTCAAGGATGTTTTCGTCGCCGATCCGCAGGTCTTCGGGGTGGATTCCATCAAGGGAACCGAGGTCATTTATCCCATCCAGATCAGGACCCTGCCGCGCAAGCAATTCGACGCCATGCGCGAGATGCAGCGGCGCATCCGCCTGGCGCTGGAGGAGCACCACCTGCTGCCGGGCAGCCCCTATCGCGTGCTCAGCGGCTCCGCGCAAGCCGCGAAGCCTGAGAGCCGAGGCGGCGAAAGCCCCCGACCCCACCACGGCCAAGCCCAACGAGACCAATCCCTTCACGGCAGAGTAACGAGTCACGAAACTCAGCCACTTGCGGAACGAGGCCGAGTATCCCCCATTGAGCCAGCGATGGTCAATCGCTGAGGGCCTGGGATGGCCTTTGGTGGCGTCGGGGCACACGCTAACCTTGCAGCAAACCCAGCAACTGCTCCGGGCTCGTGGTCGGCGGAAGGCAGGAGGTTCCCCGGCAAACCACGGCGAAGCTGTGCGCCGCCTTGAGGTCCGGGAAGCAGGGGCAGCGTTTCGGCCAGCAACGGCGGCAGTTCCTGCCCGACCTGCGCCCGGGTCAAACGGATCACGCTCTTGTTCACCGCAGTAGCCCATGATGGCGGCCGCCTCCAGCTCATCGGCGGCGGCATCTTCTCCAATCACCACCACCTGCACCGGCGGCAGCAGCAGCCGCTCCAGGGCCAGGCCATAGGTTCCCGCATAAAGCCCGAAGTGGGTCACCACGCCGGCAAAGGCCTCCAGCGTATCCTCCGCTTTCTCCCGCAGATCGGCCCGCCCATTCAGCGCCTCCAGGCGCAGAAGCGCCGCCGCGGCGGCGGGGTTTCCCGCCGGTGTGGGCGAATCCTGCAGCGGCTTGCGCCGCGCCGTCAATACGCCCAGCAACTCCGGCCCCTTGGCCGTGGCGTCGAAAAAGCCTCCACCGACGGGGTCGTAGAACTCCGCAACCATGCGCTCCGCCAGGTCCAGGGCCGCGTGGTAATACTTCGCCGAGCCGGTCGCCAGCCAGCCATCCAGGCAGGCGTGGGTGAGAAAGGCGTAATCGTCCAGCATGCCCGCTACCCATTTCGTGCCCGTCGACGAGCCATGCCGCGTGTAGGAGATCACGTGCGCCAGCCCGCGTTCCGGATGCAGGCCCTCGCGCAACAGCCGGTCCAGCGTCAGCAGCGCAAATGCTTTTACCTCCGGCAACCGCAGCACCTGCGCCGCCTCAAAGTACGCAGAGACCGCGAGCGCATTCCAGTTGGTATAAACCGTGGTGTCGATGAACGGCGTGGGCCGCTCGCCGCGCGCCGCATACAGCCGCGCATGGCCGCTCGCCAGCAGCGCCCGCGCCTCCTCCCGCTCCTTGCCCGCGCTTAGCCGCCACTGCGTCCAGCGTCTGCTTCACATGCAAGCACGTTCTTGGCGGGATTGTGGTGCATGTCCCCCAGGTCGCCGATGTCGTAGTAGGCCGCGGCAATCTCCATCTCCTCCGGCGTCAGCACCGCCGCGGCTTCGGCCTTGGTCCAGGTGAAGTAGTCGCCGTCGTCGTCCAGGTTGATATCCGCATCCTGCGAGGCGTAGAAGCCGCCCCGCTCCCGGTCCGTCAGCCACGTGTCCATCCAGCGGATGATGTCTCTGGCCACCCGCGCCGACTCCACGCCCACGTAGCTTTGAAAGGCATGCACGTAGTTCTTCAGCAGCTCGGCGTTGTCGTACAGCATCTTTTCAAAATGCGGCACCACCCACGCCTCATCGACGGAGTAGCGATGGAAGCCTCCGCCCAGGTGGTCGTAGACGCCGCCCAGCGCCATCTTCTCGAGCGTCACCACGGCCGCCTCCCTGGCCGCCTCGTTGCCCGTGCGGCCTGAGACATCGAGCAGCAGATCGATGGCCGAGGGATGGGCAAACTTGGGCTGGGAACCGAAAGCCTCCATGGTGGCGATCGAACTTCTCCAGCGCCGACTCCACCATCTTGTCCACGATGCTCATGCTCAGGCTGTCTGAGCGGCCGGCGAAGTTCTCGTTGTATTCGATGGCCGCGACCACGCTGCCGGCGGATTCCAGCACCTCGTCGCGGCGCGTCTTCCAGGCGTCCACCATGCTGCGCAGCACGCGCTCGAAGCCCGGCCGGCCGTAGCGGTCGTCGCGGGGAAAATACGTTCCCCCAAAAAACGGCTGGCCCTGGGGAGTCAGCACCGCGGTCAGCGGCCATCCGTTCTGCCTGCTAATGGCGGCGACCGCGGCCTGGTAGCGCGAATCCACATCCGGACGCTCATCGCGGTCGACCTTGACCGCGATAAAGTTTTCGTTGATCACCTCGGCCAGGCCGGGATCCTCATAGCTCTCGCGGTCCATCACGTGGCACCAGTGGCACCACACGGCCCCGATATCCAGCAGGATGGGCTTATCTTCCCCGGCTGCGCGGGCAAAGGCTTCCGCTGCCCCATTCATGCCACTGGACCGGCTGGTGCATGGCGGAGCGCAGATACGAAGAGGAGGCGTCGGCGAGGGAGTTGGTAGGCTCTGTCATCTATCACAAGTCTACCTAGGAGCGTGCCTGGGGATGAGATACCCTCAGACGGTTAGTTTGCGAGAGGGAAGCTGTCAGTGTTATAGGCAAGCGTCACCACCCGGACGCTGTGAGCCAGCTACATGTCCCTCCCCTACGCACGCCCACCGATCTCGAATTTAGTCCCGAAGGGACGGCGATCCGCGCGATGGAGAGGTGAAGATCGCTCCAGGATCACCAATCCGGATCACCGATCTGGGATGCACGTCATCTGGAATCGGTTCATCTCGGATCAGCAGCCGCAGCCGGCGCGGAGAGCCGTCGTTTCGCCAGCGACGGTATACACCCACATCATCACCGGAGCGAAAACAATGAGGTACACATTGGGCGCGCTGACGAACATGTGCATAAAGAATCCCCGGGTGCAGGAAGTAATAACCGCTCAACAAGCCCATGCGGTAGAAAGAAAAGCAGGATCGCAACCACTGTCACCACGGGGATCAGAAAGCCCGCGCCAGCGCACAATCCAGCGCGGAGAAACGCAGAGCAGCCCGGCAGCACCAGGAGCGCGAATCCTGCCAGCGACATGACGAGGCTGAAGGCCCCCCAAATCACCAACCCTTTGGCCACGGTGTCGGGCAACAGGCTGGCGTGGGCATCGACATAGCGCCAGGCCATAGCAACCACGAAGGGGATAGTCACCAGCCAGCCGGCCAACCAACCTGCCAGAAAAGCCAGCAATGCGTACTTCAGCCGGTCCGCCAGGTCAAATGTCATCGTCCCATGGATCTATAGGGAACCCGCGAGCCGCTGCGCCACTTCGAAGTACAGGTCCACCGCCTCCAGCAGCTCGCGCTTGGCAATCTTCTCAAATGGCGTGTGCGCCACATGGATCGAGCCCGGCCCCAACAGCAGCGGCTCGCCCCACTGGGTGAGCGCGGGAATATCGGTGGTGAAGGCCGCCACCATGGTGTCCAGCCCCTCCACCTGGCGCATGCGGATGAAGGGAATTTCCAGGGTAAACTCCACCTCGGCCAAGCCGGCCGCCGCCTGCTCGATCGCCTTGCGGGTCTCCTCCGAAGGGCCCACCAGCCGGATCAGCACCTGGGCCGTAGCGGCATCGGCAATCACATTGGGCGCCCGGCCTCCCTCGATCACGCCGATGTTCAGCGTGCTGGGGCCTACTCCCTCCGACCTGGGTAAGGCAAGGTCCGCAGCCGCTCCAGGACCTGCACCAGCTTGTGCACCGCGCTATCGCCCAACTCCGGATAGGCGGAATGGGCCATGGTGCCATGGGCCCTGACTTCTACCCGCAGCACTCCCTTTCGAGGCTAAGGCCAGGCGGTTGTCGGTAGGCTCGCCGTTGATCAGAAAACGGCTTCCCTTGGGATGCAGATTGGCCTCCCGCGCTCCCGCCGAATCGCGCTCCTCGCCCACCACGAACAGCAGCGCAGCCGCCACCCCGGCCTCGCGCAGCCGCTCCGCCGCCGCCACTTGCGCGGCAATAATTCCCTTGGCGTCGCAGGAGCCCCGGCCGTAGAGATAAAGGTCATCCTCGCTGCTGGGGATAAAGGGAGGCACGGTATCCATGTGCGTGGAGAGCACCACATCCGGCCGCTTTCCGTTGCCGGCATACACATTGAAGCGCTCGCCGGTGTAGCGGCTGTTGGCCGGCTGGGCCACCGCCGTCCGCTCGGTGGCAAAGCCCCGCTCCTGCAGGAGGTCGTCGAGATACGCGCCCACCGCCGCCTCGTTGTAGGTAACAGATTCGATATCGACCAGGCGGCGCGTCAGGGCAATGGGATCAAGGGGAGTCATCGTTTTTCAGCATACCTGAGCGGCGCCGCGAGCTTCAGTGGCGATCCTTTAGGATACAAACGATGCATCAGAACCCCACCCGTCCAGCCCGGATTGCTGCGCAGCGTGGACGATCTGCGCGGCCCGGACGGCCGGCTCGAAGCGCTGCTGAATATGGGGCGGCCGGATGCCCCCTACGCGGCCATGGTCTGCCATCCTCACCCGCTCTTCGGCGGGACCATGCACAACAAGGTCGTCTATCACGCCATGAAGGCCTTCCAGGCTTACGGGCTGCCGGTGCTGCGCTTCAACTTTCGCGGCGCCGGCTTGAGCGAGGGCACGCACGACAACGGCCACGGCGAGGTGGGCGATGTGCGCGCCGCGCTCGACTGGCTGGAACAGGAGTATCCCCTGCCGGTGCTCTTCGCCGGCTTCTCCTTCGGGTCCAACGTTGGGATGCGCGCCTGCTGCGGCGATGAGCGGGTCAAGGGCATGGCGGCGCTGGGGCTTCCTGTGCAAGCCGGTGGACGCGAGTATCACTACAGCTTTCTCTCCTCCTGCGCCGGGCCCAAGCTCTTTATCAGCGGGGACGCCGATGAATTTGGACCCCAGGCGGCAGTGGAAGCCGTGGTCGCTGGCGCTGCGCCCCCCGCCGAGCTGGTCATGATCCCAGGCGCCGATCATTTCTTCGCCGGCAAGTTGGAGCAGATGCAGCCGGCGCTGACCGCCTGGCTCGAAGCCAACTTTCTGTATCCGGAAAGGACGCAATGACGGAAGCCATGCTGCGCACGATGCATGACAACGCGCGCAGCATCTTTCACCAGGCGCTTCAATCCTCGAGCATTGCCGCCGCGTTCGAGCGCCGCTTTCCTGCCGCCTTTCCCTTCGCCAAATATCAGCGGATCTACGCCGTGGCCCTGGGCAAGGCGGCTCTGCCCATGCTGGAATCGCTGCGCGCCCGTCTGCCGCGAGCGCTGGACGGCGGCGTGTGCTGCGGGCCGGTGCTGCCTTCCCACCGCGATCCTGGAGTGGAGTACTACACCGGCGGCCATCCCTTGCCTAACGAGGATTCCTTTGCCTCCGCCCGCGCGGCGCTGCGGCTGCTGCGGCAGATGGGCGAGGGGGACTGCGTATTTTTCCTGATCAGCGGCGGCGGCTCCGCCATGGTGGAGTTGCCCTTGGACGAGCGCATCTCGCTTGAGGAGACGCGCGCCCTCTACCAGGCGCTGGTCGGTTCGGGGGCAACCATCGCTGAGATCAACACCGTGCGCAAGCACTTCTCCGCGGTCAAGGGTGGACGCCTGGCGGCAGCCGCGGGCCGCGCCGGAAGATTCTCCCTGTTGCTCTCGGACGTAGCGCCCCGCTACCTGGATGCATTGGCCTCCGGGCCTACGCTTCCCGACTCGTCCACCGTGGCAGAGTGCCGCGAGATCATCGACCGCTACCATCTGCGCGAGCGCTTCACTCCGGCAGTGCGGGCCTTCTTCGATGATTCCAATCTCCCCGAGACGCCGGCGTTGCCCGAGGCGCCCATCGAGATACTGCTCTCCAGCGACGACCTGATCGACGCTGCCCGGGCGAAGGCCCTGAGCTTGGGTTATGAAGTAGTGATCGACAACCGCTGTGACGATTGGGATTACGCCGACGCCGCTCGCTACCTGCTCGAGCGCTTTGAGCAACTGCGGCGTGAGCATGCCAAGCTGTGTCTGCTATCGGGCGGCGAAGTGACGGTGCGCCTGGGCCGCGAGCACGGCGCGGGAGGCCGCAATCAGCAATTCGCGTTGGCCTGCGCCCTTGCGCTGGCGGGAGCAGATTCGCCCGTGGTCGTGCTGAGCGCGGGCAGTGACGGCATTGATGGCCTCAGCGACGCGGCGGGCGCGATTGCCGATAACACTACCGTGGAGCGGGCCAAGGCTTTGGGGATGGATGCGGCCTCCGCCCTTGCCCGCTTCGACGCCTACCCGCTCTTCACCGCGCTGGGCGACGCGCTGGTCACGGGCCCTACCCACAACAACCTGCGCGACCTGAGAATTCTGCTAAGCCATTAGAAAAACTGCAGGTCCCTCGCCTTGCCGAATTTCCTGCCAGCAGGAAATTCGGCTGCGCTCGGGATGACAAAGTTGAAGGCTGTCATGGCCTGAACATTTGTTATAGGGATGTGTAGGGTGAAACCGCAGATCCCTCGGCTGCGCTCGATGACAAAGTTAAGGGTTGTCATAACCTGAAGATTTGTTACAGGGGCGCGGTGGACGTTCGACCGAATGACGGCAGCTCTTTCCATCCCACTCTCAAAACTTAGCTGAGTAACAACCTTCAACCTTGTCATCCCTGCAGTTCCACTCAATCAGACGCAAATCCCCGCGCTACAAATCCCTGTAACAAATCTTCAAGTCATAACAACCTTAAACTTTGTCATCCTGAGCGCAGCCGAATTTCCTGCTGGCAGGAAATTCGGCAAGGTGAGGGACCTGCAGTTCCGCTCGATCCACCACAACTGCCCCCCAAAAAAGGACGCCCACATCCGGCACCGAGAGCTTGCCAGATATGGGCGTTATAGCATTTTCACTTCCGGCGCTCGCAGAGCAACCGCTCCAGAAGCGGCTTTCCCCCTTGAAAAGCCGCCTCATGTTGCCCTCCCCCGTGCAGCCGGGAAGTGGAAATGCTTAGGGAGGTGGTTAGTAGGTCAAAACCCAGCCATCGTGCGTCAGCATCAGTGTGGCCTGATCGACCGGCTCGTCCGACATGGACTTAGCTACCATGGGAAAGGCGTTACGCACTTCATCTTTTTTGGCCCAGCTGGGCGGGTTCTTGAGCACAAAGTGGTATTCCACTTTGGTCAGCGACTTGCCATCGTAATCGACCGGCGCAGTAAAGTTCTCCACGCTGGTGACCTGGCGGCGGCCGTAGCAGAAGCGGCCCGCGCCTTCGGTCCGGCTGCCGGCGGCGGTCAATACGTAGCGGTTAATGGTATCCGCACCTTCAGTGGTCTGCTCCCGCTCCAGCAGGCCGGCCTCGGCCAGCGCATCCAGGCGGTGCCGCGTCTCCGACAGCAGCTTGTCATTTACCGACACTTGATAAGGAAAAGGCATCGGCTTGGTGAACAGGCAATCCTGACTAGCCGAATAATCGTGGTTGAGCGCGTCGGCAAGACTCGCCTTGCTCGCCACCCTGGAATCAGCGCAACCGGCTGCCAACACCGCACTCGCCGCCGCCAGCATTGCCATCTTCACTACCTTGGTATAGCCCTTCATGTTCTCCCTCGCGTCACAGCAACTGACTACATGAGTGAGACTAATCGAGATTGGAAAAACCGCCAGCTTACGAAACGTGTAGCGCAGCGAACGAGTGGTGTCACTTAAGCGCCATTACTGCGCCGCACAAGGGTAATCACCCCAATTGGTGACGTTCGGGTCACACCTAAAATAGCACAATCACAGTGCCAAATACCCGGTTGCATGCTTACACCATTTCGACCTGTTGACCGATCTGTTGCAATGGCCGCGATCGAGAACGGATGTTAGTTCCGTTTCGGTCCAATTCGTTCTACCCGCGCAGCGATGACCGCACCGGAGACCGGGCGGTGTCCACCCGGCAACCGCTGCCGTCTAACCTGTTATTCTGGCCATGGAGCGAAAGGAACGAATGTGAACGACCAAATCCTGAACGCTATCGATGAAGAGATCGCTAAGCTTCGCCAGGCGCGCGCCATTCTGGCGGAGAGCGGCTACGCCCCTGCCCGCAAAACCCCCACCGCCGCTGTTACCCATCAGAAGGCCCGCAGAAAACTGAGTGCCAAGGCACGCAAGGCCATCGCCGACGCTCAGCGCAGGCGCTGGGCCAAAGTGAAAAGCCAGAAGAAGGCTGCCCCTGCGGCGCCCGCAGGCAAGAAATAACCCATCGCCCAAGCAAAGATATCGATGCTCTTTGCATTTTCCCGGGAGACGCGGCCTGCGTTATTCTCATCACAGAGCACAAAGAAGGCAGTTGGCCCCGGATTTGAAGAAAGCCGCATACGCAGACCTGGCCAGAGCAGCGTACAGGAAAATGGGTGTGCGTCTCATAATGCGGGTAGACCGTCTAATTCTTTGATCGTGCCGGAGAATGTTACGGCTTCCCGCCTCCAGGCAGGGGGCTTTTCAGGAGTTGGTCGCAGGGTGGAGTATGGATCAGCTTCCTTGGTTAGCTATGCCATGAACGATTTTGACAACATCTGCCCCGCCCGCCCCGGTTCACCGTGGGGCGCGCCGTAGCCCGCCCAATGAATTGTTCTTGCCCGGCCTTGCTCGCCGGCAAACCAACGCGAGTAGAGGCCGATCCTTCCGCCGTGAAGAGCGCGATCGGGAGGCAGCAACACCAGCAACGAGGACACCAGGTCAACTGATGCAAGACGACATTCGCGACACCCGAGAGAGGCAAGAGAAACCGGAGCCGCGCGCTACCGAACCGCACATCGGGCCCGATCACCAACTCTCTCCGCCCCGCCGCTCCGGGGGAATCCGCGTCCTGGTTTGGGTGATCATCCTGGCCCTGTTTGCCCTGCTTTTCTGGTGGGTCATGCACCACCGGCAGGCCCCGGCGGCGGCCGGCGGAAGAGGCAGGCGCGGCGCCGGCGGCAACGTGACCCTGAACGTAAGAACCGCGAAAAAAGGCAGCATCGGCGTCTACCTGGACGCCATCGGCACCGTCACCCCGGTCTATACCACCACCCTTATCAGCCAGGTAACCGGTGTCATCAGCGGGGTCTACTACCGCGAGGGTCAATTGGTCCGCCGCGGAGAAACCATGATCCAGATCGATCCCCGGCCCTACCAGGCCAACGTGCTCACCGCCCAGGGGAACCTGGAGCGCGACACCAACCTGCTGGCCCAGGCCGAAATGGACCTGAAGCGCTATCAGGACGCCTGGGCGCGTAACGCAATCCCGAAACAGACCCTGGAAGACCAGGAGAAGCTTGTCCTGCAGGACCAGGGCGTCGTCAAAGCGGACCAGGGAACCCTGCAGTACGACCAGACGCAACTGGCTTTCACCCACATCACGTCGCCCATTAACGGCCGCGTCGGCCTCCGCCTGGTCGATCCGGGAAACCTCGCCGTGGCCTCCAGCTCCACGCCCCTGGCCGTGGTCACCCAAATGCAGCCCATCACCGTGGTCTTCACCATTCCGGAAGACAATGTGACCCAACTGCAACAGCAGATGCACAAGGGAAAGCCGCTCACGGTCGATGCTCTGGACCGCTCCAACCAGTCCAATATAGCCACGGGAAAGCTGGAAGCGACCGATAACCAAATCGACACCACGACCGGTACCTTGAAACTGCGCGCCCTTTTCGACAACAAAGACAGCGCGCTCTTTCCCAACCAGTTCGTCAATGCCCGCCTGCTGCTGCAAACGCTGGAAAATGTAATCCTGATTCCCTCATCAGCGATCCAGCACAACGGCGACGAGTCGTTTGTGTTCCTGATTCAAAACAACGTCGCGCATATTCATAACATCAAGCCGGGAGTCAGCGAAGCCAATGTGACTGAGGTCCAAGGGCTCAACGCCGGAGATGTGGTTGCCGACAGCAGCTTCGAGAAGCTGCAGGACGGCTCCAAGGTCACCATCACCAAACAGGTGCTTCTGCCTTCGAATAATGAGAGCGATGCCCCGTGAGTCCGTCCCGCCCATTTATTCTGCGGCCGGTCGCGACCTCGTTGCTGATGGCCGCCATCATGCTGGTAGGCATCGTCGCCTACACGCAATTGCCGGTCTCCGCCCTGCCTGAGGTCGACTACCCGACCATCCAGGTACTCACCTTTTATCCCGGAGCCAGCCCCGACGTGGTCGCCACCACCGTGACCGCTCCGCTGGAACGGCAGTTTGGCGAGATGCAGGGCCTCAGCCAGATGACCTCCACCAGTTCCGGGGCCACCTCGGTGGTGGTGCTGCAATTCAACCTCTCACTGCCCATCGACGTGGCGGAAGAAGAGGTCCAATCGGCGATCAACGCCGCGCAAAGCTTCCTGCCCGCCGACCTGCCCGCGCCCCCGATCTACAGCAAGACCAACCCTGCGGACGCACCCGTGCTGACCTTGGGCATCACTTCCACGACCATGCCGTTGGCGCAGGTGGAAAACTACGTCGACACCCGGCTGGCGCCCAAGATTTCCCAGCTCAACGGGGTCGGCCTGGTCAGCATCAGCGGCGGCCAGAAGCCGGCCGTCCGTATCCAGGTGAATCCGGCCCAGCTGCAGTCCTACGGCATCGACCTGGAAGCGGTGCGCACCGCCCTGGTCTCCGCCAGCGTCAACCAGGCCAAAGGCAACTTTGACGGTCCCCGCCAGGATTACCAGATCGACGCCAACGATCAGCTGGTCACCAGCGCGGACTACAAGGACGTAGTCGTCGCTTACCGCAACAACGCTCCCGTCTTTCTGCACGACGTCGCCAAAATCGTGGATGGAGTGGAGAACACCAAGCAAGCCGCCTGGATGAACCAGACGCCGGCGGTGATTCTCAACGTGCAGCGCCAGCCGGGCGCCAACACCATCAGCGTGGTCAAGAGTATCCAGTTATTGCTGCCGCAATTGCAGGCGAATCTGCCGTCGGGCATCGACGTCACCACCCTGACCGACTTGACCACCGACATCAAGGCTTCGGTCGCCGACGTCGAATTCGAGTTGATGTTGACCATCGCCCTGGTGGTGATGGTGATCTTTCTCTTCCTGCGCAACCTGTACGCCACCATCATTCCCAGTGTCGCCGTGCCGCTGTCGATCGTCGGCACCTTCGCCGCCATGTACGGCCTCGGCTACAGCCTCGACAACCTCTCCCTGATGGCGCTCACCATCTCCACCGGCTTCGTGGTGGACGATGCGATCGTCATGATCGAGAACATTTCCCGTTATTTGGAAGAGGGCTATACGCCGATGCAGGCGGCGCTGGTGGGCGCGGAGCAGATCGGCTTCACCATCGTTTCGCTGACCGTCTCGCTGATCGCCGTGCTCATCCCCTTGCTCTTCATGGGCGATGTCGTGGGCCGCCTCTTCCGCGAGTTCGCCGTGACCCTGGCGGTCACCATCATCATCTCCGCCGTGGTCTCGCTGACCTTGACGCCGATGATGTGCTCGCGCATTCTGCGCCATAATCCGCAGGCCACCCAGGGACGCTTCTATCAGGCGTCGGAACGCGTCTTCGAGAGCATGATCGGCTTTTATGGCCGCACGCTCAAGGTGGTCCTGCGCTTCCAGGGGCTTACCCTGCTGGTTGCCCTGGGCACCCTGGTGCTCACCATCTTTCTCTACATCATCATTCCCAAAGGCTTCTTTCCGGTGCAGGACACGGGGGTAATCCAGGGCATCTCGCAGGCGCCGGCGTCTATCTCCTTTACCGCCATGGCCAAGGCGCAGCAGGATCTGGCCAACGTCATTCTGAAAGATCCGGCGGTCGAAAGTCTCTCCTCCTTTATCGGGGCCGACGGCACCAACACCACGCTGAACAGCGGACGCATGTCGATCAACCTGAAGCCGCTGGACCAGCGCGACCTCAGCGCCTCCGACGTGATTCGCCGGCTGAACAACAGCCTGACCCAGGTCAACGGCATCAAGTTGTTCATGCAGCCGGTGCAGAACATCACCGTCGACGACCGGGTGAGCCGGACGCAATATCAGTACACCCTGGAAGATCCGGACGTAAATGAGCTGGATAGCTGGGCCGACCGCTTCGTAGCCAAGCTGCAAAAGCTGCCTCAATTGGAAGACGTGGCCACCGATCAGCAGACCGGTGGACTGACGGTGTCTCTGGCCATCGACCGGGTCTCCGCTTCGCGGCTGGGCATTGCGCCCTCCACCATTGACAACACACTCTACGACGCCTTCGGCCAGCGCCAGATCAACACCATGTACACCCAGCTCAACCAGTACCACGTGATCCTGGAGGCGCAGCCGAACTTCGCCAACGATCCGCAGCGGTTGAACAAGATTTACATCCAGGGCAACGCCTCGACGGGGACCTCGGGCGCGGCGGCCAGCACCTCCTACTCGGCCTCGGCGTCGGCCACGGCAGGCTCCAATGCCACCACGGAGTCCGCGCTGTACACCCCATCTTCCGGGATCCTGACTCCGCCCACCCGCGCCCTGGCGACGACGGCCAACACGACCGGGTCGAGTTCCGCCAACACCAATACCAGTTCGATCCCCAGCAACGCTGTTCCCCTGGGCGCGTTTACCCACATGGAGCCAGGCACCGAGTCGCTGTCGATCAACCACCAGGGCCAGTTCCCGGCGGTGACCGTCTCCTTCAACCTGGCGGGCAATGCTTCCTTGGGCGAGGCCATCGACGCCATCAATAAAACAGCCAAAGGAGATGAATTTTCCGGCCAGCGTGCAGACCGGCTTCCAGGGCACGGCCGCCGCTTTTGAGAATTCCCTATCCAATGAAGCCCTGCTGATTCTCGCTGCCCTGGTCACGGTGTACATCGTGCTGGGCGTACTGTACGAAAGCTTCATTCACCCCATCACCATTCTTTCCACCCTGCCTTCCGCGGGCGTGGGCGCTTTGCTGTCGCTCATCTTGTTTCATCAGGATTTGAGCGTGGTGGCCATCATCGGCATCATCCTGCTGATCGGCATCGTGAAAAAGAACGGCATCATGATGGTGGATTTTGCGCTGGAAGGCGAACGGCAGCGAGGACTGAGCTCGACCGACGCGATTTACGAAGCCAGCCTGCTGCGTTTTCGCCCCATCATGATGACCACCATGGCCGCGCTGCTGGGTGGAATTCCGCTGGCCGCTGGAACCGGCATTGGCTCCGAGCTCCGCCGCCCCCTGGGCATCGCCATGGTGGGCGGTTTGTTATTGAGCCAGGTGCTTACCCTCTACACCACGCCGGTGATTTACATCTTCTTTGACAACCTGGCGCAAAGATTCTCCAGCTCGCGGCGCCCCGCCGGAGGCCCTGAGCCGGAGCCCGCAGGCCACGCATGAACCTGTCCGCGCCATTCATTCGCCGCCCGGTGGCCACAACGCTGCTGACGGCAGCCATTGCCATTGCCGGGGGCATCGCTTTCAACGTGCTGCCGGTTTCCCCGCTGCCCCAGGTGGATTTTCCCACCATCTCCGTCTCCGCCGGCCTGCCCGGCGCCAGCGCGCAGATCATGGCCTCCTCGGTCGCCACTCCGCTGGAGCGGCAGTTCGGCCATATCGCCGGCGTCACCGAGATGACCTCTTCGAGCTCGCTGGGCAGCACCAACGTCACCCTGCAGTTCGACTTGAGCCGCAATATCGACGGCGCCGCGCGCGACGTGGAGGCAGCCATCAATGCGGCGCGCACCTATCTGCCGGCCAACCTGCCGTCCAATCCGACCTATCGCAAGGTCAACCCGGCCGACGCGCCGATCATGATCCTGGGCCTGACTTCGGATAAGTACGACCGGCAGGCATGTATGACTCCGCCTCGACCATCATGGAGCAGAAGCTTTCCCAGATTCAGGGCGTGGGACAGGTCGTTCGTGGGCGGCGCGTCGTATCCGGCGGTGCGCGTCGAGGTCAATCCACCGCAATTGCACCGTTACGGAATTACCATGGCGGACGATACAGTCCCTGCTGAGCCTGCAAAATTCCCACATCGCTCGCGGCCAGATCACCAACGGCGCGGTGACCGCGGATATCATCGCCAACGACCAGATCTCCAAGGCCGCTGAGTACCGGCCGCTGATCGTCGGCTATCACAATGGACTCGCCGTCCGGCTCGCCGACGTGGCCAAGGTGACGACTCAGCGCAGAACGTTCGCACCGGCGGCTACCTGAATGGCAATCCATCGGTAACGGTCATTATCTTCCGCCAGCCGGGCGCCAATATCATCCAGACCAACGATCGCGTCCGGGCCCAGCTTCCCTTCCTCCAGGCGGTGATGCCGCAGGGAATCAAGACCACCGATCGTGCTGGACCGTACCACGACCATCCGCGCTTCGGTGCATGACGTGGAGTCGACGCTGATCATCTCGGTGATTCTGGTCATCCTGGTGGTCTTCCTGTTCCTGCGCAACGCCCGCGCCACCCTCATTCCCAGCGTCGCCGTGCCGGTATCGTTGATCGGCACCTTCGCCGTGATGTATCTGTTGGGCTACAGCCTGGACAATCTCTCCCTGATGGCGCTGACCATCTCCACCGGCTTCGTGGTGGATGACGCCATCGTGGTCATGGAAAACATCTCCCGCTATCTGGAAACGGGGATGCCGCCGATGGAAGCCGCGCTGAAGGGCGCGAAGGAGATCGGCTTCACCGTGCTTACCATCAGCATATCGCTGATCGCCGTATTCATTCCCGCTGCTGATGATGGGCGGCATCGTGGGCCGGCTTTTCCGCGAGTTTGCCGTGACGCTGTCCACGGCCATCATCGTCTCCATGATGATTTCGCTGACCACCACGCCGATGATGTGCGCCCATTTGCTCAAACCGCACGACGGCGAAACCCATGGGCGCGCTCTATCGCGCCAGCGAGAGGTTTTTCGACGGGATGCTGAAGGTCTACCGGCATTCCCTGCGGTGGGTGCTGGACAATCCGGGCTGATGCTGGTGGTGCTGATGCTCACCATCGCCTTGAACGTCGTCCTGATTATCAAGATTCCGAAGGGCTTCTTCCCGCAGCAGGACACGGGCGCCCTGGTGGGCGGCGTCCAGGGACCGCAGGACGCATCGTTCCCGGTCATGAACAATTCCGTCAAAGCCTTAGTCAACGTGATTAAGGCTGACCCTGCCGTGGCCAACGTAAATGCCTACATCGGCGGCAACGGCGCCAGCAACCATGGGTTTGTCTACATGGCGCTCAAGCCTCTCGATGTGCGCAA